>NZ_JBEGDW010000001.1:2302863-2481130 GCF_040202875.1 Xanthomonas sp. WHRI 10204
GACAGACAATGCAACACGAGGTAAGTCAGATCGCTGCTCACCAACGAATCCCCACACCCTACTCCCCACTCCCCGCCCTTTGGCACCGCACTTGCATCAGCACTCCCCATGAGCCCTGAAATCGCCCTGACTGAATTACGTGGTGGCCTGGTCACCGTCCTGTGGATTGCCGGACCGATGTTGCTGGCGGTTCTGGTGGTCGGTGTCGTCATTGGCGTGGTGCAGGCCGCGACCCAATTGAATGAGCCCACCATCGGCTTCGTGGCCAAGGCCGTGGCGTTGACCGCGACCCTGTTTGCCACCGGCAGCATGCTGCTGGGGCATCTGGTGGAGTTCACCATTGCGCTGTTCCAGCGCATTCCGCATTTGATCGGTTAGCGGACCAGACCGGATGGATTCCGCTACCCAGATGGTGATCGACGGCCAGCGCGCGTTTGCGATGGTCGGGGCGATTATGTGGACCATGCTGCGCACCGGCGCGCTGCTCACGGCCATGCCGTTGATCGGCACGCGTGCGGTGCCCGGGCGGGTGCGGGTGATGCTGGCCGGGACCTTGTCGATGGTGCTGGCGCCGATCCTGCCGCCGGTGCCGGAATGGGATGGCTTTACTGCGCAGGCGGTGCTGAGCATCGCGCGCGAGCTGGCCGTGGGCGCCAGCATGGGCTTCATGCTGAAGCTGATCTTCGAGGCGGGCGCGCTGGCCGGCGAGTTGGTGTCGCAGTCCACCGGCCTGTCGTTTGCGCAGATGTCCGACCCGATGCGCGGGGTGACCTCCGGCGTGATCGCGCAGTGGTTCTATATCGGATTCGGCTTGCTGTTCTTTGCGGCCAACGGACACCTGGCGGTGATTTCGCTGCTGGTGGACAGCTACAAGGCGTTGCCGATCGGCACAGCCATTCCCGACGCCCGCGCGTTCGCGGAGGTGGCGCCCACCTTGTTCCTGCAGATCATGCGCGGCGGGTTGACCCTGGCCTTGCCGATGATGGTGGCGATGCTGGCGGTCAACCTGGCCTTCGGTGCCTTGGCCAAGGCGGCGCCGGCATTGAACCCGATGCAACTTGGCTTGCCGTTGACGGTCTTACTGGGGCTGTTCCTGCTGTCCAGCTTTGCAAGCGAGTTCGCGCCACCGGTGCAGCGCATGTTCGATACCGCCTTCGACTCCGCCAGAGAACTGACGGGTTAAGCGTACGGACGCTCAAGTTTTGCACCAGTTCGCCGTCAACGCTGAGGACGATTGGCCCGTTCAATCGCACGCCCCCCTTTCCGCGAAAGCCGATGCCCAACGTGTCTGCGCTGTTCGTTTCACCTGGTGTGCGCGGCAAGACGCTGCGTCGTCTGGCAACGCTGTGCCTGCTCGGATGGCTGATCGCCGGCAGTGGATGGGCGAAAACCTATAGCTTTCGCGATTACGCACAGGCCGATGGCCTGCAGGGTATGACCGTCAACAGCCTGCTCGAAGATCGACAGGGTGTGGTCTGGGTCGGCACCGAACTGGCATTGCATCGCTTCGAACGCGAACAATTCATCCCGGTCGGTCAGGAAAGCGGCCTGGACGCGCGCTACATCCGCGCGTTGACGCTGGATGCGCGCGGGCGCTTGTGGGTGGCCAGCGCCAACGGCGTGTTCGTGCGCAATGGCACGACCTTCAGCCCGGTGCTGCATGACGGCGCGCCGATCCGTGCCGACAGCGGCAATGTGATCGCCGCGTACGCGGGCGGTGTGGTGGTGGTCAGCGAAAATCAGCTGTTGCACCTGACGCCGACCAAGCCAGGCGGCTGGAGCGCCCGGGTGCTGCCGTTGCGCCTGGACGACGGCACCACCCTGCCCGCCGGGAAAGCCTTGCTTGCCGATGGCAGCGCGCTGTGGGCAAGTTGCGGAAAACGCGTCTGCCGCATCGATGCCAACGGACGCATCACTCAGTTGGGCGATGCCGACGGTGTGCCGGAACGGCAATGGCGCGCGGTGTTCCGCGACCATCGTGGCGACCTGTGGCTGCGCGGTGGCGGCATGGTGATGTCGCGCGCAGCAGGCGAGCGCGTGTTCCGCGACCATGCGCCTCCAGCCGGCACCAGGTTCGACACCTTGGCTGGCGCAACCACCTTGTCGGAGGATGCGCAGGGCCGCCTCATTACCCGCTCCGACCGCGGAATGGTGCGCTGGGAAGGCGACCACTGGCACTATTTCGGGCACGACCAGGGGCTGTCGATCAGCCCGATGGTGGGCCCCTTGATGATGCAAAGCACCGGCCAGCTATGGATCGGCACGCGCGGGCTGGGGGTGCAGCGCTGGCTGGGCTACGGCAACATCGAGCACTGGGACGAGAGCCAGGGCCTGGCCGAATCGCCGACCTGGGCCATCCAGCGGCTGCCAAGTGGTGAGCTGCTGGTAGGCGGCGATGCAGGCTCCAATGTGCTGGATCCGCGGACCGGGCGCATGCAGCCGTGGACACTCGCCAACGGCGAGCCAATGCTGCAATCGATCTCCATCGCGCTGTCGCCGAAAAATGGCGCGGCCTGGGTGGCGCGCTCGTCGGGCGCCCTCTCCCGTCGCGACCCGCAGACGGGCAAGACCTTCGACGTGCTGCAGCTTGGGCTGCCCACCAACAAGCTGTTGTTCGATTCGGGTGGCGTGCTGTGGGTCACCACGCCGCGTGGCCTGTACTCCGTCCCGCCCGAGCTGCCGTTGCAGGCCAAGCGCGAAGAGGCAGTGCCGGCGGCGTTCGTGGGCGATATCGATGTGGATCTTCAGGGGCGACTGTGGGCCAGTACTCGCAAAGGGCTGTATCGCCAGGAAAAAAATGGCCGCTGGCTGCAGGTGGAGGTGCACGGCAACCTGCCCAGCCACGATTACTTCCTGCTGGATTTTTCGGCCGACGGCCAGCTCTGGCTGTCCTTGCGCGACACCGGGCTCTGGCATGGCGCCGTGCAGAACGCGGCGACGGTCACGCTGACCGCAGTCAACGACCCGCTGGTGTCGCGCGTGATGCCGTTCATCCTCTCTCACGACAGCAAGGGGCGCTTGTGGCTGGGCAGCAGCCAGGGCCTGGACCTGCTGGAGAATGGGCACTGGTCGCGCACCACGCGCAGCGAAGGCCTGTTGTGGGACGACGTGTCTGCCAATGCCCTGTTCGAGGACGTCGATGGCAGCGTGTGGCTCGGCAGCAGCCGCGGGTTGACCCACCTGATCGATCCGTCACGGGTGTTCGCGTCGCCGCCGCTACGGGTGGAAGTGCTGCGCGTGCGGCGTGGCGAACAGACCCTTGCCGCCGGTGCGCAGGTGCCCTGGTCGCAGGTTCCGCTGGACGTGGATCTGAGTACGCCCGGCGCCGAAGGCGGCCCGGACCGCATCAGCTTCCGCTACCGCGTGGAAGGCCACCAGGCCAGCTGGACCAGCACCTCGCTCAGCCACATCACCTATCCGCTGCTGCCGCCCGGCCGCTATGCGCTGGAGGTGCAGGCAGTGGACGCCGGCCAGCGCAGTGCCAGCCCGATCACACGGTTCGCCTTCGCGCTCAGTCCACCCTGGTGGCGCAGCATTCCCGCCTTGATCGCCTATGTGTTGCTGGCGATCGCCGCGGTGATTGCGCTGTTGCGCTGGCGCACCGCCAAACTGCTGCGGCGCAAGCGCGAGCTGGAACAACTGGTTGCCGAGCGCACTGCCGAGCTGGAACAGGACAAGCGCGACCTGGAATCGGCACGTGCCGAACTTGCCCTCAAGGCCACCCACGACGAACTCACCGGCCTGCTCAACCGCTCCGGCATCCTTGCCGCGTTACGCAACATGCTGCTGCGGGCCGATGCGACGGCGCGCCCATTGGCGGTGGTGTTGATCGATCTGGATCACTTCAAACTGGTCAACGATCAGCACGGGCATCTGGCCGGCGATGCGGTGCTGGCCGGGGTCGGTCGCCGGCTGGATACGCTGGTGCGTGGCGACGACCGTATCGGCCGCTACGGCGGCGAAGAATTGCTGGCACTGCTGCCAGGGCTGACGCACGAAGCCACGCACCGACTGGACGCGCTGCATCGTGGTATCTGCGGCGATTACCCCATCGATGGCGGCTGGCTGCACGTCACCTGTTCGATCGGCGTGGCGTGGTTTCTGCCCGGCGAAACCCTCGAGCAATTGCTGGCGCGCGCCGATGCCGCGCTGTATAGCGCCAAACGCCGCGGACGCAATTGCATCGATTACGACGCCGGCCACCTTACTGCGCTTGCGGCACCCGACCATCGCGCCGACTGATCGCCGCGCGCGGGCCACCATCGCACGTAGAAACAGCGATGTTGGCGGTGGCAAAGCATCCGCACCCATCCAGCGAATGCCGCAGCGAATGCCAGCACTACCTGCAGCTAAGCGCGCTCGCGGCCGCCACACTGTCTGGATCAAACACCGGTGTTGGTCGCAGTCTCGGCCGATTTAGCGCGTCCATGCGCAGCAGTGCAGCAGTCGCGCCCGCTCGATCGTGCCAGCATCGATTGCCACGTGACGCACGCTGGCGAGCACGCGTAGCGCGCAATACTCAACCTGTCGATAACACCAAACCGTAGTCTTTGCATGCCACACGCCCCTCCAGACTGTAGTCGTGCTTGCTGGCAGCGGCACAATGCGCAAGGGTGGTGTCCTAAAGTAAAGCGCGTGAACAGCCGCTAGTCGATATAACGCGGCCTGCTATGGGGGCTGCCAATGGCAAGCGTGAGACACCGCGCGAGGGGCGCGGACCGCACGCACCGATGCGTGGGAGATTGCAACGCTCGTGGGGTTCTTGCACCGCCAAGGGAGGTCGTCAGGCCGAGGGGCATCGTTCGCTGCGATGCTGCTACTGGCGTTGCTGTCGTTTGCCGATCTGGCCAGCGCACAGAGCGCCAGCATCCGTCGCTATGCCCACGACCAAGGACTACTCGGTCTTGCCGGCACCTGCCTGTTGCAGACCCGCAGCACCTTGATGTGGGTCTGCACCGAGAGCGGGCTGTATCGCTACAACGGCCGCATCTTTCAACAGGTGATGCTGGACGGCCTGCGCAACGAACCGATTACCTCGATCAGCGAAGCGCCCGATGGGCGTCTGTGGGTCGCCGGCTTCCAGGCGTTGTTCGTCGGCGACGAGCACGGCTTTCGTAAACTCGCGCGCGATGAAGCCGAGCACCTGCAGGAAGGCATGCTGCTTGCCAGCCCTGCATGGGGCACGGTGATCGCCAATGGCGGCGAACTGGAAGTGCTGCGCGAGCGCAGCAATGGCCGCTGGCATAGCGAATATCTGCTGGACACCGCCACGCGCGTGCGCCTGCCCGATCTCTCCAAAGTACTGAGCCTGTCGGTGGAAGGCGACACGTTGTGGGTCGGCTGCGGACGCAAGCTGTGCGCCATCGATGCGCAGCGCAAGGTACAGGTCTACGGGCCCGACGAGGGCGTACCGGTCGATCGCTGGTACAGCGTGTTGCGCGACAACGACGGCGGGCTGTGGGCGCGTGGCGCCGGCACCCTGCTCTACCGCGCACCAGGTGCGAGCCGGTTCAGCGTGCGGCCGTTGCCGCTGCTCGACAGCAACACGGTCGGGCAACAGGCGCCGTTGGTGATGGACCGCGAAGGGCGCGTGCTGGTGCGCCGCAACGACGGCTTGGCGCGCTGGGAAAATGGCGCATGGCGCAGCTTCGGTACCGAGAACGGGCTGCCGCCCGGTAGCAGCGACGCGATCGTGGTGGACCGCGACGGCGACGTCTGGATGACCGTGGATGGCGAAGGCCTGGTGCGCTGGGCCGGCTACGAATGGATCGAAAACTGGGACGCCTCGCAAGGCATGCCGGCCCCATCCACCTGGTCCATCGCACGCGATGCGCAGAACGCACTGCTGGTCGGCAACGAGCACGGCGTAGGCCGTCAGGCCCGACCCGGCGAGCGGTTTGTGCCGGCCCTGCCGCAGGCGGGCATCCAGATCGTCGGCTTGGCGCGCACTACCGACGGCAGCGTGTGGACGCTCAATTCTGCCGGCTTCGTGCGCCGCAACTGGCCGGACGGCCGCAGCGGCGAGGCCGGCAAACTTCCGCGTACCGGACGGCGCCTTTATAACGACCGTCAAGGTCGCCTGTGGATTCTCACCCTCGGCGGACTGTTCGTGATCGAGCGCCCGCTGGACGGCGGCACCTTGCAGCCGGTCGCCGACATGCCTGCGATCGCCTACACCGATATCCAGCAGACCGCCGACGGCACCCTGTGGGTCTCCAGTGCCAACGGGCTGTTCCGCCTGCAGGGCGAGCGCTGGTCCAAGGTGCAGGTCAAGGTCAACGGCGGCGACTCTGACCCGTGGATCAGCAAGTTCCACATCAGCGACAGCGGCGAGGTGTGGCTGGCGTTTTATCGCCCCGGCCTGTGGCACGGCATGTTGCTCGGCGATGGCCTGGACCTGCAGGCGATCAACGACGAAGCGCTGCGCGACGCGGGTGTGTACCTGATGCGCAGCGACAGCCTGGGCCGGGTGTGGGTGGGCCACGCCCGCGGCGTGGAGGTCTATAACGGTGAGCGATGGGCCCATCTGTCGCAGTCGCAGGGCCTGATCTGGGACGACATCTCCGAAGCCGCATTCTTTGAAGATCCCGACGGCTCGGTGTGGATCGGCACCGCGCGCGGTGTCAGCCACCTGGCGGATCCGGCGCGCCTGTTCGACGAGCGCCAGCCCAGCGTGCGCATCGACAGCGTCAGCCGCGGCGGCGTGCCGATACGCGCCGGGCAACTGCTGGCCTGGAGCGACACGCCGTTGCATATCGAGCTGTCGACGATGGAGGTCTACGACGACCCCAGCCGGCTGACCGTGCGCTATCGCGTGCGTGGTCTGCACAACGAATGGATCGAGAGCGACGATCTGTCGATCGACCAACCGCCGCTGCCGTCCGGGCATTTCCGCCTGCAGGTGCAGCTGCTGGACCGCTATCGGCGCACCGCATCGCCGGTAGTAGATCTGGCATTCGCGGTGGCGCCCTTGTGGTGGCGCAGCCCGCCGGCGATTGCGCTGTATGTCTTGATCGGCGGCGGCTTGCTGATCGGCTTGTGGAGCTGGCGGCACCGTCATCTGGTGGCGCGCGAGCGCATGCTGGCCGAGCTGGTAGCCGAACGCACCTATCAACTGGAGCGCGAAAAACGCGACCTGGAAAGCGCCCGCGCGGCGTTGGCATTGAAGGCCAGCCACGACTCGCTCACCGGCCTGCTCAACCGCTCCGGCATTCTCGACGCGATGACCGAAGAGCTGCAGGCCTGCGCGCATGCCGAGCATGCGTTGGCGGTGGTGCTGATCGATCTGGATCACTTCAAGCAAGTCAACGACGAACACGGCCATCTGGTCGGCGACGCGGTGCTGGCCAAGGTGGGCGCGCGGCTCACCGCCTGCCTGCGCGACTCGGACAAGGTGGGCCGCTACGGTGGCGAAGAACTGTTGTTGCTGCTGCCCGGCATGACCCGTCAGAGCCAGCACCGGCTGCGTGCCATCCACGAGGCGATCAGCCTGCCGCTCTACGACGTCGGTGCCGCGCGGCCACTGCAGGTGACCTGCTCGATCGGCGTGGCGTGGTTTCGCATCGGCGACACCGCCGCCACGCTGCTGGCACGTGCGGACGAGGCCTTGTATCGGGCCAAGGGCCACGGCCGCAATCGCATCGAACCGGAAGAACCCGAGGTTTCGGTCGCCTGATCCACTGCGTTGCGCCAGTGCGTGCTCAAGAACGCGCGCAGCGGGTCGCTAGCTCCTTGAGCAAGCGCGTCTTTCGACGTCGGAACTGGATGGGTGGTCGCAACCTACAACCTTGGCATGGTGCTGTTGTCGCTGGTGGTGGCCGTATTGGCCTCCTATACCGCGCTGCATCTGGCCGCCCGCATGACCGCCAGCCGTGGTGGCATCGCCGCCGCATGGCTGGTGGGCGGAGCCATCGCGATGGGCATCGGCATCTGGTCGATGCACTTCGTCGGCATGCTGGCCTTCCAGCTGCCGATTCCGCTGGGCTACGACGTGGCGCTGACCGCCTATTCGATGCTGGCGGCCATCCTGGCCTCGGCGCTGGCGCTGTGGCTGACCTCGCAACCGCAACTGCCCTGGCCGCGGCTGGGCCTGGGTGCGGTGCTGATGGGGTTGGGCATCGCACTGATGCACTACATCGGCATGAGCGCGCTGCGCATGTCGCCTGCCATTACCTATGACCCGGTGCTGTTCGCGCTGTCGGTGGCGATCGCCATCGGTGCGTCTGCCGCCGCGCTGTGGATCGCGTTCCGGTTGCGCCACGATGGCCGCCGCTACAGCCTGCGCCTGATCGCAGCGTTGATCATGGGCGTGGCGATCGTCGGCATGCATTACACCGGCATGGCTGCCGCGCAATTCGCACCTGGCAGCATCTGCGGCGCGGCGGCCGGAACGCACCTGCCGTTGTCGTGGCTGACCGCGGTGGTGGTGGCGGTCACGTTGGGCCTGCTGATCCTGGCGCTGGTGATCTCGGTGCTGTCGCGCCGCCATCAGCAGCACACCGAAGTGCTGGCGCAATCGCTGGCGCAGGCCAACGCCGATCTGGCGCTGGCCGCCCTGCACGACCCGCTCACCCGCCTGCCCAATCGGGTGCTGCTGCACGAGCACGTGCTGCAGAACATCGAGCGCGCGCAACGCGATGGGCAGCGCTTTGCGGTGATGCTGATCAACCTGGACGGCTTCAAGGTGGTCAACGACGGCTACGGCCATCGGGTCGGCGACCAATTGCTGGTGGTGGTGGCCGAACGCCTGAGCGCGCATCGGCGCGCACACGGCAGCCTGGCGCGGCTGGGCGCGGATGAATTCGTGCTGGTGGCCGATATCGCCGACCCGGAAGACGCGGCGGCCATCGCCGGGCATCTGGTGCAGGCGTTGGCGGTGCCGTTTCTGGTCGGCGATCAAGAGCTGCGCCTGAGCAGCAGCATCGGGATTGCGCTATATCCAGAAGATGCCGGCAGCGAGCACCAGCTGATGACGCACGCCGATGCAGCGATGGGGCATGCCAAGCAGGCCGGGCGCAATCGCTACCGCTTCTTCGAGCGCGCGATGACCGACACCACCCGCGAGCGCCTGCAACTGCTGCAGGATCTGCCGCGCGCGCTGGAATCGGGCCAGTTCGTGCTGCACTACCAGCCCAAATACTGCGCCGACGACGGCCGCCCGATCGGCGCCGAGGCGCTGATCCGCTGGCAGCATCCAGAACGCGGCCTGGTGCCGCCGGACAGCTTCATTCCGCTGGCAGAACGCAGCGGCATGATTGGCCCGCTCGGCAGCTGGGTGCTGCAGCAGGCGTGCCGGCAGATGCGCGCGTGGCGCGACGACGGCCACGGCGACTGGCGGGTGGCGGTGAACCTGTCGGCCACCCAGCTCGCCTCGCCCAGCCTGCTCGACGAAGTGGCCACCACCCTGGCCGAGCATGCGATCGCCCCCGGCCAGCTCACCCTGGAAATCACCGAAACCATGGCCATGCGCGATGCCGAGGCCTGCCTGCGCACGCTTGGCCAGCTCAACGCACTGGGCGTGCGCATCGCCATCGACGATTTCGGCACCGGCTATTCCAACCTGCTCTACCTGCGCAAGCTGCCCGCGCACGAGCTCAAGATCGACCGCAGCTTCGTGCAGGCCATGGACAGCGGCGCCGAAGACATCGCCATCGTCGCCGCCGTCGTGGCGTTGGCCCACACCATGCGCTTGCAGGTGGTGGCCGAAGGCGTGGAAACCGCCGCCCAGCGCAACACCCTGGAACGGCTGGGCTGCGACCAGCTGCAGGGCTATCTGCTGGGCCGGCCGATGGAAGCCGACCGCTTCATCGCAGTGGTCGTCGCCCAGCGCGATGGCCCGCGCCGCCTGGCCAGCTGAGCAACAAACGACGTCGAACGACTCCCGGCCCAGCCGTCATGCTCAACGACTCCCAGCCAGGCCGAGCACCAGCCTGGACGTGGAGCGGCTGACAGCACGTAGCGAGCGTTTGCCGGGCAGTGAGCGCAGTGGCGTTGTCGGCCGCATCCTGCGGTCACAGGCCCAGGCCAAGCGCCGAGTAGGTCGAGTGCGCGGTGCCCTCGCCGCTCGCGGGACACGCCGTGAACCCGTCCCTGGGGGCTCGATGGCGGCATCCATGCCGCCAACGGTCCCGCAAGCGGCGAGGACACCGCGCCAGACAGCCGGCTGGTGACTTTGAAGAATAGAAGGCACTGCGCCAGACCGCTGCTGGTTGCGTGGTGAAAGCTCTGCACAACGACTAGCGTGACTGGTCCTTGCCCGCTCACCGTCGCGGGACCCTTGGCGGCATGGATGCCACCAAGGAGCTTGGAGCAGCTACCAAAACGACTGTGCAGCCGCCAGGCGGGCGCGGCCGGTGCTCGGAATCGGCATGTACCACCCGTACACTTCGGTTCCTCCGCGCCGTCCACACCCACCTGACGACTGCTCGCTACGTTTTGTTAGCCGTTCTTACATGGACGTACTTGCAGCGTGTCCTGCGATAGTGGGCAAGCAAGGACACTGCAACCAATTAGCAGATCAGCCGGCCTGCACTAGTAGTGACGTCACGCAGTCTTGTTAGCCGCGCTTTTGTAGACCGACGGGCTGCCCTCGCCCCTCACCGCCGCCACACCCCTCCAGCAGCTCAACGCGCGGCCACTGCTTTTTTCGATTCCCCAACCCCATTCCCGCTCCGAAACTGGAACGCCGCTTGCATGAGACCAGGCTGATCCCCCACCGGCACCTTCATGTCCGAGTCCGACGACGGCGGCGAGCGTACAGAGCTTCCCACCGAAAAACGCCTGCGCGAAGCGCGTGAGCAGGGCAACATCCCGCAATCGCGGGAGTTGTCCACCGCAGCGGTGTTCGGCGCCGGCGTGTTCGGGTTGATGGCACTGGCCGGCGGCATCGGCGATGGCGCGGCGGTGTGGATGAAGACAGCGCTCAGCCCCGACCCGAGGATGCGCGAGAACCCGATGGCGCTGTTCGGCCACTTCGGCGACCTGCTGATGCAGCTGCTGTGGGTGATGCTGCCGCTGATCGGCATCTGCCTGCTGGCCGGGCTGGCCGGCCCGCTGCTGATGAGCGGCCTGCATTTTTCCAGCAAGGCCATCATGCCCGACCTCACCAAGCTCAACCCGGCCAGCGGGATCAAGCGCATGTGGGGCAGCAACAGCCTGGCCGAGCTGGTCAAGTCGATCCTGCGCCTGCTGTTCGTTGGCCTGGCGGCCTGGCTGTGCATCTCCAAGAACCTGCACGGCCTGCGCTCGCTGGTGAACCAGCCGCTGGAACAGGCCATCAGCAACGGCCTGCACTTCACCAAGAGCCTGCTGTTCTACACCGCCGGCGCGCTGGTACTGCTGGCCGCCATCGACGCGCCCTACCAGAAGTGGAACTGGATGCGGAAGCTCAAGATGACGCGCGAAGAGATCAAGCGCGAGATGAAAGAAAGCGAGGGCAGCCCCGAAGTGAAGGGCCGCATCCGTCAGATGCAGATGCAGATGTCGCAGCGCCAGATGATGGAAGCGGTGCCCAAGGCCGACGTGGTGCTGATGAACCCGACCCACTACGCGGTCGCGCTCAAGTACGAAGGCGGCAAGATGCGCGCCCCGATCGTGGTGGCCAAAGGCGTGGACGAAATGGCCTTCCGCATCCGCGAAGCCTGCGAACAACACCGGGTGGCGATCGTCACCGCACCGCCTTTGGCACGCGCCTTGTATAGGGAAGCTCAAATCGGCAAGGAAATTCCCGTGAGACTCTATTCGGTCGTGGCCCAGGTGCTCTCCTACGTCTACCAGTTACGCGGCTGGAACGGCGGCCCGATGCCGGAATTGCCCTCGCTGGACGTGGATGAGTTCGGCAAGGGAGCCAGCGCATGAGCGCCCAACCCACCCCGCTGAATGCCCGTCGCGTCATGGAGTTGCTGCGCAACGGCCTGGGCGCCCCGCTGGCGCTGATGGCCATGCTGGCCATGCTGATGGTGCCGCTGGCCGCACCGGTGCTGGATGCGCTGTTCACCTTCAACATCGCCATCTCGCTGATGGTGCTGCTGGCGGTGATCTACGTGCAGCGCCCGCTGGAATTCACCATTTTCCCGATCGTGCTGCTGATGACCACGATGCTGCGGCTGGCGCTGAACGTCGCCTCCAGCCGCGTGATCCTGATCAACGGCCAGGACGGCCACGCCGCGGCCGGCAAGGTCATCGAGGCCTTCGGCCAGTTCGTGATCGGCGGCAACTACGCCGTGGGTATCGTGGTGTTCGCGATCCTGACCATCATCAACTTCGTGGTCATCACCAAGGGTGCCGGGCGCGTGTCGGAAGTGACCGCCCGCTTCATCCTGGACGCCATGCCCGGCAAGCAGATGGCCATCGACGCCGACCTCAACGCCGGTTTGCTGACGCGTGAGGAAGCCAAGGCCCGCCGCGAAGAGGTCCGCGAAGAAGCCGACTTCTACGGCGCAATGGACGGTGCCAACAAGTTCATCCGCGGCGACGCCATCGCCGCCATCATGATCCTGTTCATCAACCTCATCGGCGGCATGGCGGTGGGCATGTTCCAGCACGACATGAGCTTTGTGGATGCCGCGTCCACCTACACCCTGCTGTCGATCGGCGACGGTCTGGTGGCGCAGCTGCCGGCCCTGCTGGTGTCGTCTTCGGTCGCCTTGCTGGTGACCCGCGCCTCGCGGGCACAGGACATGCGCGGCGCCATGATCAGCCAGGTGTTCGGCCAGCACCGCGCACTCGCGGTAGCCGCCGCCATCCTGGGCCTGGTCGGCCTGGTGCCGGGCATGCCGAACGTCGCGTTTTTGACGCTCGGCCTGATCCTGGGCGTGATCGCCTGGAAAATGTACAAGCGCAGCCTGGTGGTCGCCCCGACCGGCGACCCCGTCAGCGACCCCAAGGCCGCCGCCGCAGCCGCCACCGCGCAGGCCAGCGCCGAACTGAGCTGGGACGAACTGCGCCCGATCGACCCGCTGGGCCTGGAAGTGGGCTACCGGCTGATTCCGCTGGTGGACAAGCACCAGGGCGGCGAATTGATGGCGCGCATCAAGGGCGTGCGCCGCAAGCTCACCCAGGACATCGGTTTTCTGGTGCCGCCGGTGCATATCCGCGACAACCTGGAACTGTCGGCCAACGCCTATCGCCTGCTGGTGCATGGCGTGCCGGTGGCCACCGCCGAGATCTATCCCGACCGCGAGCTGGCGCTGGACCCGGGCGGTGCGCTCGGCCAGCTGGACGGCATTCCAGGCAAGGACCCGGCGTTCGGCCTGGATGCCACCTGGATCCAGCCGCATCAGCGCTCCTACGCCGAATCGATGGGCTACACCGTGGTCGACCCGGCCACCGTGGTGGCCACGCATCTGTCGCACCTGATCCGCGAACACGCCCCGGAGCTGCTCGGCCACGAAGAAGTGCAGCAGTTGCTGGCCACCCTGGCCAAGACCGCGCCGAAGATGGTGGAAGACCTCACCCCGAAGGCGCTACCGCTGTCGGTGGTGGTGCGCGTGCTGCAGAACCTGCTGATCGAGCGGATCCCGGTGCGTCAGCTGCGCAAGATCGTCGAAGCGCTGGTCGAGCACGCCCCGCAGAGCCAGGACCCGGCCACCCTCACCGCCGCCGTGCGTACCTCGCTGGGCCGCTTCATCGTGCAGGAGATCGCCGGCATGTCCGCCGAACTGCCGGTATTCACCCTGGCCCCGCAGCTGGAGCGCGTGTTGCAGGAATCCACCCACGGCAACGGCGTGGCGCTGGAGCCCGGCCTGGCCGAGCGCCTGCACCAAAGCCTGGCCGATTGCGTCGGCAAGCAGGAAGCCCGCAACGAACCGGCCGTGGTCCTGGTGCCCGGCACGGTCCGCGCCGCCCTGGCCCGCCTGGTCCGCCATAGCGTCCCCAGCCTGTCGGTGCTGGCGTATAGCGAAGTGCCGGAAGACAAACGCCTGAAGCTGGTCGGCACGATCAGCTGAGTCGAAAGCACACCGTCATCGCCCCCATTTCC
Source organism: Xanthomonas sp. WHRI 10204 (assembly GCF_040202875.1). Classification (NCBI taxonomy): domain Bacteria; kingdom Pseudomonadati; phylum Pseudomonadota; class Gammaproteobacteria; order Lysobacterales; family Lysobacteraceae; genus Xanthomonas; species Xanthomonas sp. WHRI 10204. The sequence continues at coordinate 2,316,842 of NZ_JBEGDW010000001.1, forward strand.
GTAGGAGCGCACCCGGGCGCGAGGGCTTTACCGGGACAGCCCCATCGCGCCCAGGTGCGCTCCTACGGCGCACTGGGTCATCCGACAACGCGGGCGAGCTTTGATCCAGAAGGGTCAACCGCTGGGATGCGAGATCCCATGAAGACAGCACAGCTCGGACTGGACAACGTCGCCGACACCGCTTCCGTAGGAGCGCACCCGGGCGCGACAGCTTTACCGGGACAGCCCCATCGCGCCCAGGTGCGCTCCTACGATGCAGCGTGCACCCTGACGAGGTGCCGTTGACTCCGCTCTGCATGCTCCACCGCGGCAACGCGCGATGTCCCGGACGACGACCTACCACTAAGCAACATCGTGGCCCCTTTCCGTAGGAGCGCACCCGGGCGCGACAGCTTTACCGGTACAGCCCCATCGCGCCCAGGTGCGCTCCTACGACTGCATCGGCGCTCCGGTACAGCTCGACAGCCTCTATCGCGTCCTCCAGCAATCGCCGCAGGCCGGCCACCAACCGCCAACGCCAGGCGCCGGAAATCCGCCACTCGGCAAAATCCCAATCGATTGCATGCCACCGACCCTGGGAAGCATGACGAGCGCGACGCTGTCGCGGCTCCCGCGGGCGTTCAATGCGCTCCGACAGACGCGACCTGCGCTGCCGCCCAGCACAGGGACGCCGTCGCACCGGCACCCAATGCCGTCGAAAAATTCAATCAGAACATCCACTTAGCGCAGCAAGCCCGGCTCGGCGTCAGTACCCAGCCTCCTCCGCGCACGCCCCGCACCCACTCGCCAAAAACCCAGCACCGCCGTTTTGGCACGCCGCGTGCATTAGCTCTGGCGAGACCGCAGACAGCACCACCGCTGCGGGGCGGATGGCAGGACTTGGAACAACCGAACGGGACAGGCAACTCATGACGCTGGCAACACACCCACATTCATCGCGCACCCGTCCGGCGTCCGGCGGGTCCCGTTCCTGGAGGCACGTGGCATGAAGATCAAACGCTTTGTCGCCCCGGACATGCGCACCGCATTCCGCATGGTGCGTGAAGAGCACGGCCCGGATGCAGTGATCCTGTCCAACCGTCGTACCGCTGAAGGCATCGAGATCGTCGCTGCCAGCAACTACGACGAAGAACTCGTGCAGCGTGCGCTGGAAACCGCACGCTCCGATGCGCCGATCACCCACACCGCTCCGCAGCAGCAGGCGCCCGTGCAACAGGCTCCGGTGCAGGCCGCTGCCCGCCCCGCCGCTCCGGTGCATGCCCCGCTCAAGCCGGCCGCCGAGACCGGCATGAGCCACCGCCAGCGCGTTGCCAGCGCCGCCGAAGAAATGATTGCTGCGATGGCCCTGCGTCAGCCGGTCAGCGTGCCGCGTCAGGCCCCGGTGGCCGCCCCGATCCGCAGCGTGGTGCCGATGCCGGCCGTGCAGGATGTCGCCGCCCCGGTGGTGCAGCGTCAGGAACACGCGCTGTCGGCCGTGCCGGAACAGCTGTTCGCCGACTTTTTGACTACCGCCCCGGTGCAGCGCCCCGCCGTACAGGCCGCTCCGGTGCAGGCGCCGACCCCGGTCGTTGCCGCAGCCCTCGCCGCCCCGGCTTACGCCGCGCATGGTCAGGACGACGATGCATTCGACGACGAAGCCGACTTCGACCTGGACGACGCGCTGCCGCAGATCCTGCCGCCAGCCGCGTTGCCGCCGATCGTCGTCGCCCCCGCCCCGCTGGCCGCGGTGCCGGTGGCCGCCGCGCCGCTCCCGCAGAACGACGAAGAACTCAAGCAGCTGCGTGGCGAACTGGCGCTGATGCGTCAGATGATCGAGCGCGAAATGAACCGCCTCACCGACGAGCGCCTGCGTGGCTCCCCGGTGCGTGCGCAGGCGCTGGAGCTGATGGACGACTACGGCTTCGATGCCGGCCTGACACGCGATGTCGCCATGCAGATCCCGGCCGATACCGAATTGCACCGCGGCCGCGGGCTGATGCTGGGCCTGCTGTCCAAGCGTCTGCCGGTGGCTCCGATCGACCCGCTGGAACGCGGCGGCGTGATCGCCCTGGTCGGCCCGACCGGTGCCGGCAAGACCACCACCATCGCCAAGCTGGCGCAGCGCTTTGCCGCCCAGCACGCCCCGCGCGACGTGGCCCTGGTCACCACCGACACCTTGCGCGTCGGTGGCCGCGAGCAGCTGCACAGCTACGGCCGCCAGCTCGGCATCGCCGTGCACGAAGCCGATAGCGCCGAAAGCCTGCTCGCGCTGCTGGATCGCCTGCGCGACTACAAGCTGGTGCTGATCGACACCGCCGGCATGGGCCAGCGCGACCGCGCCCTGGCTGCCCAGCTGAACTGGCTGCGCGCCGCCCAGCAGGTCACCTCGCTGCTGGTGCTGCCCGCCAACTCCCATTTTGCCGACCTCGACGAGGTCGTACGCCGCTTCGCCCACGCCAAACCCCAAGGCGTGGTGCTGACCAAACTCGACGAGACCGGCCGCTTCGGCAGCGCCTTGTCGGTGGTGGTCGACCACCAACTGCCCATCACCTGGGTGACTGACGGACAGCGGGTCCCCGACGACCTGCACCGCGCCAATGCCGCCAGTCTCGTTCTTCGTCTTGAAGATTTACGGCGCGCTGCCGATAAGCCCTGTACTCCGGAGCACAACCATGCAGTCGCGTGAATACGCAAAGCTGACCAACGCCTTCCCCCTGACGGCGACCCGTCCCGAGCCCTTGGGCCCGGTGCGCACGATTGCCGTGACCGGTGGCAAGGGCGGCGTGGGCAAAACCAACATCTCCGCCAACCTGGCCGTGGCGCTTGCCGACATGGGCAAACGCACCCTGCTGCTGGACGCCGACCTTGGCCTGGCCAACCTGGATGTGGTCTTGGGACTCTCGCCCAAGTTCACTCTGGCCGACCTGATTGCCGGCCGCTGCACGCTCGATGAAGTGATCATCGAAGGTCCCGGCGGCGTGTTGGTGGTCCCGGCCGCCTCCGGTCGCCGCCACATGGCGGAACTGGCTCCGGCCCAGCACATCGGCCTGGTCAATGTGTTCTCCGAACTGGAACGCGACCTGGACGTGATGGTCATCGACACCGCCGCCGGCATCACCGACAGCGTGCTGACCTTCTGCCAGGCCGCCCAGGACACCGTGGTGGTGGTCTGCGACGAGCCGGCCTCGATCACCGACGCCTACGCGCTGATCAAGGTGCTCTCGCGCGAACGCGGCGTGGACCGCCTGCAGATCATCGCCAACATGGTGCGCGACCCCAACGAAGGCCGCCTGCTGTACGACAAGCTCTCGCGCGTCTGCGAAAAGTTCCTCGGCGATGTGTCGCTGAACTATCTCGGCCACGTGCCGCAGGACGACTGGTTGCGCCTGTCGGTACAGCGTCAGCAACCCGTCATCAAGGCGTATCCCGCCAGCCCGTCGGCGCAGGCCATTGCCGAAATCGCACGCCGTACCTCGCGCTGGCAGGCTCCCACCGTGCCGCGCGGCAACGTCGAGTTCTTTGTCGAACGCATCATCCAACGGGGAGTGGCCGCATGAGCACTGCTACCGCAACCACGGCCACCGCGCAGTACCGCGCCGTGCAGCGCAATAACGCCAACGACGTGGTGACCCAGCACGCCGATCTGGTCCGCCGCATCGCCCACCATCTGGCGGCGCGTCTGCCGGCCAGCGTGGAAGTGGACGACTTGATCCAGGCCGGCATGATCGGCCTGATCGAAGCCTCGCGCAGTTACGACTCCGACCAGGGCGCCTCGTTCGAAACCTATGCGTCGATCCGTATCCGCGGCTCGATGATCGACGAAATTCGCCGTGGCGACTGGGTGCCGCGTTCGGTACACCGCCGTGCCCGCGACGCTGCCGCCGCAGTGCGCAAGATCGAGCAGAACACCGGCCGCGCCGCCGCCGCCACCGAAGTGGCCGCCGCGATGGAAATGCCGCTGCCCGATTACCTGCGCCTGATGGAAGATGCTGCACGCGGCCAGGTGCTGAGCCTGGAATCGCGCATCGAAGATCACGGCGAGCTGGACACCACCGCCAAGGGTGGCCCCAACCCGCAGCAGATGATGGAGCGTGGCGAATTCGGCCGCGAGCTGGGCAAGGCCATCGGCCAGTTGCCCGAGCGCGAGCAGCTGGTGCTGTCGCTGTACTACGAACAGGAATTGAACCTGAAGGAAATCGGCGCTGTGCTCGGTGTCAGCGAGTCGCGCGTCTGCCAGATCCATGGCCAGGCCGTGGTGCGTTTGCGCGGCCGCCTCAAAGTCTTCGAACTGGCCGACGCCGGTGTCGAAATTGACGACTAATTTTTTCGCGTATTTTTTCGTGTTAGGAGCTTGATGTGAATAAGAACATGCGGATCCTGATCGTGGACGACTTCTCGACGATGCGACGTATCGTCAAGAATCTGTTGGCAGATCTCGGCTTCACCAATACCGCAGAGGCCGAAGACGGCAACAGCGCGCTGGCTGCATTGCGCTCTGGCCCGTTCGATTTCGTGGTGACGGACTGGAACATGCCCGGCATGACCGGCATCGACCTGCTGCGCAACATCCGCGCCGACGCCAAGCTCAAGCACCTGCCGGTGATGATGGTGACCGCCGAAGCCAAGCGCGAGCAGATCATCGAAGCGGCGCAGTGCGGCGTCAACGGCTACATCATCAAGCCGTTCACCGCGCAGACCTTGGAAGAAAAGCTGGGCAAGGTGTTCGAACGTCTGGCGGCGACCGCCTGATGAACGCCACCGTGGAGACCAATGCCGAACGCGCTGCGTTGATCGAGCGTCTGCAAGGTGCGCTTGATGCACTGGAAAGCGGTGACGAAGCTGCGTGGAAGCGCGAGGTCGATCACCTCGCCGCCCTGCGCACGCGTCCGATGATGCAGGGCCTGAGCCGGCTCGCGCGCGAACTTGGGCAGGCGCTGGGCGAGTTGCCCACCGTGCCCGAAGAAGCCGGCGAACTGGACGATGCCTGCTCGCGCCTGGACCACGTGGTGGAAATGACCGAAAAGGCCAGCCATCGCACCCTGGATCTGGTCGAAGAATGCCGCGAGCTGGCCAACAAGCTGCGCGATGGCGGTCTGAATCAGGACCAGGGCGCGCTGATGGACCAGATGCGCCACAACCTCACCGAGCTGTCGCTGGCGCAGAGCTACCAGGACCTCAGCGGGCAGATCATTCGCCGCGTGGCCGGCATCGTGCGCCGCGTGCATGAAGGCTTCGGCGCGCTGGGCCTGCCGCCCAAGAGCACCGAGCCGAAGAAAGACGACGGCGGTCTTGCCGGTCCTGCGGTCAAGGGCCTGGACCGTCACGCGGTGTCGCAAGACGACGCCGACGATTTGCTGTCCGGATTGGGGTTGTAACCATGAGTGCTGTTCCAGACGATATTGCTGCCGATTTCATCGTCGAGGCCCAGGAAATCCTGGATCGCCTCGGCGAACAGCTGGTGTCGCTGGAACAGGCGCCAGACGAAGCCGACCAGCTCAACGCGGTGTTCCGCGGCTTCCACACGCTCAAGGGCGGCGCCGGCTTTCTGGCGATCAAGCCCATGGTGGAGCTGTGCCACGCCGCCGAAGAAACCCTCGGCATGGCGCGCTCGGGCCAGGCAGTGCTGCAGGCGCATCACTTCGATGCCGCGCAGCAGTCGCTGGATTATCTGCAGGCCATGCTGGATGCAATGGGCTCGGGCGAACCCGTGCCGCATGCACCGCCGTCGCTGATCGCACAGTTCGATGCCAAGAGCGGACCGCCGGCGGTCAAGGCCGCGCCCAAGGCCGCAGCTGCCGCAGCTGCGCACGACGACGGCCATGCCGCGCCGGCGCCGGGCGCCAAGGCCGCACCGAAAGCTGGCGCCAAGGGCGGCGCCGAAGCCGAACAGACCGTGCGTGTGGATACCAAACGCCTGGACGCCATCGTCAATCTGATCGGCGAACTGGTGCTCTCGCGCAATCGTCTCAAGACACTGCGCACCCGTCTGCGCGACGAAGAACTCGACCGCGCGGTCAGCGTGCTGGATATTGCCACCGCCCGCCTGCAGACCGCCGTCATGCGCACCCGCATGCAGCCGGTGAGCAAGGTGTTCGCGCGCTTCCCCAAGGTGGCCCGCGACGTTGCGCGCACCCTGTCCAAGGAAGTGGAACTGGAACTGGTCGGCGCCGAAACCGAGCTCGATCGTAATCTGGTCGAAGCCCTGGCCGACCCGCTGGTGCATTTGGTGCGCAATGCGATCGACCACGGCATCGAATCGCCTGCATTGCGCGAAGCCACCGGCAAACCGCGTAGCGGCCATGTGCGTTTGTCTGCGCAGCAGGAAGGCGACTACGTCAGCATCGAAATCCAGGACGACGGCGCCGGCATCGACCCGGAGCGTCTGCGCGAGATCGCCCGCAACAAGGGCCTGATCGATGCCGAAGCCGCTGCGCGTCTGAGCACCGACGAATGCCTGCATCTGATCTTCATGCCGGGCTTTTCGACCAAGGCCGAAGTCACCGATATCTCCGGCCGCGGCGTCGGCATGGACGTGGTGCAGTCGCGTATCCGCGAGTTGAGCGGGCAGATCCAGATCCAGTCCGAACTGGGCCGCGGCAGCCGCTTCATGATCCGCGTGCCGTTGACCCTGGCCATCTTGCCCACGCTATTGGTACAGGCCGGCGAAGCGGTGTATGCGCTGCCGCTGGCACGTGTGGTCGAAGTGCTGCACGCACCGCAGACCTCGCTGGGCTGGTTCGACGGCCGCGCCGTGCTGGACCGCCGCTCGCACACCTTGCCGCTGATCGACCTGCGCCGCTGGCTGGGCGTGCCCGCCGATCAACCGCCGCTGCTGACCGTGGTGCTGCTGCAGGCCGGCGAAACCCGCTTCGGCCTGGTGGTGGATCAGGTCCGCGGCCGCGAGGAAGTGGTGATCAAACCCCTCCCCCGCGCCCTGCGCGGCCTGCCCGGCTACGCCGGCGCCACCCTCATCGGCGACGGCCGCATGGCGCTGATCCTGGATGTGGATGGATTGCGCTCCAGCGATCATTGATCTTTGGAATCGGGAATTGGGAATTGGGAATCGTCAAGACGATCCTGGTTACCTGATCTAACGACAACGGCCGCGTACTGCGGCCGTTGTCGTTTCACTAGCAGCATCGCTGCCGATCTATGCGGCTACGCGCGCAGGCATGGGCGGGATGGTTTGGCGACGGTCAGGCTGCCGTGGAACTGAACCTGGAACCGTTAGTTGAACGAATGTAGATCCATTCAACACAATGGTGCTCCACCCGCTTCTGCGGTGCATCAGCCTCACCTCGTGGAAACACCTCCACGCGCATGCCTGGGCGGCTGAAGAAGTCACTCATCCATCGCCCGTCTTCCACCATGTTGCGTTGACGTACAAACCCGATGTTTTCCAGCTTCTTGGTAAACGTATCGAAATCGATCCCGCAGATCTCCGTCATGGACGGGGAAGCACCCGCTTGCGCTGGAATAAAAGTGAACTCGAACCAACGCCCCGCAGTAGGCGTCTGGTCCATGCCAAAGCTGTAATCCCACTCACTGGTAAGCGGAGCACTGGCGCCATAACGCTTGGGATCAGCTGCCGCACGCGTCACCGGAACCCCCATTTTGGACTGCAGGTAGTCAAGTGTCAGATCGTCTAGTCCATCAATAGCTTGAATCAATGCAAGCATGCGGGTGAGCGCATCCTCTGCCGTTCGTATCGGCCCACTGGGTTCACTGCCAGCGGGAGTGACTTTGGATTCGGCTGAGGAACTCATGGCAGATGTCTCCGTGACGATTGCCGGGGCTAGGGTGGCCGCCGTGTGGGCGCATGCGCCCAGAGCGAGGGTGGCGAGCAAGGCGTGGAGGGGGCGCGCGATCATGAAGCGTCCGTTGTGCGCTGGTGTGGCTGCGACGCTAGTGGCATCCGGCACCAAGGTCGATCGCAAGGCTTATGGCAGTGATCGACGTGACACTTGGTAACTTCAGGCTCATTGCCGAAATCATTCAAAACTTTCAAAGCATCAGGACTGAGTGACATGTCCGCTCCTTGGACTTAACGGATGTAGACCCATTCGACGCATTTGTGCGCTACCAACGCTTGCGGTTCCGCCGCCTCACCTCGCGGAAAGACTTCTACTCGCATTCCTGGGCGAGTAAAGAAATCACTTATCCAGCGCCCGTCTTCAACGATGTTGCGCTCACGCGCAAATCCCATCTGCTCAAGCTGCTGGGTAAAACGATCAAAGTCCAGGCGACAAATTTCGCTCATCGCAGGCGATGCACCGGCCACATTGCGATCGAAGCGGAACTCGAACCATCTGCCATCAAGCTTGGTTTCATCGACTCCAAATCCATAACTCCAATCCTTAGTGAGCGGACCGAAGGCCCGATATCGGCGTTCGTCGCCTTTCACGAACTGAACCGCCTGCCCCATCGTCGAATTCAAACGCTGTGGAGTGAAGTCGGAGATGGTCTGGCTACCCTTGATCAACGAAAGCAGCTGACCAAGCAAGCCCTCAGCAGTGGGCTTATTAGGCGGCACAGTGGTAGGGCCGGATGAACTCATGGCAGATGTCTGCGTGACGGTTGCCGGGACTGGGGTGGCCGCCGTGTGGGCGCATGCGCCCAGGGCGAAGGTGGCGAGCAAAGCGTAGAGGGGGCGCGCGATCATGAAGCGTCCGTAGTGCGCTGATGTCGCTGCGACGCTAGTGGCATGCGGCACTGAGGTCAATCGCAAGGGGGCTGGCAACCGCACCATCATCGCCGCACGCTTTGCGCCTTGGCGGGCACCTCCACTGGCGGCAACACCTCCATCAACAGCTGCCCCGCGCTGGCGGTGATGCGCAGCTTGGTGCCGATGGCAAAGCCCAGTTGTTCCAGCCATAGGCCACTGAGGCGCACATGGGGTACGTGCTGGTCGCCGCCGTGATTGTGGGCGCCGGGGTAATGGGTGTAGCTGACGGTGCATTGGCGCGGGCGGCGGGCGCGGCGGGGTGCGCCCAGCGTGCCGGAGCCTTGCGGGGAGGCGTCCGGGTCGGGCGGCAGCATCGGTGGAAGCTTGGTGCGGTCGGGTTCCACAACGACCCACTGCACCCGCTTGGACGGCGCAGGGCGCGCACGCGTGCGGGTGGGCCGTACGCTGGCAGATGCCGTGGGTGGGCGGCGGCGTGTCATGGCGCCTCCGGGTGGTGGTTGGTGGATGCGGCGACACGCTGCTGCAACGCCACGGCCCTGCGTGCGAACGGGCGGAACGAGGTGTGCGGTAACACAGCGAGCTGGCGACTCAGCGGATGCGCGGGATCGTCGCTCGCCTGCTCAACAGCTGCGCGTGCGACGAGCCGGCGCAGCACCTCGCCCACACCCCATCGCAGGCGGTGAGCGGAAGCTGGCAACAGACCAACCAGCACAGATGCCGGTATGGATAGTGCGGTAGACATGGCAACGCCCTCCTGGAACAACCCAAGAACCGCCGCCAATGGCGACGGGATGTCGGGAGGTTCGAAACCGCACGTAGCCGGCGGGCATATTCCCCTTGCGGGTGTTGTATTAGCCGCCCTCCCGACGCAGGCATTGCGTCGGCTTGTACCTGCAGGATGCAGGCACAAAAAACCCACCGGTTTGACGGAGGTGGGTACCGCTACGTGGGGAGTTTCGACGCTCCTTGGGCCTAGATTGCAAGTACGCGGTCTGGCGTGTCAATACACGCTGGCGGGTCTCGCGCGGCTCTGTGTGCCGCTGGCGAAGTTCCATAAGGGCCACGCAAGCCGAGCGCCGTCGCCTGATAAGTGCACCTGACCCCATCACGGCAGGCAAGACGATCCTGGTTGCCTGATCTAACGACAACGGCCGCGTACTGCGGCCGTTGTCGTTTCACTACCAGCATCGCTGCCGATCTACGCCGCTACGCACGCAGGCTGGGCGCGATGGTTTGGCGACGGCCAGGCTGCCGTGGAACTGAACCTGGAACCGTTATCTGGAAGTGAACATGGAACTGTTATTTCCAGACCGGCTGTCGCCGAACCGTCGAAAGAAGTGAGGCTGGAACCGCCATTTCAAAAAAAGGTTATCAAGCTAACGATAGAGCACGAGCGCTGCGGTCAGAAGCGTCGAGCTGAGCATCCCAATCTCCCCAAACCATAATCGAATTCTGCAAAATCTCGTAATGAGAGCTACGAATCAACACCGTTGACAAAACTGCGCTAAAGGGCTGATCCGACGCACATTGATCCATCAGAACCTTGAGCCTGCGAACAAGCGCACGGCGCTGCCTAGTGGGTGCACCCGTGACTATCGCTAGGTGCTCTTGACATAGCTCCTCCAACTTATCTTTGAAAGTCTCACCAATCGCGTAGCGCATGACCCCTAGTCTATGTATGTCATTAAGACCCACTTCAATCACAGTGTTTTCACCCTCTTTAGTAATTCCAACAGGCCGATAAGCCAGATCCAAATGGATATGCTTTTGAGGATTCATCAAACATGGATCGACCATCATTTGCCCTGGCGCCGCAGTGTCCCAAGAGCCTTTCGACCCATTACACCTTTTACATGCCGGCAGCAAATTGTCCCAGTCTAATACTTTGTCAGGATGGTGCTTCTTTGCAAAAAAATGCTCGACCTCAAGATACGCAGCCCCCTCCCCAAGCCTCAACTCACAATATGCGCACTTGCTGCTAGACATATCCAACAGGGCCGATTTAATACTTGAAACATCCCAAACAGAATGCCCATCAGCCTTAAACCTATCAACCCCCTCCTGAATGAATTTCGTCGTCAAAATAGCTGGAGCCGCAGCCCTTGCAATAGGAATCATCAGATCGCCTCGATCCCTATAATCTGACGGACGACACTTGAAGGGTGAAGTGCACGCAATACTTCAGATTTTGCGGCCTCTATTTTTATGTAATCTCTCCTTGTTACAGCATTCTCGTAACGCTCCATTATTTTCACGAAAGCTAGCGGACGGGGATCCTCCATTCCCATAACGTCTCTCAGTATTTCCTCGACCGTCCAACCAATAAGGCCAAACTCGGGGTCCACTCCCTTCAGCTGAGTAGGCCGCCCCCCCTCCCTCGGCAGAATAATTAGTTCTTCTAATTTCGCACACTGAACCATATGCGGGCTATGTGTAGTTACTATAATTTGCGCTCTCGGATACGAGGCTTTGAGCGCGTAAAGCATGGGACCATGCCAGGTCGGATGTAGATGAAGGTCAAGCTCGTCAACCAGGATAATTCCATCAAATTTATTGGCAGAAACACCTAACTTCCGAAACTCAATTTCTTTTAAAATACCAAGAATTAGTGCGTAAGACGTCCTGAATCCAGCAGACATATATTCAAACGGAATTAACCCAGAACGGGTCTTAAGCATAATATCAAAAGTAGAACTGTCGACATGACTGAGTTCAACCGTTGGATCAAGCAAAGAAAAGAAGGTCTTGGCTACCTCAAAATTTTCTAGTTGGTACTCGGGCCAGTATTCCCCATGAGGCCGCATTAAATAACGATTACTAAACCATTGTTTAATGTCATGCACCACAATTCCGTTTACAGCCTGGAGTTGGTAGCCATTATTATCTCTATCTGGATCTCGCATGACCCCAGCGAGCTGCCCATAACCGAGATCTCTAGAACTTTTTACATATATAACTTTCTCAGTATTAGTATTATTGTATCCAAAGGGACTCACACTTTCATCCGGATTGAAATTCCTCACTTCACCGCCGCGATGAAGATCTTCGCCATTGGCGGATACAGTATACTGAATACGACCCAGCTCACTTCCGGCGCGACGTTTAATCACATTAAATGAATAGTGCGCAACAAAGATTGACCCAACGGCATCCAAAACAGTAGTTTTCCCTACGCCATTGGGTCCACAAATAAGACTCAATTGCTGCGAGAAATTTATTTCCATATGCTTGAAACCGCCAATATCGGTTAGTTCCAACCGGCGGATTCTAAGGGGTTTGTCATCCATCTTCTTGGCCGAAAGAAAAATTTAAAATACTGAATACGTGATCACCAGTCAAGTGGCCTCTCAGCAGCTGACCAGCTGCGTCTACAAGTTTAATATCTAACAAATGCAGTATTCGTTTCGGTCATGCACAGACGGATGTTGGCCTACATAAGCGCTATGCACATCATGACTGCAATCTCGCAATATAACTTTCCGCCACCTCGATCAAGCATGCTTCAGAGGAGTTTAAGATGTCAGCATCAGGCAACTTTGCTGTTTTGTTCGACGGACAACGCCCCGGCGACGAACGCGTGTGCTGACGCAAGATAGGAATAGTAGCTGGCGCGGCTAATCTTACGCCCGAGCTCGCTAAGCGAGCGAGCCGATCAACCTCGCTCAAGCTGACCATGCAGTATTCTGTGCGAAACACGCGCCTCCTTCCAGCGGCCGCTCTGCTCCATAAGTTGCACAATGGACTCCAGACGCATGGCGTTAGTGGCGAGCAACGCTGCCCCCGTAACCATGTCGATGCGTTCGGTACCTGTAGCAGTGATACGCAGGACTTGGTTGCCCGTAACCGCTAATGCCCAGCCGGAAATATCGGTTCCAGGTTCACTTCTTTCAGCGAGCTCTGAGTCAAGCGCAGCATCGCCGACCAGCTCGATTGAGGAAGGTTGCGAGACAGCGCCATAGCTAGCCACTGCGACAGTGCAGGCATCCGCAGCGACAAGCTCCTGCGGTGAACGACCGCGCGCACACGACAGTGTCGTCTTGCACGACGAACACTACAGCCAGGCCGGTCGCCAAACCATCGCGCCCATACCGCCGCTTGGCAGGCATGGGCGCGACACGTTGGCGCCTAGAACTTGTAGGTCAGCCCCAAGTACGCCAGCCGGCCTGCGTATCCGCCGCTGTAGAAGCGGGCTCGGGTGTCCTCGCCCAGGTGCGAGCGCGACTCCTGCTTGGTCAGGTTCAGCACCGAGGCGGTGAGGCTGAGCGCCGGGGTGATGTTGTAGGCCGCGTTCACATCGATCTGGTAGTACGGCTCCTCAAAGACGTTCAACCCGTTGACCAGGCCTTGCACCAGTTCGCCACGACGGTTGTACGAGGCGCGCAGCAGCAGGCTGTCGGCTTCGTAGAACACGGTGAGGTTGGTCTGGTTCCTCGCGCTGCCCGGCATCGAAGTCTTGCCGGCCTCGGTGCCGTCTTCCAGCCGCACCGCTGCCTTGCTGGCATCGTTGTAGGTGTAGTTGACCTGTACGCCGAGACCGAACGGCAGCGTGTGCTGCGCGTAGAGCTCCACACCTTGCGAGACCGCGTCCTGGCCGCCGGCCTGGGTGCTGTAGTTCTGTACGGTGACCGGTTGCCCGTCGACCATCATGTTGACGTCGCTGATCACGTCGACCGCGAAGTTCTCCACGTTCTTGCGGAACAGCCCCACACCCGCCACCGAACCCGGGTGGAAATACCATTCCAGCCCCAGGTCGAACTGGTTGGCCTTGTACGGCTCCAGGTTCTTGTTGCTGCCCGAGCCGTACCAGCCCTGCTCGCTGGCACCGCCGGTCAGGCGCCGGTCGGCCACGTACTCGGGGCTGTAGAACTCCAGGCTGCCAGGCGCGGCGATGTCGTTGTAGCTGGGACGTGCGATCACCTTCGCGGCTGCCGCGCGCAGTAGCAGATTTTCGGTCAGGTCGTAGGCCAGGTTGAAACTCGGCAGCACGTCGGTGTAGTTGCGATCCAGCCCGCTGACCACGAACGACTCGGTGCGCTGCACGCTGTCGGACAAACGCCAGTAGCCTTCGGTCCCGCAATAGGTGTCGGCCGGGGCGCCGCTGGGCATGGCGGCGCCCTGCTGGCAGGCCAGCGGACTGCCGTCGGCGCCGTCGAAGAAATAGTCGTTGTAGGCGGTCACCTTGTCGGTGGAATCGGCACGCTGGCCGGTGCGCGCTACCCGCACGCCGACGTTGCCACGCAGCCGCTCGGTGTGGAAGTTGAGCTGCAGGTAGGTGGAATAGATCTCTTCGTCGACGTTGTAGACGAAGTTGTCTTCGCTGCGGGTCTGCATCGCGCCGTAGGTTTGGTTCAAGTAGCCGATGTAGCCCGGGAAGTTGATCGCCGGGAACGCGCTGGCGTTGACGCCACCGGCCAGATTGTCCTGCGCGAACAGCAGGCCCGGCGAGAACTGCGTGGCGATGGCATTGCAGCGCCCGTTCCAGTAGCGGTTGTCGTAGTCGCCCGGATCGGTGCCCGGGCACACCCAGTAGTTGTTGCCGGTACTGCGGTGAATGCCGCCGTCGCGACGCTTGAGGCCGAACTGCAGCGAGTCGAAGACCTCGCCGTCGAAATGCCAGGTGGTATCGATCTGCGCGTACTGCTGTTGATTGGTATTGCGGGTCCAGGACGAGCCGGTCGAGCCCAGGTCGACCTGCAGGATGCCGTTGCGCAGGTTTTGCATCAGCTCCGGCGAGAAGGTCATGGACGGCGTGCCGGTCAGGTCCCAGGCGCTGGCGAAGTTACCGTTGGTCCAGCTGCCGTCGGCGTTCTGCAGGCGCGGCTTGATCGGCAAGGAAAACTGCAGCTCCGGCCCGCCCTTGGCCCAGGTGCGGCCGGCCTTGAACGACACGTCCACCTGCTCGCCACGCCATTCGCCGCCCAGGTCCACCGTCTGCGACTGCGATTTCTCGATGTTGTAGCTGCCGGTGATCTGCGGCGTCGGCACCGTGCAGTCATCCGAGCCCCAGCCGCCCGGCGGCAGGCCGGCCGCGGCGGCCTGGGCCTCGCTGCAATAGTAGGTCTTGCCCGGACGCAGGCTGTAGGCGGCGCCAGTGACAATCGTGCCGCTGGGATCGAACTGCAGCCCGTCGAGCAGACGGCCGCCGCGCCAGTTGCCGTCGCCGTTAAAGCGGGCAATGTTCCACTCGGGGATCTTGATGGTATTGGTCTGCGAGTTCTGCGACAGGTCGAAGCGGAAATAGTTCGCGGTCAGGGTCAGGTCGTCGGTTGGCTTGAACTGCAAGGTCAGCTGCCCACCCTTGCGCTCGCGCTCCTCGCGTTTGGCATCCAGGCTGACCGCCGTCGGCATCATGAAACCGGTGGAGTAATTGCTGTTCTGGTCCCAGAAACCGGTGCCGCCCCACCAGTTGGCGTTGAAGTCCGACGGATTTCCGTTCACATCCACCGCCGGGCCAACTTCGTCGCGGCCGTACCACTGCCAGCTCTCGGTACTGGCATTGAGCGTGCGTGCGGTGCGCTTCTGCTGCGTGTAGCCAACGAAGACACCGAAGCGGTTGTCCTTGTCGTGCCACGAGTACGAACCAGAGAACTGGCCGTCGGTCTTCTTGCTGGTATCGGACCAGGTGCCCTCGGCGGAAACGAAGCCGGAATGTGGTTCCAGTTCCAGCGGGCGCCGCGTCTGCAGGATCACCGTGCCGCCGATGCCGCCTTCGTCGATGCGTGCTTCCGGGGTCTTGTACAGCTCTGCGCTGCCCAGCAGGTTCGACGGCAGCAGCGTGTAGTTGAACGAGCGCGTCGGGTCGCCGTTGGACTCGGCGGTGGCGATGTAGTTGCCGTTCAATTCGGTCAGCACCAGCTCCGAGGACAGACCACGCACGCTGACGTTCTTGCCTTCGCCGCCGTCGCGGCTGATGACCGCGCCCGGCACGCGCTGCAGCGCATCGGCCACGTTCTTGTCGGGGAACTTGCCCACGTCCTCGGCGGTGATCACATCGACCACGGCGTTGGCGTTGCGCTTCTGCTCCAGGCTTTTTTCGATCGCGTAGCGGTAGCCGGTCACCGTCACAGCGTCCAGGTCCGTGGCCTGCACCTCGGCCTGGCCCGCGGGCGCCGGCGTGCCGTCGGCCTGCTGGGCGGAGACGGTGGCGGAGGCGGCGCTCGCGAACAAGGCGATGGCGATACCGGCGGACAAGGTGCTGCGGTTGCGTGCGAATGGCATGCAGTTCATTTCGATCATGTTCTCCCAATAGTGATCGGCTTCGGCGGCTTTGTATCGATCCAACGATCGGACAAGAACACCGCGCGAGTGACGCAAAAATATCCGGCGCCGTTGCGGCGACCCGGTTTCCCCTCCTCTTCTCTCCCCTTCTGCGCGGATGCGATTAGATCGTTCTAATGCGACGGAAAGCTAAGTATCACAGCCCATGCGCCAGCGCATTCTGCCGCGCAGCAGGCCGCGGCGTTGCAAGCGCCACGATGCGCGGTCGGGCTCGCCACGCTTGCATGCAGCACGGCACGGCACAGCCTGCTTGCCGCAGCAGCTTCATCGCGGCCCGCAACACGCCCTCGCCCGAAACCAGGCGCACGCGGTTTACCGAAGCGCCTGCACGCTCCCCATCACTGCAACCGAGCTCAGCAAAAAGCAGGCTCGACATGCGTGTTGGCACGCTCCAGGACATCGCCACCACACGCCGCCTGGCTGCCGTCGCCGTCGCACAGATGTGCCGCGACGGCGACTCACACAGGATGTCTGTGGAGCTAGAAGAGACGATTCCCAGCCGCGCTGGCGCCCGCACCGAAGCCTACAATCGACAGTCGGCGCCTGGACGTACCCTCACTCACCCCAACCCCTCTCCCGCAGGAGAGGGGCTTGAGTGTCGCGTCGGTCGTGTCTTCCATGTCCGCCTCGGTAACGCAAGGGCTGACCTGAGGCGCCACTGAGTTCAGCGAGACCCTTTACGGCCGAGGAACCGGTCCCCGGCCGCGCTACCGCTCTCAGCGCAGTTGGCAATTCGAAGACCCATACCCCAGAACGACAAGTTTCTGGCGCGCCAACCGGCCACATCTATCAAGTCCGCCGCGCCTGGGCCGATACCGCTTCCATGGACAGACTGAGCATTATCGGACTGGTGCTGGCGATCGTGGCGATCGTTGGCGGCAGCGTGTTGAAAGGCGCCGGCATTTCGTCGCTGTGGTCGCCGGCTGCCTTCCTCATCGTGATCGTGGGCACCGTGGCGGCGATCCTGCTGCACACCTCCCCGGCGGTTTTCCGGCGCGCGTTCAAGATCCTGCGCTGGGTGATCCAGCCGCCGTCCAGCGATCGGCCGCAGCTGCTGGCGCGTATCGTGGAATGGAGCAACATCGCGCGTCGTCAGGGCCTGCTGGGCCTGGAAGATCAGCTGCCGCGCCAGAGCGATGCTTTCCTGCGCAAGGGCCTGCAGATGCTGGTCGACGGCGTGGAGCCGGAATCCATGCGGCATATGCTGGAAATCGAAGTCGATAACCAGGAGCGTCAGGATCTTGCCGCGGCCAAGGTATTCGAGGGCATGGGCATCTATGCGCCCACGCTGGGCATCATCGGCGCGGTACTCGGCCTGATGGCGGTGATGAAGAATCTGGCCGACCCGGCCATGCTCGGCCACGGCATCGCGGCGGCGTTTACCGCCACCATTTACGGCATTGCCTCGGCCAATCTGCTGTTTCTGCCGGTGGCGGCCAAGCTCAAGAGCGTGATCCATTGCAGCACCAACGAGCGCGAAATGGCGATCGAAGGGCTGATTGCGATCGCTCAGGGCGAGAACCCGCGCAACATCGAGTCGAAATTGGCAGGCTACTTGCATTAGAGCTTGCTATGGCCCGTCGTCGCAAACACCACGAAGAACATGGCAACCACGAAGCGTGGGCGATTCCGTACGCCGACCTGATGACCTTGCTGCTCGCATTTTTTGTGGTGATGTACGCCATCTCCTCGCTCAACGAGGGCAAATACAAGGTCATGGCGCAGGCGCTGACCAGCGCGTTCGGCGGCTCGTCCACCAACGCCAGCCCGGTGCAACTGGGCAAGACCCAGAGCCTGGGCGCCGACTACGACCGCCCGTCGGTGATCAAGGCCGGCGCGCCGATGGCTGCCTCCAACGGCCCCACCGACCCCACCCTGCTGCCGTCGATGGCTGCGCAGATGCGCATGCCGGTGTCGCTGCGCAATCAGACCCAGCTGGCGCGTGCACAGCGGCAGATGGATGCGGTTGCCGAACAGCTGAGCAAGACGCTGTCGCCGCTGATCGACAAGAAACTCATCACCATCCGCCGCAACGATCTGTGGATCGAAGTGGAGATCAACAGCGACATCCTGTTCGGTACCGGCTCGGCCACCCTGGCCGGCGGCGCCCGCGGAACGCTGTCCACGTTGGCGTCGGTGCTGCGCGATGCGCCAAACGGCGTGCGCGTGGAGGGCTATACCGACAACCAGCCCATCGCCACCCTGCAGTTCCCCTCCAATTGGGAGCTGTCGGCGGCGCGTGCGGCCAGCGTGGTGCACCTGTTTGCCGACGATGGCATCGCCCCGCA
The DNA here is from genome assembly GCF_040202875.1 of Xanthomonas sp. WHRI 10204. Lineage (NCBI taxonomy): Bacteria > Pseudomonadati > Pseudomonadota > Gammaproteobacteria > Lysobacterales > Lysobacteraceae > Xanthomonas > Xanthomonas sp. WHRI 10204. Next base: position 2,335,073 of record NZ_JBEGDW010000001.1, read on the forward strand.
ACGATTGGCGATGGTGGGCTATGGAGAATTCCGCGCACGTGCCGATAACACAACCGAGGCGGGACGGAATGCGAACCGGCGTGTGGTGTTGATCATCCTCGCTGACTCAGCTGGCTCACTCGCACCCGATCCGCCATCGCAGTTGCACGCGACCGCCGCCGGGGCGCCAAAGCTTCCCAAGTCAGACGGCGGCCAAACGGCCGTCACCACCGAAAGCGGCACAAGTTCCGTCCCCGCCGTAATTGAAGGAGTGCAGTGAGATGCGTATCTGGGCAATCGCCAACCAAAAGGGCGGCGTAGGCAAGACCACCACGACGCTGGCGCTGGGTCGCGGCTTGGCCGCGCTCGGCCATCGGGTGTTGTTGATCGACCTCGACCCGCACTCCTCGCTCACCCGCGCGTTCGGCGTGGCGGTCGACCCGCCGCCGCGCGGGGTGCTGGATCTGTTCGGCACCCCGCCGAGCGATCTGGCCAGCCTGGCGCACGAAAGCAGCATCCCCGGCCTGTCGTATGTGTGCGCGCAAGCCGCACTGGCCACGCTGGAGCGCCGTAGCGCCAATCAACCCGGCCTGGGCCTGGCATTGCAGAACGCCATGACCCGCCACGCTGGTCAACACGATTACATCCTGCTCGACTGCCCGCCCACGCTCGGCCTGCTGATGATCAACGCGCTGGCCGCCTGCGACCGCGTGGTGGTGCCGACCCAGGCCGAGCCGCTCGCATTGCATGGCCTGGCCAGCATGGTGCGCACCGCCGACATGGTGCAGCGTTCGCGTCGCCGCGAGCTGCCGGTGTCGATCCTGCCGACCTTGTTCGACCGTCGCACCCGCGCCGGCAACGAAACGCTCAAAGAAATGCAGACCACCTACGGACCGGTGGTGTGGGAAGACGCCGTTCCGATGGACACCCGTATTTGCAACGCCGCCGCACTGACCGTCCCCGCCACCGGCGCCGATTATCAGGGCCGCGGCCTGTCCGCCTATCGCCGCGCGCTGGAATGGGTGCTGGCCGATGACGTGATGCGCATGGAGCAAGCCGCATGAGCAACCACACCGCCAACGGTGAGCTGGACGATTATCTGGAAGGCCTGCTGCACGATGCCGGTGTGGAGATGCCCACCGCCGTCGCGAGCACGCCTGCCGCTGCAACCCTGGCCGCTGCGCCCGCTGCCGCGCTTGCCACGATCGAAGAGACCGACGTCGCCGTCGCCGAAGCGCCGGTTGCCGTTGCCGCAACGCCTGAAGTCATTGCCGCCGATCTGCTGGCCGACCTGCGTTCGGACCCGGCACTCGGTGCGCCCGTGATTGCCGCACCGAGTGCTGCCGATATCGCCGCCGATTTCCTGGCCGAGATGGATGCCGACCCGGCGTTCGGACCGCCCGTGGTCGCCGCACCGAGCGCTGCCGATATCGCCGCCGATTTCCTGGCCGAGATGGACGCCGACCCGGCATTCGGACCGCCCGTGGTCGCCGCACCGAGCGCTGCCGACATCGCCGCCGACTTCCTGGCCGAGATGGATGCCGACCCGGCGTTCGGGCCGCCCGTGGTCGCCGCACCGAGTGCTGCCGACATCGCTGCCGATTTCCTGGCCGAGATGGATGCCGACCCGGCATTCGCCACGGCCGCGCCCAGCCCGTTCATGAGCACGGCCGATCTGATGGCCGAAATGGACGCCGATCCCGCCTTCGGGACCGCATCCTCTGCGGTGGACCTGCTGACTGCCGATCTGCTGGCAGAAATGGATGCCGACCCGGCGTTCGGGCTGGAAGCCGCACCGGTTTCGGTGCCAGCGCCGGCACCCCCACCGCGTGCAGCACCGCCCCGTGCCGCGCCCGCACCGGTGTATCCGCAAGGCCTGCAGGCATTGCTTGCGCCTGGCCAGGCCGACAAGATCCATGCAGAGCGCCGCGCCAGCGAACGCAGCACCCGCTGGCTACGCCTGCGCTGTGGCGAACAAACGTATGCGCTGGAATTGCTCAAGGTGCAGGAAGTGGTCTTGCCGGTGCCGCTGTTGCCGCTGCGCGGCACCGCCAGCGCCATGCTCGGCATCATGAATCTGCGTGGCCAGGTGGTGCCGGTGATCGATCTGGGGATCCATCTGGGCTCGTCGCCGGTGGACATGGACCTGCACACCCGCGTGGTGGTGCTGGAAGAAAACGGCGAAACCATGGGCCTGCGTGTGTCGGCCGTGGAAGACGTCACCAGCCTCACCGATCACCAGATCGAGCCGCCGGACAACGCACGCCTGTGCCGTATTTCCAACAACCTGTTCCGCGGTGTCGCCCGCCTGGGCCATCAACCGATGATCCTGCTCGATGCCACGCACCTGCTGCATTAACGCAGGGCTTGCACAATCTGGCGTGTCGCCGATTCACCGTTAAAGCTTTTCCGCCTTCCGCCGTTAGTACGCATAGAACCAGCCGTTCGGAGCAACAATGAGCACAGTGACATTGGGTGAGGATCTCGGCATCGAGACCAGCGCCGACCTCAAGCAGAAGCTTGCCGAATTCCTAACCCAGGGCGGCGACCTGGTGCTTGATGCCGGTGAAGTCCGCCGTATCCACACCGCCAGCGTGCAGTTGCTCTGCGCCTTTGTGCAAACCCGCCGCCAGGCCGGTCTGCACACCGAATTCGATGGCTGCAACGACACCTTTAGAGATGCGGCACGTCTGCTCGGCGTCACCGACGCACTGGGACTTTCCGCATCCAATGACAACCTGAAATCTGTGGAGAACGCCGCATGAGCGCACGTATCTTGGTGGTGGACGATTCGGCGTCAATGCGCCAGATGGTCTCTTTCGCCCTCACCTCCGCCGGCTTTGCCGTCGAAGAAGCCGAAGACGGCGCCGTTGCGCTGGGCCGCGCGAAGGGCCAGCGCTTCAATGCGGTGGTCACCGACGTGAACATGCCCAACATGGACGGCATCTCGCTGATTCGCGAGCTGCGCCAGCTGCCGGACTACAAGTTCACTCCGATGCTGATGCTCACCACCGAATCGGCGGCCGACAAGAAGTCCGAAGGCAAGGCCGCCGGTGCCACCGGTTGGCTGGTCAAGCCGTTCAATCCAGAACAGCTGATCGCCACCGTGCAGAAAGTTCTCGGTTAATCCTTACTCGCTTCACCATCGGATCTCACGCCCATGAGCATGGACCTGCAACGTTTCCACGCCACCTTTTTCGAGGAAAGCCGTGAAGGGCTCGACGCGATGGAGGCCGGGCTGTTGTCCCTTGAAGAGGGCAACCGCGACCCGGAAATCATCAACTCGGTGTTCCGCGCCGCACACTCCATCAAGGGTGGTGCAGCCACTTTCGGGTTCGAGGCCGTCGCCGGCCTGACCCACGTGCTGGAGACGCTGCTGGACGAGTTGCGCTCCAACAAGCGCCAGCTCGAACCCAATGCGGTCGATGCCATGCTCGGTTCGGTCGATGTGCTGCGCGCCCTGCTGCGCGAAGCCGAACACGGCACTCCGGCCGACCCGGCCGCGGTCAAGGCCGTGCATATGCGCTTGAACGCGGTGCTGGCCGGCGAAGCGCCGGCCGCCGTGGTGGTCGCCAAGCCGAAGGAAGAAGAACCCGAAGCCTGGCATATCGGTTTCACCCCGGCGCCGTCGCTGTTCATGAGCGGCAACGACCCGCTGCGCATCATCCGCGAGCTGGAGCATCTTGGCCCGCTGCAGATTGCCGCGCGTCTGGAGCGCATGCCGGGCTTTGAAAGCATCGACCCGCTGGAAGCCTATCTGGCGTGGGATCTGGGCCTGATCGGCAAGATTCCGCGCAGCAAGATCGAAGACACCTTCGCCTGGGTGGTGGACGATTGCGAGCTGGACATCCGCCCGATGGCGGTGCCCGGCCCGCCGCCGAGCCTGGCGGTAGACGCCGCAGCGCCAGTGGCGGCCGTTGCACCGGCCGCTGCTGCAGAAGCCGAAAGCTCCATCCGCGTCAGCGTCGACAAGGTCGATGCATTGATCAACCTGGTCGGCGAGTTGGTGATTACGCAGGCCATGCTCAAGCAGGTCTCCGCCGGGCTGGACCCGGCGCATGCCGAACAGCTGTTCGCCGGTCTGGATCTGCTCGAGCGCAATACCCGCGATCTGCAGGAAGCGGTCATCGGCGTGCGCATGCTGCCCGTCGATGCGGTGTTCCGCCGCTTCCCGCGCCTGGTGCGCGACCTGTCCAGCCGTCTCGGCAAGCAGGTGCGTCTACGCACCATTGGCGAAAGCACCGAACTGGACAAGGGGTTGATCGAAAAGATCGCCGACCCGCTCGTGCATCTGGTGCGCAACTCGATCGACCATGGTCTGGAAATGCCCGATGCGCGCCGCGCCTCCGGCAAGGACGAGACCGGCACGATCACCTTGGCGGCCTCGCATCAGGGTGGCCACATCGTGATCGAAGTCAGCGACGACGGCCGTGGCCTCAATCGCGCCAAGATCCTGGAAAAAGCGGCCGAACGCGGCATCGCCGTGCCGGACAACCCGACCGATTCGCAGGTGTGGGACCTGATCTTCGCACCGGGCTTCTCCACCGCCGATGCCGTCACGGATCTCTCCGGTCGTGGCGTGGGCATGGACGTGGTCCGCCGCAACATCCAGGGCTTGGGTGGCGAAGTACAGCTGGAAAGCAGCGCCGGCAGCGGTACCCGCGTGCTGATCCGTCTGCCGCTGACCCTTGCCATTCTGGACGGCATGACCGTCTCGGTGGCCGGCGAAACGCTGATCCTGCCGCTGTCCTACGTGCTCGAAGCGCTGCAGCCGGCCGCCGAAGACGTCCGCTCGATGGCAGGCGAAGGCCGGGTGCTGCGAGTGCGTGGCGAGTATCTGCCGATTCTCTCGCTCACCAATTACTACGGATTCGGCGGGCAACAGTCCTCGAAGGAACCGCTGGTGGTGGTGGTCGAAGGCGACGGCCAGAAGATCGCGCTGGAAGTGGACGAACTGCTCGGCCAGCAACAGGTTGTCGTCAAGAACATCGAAAACAACTACCGCCGCATTCCAGGCGTCTCTGGCGCCACCATCCTGGGCGATGGCCGTGTGTCGCTGATCGTGGATATCGGCGGACTGGTGCGCTCGTTGAAGGTGCCGCAGGCAGCCTGATGGTAGCGCAGTCACTGCGGCAAGGATGCCGCGGTGGTAAGCCATAACGACACGGAGTATCCGCCGACGGTCTAGGGCCCGCCGGCATGCGTCACCGCCCTGCTCCATGCATGGCGACGCGTCGGGCTTCACTGCCCCACTGCTTGATCCAACGACCGTCCTCCGCGTTGCGAAGATGCCGACGCCAATGGTTTCCATTGATCTTTTTGAAAGTCGACTCCCATGAATTGGTTTCGTCATCTCGCCGTTGCGCGCAAGCTCGCTGTCGCCTTCTTTTTCACCACCTTGATCACCCTGTCCCTGGGTGCGTTTGCGCTGGTGCGCATGCATACCAACGCGCAGCTGCTGCGCGAAATCGGCCACACCTGGGCGCCGGCCGTGCAGCAATTGAGCGAAATGCGCGCCTTGCTGGGCGAATTCCGCACCTACGAGCTGGCACAGCTGGCACGCGCCAACGATCCGGACGCGGTGAAGAATTATTTCGAGCGCATGGCCAAGACGCGTGCCGAGGTGGATAGCGCACAGGCGGCGTATACCAAGACCATGACCGCTGGCAAGGAAACCGAACTGTATAACGCGGTCAAGCAGCAGTTGGACGGGTACTACGGCGCCAACGCGGCGATGGCTGCTGCCGTGCGCGCCGGTGACTTCACTGCGGCCAGCAAGGTATCTGACGAACAGTCACGTCCGCTGCGCCGCGAGCTGTTCGCCAAGCTGGTGGAGTTGACCAAATTCAACATCGCACACATGGATGCGGAGATCGCCAGTGCCGAAGCCGGGTATCAGAGCTCGCTGAAGATCATGCTGACCGCGATGGTCGTGGCGATGTTGTTGGCCGCTTTTGCAGGCTGGTTCATCGCCCGCAGCATCGCCGGCCCGCTTGGCCGCGCCACCCGTGTGGCCGGCGCCATTGCACAAGGCAAGCTGGACAACCTCATCAGCGTGGACAGCCGCGATGAAACCGGTCAGTTGCTGCACAGCATGCAAGGCATGCAACAGCAGCTGCAGGCCGTGTTGGCCGCGCAATCGGACATGGCGCAACGCCACGACGCCGGCCAGATCAGCTACCGCATGGACGCAGACGCATTTCCTGGCGACTACGGCACCATGGTGCGCGATACCAACGCGCTGGTCGGCTCGCATATCGCGGTGAAGATGCAGCTGACGCAGATCATGTCGCGCTATGCCATCGGTGACCTGAGCCAGGACATGCAACGCCTGCCCGGCGAAAAGGCCGTGCTCACCGAGACCATGGACACCGTCAAGCGCAATCTCTCTTCGATGAACAGCGAGATCAAGATGCTGGCGCAGGCCGCCGCCAATGGCGACTTCAGCGTGCGCGGCGATGCGCAGCGCTTCCAGTACGACTTCCACGCGATGGTGGCGAGCCTCAACACCTTGATGGCCACCTCCGACACCAATCTGCGCGCGTTGTCGGGGGTGTTGCAGGCGATTGCAGCCGGCGATCTGACGGCGCAGATGCACGGCGAGTTCAATGGCGTGTTTGCGCAGATGCGCGACGATGCCAATGCCACCACCGAGCAGTTGTCTGGCATCGTCGGGCGGATTCAGCACGCCACCGTGTCGATCAATGCCGCGGCCAGCGAGATTGCCGCCGGTAATAACGACCTCTCGCAGCGAACCGAGCAACAAGCGGCCAACCTGGAAGAAACCGCCGCCTCGATGGAGGAGCTCACCTCCACCGTCAAGCAGAACGCCGAGCATGCGCGTCAGGCCAATCAGCTCGCCATCGGCGCAGCGACGGTGGCCTCGCAAGGCGGCGATGTGGTCGCGCAGGTGGTCACCACCATGTCCGGCATCGAGGTGTCGTCGAAGAAGATCGCCGAGATCATCTCGGTCATCGACGGCATCGCTTTCCAGACCAATATCCTGGCCTTGAACGCAGCAGTGGAAGCGGCACGTGCCGGCGAACAGGGCCGCGGTTTCGCCGTGGTTGCTTCCGAAGTGCGCACATTGGCGCAGCGCTCTGCCGGTGCCGCAAAAGAGATCAAGCACTTGATCGACGACTCGGTCGGCAAGGTCGCCGAAGGCTCGCTGCTGGTGGACCAGGCCGGCAAGACCATGGCCGATATCGTGGCCAGCGTGCAGCGCGTCACCGACATCATGGGCGAGATCTCTGCCGCATCGCAGGAGCAATCCAGCGGGATCGAGCAGGTCAACCTCACCGTGACGCAGATGGACGAAGCCACCCAGCAGAATGCCGCGCTGGTGGAAGAAGCCACCGCTGCCGCACGTTCGATGGAAGAACAGGCCGGCCAGCTGTCCGACGCCGTAGCGATCTTCAAGCTGCAGCCCACCGCTACGGTGACGATACCGGCGCGCCCCGCCCCGACAGCGCGCAAGCCGCTCAAAACGCCTGTGGCCAAGCGCGCTTCCGCCACCGCCGCACCGGCGAGCAAAACGAAAACCGTGGCACGCCCCACCCTGGCAGCCGCCTCCGGTGGGGACACCAGCTGGCACGAGTTCTGAGGTCTTTCGCGACATCGGCTGCGGTTATGCAGCCTACACCACCAAGCCCTGGCAGCGATGCCGGGGCTTGTGCGTTTCTACGGGTATGCAGGAAGCCGCTTGTAGTCTCGCGCCTCCAGTAGCAGCACACGATGCCGCCCTGGGAAACCACGTAGCCCACAGCGCTCAGCAGCGCGCAATAGAAGGCTTGCAAACCACGGTGCCTGTGTCATCGCCTTGCACGCGCCAGCCGCCCTGCGCATCGCGCCAATGCGTCGTGTTGGCGTCGACCGCGCTGAACGCAGGCGTGCCAAGCAAGCCCGAGTGGCTTAAGAAACCCGGCGAGCGAACGCTACCGGTGTACCTCTTTTCCACCCTCCCTTAGAGAATCACCATGAAATTCCTGCACTCCCTGACCGTCGGGCGACGCCTGGCGTTGGCATTCGCGTTGCTGATCGTTTTGTTGGCCGGCTCCACCACCCTGGCGCTGTACGAGTTCAAGACCGTCAAACACCAGGTCTCGATCATCATCGAGGTCAACAATCGCAAGGCCGCGCTGCTCAACCAGATGCGCGAAAGCAACATGCTCGGCGAGCGCTACATGCGCGACTTCATGTTGGCCGCACCGCAACAACTGCCCGCCGTCGATGCGCAGCTCAAGGAAAATCGCGCGCATTACGCACAGCTGTGGGCCGCGCTGCAGCAGCTTCCGACCAACACCGACGGCATGCGCGCGCGCCAGGCCATCCAGGACAGCCTCACCGCTGCCCGCGCCACCAACAACCGCCTGCTCGGCATGGTGCGCGATGGCAATCTCGACGGCGCCAAGCAGCTGTTGAATGGCGAAGCGCAGCCCTTGCTGGAACGCCGCTCCAAGGCGATCGCCGCGGCGGTGGAATTGCAGAACCAGCAGAACGCCGCCGGGGCAGACACGATCCTGAGCAGCGTGGCACTGGCCAATCGCGCCTTGATCGCCTTCGGCCTGTTGTCGGCCGGCCTGGCCGCTGCACTGGCGTGGCTGATTTCGCGCAGCCTGGTGCGCCCCTTGCAACAGGCCACCCAGGTGGCCGAGGCGATCGCGCACGGCAAGCTGGATAATCCGATCGGCCCGCAGCCGCGCGACGAGCCTGGTCAATTGTTGACCAGCATGCGCGGCATGCAGGATCAACTCAAAGCCGTGGCCGCTGCGCAGCAGGACATGGCGCGCCGGCACGACGCTGGCCAGATCAGCTTCCGCATGGATCAGGCAGCGTTTCCCGGCGAATACGGCAGCATGGTGCGCGACACCAATGCACTGGTCGCATCGCATATCGAAGTAAAGATGAAGCTGGCGCAGATCATGTCGCGCTATGCCATCGGCGACCTGAGTCAGGACATGGACCGCCTGCCCGGCGAGAAGGCCGTGCTCACCGACACCATGGATGCGGTCAAGCGCAATCTCTCGGCAATGAATAGCGAGATCCAGTTGCTTGCGCAGGCTGCCGCCAATGGCGACTTCAGCGTGCGTGGCGATACGCAGCGGTTTCAGCATGATTTTCTGGCGATGGTGGAAAGCCTCAACCAGTTGATGGCCACTGCCGACGGCAATCTGGGTGCGTTGTCCAAGGTGCTGCAGGCCATTGCCGCCGGCGACCTGACCGAGCGCATGCACGGCCAGTTCCATGGCGTGTTTGCGCAGATGCGCGACAACGCCAATGCCACCACCGCGCAGTTGTCCGGCATCGTTGGGCGTATCCAGCTGGCTACCAAATCGATCAATACCGCTGCCGGCGAAATCGCTGCCGGCAACAACGACCTGTCGCAGCGCACCGAACAACAGGCCGCCAATCTCGAAGAAACCGCCGCCTCGATGGAGGAGCTCACCTCCACCGTCAAGCAGAACGCCGAAGGCGCACGCCAGGCCAATCAACTCGCCATCGGTGCCGCCAACGTGGCCTCGCAAGGTGGCGAAGTGGTCAGCAAGGTCGTCGCGACCATGGCCGATATCCAGGCCTCGTCGAAAAAGATTGCCGACATCATCAGCGTCATCGACGGCATCGCCTTCCAGACCAATATCCTGGCCTTGAATGCGGCAGTGGAAGCGGCGCGTGCCGGCGACCAGGGGCGCGGCTTTGCGGTGGTGGCCAGCGAGGTGCGCACCCTGGCGCAACGCTCGGCCGGTGCGGCGAAAGAGATCAAGGACCTGATCGACGACTCGGTGAGCAGGGTCGCCGAAGGTTCGCGGCTGGTGGACCAGGCCGGCACCACCATGACCGAGGTCGTGGCCAGCGTGCAGCGCGTCACCGACATCATGGGCGAGATCTCCGCCGCCTCGCAGGAGCAGTCGGCCGGCATCGAGCAGGTCAACCTCACCGTCACGCAGATGGACCAGGCCACCCAGCAAAACGCCGCGCTGGTGGAAGAAGCCACCGCCGCCGCACGGGCGATGGAAGAACAGGCCGGCCAGTTGTCCGATGCAGTGGCGATCTTCAAACTCCACCCCGGCCAGACGCAGCCGGCAACGGCAACCCGCCCTGCCCCGCAGCGGCTGACATCCGTCGCCCCGACGGGTGCGCCCCGCCACGTTGGATCTGTGAAAGCGAAGCCGGCGATCAAACCCACGATCGTCTCGCGCCCAGCCCTGGTAACGGCCACCGATAACCAGGCGAACTGGCGCGAGTTCTAAGCGCACGACGCTAACCCACCTCCCGCACGGAGGTGGATTCGGGTGAGGGGACGGCTCAGCGTCACGGCACCAGTCGTCCTCACGCCGCCTCACCCAAAGCCCCAGAACGCCCCGGCCAACCACCGGGGCGTTCTGCTATCTGGACGCTACAAAACCGCATCATCGGGCGCTTCACCACACCAACGATTCACCCGCCTGCGCTGCCGTTGGTCGAAAGGTGATCAAGCGCAAGCTTCTGCGGCCGATACACACAGCAATGAGGGCGGAAGCGCCCGCGCCATGTCGAAGGATGTCCGCATGCACACCGCCAATTCCATCCGCTCTGCCCGCAACATGCTGGGCGCCGCATTCGCCGTCGCCGTGCTGGCAGCTGGCGTGTCGTTGCCGCCCTCGTTTGCCGCACCGGCCGCACCGGTCTCCGTGCTGCTGGACAGCGTGCCGGTGAGCGCACTGCAGTCGCTTGCCATCGACCTGGTGCAATTGCGCGACGACCAACGTGCCCAGCTCGCCGCCGCGCACGATGCGGCACGCGTGCAGGCCTATGACGAGCGCATGGGCAACCTGCGTCAACGCATCGCCCGGCATGCCGGCTATTTCCAGGCCACTGCGCCGCAGGGTGAGCAGGCGCGCCAGTTTGCAGTGGTGCAGCAGCAGCTGGGCCAGTACCTGGCGCAACAGCGTCTGGCCAATCGCGCCCTGCATGCTGGTGACCTGTACCAAGCGCAAGCCTTGTCGCTTGGCCAGCCCGGCGATACCCACCAGATACTCTGGACCGAGCTGCAGAACCTGCAGGCTTCGGTGGCCAAGGTCGGCACGCCGCAGCACCGCTAAGCGCATTCCGGCGTGCGCCGATCGGCCGCAGTACGGCCACCGCCATCCCCTCTACAACACGCTGTGCCGCTTCACGTGATCTGCCTTGCAGCGGATCGTGCGCGCCGCGCGGTGCCTGCATGTTTCGGTGTGTAGGCGTCAACAGATGGCGCTGTCGCGACGCAGGCGATGGCGTGCCGGCCAGATGTCGGTGCGTTGCACGCCGTGCCGGAGCAATTGACGTCACGCAACGCTCAACATTTCTATTACCGGGTCGCTATTCGACTTATCCCGGTCACAATCCTCTCGCTGGATACCTGTCATGACGTTCAAGAGCTCGCTCGCAAAGACGTTGGCCAATGTGCCGCTCAAGCGCAAATTCTTCGCCCAAACCGCGCTCGTTGCATTGGGCATCATCATCCTTGCCGTCATCGCGGCACGCATGCAGTACGTCGATCTCACCGATACGCGTCGCGACGGGCTCAAGAGCCAGATCGAAATGGCGATGGCGGTGGTCAACGGCTACGCCGAGCGCGCCGACAAGGGCGAGATGGACGTGGCCACTGCAAAGAGCAGAGCGCTGTCCACCTTGTCCACCATGCGCGCACGCGGTGGCGTGGACTACATCTACGTCACCGACCAGGCGCCGGTGATGCTGATGCATCCCACCCGCCCGGACCTCAATGGCAAGCCCTTGACCGATGTGCTCAGCCCGGACGGCAAGCGTATTTTTCCGGCGTTCGTGACCGCCGCGCAGGCTGGCGGCGGCTATGTCGATTACACCTGGGCCAAGCCCGGGCAGAAGGACCCGGTACAGAAGACCTCGTATGCGGCGCTTTACAAGCCGTGGGGCTGGGTAATCGGCACCGGTGTGTATCTGGACGACACCCAGTCGCAGGCGCTGGCGTTTACCGGCATCGTGACCCTGGCCGGTGGCGTGCTGATGCTGCTCAACCTGCTGGTCGGCTGGATGATCGGCAACTCGATCCTGGAGCCGGTCTCGCGTGCATTGGCGGCGATCAAGGGCGTCGCACGTGGCGACCTGAGCGTGCGCACTGCCGAACATGGCAACGATGAAATCGGCCAGATGCTCAAGGCCACCGACGACATGGTGCACACCCTGGAGCGCTTCTCCGCGCAGACCAAGGTGATGATGCACATGCATGCCGGCGACGACGTCACCCACCGCATGCCCACCGATTTCCCCGGCGTCTATGGCGAGCTGGCCTCCGGCATCAACACCATGCTCTTCGAGCACCTGGATGCCATCGTCGATGCCATCGGCATCCTCAACGAATACGCACAGGGCGACCTGACGCGCGACGCGGTCCGCCTGCCCGGCACGCGTGCGGTACTGCACGAAGCGGTCGACGCGGCCAAGGCCAGCCTGCTGGCCATCAACACCGAGATCAAGCGCCTGGCGCAGGCAGCGGCCAGTGGCGATTTCAGCCAGCGTGGCGATGCAACCCGCTTCAAGCACGATTCGGCGCGCATGATCAACGACCTAAACGCGATGATGGAAGTCAGCGACCGCAATCTGGGCAAGCTGTCCGAGCTGCTGGCCGCATTGGCCGAAGGCGACCTCACCGCGCGCATGGACGGCGAGTTCCACGGCGTGTTCGCACGTATGCGGGACGATGCCAACACCACGGCCACGCAGCTGGCCGGCATCGTCGGGCGCATCCAGCAGGCGGCCGGTTCGATCACCGGCTCGGCAAGCGAAATCGCCGCCGGCAACAACGATCTGTCGCAGCGCACCGAGCAACAGGCGGCCAATCTGGAAGAAACCGCCGCCTCGATGGAAGAGCTCACCTCGACCGTCAAACAGAATGCCGAAAGCGCGCGTCAGGCCAACCAGTTGGCGATCGGCGCGGCCAGCGTCGCATCGCAGGGCGGCCAGGTGGTGAGCCAGGTGGTGGACACCATGTCCGGCATCCAGACCTCGTCCAAGAAAATCGCCGAGATCATCAGTGTCATCGACGGCATCGCGTTCCAGACCAACATCCTGGCATTGAACGCGGCGGTGGAAGCGGCGCGTGCCGGCGAGCAAGGCCGCGGTTTCGCGGTGGTCGCCTCCGAGGTGCGCACGCTCGCACAGCGCTCGGCCGGTGCTGCGAAAGAGATCAAGCATCTGATCGACGACTCGGTCGGCAAGGTGGCGCAGGGGTCGGCACTGGTGGATCAGGCCGGCAAGACCATGGCCGATATCGTGTCCTCGGTGCAGCGCGTGACCGACATCATGAGCGAGATCTCCGCCGCCTCGCAGGAACAGTCGGCCGGCATCGAACAGGTCAATCTCACCATCACCCAGATGGACGAGAGCACCCAGCAGAACGCCGCGCTGGTGGAAGAAGCCACCGCTGCCGCCAACGCGATGCAGCAGCAGGCACAGCAGCTGGACGATGCGGTGTCGACGTTCCGGGTGGTTGCCGCATCCGCCACTCAGCATGGCAATGCAGGCGTGCGCGCACCCAAGCGCGTGGCGTTGGCCGCTTACTGATAGCGGCCGGCAACACGTCGTAAGTGGCTGTCAGACCGGTAGGGCGCGGAGGAAAGTGGTGTCGGGGGGTACATGCCGATTCCGAACATCGTCCGCGCCCGCCTGACCGCCGCGCTCCTGATGGTGCTGATCTCGCTATCTGCTAATCCGCATCAGCCGGTTCCTCCCCTCCCTTTGCAGCCACGCCCATGACCTCGCTCTCCTCGCACTCACGTTTCGGCGGCCGCCTTGCGTACCGCCTGATGTTCGGCACTGCGGTCATCGCCTCGCTGTGCTTCGGCCTGACTGCGGCCATCACCTATTGGCAAAGCAGTCGTGCCCTGAGTGCGTCTGCCCAGGCCACGATGCAGAATGCCGCGCGCTATCAGGCCGAGCAGATCGGCAGCGAACTGGGTCAGGCACTGACCACCGGCCAATCGCTGGCCACCAGCTTGCTGGTGCAACGCGCCAATGGCGGCATCGGCCGCGATACGGCGGCTGCGGTAATACACGACCAGCTGCAGGATCACCCCGAGTGGGTGGGCATGGGCACGCTGTGGGAAGCGCAGGCCTTCGATGGCAAGGACAGCGACTTTGCCAACGCCAAGGGCCACGACGCCACCGGCCGGTTCATGACGTACTGGGGGCGCGATGGCCAGACGCTGGTGCGTGAGCCGCTCACCGATTACGAAACCCCGGGCCTTGGCGACTGGAATCTCAAGCCGCGTGCCCTGCTGCGGCAAACCGTTGCCGAACCCTACGACTACAAGATTGGCGGCAAGACGGTGCTGATGACCACCTTGTCCACGCCGATCCTGCAGGACGGCAAGTATCTGGGTGCCGTGACCGTGGACGTGGCACTGGCTGCGTTGCAGCAGCGCCTGGGTGCATTGCGCCCGATGGAAAATGGGTATGTCGAACTGCTGTCGCCCGCCGGCGTGGTGCTGTCATCGCGCGATACCGCGCGCATCGGCAAGCCGCTCACCGACGCGCGCCACCGCGCCATGCTCGACGCGATCAAGGACGGCAAGGATTCGGTGGATTTCACTCCCGATGCCGACGGCACGGTGAGTGCGTATGTGCCGCTTCAGATCGGCAAGGCGCAGGAGCGTTTTGCGCTGGGCGTGGTGGTGCCGTATGCGGCCATCATGCAACAGGCGCATCACCTGCTGTGGACGATCCTGCTGGTGGGCCTGGCCTCCGCGGTGGTGCTCAGCGGTGCGTTGTTCCTGCTGCTGCGTCGCCAGGTGGTGCGCCCGCTGGAATCGGCAGTGGGCGTGGCCGATGCGATCGCCTCGGGCAAGCTCGATAACCACATCACCGTGCAGCGTCGGGACGAAGTGGGCCGGCTGATGGGCGCCATGCAGCGCATGCAGGACGACCTGCGTGCGCGGATTGAACGCGACACCGCCATCGCCAACGAAAACCTGCGCATCCGCACCGCGCTGGAACACTCCGAGATGGAAGTGTTGCTGGCCGACGAACAACACAACGCAGTGTTCATTACCGAGGCGCTGCACACCTCGTTCAAGCACGGCGAGCCTGCTTTCCATGCCAAGGGCCAGACCGGCTTCAGCGCCGATGCGGTGGTCGGCAAGCCGCTGGACTACGTGTTCGGTACCGACAGCGAGGGCAAGGCGCGTGCGCAGCAGCTGCAGCAATTGCAGTCCACCACGTCGGAGCGCTACAGCTTCGGCCCGGTGACGCTGGATCTGACCATGACCCCGCTGTACGCGGCCGATGGTCATCGCAGCGGCAGCATGCTGCTGTGGCGCAATGTCAGCACTGAAGTCAGCACGCAGAAGGAAGTGGCGGCGCTGGTGCAATCGGCGTTGATGGGCGATTTCGGCCAGCGTCTGGCGCTGGACGACAAGCACGGGTTCTATCTGGAATTCGGCCGCCAACTCAACGGCTTGCTGGAAACCACCTCGCAAGGCCTGGAGCGTATTTCCAGCCTGCTCAGCGCGCTCGCCGAGGGCGACCTCACCGTGCGCATGGATGGGCAGTTTGCCGGCGTATTCGCACGCATGCGCGATGACGCCAACGCCACCGTGGCGCAGCTCACCGGCATTGTCTCCGGCATCCAGACCTCGGCCACGCAAATCAATGCGGCTGCCAGCGAGATCGCTGCCGGCAATAACGATCTGTCGCAGCGCACCGAACAACAGGCGGCCAATCTGGAAGAAACCGCCGCCTCGATGGAGGAGCTCACCTCCACCGTCAAGCAAAATGCCGAACACGCGCGCCAGGCCAACCAGCTGGCGATCGGCGCCGCCGATGTCGCTTCGCATGGCGGCGCGGTGGTGGCGCAGGTGGTCACCACCATGTCCGGTATCGAAACCTCGTCCAAGAAGATTGCCGAGATCATCAGTGTCATCGATGGCATCGCCTTCCAGACCAATATCCTGGCGTTGAACGCCGCGGTGGAAGCGGCGCGCGCCGGCGAGCAAGGCCGCGGGTTTGCCGTGGTGGCCTCGGAAGTGCGCACGTTGGCGCAGCGCTCTGCCGGCGCCGCCAAGGAAATCAAACACCTGATCGACGACTCGGTGAGCAAGGTGGCGCAAGGCTCCTCGCTGGTGCATCAGGCTGGCACCACCATGAGCGAAATCGTGGCCAGCGTGCAGCGCGTCACCGACATCATGGGCGAGATCTCGGCGGCGTCGCAGGAACAATCCAGCGGCATCGAGCAGGTCAATCTCACAGTGACGCAGATGGACGAAGCCACCCAGCAGAATGCCGCGCTGGTGGAAGAAGCCACCGCCGCCGCGCGTGCGATGGAAGAACAGGCCGGGCAGCTCACCGAAGCGGTCGCCGTGTTCAAACTCAGCCAGGTGGCCGCACCCGCAAGCGCTGCGTTTGCCGCCAAGCCGGCTGTCCGTGCCCTGCCCTCGTCCAAGCGCGCATCCACCGGCAGCACCCGCATCGCCGCACCTGCGCGCCAGTCGGGCAAGCCATCGGCCAACACGGCCGGCAACGATAGCCAGTGGCAGGATTTCTAAGAGCAGCTCACAAAACCACCGTGCTCACCGCCAGGTGGGCGCGGGTCTCCCGCCCTCCGTTCCGGAGAAGCGCGTGCCGGTGTTAGGTGCGGCATGCACCACGCGTACATTCCAGTTCTGAGCGCGCCGCCCACACCCACCTGACGACTGCTCGCTACGTTTTGCGAGCCGCTCTAAGCACGCGTGATCCAGCGACGGCGTCTGTGCAAGACGCCGTCTTGCGCACACTGCGCGTTGCGCCGAGCCTGCGCGATGCCGGCACGCACGTGGCACCCAACAATTGCCCGCTACGTCGTTCAAACGCATCACCCGTGCTGCATGGCGTTGCCGCAACGCCAGCACCCATCTGCGTGATGGGCGTACCAAGCAGACGCAAGCGCTACTAGCGACCCGGCACTGCACACGCACCCCGCCCCGCCTGGCTCCACCCATCGGCAATGCTTAAAGATTTATCTGACGTTGCCGTTAGCCTGGGTGACAACGGCTGCCTGTGCCCCACCGCAACAGCCGCTCACACACCGCATGCGCGCTTGTGCAGACAACACGCGCAGACGCATGCGTCCGAGGCTTGATCGCTGCAGGGGTCACCATGAAGTCATCTATTCTCGCCAGCTGTCTTGCGCTGTTGTGTGTCGTTGGCCATGCTCGCGCCGAAGACCCCATCGCGACCGATCGACCCGATTTCGTCGAGTCCAGCCTCACCGTCGGCAACCATCGGCTGCAGGTGGAAACCAGCGCTGCGTGGGAGCGCGATGCCTCGGTCGATGGCTATTCCACACCGACGCTATTCCGCTACGGGCTCGGCCAGACCTGGGAATTGCGGCTGGAAACCGATGGCTGGCAGCACATCGACCTGCCCGGCGAATCCAACATCAGCGGTATGTCCGATGTCTCGCTCGGCATCAAACATCATCTGGCCAGCTCCGACAGTGGCAAGACCTCGCTGGCCTGGTTGCTGCATGTGGATCTGCCCAGCGGCGCACAGGCCCTGCGTGGTCACGGGGCGCGTCCCTCGTTCCGGCTGGTGGCCGAATGGGATCTCAGCGACAGCATCTCTGCCGGCGTGATGCCCGGCGTGATCTGGGACGATGACGGCGACGGCCATCGCTACACCGCAGGCATCCTGGGTGCGGTACTGGGCAAAGCCTGGAACGATCGCGTGCGCTCCTTCGTCGAAGTGGCATTGCCGCAGATCGCCAAGAGCGACGATGGCGGCAGCGTGGCACTGCTCGATGTCGGCTCGGCCTGGCTGTTGAACAACGATGTGCAACTGGACGCGGTGTACAGCCGCGGCCTCAACGACCGCTCACCCGACCACGCCCTTGGCGTCGGTCTGTCTTTCCGCTTCTGACACGGACCGCGCAATGAAGATCATGCATATGTTGGGCGCTCTGGTGCTGGTGGCCGCGTTGGCGCTGCTCGCCCTGGGCGGTGTGGGCTACAACGGTCAGCGCGGACTGCTGGAAGCCATCGCCGCGCAGGTGATCTCTTCCGATGCGCTGCGCAACCACATGCAGGCCGACATGATGCACGACGCCTTGCGCGGCGACGTCACTGTCGGGCTGCTCGCCGCATCGCGCCAGGACGATGCCGGCATCGCCGACGCCCGCGCATCGCTGGGCGAACATGCCGGCGAATTTCGCGATGCAGTGCAAGCCAACCGCAAGCTGCCGCTGGACCCCGCATTACGCAGCGAGCTGGAAGCGGTGGCACCCACGCTGCAGGCCTACATCGCCTCTGCCGACCAAGTCATGACGCTGGCCGAAACGCATGCCGACAGCGCTGCGGCGTACCGCGATTTCACCGACAAGTTCGGCCAGCTCGAAACGCGCATGGGCGCGATCAGCGAGCGCATCCTGGCCTTGAACGAGGCCAACCGCAGCCAGGCCGAGCAGTACAGCCAGCGCGTGATGTGGCAGCAAGGCGGTGCCGTCGTGCTTGCATTCGTGTGCCTGGCGCTGGCCGCCGGCTGGATCCTGCGCTCGGTGTTCGGCCTGCTGGGCGGCGAGCCGCAGCTGGCCATGGCCGCCGCGCAACACATTGCCGAGGGCCGCCTGGACCAGCCGATTCCGGTGGCCGCAAAACATACGCGCAGCCTGATGGCGGCACTGTCGCGCATGCAGCGCGACCTGCGCGAACGCCTGGAGCGCGAGCGCAGCATCGCCGCAGAAAACCTGCGCATTCGCACTGCGCTGGATAACGCGTCCACCGGCATGTACATCGCCGACCCGGACCTGACCATCATCTACACCAACACCGCGCTGCAGTCTTTGCTGCACACCTATGCAGACGATATCCAGGCCTGCGCGCCGGCGTTCAATCGCACCGCCAACCTGGTCGGGCAACCGGTGTCGCTGCTGGAAGTGGGCAATGCGCAGGACGCGGAAATCTACCAGCGTCTCGACCGCCAGGGCGCAGCGCAACGCGAAGTGCAGTACCGCGCCACCTGCATCACGCAGAACGTGTCGGCGATCCGCGACGAGCGTGGTGCGCATCTGGGCTTTGTCTGCGAATGGCGCGACCGCACCGCCGAAGCGCGGGCGGAAGTGGATGTGGCCGATGTAGTGCGCAGCGCTGCGGCGGGCGATCTGTCCAGGCGCATCGACAGCACGGGAAAACAAGGCTTTTTCCTGCAGCTGGCGCAACAACTCAATGCCCTGCTCGACGCCAACGCAGTGAGCATCAGTGAGGTATCGCGTCTACTGAGCGCCTTGGCCGAGGGCGACCTGAGCACACGCATGCACGGCGATTTCCACGGCGTGTTCGCCACCATGCGCGACGATGCCAACAGCACCGCCGAAGCGCTGGCGCAGGTGATCGGACGCATCCAGCAGGCCGCCGGCAGCATCCATACCGCCTCCAGCGAGATCGCCGCCGGCAATAGCGATCTGTCGCAGCGCACCGAACAACAGGCGGCGAATCTGGAAGAAACCGCCGCCTCGATGGAAGAGCTCACCTCCACCGTCAAACAAAATGCCGAAAGCGCGCGCCAGGCCAATCAACTCGCCATCGGTGCAGGCGGCGTCGCTTCGCAGGGCGGCGCGGTGGTGGCGCAGGTGGTCACCACCATGTCCGGCATCGAAGTATCGTCGAAGAAGATCGCAGAGATCATCAGCGTCATCGACGGCATCGCGTTCCAGACCAATATTTTAGCGTTAAACGCGGCGGTGGAAGCGGCGCGTGCCGGCGAGCAGGGTCGTGGCTTTGCGGTTGTTGCCTCGGAAGTGCGCACCTTGGCGCAGCGTTCGGCCGGTGCGGCGAAGGAGATCAAGCACCTCATCGACGATTCGGTCAGCAAGGTGGCCGAGGGCTCGCAGCTGGTCCACCAGGCCGGCACCACCATGGCCGACATCGTCGCCAGCGTGCAGCGCGTCACCGACATCATGGGTGAGATTGCCGCGGCCTCGCAGGAACAATCGTCCGGCATCGAGCAGGTCAATCGCACCATCACCCAGATGGACGAGGCCACCCAGCAAAACGCCGCATTGGTGGAAGAAGCCACCGCGGCCGCACGCACGATGGAAGATCAGGCCGGACAGCTGGCGCAGGCGGTCGCACGTTTCACGCTTGCCGATGCGCCCCAGGTCGCCGCGTTGGCACGCCCGGCCAAGCCGACCGCCATCGCGCCAAAACCGGCAACACCCGTGCGCCGCGCATCGGTGAGCGCGCCCACGGTCGCGCTCGGTAACGACAGCCAATGGCAGGACTTTTAAGTGGTATCTGCACCGCCGCAACGACGGCATCGGATGCTGTCGTTGTGCGAACGATATTGGACGATCGGCATGTTTTCCAGGTGAATTCGCGCATATAGCCGGGCCTGGAACAGTCTGGGTCATCGTTCAGAGATAAAGAATCATCGCTCCGGGCCGCTAGCGTGCAAGACAGCAGCGCAATGCTACGCCCCGGAGTTACATGATGAACAAGTTCAACGATTGGCCTATTCGCCGCAAGCTGATGTTTGCGTTCTGCCTCAGTGCCGTGCTCACCGCCCTGCTCGGTGGCTTGGGCTTTTCGCGCATGAAGCAGATGCAGCAGCAGACCGCACTCATCAACGAGGATGTGGTGCCGGTGCTTAGCAAGTTGTCGGAGCTACGTGGTTTCGCCGGCGAATTCCGCGTCTATGAAGTTGGCCAGTTCGTCAATCTGGACGACCCGGAACGCTATGCGTATTTCTTCAAGCGCATGGACGAAATCCAGGCCAAGTATGCGGAAACGCAAAAGACGCTGGACGCCAAGATCGGGCCGGATTCTGCATTAAAGGCCGAATACGCCAAGTTGGCCGATGCCAGCACGCGCTACTTCGCCGCCAACGTGAAGCTGCGGACGTTGTACGCAGACCCCGACCGCGCTGCGGCGATGGAATTTTCGCGCAAGCAGTCCGGCGAGATTCGCAAGGAACTGTTCGCCTCGGTCGACAAGATGTATGCGCAGCAGTCCAAGGCGCTGAGCGATATGGTCGCGGCCAGCGCCACCTCGTTCAAGTTCACCAGCGCGGTGCTGCTGCTGGGCACCTTGTTGATGGCCGCGCTGTCGATCACCTTCGGCTGGTTGATCGCACGCAGCATCACCAACCCGTTGTCCAAGGCACTGGGCGCCATCCAGGCGGTGTCGCGCGGCGATCTGAGCGTGCAGGTCAGCAAGACAAGCAACGACGAAATCGGCCAGATGCTCGAGTCCACCGGCCGCATGACCCAGATGCTGCGCCGCTTCTCCGACGAGACCGCACGCATGTCGCACCTGCATGCGGCCGAAGACATCACCCACCGCATGCCGGAAGATTTCCCCGGCGTTTACGGCACCCTGGCCGGCGGCATCAACACGATGATTTTCGAACACCTGGACGCCATCACCGACTCGGTGCACATCCTCAACCAGTACGCACAGGGTGACCTGACCCAGGACGCACGACGGTTGCCGGCAAGCCGCGCGATCCTGCACGAAGCGATGGATGCGGCCAAGGCCAGCCTGTTGTCGATCAACACCGAGATCAAGCAGTTGGCGCAGGCGGCAGCGGCGGGCGACTTCAGCGCCCGCGGCGATGCAGCCCGCTTCAAGTACGACTTTGCGGTGATGGTGGCGGACTTGAACTCGATGATGGAAGTCAGCGATCGCAACCTGGGCAAGCTGTCGCAGCTGCTCGGCGCGGTGGCCGATGGCGACCTGACCGCACGCATGGACGGCGAATTCCACGGCGTGTTCGCGCGCCTGCGTGACGATGCCAATGCCACCACACAGCGGTTGACCGATATCGTCGGCCGCATCAAGCACTCCACCCTGACCATCAATACCGCCGCCGGCGAGATTGCTGCGGGCAATCAGGATCTGTCGCAGCGTACCGAGCAGCAAGCGGCCAATCTCGAAGAAACCGCTGCCTCGATGGAAGAACTCACCTCTACCGTCAAGCAGAACGCCGAACACGCGCGCCAGGCCAACCAGCTTGCGATCGGCGCGGCTGGCGTCGCCTCACATGGCGGCAGCGTGGTCGGCCAGGTGGTCACCACCATGTCCGGCATCGAGACCTCGTCCAAGAAGATCGCCGAGATCATCAGCGTCATCGATGGCATCGCCTTCCAGACCAATATCCTGGCGTTGAATGCCGCAGTGGAAGCCGCACGTGCCGGCGAACAGGGCCGCGGGTTTGCCGTAGTCGCCTCGGAAGTACGCACGCTGGCACAGCGTTCGGCCGGCGCTGCCAAGGAAATCAAGAGCCTGATCGACGACTCGGTCAGCAAGGTGGCCGAAGGCTCGGCACTGGTGCATCAGGCCGGCACCACCATGAGCGAAATCGTCTCCTCGGTGCAGCGCGTGACCGACATCATGAGCGAGATTTCCGCCGCTTCGCAGGAACAATCGGCCGGCATCGAGCAGGTCAACCAGACCGTCACCCACATGGACGAAGCCACTCAGCAGAACGCTGCGCTGGTGGAAGAAGCCACCGCTGCCGCACGCTCGATGGAAGATCAGGCGCAGCAGCTCACCGAAGCGGTGGCGCTGTTCCGTCTGTCCGCCGAACTGGAATCCCAGACCCGCGCCACGCCGGTCGTGCACCAAATCGCCGCCAAACGGCCCACCGCGCCAAGCAAGCCAGCTACCAAGACGCTTGGCAAGCCGTCTGCTAAAAGGCCCGCCGCGCGCGCCGCCGTGGCGTCGGCACCGTCCAACGAATCGGACTGGGCCGAGTTCTAAACCACGTGATCGGTCGCATGCCGGCCGATGCTGTCGAAGCCGCGCTCTTTCGGGAGCGCGGCTTTTTTATTGGTTCTGTGCGCTGGCCTCTGCCTCAGTGCGGTTGGGCGATTCAGCGCGAACTCAACTACCAGGCCACCCACGCTGCTGCCGCATTGGCCTTGTTTGCTACTCTTGATCGAAACAGTGCCTTGGAGAAAAAAGTGTCTACCCAGAATAAACCGAGGAAGAGCGAGTTCTTCGCCGTAACACTGGATTCCCGCAGACCTGGCCCAGGGCACGGGGTGGTGTTTGAGAATGAAAAAGAGCTGCTCACCCCTCCGAAACGGAGCCTAAGACCACCCGAGGGGGGATTTCCTGCGTTGCGTGAGACACCTCGCTTGGTATACGACCCCAGAGAAGGAGATATACCTCAGGATCTAGAAGGTAGCTTCGGCGGCTATTGGTTGGTGTCCGATCGACTCAAGCAAGTGTTCGAGAAAGTTGATCCCCAGGCATTTGAATTTGCGGAAACCGATTTTCGATTAGCTGATGGCTCGCGAGGACCGTCATACTTTTTGTGTGATGTTGTTCGGGTGCTAGATGCAGTGGATGAATCAGCATCGAAGTTGAAAGTCAAGACGGGAAATGAATATATAAATGGCAAGGCGTATAACTTCGGAGGGACTGTCAGCCTCGCATTCAAGAGGGAAGTTACATCTTCATTTCATGCGTTCCGATTACCATTTTCAGCTCCCGGTTTATTTTTATTTATAGACAAATTAATGCTAGATGCGCTTCGGCAAGCCGAAATATCCACCGGAGAAAATTCCGGCGGACTTTGGGTGCTGGACTCTGCAGATTGGATTGATGTATAGAAATGAGCGAATAAAATGCCCAATCAATTCACGCACTTTCGCGATCATCATATCGTTGAGCAGAACTTATTAAAAACAGATCCCTTGCTCAAAGAGCTTAGCCAAGCGAATCTTTTCGAGATGCATTCGGCAAGGAACTTGATGTATTTGCCGACCGATCCCGACTTTGCGTCTCGTCTTATTATTACCGCGCATAGTGGCAGGCATATTTCCGATTATAAAATAGGATTGGCGGCTGAACTGGCAGAATACCGTTCCCTTGAAGATTATCATGCATTCTATCAGCAAGGCGATCTAGAAGCCGGCAAGCGTCTAACTGCAAGGATAAGTCAATTTCAAGATGTCATGAGAGTTGGCCTGGCAAATAGTGAGATTTATATAAATGCGCCGCCAGGAATGGATGTAGATACTATCCGGCCCGAAGTGAATGCGTTTTTTGATCAAAAACCCGAGTTCGTCACCAAGTATGCCAACCAAATCACTGCCATCGATTCGATGCAGCAAGAGGAGCTCGGCTGGCGTGCAATTGTTCATTCGGAAAAGCGAATAGTCACTACTTTAGATGAGGTGTCGCAATCCACTGCAAACCTCACCAAAGGCGGCGATCCAGAGATTGGTAGAAATTCACTTTCCCAAGCCATCGCACAAGCCCATGCCGCAGGCCGACTGACACTTTCCGACCAAGGCATCCTGCAGGTCGAAAACATTCTCGGCAAGGAAGCAGCACGACCATTACGCATTCCGCCAGGCCAACGCGGCTTCGCCACCGCAGAGCTATTGGCAGGCGATCTATCTGCCGGCCAGGCGCTACGCACTGCCGGCCTGCTCGCCACCGCCGCCGACACGGTGATAACCGGTCAGCGCGCCACACACTTACTCGGGCAGGACAACCCGCTCGCCGCACAGTCCGAGTTGGCGCACTTCGCTGGCCGCAACGTCGGTGGCTGGGCCGGCGGGACCGCCGCTGCGTATGCACTGGGGAGCTCCGGCGCCGGGCCGATGGTGCTGATCGCGGCCGATGCGTATTTCGTGAGTACCGCTGGCGAGAAGGCCGCCGCGTTGCTCGACAACCGCGCCATCTACACCCAGACCGATCGCGCGGGCACGCAGTGGTCGTTCGATGGCCGCGCGTGGGCGCGCGACGGCAAGGCCGACACCACCAACGATGGCGTGGACAACCCCACAGCGACGCCGATCGTTGCCAGCTACCAAAAGGCGCGCGAACTCAATTACCAAGCGACCAACGCCGCTGCCGCATTGGCGTTGAAAGATGCGCCCGACCCGCAGGATCCGTATCAGCAGCCGGCCAATGCCACTGACCGTCCCAGCCTGAGCCGCGCCGACTGGCGGCGTGATGCAGCGGACGGCCAGTGGCATCGGCTGGTCAAGGCCGATGTGTCGGGCGCCAACGATCATGGCAGTTACGTGCAGGAGACTGCCCTGCCGCACCGCAAAGCCGAACTGGAAGCGCAAGCGCAGGACGTCATGGCCCGCAACATCGCCAACAGTCCCGGCGCCATTGCTGCGCGCTACGAATTGGCACATCACCGCAGCGGCTGGGCGGCCGATGGGTTGCCGATGTCGCCGGCCGTGCAGCAGGCGCTGCCCGACCCGGATGCGTTGACTGCGTCAGACGGCCAGCACTACTACCGCAACATGGATGGGCAGTGGACCAGCAACGGCGCGCCACCCGATGGCAATCGCGTGCTGGAGCTGGAGACCACGCGCGCACTGCTGCAACCGGCACTGGCCGAGCAGGCGCAGGCGATTGCCGCCATCCGGCAGTTGCCGCAGGACGTCCAGGGCGAGCAGACGCTGTACCGCTACCGCATCGTCGGCACTGAGTTGCAGCCGCAGTGGCGCGAAGCGATCGACCTGGCGACCCAACGCACGCGCGAGACCGAGGGACTGACCGGCGATAGCGCGCTGCAGTTGCAGCGCGGCCCAAGTGGCACGTTTGGCGCCGATAGCCCGATCGCGCATCTGCAGCGCGGTGCCGATGGCGTGGAGCGCATCGCAGCGGTCACCAGCACCGAGGACATCCGCCAGGCGTTGCAGCAAGTGCAGGCGCGGCAATCGCCAATCCCACCGGGGCAGCCGTTCGCCACCAATGCACGCGCCTCCGATGGCGCGACAGACACGGATACGTCGGCATCGTCCCCTTCCAACCAGCACGCACTCGACGGACACGCGCAGGTCCAGGCGGCCAGCGCAGCGCAGGCGCGTCAGGAACAGCAACAGCAGGACCGCCAAGCGCAAGACCAGCAGCTGGCACAGGCACGCGCGCACGCCGTGCAGGAGCAGGTGTCGCACGAGGACCGGACGCAGGCCACCCAGTCACTGCAGGCGCATGCATTGCAGGAGCTTCGCCAGCAAGAGTCGCAACAGCTGGAGCAGCAAGAACGCCAGGTACAGGACGCGCAACAACGCGAACAAGTCCAGCAGCAGGCGCACGACACCCAACAGCGCGAACAAGCGCAGCAGCAAGCCCAGAAAACACAGCAGCGCGAGCAGGAAACACGCCAGGCACAGGACGCCCAGCAGAGCCAGCAAGAACGCCTGCACGCGCAGGATGCGCAACATGCTGAGCAACAGCCGCTGCACGCCCAAGCGGCTCTACAACGCGAGCAGGAGCCGGCACAGGAAGCCGTCTCGCGCGAGCAGTCGTCGCTCCACGCGCAAGACACATCGCCACGCCAGCCCGAGCAGCGGTCTATCCCGGATGACGTCGCCCAACGGCCCCAGGAGCAGCTGGCAGAGCCTGCGCAAGCACATGCATCCGACGTAGCGCAGCAGCGGACGCAAAGCCAACAAGCGCAAGAAGAGCGCACGCAGGAAGTCCAGCAGCAGACAGCGCAAAGCGCGGCGATCGCGCAGGCAGCACCGGCAGATCAGCAGCAGGCTGCGGACCTGCACAGCGGCCAGCAGTCGATGACGGCGCAAGCCTCGGAAGCGCAGCAAGATGCACCTGCACAGCAGCCCGAGCAGCCGGCGGACGCGCGCCTGGCCCAGGCGGCGACCGTGCCTTCCGCGCCATCGCTCGCCACGCCAGTGGCCGCAGAACAGCACGACGATCAACAGGCGCGTACGCCACAGGCTCAAGCACCGGAAACACCAGATCCCCCTGTAGCGTTGCCCTTGTCCGCACACCTCGCGCAAGCGACAGGGCCATCGCTGGACATGCCGACCGCTGGCCGCTCCGCCGACGCACCCGAGGGCGCAGCCGATGCGCGCGAGCCGTTTTCTGCGTCCCTGGCAGATAAGCACGGCCGTCCTGCCGCTGTGCCCGCCGATCCGGACTCATGGGAGGAAATAGAGCGCTCCATGCGTGAGCTGCGCATCCAGCTCGAACAGGATCTCGAAACAGAAAACCGCGTTGCAGAATCGCGGCAGGCGCGCGTGGACCGTGGTGAGCGGCCGTTTACCGAGTTGGAATTGCGTGATGGGTACGATCCGGATGGCCCCTCTGGACTGAGACCACCACGCGCCCCGCCGGCAGACACCGCACCACAGCCTCTTGCCGCTGGCGAGCAGGAAGATCGGCCGCAGCACCAGCGTAAAAACATCACCGGCGATCCGGATGTGGACGAGTTGCTGTACGCCATCGACTGCAAGGACGAACTGGCGATCGAACAGGCCTTGAAACGTGTCGCCAACAGCCCTTACAGCCAGGCCCTTGCCAAGCAAGGGCATGAATTTCTGGATGCCCAGGCGATGCAGGAAGCTCAGGAACAGGCGAGCACGCGCCAGGCACTGAACATAGACGTCTCGACAGAGGTGCAGACCAGCCGTGGCCCGGTGATGGTGATGACACTGCCGCAGTTCGCCAACGGACCGGCGATGCAAGGTCCGCAGGGTGACGGTGGTGGTGGTGGAGACGGCGGCGGCGGCGGCGGCGGCGGTGGAGGCGGCGGCGGTGGCGGATAACCGGAATGCGTTCGGCGCGTTGAACCCTCAAGAGAACACGATGGACATGCAGAATTCCCCAGCGCTGCCCGAAGACAACGGGTCAGAGCGCGCGATGAAAGAATCGATCCAAGCCATGTCAGCACTGATCGGGCAGCTGCAACGGCGAGAACACGCTCTGGAAGATCTGGTGCGCCAGCAATTGCAGCTTCTGCAGAGCGCGGCCAACAGCGCCGATCAGCGTGTCACTCGGGTCGTGGAGAACGCGTTGCCACGGCTGACGCAACTGAGTCAACAAGCACTGACGCAGACGCTGGAACCTGCGGCAGCGCGCTTCACCAAGCAGATGGCCGATGCGGACCAGACGCTGCAGCAGGCCACCCAACGCTATGCAAAAGCGCAGCACTCCCTCGAAACGACAACCACACGACGCATGTGGATCGCCTCGATCGCCCTGCTGGTGTCGGGCGCCTTGGGCCTGGGTGCAGTGGCGTACTCGGTTGGCATCATCAACGAGAAGCGCAACGAGCTTGTGCAGCTTCGCGCGTCGATCGATTATTGGGAGCGAGTCGCACGCGCTGACCTGGCCCCTTGCGGAGAGGATCGGCTCTGCGCCACGTTCGAGAAGAACGGGCCGCGTTACGGCAACCAGAGGCAATACAGGGCGATCAATTCGCGCACAGCAGCTGCTTCGCGATGATGGCCACTGATCGCACAACTAGTGAGTCGTAGATCCGATTGACGCGTGCTCTCGCCCTTGATCGACCAGCTGCATTCGTTAGAGCTTTGCGCTAACGCACAGCATTTTTCAGTGCGACCCTTCGCGCACCGTGGCTAGGACCTGATCGTCCCTAAAAATCGCTTGAAGTACCCATGCGATCAATGCATTCGCACGCGCAAATTTGCGCTTGGCCCAGCTTGCGCTCGATGTCCCGCACGGCATGCCCCACCTCAGCACCACGCATCGATACCGCAGCACGCGCTATCCGCGCTTGAACGGATGCGTATACGCACCGCGGCCAGCTTTAAGACGTAAGTCAGGGCCTTATCGCGACTGACCAACGGCCGCGCGTGCCGCACAGCTGCGCGCAACGGGTGGCAAGCGTCCACCGGTAAGCGCATAGCGCAAATCGCGCCGCCCTCAGTGTCACCGGACATGACAAGTCAGGCCAGAGACAAACGCGAGACATCGCAGACAGCCTATACAAATCAACGGTCTAGTTCGCTTACAGCATGGGACGCGGGCATTTATCACAGATAAAAATGTCTCTAATTGGATGAGACAGTCAAATAATGTCTCTTTTTTTCATCTACGTGACTGCGGTCATATTTTTTTTGCATAGCCGCCATTCAGACCTTAGATACCTGCGCCGTTATCTCGCATAGCGGCACGGGTATGGCGAGATCGTCATGGCTTGCGTCGCAAGCAACAACTCCCGCCACGCCTCGGAAACCCGTCAATGAACGCATTCTTGCAACGCTACAACGTCGGCCGCCGGTTGGGCGTGGCCTTTGGGATCCTGATTCTGCTGTCCGGCCTGCTGGTCGCCTCCGGCCTCAGCACGATGATCGAAGCACGCGCGCAACTAGATACAATCGTCAAGGAACGTCTGGTCAAGATTCAACTGAGCAACAACATGCGCTCGGCCAATGCCGACATCTTCATCGCCATGGGGACGCTGGCGATGGTCACCAGTCAGGAACTCAACGACCAAGCCGCAGAGACGGTCAAGCAGAAGCGCGTCCTGTATGCACACGAACGCAAGGCGCTGGAAGCTTTTCCAGCCTCCGTAGCCGGGCGCAAGTTGCGCGACGAGATTGACGCTGCGCGCGAAATTTCCAGGGCCCTGAACGACCAGGTCATGGCCCTGGCAATGCAAAACAAAAACGACGAAGCGCAGATGCTGATGAGCGAAAAAGCGCGCCCTGCCATGCTCGCTTGGCAGGCAAAGATCGACGACAACGTCGCACTGCAAGAAAAACAGACCCAACAGGGCTACGAGCAGGCCATCGCCGCGATGAGCCGCGGCAGGGCGCTTTTGATTGGCGGGGGCGTGGCGGTGCTGCTGATCAGCAGCCTGCTGGCGTTTACCATCACCCGCAGCCTGACCCAGCCGCTGAGCCGCGCCACTCGCGCCGCCGAATCCATCGCCGGCGGCAAGCTGGACAACGACGTCGATACACAGGCCAACGATGAGAGCGGCCGCTTGTTGAAGGCGATGAGCAAGATGCAGCAGCAGCTGCGCAACCTGATCGCCGCGCAGACCGACATGGCCAAGCGCCACGACGATGGGCAGATCAGCTTCCGTATCGATGCGACCGCATTCCCGGGCGACTACGGCCGCATGGCCAACGACACCAACCTGCTGGTGGCCTCGCACGTGGCCGTGCAGAACGATCTGGCGCGCATCATGGGGCGCTATGCCATCGGCGATCTCAGCGACGACATGAGCAGCCTGCCCGGGGAAAAGGCCGTGTTCACCGACACCATGTCGCAGGTCAAGGCCAACCTGGGCGCGATGAACGGCGAGATCAAACAGCTGGCGCAGTCCGCCGCCAATGGCGACTTCAGTGCCCGTGGCGACGCCGAGCGCTTCCAATACGACTTCCGTGTGATGGTGGACAGCCTCAACACCTTGATGTCCACTGCCGATGGCAACCTGCAATCACTGTCCGGCCTGCTGCAGTCGATTGCCGCCGGCGACCTCACCGCACGCATGAGTGGCGAGTTCCGCGGCGTGTTCGCGCAGATGCGCGACGACGCCAATGCCACCGCCACCCAGTTGGCCGAGATCGTCGGCAGCATCAAGACCTCGGCCATCTCGATCAAGGGCGCCGCCAGCGAAATCGCTGCCGGTAACCAGGATCTGTCGCAGCGTACCGAACAACAGGCCGCCAATCTGGAAGAAACCGCGGCCTCGATGGAAGAGCTCACCTCCACCGTCAAGCAGAACGCCGAGGGCGCGCGCCAGGCCAACCAGCTCGCCATCGGCGCCGCCAGCGTGGCGGTGCAAGGCGGCGAAGTGGTCGGCAAGGTGGTCCAGACCATGTCCGGCATCGAAGCCTCGTCCAAGAAGATCGCCGACATCATCAGTGTCATCGACGGCATCGCGTTCCAGACCAATATCCTGGCCTTGAATGCAGCGGTGGAAGCGGCACGTGCCGGTGAGCAGGGCCGCGGGTTTGCCGTGGTCGCCTCGGAAGTGCGCACGCTGGCCCAGCGTTCGTCGGGTGCGGCCAAGGAGATCAAGGACCTTATCGACGACTCCGTGCACCGCGTCGCCGAAGGCTCCGCGTTGGTGCACACCGCCGGCAAGACCATGAGCGAAGTGGTTGCCAGCGTGCAACGCGTCACCGACATCATGGGCGAAATCTCTGCGGCATCGCAGGAACAGTCGGCCGGCATCGAACAGGTCAACCAGACCATCACCCAGATGGACGAAACCACCCAGCAAAACGCCGCGCTGGTGGAAGAAGCCACTGCCGCCGCACGTGCACTGGAAGAACAGGCAGTCGGCCTGACAGAAGCGGTTGCCGTGTTCAAGACCGATGCGACCTACGCGGCCCCGGCCGTGCGTGCCGCGCCCTCACGGCCGGTGGTGAGTTCGGCGGTCAAGGCGAAGGTGGCTGCAGCCGGAAGGAATCCCGCCTCCAAGCCACGCGCGGTGGTCACCGCCTCCAGCAACGACACCAGCTGGCAGGAGTTCTAAGCCAGCGGCGGCAACGCTGGCAGCGTTGCCGCCCAGTCCGTCATGCAACCGCGCTCCTCAATGGGCGCGGCTTTTTTATGCCCGGCACTTCGCGGCCGGATCAAAACGTCTGGCTACGCAGTGTCCTGACGATACGTCGTAGAGCACATTCAATGATCGACAAGACAACTGCGAGCCATCCGCAGGACATCGCGCTTTTCAGCTGCATCAAGCATTCCGGCAGGGCTCGCTTGGTGATGACAGCCATCGGAGCTCGCCTGGATCCGTATCGGCGACTTGGCAAGACACGCATTGTCCTATCAGCTCACATTTGTGACCGTAGTTATGCTTTTTTCTGCATAGAGGCATTCAGCTCCGACGTTCCCGCGCCGCTACTGCCTTAGCAAGGTCATGGCAACTGTCACGGCCCGCTCTCGACGTAGCACCTTCGCTCACATTCCTGGGAATCGGTATGAACGCACTTCTGCAACGCTACAACGTCGGCCCACGCCTGGCGGCCGCATTCGCGGTGTTGATCGTGCTGTCCGGCATCATCGCCTTCATCGGCTATCGCGGCTTGAGTTCGGCGCAGACGTTGGTGGACGACATCGTGCACCAGAAGATGATCAAGATCCGATTATCGAACGATATGTTGAACGCCAACTACATCATCTCGATGCAGATGCGCAACCTGGTATTGCCTAACAGCGCCGAGCAGAGCAAGCGCTTTGCAGAGACCATCCTGCTCAACCGGGAGACCTACACAAAGGCCCGCGAGAAGCTGCGCGCAATGCATTCTTCGCCGCAGGAGCGCGCGCTTGGCAATGAAATCGATGCACGGCGTGGCGTAGCACGGCCAACTGTCGATCAGGTGATGCAGCTGCTCAAGGCCAATCAGATGCAGCAGGCGCAGGCACTGCTGCTCAGCAAGGCTGCACCACGCGTGCAGGCATGGCAGGACAAGATTACCGAGAACATCGCGCTGCAGGACAAACTTGCCACCGATGCCTCGGCGCTCGCGCTGCAGTCGATGGACGATTCGCGCAAGCTACTGGTGGCCGGCACCGTGTTGGTGGTGTTGCTCAGTGGCGCGCTGGGCCTGCTGATCACCCGTAGCTTGACCCAGCCGCTCAGCCGCGCCACTCGCGCCGCCGAATCGATTGCCGGCGGCAAGCTCGATAACGATGTGGACACGCAGGCCTCCGACGAAAGCGCTCGCCTGCTCAAGGCAATGAGCAAAATGCAACAGCAGCTGCGCAGCCTGATCGCCGCGCAAACCGACATGGCCAAGCGCCACGACGATGGGCAGATCAGCTTCCGCATCGATGCGTCCGCCTTCCCGGGCGACTACGGCCGCATGGCCAACGACACCAACACGCTGGTTGGCTCGCATATCGCGGTAAAGATGCGCCTGGCGCAGATCATGGGCCGCTACGCGATCGGCGATCTCAGCGACGACATGGACAAGCTGCCCGGCGAAAAAGCCGTGTTCACCGACGCCATGGCGCAGGTCAAGCTCAACCTGGGCGCGATGAACAGCGAGATCAAACAGCTGGCGCAGTCCGCCGCCAATGGCGACTTCAGTGCACGTGGCGACGCCGAGCGCTTCCAGTACGATTTCCGCGTGATGGTGGAGAGCCTCAACACCTTGATGTCCACCGCCGATGGCAACCTGCAATCGCTGTCCGGCCTGCTGCAGTCGATCGCCGCCGGCGACCTCACCGCACGCATGAGCGGCGAGTTCCGTGGCGTGTTCGCGCAGATGCGCGACGACGCCAATGCCACCGCTACGCAGTTGGCCGAAATCGTGGGCAGCATCAAGACCTCGGCGATCTCGATCAAGGGCGCCGCCAGCGAAATCGCCGCCGGCAACCAGGACTTGTCGCAGCGCACCGAACAACAGGCCGCCAATCTCGAAGAAACCGCCGCCTCGATGGAAGAGCTCACCTCCACCGTCAAGCAGAACGCCGAGGGCGCGCGCCAGGCCAACCAGCTCGCCATCGGCGCCGCCAGCGTGGCGGTGCAAGGTGGCGAAGTGGTCGGCAAGGTGGTCCAGACCATGTCTGGCATCGAAGCCTCGTCCAAGAAGATCGCCGACATCATCAGCGTCATCGACGGCATCGCCTTCCAGACCAATATCCTGGCGTTGAACGCAGCGGTGGAAGCGGCACGTGCCGGTGAGCAAGGCCGCGGGTTTGCGGTGGTGGCCTCGGAGGTGCGCACGCTGGCCCAGCGTTCCTCGGGTGCGGCCAAGGAGATCAAGGACCTCATCGACGACTCCGTGCACCGCGTCGCCGAAGGCTCCGCGCTGGTGCACACCGCCGGCAAGACCATGAGCGAAGTGGTTGCCAGCGTGCAACGCGTCACCGACATCATGGGCGAGATCTCCGCCGCCTCGCAGGAACAGTCGGCCGGCATCGAGCAGGTCAACCAGACCATCACCCAGATGGACGAAACCACCCAGCAAAACGCCGCGCTGGTGGAAGAAGCCACCGCTGCCGCACGTGCGCTGGAAGAACAGGCGATGGGCCTGACCGAAGCGGTTGCCGTGTTCAAGACCGATGCGACCTACGCGGCCCCGCCCGTGCGTGCCCTGCCCTCGCGGCCGGTGGTGAGTTCGGGGGTCAAGGCGAAGGTGGCTGCAGCCGGGCGGACTCCCGCCTCCAAGCCACGCGCAGTGGTCACCGCCTCCAGCAACGACACCAGCTGGCAGGAGTTCTGAGCCAGCGGCGGCAACGCTGCCAGCGTTGCCGCCCAGTCCGTCATGCAGCCGCGCCCCTCAAGGCGCGGCTTTTTTATGCCCGGCACTTCGCGGCCGGATCAAAACGTCTCGCCACGCAGAGCCCTGACGATGCGTCGTAAAGCACACTCAATGATCGACAAGACAACTGCGCGTCATCCGTAGGACATCGCGATTTCTCCGTCGCATCAGGTGCTCCGGCAGGGTCCGCTTGGTAATGATCAACATCGAAGCTTGCCCAGATCGGTATCGGCGACTTGGCAAGACACCTCCTGTCCTGTCAGCTCACATTCGTGACCGTAGTTATGCTTTTTCTATAAAGAGGTATTCAGCTTCGACGTCTCCGCGCCGCTACTGCGTTAGCAAGGTCATGGCAACTGACACGGCCGGTCTCGACGTAGCACCTTCGCTCACATTCCTGGGAATCGGTATGAACGCACTTCTGCAACGCTACAACGTCGGCCCTCGCCTGGCGGCCGCATTCGCGGTGCTGATCGTGCTGTCCGGCATCATCGCCTTCATCGGCTATCGCGGCCTGAGTTCGGCGCATGCGTTGGTGGACGACATCGTGCACCAGAACATGACCAAGATTCGCCTGTCCAACGACATGATGAACGCCAACTTCGTCATTGGCACGCAGGTGCGCAACCTGGCGCTTCCTTATGCCAATGAACGGAATAACGAGTTCGTCGCCGCAATCAAGTCGGCGCGCGTTGATTACAGCAAGGCCCGCGACGCCCTGTATGCCCTGCCCGCGTCGCCGCAGGACCAGGCAATACGTACGCAGATCGACAATCTCCGCATGGCGGCGAAGGCTCTGAATGAGCAGGTCATGCAATTATCGATTGCCGGAAAGGATAGCGATGCCATACCGCTTCTGTTCAACAAGGCGAGTCCAGCCACACAGCAATGGCAGAACAAGATTGCCGAAAACATCGCGCTGCAGGACAAGCTGGCCGCGGACGCTTCGACGATCGCGCTGAAATCGATGGACGATTCGCGCAAGATGCTGATCGGCGGCTCTCTGCTCGTCGTGTTGCTCAGCGGCGCGTTGGGCTTGCTGATCACCCGTAGCCTGACCCAGCCACTCAGCCGCGCCACTCGCGCCGCCGAGTCGATTGCCGGCGGCAAGCTGGATAACGACGTCGATACCCAGGCAAATGACGAAAGCGCTCGCCTGCTCAAGGCAATGAGCAAAATGCAACAGCAGTTGCGCAGCCTGATCGCCGCGCAAACCGACATGGCCAAGCGCCACGACGATGGCCAGATCAGCTTCCGCATCGATGCATCCGCCTTCCCGGGCGACTACGGCCGCATGGCACATGACACCAACACGTTGGTTGGCTCGCATATCGCGGTAAAGATGCGCCTGGCGCAGATCATGGGCCGCTACGCGATCGGCGATCTCAGCGACGACATGGACAAGCTGCCCGGCGAAAAAGCCGTGTTCACCGACGCCATGGCGCAGGTCAAGCTCAACCTGGGCGCAATGAACAGCGAGATCAAACAGCTGGCGCAGTCTGCCGCCAATGGCGACTTCAGTGCACGTGGCGACGCCGAGCGGTTCCAGTACGACTTCCGCGTGATGGTGGAAAGCCTCAACACCTTGATGTCCACCGCCGATGGCAACCTGCAATCGCTGTCCGGCCTGCTGCAGGCGATTGCCGCTGGCGACCTCACCGCACGCATGAGTGGCGAGTTCCGCGGCGTGTTCGCGCAGATGCGCGACGACGCCAATGCCACCGCTACGCAGTTGGCCGAAATCGTCGGCAGCATCAAGACCTCGGCCATCTCGATCAAGGGCGCCGCCAGCGAAATCGCCGCCGGCAACCAGGACCTGTCACAGCGTACCGAACAACAGGCCGCCAACCTGGAAGAAACCGCGGCCTCGATGGAAGAGCTCACCTCCACCGTCAAGCAAAACGCCGAGGGCGCACGCCAGGCCAACCAGCTCGCCATCGGTGCCGCCAGCGTGGCCGTGCAAGGTGGCGAAGTCGTCGGCAAGGTGGTCCAGACCATGTCCGGCATCGAAGCCTCGTCCAAGAAGATCGCCGACATCATCTCGGTCATCGACGGCATCGCCTTCCAGACCAATATTTTGGCGTTGAATGCAGCGGTGGAAGCGGCACGTGCCGGTGAGCAGGGCCGCGGATTTGCGGTGGTGGCCTCGGAAGTGCGCACGCTGGCCCAGCGTTCCTCGGGGGCGGCCAAGGAGATCAAGGACCTCATCGACGACTCCGTGCAGCGCGTCGCCGAAGGCTCCGCGTTGGTGCACACCGCCGGCAAGACCATGAGCGAAGTTGTCTCCAGCGTGCAACGCGTCACCGACATCATGGGAGAAATCTCCGCCGCCTCGCAGGAGCAGTCAGCCGGCATCGAGCAGGTCAACCAGACCATCACCCAGATGGACGAAACCACCCAGCAAAACGCAGCCCTGGTGGAAGAAGCCACCGCTGCCGCGCGTGCGCTGGAAGAACAGGCGGTGGGCCTGACCGAGGCGGTTGCGGTGTTCAAGACCGACGCGACCTACGCGGCCCCGCCCGTGCGTGCCGCGCCCTCGCGACCAGTGGTGAGTTCGGCGGTCAAGGCGAAAGTGGCTGCAGCCGGGCGGACTCCCGCCTCCAAGCCACGTGCGGTAGTCACCGCCTCCAGCAACGACAGTAGCTGGCAGGAGTTCTGAGCAAGCGGGCTGAACTGCCTGAACGGATCCGGTCGGCAGCGATGCCGGCCGGCTCAAGGCATAACAGGTATCGGCCGATAGCCTGCGTACGCCCATGAGACGCACCGATGACCACTGCTTCCGCGCTGTTGCCGCAGACCACTTCACCCGCCCCGCGTCGCTGGACCAGCCGCTGGGACGACTTGGCCATTGCCAAAAAACTCGGTGCGATCGGTGTGCTGGCATTGGTCGGCCTGGTGATCCCGGTGCTGCTCTATAGCGGCAAGCTCAATGAGAGCGTCACCATCAGCAACAACGAATTGCGCAGCTACGCTCCGCTTGGGCAGATGCTGGGCCTGATCACCGATCTGCACGCGGCACACGTCGATAGCGGCAGCGCCGCCGACGCCGCAGCACAACGCGCCGAACGCGATCTGCAGCAACTGCTCGCCTCCACTGCAGCCATGCCCGGCTTCGAACGCAGCCAGACACAACTGCTCGCTCTGCAGCAGCGCCATGTCGCCACCACTGCGGCCAGCGGCTATAGCGGCGTGAGCGAACAAGCCTTCGCTGCGCTGGATGCACTGCGCGACGACAGCCAACTGGTCTACACCCCGTATATCGAAAGCTACCACCTGGTGGTGGCGACCTTGATCTATAGCCCCGACGCCACCGAATCGCTGACCCGCCTGGATGCGGCCAACGATCCGTCGCAGGCAGGTGGCGAGCGCGCCATGCTGCGCGAACAGCTCAATCAGCTGCAGCGCAACCACGTGCGTTTCCGGCATGAGCTGGACAAGGCAATGGGCCTGCTGGAACAGCCCGACCCTGCCCTGGCCGATGCCGCCAACGCCGAAGCCACGCGTGCCAACGCCGCACTGCAAGCTCTTGGCGCGGCGCTGGAAGGCAGCGATACGCAGGCCGATACGCAGTGGAATGCCGCACTCGATACGCTTGGCCAGGCCATGCAGGACCTCAGCAGCACCTCGCTGCAGGCCTTGCAGCGGCAATCCGAACGCCACCTGGTGGATGCGCGCAACGCGATGTGGCAAGCCGTCGCCGGCCTGTCGCTGCTCGCGCTGCTGATCGCTGCGTTGGGCTGGTACACCTTGTCCAACCTCACCCGCAACGTGCGCCGCGCCGCGACGGTGGCTGCCAACATCGCGCAAGGCGAGCTGGACGAACGCATAGTGCCGCCCAGCCGCGATGAAACCGGCCAACTGCTCGACAACATGCGCCGGATGCAGGAGCAGGTGCAGCACGTGCTGGCCGCACAGAGCGAGATGGCGCAGCGCCACGACGCCGGCCAGATCAGTTACCGCATGGACGCAGACAGCTTCCCCGGCGCTTACGCCACCATGGTGCGCGATACCAACGCCCTGGTCGGTTCGCATATCGCGGTAAAGATGCAGCTGGCGCAGATCATGTCGCGCTACGCCATCGGCGACTTGAGCCAGGACATGCAACGGCTGCCCGGCGAAAAGGCCGTGCTCACCGACACCATGGACACGGTCAAGGCCAACCTGTCGGCGATGAACAACGAGATCAAGCTGCTGGCGCAGGCCGCAGCCAGCGGCGACTTCAGCGTGCGCGGCGATGCGCAGCGCTTCCAGTACGACTTCCGCGCCATGGTGGACAGCCTCAATCAGCTGATGGCCACCGCCGACGCCAACCTGCAATCGCTGTCCAAGGTGCTGCAGGCGATCGCTGCAGGCGATCTCACCGCGCGCATGCATGGCGATTTCCACGGTGTGTTCGCACGCATGCGCGACGATGCCAATGCCACGGTGACGCAGCTGGCCGATATCGTCGGGCGCATCCAGCGCTCCACCGATGCCATCAACGATGCGGCCAGCGAGATTGCGTCCGGCAATCAGGACCTGTCGCAACGTACCGAGCAGCAGGCTGCCAATCTGGAAGAAACCGCTGCCTCGATGGAAGAACTCACCTCCACCGTGCGCACCAACGCCGAGCATGCCAAGCGCGCCAGTCAGCTGGTGGTCGGCGCCGCCGCGGTTGCCTCGCAAGGCGGCGACGTGGTCGGCCAGGTGGTCGGCACCATGGCCGGCATCCAGGCGGCCTCCAGAAAAATCGCCGACATCATCGGCGTGATCGACGGCATCGCGTTCCAGACCAATATCCTGGCCTTGAACGCTGCGGTGGAAGCCGCGCGTGCCGGCGAACAGGGCCGCGGCTTTGCCGTGGTGGCCTCGGAAGTGCGCAGCCTCGCGCAGCGGTCTGCCGGCGCGGCGAAAGAGATCAAGCACTTGATCGACGATTCGGTCAGCCGGGTCGAACACGGCAACCAGCTGGTCGGCCAGGCCGGCCGCACCATGCAGGAGATCGTCGATTCGGTGCAGAACGTCACCACGATCATGCACGAGATCAGCGAAGCCTCGCTGCAGCAGTCGCAAGGCATCGAACAGGTCGGCCAGACCGTGGCGCAGATGGATCAGGCCACCCAGCAGAACGCCGCGCTGGTGGAAGAAGCCACTGCCGCCGCACGCGCGATGGAAGAACAGGCGCAGCAGTTGCGCGATGCGGTATCGGTGTTCCAGTTGCAGGTGGCGGTGTCGCCCCGCCTTGGGCGGGCCGCCTAAACGTTGCGGCGCGCGATGACTGCCGCGTGTGCAGCACGCTGCAGATGGCCGGTGATGGGACCGGCGACCTGATCGCCTGGCGATGGAACACACCCGCCATCGCCATCGTATCGATGCCCTGACAAGACGACCGGTGTCGCTACCCTGAGGGCACTGCGGCAACCGCGATGTCACCTTCCATCGTAGGGCGCGCCGTCATCCGCGCGTCCTGATCTGCGTCATGAGCGATGGCACACACCCGCCATCGCCGCCGTGTCAATGCTCTGACAAGACGACCGGTGTCGCTGCCCTGAGGGCACTGCGGCAACCGCGATGTCACCTTCGACTGTAGGGCGCGCCGTCATCCGCGCGTCCTGATCTGCGTCATGAGCGAATGCGGCATTGCGCCGACTTGCTTCCCAAAGCCGGTGCACTCACCCGGCAACCCACCCGCCTGCACACCGCCGTCACGCTTCAGCCCGTGATCGAACAGTGAAATCGCAGCGCACCGGTCGCGTGCTGGTAGCGCTCCCATCAGGGTTTCCAGATCACTTGTGCACACCAGCATCATCTTGGTGACGGCCGCCCATACACAACCAGCCAAGCGAGTTCAGCTGTCGCCACCAGCGCCGTTACCGAGCACAAGCATGCAGACCTGCCTTGCAATCGAGCGCAGCGTGACAACCGGTCACGCGCATCGATGGATCGGCCGGATGCATGCCCGCCCTGGCAGCGCTCGACGTACCGACGACGCGACCCTGCCGATGCGCATCTCCCCTTCCTGCCCATCGCCTTCGAGACTCAACATGATCGCTCTTCTTCAACGGTACAACGTCGGCAAGCGCCTGACCTTTGCGTTCGGCACGCTGATCCTGCTGTCGTGCGCACTGGTGGCCGCTGGTCTTTACACGCTAGCGCAAGCGCGTCAGAGCCTGGATACGCTCACCAATCGCAACATGGTCATCGTCCAGCATCTGCAAGAGATGAATGACGCCGTCTCGGTGATTGCCGTGCAGCTGCGCAATATCGTGCTGCCGACCACCGCTGAAGAAAATCGTCGCTTCGCCGCCATCATCGAAGAACAGCGCAGCACCTACGACAAAGTGCGCGAGCAGCTCTACGCCTTCTCGGCGACGCCGACGGCACAAGCCATCCGCGAGAAGATCGATCAGAACAACAAGACCGCCAGCGCGCTCAACCGCCAGGTGCTCGATCTTGGGTTAGCAGGCAAAACCGATGAAGCCTTGCCGTTGATGCTGCAACGTGCAGCGCCGGCCACACAGGCGTGGCAGGACACGTTGCTGGAGTACACGGCGCTGCAGCGCAAGCGCGCCCAGGAAGCCAACGAGGTGGCCACCACCGCGATGGCACGCGGCCGCACGATGTTGATCGGCGGCGGCCTGGCGGTGGTGTTCATCAGTGGCCTGCTGGGCTGGGCCATCACCCGCAGCCTGGTACGCCCGCTGTCGCAGGCCACCCGTGCCGCCGAAGCCATTGCCAACGGCAATCTCGACAACGATGTGCGCACCACCAGCAACGACGAAACCGGTCGCCTGTTGCAGGCGATGGACAAGATGCAGGACCAGGTACGCAAACTGATCAGCGCGCAGCTGGACATGGCCAAGCGCCACGATGCAGGCCAGATCAGTTTCCGCATGGATGCCGGCGCGTTCCCCGGCGACTTCGGCCGCATGGCCAAGGACACCAACGAACTGGTCGCCGCGCACATCAAGGTCAAGATGCAGACCATCCACCTGGTGGAGCGCTACGCCATCGGCGATCTGAGCGAAGACATGCCGCAATTGCCAGGCGAAAAAGCCGCGATCACCACGGCGATGAATCAGGTCAAGCACAACCTGTCCACGATGAATCACGAGATCAAGCACCTTGCGCAGGCGGCAGCCAACGGCGACTTCACCGCACGCGGCAATGCCGAGCAGTTCCAGTTCGACTTCCGCGTCATGGTGGAAAGCCTCAACACCTTGATGGCCACTGCCGATGGCAACCTGCAGTCGCTGTCCGGCCTGTTGCAGTCGATCGCCGCCGGCGACCTCACCGCACGCATGACCGGCCAGTACCAGGGCGTGTTCGCACAGATGCGCGACGACGCCAATGCCACCGCCGAACAGCTGGCCAACATCGTGGGCCGCATCCAGGAAGCAGCCGGCGCGATCGGCCTGGCCTCCGGCGAAATCGCCACCGGTAATCAGGATCTGTCGCAGCGCACCGAACAACAGGCCGCCAATCTCGAAGAAACCGCCGCCTCGATGGAAGAACTCACCTCCACCGTCAAGCAGAATGCCGAACACGCCAGCCAGGCCAATCAGCTCGCCATCGGTGCCGCTGCAGTGGCGTCCCAGGGTGGCGCTGTGGTGGCGAGCGTGGTCACCACCATGTCCGACATCCAGGCGTCTTCGAAGAAGATCGCCGAGATCATCAGCGTCATCGACGGCATCGCTTTCCAGACCAACATTCTTGCCTTGAATGCGGCGGTGGAAGCGGCACGTGCCGGCGAACAGGGCCGTGGTTTTGCGGTGGTCGCCTCCGAGGTGCGCACGCTGGCACAGCGGTCGGCCGGCGCAGCGAAAGAGATCAAGCACCTCATCGACGACTCGGTGGAAAAGGTGGCGCAAGGTGCAACGCTGGTCGACCAGGCCGGCACCACCATGGCCGACATCGTGGCCAGCGTGCAGCGCGTCACCAACATCATGAGCGAAATTTCGTCGGCCTCGCAGGAGCAGTACGCCGGCATCGAACAGGTCAACCAGACCGTGACCCAGATGGACGAAACCACCCAGCAGAATGCCGCACTGGTGGAAGAAGCCACCGCCGCCGCACGCGCCATGGAAGAACAGGCGCAGCAGCTCACCGAAGCCGTCGCAGTGTTCAAAGTGGCCGAACACGCGCCGATTGCACGCCGTCTGTCGGCTATTGCCAGCGCACCGGCCAATGCACGCACCGCGCCGCGTCCGGTTGTACGCCCCAATGCGGCAACAGCACCGCGACGTGGCGCGATGCAGACCACGGCATCGGCGTCGGCTAACGACACTGGTGATTGGCAGGAGTTCTAAGCGCAGTACGCGCGACCTGGGTAAACGAACTGGTCGCGCAACACTGGCGCATGTGCACAATCAACTCTGCGCGCACCGATAGCCATACGCACCAATAGCAGCAGACGAGACACCGCGCCGCATCAAACACAAGGCCGGCCCGCTTAGCGGGTCGGCTTTGCGCGTTTTGGCAGGCAGGCAACTTGCTCGCGTGCAGGAAGCTAGGCAGACACGCAGCAACAACTGGCAGATATCGCAGCAGCGCCCACGCGCCTCGCAGAATCGCTCCGCCCGTCACCAACGATCAGCCACACAGCGCACGCAACAACGAAGCCCCAGCGCCTAAGCCCCTCTCCCCTCGGGAGAGGGGTTGGGGTGAGGGTACGGCCAAGCGACCAAGTCAACACCACCATGACCGCCCCAACCGCACTCACTCCAACCAAGCCTACGTTGCCAAAACCCGTGCAGCGCACGTGAAACCCTACGATGACAGCCAGATGCCACTTCGCTGCACACGCGCATAAACAGCACATTCCGACGCCGAAATCGAACAACTCAGCACAGTTTTTCACCAGCGCCAACCCGACCCACACGTGCTGTTCACCAGTGTGATCCAGCGCTGTACAGGCACCGCGCATCCGGTCAATTCGAGGCAGTTGCAGCCGTTACCACTTGGCATGCCGCAAAGCGGACACGAGCGCACGGCGACGTGCCACCCGGTCGATGTCATGCACCCCATCCCTTCGAGCCGAGCGACTCCATGAACTCTTTTTTGCTGCGTTTCAATGTCGGACCACGCCTGGCGGGCGCCTTTGCCGTGTTGATTCTGCTATCGGGCTTCATCGCCTTTATCGGCTATCGCGGCCTGACCTCGGCACGTGGGTTGGTCGATGACCTGGTGAGCCAGAACATGACCAAGATCCGCCTGTCCAACGACATGATGAATGCGAACTACATCATCGCCGCGGAATTGCGCAACCTGGTGCTGCCCACCAGCGATGCCGACAATCTGAAGTTCATCGAAAAGATCAAACGCGCACGCGCCGACTACGCCAAAGCGCGCGACGCCTTGTACGCCATGCCCGTCTCGGAACAAGGCAAGGCCATTCGCGACGACATCGATCAGCTCACCCCCGCGGTGCGCGACTTGAACAACCACGTCATCGATCTGGTGACGTCCGGCCACAGCGACGA
The DNA here is from genome assembly GCF_040202875.1 of Xanthomonas sp. WHRI 10204. Lineage (NCBI taxonomy): Bacteria > Pseudomonadati > Pseudomonadota > Gammaproteobacteria > Lysobacterales > Lysobacteraceae > Xanthomonas > Xanthomonas sp. WHRI 10204. Next base: position 2,378,447 of record NZ_JBEGDW010000001.1, read on the forward strand.
AGCGCTGCCGCTGCTGCTCACCAAGGCAGCGCCCGCGCTGCAGCAGTGGCAGGACAAGATCGGCGACAACATCGTTTTGCAGGACAAACTCGCCGCCGAAGCCGCTGCAGTTGCGCTGCAATCGATGAACGATTCGCGCAAGCTGCTGGTGGGCGGTTCGCTGCTGGTGGTGCTGCTCAGCAGCACGCTGGGCTTGCTGATCACCCGTAGCCTCACTCGGCCGCTGAGCCGTGCCACACGTGCTGCCGAAGCGATTGCAGACGGCAAGCTGGATAATGCCGTGCATACCGATGCGGGCGACGAAACCGGCCGCCTGTTGCAGGCGATGGACAAGATGCAAACGCAGGTGCGCAACCTGATCACCGCGCAGCTGGACATGGCCAAACGCCACGATGCCGGCCAGATCAGCTTCCGCATGGATGGCGGCGCATTTCCTGGCGATTTTGGCCGCATGGCAGGCGATACCAATGCGCTGGTCGACAGCCACATCCAGGTCACCACACGTCTGGCGCAGATCATGGGCCGCTATGCGATCGGTGACCTCAGCGAAGACATGCAGCAGCTCCCCGGCGAAAAGGCAGCACTCACCAACACCATGGCGCAGGTCAAGGCCAACCTGGCTGCGATGAACCAACAGATCAAGCACCTGGCAAACGCTGCTGCCAATGGCGACTTCAGTGCACGCGGCGATGCGGCGCAGTTTCAGTACGACTTCCGCATCATGGTCGAAAGCCTCAATCAATTGATGGCCACCGCCGATGGCAGCCTGCAATCGCTGTCGGGCATGTTGCAGGCCATTGCAGCGGGTGATCTCACCGCACGCATGGATGGCGACTTCAAGGGTGTGTTCTCACAGATGCGCGACGACGCAAATGCCACCGCCAGCCAGTTGGCCGACATCGTCGGGCGCATCCAGACCTCTGCGTTGTCGATCAACGCCGCGGCCAGCGAGATTGCCACCGGCAATAACGATCTATCGCAGCGCACCGAGCAACAGGCCGCCAATCTGGAAGAAACCGCCGCATCGATGGAAGAGCTCACCTCCACCGTCAAACAGAACGCGGAGGGCGCACGCCAGGCCAACCAGCTCGCCATCGGTGCCGCCAACGTGGCCTCGCAAGGTGGCGAAGTGGTCGGCAAAGTGGTCGACACCATGGCCGGCATCGAGGCCTCATCGAAAAAGATTTCCGACATCATCAGCGTGATCGACGGGATCGCGTTCCAGACCAATATCCTGGCCTTGAATGCGGCGGTGGAAGCGGCGCGCGCCGGCGATCAAGGCCGTGGTTTTGCGGTCGTCGCCTCTGAAGTGCGCACGCTGGCGCAGCGTTCGTCGGCGGCGGCCAAGGAGATCAAGGACCTGATTGGCGATTCGGTACAGCGCGTGGCCGATGGCTCGCAACTGGTGGATCAGGCCGGCAAGACCATGGCCGAGATCGTCTCCTCGGTGCAGCGCGTCACCGACATCATGGGCGAGATCTCCGCCGCTTCGCAGGAGCAGTCGGCCGGCATCGAGCAGGTCAACCTCACCGTGACGCAGATGGACCAAGCCACTCAGCAGAACGCAGCGTTGGTGGAAGAAGCCACCGCCGCTGCACGCGCCATGGAAGAACAAGCGCAGCAACTCACTGCAGCCGTGGCCGTGTTCAAGGTCGAGGCACAGGCGCCGGTCGCGCGTCACCTGACTGCCATCGCCAGCGCGCCACGTACTGCGCGCCTGCCAGCGCGTCCGGCGGCACGCACCACCGCCACGCCAGCGATGGTGCGCCGCCCTGCGGTGAGCGCGTCTGCGTCGACAGCCAACGCCAGCGGGTGGCAGGAGTTCTGAATTCACCCGCAGCAAGGAATGCGCTGATACCCGTCAGCGCATGCACCGACGCAGCCATCTACCACCGTTGCAGCAGGTAACGGCGCGGTGAGTGATCTACGCGTTGCGCACCACCACCATCAGCACTACAGAAAGTTCGAGAGTCGTTCGAGTCCGCGCTTCGCGGATCTTGTGGGCCGCATCCCGTGCAAGGGGACGCGGCCCTTCTTTATGTTCGCGTTTTTATGTCCGCGTCGTCGGCACGCGCAGATCGGGGTCGATGGTGTCCTTCACGCTCCCAACTTCACATAGTCCTTACATATGCCGATTGTCGGCGGCGCAGCTGGAAACGCTTCCAATGAGCAGAAACTGAATACAGCGCACCCTGTTGTGCTGATTTCTACAAAAACGATCAATTTCGCGCATAGACGGCCGTTATCGCATTCACGCATCCGTAACGCCCTCCCCCGGGCAAGGCACTCTCATGCATTTCTTCAACCGACTTTCCGTTGGTACGCGGTTGTCCGCATTGCTGACCCTGGTCATCGCGATGTCGCTGGGGCTGCTCGCCCTCACCATCTACCGGCAATCGGCCGGCGACATCGAATCGCAGGTCAAGGCCGAACTGCGTTCGAGCACGCGGCTGATGCAGCAGTCGGTGGCGATGTACGACGTCACCCTGACCGAAGGCACCGAGCGTCTGGGCAGCGTCTTTGACGACATGCTGCCGCGCGGCGCACGCGAGCTGGATACCGCCAGTACCGTGAGCATCGGCGAGCAGAACACGCCCACGCTGCGCTCCGGCAAGCAGGCCCTGAATCTCAACTTCGACGCGGTGGATCGCTTCGCGCAGACCACCGGCGGCGTTGCGACCATCTTCGCGCGCACCGGCGACGACTTCGTGCGCATCACCACCTCGCTGCGCAACAAACAGAACGAGCGCGTGATCGGCACCCTGCTCGATCGCAAGGGCAAAGCCTACGCCGCGCTGTCCGAAGGCAAGCCCTTCACCGGCCAGGCGCAGTTGTTCGGCGACCAGTACATGACGTACTACGCGCCACTGCGTAACGCTGCTGGCGAGGTGATCGGCGCGCTGTTCGTCGGTCGTAACTACACCCAGGGCCTGGCCGCGCTCAAGGCCCAGGTCAGCACGACCAAGCTGGGACAGGACGGCTATTTCGTCATCGCCGACATGGCGCCTGGCGAGCACCAGGGCCAGATCATCGCCGCACCGCCTGGTGCTCCGGCGACGTTGTCGGCACTGGTGCCGGCCGAGCAGCAAGCGGCATTGCAGTCGGTGCTGGACGGCAAGCAGCCCAGCGCCAACCTGCAGCTGCGCGATGCCAAGGGCAACGCGCAGGCATTCGAAGTCACCGCACAGCGCTATGCGCCGTGGCAGTGGGCGGTGATCGGCACCCAGCCGCGCAGCGCCATCGACGGCCCGCTCGACCAGCTGATGGGCAGCATGCTGTTGTTCTCGCTGGTGGTGCTGGCGCTGTGCATCGCGGTGGTGTTCATCGCCGCACGCAAGATGGTCACCCGCCCATTGATTGCAGTGGAACGCGTGCTCGGCGATGTCGCCGCCGGCCGTCTGGACAACCCCATCGAGATCGATCGGCACGATGAACTCGGCCGCCTGCTGCTCAGCGCCCGCACCATGCGTAACGACCTGCGCGCGCGGCTGGAGCGCGATCACCTGATCGCCAGCGAAGCACTGCGTGTGCGTACCGCGCTGGACGATGTCAGCACCAACGTGATGATCGCCGACATCCATCAGCGCATCATCTACGTCAACCGGCCGCTGCAACGCTTGCTCAAGGGCGTGCAGGAACAGCTGCGTGGCGTTGCGCCCGGCTTCGATGCGGACAAGCTGATCGACACCAGCATCAATCAATTCCATGCCGCGCCGAAGGAGCACGAGCGCATGCTCGAACAGCTCACCGGCACCAACGTCGCCCAGATCACCGTTGGCGACCGCATCGTGCGCCAGGTGGTCAGCCCGGTCTTAGACGCCAACGGCGAGCGCATGGGCTTTGTCATCGAGTGGGCCGACCGCACCCAGGAAGTGCAGGTGGAAGAAGAAGTCGCGCGCATCGTGCAGGCAGCCGCAGCTGGCGACCTGAGCGGCCGTGTGGACACCGCCGGCAAGCAGGGCTTCTTGCTGCAGCTCGCCCAGCAACTGAACATGCTGCTGGACAACAACGCCGATGGCCTCTCGCGTGTCTCCGCGCTGCTGTCGTCGTTGTCGCAGGGCGATCTCACTGCGCGCATGGACGGCGATCTGCAAGGCGTGTTCGCCACCATCCGCGACGACGCCAACGCCACCGCCGACCAACTGGCCGGCATCGTGCGTCGCATCAAGGATGCGTCGCTGGCGATCAACTCGGCCGCCAGCGAAATCGCCACCGGTAACGGCGACCTGTCGCGTCGCACCGAACAGCAAGCCGCCGCACTCGAAGAAACCGCCGCGTCGATGGAAGAACTCACCGCCACCGTCAAGCAGAACGCCGACAACGCCGACCAGGCCAACCGCCTGGTGCTGGATGCGGCCGGCGTGGCCGCCAAGGGCGGCGACGTGGTTTCCCGCGTGGTCACCACCATGTCCGATATCGACGCCTCGTCCAAGAAGATCGCCGACATCATCAGCGTCATCGACGGCATCGCCTTCCAGACCAATATCCTGGCCTTGAACGCTGCGGTGGAAGCCGCACGTGCTGGCGAACAGGGCCGCGGCTTTGCCGTGGTGGCCTCGGAAGTGCGCACGCTCGCCCAGCGCTCGGCCGGTGCGGCCAAGGAGATCAAGCACCTGATCGAAGACTCGGTGACCCGCATCGGCAACGGCGCCGCACTGGCGTCGGAAGCGGGCAGTACCATGCAGCAGGTCGTCAGCTCGGTGCAGCGCGTCACCGACATCATGGGCGAGATCACCAGCGCCTCGCGCGAGCAGGCCGCCGGCATCACCCAGGTCAACCAGACCGTTACCCAGATGGACGAAACCACCCAGCAGAACGCCGCCCTGGTGGAAGAAGCCACGGCAGCCGCGCGCTCGATGGAAGAACAGGCCACGCAGCTGGTGGACGCAGTGGCGGTGTTCCGCCTCGAACAGCAGGACAGCCTGAGCACCTTGCTGGCCAACGCACGCCACGCCTATCACTGATGCGACAAACGCTGTCTGAGGCAAACGCTGGGTGAGTCGGGAGATGTCCAGGCGTTGTTGGTTGCCGTGCTCAAACGCTGCACGCCGACCACCTTCACTGGCCCTTGCCCGCTCACCGTCGCAGGACCCTTGGCGGCATGGATGCCGCCACGGAGCTTACAAGAACGTACTTGCAGCGTGTCCTGCGATGGTGAGCGGGCAAGGGCCCTGCAGCAAACTCGCAGTATCGAGCCCGCGGCGCCCTCACCGCTCGCGGGACACGCCGTGAACCCGTCCCTGCGGGCTCGTTGGCGGTATCCATGCCACCAACGGTCCCGCAATCGGCAAGGGCCCCGCACCAGAACGTTGGTTGGCTGTTTGATGAAAGCAGCCAGTGATATGACGGCACCGCGGGCGAACGTCGCCTGTCGCTTGCACCAACGCGCCGACCACCTTCACTGGCCCTTGTCCGCTCACTGTCGCAGGACCCTTGGCGGCATGGTTGCTGCGTTAAAAGCTCTGCACACCGCCCATCGCGATGGGTCATGAGCAGCGCCAGGCGTACGAGTTTTATCAGCAGCACTTAAAGATTTCGCTTTGCCGCCGATATCAAGGCGACGCCGGGACAACCCTCCGGGCTTCTTCCCGCTACCACTGTGCTTGTGCCCATGTCCCAAGGCGATACCTCAGAGTCAGAGCTGGACCACGACGATCACCTTGCAGAAGGTGACGAACGCTATCTGCTGCGCAACAAACGGCAGATCCGTGGCTTGCTGCGCCAGCTGCTCGACCAACGCGCCGTAGTGACCATGCATGTGGCAGGCCGCGACATGGCCGTGCCCACCGCCGTGCTCGAAATCGATGAAGACGACGATTGCGTGATTCTGGACGGCAGCCACAACGACACCTCCAACCGCGCCATCGAAGATGCCAAGTACCTGCTCTGCTATGCGCAACTGGAGCGGGTCAACGTGCGTTTTCGGCTGGAAAAGGCCGAGCGCATCGAGCGCGACATCCACGTCGCCTTCCGCGCCGAGCTGCCGGACGCGATGTACCACATGCAACGCCGCGAATCGTACCGGCTGGAAACGCCGATCACCGACTCGCCCATGTGCATCATCCGCCAGGACGAAGCCCAGGGCGGCAACCTTAACCTGCAGCTGCGCGTGATCGATATCAGCAGCGGCGGCCTAGCGGTGTCGCTCACCGCCGGCATGCCCTTGCTGGAGCCGCAACGCACCTATCGCGACTGCACGCTGCACCTGCCCGACGTCGCACCGATCGCCCTGCCGCTCACGGTGTGCAGCCAACACAAGCAGACCCTGCCCAATGGCAGCGAAGGCTTCCGCGTCGGCCTGCAGTTCAGCGATCTGCCGCGTGGCGCCGACGAAACCATCCAGCGCTACATCTTTCGGGTCGACCGCCAGCGCAACGCGCGCAAGAGCGGCGTGTTCTGAACCCGCACGTACCACTTGGTCCACGCACCTAAAGTTGCCGAGCGCTGCGCCGATGTTGCTATGGCAGCCTTCTCAACCTAGTGCCGCAACCTGACACTCAGCCGCAACGCCCGGAGTTTTCATGAACGACAAAAGCACTGCCACCGGCACCGGTGGTGAATTCCTCAGCTTCGCATTGGGCGAAGAACACTACGGCGTGGACATCCTGAAAGTGCAGGAAATCCGTGGCTACGATTCGGTCACCCGTCTGCCTGACGCGCCCGACTACATCAAGGGTGTGATCAACCTGCGCGGCACCATCGTGCCGGTGATCGACCTGCGCCTGAAGCTGCGCCTCAAGGAAGCGCGCTACGACGCGTTCACCGTGATGATCGTGCTCAACGTCGAAGACCGCGTGGTCGGCATCGTGGTGGATAGCGTCTCCGACGTCATCCCGCTCAATGACGACCAGATCCGCCCGACGCCCGAGTTCGGCGCCGCAGTGGACACCCGCTTCATCTCCGGCATCGGTACCCAGGACGATCGCATGCTGATCCTGCTGGATATCGAAACCCTGCTGGACAGCACCGAGCTGGGTCAGCAGCAGCTGGCTGAAGAAGCCGCCTGATTCACGGTGGTTGAGTGCGGCGACCTGCGGTCGTCAGAGGGATGCAGTGGTTGGCAAGCGCGGCAATGCATCAGGTGTGCATCGCCGCGTTTGAACACCCGGCAGCCCTCTGACGGCCGCAGTGGTTTATGCCTAATGCGCATACCACCATCAGGTGTCGGGAGCTTCCCGACACGAGACGCACTGCTAGATAGAAGTGCGATTTGAATCACATTTTTTTACTTCAAGTTGAATCCCAGTTAGCCGATAGCTGAATAGAAGCCCGCGTTCATAAGCGGGTCACCGTTCGACTTTCGATTCTGGAGAATCCCCAATGAAGTTCCTGCTCTCGCTCCTCCCCGTCGCTGCTCTCGTGATCGTTGCCCCCACGCTGTCGGCTCAGTCGCAGGAAATGATTCCGCCGGAGATGGCCACCCGCTTCGTCGGCAAGGACGGCATGGTGTGCGGCAAGGTCGAAAAGGCCAAGTACGCACAGAGCTCGGAAGGCGAACCCACCTTCCTGTACATGGGCGGCATGTTCCCGCGTCACACCTTCTCGGCCCGCATCGACGGCGCCAACCGCGGCAAGTTCAGCTTTGCCCCGGAATCGTTGGAAGGCAAGGACGTCTGCGTCCTCGGCAAGATCCAGCGCGACAGCTCGCGCGCCGAAATCGAAGTCAGCTCCCCGGCCAGCCTGAAGCTCGCCACCATCAAGTAATCGCATCGCACATCGCCACGCCCATGCGTGGCGATGTGCTGTCTGGATTATGCGGACTGACTTCTACGGGGGAATCGTGTCAATGCAATGGATTAATAATCTGAAATTGATGCCGCGGCTGATGCTGGCGTTCGGCATCGTGCTGCTGATCATGCTGGTGCAGGGAATCATCGCGTATTCGGGCCTGGCATCGCTCAACAACGTGACGCGCGATCTGGCGGGCAACACCATGTCCAGCGTCCGCGAAGCCGGCGATCTGCGCGGCATGCTAGGCGAATACCGGAATGCGTCTTATCAAAATCTGGTGCGCGCCAGCGATGCGGTCAAGCAGGAAGCCAGGGTCCGCGCCAAGAAGCTCAACGGCGAAATCGAGGCAACGATCAAGGGCTATCCCCGCCTGATCGAAAGCCCGCAACAGAAAAAACTCTTCAACGTGTTCGTGGCCGACTGGAAGAAGGCCTCGGCCTCGTACGCCAGCGTCGATGAAATGATCGAGCTCAATCTTCCCGACGATGCCATCGACACCTTTGTCGGCGAGACCCGCACCCTGCACAACAAGGCCAAGGATTCGCTGGCTGCGTTGATCGCCGAGGACAATCTGCTGGCACAGGCGGCCAAGACCAAGGCCGAAAAGGTCCACGCAACCTCGGTCTCGCTGACCATGGTGGTGTTGCTGATCGGCATTGCCGGTGGCCTGGGTCTGGCATTTCTGTTTGCCCGCTCCATCGTGCGCAGCATGCGCGGCGCGGTGAGCACCGCCACCGAAATCGCCGGCGGCAAGCTGGATGGTCAGATCAATGCGCACGGCAAGGACGAAGTGGGCGAACTGATGCGCTCCATGCAGCGCATGCAGCGCGATCTGAAGGAGCGCATCGAACGCGATCAGAAAATCGCCGACGAGAACCTGCGCATCCGCACCGCGCTGGACAAGTCGTCCACCGGCACCTTCATCACCGATCCCGACCGCGTCATGATCTACGCCAACGATGCCTTCAAGAAGATCGTGACGCAGTACGAAAGCAGCATCCGTCTGGCATCGCCCGAGTTCGATGCGAGCAAGGTCATCGGTCAGCACATCAGCTACCTGGGCCTGTCGGACGCGACCGTGCGCAAGGCCGTTGCTGCGCTCGAACGCGATGGTGTCACCAGCTTCGAAGAGCGCTTCGGCGAAGTCGTGCTGGCGCAGACCGTCACCGGCATCAAGAACGAGCAAGGCGAAACCACCGGCGAAGTCTGCGAATGGCGCGACCGCACCATCGAAGTCCAGGTCGAAGAAGAAGTCGCCCGCATCGTGCGTGCCGCTGCCAGCGGCGACATGAGCGGCCGCGTCGAAACCGACGGCAAGCAGGGCTTCTTCCTGCAGTTGGCGCAGCAGCTCAACGGCTTGCTGGATGCCAATGCCGGCAGCCTGGAGCAGATCTCTGCGCTGTTGTCTGCGCTGTCGCGTGGCGACCTGACCGTGCGCATGCAAGGGCAGTTCAGCGGCGTGTTCGCGCAGATGCGTGACGATGCCAATGCCACCGCCGAGCAACTGGCCGATATCGTCGGTCGCATCAAGCTCTCCTCCAGTGCGATCAACTCGGCAGCCGGCGAAATCGCCTCGGGCAACAGCGATCTGTCGCACCGCACCGAACAGCAAGCCGCCAACCTGGAAGAAACCGCTGCCTCGATGGAAGAGCTCACCTCTACCGTCAAGCAGAACGCCGAAAGCGCACGTCAGGCTAATCAGCTGGCCATCGGCGCCACCGGTGTGGCCTCGCAGGGCGGCGAAGTGGTGTCGCAGGTGGTCACCACCATGTCCGGCATCGAAGCCTCGTCCAAGAAGATCGCCGACATCATCTCGGTCATCGACGGCATTGCGTTCCAGACCAATATTTTGGCCTTGAATGCAGCGGTGGAAGCGGCACGTGCCGGTGAGCAAGGCCGCGGGTTTGCGGTGGTCGCCTCGGAAGTGCGCACGCTGGCACAGCGTTCGGCCGGCGCCGCCAAGGAGATCAAGGGCCTGATCGACGACTCCGTGCACAAGGTCGCCGAAGGCTCTGCGCTGGTGCGCAAGGCCGGTGCGACGATGGCCGAGATCGTTGCCAGCGTGCAGCGTGTCACCGACATCATGGGCGAAATCTCCGCCGCCTCGCAGGAACAGTCGGCCGGCATCGAGCAGGTCAACCAGACCATCACCCAGATGGACGAAACCACCCAGCAGAACGCCGCCCTGGTGGAAGAAGCCACTGCCGCCGCCCGCTCGATGGAAGAGCAGGCCGGTCATCTGGCCGAAGCGGTGTCGGTGTTCAAGCTGGACGAATCGGCCGCGGTTGCACAAGCGCGCGTGCGCCCGGTGGCCTCGCGTCCGGTTGCGGTCAAGACGGCGGCCAAGCCGGCCGTGCGGACAGCCGCAGCGCCGTCGGCGCGATCTGCCAAGCCGCAGGCCGCACTGGCCGACGGTAACTGGCAAGAGTTCTAAGAGCAGCCAACAGAAGGGCTATGCAGGCGCCAGGCGGGCGCGGCGGATGCGTCAGGTACCTCGCGTACACTCCGCCTCCTCCGCGCCGTCCGCACCCACCTGACGACTGCTCGCTACGTTCTGGTAACCGCTCCAAGTCACCGCTGTCACCCACAACGCCCCGGCACTGCCGGGGCGTTGTGTTTCTGCCTCTCGCAACGACAGGCAGCCTTCACCCCGCCGCGCCGTCGCTGCACGCCGCCGCACCGCAGCGTTGCTGCGACACCGAGCCCAACCGCAGTCATTGATGGATTGGTGCTTCAGTTGCACGGCTACATGGCCGATACCACGTTATAGCTCCCGACGTGTATGGATATGACGACTACGACTCCCGCTTCAGACACGCGCGAATTCGATTTTGGCGACCGCGACTTCAAGCGCGTTTGCGACCTGATTTACCAACGCGTCGGTATCTCGCTGGCACCGGCCAAGCGCGACATGGTGTATGGCCGCCTGTCGCGCCGCCTGCGCGTGCTCGGGCTGCGCTCGTTTCGCGAGTACATCGACCAGCTGGAAGCCGGCAACGACGAAGAAGAATGGCAGGCGTTCACCAACGCCCTGACCACCAACCTGACCTCGTTCTTCCGCGAGCCGCATCACTTCGACAAATTGCGCGAAGAACTACAGAAGCGCGCCTCGCAGGCGCCACTGAAGATCTGGTCGTGCGCCGCATCCACCGGTGAGGAACCCTACTCCATCGCCATCACCGCCTGCGAGGCGTTCGGCACACTGACCCCGCCGGTGAGCATCGTCGCCACCGACGTCGACACCCAGGTGCTGGAAACCGCCTCGCGCGGCGTCTATGCCATCGACCGCGTCGCCTCGCTGGATGCGGCGATCAAGCGCAAGTATTTCCAGCGCGGCAGCGGCCCCAACGAAGGCAAGTGCCGGGTGATTCCTGCGCTGCGCCAACTCATCGAATACCGCCAGTTGAATCTGTTGTCGCCGCGTTACGACGTCGGCGGCCCGTATGCGGCGCTGTTTTGCCGCAACGTGATGATCTATTTCGACAAACCGACCCAGCGCGGCATCCTGTCGCGTCTGGTCAGCCACATGGGCGACGACGGTCTGCTCTACACCGGGCACTCGGAGAATTACCTGCACGCAGCCGATCTGATCCAGCCGTGCGGGCGCACGCTGTATCGGCGCGCTCCGCGTTCGGGAGCCTCTGCATGAGTACCGCTGTGCAAGTCGACGACGTGATGCGCTACCGCGATTCGCGGTTCCAGACCATTACCGCCAAGCTGCTGCCCACTCAATATCTGGTGGTGGACGACGACACCGCGTTGACGACCACCTTGGGATCGTGCGTTGCGGCCTGCTTGCGCGACCCGGTGCTCAAGATCGGCGGCATGAATCACTTCCTGCTGCCCGAAGGACAGGTCGGCGACGGTGCACCGGCGCGCTACGGCAGTTATGCGATGGAGTTGCTGATCAACGACATGCTCAAGCGCGGCGCGCATCGCAAACGCATCGAAGCCAAGGTCTTCGGCGGTGCCAACGTGCTCAAGGGCTTCACCAGCAATCCGGTCGGCACCCGCAACGCCGAGTTCGTGCGCCAGTACCTGCAAGCCGAACACATCCCCATCATTGCCGAAGATCTGTGCGGCATCCATCCGCGCAAGGTGTGGTTCTTTCCGACGACCGGCCGGGTAGTCGTGCAGCGTTTGCCGCATGCGCACGAAGCCGAAGTCGCCGCCACAGAATCGGCCGTGCGCGCCCGTCTGTCCAAAGCACCGGTCACCGGTGGAGTGGAGTTGTTCGAATGACGCTGGAAACTCCCGTACGTGTACTCATCGTCGACGACTCGGCGGTGGTCCGTCAGATGCTCACCGAAATCCTCTCGCGCGATCCGGGCATCGAAGTCATCGGCTCGGCCGCCGACCCGATCCTGGCGCGCGAAAAGATCAAACGCCTCAATCCGGACGTGATCACGCTGGACGTGGAAATGCCGCGCATGGACGGCCTGGTGTTTCTGGAAAACCTGATGCGCCTGCGCCCGACGCCGGTGGTGATGATTTCTTCGCTCACCGAGCGCGGTGCCGACACCACCTTGCAGGCCTTGTCGCTGGGTGCGGTGGACTTCGTGTCCAAGCCCAAGATCGACGTCGTGCGTGGACTGGAAGGCTATGCCGAAGAAATCGTCAGCAAGGTCAAGATGGCCGCCAAGGCCAAGGTCAGTGCACTGCATCGCCCCAGCACGCCCAAGCTCACCCTGGACATGCAATCGGCACCGGTGCCGGGCAGCGCGCTGCGCTTCCGCACCACCGACCGCCTGATCGCCATCGGCGCTTCTGCCGGCGGCACCGAAGCGCTGCGCGTGGTGCTCGAACACATGCCTGCCGATGCACCGGCGGTGGTGATGACCCAGCATCTGCCGGCCAGCTTCAGCACCGCATTCGCCGAGCGCCTCAATCGCCACTCGGCGATGTCGGTGCGCGAAGCCAGCGACGGCGAAGCCATTCTGCCTGGCCACGCTTATCTGCCGCCGGGCGGCCAGCACCTGCGCATCATTCGCGACGGTGCGCGTTGGCGCTGCCGTATCGACGACGGCCCACCGGTCAATCGCCACAAGCCGGCGGTGGACGTGCTGTTCCGCTCGGTCGCCGCCAACGCCGGGCCGAATGCGGTCGGCGCCATCCTCACCGGCATGGGCGACGACGGTGCGCGCGGCCTGCTGGAAATGCTGCAGGCCGGCGCCCCCACACTGGTACAGGACGAAGCCAGCAGCGTGGTGTGGGGCATGCCCGGCGCCGCCTACAAGCTGGGCGCCGCCCAGGAAGTGGTTCCGCTGGACCGTGTTGCCGAACGCCTGATCGCATTGTCGGCACAAGCGCGCTGATCGCCCATGCGCGCCCTGCCCCCGCATCCGACCGATCTGCCGCCGCACGACGGCGCACCGGACACCGACGCCAACACGGCGACGGATGCGTGGGCGACAGCCGAACTGGTCGGCGATACGTCGTCGGTTACCGCATTCGACCATGCGCGCACGCCGATCAAGCACGGCCCGCTCACGGCCGGCATGGCCAAGCCCGGCGAAGCGCCGGATGACCGTCGTTCGCGCTTGCTGGCCGAAGCGCTGGATGGCAGCAGCAGTGCCATCCTCATCTGCGATCTGCAATCGCGCCTGCTCTACGCCAACGATGGCTTCCAGCGCATGTTCGGCTACACCGAAGCCGAGCTGGTCGGCCAGCGCCCGTCGGATGTGTTGACCCGCGCGCAGAGCGACCAGGGCGAGGTTGCGCGCATCCGCGATCGCGCCGATGCCCTGCAGCAAACCCGTGCCGACTTGCTGGTCTATCGCAAGGACGGCTCGCCGTTGTGGATCTCGCTCAACTTCAATCCGATCTACGACGCCAAGCACAATCCGTCGCATTACGTGGCGGTGCTGACCGACATCACCGACACCAAGATGCACGAGGTGCTGCAGCACCGCGTGCTGGAAGCGCTGGTGCAGGAGCGCCCGCTGATCGAGGTGATGACGCTGATCTGCACCGAGGTCGAACGCATCGCACCGGAAGTGTTGGCGACCGTCATGAGCGCCGACAACCAGGGCTGCCTGCATTCGCTGGCCGCGCCGAGTCTGCCGCCCGAGTATGCCGACGCCGTCAACGGCCTGAAGATCGGCCCCGGTGCAGGTGCCTGCGGCACCGCTGCCTGGCGCGGCCGTGCGGTGATGGTGGAAGACATCGCCACCGACCCGTTGTTTACCGCCTATCGCGACCAGTTGATGCCGATGGGTCTGCGCGCCTGCTGGAGCACCCCGATCCGCGCCAATAGCTCGCGCGTGCTCGGCACCTTTGCGCTGTATTACCGCAAGCCGCAACGTGCCGATGCCTGGCACGTACGGCTGACCGAACTGTGCCAACAGCTGTGCACGCTGGCACTGGAGCGCGAGCAGATCCGTCAACGCGTGCATCAACTCGCGTTCTACGACGCGCTGACCGGCCTGCCCAACCGCATCATGTTCAGCGCACGCGCCGAGCAGGCGCTGACCCAGGCCGAATACGCTGCCGAACCGGTCGCGTTGATGTTCATCAACATCGACCGTTTCAAGCTGATCAACGACAGTCAGGGCCATTCTGCCGGCGATGGTCTGTTGCGCGACATCGCGCTGCGCGTCGGCGACCAACTTGCCGCCACCGCCATGCTGGCACGCGTGGCCGGCGACGAATTCGCACTGGCCCTGCCGCAATGCAGCGCCGAGCAGGCCAGCGCCGCGGCCGAACGCGTGTTGGGCACCATCGCCGGCCCGCTGTCGGTAGGCCACATGACCGTGCATCCCTCGGCCAGCATCGGCGTGGCGATGTTTCCCGAAGACGGGCGCGACATCAACATCCTGCTGCGGCATGCCGACCTGGCGATGAATCGCGCCAAGAAGGAAGGCGGCGGACGCTTCCGTTTCTTCAGCTCCGACATGAATCGCATGGCGCAGGAGCGCGTGGCGCTGGAAGCGGAACTGCGCCAGGCCATCGGTCGCGATCAATTGCAGCTGCATTACCAACCGCAACTGCATAGCGCCGCCCCGCACGCGCTGTATGGCGTTGAAGCCTTGCTGCGCTGGAATCATCCGCAACTCGGCGCCATTTCGCCGGCACGGTTTCTGCCGGTCGCCGAAGAGCAAGGCATGATGCCCCAGCTCAACGCCTGGGTCCTGCGGCGCGCCTGCGAACAAGTGGCCGACTGGCGTCTGCGCGGCGTGCCGGTCACGCGCGTGTCGGTGAATCTGTCGGCCAGCGGCTTCGAAAGCCCGCGCATGCTCCCCGACCTGCTTGGGCTGATCGCCGACACCGGCGTGCAAGCCTCCGACCTCACCCTTGAATTGACCGAAAGCGTGATGTTGTCCGGGCAACCGGGCGTGTTGGAGAACCTGCATGCCATCCGCGAAGCCGGCATCTCGTTATCGCTGGACGACTTCGGCACCGGCTATTCCAGCCTGAGCCATCTGCACCGCCTACCGATCGACGAACTCAAACTGGACATGAGCTTCGTACGCGATATCGAACACAGCGAAGACGCACGCGCGCTCACCACCTCGGTGCTGCGCATCGGCGAGCATCTGCGCAAGCACGTCGTCGCCGAAGGCGTCGAAAACGAAGCACAGCGCCTGTTCCTGGCCGACCTGGGCTGCGAAGTCCTGCAGGGCTACCTGTTCTCGCGGCCTCTCCCGGCCCCGGCACTGGAAGCCTGGCTAGGCGCGCAACCGTAACCACGCAACATCCAGACGAGTGCAGGCCTTAGACGACCGCAGCGCGTAGACGGCTGCAGCGTTTACAAACCCCTCTCCCCCCGGGAGAGGGGTTGGGGTGAGGGTACGGCCACACACAAATCCCGCCGAAACCCTCCCCTCATCCGCCCTACGGGCACCTTCTCCCGACGGGAGAAGGAAACACATCTGAAGCTCCCGACGGGAGACGCAAAGCAGCGATAAGCCATCTCACCCTATCGAAGAGCGCTTGGAGTAAGGGCACACGCGTCATTCCACGCGCACCCTCCCCGCTTCAACCTCACGACAAGGTGCGTTTGAACCACCCAAGCAACTGCGCATTGACGAACGCCGGATTCTCCAGCGATGCGATATGCCCGGCATCGGGCACCAGTTCGTAATCGCAGCAAATCGCTTCGGCCATCATCCACAACTCTTCCGGCGGCCGCGCAACATCCGCGTCGCCACCAAGCAGGAAGGTGTTGGCAGGATCCAGCGCAGACATGGCATCCAGTCGATCGGCACGTCCGAAGATCAGGCGGCCAAGCGGCACGATCGACGTCCGCAGCTGCTCGGCCGTCATCGCCGCCAGGCGCTGCGCGAACGCGGCCGGCAATGCCGAGGTCAGATCGATGCCGGGGCGGAAGAAGATCGGCACGATCGCCTCGATCAGCGCAGGCGTCACCTGCCCGGCCGCTTCGATCGTATCCAGCATGCCGAAATAACGCGCACGCGTGGCCGGCGGCTCGGCGCCCAGGAAGGTGTCCATCAACACCAGGCTGCGCACGCGCTCCGGCGCCATCAAAGCAAGCTCGGCGCCCCACATGCCGCCTACCGACAGGCCCACCACCGCGCACTGCGGCAGCTCCAGCGCGTCCAGCAGGCCAAGCATCTGCCGGGCAAGATCGTCGATTCCCTGCGTGCCTTGCGGCAGTTCGCCCGACTGCCCATGGCCCCACAGCTCAGGAACGATCACCTGGTAGTGCTGCGAAAGCGCCTGGATCTGCGGCTCCCACATCGCCGCGTCCCACAGGTAGCTATGGCCGAGCAGGATCGGAAAACCTTGACCGTGCTGGGTGTAATGGAGTGTTTGACCTGCGATCGTGCAAGAAGGCATCGGCATCGACATAAATGGGAGGGCGGCGGAACTCTAGACCTCTTCACATCAGAAATTTGTTGCAGTGCGGCAAGCGGTTTAACTGCGATTTGTTTTGACGCACGTCACGCTCTACGCGAAGCGAAGTCATTGCCCGATAAACGAAAAACGCCCGGCATTGCCGGGCGTTCTAAGCTCCATCCAATCCGCTGGATCAGGCAGCGACGGTATCCGCAACGTCCTGATATTCCTGGATCTGATCGAAGTTCATGTAGCGGTAGATCTGGTCGCCACTGGTCTTGATCACACCCACATCGGCCATGTACTCCTCCTTGGTCGGAATCCGGCCCAGGCGCGAGCAGATCGCCGCCAGTTCCGCCGAGCCCAGGTACACATTGGTGTTGCGGCCCAGACGGTTGGGGAAGTTACGCGTGGAGGTGGAGAACACCGTGGCGCCCTCGCGCGCCTGCGCCTGGTTACCCATGCACAGCGAGCAGCCTGGCATCTCCATGCGCGCGCCGGCTGCGCCGAAGGTGCCGTAATGGCCTTCCTTGGTCAGCTCGGAGGCGTCCATCTTGGTCGGCGGTGCCACCCACAGACGGGTCGGGATGTCGCGCTTGCCTTCCAGCAGCTTGGCCGCGGCACGGAAGTGGCCGATGTTGGTCATGCACGAACCGATGAACACTTCGTCGATCGCCGCACCGGCCACGTCGGACAGCGTCTTGACGTCGTCCGGGTCGTTCGGGCACGCCACGATCGGCTCGTGGATGTCGGCCAGGTCGATCTCGATGACCGCGGCATATTCGGCATCGGCATCGGGCTGCAGCAGCTGCGGGTCGGCCAGCCACTCTTCCATCTTCTTGATGCGGCGGCCCAGGGTGCGCGCGTCGGCATAGCCTTCGGCGATCATCCAGCGCAGCAGGGTGATGTTGCTGGTCAGGTATTCGATGATCGGCGCCTTGTCCAGGTGCACGCTGCAACCGGCCGCCGAACGCTCGGCCGAGGCGTCGGACAGTTCGAACGCCTGCTCCACCTTCAGATTCGGCAAGCCTTCGATTTCCAGGATGCGGCCGGAGAAGATGTTCTTCTTGCCCTGCTTGGCCACGGTCAGCAGACCGTCCTTGATCGCATACAGCGGGATCGCGTTGACCAGATCGCGCAGGGTCACGCCCGGCTGCATCTCACCCTTGAAACGCACCAGCACGCTCTCGGGCATGTCCAGCGGCATCACCCCGGTGGCGGCGGCGAACGCCACCAGGCCGGAGCCGGCCGGGAACGAAATGCCGATCGGGAAACGGGTATGCGAGTCGCCACCGGTGCCCACGGTGTCGGGCAGCAGCATGCGATTGAGCCAGCTGTGGATCACGCCATCGCCCGGACGCAGCGACACGCCGCCACGGGTGGAGATGAATTCCGGCAGCGTGTGGTGGGTCTTGACGTCCACCGGCTTCGGGTAAGCGGCGGTGTGGCAGAACGACTGCATCACCAGGTCGGCCGAAAAGCCCAGGCAGGCCAGGTCCTTCAGCTCGTCGCGGGTCATCGGGCCGGTAGTGTCCTGCGAACCCACCGAGGTCATCTTCGGCTCGCAATAGGTGCCCGGGCGCATGCCCTGGCCTTCCGGCAAGCCACAGGCGCGGCCGACCATCTTCTGTGCCAGCGAGAAACCCTTGCCGGTGTCCGGCGGGTCCATCGGCAGGCGGAACAGATCCGAGGCCGGCAGGCCCAGGAATTCACGCGCCTTGGCGGTGAGGCCACGGCCGACGATCAGCGGAATGCGGCCACCGGCGCGCACTTCGTCGAACAGCACGTCCGACTTCATCGCAAACTCGGCAATCACCTGCCCGTTCTTCAGCGCCTTGCCGTCATACGGACGCAGCTCGACCACGTCGCCGTGCTCCATCTGCGACACGTCCAGCTCGATCGGCAGCGCGCCAGCGTCTTCCATGGTGTTGTAGAAGATCGGGGCGATCTTGCTACCCAGGCACACGCCGCCGAAGCGCTTGTTGGGGATGTACGGAATGTCTTCGCCGGTCCACCACAGCACCGAGTTGGTCGCCGACTTGCGCGAAGAACCGGTACCGACCACGTCACCGACGTAGGCGACCAGATGACCTTTGTCCTTGAGGTCGGCAATGGCCTGGATCGGGCCACGCTTGCCGTCTTCTTCCGGCACGAACGCCGCGCCTTCGCGGGTGTTCTTCAGCATCGCCAGCGCGTGCAGCGGGATGTCCGGGCGGGTGGTCGCATCCGGCGCGGGCGACAGGTCGTCGGTATTGGTTTCGCCCGGCACCTTGAACACGGTGACGGTCATGCTCTGCGGCACTTCCGGCTTGCTGGTGAACCACTCGGCATCGGCCCAGCTCTGCAGCACGGACTTGGCGTGCGCGTTGCCGGCGTCGGCCTTTTCCTGCACGTCATGGAACGCATCGAACACCAGCAAGGTGTGCTTGAGCGCTTCGGCGGCGGTGGCGCCCAGCTCGGCGTTATCCAGCAGGTCGATCAGCGGCTGGATGTTGTAGCCGCCCAGCATGGTGCCCAGCAGCTCGGTCGCACGCGTGGGGCTGATCAGTGCGGTCTTCTCGGTACCGAAGGCCACGGCGGCCAGGTACGAGGCCTTGACCTTGGCGGCGTCGTCGACGCCGGCCGGCACGCGCTGGCTCAGCAGCTCGACCAAAAAGGCTTCTTCGCCGGCAGGCGGAGCCTTCAACAGTTCGATGACCTCGGCGGTCTGCTGCGCGGTCAGCGGCAGCGGCGGGATACCGAGCGCGGCGCGCTCTGCAACGTGGTGGCGATAGGCTTCCAACATGCGGGTTCTCCAAAAGGACAGCAGTGAATGTGTAAAAACGTCAGACGTGGATCAGAAGGCGTGGATCAGGCAACGGGCTTGGGGACGGTGATCTTCAAGCCCTTGAAGTAGTCGCGGAAGAAGCCCTCGTCGCGGGTAATCAACCCATCGCACTGGAGCATCGCGTGGGCGCCGATCAGAAAATCCGCCACCACCCGCTCGCGCTTGCCGCCGCGTGCACGGAAGCGCTTGTTCATATGGCCGGCGCGCACCGCCGCCGCTTCCTGGGTGGCTTCGTAACGCACCCCGATCGAGGCCAGGGTTTCCATCAGGTCGACCTGGGTGTCCAGCATGGCCAGCACTTCGGCCACCACCGCGTCGCAGACCACGACCTCGTCGCGCGCCAGTGCATCGCCGATGCAGATTTCCGACACCTCGCCGTACACCGGGTCGCCGATGAGGATGTCCAGCAGCACCGAGGAGTCCAGGGCGATCATGGGTCGAACGGATCCCCGGGCGCACGGCCACGGATGGCGCGCATGGCTTCGTCAGTGCTGGTCAGGCCGTCGACCAGCTTGAACTTGCCGCGCACCTTGCGCAGCGCTTCGCTGACATCTTTACGCAAGATGATGCGCCCACCATCGAGTTCGATCTTGAGGGTGGTGCCCTTGGTCAGGCCCAGGGCATCGCGCACGGCCTTGGGCAGCGTGATCTGTCCACGTTCGGCAACGGTGGCTTCCATGAGCATGCTCCAGAAAGTATGCGCACATGATACGTACTTGGGCGGTCGTACTCAAGCGAGCAGATCGACCCGGACACACCGTGCGTACACACTGAACTGCTCAGAATAGGCCCCTACCTAAAGCCTTTCGACGCCATAGGAGTGATGCATGAGCGATTCCTTTTCCACCCGCGCCTCATTTGAGGTCCACGGCAAGCGCTACGACTATTACAGCCTGCCCAAACTGGGCGAGCGATTCGATATTGCCCACCTGCCTTACTCAATGAAGATCCTGCTGGAGAATCTGCTCCGGCACGAGGACGGCGGTGTGACCGTCGGCAAGGACCACATTGAGGCAGTCGCCAAATGGGACCCCAAGGCCGAGCCGGAGATCGAAATCGCCTTCATGCCCGCGCGCGTGGTGCTGCAGGATTTCACCGGCGTGCCGTGCGTGGTCGACCTGGCCGCGATGCGCGATGCGGTGGTCAAGCTGGGCGGCGACGCCGACCAGATCAACCCGCAGATTCCCTCCGAACTGGTCATCGACCACTCGGTGCAGGTGGACGTGTTCGGCAAGCCCGACGCGCTCGACCTCAATGGCAAGATCGAATTCCAGCGTAACCAGGAACGCTACGGCTTCCTGCGCTGGGGCCAGAAAGCGTTCGAAAACTTCAAGGTGGTGCCGCCCAATACCGGCATCGTCCACCAGGTCAATCTGGAAAACCTCGCCCGCGTGGTGATGAGCGCGGACCAGGACGGCAGCCTGGTCGCTTATCCCGACACCGTGTTCGGTACCGACAGCCACACCACCATGATCAATGGCATCGGCGTGCTGGGCTGGGGCGTGGGTGGCATCGAAGCCGAGGCTGCGATGCTGGGCCAGCCGTCCTCGATGCTGATTCCGCAGGTGGTGGGCTTCAGGCTCACCGGCAAACTGCCCGAAGGCGCCACCGCCACCGATCTCGTGCTAACCGTCACCCAGATGCTGCGCAAGGCAGGTGTGGTGGGCAAGTTCGTCGAGTTCTTCGGCGAGGGCCTGCAGCACCTGCCGCTGGCCGACCGCGCCACCATCGGCAACATGGCGCCGGAATACGGCGCCACCTGCGGCATCTTCCCGGTCGACGAAGAATCGCTGACCTACCTGCGCCTGTCCGGCCGCAGCGAAGAGCAGATTGCGCTGGTGGAAGCCTACGCAAAGGCGCAGGGCCTGTGGCACGACGCCACCACCCCGCCGGCGCAGTACAGCGCCACGCTGGAACTGGACATGGGTGAGGTCAAGCCGTCGCTGGCCGGCCCCAAGCGACCGCAGGACCGCGTGCTGCTGGAAGACATGCAGGCCAATTACCGCGAAAGCCTCAAGCCGTTCGCCGAGGCGCGCAGCAAGCGGCTGGGCGACATCAAACAGGAAGATCGCCTCAAGAACGAAGGCGGCGGCGGCACCGCAGTCGGCGCCAAGGCGGCGCATGCCGAAGGCGCGGCCGACAGCGGCGCCGGCTGGCAGCTGCGCGACGGCTCGGTGGTGATCGCTGCCATCACGTCGTGCACCAACACCTCCAACCCGGCAGTGATGCTCGGTGCCGGCCTGCTGGCACGCAACGCGGCCGCCAAGGGCTTGAAGGCGCAGCCGTGGGTCAAGACCTCGCTCGGGCCGGGCTCGCGTGTGGTCACCGATTATCTGAGCAAGGCCGGCGTGCTGGCCGACCTGGAAACGCTCGGCTTCTACGTGGTTGGCTACGGCTGCACCACCTGCATCGGCAACTCCGGCCCGCTGCCGGAAGACGTGTCCGCCGCGATTGCCAAGGACGATCTGGTCGTGGCCTCGGTGCTGTCGGGCAACCGCAACTTCGAAGGCCGGGTGCATCCCGAAGTCAAAATGAATTACCTGGCCTCGCCGCCGTTGGTCGTCGCCTATGCGATCGCCGGCACCACCGACATCGACCTCACCACCGAGCCGCTGGGCACCGGTAGCGATGGTCAGCCGGTGTACCTGCGCGACATCTGGCCGAGCAACAAGGAAATCGGCGACACCATCGCCGCGACCGTCGGCCCGGAGATGTTCAAGCAGAACTACGCCGATGTGTTCAAGGGCGATTCGCGCTGGAACACCATCGCCTCCCCCGATGGCGCGTTGTACGAATGGGATGCCGCATCCACCTACATCAAGAACCCGCCCTACTTCGATGGCATGACCATGCAGGTCGGCCATGTGGAGGACGTGCACGGCGCGCGCATCATGGGCCTGTTCGGCGACTCGATCACCACCGACCACATCTCCCCGGCCGGCAACATCAAGAAGGATTCGCCGGCAGGACGCTTCCTGCAGGAACGCGGCGTACAACCGGCCGACTTCAACAGCTACGGCAGCCGCCGCGGCAACGACGATGTGATGGTGCGCGGCACCTTCGCCAACATCCGCATCAAGAACCTGATGTTCGGTGGCGAAGAAGGCGGCAACACGCTGTATTACCCAGCAGCTGGCGGTCAGCCGGAAAAGCTGGCGATCTACGACGCGGCGGTGAAGTACAAGGCCGATGGCGTGCCGCTGGTGGTGCTGGCCGGCAAGGAGTACGGCACCGGCTCCTCGCGCGACTGGGCGGCCAAGGGCACCAACCTGCTGGGGGTCAAGGCGGTGATCGCCGAAAGCTTCGAGCGCATCCATCGCTCCAACCTGGTCGGCATGGGCGTGCTGCCGCTGCAGTTCCTGGAAAACGAAAACGCGCAGACGCTGGGTCTGGATGGCTCCGAAGTCTTGGACATCACCGGCCTGCAGGACGGTGCCAGCCGTCGCGCCACCGTCGATGCCAAGAAGTCCGATGGCAGCGTCAAGCAGTTCCAGGTCAAGGTGCTGTTGCTGACGCCGAAGGAAGTGGAGTATTTCAAGCACGGCGGCTTGCTGCAGTACGTCCTGCGCCAGCTGGCTGCACGCAAGGCGGCCTGATCCTTAGCCGCTGACGCTGGACCGACATTCCCGCCGCTTGGCGGGAATGTCGTTTCTGGGTCCGGTGCGTTTGTAGCGGAGTGCGACACATGCTGCGGGCTGTCGATGCAGTGCACGCGCTTGGCAGGCAACAATGCGTTCGTCCGCCACGTCATCGTTTTACCCTGCGGTTCGCCCGTCACGGTGATGGCGTTAGGGCCGGCATACGCGGCACCCAACCGCCCTCACTGCCCTGCCGGTTCCCATTGCGCGTGGTACAGCGTCCAATCGCCGTCCTGCAGCCGCCAGCCAGTGACCACCTGATAGGTTTGCGCCTGCTCGGGCACCCAGCCACCGCTGCCACCGGTGAGCAAGGCCGTGAAGCGCACGGTCGCCGTCTGCCCGCGCAGCTCTACCTCCAACGGGCCCACGGTGACGCCAATCTGTCGGTTCCCCAGCATCTGCAGCTGCATCAAGCGCCGCAGCCCGGCCGCGTCCAGACCGTTTTCGCCTACGAAATCGGCGGACACCGGCGCCATCGCGTCGCCGATATCGCGCGCTTCGATCGCCTCATGCATGTGTTGCAAGGTCGCGCGCAGGCGTTGCTCCGGCGCATCGCGCGCGCAAGCGGCCAGGAGCACTGCACAAATCACCAACCACCACAGCCGCTTCCACTGCCGAATGCTGCCGTGCATCACGCTTCGCCTTTTCCATCCATGACGGTATGCTGCCAGGAGTTGTAGTGCCGTGGAACACACCGCGTCACGTACTAAACACCCTGGAGGGGGGCAGATGAATCAGGCACGTCCTTGGTTGCAAAGTTATCCGGCCGGCGTCGCCGCCGAGATCGATCTCGAGCAGTTCCGCACCATTGCCGAAGTGTTCGCGACATCCGTCGCGCGCTTTGCCGATCGTCCTGCGTATCACAGCTTCGGCAAGACCATCACCTATCGGGAAGCCGATCAGCTGGTCGAGCAATTCGCGGCCTATCTGCTCGGCGAGCTGCAGTTGAAGAAAGGCGACCGCGTCGCCTTGATGATGCCCAACTGCCTGCAGTATCCCATCGCCACCTTCGGCGTCCTGCGTGCTGGCCTGACCGTGGTCAACGTCAACCCGCTCTACACCCCGCGTGAGTTGAAGCACCAGCTGATCGATTCCGGCGCCAGCGTGCTGGTGGTCATCGACAACTTCGGCACCACCGTGCAGCAGGTCATCGCCGACACCCCGGTCAAGCAGGTGATCACCACCGGCCTGGGCGACATGCTCGGCTTTCCAAAAGCGGCGCTGGTCAATTTCGTCGTCAAATACGTCAAGAAGCTGGTGCCGGAATACCGCATCAACGGTGCCATCCGCTTCCGCGATGCATTGGCGCTGGGCCGCAAGCACAGCGTGCCGACGCTGCAGATCGAATCGGACGACATCGCGTTTTTGCAGTACACCGGCGGCACCACCGGCGTGGCCAAGGGCGCGATGCTGACCCACCGCAACCTGGTCGCCAACATGCAGCAGGCGCACCAGTGGCTGTCCGGCACCGGCAAGCTGGAAGAAGGCAACGAAGTGGTGATCACCGCGCTGCCGCTGTATCACATCTTCGCGCTGACGGCGAACGGCCTGGTCTTCATGAAGATTGGCGGCTGCAATCACCTGATCAGCAATCCGCGCGACATGCCCGGCTTCGTCAAGGAACTGAAGAAGACCCGCTTTACTGCGTTTACCGGCGTCAACACGCTGTTCAACGGCCTGCTCAACACGCCCGGTTTCGACCAGATCGACTTCTCCTCGCTCAAGATGACGCTGGGCGGCGGCATGGCCGTGCAGCGCTCGGTCGCCGAGCGGTGGAAGAAAGTCACCGGCCAAACTCTGGTGGAAGCCTACGGCCTGACCGAGACGTCGCCGGCCGCCTGCATCAACCCGATGGACCTGAAGGACTACAACGCCTCGATCGGCCTGCCGATTCCCTCCACCGATGCCTGCATCAAGGACGACGGCGGTGCGGAACTGGCGATCGGCGAGATTGGCGAGTTGTGCATCAAGGGCCCGCAGGTGATGAAGGGCTATTGGAAGCAGCCCGCCGAAACCGCCAAGGTGATGGACGCGGACGGCTGGCTGCACACCGGCGACATCGCGCGGATGGACGAGCTAGGCTTCGTCTACATCGTCGACCGTAAGAAGGACATGATTCTGGTGTCCGGTTTCAACGTCTACCCGAACGAGATCGAAGACGTCATCGCCACCATGCCCGGCGTGCTGGAAGTAGCGGCGGTCGGCGTACCGGACGAAAAATCGGGCGAAATCGTCAAAGTCGTGATCGTCAAGAAAGACCCTGCCCTGACCGCCGACGATGTGAAGGCGCATTGCCGGACCAATCTGACCGGCTACAAGCAGCCGCGCGTGATCGAATTCCGCAAGGAATTGCCGAAAACCAACGTCGGCAAGATCCTGAGGCGCGAACTGCGGGATGCGCCGAAGGCATAGTCCACCGCGCGACCGCAGAGTTGAAGACGTTCAGTCGTCATGACGCCCGCAACGCCGCAAGGCCTTGCGGGCGTCTACATTTCAGCCCAGGAACCATCAGAAAACGAATACATGCTCTACCTGTCGTACTTCACTGCATGCTTCATGCTAGACGGCCGCAGAGGTATCCAAGACGTCAAGAAGCATGAACGCGAAAGAAGAGATCGCGATGAAAGCTGGAAGCAAGCAAGAGAACACCACGCTGCATATACTCATCCTCACGTTCGCAGCGATGAGGGGAATTAGGAAGTTTGATAACGGAAAAACCGTGCGTTCCCATTTGATCAAAGCGAAGCATCGAAGCACGATCGCCACGACTCGGGTGATGGCCGAGAACAATCAGACGAACCGCTGGTTAGAGCGCCTTTGCACCGAGCGTACACCACCCGCCGGCGCGCTCCCCAAGGACTCAACTAACCACTAAAAGTGCAGAGCTAGCGAGAGCCAAATCCCCAACCCAATGATGCGAACGCTTGGCGACATCATCATAAAAACACTGGATTGCGACAGAGCACCATCTACCGCAGTGAAAGAACCGCCGACAGGAATTCAGAATAAGCCACAGACGGCTACGCGCAACATTGCGACACCGATTTTGAATACCACCATGTACTCGGGGCGCCAATCATCGACATTAAAAACGCTGCCTTACTTTGACTCTTAGCTTAGCGATAAAGGCTCGCCTCTGAAGCAACCGCAACCAGCACGCGCCCGATCTTCTACGACGCAATTCGCAATTCGGAAGAGCTCGCTCCTCTAACCACATCGCAATAAACCTCACCCAGTGAGGAGAAAATCGACCATCAAAACATAGCTAACGCCAAACTAGATAATTATGACAACCGGGCTCATTTTCGAAAGAATTGAGCTCACAACGCCACACGCCCTATAACGAAGGCTCACCGAAAGATTCGGTTCGTTGATCCTTCACACTTGGAAGAAACCCCTTGCCATTATGGAGATAGTGCCGGTGTAGCATCGATTTCGAGTGGATCGTGCGCGCCCGCCGACATCCACTCTCCCGAAGCGGGCACTTCCAGGATCAGCCCATGAACACGATTGAAAAGATTTCCCTCGGCCGCCCCCACTCCACCATTCGTGTCGACTGCTCAGCAGCTGACGGCACCCATTGGTTATATATGCATGCAAACGCGCACCTCGGTGTACGCCCTTGCTGCAACCCCCAGTTATTGGACGAGATATGGGATGTCATGGGTTCAATCACGCGTGCTCCGCACGAAAGGCGTAATGGCGAGCTGCGTCATTTCGTTCTTGCCTCTGACTCAAGCGCTTTCAATCTAGGCGGGGATCTGGATCTGTTTGCGCGCCTGATCCGCGAGCAAAATCGCGATCACTTGTTGCGCTATGCAAAACGGTGCGTGGAAGGTGTGCACCATCTGCACGTGGGCTTTGGTGGTGACGTCCGCAGCATCGCGCTACTGCAGGGCGATGCACTGGGCGGCGGACTGGAGATGGCCCTTGCCTGTCACACCATCGTCGCCGAGGAAGGCATCGGCATGGGACTTCCCGAGGTCTTGTTCGATCTATTCCCTGGAATGGGCGCATATTCCTTCCTATGCCGCCGCGTCGCGCCTCATTTGGCAGAAAAAATCATTCTTGACGGACGCATCTACAGCAGCGAAGAAATGCACGCGATGGGGATCGTGGACGTACTGGTCCCGAAGGGGCAAGGCGTGATGGCGACTGAAAATCTCATTCGTCAGCAAAAACGTATCCCCAGCTCCTACCTTGCGATGAATGCGGCGCGCAACGTGGCACAGTCGGTTCCGTATGAAGAATTGCTGCGCATCACCGAAATATGGGTGGATGCAGCACTGGCATTGAGCAACAAATCGTTGCGTACGATGGACCGGCTGGTCAAGGCACAGAATCGACGAATGGGCGTAGGTCCCGCCTGATTTTGGTAGATCCAATGCAGGGGGATCAGGCCCGGCCTATTGCCGGGCTTTCATCCAAGATCGCCATTTCCACTGGCGCCTTCCTGGGACTTCCGTTGTGCACGTTGAGCGAGCGCATCGCGTCCTTGCTGCAATCCATCCTTGAGTTGCTCCAGCCGCTGACGCCACTCGGCCCGCAGCTGCGCCTCTGACAGTCGCATCAACTCTCCGCCCTGTTCGGCCAAGATCACCAGTCCAAGATTGCTGGAGACACCCTTGACGGCATGTGCATGCTCACGCAACCGTGCCCAATCTTCATCGGCAGCGGATTTACCCAGTTGAACGACACACGCGCTGACATCGCTGAGACATTGTTGAATGAACTCGCGCTCGAATTCATTGCCCATCCCCAGCTCCGCCAGTTCGTCCAGCACGGCAGGATCCAGCACGGTGCCGGTCACAACCGGTCCGCGGATGCCAATCGTCAAATCCGTCTGGCGCAGTTTTTGATTGACGGCGATCTCGGCCAGCGTATCCAGCAGCTTGATTGCCGCCACCGGCTTTGCCAGGAAGGCGTAAGCCCCGGCCTGTTCACAACTACGGATTGACTCTGGGGTTACGTCAGCGCTCAGCACCACCACCGGAGTACCCGGTTGGCCTCCGGCCTGCATGACACGGAGCTGCTTCAGCATGTCCAGACCGCTGACGCCAGGCATGTGCAGATCCACGATCGCAAGGTCGAAATCCGTCGCAGCAAGCGCGTCGAGCACTGCTTCGCCACCGTCGACGCAGGTGACGCGATGCCCCGCCTTTTGCAGCAAACGTTGCAGCACAAGACGATTTGCCAGATGGTCGTCTGCCACCAGGATGTGCATGCTGCGCACGCGGGCACGGTGACGCAGAAATGGATCGGCAAACGCGATGACATTGCCCGGAATCGTTGTCGCGTCTGCATCCTGCAACACGGGCAGTGGCGCTAGCGCCGTTGCGGGCTTTTCTGCCACCAGACCAAATGGGAGCTCAAACCAGAACAGACTGCCGCCGGTCGGATTTTCCGCAAAACCAATCGCGCCGCCCATCGACTGCACCAGCCCCTTCGCAATCGTGGTCCCCAGACCGCTGCCTTCGAACCGACGCGCCAGCCCGGTATCCGCTTGCTCAAACGCATCGAACAGACGTGGCCGCATGTCGACCGGCACACCGATACCTGTGTCGAGCACTTCAAAGCGCAGCAACACCCCGGCATGGCCGCTAGGCAAGCCTGTCGACACCTTCAACTGCACACTGCCTTGATCGGTGAACTTGACTGCGTTACCGACCAGGTTGAGCAAGATTTGCTGCAAATGACCGGCATCCCCTTGAATCTGCGGGGGCACGTCCGCGGCGACGGTCATCTCGTAGCTCAAGCCCTTTGCCTTGGCTTGCGGTTTGAGGATGAGGCCAATCGCCTGCAATGTAGAGTGCAGCGCAAAATCCGAAATAGTGATCCGGAGCTTGCCGGCCTCGATGGCCGAGATGTCCAACACCTCTTCCACCAGCGCAAGCAGGCTACGTGTGGAGGCTTGAATCGTTTTAAGACATTCGCGCTGCTCGCTATCCAGACGCGTAGTCGCCAACACCTCGGTCATTCCGGACAACCCGTTGAGTGGCGTACGGAATTCGTGACTCATGTTCGCGAGAAAGCGGCTCTTGGCCTCACTGGCACGACGTGCCTCCGTCGTGGCGCGGGTCAGCTGCCGTAAAAGGCTAGAGAAATACAGCGGAACAGCAGCCAGGCCAATTGTCAGCCCGACCCCAAGGCGTTGGTTGAGACGCCAGTAGTCGGTCATTGCAACTGTCGTGGCAAAACTCGCAACAGCCATCACCACTGCAAGGTAAAGATAGCGGTTGCCGTATCGCAGGCCGTTGCCGACGGTGACCCACATGACCACCACATAGACCCAGGCCAAGGGTTCCCCCATCTGGATCATGCCGGCTGCCATCAAGCCGTAATCGGCCAGCATCCCCAGGATGCGACGCGCATCCGAGTGGCCGGGGCGCCATAGCAACCAGCCGAACAATGCAAGCCCGAGGCTTAAGCCTGTGAGGATAATGCCCAACACGCTGGCGTGTTGGGTCGGGGGCAAGCTGTGATGGACGCTTGGCAGCAGGACGTAACACAGGATCAAGGTGATCAAAACGATGCGAACAATCGCTTGACCATGTTCGCTGTCAGGTCGATTCGTCAGCCGCTGCCGGATCCATCCGAACGAGTTCATGGCCTATACCCCGGGCCGCGCCGATGCGGTGGAGAACTCACCGCAGATCTGGTCCAGCTGCGCGCGACCGCGCAATAGTGCATCCACGCAGCGCGGGTCGAACAGGCGGCCGCGTTGCGCGTAGAGATACGCCAGTGCGGCGTCCATCGTCCACGCTTCCTTGTACGGACGCGGCGACAGCAGGGCATCGAACACGTCGGCCACCGCCACGATGCGCGCTTCCAGCGGAATCGCCTCGCCGACCAGGCCGTCCGGATACCCGGTGCCGTCGTAGCGCTCGTGGTGGCGCAGCGCGATCAAGGCGCCCACCTGGATGAAGCGATTCTGGCTGCCGCTGAGCAACTCGTAGCCGATCCGCGGGTGGCGCTTCATCACGCTCATCTCGTCGTCGGTGAGCTTGCCTGGCTTGAGCAGCACCGAGTCGGGAATGGCGATCTTGCCCATGTCGTGCAGCGGTGCGGCCATCTCGATGATGCGCACTTCTTCTTCCGACAACCCCAGCTGTTCGGCGATCAGGCCGGCCACATGCGACATGCGCTCCAGAAACGCGCTGGTGCCCGAATCGCGGTATTCGATGGCGCGCGCCAGCCGCGACAAGGTTTCGCGCTCGCGCTCTTCGACCTCGTTCATGCTGGCCAGCAGGCGTTGTTCCAGCGACAGCGCGCGTTGCTTGACGCTCTCGCTCTGCTGACGCAGCTGCAACAGATTGGAGCAGCGTGCTCGCAGCTCGCGCGGGCGGATCGGCTTGACCAGAAAGTCGATCACCCCGGCTTCCAGCGCCGCCTGGCGGATCGGCTCGTCGCCGACGATGGTGATCAGGATGATCGGAATATCGCGATGGCTCGGCAGCCGGCGCAGGCGCCGCGCGAACTCCAGGCCATCCATCCCGGGCATGCGGTAGTCGAGCAGCAACAGATCCACGCGCCCGGCTTCGCACCAGGCCAACGCGTCGAGCGGGTCGCCGAAGTCGTAGACCTTCAGCTCCGGCGCGATGTCCTCGATGACATGGCGCAGCATCGTCCGCGCGGACATCTGATCATCGACAATGACGATGTTCAATCCCAGATCCGCCTTTTCCGCCCAGCTTCCCCATGTATCCGCCGACACCATGCCGTCCGGATTCCCTAAAACATCCTGCATAGCCGTTGCTCCTCTATCCCGAGAACGGAAAAGCGTGACGCCGACCCCTGTGTCGACTCCCCCGGACCTGACGCTGTCCGGAGCTGTGCCCTAGCATATGCAGTATCTGTGCCGTGAGCACGCGTTCGCACAAAAAAAATCAGGCTTCCGGGCGCATGTAAGGAAACAGCAGGACATCACGGATCGAGGTGCTCCCGGTCAGCAGCATCACCAGACGGTCGATGCCGATGCCCAGGCCGCCGGTCGGCGCCATTCCGTACTCCAACGCACGGATGTAATCGGCGTCGTAGTGCATCGCTTCGTCGTCGCCGCCGTCCTTGGCCTGCACCTGCGCCTGGAAGCGCGCGGCCTGGTCTTCGGGGTCGTTGAGCTCGGAGAAGCCATTGGCCAGCTCCTTGCCGTTGATGAACAGCTCGAAGCGGTCGGTGTACCCCGGCTCGGTGTCGCTGGAGCGCGCCAGCGGCGACACCTCCACCGGATGGTCGGTGATGAAGGTCGGTTGCACCAAGGTGTGCTCGACGGTGGCTTCGAAGATTTCCAGCAGCAGCTTGCCCCAGCCGTAAGACGGCTTGGTGCGGATCTTGAGCCGCTCGCAATGGCGCAGCAGCGCGGCGCGATCGGTGCAATCGGCCGCACTGATTTCCGGATTGTGGTGAAGAACGGCCTCATCCATGCGCCAGCGACGGAAAGCCGGCGCCAGATCGATGTCGGCGCCATCCCAGCTCACCTGGGTGGTGCCCAGCACCGTGTGCGCGGTATCGCGGATGACCTGCTCGGTCAGATCCATGATCTCGTGGTACGTGGCGTAGGCCTCGTAGAGCTCGAGCATGGTGAACTCGGGGTTGTGCCGGGTCGACACGCCTTCGTTGCGGAAGTTGCGGTTGATCTCGTAGACGCGTTCCAGGCCACCGACTACCAGCCGCTTGAGATACAGCTCCGGCGCCACGCGCAGGTACAGATCCAGATCCAGCGCATTGTGGTGGGTGGTGAACGGCTTGGCGGTGGCGCCGCCAGGGATGTAATGCATCATCGGCGTTTCCACTTCCAGGAAACGCCGCGCATCCAGCCACGCGCGCATCGCACGGATGATCTTGGAGCGCTTGATGAAGACCTCGCGCGCCTCCGGGGTGACGATCAGATCCACGTAACGCTGGCGGTAGCGCTGCTCCACGTCCGACAGGCCGTGCCACTTGTCCGGCAACGGGCGCAGCGACTTGGTCAGCAGCCGCAGCGTGCTGGCCTTGACCGACAACTCGCCGGTCTTGGTCCGGGTCAGGCCGCCCTCCACCGCCACGATGTCGCCGACATCCCAGCCCTTGAACGAGGTATAGGCATCGCCGAGCACATTGCCCTGCAAGAACAACTGCACGCGCCCGGACTCGTCCTGGATCTGCGCGAAGCTGGCCTTGCCCATCACCCGCTTGGCCATCAGGCGGCCAGCCATTTTGACGGTGCGACCGCTGGCTTCCAGCGCTTCGGGGGTCCAGCTGTCGGCATCGGCGAATTCGGCTTGCAGATCGCCGGCGAAATGCTCGCGCACGAAGTCGTTGGGATACGCGATGCCCTGGCCGCGCAACGCGCCCAGTTTCGCGCGACGCTCGGCGATGAGGCTGTTCTCGTCGACGGGAAGGTGTGGCGCGGGGGTCTGTTCGGTCATGGCGGGGTCGGTCTGCTAGAAGTCGGGCGCGTGCCCGGTGGGGAGTGAGCGCCCGGCAGCGCCGGGCTCTCTTACATTGACGGTGTCGCGCGTCGGTGGCCTGACGTCTGGCTGCCGCAACGCGGAGTGGCGCTGCGCTGCATGCAGCCTAGCGTCGTGCAAGGTCGTCGCATCCGCTGCGACCTCGCGCGGCGGTCAGGCATCCAGGCGTTTGGAGCCTGCCGCCAGACCTGCCTTCAGGCTGGCCTCGACGAATTCGTCCAGGTCGCCGTCCAGCACTTTTTGCGTGTCGCTGCGTTCGATGCCGGTGCGCAGATCCTTGATACGGCTCTGATCGAGCACGTAGTTGCGGATCTGGCTGCCCCAACCGATGTCGGACTTGGTGGCTTCCAGCGCGTCGCGTTCGACGTTGCGCTTTTGCACTTCCAGCTCGTACAACTTGGCGGCCAGCATCTTCATCGCGTTGTCGCGGTTCTGATGCTGGCTGCGGCCGGTCTGGCAGGCAACCACCGTATTGGTCGGGATATGCGTGATACGCACCGCCGATTCGGTCTTGTTGACGTGCTGACCACCGGCGCCGGACGAGCGGTACACGTCGGTACGCAGGTCGGCCGGATTGATGTCGATCTCGATGTTGTCGTCCACTTCCGGCGACACGAACACCGAGGTGAAGCTGGTATGCCGGCGGTTGTCGGAGTCGAACGGCGACTTGCGCACCAGCCGGTGCACGCCGATCTCGGTCTTCAACCAACCGTAAGCGTATTCGCCCTCGATGCGGATCGTGGCCGACTTGATGCCTGCCACTTCGCCGCCGGACACTTCCATCAGCTCGGTCTTCCAGCCACGCGACTCGGCCCAGCGCAGATACATGCGCAACAGGATTTCCGCCCAGTCCTGCGCCTCGGTACCACCGGCGCCGGCCTGGATATCGACGAACGCGTTGGAACCGTCCATCTCGCCGGAGAACATGCGCTGGAATTCCAGCTTCTCGACATGGATCTGGTACTTGTCCAGATCGGCGATCACCGCCACCGCGGTGTCCTCGTCCTGCTCGCTGTCGGCCAGTTCCAGCAGATCGCCGGCATCGGTGAGGCCGGCCAGCACATCGGCGATGCCGATGACGGTCTTTTCCAGCATGGAACGCTCACGTCCCAAAGCCTGGGCACGCTCGGCGTCGTTCCACACGTCCGGGCTTTCGAGCTCCCGGCTGACTTCCTCTAGACGCTCTTTCTTGGCGTCGTAGTCAAAGATACCCCCTGAGCGAGAGCACGCGATCGTTGAGATCGGTGATGCGCTGGCGGATCGGATTGGTTTCGATCATGACGGACTTCCGGCAAACAAGCGGGCTAGTTTAGCAAGCGGGCGCCGGTGGCGGAACGCGGTTGCGCCGGGGCTGCACACGCTTCAGAACCGGCAGTCTCGATGCCCGCCTTGCGGTTGCGCGCGACCGCAAGGGCTTGCGGGTCCCCCTCCCCCCAGCGCGCTGATGTCGCAGCGGCGGCGACATGGGCGCAGTGGCTGCGACAGATATGCAAGGCGCCGTGGGCAGCTGTGCCGCCCCGCAATGGCTCTAGCGGCCTCAGACCGTCACTGCATCTGTGCGGCGCGCAACGGCACCCTGCCCTGCCCGCGCGCGTACGTCGGCCAGATGACTGCGACTGCACGGCAGCACCGTGGCGTCGCGCAGATGCACGCGCGCATCGCCAGAGTCGACCGGTTCGATCGCCTGCACCTGGCCCAGATTCACCAGATAGCTGCGATGGATCCGCACGAACACTGCGGGGTCCAATTTGGCTTCGATCGCCGCCATCGTGCTGCGTAACGGATAGTCGTGGCCGCGCACGCGCAGGTTGACGTAGTTGCCGGAGGCCTGGACCCATTCGATATCGGCGGTAGCGACCAAAAAGTCGCGGCCGAGTTTGCGCACCAGAAAGCGCTCCGGGCGGTCCAACGGCTCCTCCGGCGCGCCTTCGTCCGGCGCCGCAAGCAGATGCGCCTCGCCCTGGCGCCGCCGCGCGTACCAGCCCAATGCGTGCTGCAACGCCACCAGCATCGCAAAGGTACGCAGATCCTTGGACAACTCATAAAACCACTGCAGCGGCCAGCCACCGAAGTCGTAATGGCTACCGGCCAGCGCGTAAACCAGCTTGCGCAACAGCACCATGCCGGCAACGTGCGCCAGCCACCAACCCAATGCAGCCGCCAGATACACCGGCACACGGCGACGCCAGACATCGGCATGCAGCGGCCAACGTGCGCAGAGCCAGAACACTGCGGGTAGCAACAACAGCGATGCGGTGGCGCTGGTCAGCTCCCAGCTCAGTACCTGCCACAGCACGATCGCCTCGCCATCGCGACGCCCCGCCAACCATGCGGTCAACGTGTTGCCCAGTGCGCTCAGGTAAAACACCAGCAACCAGATCGTCACTGCCCAGCGCGTGGCGAAGTGACGCGCACCGTCCTGAGGTGTCGGCGGGCGCGGCCCGATGGTTTCCATTGCAGAGGTCCGCAGTTGGCAGTTGCCAATGATAGAGGCCTGCGCAACGGGGCGGCACCGTCATCCCCGCCGCTCCCGTTCGTCCCTGGGAGGACGCAACTGGTCACTGCGCGCGGGCGTTTCCACCCCTGGCCCCTTTCTTCATGCGGGTCGGCGGGCAGGATGCGTGCACTTCCTCGACCAACCGCCCCCATGACCGAGCGCCGCCACGATATCGATGCCTTGCGCGTCTTCGCCTTTGCCCTGCTGATCCTCTATCACGTGGGCATGGCCTACGTGGCCGGCTGGGACTTTCATTTAAAGAGCGCGTATACCACCGACTGGCTGCAGGCGCCCATGATCGCGCTCAACCGCTGGCGGATGCCGTTGCTGTTCATGATCTCCGGCATCGCGATCGGTCTGGCGCGGGCAGAACGTGCGCCGTGGCAGTTCGCCT
Organism: Xanthomonas sp. WHRI 10204; assembly: GCF_040202875.1. Lineage (NCBI taxonomy): Bacteria > Pseudomonadati > Pseudomonadota > Gammaproteobacteria > Lysobacterales > Lysobacteraceae > Xanthomonas > Xanthomonas sp. WHRI 10204. The sequence goes on from NZ_JBEGDW010000001.1 coordinate 2,413,779, forward strand.
GGCGACGCTGCGGCCGGTTATTGGCGCCACTGCTGTTCGGCATGTTCGTGGTGGTGGCGGTGCAGGCGTACTGCCAGGGCGTCAGCAACGGCAAGGTCGTGCCCGGCTTTGGCAACTTCCTGCTGCGCTATTGGCAGGTCCGGCCGTGGCCGGCCGGCAGCTTCGATGGCTGGGAACACGGCATCACCTGGAACCATCTGTGGTATCTGGCCTATCTGCTGCCTTACACCTTGTTACTGATGGCCGTGGTCGCACTGGGCCACATGTTGCCCGTGTCGCTGCGAGCCTTGCCGGCCTCCATCGCGCTGCCGGCCCTGCTGCTGGCCCCGATCCTGTGGGAGGCCTTCTGCCTGCTGTGGGTGATGCCGCGCCACCCACCGACCCACGCCCTGGTTGGCGACTGGTTTGTGCATGCCGAGTCGTTTCCGTTGTTCGTGCTGGGATATGCGCTGGCCCATCACGCACGCTTCTGGACGTGGTCAGTGCAGCTGCGTTGGCCAACCCTGATCGCCGCACTGCTGGCGATCGCCACCGAGCTGAGCATCCGCCATCTGGGCCGCTCGCTCGATCCGATGCAGCTGCCCGCCCTGCTGGCGACAGTCCGCTGGGACGTGGTCGAACGGCTGGCGCGCGCCACCTACACCTGGCTGGCATTGCTGACCCTGTTCGGCTGGGCAAGGCATGGCTTGAACCGCCCCTTCGCGTGGCTGCCGTACTGCACCCAGGCCGTGTTCCCCTGGTACATCCTGCATCAGAGCCTGATCATCCTGGCGCTGTACTGGTTGGCGCCGTTGCACCTGGGCCCGTGGCTGGAACCGTCGCTGGTGTTGGCCTCCACCGTTGCCGGCTGCCTGCTATTGCACGAATACCTGATCCGCCGCGTGCGCTGGCTGCGTCCGCTGTTCGGGATGCCGATGCGGGAATCGCCGACCAGGGTGCGCGCCACGGCAACGCTGACGCAGGTGTGATCGCTGAAAGCGACAGCCCGGCAGACAAGACCGAACAGACGATGCCGTTGGCGCATCGTTGCCAGAACAACCCGGGCACCGCGCAAAGATCGCAGTCCATCTGCAGCGCGCAGTGTGGTCGATCGCGGGGACGCGCAGATGCACCGCAGCGAGTGGACACACTCGCCGTCATGAATTGCGTTCACTGCCTGCGGACGATTCGCCTGGACGCTCTGCGGCAGGCATCGCAAGATGCCGGCCCGGACCTGCGATGAAGGAACTTCGATGCGTTACGACCTGCTTGCCGCGGCCTTGCTGTGCAGCCCCGCACTCGCGCTTGCCGCGCCTGCCACCAGTGTCGATTTCAGTCATGACGACTGGACCATCGCCTGCGACAACACCCGCACCTGTCGCGCCGCCGGATACCAGCCGGACGAAGGCGAGCACCTGCCGGTATCGGTGCTGCTGACGCGTAAGGCCGGTGCCGGCCAGGCGGTGACGGCCGAGCTGATGCTGGGCCAGTACGACGAGATCAAGCTGCCGGCGTCGCTGAGCCTGCAGATCGATCAGCGCGATCTGGGCAAGCTGGCGCTGGATGGCAAGAGCGGCACCGCAGTCTTGAGCAGCACGCAGGTCACCGCGCTGCTGGCGGCACTGACCCGCAGCAGCAAGATCGTGGCGCTCGGCAACGATGGCCGCCGCTGGCAGCTCTCCGATCGCGGCGCGGCGGCAACGCTGCTGAAGATGGACGAATTTCAGGGCCGGCTGGGCACGCGCGGCGCGCTGGTACGCAAGGGCGATCGCGACGAGGCCACCGTGTTGCCGGCGTTGCCGGTACCGCAAGTCCGCGCGGCCAAGCTGGCCGCAGCGCAGGCCGGCGACGCACGTCTGGGCAGCTTGCCGGCGCTATACCAGGCGCTACGCGCCACGCTTCCGGCTGATGAAGAATGCAAGGGCCTGGATGCCAGCGATGCCGCCGAACCGCTGACCATCGCCCGCCTGAGCAGCGACAAGCTGCTGGTGTCGACCGATTGCTGGATGGGCGCCTACAACATCGGCACCGGCTTCTGGGTGGTCAACGCGCGTGCGCCGTTTGCACCGACGTTGATCACCACGCATGCCAGCGATCTGGATGGCTCCACCATCCTGTCCTCGCAAAAGGGTCGCGGCCTGGGCGATTGCTACAGCGAGGAGCACTGGACCTGGGACGGCCGTCGCTTCGTGCAGACCTCCAAATCCACGTCAGGCCTGTGTCGACTGGTGGCCGCCGGCGGCGCCTGGGAACTGCCAACGGTGGTGGCCGAGGTCAAGCAGTCACCTTGATCCAGGCAAGGGACAATGCGGCCGCCCGTAGCGGTGCGGCCGCGACCGCCGCAGAGAACAGCCGCCACCGGATTTCTGCTCAGCGATGTCGTTCGACCGAGCCGGCTCCAGCCTGAATCTCTGCACTGCAGATCGCATGAACGGACAAGATTTCGCAAGGCCGCAGCGGTAGCGCTGCCGGCCACGCGCGTCGAACTGAACGGCTCCACGGATCTACTAGGTAGCAGCGCGAGACCGTATAGACGGCGTTGGAAACGAGCGCTCAAGATGCCGGCTCGATCCACCCTGAAAGAAAAACATGCGCATCAACTTGATCGCCGCCGCACTGATACTCTCGCCTGGCGCAGCACTTGCCGCCGCCTCCGCAACCGGTATCGACTTCAGTCACAAGGACTGGACGATCGCCTGCGATAACACCCGCACCTGCCGTGCAGCCGGCTACCAGCCGGAGGACACCGAACCGGCGGTCTCCGTACTGCTCACCCGCAAGGCCGGAGCTGCACAACCGGTGACCGCGCAGCTCAAGATCGGTCAGCTCAAGCAGGCTACCGTTCCCTCGACACTGACACTGTCCATCGGCAAGCGCGATCTCGGCCCTCTGAATCTGCAAGGCGCGACAGGCAGCGCCACGCTGAGCGCCGCCCAGACCAGCGCACTGCTGACTGCACTGACCGGTGAGAGCGCAGCCATTGCGGCGGTGGGTAACGATGGCCGCCGTTGGCAGCTCTCCGATCAGGGCGCCAGCGCCGTGCTACTCAAGATGGATGAGTTCCAGGGCCGCCTGGGCACCCGCGGCGCCCTGGTCCGCAAGGGCAAGGGCACTGAATCGGCGGTCTTGCCGGCACTGCCGGCTCCACAGGTGCAAGTGGCCAAACTCGCTGCCGCGCAACCCGGCGATGCCAAGCTGGCGCGTCTGCCGGCGCTGTATGCCGCGCTGAAAACCGCTCTGCCTGCCAACGAGCAATGCCAGGCACTGGAGCCGGGCGGCGCGCAGGAGCCGCTGAACATCGCGCGCCTGAGCAACGACAAGCTGCTGGTGTCGGCTGCCTGCACGCTGGGTGCCTACAACCTCGGCATGGGGTATTGGGTGGTCAACGCCCGCGCGCCGTTTGCACCTGTGCTGGTGACCCTGCAGGGCACCGATCTGAGCGGGTCGACCATTCGCTCGTCGCAGAAGGGACGTGGGCTGGGCGATTGCTCGGTCGATGCCAGCTGGGGCTGGACTGGACAGCGCTTTGTGCAGACCGCCAAGTCCAATTCCGGTCTGTGCCGCGGAATCGCCGGCGGTGCCTGGCAGCTCCCCACGCTGGTGACCGCAGTCAAGAAGTAACAGCGTTGTTGTCTGACAGCTGCGGGCGCCATTGGGCGCCCGCAGTTATTTGCACTCATATCAAAACAGCGCCGGCAGGCAAGTCGACACGCGTTCGGCTCAGGCGGTGACCACGACCGGTTCGCAGTGCTCGACGATCAACTGCACCGCAGTGCCGCCGCGGTAATCGTCGCTGACCAACCGATACGCCAGCCGCACCTTGCGTGCCGGTTCGCTGCCGCGCCAACCGTTGAAATGGATGGCATTGAGCGGCTCGGCACGACCGGCGCACCGTAAGCTCAGCTTGAGATGGCGTTCCTTGAGCAGACGCCATTGCAATATTTCGAACTCGCCGTCGAATAGCGGCTCCGGAAAGCCCTGCCCCCACGGTCCGGCCACACGCAGCGCTTCGGCATGCACGTGATCGAGTTCGTGCGCAGACAGCTCGCCATCGCTATGCAACTCGGCATGCAGCAGCGACGCATCCACCATCGCGTGCACCTGCGCCTGAAACGCCTGCTCGAAGGTTTCCAGCGCGGCATGATCCATGCTCAAGCCCGCCGCCATCGCATGGCCGCCGAACTTCTGCAGCAAACCCGGATGACGCGCATCCACCGCCGCCAGCACGTCGCGGATATGCAGGCCGGGAATGGACCGCGCCGAACCGCGCAACTGGCTGCTGCCCGGCTCGGCCGGGGCCAACGCGATCACCGGACGGTGCAACCGGTCTTTCAATTTGGAGGCGACCAAGCCGATCACGCCGGGGTGCCATTCCGCATCGAACAGGCAGGCGGCGATCGGCAAGGCGCCATCGGCATCCAGCACCACCTTGGTCACCGCCTGCTCGGCATCGTCGGTCATCAACTGCTGCACCGCGCGGCGCTCGGCATTGATCTCTTCGAGCGTGGCGGCGATCTCGCGCGCCCGGTTCCAGTCTTCGCTGAGCAACAACTCGATGCCCAACGCCATGTCTTCGAGCCGGCCGGCCGCATTCAAGCGCGGCCCGAGCGCGAAGCCGATATCGCTGGCGCTCAGACGCGCGACATCGCGGCCGCTGGCATCGATCAGCGCGCGCAATCCGATGCAGCCCTTGCCCTCGCGCAGCCGACGCAACCCGGCCGACACCAGCGCGCGGTTATTGGTGTCCAGCGGCACCAGATCGGCCACCGTGCCGACAGCGACCAGATCCAGCAACACCGACAGATCCGGCTCGGCGCGGTCGGCAAACGCGCCGCGCGCGCGCAGCGCGCTGCGCAGCGCCAGCAACACGTAAAAGATCACGCCCACGCCGGCCAGCGATTTGCTGGGAAAGCTGTCGACCGCCAGGTTCGGGTCGACGATCGCATCGGCCGGCGGCAGTACCTCGCCCGGTAGATGGTGGTCGGTGACCAGCACCGTCCAGCCGCGCGCCTTGGCGGCGGCCACGCCGGCATGGCAGGCGATGCCGTGATCGACGGTGACCAGCACCTCCGGTTGCAGCGCAGCCAGCTCGTCCACCAAGGCAGGCGACAGGCCATAGCCGTGCACCATGCGATTGGGCACGGCGTGGTGCACATCCAGCGCGCCGAGCATGCGCAAACCGCGCACGCCAACCGCGCAGGCGGTGGCGCCATCGCAGTCGAAATCGCCTACCACCAGGATGCGCCGTTGCTGGTCGATCGCATCGGCCAACAGATTGGCGGCCACGTAGCTGTTGTGCAGCAGCTCCGGCGAGAGCAACTGGCCCAGCCGCGGTTGCGCGCCCTGCGCATCGCGGACACCGCGCGATGCGTAGATGCGGCGCAGCAGCGGCAACATGGCGTCGGGCCAGCTTCCGGTCTGCCCTGGCGGGCGCCGGACGATCCGGGGAGTGGAGGTCATTGCGCCAGTTGCTGCCGTGGCGTGCGCCAGAACCGCCAGCGTTGCGTGCGTGCCAACGTCAGCGTTTCGCCGTCCTGGAAATCCAGCACCAGCCGATCCAGTTCGCTACGTGCCATCGCCGCCAGCAGCGGTGCCACTGCGTCGTCGCCAAACTGCTGCAGCGAGCGCAGATGGCGCAGGTCCACCAACGCATCCACGCGTTGATCGCCCTGCGCATCGGCACTGGCCGCCAGCGCCAGCGCGCGCAGCAACGACTCGCGGCTGCGCACCTGCCGATGCGGCGATGTCACTGCATGCGGCAGTGCGCCGCCGCCCCAGAACCACAGCGAATTAATCGCCGGCTTGCCACTGGCAACGCGGCCTTCGTTCCACGGATGCTGATGCAGCAACACCTGCGCTTCGGTCAGCAAGGCACGCCAGCGCCGGCCAGAATCACCGGCCGGCAGATGCTCGAACAGGTCGTCGCCGATCGCCACATCCGGCGGCGCGAAGTCCGGCAGCTTGGCATCCGGCGACAGACGCAGATACCAGCGCGATGGCGTCGGCGCATCGAGCACAAATCCGGCATCGCCGAACATCGGCTTGAGGATCGGCAGCAGCACCGCCAGGTCCTCGGCGGTGGCACCGAGCGCCTCGCCGTAGCCCATCAGACGTGCGCCCTGCATGTCCGGCACCACATAAGCCGGGTCGGCACGCACCCAGGTGGCGCCTGCGGCATCGCCGGCATCCAGTTGCCGGGTCAATGCCGCCACCGGCCACTGCGCTGGCGTCAACGTGAAATGCCGCTGCAACTGCGCCACTTCGCCGGCATCGGCGGTGTGCAGATCGGCGCGCGCCAGGGCACTGGCCACCACCGCGTTGTCCAGCGTTCCGGGCAGACGGCGTTTTTCGGGCAGCAGCAGCGTTGCGGTCGTCATCGCTCAGGCGTCAGTGCATCAATCCAGATACGCGACGGTGACCACTTCGTACTCGCGCTGGCCGGCCGGCGCGTCGATGGTGACCGAATCGCCTTCCAGCTTGCCGATCAGGGCGCGCGCCAATGGCGAAGAAATCGCGATCATGCCCATCTTGATGTCCGCCTCCAGATCGCCAACGATCTGGTAGCGCTTCTCTTCGTCGGTCTCGGTATCGGCCAGGGTCACGGTGGCGCCGAACACGATCTTGCTGCCGGCCGACAACTTGGTGATGTCGATGATCTCGGCATGCGAGAGCTCGCCTTCCAGCTGCTTGATGCGGCCTTCGATGAAGCTCTGCTGCTCACGCGCGGCATGGTATTCGGCGTTTTCCTTCAGGTCGCCGTGCGCGCGCGCCTCGGCGATCGCACTGATCACCGCCGGACGCTTGACCGACTTCAACTGATCGAGTTCTTCGCGCAGGCGCAGCGCGCCCTTCGCGGTCATGGGTGCTCTCATGCTTCCAGCTCCTTGTGCAGTTCCTGCAGCGACCAGACAGGGCCGGTGCCGCGGAATTCCAGCGAATGCACCAGCGCCTTGGCGCCGGCGACAGTGGTCGAATAGGTCACGCGATGCTGCAGCGCTTCACGACGGATCGAGAACGAATCCGAGATGGCGGCGCGACCTTCGGTGGTGTTGACGATATAGACGATCTCGCCGTTCTTGATCGAGTCGACGATATGCGGGCGGCCTTCGGCCACCTTGTTGACGATCTCGCAGTTCAGCCCGTTCTGTTGCAGCCAGGCACCGGTGCCGCGCGTGGCCACCAGGGTGAAGCCGCGTTCCACTAGCGCCTGCGCCACTGGCAGCACGCGCTTCTTGTCCGGGTCGCGCACCGAGACGAAGGCCTTGCCCACCGGCGGTGCCTTGATGCCGCCGGCTTCCTGCGCGCGCGCAAACGCGGCGCTGAAGCTGCGGCCCACGCCCATCACCTCACCGGTGGAGCGCATCTCCGGCCCGAGGATCGGGTCCACGCCCTGGAACTTGGCGAACGGGAAGATCGCCTCCTTCACAGAGTAATAGTCCGGCACGATTTCCTTGGTGGCGCCCTGCTCGGCCAGCGTCTTGCCGGCCATGCAGCGTGCGGCGATCTTGGCCAGCGGGATGCCGATGGCCTTGGACACGAACGGCACGGTGCGCGAAGCACGCGGGTTCACTTCCAGCAGGAACACCACATCGTCGCCGGCCTCATCCACCTGCACCGCAAACTGGGTGTTCATCAGGCCAACCACGTTCAAACCTTCGGCCAGCATCACCACCTGGCGACGCAGCTCGGCCTGGGTCTTGGGCGAGAGCGAGTACGGCGGCAGCGAGCACGACGAGTCACCCGAGTGCACGCCGGCTTCTTCGATGTGCTCCATCAGCCCGCCGATCAGCACGTTGCCGTCCTTGTCGGCAATGATGTCCACGTCCACTTCCACCGCATTGTCGAGGAAGCGGTCCAGCAGCACCGGCGAATCGTTGGACACCTTCACCGCATCGCGCACATAGCGCGCCAGATCGGATTCGCCGTACACGATCTCCATGGCGCGGCCGCCCAGCACATAGCTCGGGCGCACCACCAGCGGGTAGCCGATCTCGCGCGCCAGCACCAGCGCTTCTTCCGGGTTGCGGGCAATGCGGTTCGGCGGCTGCTTCAGGCCCAGCTTGTCGACCAGCTGCTGGAAACGCTCGCGGTCTTCGGCCAGGTCGATCGAGTCCGGCGAGGTGCCGATCACCGGCACTCCATTGGCTTCCAGCGCACGCGCCAGCTTCAGCGGGGTCTGGCCGCCGTACTGCACGATCACGCCCTTGGGCTGTTCCAGCTCGACGATTTCCAGCACGTCTTCCAGGGTCAGCGGCTCGAAGTACAGACGGTCGGAGGTGTCGTAATCGGTGGAGACGGTTTCCGGGTTGCAGTTGACCATGATGGTCTCGTAGCCGTCGTCGCGCAGCGCCAGTGCCGCATGCACGCAGCAGTAATCGAACTCGATACCCTGGCCGATGCGATTGGGGCCACCGCCCAGAATCATGATCTTGTCGCGATTGGTCGGCAGCGCTTCGCATTCGTCCTCGTAGGTCGAATACAGGTACGCGGTGCTGGTGGCGAATTCGGCCGCGCACGAGTCGACGCGCTTGTAGACCGGGCGCACTTTCAACGCGCGACGCAGCGTGCGCACCGATTCTTCATTGCTGCCGATCAGCTCGGCCAGGCGCGCATCGGAGAAACCTGCGCGCTTGAGCTTGCGCAGACGCGGCGCGTCCAGCGCGGCCATGCCATCGTCGGCCAGCTGCTGCTCGTGGCTGACGAGCTCTTCGATCTGATCCAGGAACCAGGGGTCGATGAACGACAGCGCATACACCTCGTCCACGCTCATGCCGGCGCGGAACGCATCGGCCACATAGAACAGACGCTCCGGGCCGGGGGCCTTGAGCTCGCGCTTGAGCGCAGCGATATCGTCTTCGCTGCCCAGATCCAGGCCGGTCGGGTCCAGCCCGATCTTGCCGGTTTCCAGGCCGCGCAGCGCTTTTTGCAGCGATTCCTGGAAGGTGCGGCCCATCGCCATCACCTCGCCCACCGACTTCATCTGCGTGGTCAGGCGCGCATCGGCCTGCGGGAATTTTTCGAACGCAAAGCGCGGAATCTTGGTAACCACATAATCGATCGACGGCTCGAACGAGGCCGGAGTCAACCCACCGGTGATCTCGTTGCGCAATTCGTCCAGCGTGTAGCCCACCGCCAGCTTGGCGGCGACCTTGGCGATCGGGAAACCGGTGGCCTTGGACGCCAGCGCCGACGAACGCGACACGCGCGGATTCATCTCGATCACCACCACCCGGCCATTGGTCGGGCTGATGCCGAACTGCACATTGGAGCCGCCGGTATCCACGCCGATCTTGCGCAGCACTGCAATGGACGCATCGCGCAGGCGCTGATATTCCTTGTCGGTGAGCGTCTGTGCCGGCGCCACGGTGATCGAGTCGCCGGTGTGCACGCCCATCGGGTCGAGGTTTTCGATCGCGCAGACGATGATGCAGTTGTCCGCGGTATCGCGCACAACTTCCATCTCGAATTCCTTCCAGCCCAGCACCGATTCTTCCACCAGCACTTCGGTGGTCGGTGACAGTTCCAGGCCGCGGCCGACGATGTCGATCAGTTCTTCGCGGTTGTAGGCGATGCCGCCACCGCTACCGCCCAGGGTGAAGCTGGGGCGGATGATGGTCGGGTAGCCGACGCGGGTCTGGATATCCAGCGCTTCTTCCAGCGTGTGCGCCACTTCGGCCTTGGGGCAATCCAGGCCGATTTCGCCCATCGCCACGCGGAACAGCTCGCGGTCTTCGGCCATGCGGATCGCTTCGCGCTTGGCGCCAATCAACTCGACGTTGTACTTCTCCAGCACGCCGTGGTCGGCCAGATCCAGCGCGCAGTTCAGCGCGGTCTGCCCGCCCATGGTCGGCAGCAGCGCATCGGGCTTTTCCTTGGCGATGATCTTTTCGACCGTCTGCCAGTTGATCGGCTCGATGTACACCGCATCGGCCATGTCCGGGTCGGTCATGATCGTGGCCGGGTTGCTGTTGACCAGCACCACGCGGTAGCCCTCGTCGCGCAGCGCCTTGCACGCCTGCGCGCCCGAGTAATCGAACTCGCAGGCCTGGCCGATGACGATCGGGCCGGCGCCGATGATCAGAATGGTTTTTAGGTCGGTGCGCTTTGGCATGGGGGGTCCTCAGTAAAGTCGGTCCTGCCACGCCGCAGGGGCGCGCCAGGTAATCTGGTCGGGCGATCGGGCATCGATCGCACCATGGTCGACCGCGGCGCGAACCTCTCGCTGCATCGCGGCCCAGCTCGGAGCGGCCGCGCCAATGCGCGCGCCGATCGTGTTGTTGTGGGCATCCATCGCCCGACTGGCGTTGCCCTGCCCGCCGCGCTCCATCACCGCCGTCACCAAATCCACGCAACGCGGGGACAAGGTGTAGGCGACGATGGCGCTTGCAAGGCTGTGCCGATACGCATCGGCCGGGCCGTTGCGTCCACCTGCCAGCCCAGCGCCGAGCCACTGCGAATACACCGCAACCAGGACGAACGCCGGATAGGCCGCCAGCGCCAGCGCCGCCAACACGTACACACGCCAACGGCGCGGTCGCGACGGCAGAGCCAGCGACGCCATCATCAGGCCCTGGCCGCCATCAACGCGGTAAACCGGTCGAACAACGGCCCCACATCGCGCGGACCTGGCGAAGCTTCCGGGTGGCCCTGGAACGAGAACGCCGGTGCGTCGGTCAGGGCGATGCCCTGGTTGGTGCCATCGAACAGCGAACGATGGGTGACCCGCACATTGGCCGGCAGCGTGGTTTCGTCCACCGCAAAGCCATGATTCTGCGAGGTGATCATCACCCGCCCGCCATCCAGATCCTGTACCGGGTGATTGGCGCCGTGGTGGCCGGTGGTCATCTTCACCGTCTTTGCGCCGGCGGCCAGCGCCAGCAACTGGTGGCCCAGGCAGATGCCGAAGGTGGGCACCTTCTGCGCGATCAGTTCCTTGATCGCGGCAATCGCGTAATCGCACGGCTCCGGGTCGCCCGGGCCGTTGGACAGGAACACGCCATCGGGCTGCATCGCCAGCACTTCCGCCACAGGGGTCTGCGCCGGCACCACGGTAACGTCGCACCCGCGCTCGGCCAGCATGCGCAGGATGTTGAGCTTCACGCCGTAGTCGTAGGCCACGACCTTGAACGTGCGTCCCTCGACAGAGCCCGCACCTGCATGTGCGGACTTTCCACTCTTCAAGGCACCGAGGCCGAGAAAGGTGTCGGAGTTCAGATCGAGCGAGCCTTCCTGCCAGGTGTAACGCGTCTCGGTGGAGACCACCTTGGCCAGGTCCATGCCCTTCAGGCCGGGGAACTTGCGCGCGGCTTCCAGTGCCTTTTCGACGTCGATCTCGCCGGCCATCAGCGCGCCGTTCTGGGCGCCCTTCTCGCGCAACAGGCGGGTCAGCTTGCGGGTGTCGATGCCGGAGATGGCGACCACACCGCGGGCCTGTAGCCACTCCGGCAAGGCCACCTGGCTGCGCCAGTTGCTGGGGCGGCGCGGCACATCGCGCACGATCAGGCCGGCGGCCCAGATCTTGCGGGCTTCGTCGTCCTGGTCGGTAAAGCCGGTATTGCCGATGTGCGGATAGGTCAGCGTGACCATCTGGCGGGCGTAGGAGGGATCGGTCAGGACTTCCTGATAGCCGGTCATGGCGGTGTTGAACACCACTTCACCGACGGAAAGCCCGGTGGCGCCTACGGATTCGCCCTCGAACACGGTGCCGTCTTCGAGGACAAGGATTGCGGGTTGGGTCACGTGGGGTCTCGCTCTGGCTGCCTGGGACTCCGATGCGCTTCCGGCCAAATTCCGGTTGCAGCAAAGCGCGGACGCGGTGCTGGGGACCGGTCCGACGCTGGTTCGGGCAAGCGAGAATTGTAAAGGCAAGTGCCCCGGCTTGCCAGCCTGCAGCGCAGTCAATGCGCCGGGCGCATCGCAGCGGCGGCATGAATACGCCGCACAACCGCGCAGTTGTTCATACGCGGTTGCGCGATGTCTTACAGCACCAGGTCGCGTACCCGGTAGCTGCCGGCCGGCCGGCCGATCAGGCGTTTGGCCGCGTGCAAGGCCCCGCGCGCGAAGATGTCGCGATTGGTGGCGCGGTGCACCAGCTCGACGCGCTCGCCCAGCCCGGTGAACTGCACCGTGTGCTCGCCGACGATGTCGCCGGCACGCAGGCTGGCAAACCGCGGCTGCGCCCCGCTGCCGGTGGCAGCTTCGCCCAGCGTCAATGCGGTACCGGATGGCGCGTCCTGTTTGTGGACGTGATGCGCTTCGATGATGTCGCAATCCCACCCTGGCAAGGTGCCGGCGGCGCGCTCGACCAATTCGGTGAGCACCGCGACACCCAGGCTGAAGTTGGAGGCCCACACCAACGGAATCTGTTGCGCGGCATCGCGCAGCGCGGCGCGTTGCGCCTCGTCCAACCCGGTGGTGCCGGACACCAGCGGCTTACCGCGTTGCGCGCACAGCGCCAGGATCGGCGCAAAGCCTTGCGGCAGGCTGAAGTCGATGGCCACATCGAAGGCTGGCGCACCGCCGAGTTCGCTGGCGGCAAAGAACGGCACGCCGTCCACCACGCGCTGCGATGGCGAGCGCCCTACCACCGCGCCGACGACATGTAACGCGTCGTCTTCAGCCGCCAGGCGCAGCAATGCCTTGCCCATCCGCCCGGAGGCGCCGTGGATCAACACTTTTACAGGGGACGTTGTCATGCCCGCAGGCTAGCGATGCGGTGGGGGTTGCACAAGGTGCGAGGAATCGGGAATCGGGATTGGGGAATCGCCAGAGCGGTGCGCGAGGTCCGAGCGTTTGTTGGGGATGTCGTGGTTTGGTGGATGTGGAGCCGCTTGTGGCTTGTCGCGTGTTGACGTTTGCAGTGGCGCCGCGGCTGGCTGCGCGCATCTGTGGAGACTGTGCGTGCGCGGCAATGGCTTGTGCTTCAGCGCCGCCGCAGCGCGTGACGTTAGCTTTGCGCTGATTTTTGCGCGGTTGGCTAGCGGCCAATCACTGACCGCAGAGCGCGACAACTGCCCGGAGCGGCTAACAAAACGTAGCGAGCAGTGCACAGCTGGGTGTGCACGGCGCACAGCAACCGACGCGTACGAGTCGTACAAGAGGATTCCGAGCACCGGCCGCGCCCGCCTGGCGGTGAGCACGGTGGTTTTGTTGGCTGCTTTTATTCGTCGACGCCGGTCAGGCGCCTGCTCCAGCTTTCCACTTCGCTGCGCTGCAGGCGGCGCTCGAACAAGGCCTGCCAAGAAGGCACCAGCGGAAGACGTAGCAGCTCGGTGATGGCCGCGACATCGACTTCGCGTGCATACAGCACCTGCTGTACCCGCGACAGACTCCACTGCGGATGCGGCCGCTCCTGCAGTGTCAGCGTGTCGCCGGAGGCCACGGCACCGGGCTGCAGTACGCGGTAATACCAGCCGGTGCGGCCGGTTTCCTGCACCCGGCGCGCCATGTCGCGCACACCGAAGCGGTCCGACAGCTTCCAGCACGGTTGACGCAGCTGCGACACCTCCACCACGGCCGTGCCCAACGTAAAGCGATCGCCAAGGCAGACCGTGGCCTCGGTCAGGCCGGTGCTGCTCAGGTTCTCGCCGAACGCGCCGGCCGTTTCCAGCAGTGCATGCGCGCCAATCTCGTTGCGCCAGGCAGCGTAGTGGTCGCGCGGATAATGATGAATCGCCTTGTCCGGCCCGCCATGCACGCGCCGGTCGCCCTGCTCGTCGCCTTGCAGTCCTTCGACACCCACCTGCAGCGGCCCGTGCACGACGCGCTTGTCGATCGCGCTGCGGCTGCCGGGGCGGGTGAAGTCGCGCGCAACACCGATTGCCACGCTATCGATGTGCGTGGCAACCGGCGCTTGCGACACCAATGCGGGCGATGTCATGCGCCCTGCCCTGGCAGTTCGGCCAGCGCCTCGCGCAGCACCTCACCCAGCACCTGGATGCCGGCATCGATCTTCTCGCCCGGCACGGTGACGAACGACAGCCGCAGCGTATTGACCTGCGGCAAGGTCGCAAAGAACGGCGCACCCGGCACGAAGGCGACATTGCGTGCGATCGCACGCGCCAGCAGCACGGTGCCATCCAGACCCGGCGGCAGCGTCACCCACAGGAACATGCCGCCTTCGGGGCGATTCCACTGCACCTGCGCCGGGAAGTGCCGGTCCAACGCGTCCAGCATGAGACTGCACTGCCGCGCATACAGCGCGCGGATCTGCGGAATATGCGTATCGAGAAAGTCGTCCTGCAGCGTTTGATACACCATGCGCTGGGTGAACGAAGGCGTATGCAGATCGGCCGCCTGCTTGGCCTGGATCAGCTTACCCAGCACTGCCTCCGGCGCGACGACATACCCCAACCGCAACCCGGGCGCCAACACCTTGGAGAACGAGCCCATGTAGATGACGCCTTCCGGGTTCATCGACAACAGGCTCGGCAAGGGTTCGCCGCTGTAGTACAGCTCGCCGTACGGGTCGTCTTCGACAATCGGCACACCGGCCTCGGCCGCACGCGCGACCAGCGCCTGACGTCGCGCCAATGGCAGGCGACGACCAGTGGGATTCTGAAAATTGGGCAGGCAATACAGAAAGCGCGCATCGGCCAGCAGCGCCGGATCCAGCGCATCCACCACCACGCCATCCTCGTCCGATGGCATGCCGGCAAACGCTGGTTGGAACAGCGAAAACGCCTGCAAAGCGCCCAGATAGCTCGGCGTCTCCACCAGCACCTTGCTGCCTTCGTCGATGAACACCTTGCCGAGCAGATCCAGGCCTTGCTGCGAGCCGGTGGTGATCAGCACCTGACTGGGCCGAATCGTGGCGCCATCGCGACTCAGGCGCGCGGCCACCCATTCGCGCAGCGGCGCATAGCCTTCGGTGGGACCGTATTGCAACGCTGCCTGTGGCGCATCGCGCAACACCTGATCGCTGGCCGCGCGCATGCGCTCGACCGGAAAGGTCGCCGGCGATGGCAGACCGCCGGCGAAGGACGTCACCTCCGGCCGCTCGGTCACCTTGAGGATTTCGCGAATCGCCGAACTGGTCAGCGCCTGCGCACGTCGGGAGATCTGGAAGGAGGTCGTCATGCCGCAAGCATACCCAACGCCCGTAACGCAGGCGCTGTGCACTGCAGCGTGCGTGCTGCGATGTAGAGCGCTGACAGAACGTGGCGAGCCGTCGTCAGGTGGATTTAGATGGTCGCGCCTAGAACCGGAGCGGACGAGTGGACACTGCCGCACCGAGCATCAGCCGCGCCCAACTGGCGGTGCGCGCAGTCGCGTCGTTAGACGCTCTTGGCGGCAGTAGAAGGCACCGTGGTTACCGGCTACCGATACGCCGGACCAACCCAGGCGGTGCCTTCGCTACGCGTGATCAAGGTCTTCCAGCGCTTGCGCACCACCTTGTCGCGCGAACGGAAAGTCATGCGCAGACCCGGCAAGCCGAGCGTTGCACGTGTTTCGACCATCGCCGATTGCTCATCGGGCGCGATCTCGATCTTGGTAATCGAATGCTTGTAGTCCATCAGTTCTTCCGGCTCCGCTACAGAGCGCATCTGTTGCAGCACCTGTGCCCACTCGCCGTTGGACTTGCAGTACTTGGCGCGATTGACGGTCTCGCGTTTCTGATGGGAGTCCATGCGGTACAGCACCACCATTTCGAATTCCGGCGCGGTCATGGCGCAGAGCGCCTCACCATCCTGACTCACCATCGCCTTGTCGTGCGCGGCGTAGAAATCGCGCACCTGCGTCTCGTCGAGCGCATTGCCACCATAGTTGTACAACCCCGCAACCGCGGCCAAAACCGCCAACAACACCAGCAAACGCATGTACTGCCCCCTGTCACGCCGCGTCCTGCGGCCGTGCAAGTTTAACCGAGGCGAACGGGATCAGTGCTTGCGCGTTGGCGCTGGGCCGCAACTGTCGCAACCACCGCAGGCCGCACTGCCCTGCGTGGCCGGCGGCGCCACGCGTCGCCCCAGGGTCTGCATCCAGGCCGGTCGCCCATCGCGCAGCAACGCGAGCGCCAGCGCGCCGTGCATGCGTCGCAAGGCGCTCGGAAACTGCTTCTTCATCACGACCCACAGGCTGACCAGCACTGCGATAGCGATGACCACGTATTGCAGGGTGAGCGAGAGATCCATGTCAGCCGGCGCCAAACAACACGGCCAGCTGGTAGGTCACCAGCGAGGCCAGATAGGCCAGTGCAAACAGGTAGACCGCACTGATGGTCATCTGCTTCCACGAGTTGGTTTCGCGCTTGATCGTGGCCAGGGTGGAGATGCACATCGGCGCGTAGATGTACCAGACCAGCAACGACAGCGCGGTGGCCAGCGACCAGCCGTCGCTGATCAGCGGCGACAAGGCCTGCGCCGCTGCGTCGTCATCGGCAGCCGACAACGCATACACGGTGGCCAGCGACGCCACCGCCACTTCGCGCGCGGCCAGGCCGGGAATCAGTGCGATGCAGATCTGCCAGTTGAAGCCCAGCGGTGCGAAGAACACCGCCATCGCGTGGCCGATGCGGCCGGCAAAGCTGTAGTCGATCGGCGGTAAGGTGGCATTGACCGGCGCCGCCGGGAACGACAATAGGAACCACAGCAGAATGGTCAACGCCAGGATGATGCCGCCGACGCGCTTGAGAAAGATCACCGCGCGTTCCCACAAGCCCAAGGCCAGGTCGCGCAGCTGCGGCACGCGGTACGACGGTAGCTCCAGCATCAAGGGATGCTCGCTTTTGTCGCGACGCCACTTCTTCATCGTCCACGACACCAGCAACGCACTGACGATGGCGGCGGCATACAGGGCGAACAGGATCAGCCCCTGCTGATTGAAGATGCCCCACACGGTTTTCTGCGGAATGAACGCACCGATCAGCAGCGCGTACACCGGCAGGCGCGCCGAGCACGTCATCAATGGGGCGACCATGATGGTGGCGAGCCGGTCGCGCGGGTCCTGGATGCTGCGCGTGGACATGATGCCCGGCACCGCACAGGCAAAGCTCGACAGCAACGGAATGAACGAGCGCCCGGACAGGCCGGCTGCCGCCATCATGCGATCGAGCAGGAATGCCGCACGCGGCAGATAACCGGATTCTTCCAGCGCCAGGATGAAGGCGAACAGGATCAGGATCTGCGGCAGGAAGACGATCACCCCGCCCAGGCCGGCGATGATGCCGTCCTTGAGCAGGCTGTTGAGCGGGCCCTCCGGCAGCGTGGTGCCCACCCATTCGCCTAGCAGTGCAGTGCCGGCATCGATCAGGTCCATCATCGGCGTGGCCCAGGCGTACACCGCCTGGAAGATCAGGAACATCACCACCGCCAACGTCACCAGCCCCCAGATCGGGTGCAGCAGCCAGCGGTCCAGCGCATCGTCCACGCGCGAAGTCCGCGTCGGCATGGTCACCGCCGCACTCAGGATCTGCCGCACCTGCGCATGATAGTTGCCGTCGGCGGGCGGCGTGGCGGTCGGTGCCATCAGGCTGGCGGCCTGCGCATCGATGCGCTCGACCAGCGCCTTGGCGCCACCGCGTCGCACCGCGACGGTCTCCACCACCGGCACGCCGAGCGCCTGCTCCAGCGCCGGCAGATCGATCACGATGCCACGCCGTTGCGCGGCGTCGACCATGTTCAGCGCCACGATCATCGGCCGCCCCAACTCGCGCAGCTCCAGCGCAAAGCGCAGATGCAGGCGCAGGTTGGTGGCATCCATCACGCACACCAGCACGTCCGGCGCCGGCTCGCCGGGGTAGAAACCGCGGCACAGGTCGCGGGTGATCGCCTCGTCCAGGCTGGCCGGTTGCAGACTGTAGGCGCCTGGCAGATCGAGCACCGCAAAGTCGCGACCGGACGGCGCACGGAAATGCCCTTCTTTACGCTCGACAGTGACGCCGGTGTAGTTGGCCACCTTCTGGCGACTGCCGGTCAGCTGGTTGAACAGCGCGGTCTTGCCGCTGTTGGGGTTGCCCACCAGCGCCAGACGCAGCGGCACGGCCGCCGCATTCATGCCGATGCTCCGTCTGTCCGCACCTGCACGCGCGCGGCCTCGCTGCGGCGCAGGGCAAAACGCGTGTAGCCCACCTGCACCAGCAACGGTTCGCGGCCGACTGGCCCGGTGGCCAGCACGGTCACTTCCTCGCCTGCGACAAACCCCAGCTCGCGCAGGCGCCGGGCGATCGTGTCGTTGGGGAGACGATCCTCCACGGAGTCCACGATGGCGGCGCGATGCAAAGGCATGTCGGACAGCGTCACAAAGACGGCCTGATTGTTAGGAATGGTTCTCAATTCTAGCATCGACGCACCGCGTCATGGCTCCGGCGACCCGTGCCGCTATCATGGTTCGCATCCCATTCATGGACGTATGCGCAATGCAGGACACCGGCTTGATCGTTGAGGACCAGGGACCGGTCCGCAGCTTGCGACTGCACCGCCCGACCGTCCACAACGCCTTCGATGCGACCTTGATTGCCGCGTTGACCGACGCACTGCAGCAGGCCGGCGCGGCGGCGCACATTCGCGTGGTGATCCTGACCGGTGACGGCGTCGCCTTCTCTGCCGGCGCCGACCTGCACTGGATGCGCGGCATGGCCACCGCCAGCGAGGCTGAGAATGCCGCCGATGCATTGGCGCTGGCGCGCTTGATGCGCACGCTCGACGAACTGCCCAAACCCACCATCGCGCGCGTCAACGGCGCAGCCTTCGGCGGCGGCGTGGGGCTGGTGGCGTGCTGCGATATCGCCATCGGCTGCACCGAGGCGCGCTTCGGCCTGACCGAGAGCAAGCTGGGGCTCTTGCCCGCGGTGATTTCGCCGTATGTCATCGCCGCCATCGGCGCACGCCAGGCGCGCCGCTGGTTTGCCACCGGCGAGATCTTCGACGCCGGCACCGCGCAGTTGTTGGGGCTGCTGCATCAACTGGTGGCGGCCGATCAACTGGACATTGCGGTGGAGCGGCAGGTGCGCCTACTGCTGGCGGCCGCGCCGCTGGCCGCCAGTACGGCCAAGTCGCTGGTCCGTTCTGTGCTGCCGGCTGCCGACCGCGATGCCATCGATGCCGCCAACGCCGCGTGGATCGCCCGCTTGCGCGTTTCGCCCGAAGGCCAGGAAGGCCTGGGCGCATTCCTGGAAAAACGCTCGCCGGCCTGGATGCCGGAGAACGCGGCATGAGCGTGATCGATCATGTGGGACTTGCATGCAGCGACCTGGGCGCCAGCGTGGCGTTCTATCAGGCCGCATTGGCTCCATTGAACATTGCATTGATCACGGAGCTGAGTGCAGAACAAACAGGCACCCGCGCCCACGCCGGCTTCGGTATCGAGCGGCCAGTTCTCTGGCTGGGCGCCGACCCACAGGCGCCGGGCAATACGCATCTGGCGTTGGCCGCCACCCACCGCGCCGAGGTCGATGCGTTTCATCGGGCTGCGCTCGCTGCAGGCGGCCGCAACCATGGTGCACCTGGCCTGCGCACGCAGTATCACCCTGACTATTACAGCGCTTTCGTACTCGACCCCGATGGCAACAACATCGAAGTGGTCTGTCACTGCGCCGCATGAGCACGTTAACGATGTCTTTCACTGATGATTGTCGACGCGCCGCAGCGACCTTGCGCGGTGTGGTGTTGGTCGCTGTTCGCACTACTGCAGGCAGCGGGGCTCGCGCATGAGCGACTTCGTGCGCATTGTCGAGGTCGGCCCGCGCGATGGGCTGCAGAACGAGGCGCAACCGATCGCCACCGCCGACAAGATCGCGCTGATCGATCGGTTGTCGGCCACCGGCCTGCGCACCATCGAGGCGACCAGCTTCGTCAGCCCGCGCTGGGTGCCGCAGCTGGCCGACGCAGCCGAGGTCTTCGCCGGCATCGCCCAGGCGCCAGGCATCGCCTATCCGGTGCTGGTGCCGAACCTGCAGGGTTACACCCGTGCGCAGGCAGCCGGCGCGCAGGAAGTGGCGGTCTTCACCGCAGCGTCGGAGGCCTTCAACCGCACCAATACCAATGCCGGTATCGACGAATCGATCGAGCGGTTCCGGCCGATCCTTGCACAGGCTGCCAGCGATGGCGTGCGCGTGCGCGGCTACGTCTCCACGGTGCTGGGTTGCCCGTATCAAGGCGAGGTGCCAGTGGCCGACGTGGTGGACGTCGCGCAGCGGCTCTACGCACTGGGCTGCTACGAAATTTCGCTGGGCGACACCATCGGCGTCGGCACCCCGCGCAAGGCGCGCCAGATGCTGGCCGCGGTGGCAGAGGTGGTGCCGATGCACGCGCTAGCTGTACATTTCCACGACACCTATGGGCAGGCGCTGGCCAATATCGCGGCCTGCCTGGAGCAAGGTGTGCGCGTGGTCGATGCCGCGGTGTCCGGCGCCGGTGGTTGCCCGTACGCCAAGGGCGCCAGCGGCAATGTCGCCAGCGAAGACGTGGTGTATCTGCTGCACGGCTTGGGCATCTCGACCGGGATCGACCTGCCTGCCCTCGCCCACACTGGCCGCTGGCTGGCGCAGCTACTGGGCCGCGACACCGGCAGCAAGGTCGGCAAGGCGCTGGCGGCCGCCGGCTGACACCGCGCTGCTGCCGTTGCAGCGGCAGCGTCCCCCGGCACGATCACGCAAAGGCTTCGGCTAGAATTGCCGGCCGCCTCGTCCACCGTTCGCGTGTCGGCATCCGCCGCCATGCTTGTCTCTACCAGGGAACCACCGCATGCAGCCATCTTCTGTTCTTGCCGTCATCACCGGTGGCGTGTCCGGCCTGGGCCTGGCAGTGGCGCAGCGCATCGTGGCCGACGGCGGCAAGGTCGCGTTGTTCGACGTCAATGCCGACAAGGCCGATGCGGCGCTGGCCTTGCTGGGTGCCGGCAACGCGTATTACTTTGCCACCGATGTCACGGATGAGGCGCAGGTTGCCGCCAATATCGCGCAGGCCGCGCAAGCGCTGGGCGGGCTGAATCTTGCGGTGAATTGCGCCGGCATCCTCGGCGCCGGCCGTGTGCTGGGCAAGGAGGCGCCGATGCCGCTGGCGACCTTCCGCACCACCGTGCTGGTCAACCTGGTCGGCAGCTTCAATGTCGCCAAGGCCGCGGCCGATGTGATGCAGCACAACGCTGCCGGCGACGATGGCGAGCGCGGGGTGATCATCAACACCGCCTCGGTGGCCGCCTATGAAGGTCAGATCGGCCAGGCGGCCTATGCCGCCAGCAAGGGCGGCGTGGTCAGCATGACCCTGCCGATGGCGCGCGAACTGGCGCGCTTCGGCATCCGCGTGATGACGATTGCACCGGGCGTGTTCTGGACCCCGATGGTCGACGGCATGCCCGAGGCCGTGCAGCAATCGCTGTCCGCCTCCATCCCGTTCCCGTCGCGCCTGGGTCAACCGGACGAATACGCCGACACCGTCGCCTTCATCCTGCGCAACCGCTACCTCAACGGCGAAACGATTCGCCTGGACGGCGGCGTGCGGTTGGCGCCCAAGTAGGCCGGGAATGGGGAATCGAGAATGGGGAATCGCAACGGCGCCCTACTCTCAGCACCCCGCTACCAGCTTTTCCGATTTCCCATTCCCTACTCACGATTCCCATGAAAGCTAACGACATCAAGAAAGGCAACGTCGTCGAATACAACGGCGGCATTTACCAGATTCGCGACATCGAGCGCAGCTCGCCGCAGGGGCGCGGCGGCAACGTGCGCTTCCGCTTCATCATGTACAGCGTGCCGGGCGGCGTAAAAACCGATGCCAGTTTCGATGCCGACGACAATCTGCCCGAAGTGGAACTGCTGCGTCGCCTGTCCACGTTTTCGTATAAGGATGGCGAAGCGTTCGTGTTCATGGACGACGAAGACTTCACGCCATACACCCTGGACGCCGATGTGATCGGCACCGACGCCGGCTACATCACCGATGGTTTGACTGGCATCTATGTGCAGGTGATCGACGACCAGCCGGTGGCGGTGCAGCTGCCGCAGACGGTGACGCTGGAAGTGATAGAGACGCCGCCGGAGCTCAAGGGCGGCACCGCCACCAAGCGTCCCAAACCGGCCAAGCTCAACACCGGCATGGAAATCATGGTGCCCGAGTACATCACCAACGGTGAGCGCGTGCTGGTCAACACCACCACCGGCGAATTTGCCGGACGCGCCGACTGATGCGTCGCCTGGCCGTTGCCCTGACGTTGGGGCTGCTGGCTGCCTGCACCACGGAACCGGCCCCTGCGCCGGCCTCCGCTGCGGTCGCCTGCACCGATCCCAAGGTGGAAGAAGAATGGCTGCAACATCCGGCAGGCCTGTGCGGCATGCCGGAGGATGTGCGCAAGCTGGTGGAGGACTACGACACCTGCGAACACTTCGCCGGCGAAGAGCCGTACGACGCCGACCGTCGCCACGAAATCGAAGTGGCGATTGCGCAGTTCTGCACCCCCGCACCGGCACGCCTTGCCAAACTGATGCAGCGGTACCGCAACGATGCGCAGGTGAGCCAGTGGTTGCGGCAATACGCCACCCAGGCGGAGTTGCAGCCGGCGACTTGAGCAGTGCGTGCGAGAGATGTACCGGTTTGCTGCGCACTCGATGGCAGCAAGCCGCTCTTCCACGGCGAAACATGCTGAAGAGCGCGTATTTTTCGTTGTTTTTTGTGCGGGAACGCTACGTGCGCGCGGTCGTCGGCAACGAATCGCTCGCACCGTCCAGAAGCGCCATCTAGTCGCAGGCCTGTTCGGTTCTCGGCTGCACTTGCGCAATGTCTGCAGCGCAATCACCAACCCACGCAGACGCCAACGTTATTGCTCGCCAAGCGCCTGCTGCACCGGCACCGGCACCGACGCAACTGCCTGCACCGGCTGTGCAAGCACCCGCAATCGTGCACGCAGTCTTTCCACGTTCGCCTCGCCCTGCTCCAGATCGGCACGCAACTCGGCTGGCAACTGTTGTCGGCCCAAGGCCTGCAATTGCTTCCAGCCATCGGCCAAGCCGCCGCTTGCCTGGGCGACCTGCGCGCTCACACGTTGTTGCTCGTCGGCCTGCGGCAGGCCGTAGCCGGGGCCATCGAGATCGGAGTCATCGAGAAGCGCCGCCGGGTGACTGAGCTGCGCCTGCCGGGCGAATAGGCTCTGCAGCTGCTCCTGCACTGCTGCACGCTCGGCAATGCCGGGCCGCAACAGGCGCTTGAGCGCATCGCGCGCCACCAGTTCCTGACGCCGTAACGCGGCTTGTTCCAGCAGCAATGCCGCTGCGGTTTCGCGCAAGCCGCCGCGCTCGAACCACTGCGCGCGTGCATCAGGCGCGGCATCCAGCCATTGCGCCACATTCGTCTGCGGCACCGGGATGCCGCGTCGAAGCACATCGAACATGGCCTGATAATGCGCCGCCGCCGATTCGAAGTAATAGCCCTGACGCGTGGCCTGCGCGCGGTCGTCCAGCACGCGCAGATCGGCAAGGCCGGCACGCTGCAGGCGCTGGCGCACGCCACGCGGAGTGATCGATGACAGGCCGGCTGCGGCCAGACGCGGCACCCCGTCGTGCAACAACTTGTAGGTTTCCACCGCGCAGTTGTTGCTGATGAAGTAATAGCGCCCGTCGTAGCTCCAGTGCACCTGCGCGGCGCGCGTGAGCAAAGCAGCGATCTCATCCGGGCTCAGCGCCAGCGGCACCGACGACAGGGCACGCAGTTCCACCTTGGTGTATTCGTCGATGACCTGGTTCAACGGCAACACGAACAGCCGCGACGGATACGAGCCGGTCAGCCCGCGCCAGCTGGAGATCTGCACATCGCCAACGAAGGCACGAAACGACAGCACGCGGTGATACTGCAGATCCAGCCGGCACGCCGGCCCTGGCACGCGACCGGGCGCGCAGATCACCAAGCGCAACATGCTGTGGCCCCAGCGACTCATCGGCTGCTCGTTGCCTTCGGCAAGCAGATAGTCCACCGCATAGACCCGCGATGGATCCAGCGTCAGCAACGACATCGCACCGGCATCGTTGTCGGCCTGCAGATACGGCAAGGTCGGCGCGCATGCTGCCGCATTCTGCGACGGCCCTAGCCGCTCGGAAAACCATGCCGCCAGCGCGGGACGGCGGCAGGCGTAGTCCGCATCCAGCACGTAATGCTCGAGATTGACCGCAACAAATTCGGCCGGGCTATGTCGCTCGTACGCATCGGGACTACGGTCGCTGAAACGGTTTGCGCCGCGTCCGACCCGCCAGGGACGCACCTGCCAGCCGGCAAGATCGCGCAGGCGTGTGTCGCGCGACAAGCTGCTGCCGGTGCCACGGTCGCGCACATGTGCCAATTCGTGCACCACCGCTGCCATCGCCGCCCGCGTGGCTGGCGCGCCGATGTCTGAGCGTGCGCTGGCGGACTGCACGCTCCAGGCTTGCAACAACGCATGATCGAGCAGAATGCGATTGCCGATCGCGCGGCCGTGCACCTGCGCCGGCAGATCGCGGCGCCACTGCAATTGAATGGGCGCCACATCGCGCGCTACCCAGCCCGGCGGCAACCGCTGTAGAACTTGCTGCACCAGCGCCTGGCTGGCAGCGCGCTCTGACGGAGTCAACTCCGATGCGACAACCGTCACCTGCAGCTGAGGCGAAAGCTGCGATTGCGCTTGCGCCGCCGGTGCGATCGCTGCGGCCAGCCACAGCCATGCGCACCGGCGACGACGATTCACTGCGCCAGGATGGACTGAGCCAATTCCAGATCGCTGGACACACGCGCCGCATCGCTGCGACTGCGCAATTGCAGCAACGCCGCTTCCAGACGCGCGCCGCGAATGGCGCCATCGCTGGCGACAAAGCCGGCCGCATCTTCGCGTGCGTCGGCAACCACCTTGTCGTCGCCGGAACTGCTGCTATTGGACGAACCGGCAGACGATGCACCGGCCGAAGTCCCCGCAAGACTGGATGCGGCGGCTGCCAGCGGCAGCAGGGTCAAAGCACAAAACACCAGAGAGCGCATCATCGGCGTGTCGATTCCATGTGAGGTGATGAAGAGACTACCCGGCAGGCGCCGCGCCGGGCACGTTGTCCATGTCGAACAGCTTGCCGGGATTCAGCAAAAGCTGAGGATCCAGCACATGTTTGACGCCACGCATCAGCGCGATTTCTGCGGCAGAGCGCGTGCTCCCCAGGTACGGCTTCTTGACCAGGCCAATGCCGTGTTCGGCGGAAATGCTGCCGCCAAAGCGCTGCAACGCGTGCGCCAGCACCTTGGTGACCTGATCGCAGGCCGTCACAAAATCAGCCTGACTGGTGTCGTCGGGCTTGAGCACATTGATATGCAGGTTGCCGTCGCCGATATGACCGAACCACACCACATCGAAGTGCGGATACGCCTCGCCGAGCAACGCCTGGGTTTCGGCCAAAAACGCCGGCATTGCCGAGATGCGCACCGACACGTCGTTCTTGTAAGGCGTATAGCGCGCCACCGCTTCGGTGATGCCCTCGCGCAGCCGCCACAGTTGCGCGGCCTGCGCATCGCTCTGGCTGATCACCCCGTCGCTGACCCAGCCCTGCTCCATGCAGGTTTCAAACGCAGCCATCGCGGCAGCTTCCTGCGCTGTATCGCCGGCCGCGAACTCGGTGACCACGTAATACGGGTGCACCTCGGCAAACGGTGCCTGCGCGCCGTGCGCGAGCACGTGCTCCAGCGCGCGGTCGGTGAAGAACTCGAACGCTTCCAGACGCAGCTGCGCGCGGAACGCGGCAAACACCTGCATCAACACCTCGAACGAGGGCAGTGCCAGCAGCATCACATTGCTCGGCGGCGGCGGGTCGGTCAGCCGCAGCGTCGCTTCGACCACGATACCGAGCGTGCCTTCGGAACCGATCATCAGATGACGGAAATCGTAGCCGCTGGAATTTTTCACCAACGCATTGTTGAGCTCGAGCAACTCTCCGCCGCCGGTGACCACTTTCAAACCGGCCACCCATTCGCGCGTGTTGCCATAGCGGATCACGCGAATGCCACCAGCATTGGTGGCGATGTTGCCGCCGATCGAGCAGGACCCGCGTGCGGCGAAATCCACCGGATACACCAGCCCGTGGTCGCGCGCGGCGTTGTGCACCGCTTCCAGCGGCATGCCGGCCTGTACGGTGAGCGTGCGGTCCACCGGGTTGAAGTCCAGCGGCTTGTTCAAGCGTTCCAGGCTGAGCACCAGCTCGCCATTGGCGGCCACCGCGCCACCGGACAACCCGGTACGGCCGCCCGATGGCACCACCGCCACGCCTTGCGCATTCGCCCATTGCACCACGGCCTGCACTTCTTCGACCGAGCCTGGCAGTGCAATGGCCAGCGGGTTGGGCGTCCAGCGCCGGGTCCAGTCGCGGCCGTAATGCTCCAGGTCGGCCGGCTCGGTCTTCAAACGCAATGCCGGCACGGCCTGTTGCAACGAAAGAATGCGGGGATCGGTCATGGGGCACGGCGCGGCAGTAGGAACCGCACAGCGTGCCAGTGCGCGCCGGCCTCGTCCAGTTGCGCTGTGGTGCGCTTGCGCTGCGTTGGATTCAGCTGAAACCGTTGCAGCGCAAGGGATTGCCGCGTGCAACCCATGCATGGCGAGCGCCCAATCCGGCACCTCATCTGGCATAGTTGCCGACCCGATTGCTGCAATGCGCTCCCCCATGTCGCCGAAGAGAACCTCGTTTCCCAAGCAGGACATCCGCGTCCTGTTGCTGGAAGGCATCAGCCCGACCGCCGTGGATGTATTCCGCGCCGCCGGTTATTCGCAGATCGAATTGCACGCCAAGTCGTTGCCCGAAGACGAACTCATCGCGCGCATTGCCGACGCGCATATCGTGGGCATCCGCTCGCGTACGCAGTTGAGCGCCGAGGTGCTGGCGCATGCCAAGCGCCTGATGGCGGTGGGCTGCTTCTGCATCGGCACCAATCAGGTCGACCTGGATGCGGCCGAGCTGGCCGGCATTCCGGTGTTCAACGCGCCCTACTCCAACACCCGCAGCGTGGCCGAGCTGGTGATCGCCGAGGCGATCCTGCTGCTGCGCGGCATCCCGCAGAAAAATGCCGAATGCCATCGCGGCGGCTGGTCCAAATCGGCCGCTGGCAGCCACGAAACGCGCGGCAAGGTGCTGGGCATCGTCGGCTACGGGCACATCGGCACCCAGGTTGGCGTGCTGGCCGAATCCTTAGGGATGCAGGTGATCTTTCACGACATCGAAACCAAGCTGTCGCTGGGCAACGCCCGTGCGGCGATCGACCTGGATGACCTGCTGGCGCGCTCGGACGTGGTGACGCTGCACGTGCCGGAGACGCCATCCACCAAGGACATGATCGGCGCGGCAGAAATCGCCCGCATGAAGCCTGGCGCGCATCTGATCAACGCCTCGCGCGGCACCGTGATCGATATCGACGCGCTGGATGCGGCACTCACCTCCGGCCAGATCGGCGGCGCGGCAGTGGACGTGTTCCCGGTCGAGCCCAAGGGCAATGGCGATGCATTCGAATCGCCGTTGATTGCGCACGACAACGTGATCCTGACCCCGCATGTGGGTGGCAGCACGCTGGAAGCGCAGGACAATATCGGCATCGAAGTGGCCGCCAAACTGGTGCGCTACAGCGATAACGGCAGCACCTTGTCTGCGGTGAATTTCCCGGAAGTGACGCTGCCCGAGCACCCCGACAGCCTGCGACTGCTGCACATCCACCGCAACGTGCCGGGCGTGCTGTCCAAGATCAACGAGCTGTTCTCGCGCCACAACGTCAACATCGACGGCCAGTTCCTGCGTACCGATGCCAAGGTCGGCTACGTGGTGATCGACGTCAGCGCCAGCGAAGCGCAGGCCACCGCGCTGAAGGAAGGCCTGGCCTTGATCGAAGGGACATTGCGGACGCGGATTTTGTATTGAGGTGTTGGTGGAGGAGCGGCCCTCATCCGGCGCTTTGCGCCACCTTCTCCCGCAGGCGGGAGAAGGGAGTGCAGGTCATCCTTCTCCACCTGCCCCCTTCTCTGCGCTTGATCCCTTCTCCCGCCTGCGGGAGAAGGTGCCCGCAGGGCGGATGAGGGCGCACTCCTTGAGCACCCATCACACGCCTCGGGCCACCCACTTCTCGGCCATACGCCGCATCGACGGATCCAGCTCTGGCTCGGCCAGCAGCTCGGCAATCGGGCGCCACGCCAGGGCCAGCGATTCTTCGCTGACTTCGAACGCTTCGTCCGCGCCTGCGACCACCACGTAACGCGCGTCGAAATGCCAGTGCCCCGCCACCTCGCCGCGCGCGGGGATCCAGTGGCGGTCCAGGTCGAACAGCTCGGCATCTGCCAGCCGCAAACCGGTCAGCCCGGATTCTTCTTCGGCTTCGCGCAACGCCACCTGCGCCAGATCGCGGTCGCCGTCGGCGTGGCCGCCCAGCTGCAGCCAGCGTTGCAACTTGCGGTGGTGGGTCAGCAGCGTGCGGCTGCCGTCGGCGCTGACCACCCAGGCCGAGCCGGTGAAATGACCTTCGACACGCTCGCGCACGAACGGATCGGTGGCATCGTCCAGCAGCTGCACGAACTGGTCGGCCACCTCGGCCTCGTCCGGCCAACGTGCGCGGTAGGCAGCCAGTTGCTGCCGCAGGGTTGCATCCACCATCTGTCGTTCTCGGTTGCGCATGGATCAGCGACCATTATCGCCATTCATGCTGCGTACGCGCTTGTCGTGAGCGTGTAGCTTTGGCAAGGTAGGCCGCTTGCCTGTCCCAATGGGATGCGGCGCACACCTTCGCCCAGGCGCGCGCGCCTTTGTTCTGCCACTTAGGGATGTACCGAATGCTGAAGTCTCTGTTGAGGGTCAAACCGATCGAGCCCGCTGGACATGTGGATGCGGGCGAACCGGTCGAAGGCAGCCTGCAGGGCGAAGCGACGCTACAACGGACCCTCACCGCCAAGCACCTGATCATGCTCGGCATCGGCGCAGTGATCGGCGCCGGTATCTTCGTGTTGACCGGCCAGGCCGCGGCCAATCACGCCGGCCCCGCAGTGATGTTGTCGTTCGTCTTCGCCGGTATCGCCTGCGCCTTCGCCGGCCTGTGCTACGCCGAGTTCGCGGCGATGATGCCGGTCTCCGGCAGCGCGTATTCGTACTCGTATGCCACCCTCGGCGAAGGTATCGCCTGGTTCATCGGCTGGTGCCTGGTGCTGGAATACCTGTTTGCCGGTTCCAGCGTCGCGGTCGGTTGGTCCGCCTACCTCATCAGCTTCCTGACCGGCACGCTCGGATTGCCGTTCCCGGCAGAACTTGCGGGTGCGCCATTGGCCTGGGACGGTCATGGGTTTGTCAGCTCCGGCAACATCGTCAACCTGCCAGCGGTGCTGATCGTCGCCGCGGTGAGCATGCTGTGCTACGTGGGCGTCACCCAATCAGCGTTCGCCAATGCGATCGTGGTAGCGATCAAGGTCGTGGTGATCTGCCTGTTCGTCGGCTTCGGCATCGCCTACATCGACCCGGCGAACTGGCACCCCTTCATCCCGGAAAACACCGGTCCGGGCCAGTTCGGCTGGGATGGGGTGTTCCGCGCGGCGTCCATCGTGTTCTTCTCCTACATCGGTTTCGACGCGGTCTCCACCTCCGCTGGCGAGACCAAGGACCCGCAGAAAAACATGCCGATCGGCATCCTGGTGTCGCTGGCGGTCTGCACGGTTATTTACATCATCGTCTGTGCGGTGTTGACCGGATTGCTGCCCTATACCCAGCTTGGCACCGCCAAGCCGGTGGCCACCGCGCTGGAAGCGCACCCGCAATTGAGCTGGCTCAAAACCGCGGTGGAGATCGGCGCGATCGCCGGCCTGTCCTCGGTGGTATTGGTGATGCTGATGGCGCAGCCGCGCATCTTCTACACCATGGCCAAAGATGGATTGATGCCCAAGCTGTTCGGCAAGGTGCACCCGAAATTCCATACGCCCTACGTCGGCACCATCTTCGTCGGCGTGGTCGCGGCGCTGCTGGCCGGGGTGATTCCGTTGAATGTGCTGGGTGAACTGGTGTCGATGGGCACCCTGCTCGCCTTCGCCACCGTATGCGCCGGCGTGATGGTGCTGCGCTTTACCAAGCCCGAGCTGGAGCGTCCGTTCCGGGTACCGCTGGCGATGATAATTTGCCCGTTGGGTACGCTTGCGTGCCTGGCCCTGTTCTTCCAGGCCTTCCAGGAGCACTGGAAGGTGTTCGTGGGCTGGACCGTGATCGGCCTGTTCATCTATTTCGGCTATGGCATCCACCATAGCCGTCTGGCCCGCAAGGCTTGATTGCGAGTCCCTCGCAACAGCCCGCACATCCGTGTGCGGGGATTTGACAACGCGAGTCCCTCGCAACAGCCCGCACATCCGTGTGCGGGGATTTGACAACGCGAGTCCCCCGCAACAGCCAGCACATCCCGCACAAGCACGCACCGTCACGCGCAGGGATTCAACAGGAATCGCTCCATGTTCAAACAACTTTGGGCCACCAAACACCCGCACGCCAGCCATGAGGCGGCCGACGGGCTGGGCCTTCAACGCGCGCTCGGTCCCTGGGGGCTGACCGCCCTGGGCATCGGCGCGGTGATCGGCGGCGGCATCTTCGTGATCACTGGCCAGGCCGCGGCCGACCATGCCGGCCCGGCGATCGTGCTGTCGTTCGTGCTCGCAGCGATCTGCTGCGCGTTCTGCGCCATGGCCTACGCCGAATTTGCGGCCATGGTGCCGGTGTCCGGCAGCGCCTACACCTATACCTACGCCACCTTCGGCGAGCTGGCGGCCTGGTTCATCGGCTGGATGCTGGTGCTGGAATACGGCGTCTCCGCCTCAGCGGTGGCGGTCAGCTGGACCGGCTATTTCCTCAGCCTGCTGGAACACTTCGGCATCCATTTACCCGCCTCCCTGGTCAGCGCACCGCTGGACGGCAAGCTGCAACGCACCGGCGCGATCGCCAATCTGCCAGCCGCGGGTATCGTCTTGTTGCTGACCTGGCTGTGCTATGTCGGCATCCGCAAATCGTCGGCGATGAACATGGCGATGGTGATCCTCAAGACCGGGCTGATCATCCTGGTCATCGCGGCGGGCTGGAAGTACGTGGACCCGGCCAACTGGCATCCCTTCATTCCCGCCAACGAAGCACCGGGCAAGTACGGCATGGAGGGCGTGCTGCGCGGCGCCGCGATGGTGTTCTTCGCCTATATCGGCTTCGAGGCGGTGTCAGTGGCGGCGCAGGAATCGCACCGGCCGCAGCGCGACCTGCCGATCGGCATGATGCTGTCGCTGGTGATCTGCACCGTGCTCTACATCGCCATGGCCGCAGTGATGACTGGCCTGGTGCCGTTCACCCAGCTGGGCACCGACGAGCCTGTGGTGACGGCTGTGGCTGCGCATCCGCAGCTGGCCTGGTTGCGGGTGGTGGTGGAAGTGGGCGCGCTGATCGGGTTGTCGTCGGTGGTGCTGGTGATGATCATCGGGCAGCCGCGCATCTTCATGATCATCGC
Source organism: Xanthomonas sp. WHRI 10204 (assembly GCF_040202875.1). Taxonomy (NCBI): domain Bacteria; kingdom Pseudomonadati; phylum Pseudomonadota; class Gammaproteobacteria; order Lysobacterales; family Lysobacteraceae; genus Xanthomonas; species Xanthomonas sp. WHRI 10204. The sequence goes on from NZ_JBEGDW010000001.1 coordinate 2,445,179, forward strand.
GCGCGACGGCCTGCTGCCGGCGATCTTCACCCGCATCCATCCCAAGTACCGCACGCCGCATATCAATACCGTCATTACCGGCGTGGGCATCGCACTACTGGCTGCCATCTTCCCGCTGGATGTACTGGGCGAGCTGACCTCGATGGGCACGCTGATCGCCTTCGCCGCCGTGTGCGCCGGTGTCTTGATCCTGCGCCGCACGCATCCGGAACTGCCGCGTCCGTTCCGCATGCCGGCCGCGTGGCTGATCTGCAGCGCCGGTGTGCTGAGCTGCCTGGCCTTGCTGTCGGCAATGACCTTGCACAACTGGATGCTGATGGGTCTATGGACCTTGGTCGGGCTGGTGGTTTATTTCGGCTACGGCTATCGCCACAGCCGTCTGCGCGACAGCCGCTGACCCTGCGCGTGTGCGGAGTCCGGGCGTGGCAGGTCGAACACCCTGCTGCGCTGCACCTGACCGTAATCTGGTGGGGCAGTAGAATAGCCGTATGAATGCGACCACTGCCCCCCTGCCCTATAGCGCCGCCCGTTTGCACGAGCTGGCGCAGTTGCTGATCGGCAACATCCGCGAGCTGGCCCAGGCCGGCTGGACGCCCGCCACCAGCAGCAATTTTTCTCATCGCCTGGACGAACAGCACGCCGCGATTACCGTCTCCGGCCGCGACAAGGGTCGCCTGGTCGAAGAAGACATCATGGTGGTGGACTTCGATGGCCAGGCCGTTGGCCGCCCGCTGCGTCCATCCGCCGAAACCTTGCTGCATACCCAGCTGTATCGCCGCTTCCCGGAGATCGGCTGCGTGCTGCATACGCATTCGCCGGTGCAGACGATTGCGTCCCGCCTGTATGCCGGCAGCGGCGCGATCCGTCTGGAAGGCTACGAATTGCTCAAGGCGTTCGAAGGCAATACCACCCACGACACCGCGATGGACGTGCCGGTGTTTGCCAACACCCAGGACATGCAGGTGCTGGCCGCGCAGGTCGAGGCCTTGCTGGACAAACAGAGCATGTGGGGGTATCTCATCGAAGGACACGGTCTGTATGCCTGGGGCCGCAACATGGCCGAGGCACGCCGCCATCTGGAAGCGTTCGAATTCCTGCTGCATTGCGAACTCGAACTGCTGAAACTGCGCGGCCCGCGCTGAGTGTTGTCCGTCCCCCATTCGTGAGCCAGACCGCCATGAGCCGACTGCGTATCTTTGCCGACACCAACCCGACCACACCGGAATTCGACAGCCGCGATGGCGATGCGATCGCCGCCGAGCTGGTCAAGATTGGCGTCACCTTCGAGCGCTGGGCTGCCAGCCAGCCGGTCGAACCCGGCGCCACGCCCGAACAAGTGATGGCCGCCTATCGCGCCGATATCGACCGTATCAGCAGCGAGCGCGGCTTCAAGACCGTGGACGTGGTGAGCATCGCGCCGGATAACCCCAAGCGCGAAGAAATGCGCGCCAAGTTCCTGGACGAACACTTCCACAAGGAAGACGAGGTGCGTTTCTTCGTCGCCGGCTCGGGCTTGTTCACGCTGCACGTGGATGCCAAGGTCTACGAGATCGAGTGCGTCAAGGACGACCTGATCGCGGTGCCCGATGGCACCTTGCACTGGTTCGACATGGGGCCGGAGCCGCATTTTGTGGCGATCCGCTTCTTCACCGAGCCGGACGGCTGGGTCGGACATTTCACCGGCACCGAAATCGCCAAACAATTCCCCCGCTACGCCCCCGAGACACCTCACAAGGCCAGCTGACGATGACACGACCGCAAGCGATCCTCACCGATATCGAAGGTACGACCAGCAGCATTTCGTTCGTCAAGGACGTGCTGTTTCCGTATGCACGCCGTGCCATGCCCGCCTACGTGCGCGAGCACGGCAATCACCCGCAGGTGCGTCACTGGCTCAACCAGGTGGCCGACGAGATCGGCGAAGACGTGCCGGACGAGGTGTTGATCACCACGCTGCAGACCTGGATCGACGAGGACCGCAAGCACACCGCGCTCAAGGCCTTGCAAGGCCTGATCTGGGGAGACGGCTACAAGACCGCCGACTTCACCGCGCACATCTATGCCGATGCGGCGATCCAGCTGCAGGCCTGGCACGCGCAGGGCATTCCGCTGTACGTGTATTCGTCCGGCTCGGTACCGGCGCAGAAGCTGTTCTTCGCGCATAGCGATGCCGGCGACCTGAGTGATTTGATCACCGACTGGTTCGATACCGAGCTTGGCCCCAAGCGCGAGAGCGCCAGCTATCGCCGCATTATCGAGCGCATCGGCAAGCCTGCAACGGAGATCCTGTTCTTGTCGGACGTGATCGAAGAACTCGACGCCGCCAAGCGCACCGGTATGCGCACCGCGCTGCTGGACCGCCGCGAAGACTATCCGACGCCGCGCTCGGCCGAGGACGTGGGCAGCCACCTGCGCGTGGAAAGTTTTTCGCAACTGGTGTTTTGAGCCGGCAGGTTCGCTGAGACATCGGCTGTCGCGGTGCGGCGGCCGGTGAGGTTGCAAGAACGCCGTGTGTAATCCGTTGGACGTAGGACCTCCAGGCACCTGGACCGAAGCGTCATGTGACGGATTGGCCCTTATACGACGACTGATTGCGGTCGCATGAGGGCATCTTGCAAGCAGCACAGCCGTGTTGAAGCCACCGAAGCAGGCTGGCTTCGCGCAACCGCTTGCCAGCTCGTGCATGCGTCAGTGGAGTAACTGGTTCGCCAGCTGATGCATGCGCCAACGACAGGTTGGAAGACGATGCGCAGCGGCTTGCAAGCTGGACGATGCGTTCTGATCTACGCCGCGCTCCTGCCGGCTTGAGCAGTCGCCGCATCTGTCTGAGGGCAGTCGCAGTCGCCAGATGCAACGTTCGATCGACCGCTCCACACATTCCTATTCCACGCATCATCGAGGCATCGGCGTTGTCCCCATCGCTCCAATCACGCTTGGCGTCGCACGCGTTGATGCGCCGGATGCTGGTGCTGCTCGCCGTGGTCTTGCTGGTTGCCGGCTGTCATCCCGATGCGGGCGCGGCGTTGCCGGCACAGACCGCGGACGACGCGGCGCAGGTGGACCCGGTCGACCAGGCCGCGCTGAAAAAAGCGCTGGCCGCCGTGCAGCCGCAACGCCCCGGCGTCACCGATCTGTATGTCGTCGGCTTTGCCGGCGATGCCAGCGACGACGTGTTTCGTAACGAAACGCTGTACCTCAAGCAATTGTTCGAACAACGCTTCGATGCGCGCGGCCGCGTGGTCACGCTGGTCAACAACCCGGACAATCTGGGCGAGCAGCCGTACGCACCGTTGGCGACCTACGACAATCTCTACGACACGCTCGCTGCGATCGGTAAGCGCATGGATCGCAAGGAAGATGCGCTGCTGCTGTTCGTCACCACCCACGGTACCGAAGACCACACGCTGTATGTGCAGGTGGATCAGAACGAAGAAGACTTCATCAGTCCGCAGGATCTGCGCAAGGCGCTGGACGATGCCGGTATCGACAATCGCATCATCGTGCTCTCGGCCTGCTATTCGGGCGGCTTCATTCCGGCGCTGCGCTCGCCGGACACGCTAGTCCTGACAGCGGCACGTGCGGATCGGCCATCGTTCGGCTGTGGCAACACGTCCAATGCCACCTACTTCGGCCAAGCCTGGCTGATCGATGCGATGAACCGCAGCGACGATCCGCTGACCGCCTTCGACATGGCCAAGACCGCGATTACCGCGCGCGAGAAACAGGACGGCGAGTTGCCGTCATTGCCGCAACAATCGTTGGGCCGGCGCATTGCGCCGGTAGTGGGGCGCTGGCGCGCCGGGCTGCACCTCGGCCCGGCAGTTGCCTATCCGTATCCGCCGCTGGAGGACGAGCCCAACGCCGATATGGACGCCGAAGCGCAGCGCGAGGCTGGCGCCGATACGGCGGGAGCGGCGACGCCGGCATCGCCTGCGTCGCGACGCAACGCGCCGATTCGCCCGACACCCGCATCATCGCGATAAAGCCGACGCGCTGAGACTAATTCTCATTTCGCCAGCAATGTCTGCGCATCGCTACACTCGCGCAGCCAGCCAGCCAGCCAGCACCGATCTTCGCCAGCGCGCCTTCGCCTGCCAGCCCGGATCTCAAGACGCCTCCTTTGTGGAGGCGTTTGCGTTTGTGGGGTTCGATACCGAGCCCCCCAGCGATGCCGCAGGAGCGTCATTGGGCGCGGCGGGCGTTACCGCAACACCTCTTGCCGCCTTGCACGCGCGCATCTGCTCAAGGATCGGCGCGCTGCAAGCGATACACCGTGCGTGCGCTGTATTGCCCGGTCGGCAAGGTGGCGCGCACCTCGACGACATGTTCGCCAACGCCGAGCGTGGTGGGCAACGCGCTGCGCCACAGATGCGTCGATGGTGTGGCTTCGGGCGAGCGGTCGTAACCACGCAGTTCCGGCGCTGCATCGTCGCGCGCATTCTCCGCAAGCAGCGCCGGGTCCGCACGCTCGACGCGCTTCATCGCCTGCCACGGCCCAGCATCGATGCGCGACTCCACCACGGTGCTGTCCTGCCCCATGAACACATTGGCGTACACGCCCCAGGCCGCATACGCACCCTGCCGTAGCACCTTGGGCGCAGACAGCGATAGCTGCGCATCGTCGGCCGCGCGCGCGGCGTGATAGGCCAGGGTGTAGTCGCCGCTGGGAGCGACCTTCAGCACCGCATAACCGTTGGGCGTGCCGTCGCTCATCGTCGCAGCGGGAATGCCGTCGGCATCCTTGACGCCGGACCAGAACGCACCGCAGGCCGCGCCGACGTTGTATTCGTGCAACGGGCGCGCGCCCTGCCAGCCTTCGTCCGCGCCATGCTCCACCTGCCGCTGCGTGTGGCTATGCCCGCTGAGCACCAGCACATGCGGGAAATCCTTCAGTAGCGCGAACAGGCGGCTACGGTCGGCATGCCGGAAGGTCTCCTGCCCCGGGGCTGCATCGAACAACGGGATATGCATGCCCAGCACCAGCAGGCGCTCGCGCGGCAGCTGCGCCAGATAGGCCTGCAGAAACACGAACTGGTCTTCGCGCAGACCGCCCACATACGCCGGCTTGCCGCCGGGCGTATAGATCACATCATCCAGAAACACGAAGCTGGCGTTGGCTTCCTCCACCGCGTAGGTGTCTGGCCCGTACGCCGCACGCCAGCTGTCGAGCGACTGCAGATCGTCGCCGGCATCAAAATTCAGATCGTGATTGCCGGGCACATGAAACCACGGCACGCCAAGCTGCGTGGTGACCTTGTTCAAAGCCGGATACAGGCTCAGATCGTCGCTGACGATGTCGCCCAATGTGGTGCCGAGCCGGGCGGCGGTCTTGCCGACCAGCGGCGCCACGATATCGCGCTGGTAATAGCCCACATCGGTGAGGCTGGCGGTCTGGCTGTCGGCAAACACCAGCATGTCGAACCCGCTGCCCGCCGCCTGCGTGCGTGGCGTCAGCGCGAAATCCCAGCCCTGCGTACTGCGACCGGTAGCGGCGATGCCGCGATATTTGCGCTTGATCGAACCGCGCGGCGCGTAGTGCCGCCAGAACCCGGGCAAGCCATCAGCGGCGGGCACAAAACTGCGATCGCCCGGTTTGATCACGAACACCGTCTGCCCCTCGCGCACCGGCAAACGATAGCGACCTTGTGCATCGGTACGCACGATCTGCGTGCCGTTGGACACCGCCACATCGGCAACACCGGACTCATCGGCACTGCGGCCGGCACGCCCGTCGCGCTCTTCGTACACGATGCCATCGACCACCGCATCGCGCGCATACGCGCTGCCGGCGAGCACACCCAGGGCTAGAAGAGCGAAGCGAAGCTGCATGCGTGTTCCCGCGATAAGACCAGCGGAAATTGTACCCGCCGAGGCAACGTGGACGGCACCGCGTGCAAACGACATCACACCGCAACGCATCGTAGGAGCGCACCTGGGCGCGACGTGGGCCTTATCGGTAACGCGTCGCGCCCGGGTGCGCTCCTACCAATCGCTTTATTTGTGCCGCGACTCCAACAATGCCACTGCATCGCCCAGGCCCAGGCCGCGCGCGCGCAGCAGCACGATCAGGTGGTACAGCAGGTCGGCGGATTCACCGAGCAACTCCGCATCGCCCTGCACCACGCCCGCCAGGGCGGTTTCCACGCCCTCCTCGCCCACCTTCTGCGCGATGCGGCGGATGCCTTGCTCGAACAGCGTGGTGGTGTAACTGCCATGCGGCCGCTCGCGCTCGCGCGTGGCGATCAATGCATCCAGGCTACCGAGGAATTGACCCGGCGCGCTCGGAAAACAACTGGTGCGACCCAGATGGCAGGTGGGACCATGCGGACGCGCCAACACCAGCAACGTATCGGCGTCGCAATCAGCTTCGATCGAGACCACGCGCAACACGTTGCCCGAGCTCTCGCCCTTGGTCCACAAACGCTGCTTGCTGCGGCTGAAGAAGGTGACTTCGCCGCGCTGCTGCGTCACTGCCAACGCCTCGACATTCATGTAGCCCAGCATCAGCACGCGCAGGTTGTCGGCGTCCTGCACGACGACCGGCAACAAGCCATCGCCCTTGCTCCAGTCCAGCGCCTGCAGTGCGTCGTCGGTTGCCACGGTGTCACTGCCCATCACGTACCTCGATCTGTTGCGCGCGCAAAAATTGCTTGAGTTCCGGAATCGGAATCGCGCCGCTATGAAACACACTGGCAGCCAGGGCGCCGTCCACATCGGCCTGGTCGAACACGTCGGCAAAGTGCTGCAGTTCGCCGGCACCACCGGACGCGATCAACGGCACCCGACACAGCGCACGCACCTGGCGCAACTGCGCGATATCGTAGCCGCGCCGCACGCCGTCGTTGTCCATGCAATTGAGCACGATCTCACCGGCGCCCAGACGCTGCGCTTCGGCCACCCAGTCCAGCGTGCGCATCGGCAGCGCCTGGGTCTTGCTCGGATCGCCGGTGTAGCGACGTACCCGCCACTGGCCGTCTTCTTCACGAATGGAATCGATCCCGACCACAACGCATTGCACGCCAAAGGCATCGGCCAGTTCGGAAATCAGCTGTGGGCGGCCGAGTGCAGGCGAGTTGATCGAAATCTTGTCGGCACCGGCGTGCAACACCGCACGCGCCGTCTCGACATCGCGGATGCCGCCGGCAACGCAAAACGGAATGTCGATCAACCGCGCCACGCGCTCGACCCAGGTGTAATCGACCGAACGCCCTTCCGGGCTAGCGCCGATGTCGTAGAACACCAGCTCATCGGCGCCCTGCGCGCGATAACGCAATGCGAGTTCGACGATATCGCCCATGTCGATGTGGTCGCGGAACTTGACGCCCTTGACCACGCGCCCATCGCGCACGTCCAGGCAGGGAATGATGCGACGGCTCAACATGCCAGTGCGTCCTTGAGATCCAGGTGACCTTCGAGCAAGGCCTTGCCCAGCACGATGCCGGCGCAGCCCGAGGCCTTGGCCGCGGCGACGTCGGCAAGATTGCGCGCGCCGCCGGAGACCTGCACCTGCAGCTGCGGCGTGAGTGCCCGCAAATGCGCGTACAGATCCATGTTCGGCCCGGACAACATGCCATCGCGTGCGATGTCGGTGCACAGCAGGTGCTGCAGGCCGGCCTGCGCATAGCGCACCGCCAATTGGTCCAACGTGGCCTCGGCCGCTTCGGTCCAGCCATGCACCGGCAGCTGCCACACACCTGCTGCATCCTGGCGCGTGTCCAGTGCGATGGTCAGACGATCCGCACCAAATTCCTGCAACCAGGCAATCACGGTGTCGCTCGCGCGCACCGCCAGCGAGCCGATCACCACGCGCGCCGCACCTGCGTCGAGGATGCGCGCCACATCGTCGCGCGAACGCACGCCGCCGCCGGTCTGCACCTGCAAGCCGGTGGTGCGCGCGATCTCGCCCAGCGTGCCGGCCAAGGTATAGCCACCGGCCTTGGCCGCATCCAGATCCACCAGATGCATCCATTGTGCGCCGGCATCGGCAAACGCCTGCGCGCGCGGCAACACATCGTCGCCATACTGAGTTTCGCGCGCGTAATCGCCCTGCAACAAGCGCACCACGCGGCCGTTGCGGATATCCAGCGCCGGGTAAACGGTAAAACTCATGGGAAGCTCATCTCAAGAAAATTGCGCAGGATGCGGGCACCGGTCTCGGCCGAGCGCTCCGGGTGAAACTGCGCGCCACAGCGCAGGCCTTGCTGCACCACTGCAGTGAACAAGCCGCCGTGATCGCAGGCGGCCACCGTATCCGGGGTGACTGGCGCGGCGTAACCATGCACGAAATAGGCGCTGGCGCGTTCGGGCAGGCCGGCCAGCAAGGCCGATTCGCGAATCGGTACCAATTGGTTCCAGCCCATATGCGGGACGCGGATGCCGAGCGCCGGCGTCATGTGGCGCACCACACCCGGCAACAGGCCCAGACATTCCACATCGCCTTCTTCGGAACGCTCGAACAGCAGCTGCATGCCCAGGCAGATGCCGATCAATGGCACCTGCAACTGGCGCAGCGGCTCGATCAACCCTTGCGCGTGCAGCCGTTTCATCGCTTCCGGTGCCGCGCCGACGCCAGGCAGGATCACCCGATCGGCACCCTGCAAACCCGCCGCATCGCGCACCAATCGGGCTTCCACGCCGAGCCGCTCCAATGCGTAGCGCACCGAGCCCAGATTGGCGCCACCGGCGTCGATCAGCGCAAGGTCGGTCATAGCGCGCCCTTGGTCGAGGGCAGCGCCGTGCCTTCGCGACGGATCGCCTGGCGCAAGGCGCGTGCAAGCGCCTTGAAGCACGCCTCGACCTTGTGGTGATCGTTCTCGCCACGCACGCTCAAGTGCAGGTTCAAGCCGGATGCATCGCAGATGGAACGGAAGAAATGCGGGACCAGCTCGGTGGGCATATCGCCCACGCGTTCGCGTTTGAACTCGCCATCGAACACGAAGTACGGCCGGCCGCTGAAATCCAGCGCCGCGCTGGCGATGGTTTCATCCATCGGCAAGGTAAAGCCGTGTTGCGCGCCCTCGCCTGCCGCAAGCCAGGGGCTTTCGACCGGATCGAACCCATAGCGGCCAATTCCGCGCTTGTTGCCCAGGGCTTCGCGCAGTGCCTGGCCCAGCGCCAGGCCGGTGTCTTCGATGGTGTGGTGCTCATCGATATGCAGGTCGCCGTCGGCGCGGATATCCAGCGCAAAGCCACCGTGCTTGCCGATCTGCTCCAGCATGTGATCGAAGAACGGCAGGCCGGTGGCGGTATGCGGCTCGGCGACGCGATCCAGATCCAGCTCGACGCGGATCTTGGTTTCTTTGGTATTACGCTGAACCACCGCACGCCGTGGCGCATCGGCCAGTTCGTGCGCGATGCCCGGCCAATCCCAGTCGCCGCCGAATTCGTCGGTGCGTAGCTGGAAGCCGCGGATGTTGAGGTTCTGCGCAAACTGGATATCGGTGAGGCGGTCGCCCACCATCGCCGAGCGCGCCCAATCGATGTTGCGGTCTTGCAGGTAAGGCACCATCAGGCCAACGCCGGGCTTGCGCGTGGGCGCGTTGTCGGCCGGCCAGCTGCAGTCGATCAGCACTTCGCGGAACTCGATGCCTTGGCTTGAGAAGATCTGCAGCATCAAGTTGTTGGGGCCATCGAATGCGGCGCGCGGATAGCCCTCGCTGCCCAGACCGTCCTGATTGGTGACGATGACGAACTGATAGCCGGCATCGCGCAGCTTGAGCATCGCCGGAATCACGTTATCGACAAAGCGCAGCTTCTCGTAGGCGTCGATCTGGTAGTCGGCCGGCTCGTTGATAAGCGTGCCATCGCGGTCGACAAAAAGAATCGGGGTCATGCGGCCTCCTGCTTGCGCTGCAGCGCGCCAAGCACGCGTTGGTTCTGCTCGACCGTGCCCAGCGTGATACGCAATGCATCGGACAAGCGCGGCACCGCGCGTTGATCGCGCACCACCACGCCGGCTTCCAACAGCGCCTGGAAAGCAGCCTCGGCGTCGTCAAAACGCACCAGCAAAAAGTTACCTTGCGACGCATACACCTGGCGGACGCCGGCAAGCTGCGTCAATGCCACGCGCACGCGCTCACGCTCGCTGCGCACCTCGGCAATGCGCCGGCGTGTGACCTCCAGTGCCGGCGCAGACAACGCTTGCTCGGCCATCACCGCGCACGGCGTGGGCACTGGATACGGGGCCTGGCAGCGTCGCAACAAGGCAATCAACTCGGCATTGGCGATCAGGCAACCAATGCGTGCAGCGGCAAGCGCATGCGCTTTGGACAAGGTGCGCAGCACGGCAAGATTCTCGTAGCGGCTCAGCAGCGTCACCGCAGATGGCACGTCCGAAAATTCGCCGTAGGCCTCGTCCACAACCACCAGTGCTTTGCCCTGCAGCGCCTGCAATGCGACTTCGATGTCCTGCAACGCAATCGCCGACCCCGCCGGGTTGGAGGGCGAGCACAAAAACACCAGCTTCGCCTTCGAGGCCAGTGCCGCCTCGACGATGGCGGCGATGTCTGCATGGAATCCATCGCTGCCATCGACCAATGGCACCTCGACCAGCGGCGCATTCTGCAAGCGCGCGCAGACCGCATACATGCCAAATACCGGTGGCGTCACCACCACTGCATCGCGCTCGGGCACGCACAGACCGCGTACCAGCAGGTCGATCGCTTCGTCGCTGCCGCGGCCAAGCAGCAGTTGCTCGGGCGCGCAACCATACAACTCTGCCAACGCTGCGCGCAGGCCCTTGGGTTGCGGGTCGGGATAGCGTCGCGTGCTGCCGTGGGGATCGGCCGGGTTGCCCCAGGCCGATTCGTTGGCGTTGAGCCAGACATCGCCCTGCAACGCGCTGGTGCGTGCCGACGAATAACCGGCAAACGCACGCAGGTCTTCGCGTACCAAATCAAGAATCGATGGCGTGCTCATGCCGCCACTCCCATGCGCAGCGCCACCGCATTGGCATGCGCATCCAGGCCTTCGGCGCGCGCAAGAATCAACGCGCATTCGCCGATGCCATCGATGCCGGCCTTGCTCGCCGCCTGCACGCTGACCATGTTCTGGAAGCTGGCCACGCTCACGCCGCTATACGCGCGCGCCGCGCCGCTGGTCGGCAACACATGGTTGGTGCCGCTGCAGTAATCGCCTAAGGCTTCGGGTGTGTAGTCGCCGAGAAATACCGAGCCGGCGGCTTCCACCTGGTTCAACCATGCGCGCGGTTCGCGCAGCGCCAGAATCAAGTGCTCGGGCGCATAGCGGTTGCTGATCACAAATGCCTCGTCCAGCGATTGCACCTTGATCAGCCGCGACTGCGCCAGCGCCTGACGGGCGATAGCGGCACGCGACAGCTGCGCCAGTTGTGCATCCAACTCCACTTGCACGGCGGCAATCAACGCATCGCTGTCGGACAACAACAAGACCTGCGAATCCGGGCCGTGCTCTGCCTGCGACAGCAGGTCGGCAGCCACAAAGGCGGGCTGCGCGCCGGCATCGGCAATCACCAACACTTCCGACGGACCGGCCGGCATGTCGATCGCTGCCGCGCCGGATTGCGCCACCTGCTGCTTGGCTTCGGTGACGTAGCTATTGCCCGGGCCGAACAACTTGTCGCAGCTCGGTACCGATTCGGTGCCATAGGCCATCGCGGCAATCGCCTGCGCGCCGCCGAGCTTGAATACGCGGCGCACGCCGGTGAGCTGCGCGGCCACCAGCACTGCCGGATCCACGCTGCCATCCTTGCGCGGCGGCGTGCACAGCACGACCTCGCGGCAGCCGGCCAGACGCGCAGGAACGCCAAGCATCAACGCGGTCGACGGCAACGGCGCGCTGCCGGCCGGCACGTACAACCCCACCCGCCCGATCGGCCGCACGATCTTTTCGCAGACCACCCCTGGCGCGGTTTCCACTGCATACCCCTCGCTCATGCCGGCGCGGTGGAAGGTGTCGATGCGTGCAACGGCATCCTGCATCGCCTGGCGCAGCTCCGGCGCGACGGCGGCCTCGGCGGCGGCGAATTCGGCCGCGCTCACTGCAAAACTGTCCAGCGACACGCCATCGAAACGCGCAGTGATTTCGCGCAACGCCGCATCGCCACGGGCACGCACATCGCTGATCAAGCTGGCGACCGCGTCGCGCGTCTGTGTGGCCACGGTCTGCACCGGGCGCGTCAAGGCGTCGGTACGCGACGCGCTGTCGAGTTGGGACCAATCGAGAATGTTCATGCCAGCGAGCGCTCCACTGTCAGCACCATCAAGCCTTGCGCACCTGCGCGTTCGAGTTCTTCCAACCGTTGCCAGGTCACCGCGCCGTGGCACATGGTCTGCAGCCGCAATGCGCCGTTGCCATCGTCCGGCAGCTGTACCAGCGGGTCGGCATCGGGCAGCAGGCGGCGTAGCGCATCCACGTTGCCGTGTTCGGCACGGAACATCAGCAGTTTGCTATCGCGCAACTTGAGCACGCCGTCCATGCGTCGCAGCAGCATCGCCAGCAACGCGGCGCGTGCATCGGCCGGTTCGCGTACGGCGCCGGCCAGCACGGCCTCGCTTTCCATCACCAGCTCCACCGGCTTGAGCTGATTGGCCGCCAACGTCGCGCCGCTGGACACCAGGTCGCAGATCAGGTCGGCAGTGCCGAGGCGCGGTGCGATCTCCACCGAACCCGACAATTCCACCACCGCCGCATCGATGCCCTGTCGCTCCAGCCAGTCGGCCAGGATCGCCGGGTAGCTGGTGGCGATGCGCTTGCCTGCCAGTTGCTGGATGCCCTGCCAGTCCCATTCTTCCGGTACTGCCAGCATCAGCCGGCACTGGCCGAAACCGACCCCGCGCACGGCATGGTAGGCGGCCGGCAAGCCAGCGCGACGACGCGACGACGCCTGCTCGTCGAGCTCGTTCTGGCCCACGATGCCTAAGTCGCAGACGCCGTCGGCGATCAGGCCCGGGATGTCGTCGTCGCGCACCAGCAACAAGTCCACCGGCAACGATTCGCCATAGCAGAACAATTTGTCGCGGCTCTGCCGCCAGCTCAGCCCGCAGGCGGCCAGCAGGCTGCGCGCCGGCTCGGCCAGACGGCCGTTTTTCTGGATGGCAATACGCAACCGGTCACGTGCCGGCGCTGCCGTGGAAGCACTCATCTTGTTCTCTCAGTGGGAATCGACAGGGCGCGACGACTGCTCGCGCAAGGCCTCGGCATAGCCGCCGGCGCCATGATCCAGGGTGCGCGCAACGCGCCCGATGGTGGTCACGCTGACCTGGGTCAGCTCGTGGATTTCGCGGTACGGCACGCCCTTGATCAGCAGCGGCACCACCCGCCAGCGGTCGGCCATGGCCTCCAGCTCGGCGGGCGTGCACAGATCGCGCAGAAATGCCTCGACCGAACCGGGCTCAGTCAGGCATGCCAGTGCATCGGCCAGCATCTTGAGGGAGGCGGCGACGTCGGTGGTTTCGCGGGGAGCGGGTCGTTGTTTCATTGCGTTAATGTAATAGCGTGTTAGTACATTAACGCAAATCGTGCACTAGCGACAAGGCCTGGGACGCGAACTGTTCAGGCCGAAATCCGAATCAGCTACATGCAGGCAATGAAAAACCCACTGATGCCTGGCATCAGTGGGTTCGTCTTCGCAGCGATCAGTCGGTTGGGCCTAGCCAAGCGCGTTGGCCGAACCATCCGCTCAACCGGCCTTGTCGCCCCCGGCCACCAACATCGCCTTGGCCTGTTCCAGCTCCACCTGCAGCGTGCTCGCCAACTCTTCGCGCGCCACATCGAACTGCTGCTCGCGTACCAGGTCCTTGACCGCCACCACGCCGCGCGCGAGTTCGTCGTCGCCGGCCAGCACCACAAAGCGGATGCCGGCGCGGGCGGCGTACTGGAACTGCTTGCCGACCTTTTTCGGCTCCATCTGCACTTCGGTGTTGATGCCGCCAATGCGCAGCCGGCGCGCGATATCCAACGCGTCGTCCAGGCGAGTTTCGTCCATCAGCGCCACCATGGCCTGCACGCTGCTTTCGGCAATGCCCTGGATCAGGCCGGCCTCGCGCAGTTGCCAGAACAATCGGGTCAGGCCGATCGAGATGCCCACGCCGGGCAGCTTGGACTTGGTGTAGTGACTGGCCAGGCTTTCATAGCGGCCGCCCGAGCAGATCGAGCCGATCTGCGGGTGGTCGGTGAGCGTGGTTTCGTAGACGGTGCCGGTGTAGTAGTCCAGCCCGCGCGCGATCGAGAAATTCAGGCAGTACGCGCTTTCCGGCACGCCCAGCGCCTTGACCAGCTCCAGCACCTCGCGTAATTCGGCAATACCCTCGCCCAGCGTCGCGCTGGCGCCCACCGAGGCTTCCAGCGCCTGCAACTGCGCCAGCGCATCGGCATGGCCGCTTGAGCGCACCGCCACGAAGGCCAGGATCTTGGCCACCTGCTCGGCAGCAATGCCGAAGCCCTCGCCCACCAGCGTGTCGCGCACATAATCGGCGCCGCGCTTGTCGATCTTGTCGACCTCGCGCAACACCGCCAGCTGCAACTCGCCTTCGGCCACACCCAGACTTTCGAAGAACCCGCGCAGCAACTTGCGGTTGTTTAACTGCACCTTGAAATCGCCGATGCCCAGTTCGGCAAACACCGCGTGGATCACCGCCAGCACTTCAGCGTCGTAGCGGATGCTCAGCGCATCCTTGCCGATCACATCGATATCGCACTGGTAAAACTCGCGGAAACGCCCGCGCTGCGCACGCTCGCCGCGGTACACGCGCTGCATCTGATAACGACGGAACGGGAAGCTGAGATCGTGCTCGTGCTCGGCGACATAGCGCGCCAGCGGCACGGTGAGATCGAAGCGCAGCGCCAGCTCCGGCAGACCGCCGTTTTCGGCACCTTCGTCGGCTGCGGCAGCCGCATTGGCCAGCGCGCCGGTGGACTGCACGAAGTAGACCTGACGTTCGGTTTCGCCGCCGGATTTGGTCAACAGCACATCGGAAAGCTCGAACACCGGGGTCTCGACCGGCAGGAACCCGAACCGCTCGTAGTTGCGGCGGATGACGTCCAGCATGCGCTGAAACGCGATCTGCTCGCGTGGCAGCAATTCCATGATGCCGGGCGGCGTACGGGGCTTGATCACGAGCGAAACTCCTGCAGAACGACTGGGGCGGGCCGGCAATTCTACCGGCTGGGCGGCCGCGCTGAGCGCATGGCGTATCATCGATCTGCGTCCCAGGCAGTGCGTGACCCATGTATCGGCAGCTTTCAGACCCCAGCGTGACCTGCCCGGCGCCTAGCGCGGCATCCGGCAGCGACGCGCGCAGCTCCGATTGCGCGCTATGCGCGGTCCGCGGCCGTGCGATCTGCGCGGCATTGTCGCCACAGGAAATGGACGCACTAGATGAGGCCACCACTGCGTCCAGCTATGCACCCGGCAGTACGCTGGTGCGTGCCGGCGATGCGCGCCAGCACGTCTACACCGTCACCTCCGGTGCCTTGCGCCTGGTGCGCACGCTGGCCGACGGCCGCCGCCAGATCACCGGTTTCGTGCTGCCCGGCGACTATGTAGGGCTGACCGAAACCGCGCAGCACCGCCACGATATCGAAGCCATGGTCGACAGCCGCGTGTGTCGTACGCCGATGGCGCAGATGCGCCAGTTGCGCGATCGCTACCCGCATCTGGAGCGCAAGCTGCTGCAGCGCGCCAGCATGGAACTGGCCGCCGCGCAGGACACCGGCCTGCTGCTGGCGCGGCTGCAACCCAGCGAACGGCTGGCGCACTTTCTGCTGCGCCTGGCCGCCCGCTCCACCCAGCCCGGTGCCAGCGGCGACACCGTGGCCCTGCCGATGAGCCGCGGCGACATCGCCGACCATCTCGGGCTGACCATTGAAACGGTGAGCCGCACCTTCACCAAACTCAGGCAACAGCAGCTGATCGCGCTACCGCAACTGCAGCTGGTGCAGATCCTGGACTACGCCGCCCTGCGCAGCCTGGCGGGCGACACGGTCTGAACGCTATCTGGTCAATGGCGGTTGAACACCTGGTTTGATTGCATCGCCGCGCAACTACACGTTGGCGAAGACGCGGCGCCAGTGCTCGCAGCGGTGACTAAGACAGCTGCTGGCCGGATGGCAGCACTCAATGCGACAGCGCAGATGCGCTCAACTCGCGCCGGCTGTGTTCTCAACTACGTTCTCGAATCAGCACGCAGCGCACGAGACTTCAACGCCCACCCGCACTCGCCACCGATGCACCGCAGCCGCTACTCAGCAGTTGCGACTGCCGCAGCCAGGCACGATCCGGGTAATAGGCGAACACGAACGCGCCCTCGCGCAAGGTGTCGATCAGCTGCCTGGCCACTGCCGGCCGCACTGCCGGGCAGCCAAGGCTGCGGCCCAGCCGCCCCTGGCTGCGGATGATGGCCTCGCTGACGTAGGGCGCACCGTGGATCACGATGGCGCGGTCGCGCGCGTGATCGTTGAAACCCGGCTCCAGCCCTTTGAGCCTTAACGAATAGCCGTTGTGGCCGGTGTAGGACTCCTGCGCGGTAAACGCCCCCAGGCTGGACTGGAAGCTGCCATCGGCGTTGGAGAACTTCGCGGCCAGGTTCTCGCCGGTATTGCGCCCGTGCGCCACCCATTCCTGGAACAACAACCGCTGCCGCGCCAGATCGAACACCCACAGCCGGCGCTCAGTCGACGGCCGGCTGTAGTCGATGACGCTGAGCACACGCTCATCGCCCACCTGCTGGCGTTGACGCGCGCATTGCAACGCTTCGGTGGCCAGTGCCAGAACCTGGCGGTCCAACGACGGCGCCTGACGCGCCAAGGCATCGATCAGCCCCGCACGCGGCGCGCCCAACGGCGAAACCGGGGACGCAGCCATGGTATCGGCCGCTACGGCCGTCCCCGCCGCTGCCCATCCGCACAACGCGGCGGCAACGACAATCACTCGATAAGACATGCAGCAACCCACATCGAACGCGGCGCCACGCCGGGGCCGCACCCGGATAGAGATAGCCCCATGCGCGGCAGTTTCCAACCCCGGCTGGCTGAACGCGTTTGGCTCAGGCCGCATCCGCAAGCAGGCGCTGCCGGAACACGGCGTAATCCGGCGCCAGCGCTTCGGCGTGTGCGGGACGTTGCAGCAGCGCCGCCAATGCCGGCGGAACATCGACCGCGCGGCCGATCAACGGCTCCACCACCCCTTCGAACTTGGCCGGGTGCGCGGTGGCAGCCACGGCCCAGTCGCCGGTGACGCCCTCGGCACCTTCGGCACGCAGTTGCTCCAGCACATGCACTGCGGTGGCGGTGTGCGGGCAATGCACTTCGCCGTAGCGCGCATAGCGCTGCTGGATGGTGTGGCTGATGGCCGTATCGTCTACCGACAGGGCGCGGAAAGCCTCGCGCAACGCCGCATCGTCACCTTGGTACAGCCAGCGCAGCCGCTCGAAATTGCTTGGTGCCCCCACGTCCATCGCATTGGCCAGGGTCGCCACGCTGGGCTGCGGGGCGTAGTCGTCGCCAGCAAAGTAATCCGGCAACACGTGGTTGGCGTTGGACGCCAGCGCGATCTTGCCCAACGGCACCCCGAGCGCACGCGCCAGGATCGCGGCCAGCCCGTTGCCCAGATTGCCGGTGGGCACCACCAGATTCAGCACACTGCCCGCCGTCGCCTGGTGCTGCAGGGCGGCATGCGCGTAGTAGCTCATCTGCGGCAGCAAGCGGCCCAGGCTGATGCTGTTGGCCGAGCTCAGCGGCACCTGCGTCTGCAGCGCTGTGTCGCTCAAGGCCTGTTTGACCATCGCCTGGCAATCGTCGAACGAGCCGGCCACCCGCAGTGCCTGGATGTTGTCGCCAAAGCAGCCCAGCTGATGCGCCTGACGCGGCGACACCCGCCCGTCCGGATACAGCACCACCACGCGCAAGCCCGGCTGACGATGGAATGCCGCCGCCACCGCAGCGCCGGTATCGCCGGACGTGGCCACCAGGATGGTGAGCGGGCGGTCTTCGGCACGACGCAGACGGGTCAGGCAGGCAGCCAGGAAGCGCGCACCGAAATCCTTGAATGCAGCGGTCGGGCCATGAAACAGCTCCAGCGCGTAATCGCCGGGCGTGGCCAGCGCCACCAGCGGCGCCGGGAAATCGAACGCCTCGGCGCAGATGGCGGGCAACTCGGGCGCCAACGCATCGCCTTCAAAAAACGGCTGCAGCAAGGTGGTGGCTGTCGCGGCCAGGTCGGCACCGGCGGCCAGCGTGCGCGCCGGCGGCAAGGTCTGCGGCACATACAGTCCGCCATCGGGGGCCAGGCCGGCGGCAATCGCCTGGCTCAGGCTTGCGGCGGGTGCGCCGCCACGGGTGGAGATGAACATCAGCGTGACTCCAGGCAAAAACAGGACCGGGTGTAACCCGGCAATGAAATGATCGAGGCAATGGGCATGGCTGGCGCGGTTGCTGCGTTCCGCCGAATGGTCGCCTGCGCGCGCCGGCACGGCGCTATGCTGCGCGCACCTTTCCGTGGAGTCGGCAGATGATCAAGGTCAGTGTGATGTACCCCTACCGCGAAGGCGCCCGTTTCGACCACACCTATTACCGCGATCAGCACATGCCGCTGGTGGCCGCGCGCATGGGTGCGGCCTGCCTGCGTTACACGGTGGACAAGGGACTCAGTGGCGGCGAGCCCGGCAGCACGCCGGCCTTCATCGGCATGTGCCATATCTTTTGCGACTCGGTGGAAGCCTTCAACGGCAGCTTCGGCCCGCACGCGACGGAGATCCTGGGTGACATCGCCAACTACACCGACCTCAGCCCGGTGATGCAGATCAGCGAGGTCGTGGTGGAATGAGCTGCTTGCAGCGTGTTGCGTGCTCCACACGCCACACGCTGCATCCTGCCGAGCCGGGACATGCAGATGCCGGCTCATTCGATCAGCCGTGCGGCCGGGCTGGCGATCGGCGACACCCAGGACTGACTATCGAACCCGGCAGCGGCGAAGGCAGCCTGCACCGCAGGCGCCGCGGCTTGCGCGGCGGCGCGCGTTTCGAACCAGGCAAACACGCTGGGGCCGGCACCGGAAATGCTCGCGCCCATTGCGTCATGCCCCAGCGCAGCCTGCTTGGCGGCGGCAAAGCCGGAGATCAATGGCGCACGGCGTGGCTCGACCAGCACATCGCGCAAGCCGGCACGCACCAACCCGGCATCGCCGGCATGGCAACCCGCCAGCACCAACGCAAGATTGGTGCTCTGCGCGACAAATTCGCGCAATTGATAATCGCCGGCCAGAGCCTCGCGCGCACGACGGGTTTCCAGCACCGCGTCCGGGTGCACCAACAGGCTATGCCACGCCGCTGGCACCGCGATCGGCACCAGCCGCTCCAGCGTGCACAACACCAAGCCCCCTAAAAACAGCGGCCCCAGATTGTCGCCATGCCGGCTACCGCTGGCGACGGCTTCGCCATCGAGCGCATGCTGATACAACTGCGTCGTGCTCAACGGCGTGTCCAGCAGCGCATTTGCCGCCACCAACGCGGCCACGCACGAGGCTGCCGAGCCGCCCATCCCCGAGCTCAGCGCAATGCCCTTGTCGATCTCCACTTCAAAGCCGTAAGGCAGCTCCAATGCGGCGCGCAGCGACATCAAGGCGGCGCCGGCGGTATTGCGTTCGGCATCCAGCGGTAACGCGACGGTAGTGCCGCGAATGGCGGCGATGCGTACCACCGGCGTATCGATGCGACGCACCGTTACCGTATCGCCCACGCCATCGACCGGATACCCCAACAGGTCGAAGCCCACGGCAACATTGGCAACCGATGCCGGGGCGAAGGCGCGCGCTTGGTGCAGAGCGCCCATGCCGAACGACACACCGCTTGCTTGCGCATGCGCGACTGCGGATTGACCGCTCACCGCCTGATTCACAACCGCGCCCCCTCGCCCGCCGCCACGCGCAGCAGATCGGCGAATACACCGGCCGCGGTAACTTCCGGTCCGGCGCCCGGGCCCTGCACCACCAACGGGTTTTCGCAGTAACGCCGCGTGGTGAACTGCACCACGTTGTCGGTGAGACGCAGATTGGCGAACGCATGATCGGCCGGCAATTCCACCAGGCCCACGCTGGGCGCGCGATCGGGCGGCAGCTGCGCGACATAGCGCAACACATTGCCGCGTGCACGCGCATCGGCCAGCCGTTGCGCAAATCCCGCGTCCACGTCCTGCAGATGCGCCATGAAGTCATCCACACTGGCCTGGCGCAAGGTTTCGGGCACCAGGCTTTCCACGTTGACGTCTTCCAGGCTGATCGCGCGCCCCGCTTCGCGCGCCAAAATCACCAGCTTGCGGGCCACATCCACGCCCGACAGATCGTCGCGCGGGTCCGGCTCGGTATAGCCCATGCCCCGCGCCTGAGTGACCAGTTCGGAGAACGCTACGCTGCCGTCGTATTTGTTGAACAGCCACGCCAACGTGCCGGAGAAGATGCCTTCGATCGAGGTCACCGCATCGCCGGTATCGACCAGATCGCGCAACGTGGTGATCACCGGCAGGCCTGCGCCCACGGTGGCCTCGTAACGGAAGCGCGCGCCACTGGCATCGGCTGCCGCACGGATCGCCTCGTAGCGCGCCAATGGGCCGGAGCCGGCTTGCTTGTTCGGCGTCACCACGTGGATACCGGCCGCCAACCAACCCGCATAGCGGTCGGCCACTTCGGCACTGCCGCTGCAATCGATGATCACCGTATGCGGCAGATGCGCGGACAGCAGATGCGTGGTGAAGCGCTCCAGATCAGTCGCGGTGGCTGCGGACGCGAAGGCATCCCGCCAGTTGCCCACCAGACCGCGCTCGTCGAGCAACATGCGGCCACGCGACACCACCGCGCGCAAGCGCAGGTCGATATTGGCCTTGCCCAGCAATTGCGGCTGCGCGATGCGCAACTGATCCAGCAACGCCGCGCCCACATTGCCCGGCCCGATCACGCCCACCGAGAACGTCTGCGGCGACAGCCAGAAGCCGGCATGCGCCGCGCGCAAGGCCTTGGTCGCGTGCGCCGCATCGATGGCCACCGAGATATTGCGCTCCGACGAACCCTGCGCGATGGCCAGAATATTGACCTGTGCGCGCCCCAGCGATTCGAACAAGCGCGCAGCAACACCCGGCTGGCCGGCCATGCCATCGCCCACCGCCGCCAACACGCTGATGCCGGTGGTCAACTGCACACGCTGCACCTGGCCGACCGTGAGTTCGTGCGCAAACGCCTGCAACAACGCATTGCGTGCACGCTCGGATTCGTGTTGTTTGACCACGCAGCAGATCGAATGCTCGGACGAGCCCTGCGAGATCATCACCACCGACACCTGCGCCGTCCGCAGCGCCGCGAACACGCGCTCGGCAGTGCCTGGCACGCCGATCAAGCCGGTGCCTTCCAGATTCAGCACGGCCAGGTCGGGGCTAAGCGTCAACCCCTTGATCGGCCCGCTCACCGCGCTGCTGGCGGTGATGCGCGTGCCCGGATGTTCCGGCTGGAAGGTGTTGCGGATGATGATCGGCAGGCCGCGCTCGATCGCCGGCGACATGGTCTGCGGGTGCACCACCTTCGCACCGAAATAGGCCAGCTCGCAGGCCTCGTCGTAGCTCAAGGTTTCCAGCTGCACTGCTTCGGGCACCACGCGCGGATCGGCCGACAGCACGCCATCCACATCGGTCCAGATATGCAGCTCCTCGGCATCGAACAAGGCCGCGAAGATCGCGCCGGAATAATCGCTGCCGTTGCGCCCAAGCGTGGTGATCCGGTCGGCGCGGTCGCGCGCCACAAATCCGGTCACCACAACCCGCGTCTGCGGATGCGCCTGGCGCCAGATCGCAAGCCGCTGCGCGCTGACATCCCAGTCCACATCCACGCCAAGCTCACCACGGTTGACCACCAGCACATCGCGGGCATCCAGTACCGCGCAGTCTTCGCCGATGGCGCGGAAGTGATCGCCCAGCAGCTGCGCCGAATACACCTCGCCCAGGCCCTGCACGCGGTCGAGCACCTCGCGCGGCAACTCGCCGATCACCGCCAAGGCACCCAGGATCTGCGCCAGATGCTCGAAGCGTTCGTCCAGCCATTCCACCGTTGGCCCCGAATGTTCGCCGAGCAAGGCCACCGCCGCACCGCGATGGCGTGCGCGCGTGTCATGCCAGCGCTCGCGCCACTCCGGTCGGTCCTGCGAAGCCAGCTCGGCCAGCTCGATCAAGGCATCGGTGACACCTTTCATCGCCGAAACCACGGTGACCTGCACGGTCTCCTCGCGCGCCAGCAACAGGCGTGCAACATGCCGATAGCGCTCGGCATCGGCCACCGACGTGCCGCCGAATTTGTGCACGACGGTGCGTGCGGAAGAGGCGGCAACAGCAGCGGGTTCGAGCGAAACAACAGGCGATGACATCGACAGACCTCGTTAGGGAGGCCCCGTCCGCATCAGATGAGGGAGGAAAGCCCCCGCATCCTGATCCGGGTGCGGGGCCGTTGTTTTCGGAAGTTACGCGAAGACGACGGGCCGCACCGGGCGAATGGTGACGGTGGTAATGGTGGTGGTAATGCCGGCCACGCCCGCACCCGGCCGCAGTAGCGGCTGACAGAGAAGCGAAGCGGTGGCGCAGGCGTTAGGCATGTACGCAAAAGACATCACCGGGCCGAGGCCTGTCAAGCATTGCGTGAATGCGCGCTTGCGCCCCGATGATCGCGTGATCAGAAAACCTTGCTGGACAGTGCTTTAAGCAATCCCTCGGCAAGCGATTGATTGCTATGGAAACTTTTTAGGCAGTGGCAAGACCGTTGCTTGCGCAGCCCACGTACTCGCGGCGAGGGCGTCGCAGCAAGCAAATCTTCGCGCGCGGCTGTGTTCGTGCGCTTAGCTCATCCTGCCTGGAACTCGGCCAAAGCGCCTTGAGCTAGCTTGCTCACAGCACGCCAGGGTTGAGCTGCCACACCGCGTAATTCAATGCCGCTGCAAAGCTGACCCACAACAGATACGGCACCAACAACCACCCGGCCAACCGTTGCCGCTTGCCGAAGGCGGCAATCGTGCAGGCCAATGACAGCCACAGCGCCACGATGTCCGCGAAGGCCCACGCCCCCTGATGCCACGCGAAGAACAACCAGCTCCACAGCCCGTTCAAGCCCAACTGCAGAACAAATAGACCAAGCGCTCCCCGGCACGCACGCCATCCCCCGCGTCGCCAGACCAGCCAGGCCGCCACGGCCATCATCCCGTACAACGCCGTCCACACCGGACCGAACAACCAACCGGGCGGCGCCCACGCCGGCCGCGCCAGCTCCGCATAGAAGGTGGCCGCCTGGATGGACGCCATCGCCCCGAGCCCGGCCACGGCGTAGCACAGTGCCAGCCAGCCAATCAGCCCGAACCACTGCCCTTTCTTCGACATCATCACGGCATATCCCAGAGTGAAAAACGAGGCGCTGATGCCGCACTCGCAGAAGCCGCTAAGCTGCCATAACGGCTGTCCAGACGGTGCAAATGCTGCGTTCGAGAGTTTCAACGGAGGCTACCGGCACGGCATGCTGGACATGCACATCTTCCGCACACCGAACGAGTTGAGCGAGCAGACCGAGCATTGGCTACCCGACTAAAACGAACAGATACCGCACGACAGCATGGGTGAGCTAATGCCGCCGAGTTCCGTGATCAACATCAATCGCGGACCTCTAAGTTTCATGCGGTACTGAATTGCGGGGAGTCGACAGCCCACGCCGCGCTTTTGTAGTCACTGGTTGGAGCAATTGGGCTTCGCCACTGGTTAAAAAATTGCAGATGACTGTGCGAGATCGTGCACTGGTAATCACGGCAGTCTGTAAATAGTGCATATCAGTGGATGAACTTCGAAATCAAGGCTACATATTTTTGACAGGCTTGTCACTGCCAGAGGTAACTCAAATTCTTAGAAAAATATTTAAACCTTTCTTCTTGAAAATTTTTGATCAATTGATCCCAAAAATCTCGGGAAACATTAATATCATTAATGTCCACACCATTAGGAAAATAAAAATATACGAGCTCATTACCTAGAGCTGTACATTCAATTTGAGCATCCATCCACACCATCAGCCTTGCGGAATAATCATTCTCGTCAATACCCATCCTTTCCCCGTCATCATCCGGATTAATATCAAGAAGCATTTTAGCATATTCCTCCAGCGTCCCTATTCCATTAGTTTCAAACCAATCGTCCGGCACTATTTTTATCAAATTCGTGACCAAGCAAAAATATATAATAGAAACAGAAATCTCGTGAAGAAAAATTTTGTCGCCACTTTGCCTGGCCCCATCAAACCTAAAGAAACATACTGGCATTTCGCTCATAGAAAGAACGTTTAAAACGAAAGCAGTCCGCACTTTTATTTCGTCAGTGATCATATTAACCTCACGGGGTAGGACGTGGCCCAAGATTTCCAATCAACGGGAATTTTAGCTTTAAAACATTAGTTCCGCCACCGCCAGTTAAATTATTGGATTTTCCATCAATCTCCAAAGATGCCGTAGTTTGCTGCGTCGTATTGCTTGCTATACCAGCTGGACGATAAGTAACCCAACTTCCATCCGGAGCCTTAGCGCGCCACGCGCCGCCCTTCATATTTATTACGTCTCCGGGCTTAGTTCCCTCAAAGAATTCTTTCGCAAGAATTTCCGCTGCCAGGTTTGGATTGGAAGTCGCGGGCATTTCTTTCGGCGTTCCGATTCCACTGATAGGCTGCCCTGGAAGTTCGCCTCCCCTGATGTCATTTAATGGTTGTGTTCCCAGGTCGTGCTTTGTGCGTTCGAGTTGTGGCTACCGGCGCTGGCCTGTACGTATGCGTATGTCATGTTTCTATTTCCGCGAACGCAAGATACCTGATAGGCCGTTAAAGGCAAGTCGTTTCGCGGCCTCGTGCAAGTTATGATCATTTCATCTTGCCCAAGGCCGCTAACTGGCCTGGCTTAATTTTAAATCCGAGCCCTGCTCAGGGCGGGGGATGTCGATATCACAAAAAACGTATTCCAGATTTATCGCAATTCTGACCACTCTTTCCAAGCCATTATGTATAGAGAAGATTCTGTATCTAGACGATTAATTATTTCATAGGCCGACGCATTTTTTTTCGTTGAGGCTTTGTGTAATTCTTCTAAGAGCCCCGTCGCGACAGCAGTCGAGAGGTCGCCTTCTTTTTCCATTGCTAATTTTATTAAGAGGAAAATTTTTTGTCTTTTTTCTTCAGATAATGTGGCAAAGTCTTTAACAAAATATTTTCCAAGCGATGAAAATATCACCGTCCACGGGATATCACCCCCCCAATCTTCCAGGTCAAAAGAGCGATCTTCCGGAAAAATATTTGCAATAAATTCTCTATAAAAAGCATTGCAATCCATTTTAATTTCCGTTAAGTGCGTTCTGCATATCTTCGATCACATTCATGGTTGAATCTCTATCTGTTGCAGAAGCATTGGGTTTTTCATTGAGACATCGCTGGCGCGCCCTAGTATAGCCCTGTGCTTTTTGTAAATGTGACCTTCCTCTAACCTGCTCACCTGTTTTCATTTCATAGCGAACTGCCGACGCCCCCCCGCCCCCCGCATGACATCTCCATCAGAATCACCAACTCGACTGACCGTTATGGAAGATTATATTAGTTTACTGATATCTCATCAAGGCAATATCAAGGCGCAAGGCGATAGCGACAGATTTCTCGCTTTGCTTTTTCTTGATAAGAACACTCAACCTTCATAAAATCCATTGGCTGAAGATCCACGCTTTTAGCAATCGCTCGCAATGTAGCTAGGCGGGATGCAAGGACGTCTGGGTAAGAAAGCATCCTTCCGTCAAAACTCCCCTGAACGGTAAGCCACCATCCTGCCGGGCTTCGATAAACATACTTGACCTCGTACCTTCTCAACGCACGGCCGGCATGATTGGCAAGAAAATATCTCTCATCAGATTTCGCAGTAACATCGCCTCGATCAAAGAAATACTTTTTCTCTTGAACTTCCCACTCCAACCCGTGACTATGAAAATTCTCTAGAAAACTAGATTCGCTTGGCACGCTTCGTTCAGACAGCTTTTCCAATCGCTCCCTCTCACGCTCATCTTCGAGTGCGCGCTTTGTTTCCGTCAATGAATTAACGGAAAAAATAGTTCCACCACCATCATAATGCCCCCAGGCCGTACTAGCTCCTAAGCCACTGTCTATAGGGATGCTATTTTTTTTTGTACGAAGGACAGAAAAGCCCTGCACGCCTATAACTTACAACACTTTCAATATCCCTTGCAGATATAACAACAGCATCTTTACATATATTGAGCACTCCTGCATCCGGAGAAAAATAAGCTACATACAAGTCATCACGTCCTTGAAAAACGCCGCAACCTATAAGGAGTATCGGAGCCGACGCGCAAATGGCCCGCAAAAATTTGCGCCTACTTGAATCACTCCCTCCTGGCCTTTTCATTATATTCATCCACTTTATTTTCATTCGATTTATTTTGTAATTTTATATTATTTTAAATGCATCCATTATGTATTGCATCACCACCACCAAATGAACCGACACCAAAAATGCTTTTCCAGAAATTGCCGCGAGCCTTATGCACATAGCAATCAAAATCATCCGGGTCCGCGCATTTCGTTCCACCAATAAAAGAAACACCCAATATATATGGCATAAAATAATTTGGGTTGTTTAAATAAACAAAATGATCGGAAACTCCTCCATCACCAATAATCACATTTATTGAATTCATCCAAAAACGGGGTTATGCAAAAATGGGATCAGGTTAACTTAACATACGCACCTGATACTGATCTTTCGCCGACTTAATAATTCCACAAAAACTAGTTACCCGCACTTAATTTTATCTGTTACATTTTCCAAAAATTGGTTCCCACAAAATTCTATGAGCGTATGTACGCGCATCCTCCTCAGACGACGCACAAAAAACCTCGTAATCATCATTTAATAGCAATTCCTTCCAAGAGACTTGCGTGTTACCGAATGCTGCAACAAGCTCTGCTTCTAGAGAAACCCTATGTGCGCCTGACGCCGATGCGCGCAGGTATATCTCGATAGAGACCTCTTCAGAAAGACCATCTTCAGCATTAAAGTATGTCTTAAGCGATCTTGAAATTTGCGGAAAACTAAACACATAACCACCATTTAGTAGATTTATAACAGAATTGCATAAACAATACTGATTTCCCTGCGACCCGTCGAGGGATTAATCTCATAAACTCCCTGAGCACTACGAACGCTGCCAATCTTTAGAAGCGGTCCTTCAGCAGTTTCGTTAATCACTTTATTGCAGCTTTGACAACGCGTTGATATCCATATCCAAGACTCGTTCCGAGGCCCCCACCATCCTGTACCTCAACAAGACGGCAAGGTCGTTGCCGGCCACCATGTTGACGGACTTGCCGCTGAGCGGTGAACCCACCGCAAGACTATCGTGCCACGCGTCGTGGGTGGTTGTCTTCTCATTGGAGAACGTGCTCTTCTTGCGCGTTTCCTTATCCACCACCGCATCATGCTGCTCCTGCGTGACGAGTAGCTTGATGCCCTTGCTGGCCGCAAGCACGATGCCGCCTGCTTGGCTGGCGGTTCGGGTGAGGTAGTTGCCTGCGCTAGATTCCTCTCCACCACACCGACGTTGGATAACAGCGCCCGTACAGGGGGTCTCTCTTTGGCGCCGCGATTTTGGTCGTTAGATTCGGCTGGCGAAAGTCAGCTCACCCCGCAGCGCCTTATCTGATTCAGCTGTTCATCTCGCTCTCGACCCGATGATTGTCTTAAATGAGGAGTTGCACCATTTGAATTAAATAGTCCTGAAATATTTATATAAATTTAATGTTTATAAACTCCAGAATATTAATTAAATATATTTCCTTATGGGCCGTATAATTCTTTAAGGTATAGCTTTCCATGAATTCCCTAGCCGCCTTACTGCCATGAGACCCGCTTTCAGACAACTGCGTCATCTCGCTTGGGCTGATAAAATTATTTTCCAGGAAATTACTTTCATGAGCAAATAAGTAATTATCTTTTAGGGCCAGAACCCCAAATTCTTCTGTTTCGTCTTCCACAGCAATCCAGCGCATAGAACTATCGCACAGCACTAAGGGATAAGATAAACTTCCTTTTCCGAAATCAATAGATGTGTCATACGCCTTCATTACATCATAACTAATATTATCTTTATCTATTAATAAAAAGAATTCTATTAAGGGGTCTATTCAAGAAAATTTTATAAATGCGTCAACGCCAGATAATTCGACAATCTTCTCTACCAAGTTATAATTAGTCATTAACGATCGTTCAAAGAACCAAAATTGCTCAATTTTTTCTTTGAATACCATTGATGGAAGCCTCAGTTCAAAGTCAACAACCGTTGGAATTTTCCATGAAATTTTTGAACGCATATTTTTCTTTGTTTGTTATCAAGAAAATTACCCCTCAGTGAATCTAAATTTAACGACGTCGCGCTTGGCCATTTATTTTCAGGGATGCAGAAGGTACTTCACCAGAAGTTGATTTTGGATAACTGGTTCATATAGTTAAGCATCAGGCACTGACTTTAGAAGCCATCGCCCAGACGGCTCTGGATCCACTAGGGGTCCACGCCCAGCTTGTCCAGCAGGAAATCGCTGCTGATGAGGTTGTCGTAGTTGACGAAGCGCGGGTCGGTCTCGATCAGGTAACGACGGCCCGGCCCACTGCTGCGCCAGGCGTTGATACCGCCGAGGCCGACTGCCACACTGCCGTAGCCTTGAAGTTGACGCCGGCTATCCGCAGCATATTTTCAAATATAACTCACCCTCTAATTAATTTATTCCATTTCACCATTTTATTTTTTAATAAATTTATTTGTTGTAAATTTCATAAATCCACTTCGCTAGAACTTCAGGAGAATCCGTTTCTTTCCTTAGACACTCATTACCACGATCCTTTGCAACAATGGCTATAACTCCAGATTCATTAATTTCTATGTATGGAGCACCAAATTCCTCGACACCAGTCCCCATAGGAAGATCCTTGTAAGGCTTCCCCTGCTCCTCAGCATATCTGAAAAAAAAATAGGCTATTTCATCAATTTTCACTTAAATCACCTTCATCGCATGGTTCTCCATCGCCAAATCAGCATAAATCCGCTTGAGCTTGGCATGCTCAGCTTCAACATCACGCAGCCGCCGCACGTCGGAAGCTTCCATGCCGCCGTACTTAGACTTCCAGACGTAGTACGTCGCATCGGAAATGCCCAGCTCGCGACAAACATCCTTGACCTGTCCTCCTCCCTCACCCTGCTTCAACGTCGTAACGATCTGGCTCTCGGTGAATTTGCTCTTGCGCATCGGTAGTTTCCTGGGTGGCTAGTGTGCCCGGAGACCTCTAGTCATGGCTGGATCAAGTTTACGGGAGGCTGACACGACGGCCCGGCCCATTGCTGCGCCAAGCGTTGATGCCGCCAAGGCCGACTACCGCGCGCCCCATGGCAGTGCGATCGGTGGCGTTGCCATTGGACAAGCGATACAACCCGCCGATGGGCAGATCGATCTGCGTCAGCGAGGTCTGGCCGCCGCCAACGATGTTGGCGAAGGGGATGGTGGCGGGGTCGAACACGTGTGCGGGTTTCGTTCGCACCTGCGGTGACACCGGTACCGGCAGCGGTGGTCTGAACATTCGTCTGACTCGACGGTGCTACGCACCAGGCCGCTGTCATCGGAGATCATCGGTGCGACCGACATCTTGACGATGCCGCTTGATGTGGCGAGCGTGGCGTCCTGCGTATTGGTGCCGACTTGCGTGCCGGTGCTGCCGCTGGTGCCTGTCGCAACGCGGATGCTGCCGGCGCTACCGCTGGCACGACCTTTCACCACAAGGCTGCCAACAGTTGCTGCGGTCTGGCGGGTACGGCCGCTCAGGCCGCCTTGTGCGCCGATGCCGTTGAGCGCACTGCCGCTGATGCTGCGCCTTGCTCAGGTCATGCTGGCGGTCAGGGCCGCCGCTTGATTACCTCCGTCCCTAATGTTCGTGCCTTGCCTTTCGCGGGCTCACGCGCATGGGGATCTATTTATGCCACCAAATCACTTGACGCCGTTCCGATGGGGGTGATAAAGCAGTCTGGCTCCGGTTTTCATGGATGGCGCTCAACCCAAGGACGTCCTCCCGATGTCCAAGCAAGAATCGAAGCAGCATGGTACGACCGGGTCTTTCCGCCTGCTGAGCCGTAACCTGGCACGCGAACTGACCGATGCAGAGCTCAATGCCGTCTCTGGTGGCACCACATCGCGGACCCGCCTTGCGGCCGCGGAGGCAAGCTTAAGCAACATCATTGACGATGAGGATGCCTGACGCAGTACGCCCTCCCTTACGGTTTGTGACATGAATGATGGAGCGTCGTTATTGTTTCGCATGGGTGTGGTCGTGATGCTGACCGGCAGCAGTTTGCCGGTCAGCGCTACCGCCGCTGCGCCCGTGCTGCTGGAGCAGGTCCCGTCGGATGCGGTGGTTGATCTTGCATCGCTGCAGTGGGTTGCTCCTCGGTTCTCCGCCGACGCGGCCGAGCGTGCGCGATGGGATTCGCTGCTCGCGTGGGCGCGAGGTCCGGCAAGCGAGGCGGAGACACAACGTCTGCGAAAAGCGTTTGCGGACCGTGGCGTGGATGCGTCGGCGCTGCCGCGCGGATGCTATGGCAACCATCGATGCGCGCTGGTAGTCAGCGCCGAGGCCACGGCAGCTGATGCTGCTTCATTGGACGCGTTTGCTACTGCCGCGCGGCAGGCGCAGCCTTATGTGGCTACGTATCGGCAAGTCGCAACCTCGGTCGATGCCGTTCACAAAGTCCGTGACGATGTGGATTCCGCCACCAAAGATGCCAAGGAGCTTGGGCGTCGATTCGCACAGGATCAAGTGTTGAGATACGCCTTTGATTCGCTACCGGGTCATGGTGAGGAAGCGATCGGCACTCCCACGTTTGCCTTATATGCATTTGCGCTCGAGGCGGACCTGCGCTTGCTGGACGACAGCAATATCCTGTACGCCCAGGAGCAGATTGCCCGCTACGGAGGTTGGCCTGCGCCGCCGAGGATCAGCGAGGACATGCAGCAGCAACTGTGGGCGCTCGTGCAGCACGGCGACCATCGCCCTGAGCTGCAGTACGACGCGCTGCAGGCCCTGCAGCGGAGTTACGAGGGTCGTGCCCTGCCCCGTCAGTATGCTTTCCTACATGATCGGGTGATGCTTAAGTTGACCGGCACGCAGCGTTACGGCACGCAGGTGACGTGCGTCGACGGAAAGCGTGTGGCGCAGCCGCTTGATGGCAGCGGTGATGTGGACGCGCTGCGCACGAGCGTGGGGATGGCTTCGCTCGCAGATTATCTCAAGGACTTTCCGAGTTGCACTGCGGCACCATGATGCGGGAGCTTGGGATGCCCTGAGGCTGTAGCCCGGATGGAGCCAAGCGCAATCCGAGGCTGTTGGTGCATGACATCAGCAAGTGCGTTGCATCGTTCGCGCGCACAGAGCCACGGAATGCGCTTCGCTCCATCCGGCCAAGGATTGTCGAGTGTTACGGTGAGTAACCCGACTCTGAAGCGTCCTCGATTCTTCGAGTCACTCAGAAGTAGAGGTGGTTGTTGATTGTGCCATTGCAAAGCGGATGGGCGGCAAGCCGCCGAGTGATCGATGTGGCCGTTGGTGGGTGTATCGATGACGCCAGTCCTCTGCCATGCGCCGCACCTCGTCGAGCGTGGTGAACACGAAGCGGTCCAGCACTTCGGTGCGGAAGGTGCGGTTGAAACGTTCGATGTAGGCGTTCTGGGTAGGTTTGCCGGGCTGGATGTGGATCAGGGTGACGCCGTGCTGCTGTGCCCACTGCCTGAGCGCAGCGCTGATGAACTCCGGGCCGTTGTCCAGGCGCAGTCGCCTTGGAGCACCACGCAGCTCGACCAATTCGTCCAGTGCGCGGATGACCCGTGCCGAGGGCAGGCTGGTGTCGATTTCGATCTTCATCGATTCGCGATTGAAGTCATCGTTGATGTTGAAGGTGCGGAAGCGGCGTCCAGACCACAAGGCATCGGACATGAAGTCCGCCGACCAAGTGTGGTTTGCCGCTTGCGGGATCTCCAGCGGCGCGCGGATGCGGTCAGGTAATCGGCGTTTGCCGCGACGTGGAAGGTTGAGCTTCAGCGCGGTGTAGACCCGCCAGGCGCGGGTCTTGCCCCAGCCCTGCGGTCGCAACGCCCAATCCATCAGCAGGCCAAAACCGTGGCCGGGGTTGTCCTTCAAGTGCGCCTCGATTGCGGCGATGAGCGGGCCATCGTCGCGCTGGCGTGGACGGTAATGCCGTGCAGATCGGGACAGCTGCAGCACCCGATCAGCTCGACGGGCACTGAGGCCGTGAGTAGTTTGCATGGCCAGACTCAAATCCAGTCGACGAGCCTGGCTCAACCTTTTCGCGACAGCACGTCCTTGAGCGCGTGGTGATCCAATGCCAACTCGGCATACATGCGCTTCATCCGGGCCAACTCGGCTTCCACATCCTTCAGATGCCGCAACTGCGACACCTCCATGCCGGCGTACTTGGACTTCCAGACGTAATAGGTCGGCTCGCTGATCCCGTGCTTGCGGCAAGTCTCGCCAACCCTTGCACCAGCCTCGACTTCTTTGAGGATCCGAACCATCTGTTCTTCGGTGAACTTCGACTTCTTCATACAGAGCTCCTTGGGATGGAACTCTACTTCCAAGTGGATCGAGTTAACGAGGACGCTTCAATTGTCGTAATTGAGCGCGGACCCGCCTCGATTAGGTAGCGACGGCCGGTACCGTTGCTGACTATTGGTCGCGGATACTCAAACTAATACCCCCTATGACAAATTTATTATTGGCATTTTCCGCAACTCCTCTTGCTTTAATACCACCCAAATAATCTACAGTAACGAGGCAAAACAACATTATATTACAACCTAATCAAGCAACAACTTTTTCCGGACCATTCAATAAATCAAAAGCCACCCCCGTTACCTCGGCACCTTCGAATCGCCGCTTCACTTCCTCACTAACGATTACTGCCCCAAGATATTTTTTTAGCCTAAATATATGCTTTTCGCCCACCTTGGACACATCTATGACAAGATTAAAGAAGTTTCGATATGTCCCTGCCAAATCTGGGCGTACCGGATCATTTTTTTCAAAAACTGAAAATTCAGAATTAACTTCATCAACGCAATCAATTTGAGTTTCGATTATCATCGCAAAATAATTTTGCCTCAAAATTTTACGCTCAATTTCCACTGGCGCAAAGACAACATTTCGGTATGGCTCGTCAATTTCCGGCAAACCCATTAACGAATCAACAGCCTTTTTACTTAAAACGGGGACGCTCGCATATCCAGCTAATGAATAATCAACTTCAAACCCGTCAAACCTCACTTTCGATGAATAGCCGCCTGGCTCCATGAAATTGACAGGCGGGTCAATAAAGTTCCAGTTATTAACATAGCCAATATCATCAAGAATCCACTTGCTTTTTATCGATACATCCTGCCACATTAAATAATATCTCATATCACCCTCCTGTCAACCACTTATTAACCTCACTACCCCTCGTTACAGCTTCCACTTTAATCCTATTGAGCGCTTGAGTTACAGCCATCTTGTATTCTGGAGTATTAGGAGTCAAGCCCATCGTGGCTCGATTAAGAGTTCCGTATACGTATTTATGGTATTGCTCAGGATGAGGCCCCCTATGCCCTGGAACGGCCACCAAATTTTCAGTCGCCCGACTTATATTAAGACCAGAGCCGTCAAAAAATCTCTGATACTCTAATGTCCAAGCTATTTTCCCGTTCGCATCAGAAGTGCACTTATCAGTGCACAGGTGATGCAGTGGAATTGCGTCATAGTTAGGTGGCGCCTTTACATCAACCCGTCCGCCGTCGAGCGTGACATATCCACCGCTATTGTCACGGTAAATTGGCTTTCCATCATCTGTATATCGACCAGTTGAGTTATATACACCGCCACGCGGCCCAGTAACCGTAGCTGTGCCATCAGCGTTCGTAGAAGCCGTGTAGCCACTAGGAACATTGAAATTGGGTGAAGGAAGTGCCAGCGGTCTACTTGGCGGGGATACCGACTCGTCGGCTGGCTTGTTCGGAGGTACTCCATTGCCGTTGCCAGCCACGGGATTTTTAGGCGTAGTTATCAAGGCATTTGTTGGTACCTCTTCAACATCACGAGGCACTGGCGCTCGCGGTACTCCAAGGGTGCCAGTGGTTGGCAGCAAGCCCGTTTTCGGAGTTACGCGTGCACCAACAATCTGCATTGCTCCTGCAATGGTATTTGCAAGACCCCTCCTATTCTCCTCACTCATTCCCGCCGCAGCTGCACCGAGATAGCCTAGGCTTGCAAGTGCGCTTGAGCTCAATGAATCATGGAGGGCGAAGAAACCCCTCAGCTGCATCGAGGATGGGAGCAGATCTTCAGTACGAGTGACTTCAAGCCCTGACTTGATGAGCGCGTCAACGTAGATCTTGTCATTCGCTGTATTGTCGCGGCCGAACAAGCGCTCCATGAAGGTGAAATTCGTGCTTGCGTATGCGCGCTGATCGACACTCAGTCCCGCGTACGGGAAACCGTAAACTTGGTCTGGGCCGATACCTTGCAGATTGCTCAGATCGAAGCTTCCGTTCTGATCGATGTAGCGCTGGTAGTAAGTAGCGAGACCAGCTTTCTGGACCTCAGTGAGAGTCTCTCCAGCCAGTACCTTCCTCAGAAGACCGGCACTCATCTGGTCACCGGCGTCAAGCAAGACGAGTTCCAGTGATTCCTGTGGATTCAGTCCAAACTGTGTTTCAGCTTTTTGGCGAAGTTGTTTCAATCGCGCATGATCATCCTTGCCGAGGAAATTGTTCTCGACCGAATTCTTCGCAATATTTGCGGTCGTCGCAGCATCCGCCAGACTCCCGCCCGTCATCCCACCCGCAATCGCACCAACAGCCTGCGACAACGAGACGATCATCTGCTTGTCCGCTTCCGGGAGCCGGCTTGGATCGAACATGCCATCCGGGCCGTAGGCTTGCGGGTCGTCGCCGTACAGGGTCTTGGTCAGGTACTGCGCCGCCAGCTCGCCACCTGCGCCCGCCAGTGCGCCACCGGTCATGGATGTGCCGTTGACTTGCGCCAGCACCGCGCCGAGGACTGCATGCGATAGCCCTTGCAGTACGGCGTTCGGGTTGCTGCCGTGGTTCTGGTCGAAGGTCTTGCCGACCAGTTGGGCGGCATAAGGTGCCAGTGCATTACTGGCAACTTGGCTCGCCCCCTGGCCGGCGACGCTGCCGACCAGGACCGTCGTGACCGCCTGCAATGCCCGGCTGTAGTCGCCGCCGGTGCCCCATTGCTGTTTCGATTCGTAAGCCGCACGGTAGTCGGAGACGTTCTGCAGCAGTTCGCTTTCCCGCTGGGCAGGCGTCAAGGCCGCGAAGCGATTCCTTTCATCGTCGGTTTTGAGGTCGTTTTCGTACTGGTCTTCGATGGCGCGCGCTTTGTTCTCGGCCGATGCGGCAATGTCATCGCCTATCTGCTTGCCGGTGGCAATGACCGTGCC
The DNA here is from genome assembly GCF_040202875.1 of Xanthomonas sp. WHRI 10204. Lineage (NCBI taxonomy): Bacteria > Pseudomonadati > Pseudomonadota > Gammaproteobacteria > Lysobacterales > Lysobacteraceae > Xanthomonas > Xanthomonas sp. WHRI 10204. The sequence continues at coordinate 2,480,756 of NZ_JBEGDW010000001.1, forward strand.
AGCGGCCGCTGCCATCGCCTGCTGCTCACCTAATATCTTGCGGACATCCGGCAACGTGGCCACCGCCTCATGCGCCGCAGTTGCATCGGTGTTGATGCCGAGTGCTGCCGCCGTGGTGGTCTTGCCGCCGATCTTGATGTTGCCTTCGGTCAACGTGGCGCGGGTGTAGGTGGTGTCGTTGCCGCTTTCGCTCATCGGCATTCCCGGCATGAAGCTGCTGGTGTTGGCCTTGCCGTAGTTGCCGTTGGCGATGTTATTGCCGATGTCACTGGACTGTTCGCCAGCGGTCCGTTGGATTGGGTTGCCGTTGGCATCGGTTTGGTTACCGGTACTGCCGAAGCCGCCACTGATGCTGCCCGACGATGCGCTGTAATC
>NZ_JBEGDW010000002.1:0-308437 GCF_040202875.1 Xanthomonas sp. WHRI 10204
TGCGCCGCGACATTGCTTGCGGTCAGCGTGATGTCGCCCTGCGTGGTGGTCAGGCTGGCATTGCCGCCCACCGACAATTGCGTGCCGGTGATGGTGTCTGTCTGCCCGTTGCCGGTGCCTTGCTGGTTGTAGTTGCCGTACGGCAAGCCGGCGGCATTGTTGAAGCCCCAGCCCTTGCCGTTACTGGCGTTACCACTGGACTGGGTGTTGTGCGCGACATCGAACACGATGTCCTTGCTGGCGAGCAGCAGCGCATTGCCCTCCGCAGACATTTGCGTGCCCTGGCTGGTGATCGAGCCATCGCTGGCGAGCAGGGTCAGGTTGCCGCCGGCCGCCAACTGGCTGACGCGCGCGTCGCTGGTGCTCTCGTTTTGCGATGCATTGGAGCGGTGGCTGCTGGCCTGGATCACCACTGGGGTGATGGCGGCCATGGTGCCGGCCGCTGCGCCTTCGGCATCACGACTGATCTTGCTCATGGTCGAGCCGGTATCGACCATGTTCTTGGTGGTCGAATCGCGTGCGCTGCGGTACGAGGCACCCGGGTCGTAGGTCACGCCCACCGAGAATCCGCTGGATTTACTCGACTGGCTGGACTGCGACTCGACCGTGTCCTGGCGCGCCAGCAGGGCGATGTCCTTGGCTGCCAGCGTCAGATCCTTGCCGGCACCGATGTCCGAGGCGGCAATGGTCAGTTGGTTGCCCGCGCTGATGACGAGATTGCCATCGGTTGAGCCAACCGAAGATGCAACTTGAGTGACCGATTCAGATGAATTCTCGCTATTGCTGCGCGCTTTGCTGTAACCAATGCTGGCAACACCACCGCCAATGCTGCCGGTCAAGCCGGATCGCTTCTGGCTGAAGCTATGTGCTTCGCTGCTGATGTCCTGCGTCGACTCGATGGTGACATTGTTGCCTGCCGCCAGACGTACATCGCCATTGGCAAGCACGGTTGAGCCGACCACTGCCACATCGTTACCGGCAGAGATATTGACGGACTCGCCGCTCAGCGCCGTACCGATCGCAAACGTGTCCTGCCACTCATCATGCGTCGTCGTGGTCTTGCTGGAGAACGTGCCCTTCTTCTTCTTGGTCATGTCCTGCACGGCATCGTGCTGCTCGCTGGCGGCGAGCAGGTTGACGTCGTTGCCGGCAGCCAGAGTGATGCCACCTTCCTTGGCGGCCGCAGATGCGGCGGTCAGGGTGATGTCGTTACCGGCCTGCATGGCGAGATTGCCGCCGGCACTGAACTCGGTGCCGTAGACGGTTTCGTCGCTCGTCGCGGTGGTCTGCTTGAAGCGCTTGCGCGTTTCCAGGGTGTTGCTGGTGTCCACCGTCGTCAGCGTGCTGGCATTGATGTCGTTGCCGGCGCTGATGCCTAGGCCTTTGCCGGCGTCCAGCTTGGCCGCGACCAGATTGACGTCATTGCCGGCGCTGAGGATGAGGTTGCCGCCGGCCGTCAGTGCTTGCTGATCGATGGTTTGAGTCGTGGTTGTCGTGGTGACGCGGGTTTTGCCGTTGCGTGTCTTATAGCTGTTGGTTTCGCTGTCGTTGAGCACCGACTCGACGTTGAGATTGTTGCCTGCAGCCGCGATCAGATCGCCGCCGGCGCTGACGTTGGCCTGACGGATGGTCAGGTCGTTGCCTGCGGTGAGTTGCAGGCTGTCGCCGGTGCTGATGGTGGTACGCGTGGCAACCTTGCCGTCCAGACCGGTGGTCGGGGTCAGCGAGAGGTCGTTACCCGCCTGCAGCGCGGCGCTGCCGCCGGCCTTGATGGTGACGCCGTGCAGTTGCAGGTCGTTGCCTGCCGAGACGATCAGATCCTTGCCGGTGATGACCGACACGGCATCGCCGCCGCGCAGCAAGCCGTTATCGTCGCGCAACGCGCTTGGGGTAAGGCTGAGGTTGTTGCCTGCGATCAAGGCCGCACTGCCGTCGGCCTGCACGCGGGTACCGGTCAACGTCATGTCGTTGCCGGCAAACAGTTGCAGGGTGTTGCTGGCAGTAATGCCCGACAGGATGCCGACGCCGTTGATGGCCTTGGTTGCTTCGCTAATCAGATTGTTGCCAGCGACCAGCGCCACATCGCGGCCCTGGATCTGGCCCTGATTGAACAGGTCGTTACGTGCTTCCAGCGCCACGCTGCCGGTGCCGCTGATGCGGCCCTGGTTGAGCAGGTTGCCTGCGGTGATGCTGACGTCGGCACCGGCGATCACGCCCTGGTTGCTCATGGCATTGGTGGCGTTGAGCTCGACGTTGCCGCCAGCTATCAAGGCGCCATTACCGCGCAACTGCAGCGAGTTGGAGGCCAGATACACCACCGGTACCAGCACCTTCTGGCCCTGGTAGTCCTGCTCCACCATCCACACGATGTCTTGCGTCAACGCTGCCGCCTGGGCGGCGGTCAAGCCCACGCCCATGCTCAGCTGCAGCTGACCAGCGGCCGCGACACCCGACTCCAGCAAGGCGCGGTACTGCGCCACGCCATCGGCGTAGTTGCCCAGATAGCGGCGGCCGGTGAGCTGGGTGATCTGGTCCAGCACCAGGCGCTGCTCGTAGAAGCCATCGCCCAGACGGGTCTGGGTCCACTCCGGGTCCACGCCCAGCTTGTCCAGCAGGAAATCGCTGCTGATGAAGTTGTCGTAATTGACGAAGCGCGGGTCGGTCTCGATCAGGTAACGACGGCCCGGCCCATTGCTGCGCCAAGCGTTGATGCCGCTGAGGCCGACTGCCGCGCGCCCCATGGCAGTGCGATCGGTGGCGTTGCCATTGGACAAGCGATACAACCCGCCGATGGGCAGATCGATCTGCGTCAGCGAGGTCTGGCCGCCGCCAACGATGTTGGTAACCGGAATGGTGGCCGGATCGATGCGGGTGCGGCTTTCGCCAGCACCTGCAACGACGCCGGTACCGGTAGCGGTGGTCTGCACGTTGGCCTGATCAACGGTGCTGCGCACCAAGCCACTGTCATTGGACATGACCGGTGCGACTGACATGGCGACGATGCCGCCGGATGCCGCAAGCGACGCATCCTGCGTATTCGCACCAACCTGCGCACCCGCGTTGCCGGCGGTGTTGCTCACCACGCTGATGCTGGCTGCGCCGCCATTGGCCCGGCCGATGACGGCCTGACCACCGACATTTGCCGCGGTCTGCCGCGTGCGGCCGCTCAATCCACCTTGTGCGCTGACGCCGTTGAGCGAGGCACCGCTGATGTTACGGCCATCGCTGCCGACGGCGCCGTTGCTGATGTTGGCGCCATTGATGCTGACGCCTTGGCCGCCGGTCATGCTGGCGCCTAGGGCAATATAGCTACTGCTCGTGGTCGAGGAATTCAGCCTCTGGTCTTCTTCCTCGTAATAGCAGACGACCTTCTGCCCCACCGGCTGCATGCAGTCGTTGGTGATCGCAGTAACGATATGTTCGACATCACTCTGGCGAACCGTCTGGTTTAACGCGAGCGCCTGGTTGAACAATTGCTCGCTGCCGGCAATCATGTTGTCCGAGAGCCCACCAAGACCCCGTTGATTTGCTGCGAAAAGCCCAGCAGCGGCGATAGTGGATGCATTATTTGTGACGCTACCGGAGAGCAGGATGTTTCCGCCTGCAGCAATCTTTCCCTCAGCGCTTGCCGATGACAGCTGTTCCTGCTGGATTACTTGGTAGTTGCGATAAATACCCGGCGCGAGCCCCCTGTAAGGGTAAGGCGCACGCGCACCCTGCAGATTCCTGATTGCTTTGCCTTCGATGAGCTCGCCACCCGAATACACATCGTCGCCAGGATCGGTAGAAACGCTGGTCGTATTGATCACCCGCCGCCGATTATTCAGCTGACTAGCCGCAATCAAAATACTTCCATCGGCCTCAATGCTGCCCGACAGGTTATTCACCACACCGGTGCGCGAGACCAAGGTGCCACCACCATCCTGCGCACCACCAATGGCGATATTGCGCAGGCTGAAAATGCGGGCGTCGCGGTTGAGCAGTTGATCGCGCACGATCAGGTTCATGTTGCCGGTGGAACCCAGCAGGGCCGAACCATAGGCGGCGTTGTTGGTCACACCGCCAAAATCCGCGCCGTTGACCAACGTGCCGGTATTCACCGACACATTGCCGCCGACGATGCTGCCGGTGTTGTAGACACTGTTTGCCACCAGCGAGAGCGCGGCGTTGCCGGAAATACTGCCGGCGTTGTCGATGACATTGCCGCCGTTGAGGCGGGTATCGTTGGACAGGATGTTGGCGCCGGCACGGTTGGCGATACTGCTGGCGGTGATGTCCAGGCGGCGCGCTGCCTTGAGCGTGGCCTCGTTGACCAGGTTGCCGCCCACACGCAGGTTGAAATCGCCATTACTGGTGAGATCTGCGCCGGCGCGATGCGTGTAGTCGCTGCGCAAGGTCAGATCCAGCAGGTTCTGCGCCAGAATGCTGCCACCACCGTCGAACCCGACGGTATCGATCACCACATCGCCAGCGCCGCCGGTGATGCTGCCCGCGCCGATCTGGCCACCGGCATTGCTCAGGCTCTGCAGGTTCAGACGAACTGCCTGCTCGGCTTTGATCCTGCCGTTCTGATTGTTCAGCGTGGCGCCTGCGCGCTGCAGCAGGAAGCTTGCGCCGGCATAGATGTTGCCGCCCTGATTGTTCAAGGTGTTGGTATTGGCGATCAGGTCGCCGCCTGCCACAAGCTGCCCGCTGTTATTGGCAATACTGGCGGCATCGATCACCACGCTGCCGCGGCCACCGAGATTCCCACTGGTATTGGTCAGCGCACCGCCGGTGCTGATACGCGTCAGACCGCTGCCATTGTTGACGATGCTGCCCTGCGTATTGTCGATCCGTCCGCCCGATACGGTGAGCGTGTTACCGGCGTCGAGCTGGCCACCGCTGTTGAGCAGCGCGCCTGTCACCGCAACATTGAGATCGCGGCCCGCACTGAGTTTGCCGCTCTGGTGATTGTCCAGCTGGCCGCGTGCGGTGACGCTGAGGTCGCGCCCGGCTTGCAGGCTGCCACCGGAGCTTGCGATGTTTTCCGCAGTGATCACTGCATCGGTACTGGCACCGATGATGCCGGTGCCATTATCCAACCCACGAGTGAGCTCGACGCGCAGACTGCCGCCCGTACCACCGCTGCTCACCGCCTGCAGCGTGCCACCGCTATTGCTGAGGCTATCGGCACGCAACGTCATCGCGCCACCGCTGGCCTGCAATAGGCCGCTACGGTTGTCGACAGCACCACCGCTTTGCACCGTCAAACCGCGTGCAGCGACCGAACCACCAACATTATTGAGGCTGGCCGCAGCAAGCGTTGCATCACCAGCGGCAGCCACCGTGCCACCCTGATTGTTCATGCCGCTGCTGGCGCCGATGTTCAGCGTCCCCTGCGAGACGATGCGACCGTTGGCATTGCCCAATGCGCCACGGCTGGTGACCGACGCAGTGCCGGTACCGGCGTGCTCGATCCGTCCCTGCGCATTCTCAAGGCTTGCGGCAGTGATGGTCAGATCCTGCCCATTGCTGGCCAAGGTTCCCAACGTGTTGTCGATTGCGCCACCAATGCTGACGCGCGTCGCGCCTGCACCACTTTGAACGAGACGGCCGCCGGCATTGTTCAAACTGCCGCCATCGATGCTGAGCTGACTGGCCTGGAGTTGGCCGCCAGTCGTCGTGAGACGGCCGTTATCGATGGTGCCGCCTGCCTGCACAGTCAGCGTGCCGCCGGCGAGCAGATCACCGCCACGATGGTCGAGGCTACCGCCGGTGGTCAGCGCGACATTGCCGGTGGCGCGCGTGCTGGCGCCAGCCAGCTGCAGCTGGGCCCCCTGCGCGAGCAGATTGCCGCCCGCCAACAACTTGCCCGAGGCACTCAACTGGCGATCGGCGACCAGACTCAACGTACTGCCAGTTCCCAGGTTGCCATCGCCGGCAATGCCTGCACCAACCGTACCGGCGATGCTGATTTCGCCCGCACGCAGGCTCAGATTTCCGGCGGCGGTGGTCTGCCCGGCGTTTTCGATACGCGCGCCTTGCAGTCCCACCGTCTCACCACTGGCGACGCCCTGCTGACGCACCACGGCGTCGCTGGCCAGCGTGATCTGCTGGCCGCGCAGCTGACCTGCAACGGTCAGATCGCTTTTCGAGCGCAGGTCGAGCGTGCTGCCTGCACTCAGGGTGCCGCTTTGCGCCAACGCGCCGTCGGCTTGCGCAGAGAACGCGCCCGCCGCCGCCAGGCTGCCGTCGAGCTGCAGGTTGCCACGGCTGATCAAGGCGACATCGCCGCGCTCGCTACCGAGCTGACCAGTGCTGGCGAGCTGCGCGGCCTCCACACGCAGGCCGTTGCCGCCAATCAAATCGCCGCGATTGTCCACCGCACCTGCGGCGGTCAGACCCAAGCGCTGCAAGCCGTACGCCTGACCGGTCTGACGCAGCGAACCGACACCAAGCGTCAATTGATTGCCTGCGCGCATCGCGCCGGCATTGTCGAGCAAGCCGGCGATAGACAGCGTGGTATCGCCTTGCGCCAGCAGCACGCCCGTGGCGGTGTTGCTTGCACTGGCTGCGGTGACGGACAGATTCTGGCCGGCGACAACCTGCGCCGCGTTGGTCAATGCGCCGGCCGCGCTCAGCACGACTGCGCGATCAGCCTGTGCCACTCCGGCCACTGCCAGGTTGCCCGTGCTGCGCAGGCTCAAATCAGTGCCCGCATCCAACGCGCCGCGGCTGTCGATCGCCGCGCCATCAAGACTGATCGCACCGCCGCCTTGCAGGACAGCAGTTTGTCCGGTGGTGACCGTCGCGCCGCGCAGGGTTGCGTTGCCGCCAGTGGCGGCCTGCCCGTTCAACGCCAGCGTGCGCTGCGCCTGCAGGTCGAGGGAGGAAGCCGACTGCAACGTGCCTGCTGCAACCAGATCGCGCCCTGCGTGCAATGCGACCGACTGCGCCTTGAGCGATCCACCTTGCTGCAGGTCACCAGCAGCGGTTGCCTGCAACGTGGTTGCGGCAGCCACAACACCTTGCAACGCGATGTCGCCGCGGCTGACCAGCGTGACGTTGGCTGTTTCACTGCCAAGCTGCCCGCTGCTGCGCAGGGTGCCTGCGTCCACGCTCAACGCGTCCTTGGCGATCAGGTTGCCGCGGTTATCGACCAGCCCGGTCGCCGTGACAGTCAACGCCTTGCCAGCAATCGCGGCACCGCTCTGGTCGATGCTGGTGACGGTCATGCGTAAATCGCCACCGCTTTGCACGCTGCCTGCGTTCTGCAATGTGCCAGTGGTGAGTGTGACGCCACCCTGTGCAGCCAGCGTGCCCGTGGCAGCATTGCTGATAGTGCCTGCCTGCACCGATAGGTCACGGCCTGCGATGACCTGACTGGCGTTGCTCAACGCGCCGTCGGCACTGACTACGACGTCGCGGTTGGCTTGCGCCACGCCTGCCAATGCCAGTGCGCCGGTACTGCGCAGACGCAAGTCGCTGCCGGCGTCGAGCGTGCCGCGGCTGTCGATGGCCGCGCCCTCCAGGGTGATCGAACCAGCGCTTTTCAGCACAGCAGCAGTGCCGGTGGCGATGCTGTTGCCACGCAACGCGGCATCGCTGCCTGCCTGTGCCTGACCATTCAAAACCAGCGCACGCTGCGCCTGCAAGTCCAGTGTGGAAGCTGACTGCAGCGTACCGCCGGCAGTGAGATCGCGCCCCGCTTGCAGGCCAACTGTCTGCGCGGTGAGCGAACCAGATTGCACCAGGTCACCCACTGCAGTGGCCTGCAGCGTGGTGGCGGCAGAGACGAGGCCTTGCAGATCGATCGCATTCTGGCTGATCAGCGTCAGCGCGCCATTCACCGAGCCAAGCTGGCCGGTGCTGGTAATGCTGCCGGCGGCGATGCTCAGATCCTTGCCGGAAACCAGCTGACCACGATTGTCGAATGCGCCAGTCGATGCGATCGAGATCGCATCTCCGCTATAGAGTCGGCCGCGCTGCAACAGCGATCCTGTCGACAGCGCCAGCCCACGCTCGCCGTGCAAGGTACCGCTGTTGTCCAATGCGCCAGCGACCTCGACACGCAGATCGCGCATCGCACCCAGCGTCGCATTCGTCAGGTTTTCGGCGCTGGCCGCCTGCACACTGAGGTCGCGTGCGGCGACAACCTGCGCGCCATTACGCAATGCATTAGTAGCAGTCAGCGCGACGTCGCGTCCGGCCTGGGCGACACCGCCCAATATCAGATCGCCTGCGCTACGCACGCTCAGATCGGTTGCTGCATCGAGCGAGCCACGGCTATCGATCGCCGCGCCATCCAAGGTGATGGTGGCACCGCTCTGCAGGACAGCCGTGCTGCCAGTGGCGATGGTTGCGCCCTTGAGGACGGCGCTGCCCGTGCTAGCTGCCTGACCATTCAAGGCCAGCGTGCGCTGGGCCTGCAGATCCAGGGTGGATGCAGAATTCAGGGTGCCGCCGAGAGTGAGATCGCGGCCAGCCTGCAGTGCAATGGACTGCCCGTTGAGCGCGCCGGCTTGCTCAAGATCACTGCCGGCGATAGCGCGCAGCGCGGTTGCCGCGGCGACCACGCCACCCAGCTGCATGACGTCCTGGCTCGCCAACGTCACATCCGCACGTTCGCTGCCCAACTGCCCGGTGCTGCGCAGCGTGCCTGCATCGATCTGCATCGCATCCTTGGCAACCAGCGTGCCGCGATTGTCCAGCGTGCCCGCTACCGCAACCGTCATTGCCTTGCCTGCAGACACGCTGCCACGCTGGTCCAGCGCTGCCGCGGTGAGCTGCATATCGCCACCGGCCTGCACGCGGCCGGCGGTGTTGAGCTGCGCCGTGGTCGTCAGGGACACATTGCCCTCGCCTGCCAATACGCCAGCGGCGGTGTTGTCCAGTCGTTGCGCCTGCACTGTCAGATTGCGGCCTGCGACGACCTGCGCGGCATTGCTGACGGCGTTGGCCGCGCTCAGACGCACATCACGTCCGCTCTGTGCAATGCCAGCCAGGGACAGATCGCCATCGCTGCGCATTTGCAGATCGCTGCCTGCGTCGAGTGTGCCGCGGCTATCGATTGCGGCGCCGTCCAACGCGATCGCACCGCCAGCCTGCAACACCGCACCCTGGCTGTTAATCACGGTGGCTGCACGCAATGCAGCAGCGCCACCCACCTGGCCTTGTGCGGCAAACGTCAGCGTGCGCTGCGCCTGCACATCCAGCGCGGATGCAGCACGCAAAGTGCCGGCCGCAGTGAGATCGCGTCCGGCAGCGAGGACCATGGTTTGCGCGGTCGCGGAACCTGCTTGTTGCAGATCGCCACCGGCCGTGGCCTGCAGCGACGTCCCCGCAGCGACCATACCCTGCAATGCGATGTCGCCATCGGTGGTCAGGCGCACCTCTGCCGCTTCGCTGCCGAGTTGACCGGTGCTGCGCAAGCTACCTGCCTCGATCTGCAAGGCGTTCTTGGCCACGATGTTGCCGGTGTTGTCGAGCGCACCTGCTACCGACGCCGACAGCGTATTGCCCGAACCGACCCGGCCACTCTGGGTCAGCGTGTCAGCGGCGAGCTGGAGTGCATTGCCGGCATAGAGGCTGCCGGCGTTATCGAACGCACCGGTGGTGCGCAAGCGCATATCGGCATCGGACGAAAACGCAGCGCCCTGCGCATTACGCAGCGACGCCGCATCCACCTGCAGTGCACCTGCTGCAACCACGTTAGCGCGATTGTCCAGCAGCCCATCTGCCTGCAAGGTAGCAGCGCCTGCACTCTGCACTGTGCCGCTCAGAGCCAGATCGTTAGTGCTTGCAATCCGCAGATCGCCGCCTGCATCGATCACGCCATCATGATCGACCGTGGAGCCGCGCAATTGCAGCGCGCCGCCACTGCGCAGCTGCCCACGTTGACGCAATGCACCGTTCGCCTGCAGGTCGAGCACACCAGCCGACTGCACGATGGCATCACTGCTCAGCGCGCCGCCGGTGGCGATGTTCAGTGCACCACGCGTGCTCTGCAACGTGCCGGACACCGCCGCATCGCCGCCGCTGCGAAGGTTCACGCTGGCGGCATTCACCGCACCGGCAATCCGTGCATCCGTGCCGGCATCCAGTGCCAGCGTGCCGCCTGCCACCGTGTTCCCGCTCAAGCTCAAGCCAGCGCGGCTGCGCAGTGTGGCGTCGCCGCGTTGGCTACCGATGTCGCCGCGGCTTTCCAGCTGTGCGGCGTCCACGGTCAATGCATTGCCGGCGACGACGGTCCCGGCGTTGACCAGCCCGCCAACCACGGTTGCCTGCACGTCACGCGCGGCAGACACGCTGCCGGTGGTGGTCAGATTATTGGCTTGGACACGCAAGTCGCGCCCTGCATAGCCGCTGCCGGCATTGCTCAACGCGCCGGCACTGCGCAGATCCAGATCCGTGCCAGCCGAGACGGCGCCGCGTTGCGCAATATCGATCGCAGCGGCGTTGAGCACGAGCGTATCGGCAGCGATCACCCGACCCTGCACATCCAGGCGGCCACCGGCCTGTATCTCTGCAGCCTGCCCGGCCTGGGCCAACCCGCCCATGCGCACATCACCGCTGCCGACCACACGCAGTGCGGACGCTGCATCCAGCGTCCCCAGCGCATCGATGCTGGTTGCGTTCAATGCAATGGTGCTACCGCTCTGCAAGGTGCCGGTCAATGCAACGCGATTCGCGCGCAGCGTTGCACCCGTGCCGCCATAGGCCACACCGCCGCTGCGCAACACGCCGTCAGCGCCAAGCTCCAGCGCACCGGTGGTATGCAGACTGCCATCGGCCGTCAATTCGGAGCCGAACAGACGGATCGCCCCCGCGCTGCTACGCCCGGTATGGCTCAAAGTACCGTCGGCCTGCGCAGTCAACGCGCCAGCGGCCACCAGGTCGCCGGCAAGACGCATGCCTGCGCCGCGTAAGCTGACATCGCCCTGCTGCGAGCCAAGCACGCCACGTTGGTCAAGATCACCGCTTGCCCGCACGTTCAAGCCATCGCGTGCCACGGCGGTGCCGCTCAGACTCACCTGCCCAGCGCTGTCGATCTGCAGATCACCGCTCTGCGCGGCCAGGGTGCCGCGGCTGACCACGCCCACGCCGGCTTCGGTAGCGATCAGACGGATGCGGTCGGCATACATGCCGCCCAGTTGCGCGACATCGATGCCGATCGACGGCGCAGCACCATCGGTACCAGGCAGCACGTCGAGCAACATGCCGTCGTAGTTGACGCGCCCTGCGCCTGCGCTCGCGACCAATTCCTTGGTCCAGATCGACCCATTGACGCTGAGCTGACGCGACAGCAGATCCAGACGATCCACATTGAAGGCGTCAAGACCATTGCTGCCGATGCTGAGCGCACCGCCGGTGATGGTGAAACCAGTCAATGCGCCATCGCCGCCCAGGTTGGGCGTGCCGGTGGTCAGCGTGACGCGCGAGGTATTGAGAAATCCGCAGCCATCGCAGGAAATGCCATTGGGATTGGCAATGACCAATTGCGCCTTGGCGCCGGCGATTTCGGTGTAGCCCTGCAGGCGGCTGCTGGCAGAGGTGACCTCGTTGAGGATCAACGATGCAGCACCACTGCGCTGCAGATTATTGTTGCCGGCCACATAGCCGCCCAGCTCGGTCTTGGAGATCTGCGCGCTGTTGTTGAGGATCAGCCCGTTCGGGCCGACGTTGAAATTGCTGTAGCGATTGTGCGAAATGCCGCGCGCATTGGGGGCGACGATATCCACCACAGGCACACCGTTGGCTGCTACCTGTTGGCGGGGTGTCTGACCACCGGGGTTCGCCGTCGGCGCAACCTGCGCCCACGCCGGAAACGATGTCCAGGTCACGGTGAAGCACAGCAGCAGCGCCAACGCGCGCTTGCTTTGTTCGGCTACGTAACCACGCACGCTCATCGCTTCGGTGTCCATCGTTTCTCTCTCGCCGCCCGCAGGCGTCATCAATCAACAAGCGCGCCGCCGGCTGGCAGCGCGATCCATGTCAAAACTGGTAGATCACACGCGCGCCGTAGGCCGGCTGCGCACTTCCAAATCCATCGGGCCGGTGGATCGCCCAACCGGCAAATGCATCGATGCTGGCGCCGAACCAGCCGCCGCGCAGCCCCACCGCGCCACCGACCAGACTGCGACTGCGCAGCCCGCTGGCGCTGGTGCCATCGATGCGTCCCGCGTCCAAACCCAGGTAAGGCGTGAGCCCGATCTGCTGCACCGGAAAACTCAAGGTATTGCGCCAATACGCGCCTTTTTCGGCACCCAGGGTCGCTTCGCCATCGAAGCCGCGCACGCTGTATCGGCCGCCAATCGTGAAGAATTCCGAGCCAAGCAACAGCTCGCCTGCGGTCTGCGCGCGCAGGCTGCTTTCCCAGGCCATGGGCACCGACCCCAGTTTGAACGGCAGCGCAGTGCTCACATCCAGCGTGGTCACGCCATATCGAAAGCTGGGGAAACCGATCTGCGGGTCATAGCCGGTCCACTGGCTGTTGAACCACGGAGTGCCGCGTCGGTGTGCGATGCGCACGTCCAGCTGCATCGCGCCCAGGTAACGCCGATGCGTGAAATAGAACTCGGCACTACTGGTATCGCGCCGCTGGATACCGATCTCCACGCCGTCCAGATAGCTGCGCGCACGCCGCCGCCCCACTGTTACACCTGCAGAAGTCTTGCTGGTGCCATCGCGATGCAAGACGCGCTGGATGTCCAGCTGGGCATTGCTGGATTCGCCGCTGGACTGGAAGGTCTGCAAGAACCCGTCCACGCGCTGGTGATAGCGGTACGACGACGCCGAGAGCGCAACCGTCCACCAGCCCCACGGCAGGCTGTAGCTCAGACTGTTGCCACGGGTGCCGCGCTCTTCATCGCGTGTCGCCAGATCGTGGCTGTAGCCGACACTTAGCAGGTCGTTGAGCCCCAACGGATTGTCTAGCGACACATCCAGCCCGCCCTGCACGCGGCCGGTGGCTTCCACGCCCGAATCCTCGGCGTTGACCACACCGCGCCAACGCCGCCCATGCTGCAAGGTGATGACCAGATCCGATTCGCCCGGCGCTTCGCCCGGTGCGATATCGATCTTGGCGTCCTGCGATGGCAGGCGCTTGAACTGCTCCACGGCTTGTTCGATCGCGCGCAGATCCAGCAGATCGCCAGTGCGCAATGGCAAGGCGGTCTTCCAGTGCGCACCGTCGGTATCAGACACCACGCGTACCGCACGCAAACGGCCCGGCATCAGTTCGAAGCGCAACTCTCCGCGCGATAAATCCTGCTCGGGCACGCCGATGCGTGTTGTGACAAAACCGCGCGCGACCAGCCGATCCAGTGCGCGACGGCGAATGACATCAATGCCGATGCGGCCGATGCAGCGCCCCTCGTAACGGCGCAGCGATTTCCACAGCCAAGCGAACCGCGCAGCATCCTGGCCCGCGCCCGACAGGCGCACACGCGTGATCGAAAAACACAGCGCTTCTTCGGGAAGCACAGTGCTGCGTACGTCCACGCGCTCGGCATCCTCGCGCGGGCCGGCGAAAGGCGCCTGGCGCTCCTGCTCCTGCCGACGCTGAATCTCTTCGGCCTGGCGCAGTTGCTCCTGCCGGTCCAGGCTGGTCGGTGCCGATTGTTGTGCAGCCGCCAGCCCGGCGACCGCCCATAGGCAAGCCGCCAGCGCCAACGGCGCCGATCGCATCCACATCTGTCATGCCCCCTGTGCACCGGTCAGACCTGGGCCTGCCGTTGCTCACATCGCCGCACCTGGCTGCCAAAACGGCAGCACAACCCTTGGGCACGGCGAATGCGGCGCCACTGTGCTGCAGCGTTAAGAGCAGGTCAACGCAGCGTGTAGGGGTCACCCTGTAAGAAAATGCCGACAAATGCATTTATGTGACAGAAATCACTTAAATACCGGACGCCACCGTAAGACGACCGGCACGCCATCGTGCAGTCAATGCCGCCCAGGGGCGACAAGTTCCGCCAACGCGCATCTATTTATGCAATTACAGGGATGCCTTGATATGCATATGAATGCGCGGTTGGCAGTTTGCTGGGCTCCGGGCTTGCCAGCCCGCTTGCTCCAACGCGGCAATTGCGTCGGACTCAGCGTGAGGCTCCATCTTGCGCTTTAACCATGCGCTCAGCGCCGGATGTACTTTCAACAGGCGAATCTGAGCATTGCGTCGGCTCCGTGCTGCACGCGTGCACCCGCAACCTCCGTTTGTGCCGAACTGCGCATTTATGCCAACCGATCTCAAGTAATCAACATCTCATCAACATAGTGATGACATTAGCTTTACACGGGCATACGCAGTATCGCCGCACTTCATAGCTGGATCGCTTGTGAACTTCTCTTCCCCCCTGTTTGCACATGCACGTGCAGCGCGGTCGTCCTGACCGTACAGGCGCACTCACTCCCCTGATCAGCCTTGCCTTGTTTGCCGCATGTGTGCCCTTGGCGCACAGCGGCGAAGTGCGGTCGACAGATGTGACTGGCGCCTCCATCGCCCTTACGCCCATGCAGCAAGCCGAGCAATTGCGCGGCCAGCAGCGCTATGCGGAAGCGCTCGCCATCTACGAACGCGTGTTGCGTGCAGACCCGCGCGACAAAGGCGCGTACACGCTGCGTGCGCTCACGCTCAGCGATCTGGGCGGCGCGCAGCTTGCCGCAGAAGCGATGTGGCGCCATCCGGACTGGTTTTCGCAGCAGGAGCGCGAGCGCATCGACAACGATCGCGTCGCGCGCATGATCGGCTGGGCCAGCGCCGAGCCGGTCGATGCCGCGCACCGCTATGCCGAGACCGATCAGGCGTTGGTCAATGTGGCGCGCATCGAGCGCGACGCGCCACCACAGGTGGCCTGGGAAGCGACGCGGTTGCGCATCGACAGCCTGGTTGCCCTCAATCAGCGTCAGCGCCATCGCGACGTGGTTGCCAACTATCAAGCATTGCGTGCGCAAGGCATTGAGGTGCCCAGCTACGTGCTGCCGACCGTTGGCGATTCGCTGATGGGGCTGCGTCGCCCTGCCGAAGCCGAAACCGTGCTGCGGCAAGCGCTGCAACACAGCCCGGACGACTTCAACACACAACTACTGCTCGGCTACGCGTTGCTGGAGCAAGAACGCTTCGATCAGGCGATGCCGTTGTTCGAACAACTTGCGGCCACGCAAGCGCCTTGGCCACGTCGCGCCGGCGCAACCAGCGGCTACGAAAACTGGGACCGCTTCAGCGCCGATGTCGCACTGGCGACTGCGCGCTCTGCAGCCAACGACAACCGCGGTGCGGACCAGGTATTGCGCGAGCGCATCGCGATTGGGCCCGATAATGCCGAGCTGCAAGCGGCACTGGCATCGATCGAATCGCGCCGCGGACACACCACGCAAGCCCTGCAACGCAATCAGATCGCGCTGACGCTGGACCCGCATCAAAAACAGGCACGCAGCGGCGTGGTCGAAAACCAGCGCGATCTCGATCGCCTTGATCTGGCCGATGCGCAGTTCAAGACCTTGCGCACCGAGTACCCCGATGATGTCGGCCTGCAACGGCTGGGTGCGTCGCTGGAGCGCCAACGCGGCTGGCAGGTGCATCTGAGCCATGCCTGGGGACGCAGCGACAACGACAACAGCGCCAACGCAACCTCGCCGCTCGGCAATCATTTCGGCAGCTCGCTGCTGGAAGCCGAATCGCCGCTGCTGGGCGAGCGCTGGCGCGTGGGCTTGCGCGCGCGCGACGACTGGGCCGATTTTCAGGACACCCGCGTGCGCTATCGCAGCTTCTGGCTGGGCACGCACTACCGCTACGACCGGCTGGATTTGAGCGCCTACGGTGGCCGCGCACTCGATGATTTCGATCGCGATGGCGCCGCCTGGGCACTGGATGCGGGCTGGCGATTCTCCGATGCGTGGTACGGCAGCGTTGCCTGGCGCACACGCGACCCGGAGGCATCGTTGCAAGCGCGTCGGTTGGGCATCACCGGCGACAGCATCGGCGCAACGCTGCGCTGGACACCCAGCGATGAAACGCGCTGGGACCTGCAGGCACGCCAGCTGCGTTACAGCGATGGCAATCGGCGCAACCAGCTCGATCTATCGGGCAGCCAACGCCTGTGGGCACGCCCGCATGTGCTGATCGATGGGCTGGTGTCTGCATCCGCCGGGCGTGCAGAAGACGATCGCGTGGTCGATTACTTCAACCCACGCCGCAGCGCAGGCGTGGCTGCGGGTGTGCGGATCGAACAGATCGGCTGGCGGCGTTACGACTACGCCTTTCGGCAGCGTCTGGAAGTCACCGCCGGCCCGACCTACCAATCCGGCTTTGGCAGCCAATGGGTGCCTGCGCTTGCGTATCGGCATCTGTGGTCGCTGGGCGATGGCAGCGCGTTGACGTATGGCGTGAGCTGGTCGCGCCCGGTCTACGACGGCCGGCGCGAACAACAACTTGGATTGGACCTGGATTTCCGATGGGGAGGTACGCCTTGATCCGCCTGCCGCTGTTGCTGCTCGCACTGCTGCTGATGACCTTCGCGTCGTCGGCGCATGCGGGTCTGCTGGTGCTCAGCTACCACGATATTCGCGACGACGTCGCCGCAAAAGGCGACCCGGATCGCTATGCGGTGTCCACCAGCAACTTCGCCGCGCATCTGGATTGGCTGCGCTCGCACGCGTATCACCCGGTGAGCGTGCAGCAGGTGCTGGATGCACGCGCCGGCCGGCGTGCCCTGCCCTCGCGGCCGGTGTTGCTCACCTTCGATGACGGCTTGCGCAGCGTCTATACGCGGGTATTTCCGCTGTTGCAGGCCTACGGCTACCCCGCCCTGGTCGCGCCGGTAACCAGCTGGGTCGAACTGCCTGCGGGCAAGGTGGTGCCGTACGGCCCACGCGATTTCACCCGCGACGACTTCGTCACCTGGGCGCAACTGCGCGAGATGCAGGACAGCGGCCTGGTCGAGATCGGCTCGCATAGCGACGACCTGCATAAGGGCATTGCCGGCAATCCGTTCGGTAATCAGACCCCTGCGGCAGTCACCCGGCTGTGGGATGCGAGCAGCGGCTACGAAAACGAAGCCGACTATCGCCAGCGCATCGAAACCGATCTGCGGCATAGCCGCGATGCCATCGTGGCGCATCTGGGCAAGCCGCCGCGCACGATGGTGTGGCCGTATGCCGCCTACAACCGCGCCAGCAACGCCATTGCCGCGCAACTGGGCATGACGCTCAGTTTCGATCTGGAAGGCCGCTCGCACGAAGCCGATATCGGCCAGCAAGGCCGCGACCGCGTGGATGGGCAATCGCTGGCCAGCCTCGGCCGCTTGTTGTTGTTCAACAACCCCGACGTGCGCGATCTGGCCGGCGAACTGCGCCGCGATCTGTCGCGCGATGGGCTGCGCGCCATCCAGATCGACCTGGATTACGTCTACGACCCAGACCCGGCACAGCTGGCGCGCAATCTCGACATCCTGGTTCAGCGCGTCAAGGACATCGGCCCCAGCCACGTCTTCCTGCAGGCCTTTGCCGACCCGGATGGCGATGGCGCGGCCGATGCGCTGTATTTCCCCAACCGCCATCTGCCGATGCGCGCCGACCTGTTCGGACGCGTGGCATGGCAGTTGCGTACCCGCGCCGGTGTGCGCGTATTCGCCTGGTTGCCGGTGCTCGGCTTCCATCTGCCCGACGCGCAGCAACAGGCCGCATTGCAGATCCGTGCAAACGACCCGAAGGATGTGCCGCGTCTGGACCCGGGCAACCCGCGTACCCGCCAATTGGTCGCCGACGTCTACGAAGACCTCGCTGCGAATGCCTACTTCGAAGGCCTGCTGTTCCATGACGATGCCTACCTGCGCGACGACGAAGTGCCGGCGTACGGCGGCGGCGATCCGGCCAGGCGCACGCAGGCGCTGATCGGCTTCACCCAGCAGCTCAAGGTCGCCGCAGAGCGCTGGCGTCCCAAGCTGGTCACGGTGCGCAATTTGTTCGCGCAGCCGGTGCTGGAGCCGCACAGCGAAGCGTGGTTTGCGCAGCGCCTGGACGCTTTTTCTGCCGCCTACGACTACACCGCGCTGATGGCGATGCCATACATGGAAAAGGCCGACGACCCGCAGCAGTGGCTCACGCAACTGGCCACGCGCGTCGGTCAGCAGCCACATGGTTTCGACAAGACCATCTTCGAACTGCAGACCGTGGATTGGCGCACCGGCAAGCCGCTACCTGAGGGCGTGCTACTGGCACATTCCAAGTTGCTGCTGGCGGCCGGCGTGCGTCATCTGGCGTATTACCCCGACGATTTCATTGGCGGCCATCCGTCCCTGCCCGAAGCGCGCGAAGCCATCTCGGCCCGCCAATTCCCCTATATCGAGCGATGACCGATGACGACCAGCCTCTTACTGGCCGCCCTGTTCAACTTCGCGTTTTACTACCCGATCATCATGGCGTTTTTCTGGATGATCGGCGGCATCTACTACTACCTGCGGCGCGAACGCGGCACGCCAGGGCCGTCCAAGCCGCCGCCGATGGCCAGCGAGCCGTTCGTGTCGTTGCTGATGCCTTGCTACAACGAGGCCAAGCATGTCGCCGAAACCATCGCAGCGATGAGTGCGCAGCACTACGCGGACTTCGAGATCATTGCCATCAACGACGGCAGTACCGACCGCACCGCCGAAGTCCTCGACGACCTCACGCATCACCATCCGCGCTTGCGCGTGGTGCATCTTGAGCAGAACCACGGCAAGGCCAACGCCTTGCGCGTAGGCACGCTTGCGGCGCGGTCCGATTATCTTGTGTGCGTGGATGCCGACGCGATTCTCGATCCGCATGCAACGCGCTGGATGGTGGGTCACCTGATTTCCGGCCCGCGCGTCGGCGGCGTTACCGGCAACCCGCGCGTGCGCAATCGCACCACGCTGATGGGCCGCATGCAGGTCGGCGAGTTCTCCGCGATCGTGGGCCTGATCAAGCGCGCCCAACGCGTGTACGGCCGCCTGTTCACCGTGTCCGGTGTGATCTGCGCGTTTCGTCGCTCGGCCCTGCACCACGTCGGCTTTTGGTCCGACAACATGGTCACTGAAGACATCGACATCTCCTGGCGCCTGCAGCTCGACGGCTGGGATATCCGTTACGAGCCCAACGCGCTGTGCTGGATCCTGATGCCCGAAACCTTTGGCGGCCTGTGGATGCAGCGCCTGCGCTGGGCGCGCGGTGGCGTCGAGGTCTTACTGAGCCATGGCCGCCGCGCACTGGCCTGGCGCAGCCGACGCATGTGGGCAGTGCTGCTGGAATACACGCTGAGCCTGATCTGGGCCTACGTGATGTTGTTCATCATCGTGCTGTGGGTGCTCGGCAAGTTCATCGCGATGCCGCCTGCGTTGTATATCGACACCATCCTGCCGCGTTGGCATGGCCTGGTGCTGGCAGTGGTCTGCCTGCTGCAGTTCGGCACCAGCCTGATCATCGAACGTCGCTACGAAAAAGGCCTGGCACGCCAGTTTTTCTGGGTGATCTGGTACCCCGCTGCCTTCTGGATGATCGGCATGCTCACTGCCGTCATCGCCTTCCCCCGCGCCCTCATCGCACGCCGCAACAAACGCGCGCGATGGAAAAGCCCCGACCGAGGAATTCAATGACCCCGCCCATCATCAACCTACCGCAACGCCTCGGCCGCTCGCGCCGTCTCGCCTACGGCGCCGCCACCGCCGGCGCCTGGATGGTCTATTTCTATCTCTGGGCACCGCTGGCCACGCTGATTGCCTGGTTCTTCGGCCTGCGCAGCGCGTACACCGAGCTCTATCTACAGCACAACGCCATCGACCCGTTCGCCCTCGGCGCACTGCCGGTTATCGCCCTGATGGCCGCCATCACCACGGTCGGCTGGGCCGAATACAACCGCCTACGCTTCGCCAATGCCGACAAGCGCAAGCGCCCCCGCACCGTGGCCGAACTCGAAGTCGACCAACGCCTGGGCGCCACCGAACAACTCGGCACCTTGCTCCGCCACACCCGCATTTCATCGGTGTCGATGGACAAGTCCGCTCGGCCGGTGGGGGTGCGGGTGGTGCGGCATCGGTGAGTGATGCTGCTTGAGTACAAATAGATCACTGTCGGCTTTGGCCAACATTGAAACGCAAAACGTATCGCCGCTCGCCATAGACGAAATCAGCAAGCGCCTGCAATCCATAAGATCGGGCGCCGCCTCGGCATCACTCTCGGCCGAGTCCTCAGCCCAGCGCTCCCAGCTGGCGCGCAGGCGCGTACTGATCAGCTCCGCCTCGTCGCTATTGATGCCCAGCGCTTCATGGTCCACGGCCGGGCGGCACACCAAGCCTGTCCCGACGATACTGGTACGGCAACGCATCAACGCGCTTCGCGCGATCGGCGCGTTGCGCATCGCGTCACGGCTGCGCGCACGCAGCGTGGTCAGCTCGTAGCGTTCCAGGTCTGCAGTGGCGCTGCCCACCGGCGCCAGCCAGTTCTGCAGGCTCCGTAACGTGCGCGAGGCCCCACGCCAGCGCGTTCCCTGGATGTCGTCGGCGCTGGCTAACGGGGCTTGCGGGACTGCGGCCAACGCGGCACGCACAGCGCGGTCCTGGGCGACAGCGTCCTTGAGGCGATCAGCAGCAAGTACTGCGGTACTCGTCAACGCGGCACCACGTAACTGATCCGCGCACGGCGCGCCGCCCTGCCAGCAATCGTACGGCGTAGCTCGGCGATGTAGGCATCCAACGCAGGCAGCTCTGCCTTGGTGTAGCTAACCGAACGCGAGCGACACCGTCGCCTTCCCCAGCAACAGCTGGTGGCGAACGGCGAGCGCTTCATCGAGGTTTTGTTGCGGTGTGTGCATGGGCATCCATCGGCAAGTACCGGGGCCCAAAACGACGAAGCCCCGCACGATGGCGGGGCTTGCTGATCGCGGCACCTCGCCGCTAACCAATTGTTGTCATGAAATGTCTAGACACAACACCTCAATATTTCGTTTCCTCAGAAATAACGCTCATTAATGAAAAAACGTCGCTATAGGAACGATACAGAAAATTTTGCCATTTATCTGGAGCACTTCCGAGGCGGCGAAGAAGATATCTATTGGTATCGCGGCGATCGGAAGTCAGATGTCTCTCCACGCTACGCCCCTCAACACTTAAGGCATTTAGATAAACCTCAAGATACTCCCCGACATCGTGATCGACAGCCTGCACCCCGGAATAATATTTTGTATTAACGGGAAGCCCACCATATTTTAAAGACTTCCTCCACTTCTCATACGCTTCGTAATCATAGTACCGAAGACATACAATAAACGCAGCCGCGATGGGCAAAAAACCGACACGCCCTCCCTGAGCCGAAACGCAATAATTTAGTCTTGCGAAAGCCTGTGCCTGATCGCGCAACTTCAGCCCATAGGCCTGCGCTATCACTTCGAAATCACGACTGGCCTCTAAAAATGCACCCCGGCGTCGAGATGCATCGTCTGCGCCGAAATTTGTGTACGCCTCAGCCCACGTTTGGGACCATTCTTCATCACTTAAATTAGCCTCATCGACAATGCCAAAATCTCTTCTCAACAGCTTATTAAACTGTTTTGTGCTAGGAGAAGGCAGATACATTTCCAGATCAAAGAACCTTCGCAGATATTCCTCGCCATCCACGGAGGCACCGTAAAGCGACTTTACGGCATCATGCAAATTCCTGTCATCCGTCGCGATAACAAAAACGTACCCTCTGATATCAAAGAAATGTTTAACTCGCTCTAGTAGCTTGACGGCATAGCTTGGCCGACATCGATCAAGCTCATCTATAAGAACTACGACCTTTCTTCCTTTGAGATTACCTGTCGAATCTTGCCCCAACAGCAAGTCTCTTGCCTCCTCAAGCTTTTTCAATAGCTCGGTATAAGCATTTTTCTTTTCTTTATTCGCAGCTAGAAGGGCACCGCCCAACTCACCCATACCTTCGTACACAGTGGAGGCGCCACCTGCTGTCACCGTCTCTGCAAGTCCGCCCGCGATCTTACCAAGAGGAGCCAGCATCTTAGATGCGTTTTCAAACATAGAGGCCGACAAAGATTTATTTGCATTCTCCTTCGACAGTCGATCGTCGATAGCAGACACAAGCGCAAATATTGGATCCTCGTAGTAATCGTATTTCCAAGCATCAATACTAATAACAGGAATACGTGGCGCCCGGCTTTCAAAATGAGCTTCAAGACGGCGAAGAAACACGCTTTTACCGCTTCCCCACCCGCCTTTAAGCGATATCACGAAAGGCTCCACTATCCCATCAATAAGCTGGGCCACCATCTCGCCGAACGGCCGCCGCTCCAAGATGTCATCATCCCAAGGAGCATGACTATCAATTGCTGGGGACCTGAATTTTCTAGCCATTATCAACCCTTCTCTTCAGTCACTGTCTCCACGATAAAATCATTTTATTTTCATGGAATACATATTAGCTGCTGCAATTCCAGCAGACTTATCCAGGTAGATAATGGTGAATGGCACAGGGTCGCCAGGCAGGCAGGTTCCCGGTGAACTGGGAATGCTGGGCAGGGTGGCCATACCACTCGCCGTCACGTTCAAACAAGCCTTCGGCCGATAAAGCAATTTCGACGAGCCAGTCACGTCCGTCTCAACACCGGCAGGATTGACTATTTTTACTTCGAGTTGAAATGAACTGCCGCGATTAACTTCCACTTGCGCTGAGGTTGCTGCTTGAAGTAATTCGTCTTGCGATTTTATCTTCGACAGTTCCCACTCGCCAACCAGTTGTTTGCCAGGAATTGATGCGCGGATAGTCCAGGTAGGTGGGGCGTCGTTTTGTGCGCTCACACCAACTGGAATCGCACCAAAAAGCAAAAAAATTAAGGTCCGACTTGGCATACTTTTCCTCCGAATCCAGAGTTGATATCAATTGGTAGGCCGCGTGCGTTTCGATTACTAAGGCACTGCGACCGTACTCTTTCACGAGCCAAACGGACGAATACACCTCCGAACTCATAGTACTGGTTGGGGTATCCGGGATCAGTGGTTAGGAGGCACGGGGCGATTTGCTCCCCTACCAAATCCCAATCCTGCTGGGTTCCACATCCATGTACCTCAAGCGCGTTTTTTAGATCCACTTGAACGTGATACCAGCCCATGCTGGAGAAGCATTCTCTGTCCGCGATCCACTCACCTCCCGGCACTGCAATCAGCAAACCCTGCATTGCACCGCAGTTCGCCTCGACTATAGGCCAGCTACCATCACCATCTAGATAGGGCTTTGCGAACGCTGGGATTACCAAGTCCATCCATTGGCAATTATCCATCTGACAACGCAATTCACAGGATTTTTTCGCGAGACATGTCTGTTGCGCATGGAAAAGGCGACGAGGATCAACTAGATTTTTTTGAGTTGCCTGAAGTTCCGCCACACTCTCGCCACAACCGAAGGTACTATTTTCTGGATAGCCAGGGCAGGCATTTGGGACACGCCCGCACTCGCCTGTCTCGTAATCTTTTACAACAAATCCGGGCCTACAAACTGCCCGAATCATGATACTCCGAACGTAAGGCAGAGGCTCAGATGGAGGCGACAAGCCATCAGGCCTATATGTATAGCACTGATGTGTGAAGTCTACGCGCCCCCACCACTGCTGCGGGAAAGGGTAATAAATCACGGGAAACGTTTCTACTTCAGCTCTCTCACACCGCCTTCGCCAAAAATCTGATTCCGGTACGTCCCAACCATCTATTTCCAGATAATCGGCAATAGCTTTTGTTTTCGCCTCACTCTCAGCACCAAACATCTCGCTACGATATCCATAGGGATCACGCTCGCCGCCTTTGTAGATATCGCACGGCCCGGTTTGGCACTGCGCGAAATATTGGAGGTTCTGCCTTGGATTTTGCGCTTGGGCTCTATCTGTAATTACTAAAGCCATGAAGAAGCAAATCGCAAGAAAAAAATTCCACACTGGCTTTTCGGGAACAGTCCGTTGCATGCCTCGTCAATCCTCTCGTTAGGTCGGCCAATCCCCATTGATTTGCCGGCTAGCCACCCTTGTAAGGCTTTGCAGACGCACCATGCAAGCACTAGAGGGCAAGTCTACATAAACCTGCACTAGCTAGGCATTCGCGGGCAGATTAGCGATGCTCAAGCAACCTCGCTGACTCTGGAAAAAGCTAGCGCACCTGCCACGAATGCGTGAGCCGACGACGACGCCCCCCGATTTTTGAGTAGCGCCTCAGTTTAGAGTCAAGTCCCCTAGCCCAAGGGAATTGGACGTCGGAGTGCCACCGCGTTGATCGGTACATCGATGCCGCAGGTAGTCCTCCACGTGCCGCACAGGTACTCACCTGGCGCCGAGGAGGTTTCGAGAACCGTTGGTGTTGGTGACTTGGACGCTGGATAACAGACTAAGCTGGATCGGCAATGCCAAGCACCGAGCTGGAGAGATCAATTTGATCAATTAGGTGGCAACTGAATCTTCCGAGCCCGCGGAAAAGGCATGGACAATGGCGTCGCTGGGTTACCGCCAATTGTGACCCCGGCCCGATTCGAACGGGCGACCTTCCCCTTAGGAGGGGGACGCTCTATCCAGCTGAGCTACGGGGCCAAGGGCGGCATTGTCGCATGTTCAGCCAGCTTGCCAAGCCGGCCGGGGGTGGGTGGAGCCTGCTAAAATCGGCGGCTACCCGTGTCGCTGCCGGCCTTGGCTGCCGCGCGACCGCCACTGTTTCCAGGAGATTCCATGTCCGCTGACCTGCTCAAGGCGCTCGACCTCGCTGCGTCCAATTCCGGCACTTACCTCGGCGAGGCGACCTGGTCGCAGGCCACCGGCGCCGGCGTGCTGCAGCCGCTCAATCCGACCACCAACGCGGTCATCGCCGATGTGCAGGCGACCACGTCGGACGACTACGAGCTGATCGTGGCGCGCGCGCAGGCCGCCTTCAAGGTGTGGCGCACCACCCCGGCGCCGCGTCGCGGTGAGGCAGTGCGGTTGTGTGGCGAGGCACTGCGCAAGCACAAGGATGCGCTCGGTTCGCTGGTGGCCTTGGAAATGGGCAAGAGCAAGCCCGAAGGCGATGGCGAGGTGCAGGAGATGATCGACATCGCCGACTTTGCCGTGGGCCAGAGCCGCATGCTCTATGGCTACACCATGCATTCGGAGCGTCCCGGTCACCGCATGTATGAGCAGTACCAGCCGCTGGGGCTGGTGGGCATCATCAGCGCGTTCAACTTCCCGGTGGCGGTGTGGGCGTGGAATGCGTTCTTGGCGGCGATTTGCGGCGATATCTGCATCTGGAAGCCGTCCAACAAGACCCCGCTGACCGCGATCGCGACGATGAAGATCTGCAACGCAGCGCTCAAGGATGCCGGCTTTCCGGACATCTTCTTCCTGATCAACGATGCCGGCACTTCCTTGTCGGAAAAGCTGGTCGAAGACAGCCGCATCCCGCTGATCAGCTTCACCGGCTCGACCCAGATCGGTCGTGTGGTGGCCGAGAAGGTTGCGCACCGCCTGGGCCGTTGCCTGCTGGAGCTGGGCGGCAACAACGCCATCATCCTGGACGACACCGCCGACCTGAAGCTGGCGATCCCCGGCATCGTGTTCGGCGCGGTCGGTACCGCCGGGCAGCGCTGCACCACCACGCGCCGCCTGATCGTGCATGCCTCCATCTACGACAACGTGCTGGCGACGCTGGTCAAGGCGTACAAGCAGCTCGACAGCAAGATCGGCGACCCCACCGACCCGGCAAACCTGATGGGCCCACTCAACAGCCGCGGTGCGGTGGAGCAGTTCCTGGCCTCGATCGCCAAGGCCAAGGCGGCCGGCGGCACGGTGGAAGTGGGCGGCACCGCGATCGATCGCCCGGGCAACTTCGTGCTGCCGGCGATTGTCACCGGGCTGCAGAACAGCGACGCGGTGGTGCAGCACGAGACCTTCGCACCCATCCTGTACGTGATGAAGTACAGCACGCTGGATGAGGCGATCGACCTGCAGAACGGCGTGCCGCAGGGCCTGTCGTCGTCGATCTTTACCCAGGACCTGAAAGCGGCCGAGAAGTTTCTGTCCGCTGCGGGCAGCGATTGCGGCATTGCCAACGTCAACATCGGCACCTCCGGTGCGGAGATCGGCGGCGCGTTCGGTGGCGAGAAGGAAACCGGCGGCGGTCGCGAGTCCGGCTCGGATGCGTGGAAGGTCTACATGCGTCGCCAGACCAACACCATCAATTACTCCGACTCGCTGCCGCTGGCGCAGGGCATCAAGTTCGATCTGTAATCGATGGCATCGCAGCGCGCCCGGCCATGGCCGGCGCGCTGCAGCTGTCGCATGGCCACCCTGCTACGGGCGGCCCGCAATCGCGATAGAGAGAACGGCACGCGCCACGCAGCGGTTTGCCGAGAGCCGATGACGTCTCGGCCGGGACCGGAGCCCATCGGTAACGCCTCCCTGCCCCACGCAATCAGACAGTTCTGGCCTCTCTCACCGGCCACTGATGGCCCGACGATCGCGTTTCCGCCGCAGACGGCACGCCATTCGGGCGGCCGCTCTGGGATAATCGGGCCACGCCAGCCCTCTGCTGCCGCCAATCTCTAGGAGTTCATGATGAACGTTGTCGTTCGACAGACCAGTGCCATGGCGATCGTCAGCCTGGTCGCAGGCATTCTCGGCTGGACGCTGATCCCGTTCCTCGGCAGCGTGTGCGCCATCATCACCGGCCACCTGGCGCGCGCAGAAATCCGCCGCAACCCGCAGGGGCTGGAAGGCGACGGCTTGGCGATCGGCGGGCTGATCCTCGGCTGGCTGGCAGCGGCCATGTGGCTGATCGGCATTGCGATCTTCGTCCTGTTCTTTGGCGGCATGGCCTGGCTTGCGGCCGCAAACAGTTGAGCATGGCCGCGCCCTCCTCGGCCCAGCGTTTCAACGACCGCGTGGCGGCCTATGTGCGCTACCGGCCCAGTTATCCGCCGCAGTTGCTGCGCTGGTTGCATGACGAACTTGGCATCACCCCAGCGACCGCGGTGGCCGATATCGGCGCCGGCACCGGCATTTCCAGCCGGCTGTTTCTGGAAGCCGGCTATGCGGTCACGGCAGTGGAGCCGAATCCGGCCATGCGTGAGGCCGCGCAGCAATGGCTGGCGGGTTTCCCCAAGTTTCAGGCCATCGATGGCACGGCCGAAGCCACCGGGCTGGCCGATGCCAGCATGGGTCTGGTGTCTGCCGCGCAGGCCTTCCACTGGTTCGACACCCAGGCCATCCGTGCCGAATGGGCGCGCGTGCTGCGGCCCGATGGGCTGGCGGTGATCTACTGGAACTCGCGCGAACTGGACACCACCGCCTTCTTGCGCGGCTACGAGCAACTATTGCTGGACTACGGCACCGACTACTCGGCAGTGGCAGAGCGCTATCAGGACGATGCGACCATGCAGGCCTGGTTCGGTGATGGGTTCCGTGCGATGGCGCGCTTTCCCAATGTGCAACGACTGGATTTCGACGCACTGCGCGGCCGTCTGTTGTCGTCTTCGTACGCGCCGCTCGCACACGACCCACGCCATGCGCCGATGCTCGCCGCGCTGCGCACGCTGTTCGACGCGCACGCACAGGACGGGCAGATCGACTTCCAATACCAGACCCGCGTGTTCGCAGGAAAATTGAACTGACCCCATGTATTCGCTTGCCCGCCCCCTGCTGTTCACCCTCGATGCCGAGCGCGCGCATGCGCTGGCGCTGCGCTCCATCGACATCGCCTACCGCACCGGCACCACGTCGCTGCTGGCCAAGCAACCGGTCCCGCTGCCGACACCGGCATTCGGGCTGATGTTTCCCAACCCGGTCGGCCTTGGCGCCGGCCTGGACAAGAACGGCGAACACATCGATGCACTGCTGGCGTTGGGCTTCGGCTTCATCGAGATCGGCACGGTGACCCCGCGGCCACAGGAAGGCAATCCCAAGCCGCGCATGTTCCGGTTGCCGGAATATCAGGCGGTGATCAACCGCATGGGCTTCAACAATCTGGGCGTGGATGCGCTGGTGGCCAATGTGCAGCGTGCGCGCCGACGCGGCGGGCTGCTCGGCATCAACATCGGCAAGAACAAGGACACGCCCAACGAAGACGCGACCAGCGACTACCGCTATTGCATGGAGCGCGTGTATCCGCTGGCCGACTACATCACCGTCAACATTTCATCGCCCAATACCGCCGGCTTGCGCGAGCTGCAGGAAGAACAGGCGCTGCGTCGGCTGATTTCCGATCTGCGCGAAACCCAGGAAGCCTTGGCTGCGCAACATGGCAAGCGCGTGCCGATGCTGGTGAAGGTGGCGCCGGATCTCAACGACCGCGACATCGATGCCGCCGCGCGTGTGTTGGCCGACCTGGCCGTAGATGGCGTAATCGCTACCAACACCACGGTGACGCGCACCTTGATCGCCAATCATCCATTGGCTGGCGAGGCCGGCGGGTTGTCCGGTGCGCCGTTGCTGGGGCAATCCACCTTGGTGCTACGACGCCTGCGCGCACGCCTGCCCGAGTCGATTCCGTTGATCGGCGTGGGTGGCATCAATTCCGGCGCCGATGCGTTAGCCAAAATGGCGGCCGGTGCGAGCCTGGTGCAGTGCTATAGCGGCCTGGTGTATCGCGGTCCGCCGCTGATCGGCGAGTGCGTCGACGCCATCCGTCGTCGTCGCGAAGCGCCCAGCGGTGGCGCGGTTTCGCCGCTATGAGCGATGCAGTGCAGACCGGCTGGAGCTTGAGCGCGCATGCGCCGCTGCGTGCGCTCAACACGTTTCATGTCGAGGCAACGGCGCGCTGGTTGCTGAGCATCCACACGCCCGAGGCATTGCCGCAGGCGCTGGCCGCGCCGGAGGTTGCCGAGCTTCCATTGCTGGTGCTTGGCAGCGGCAGCAATGTGCTGTTGGCCGGCGACCCGCAAGGTTACGTGCTGTGTTTCGAAAATCGCGAGATCGCCATCATCGCGCACCATGCCGACCACGCCATCGTGCGCGCCGGGGCCGGTGTGAACTGGCATGCGTTGGTGCTGTATTCGTTGCAGCAAGGCTTGTCGGGTCTGGAAAACCTGGCGTTGATCCCCGGCACTGTCGGCGCCAGCCCGATCCAAAATATCGGTGCCTACGGCGCGCAGGTGGGCGACTTCATCCACGTGGTGGAAGCGTTCGATCGGCTTAGCCAGCAGTTTGTGCGGATGACCGCGGCCGAGTGTGCATTCGCCTACCGCGACAGCGTGTTCAAGCAGCAGCCAGAGCGTTATCTGATTGTGGCGGTGGAATTCAATCTGCCGTTGCTGCATGAGCTACGCCTGGATTACGCAGGCATTCGCGAAGAATTGGCCAGCATGGGTGCCGAGCTGGCAGGCGCGGCCGACGTGGCGCAGGCGGTGATCAACATCCGTCGACGCAAGCTGCCGGACCCCGATGTACTGGGCAATGCCGGCAGTTTCTTCAAGAACCCGCTGCTGCCCAGCGAACAGATCGCCGCGTTGCAGGCCACCTTCGCCGACATGCCGGTGTATCCCGGCGAGCAGCCAGGCCAGGGCAAGTTATCGGCCGCGTGGTTGATCGAGCAATGCGGCTGGAAGGGCCAGCGCGAAGGCGATGCCGGCGTGTCCCCCGACCACGCATTGGTGCTGGTCAACTACGGCACTGCCAGCGGCGCGCAGTTGCTCGACTTTGCGCGGCGCATCGCCGAATCGGTGCGCGAGCGCTACTCGGTGATCCTGGAACCGGAGCCGCGCATCATCGGAGCGCATTGGTGACTGCTGCATCGGCGCCCGTGCGCGCCGCCGTCTGGATGCTGATCAGCACACTCGCGTTCGGCCTGATGGCCATCACCATCCGGCTGGCATCAAAGAATATCGCCACTACCGAGATTGCATTCTTCCGCAATGCATTCGGGTTGCTGGCATTGCTGCCGTTGCTCATCGGCCCCGGCAAGACGCTGCCGCGTACACGCCAGCTGCCGCAGTATCTGGCACGCACGTTGATTGGCCTGGCCTCGATGTTGTGCGGGTTCTGGGCCATCGGGCATCTGCCGCTGTCGCAGGCGATTTCGCTGTCCTATTCCACGCCCTTGTTCGTCACCGTGCTGGCGGTGGTGTGGCTGCACGAGCAGGTGCGCATGCGGCGCTGGCTGGCGGTGGCGGCCGGGTTTATCGGTGTGCTGGTGATTTTGCGCCCGGGCTCATCCACCTTCAGTCCTGGGCTGTTGATTGCATTGCTGGCGGCAGTGATCAGCGCCATCGTCGCGATCCAGATCAAGCAACTGTCGCGTAGCGACGACTCGGATACGGTGGTGTTCTACACCTATGTGTTCTGGGTGCCGATGTCGCTGATTCCGGCGCTATTTCAGTGGACCTTGCCGCACGGCATCGACTGGTTGTGGCTGGTGGCGACCGGCATCTTCGGCACTGTCGGGCAGTTGTTCTGGACGCGTGCGCTGAAGATGGGCGAAGTGTCCGCACTGCAGCCGATCAGCTTCATGCAGCTACCGCTGGTGGCCTTGCTGGGCTGGTGGTTGTTTGGCGAGGCCATCGAGCGTCACACCTTGATTGGCGCGGCCATCATCATCGGTGCCAACGTCTACATCGCCCATCGCGAAGCGGTGCTGGCACGTCGTGCTGCCACGCATGCCCCGGTGGAGGGCGCAAAGCCGGGCGAGTGACGCGACAGCGATGGGCAGTACGCGCGCAGTGCGCTTGGTCTCACGCGTCATCATGCGCACCACACTCAAGGCAGTGACGTCGCGGCACACGAGCAGGTCCCGGCGGCCATCTGGCACTGCTGTCACGCGACTGAGGTCGTATGCGACCATGCGGGAGAACACGGTTGCGCCCAGGAGACCGCTCGTGAAAACCATCGGGATGATCGGCGGCATGAGCTGGGAGTCCACCCTGCCCTACTACCGACATATCAATCAGGCCATTCGCCGCGAACGTGGCGGGCTGCATTCGGCGCGATTGTTGCTGTACAGCGTCGACTTCCACGACATCGAACGCTTGCAGCACGCCGGCGACTGGGAAGGCGCCGGACGCGAGATGGCGGCCGCCGCGCGTGCGCTGCACGCTGGCGGCGCGGACTTCATCGTGCTGTGCACCAACACCATGCACTGCGTTGCCGATGCGATCACCGCCGCAACGCCACTACCGTTGCTGCACATCGCCGATGCCACCGCCGATGCTTTGCTCGCGGCAGGCATCACCCAGGTCGGCCTGCTCGGCACGCGCTTCACCATGGAGCAGCCGTTCTATCGTCAGCGTCTGGAAGCACGTGGGCTGACAGTCGTCATACCGCCTGCCGATGCACGCGTGGAACTGCATCGGGTGATTTACGAGGAGCTGTGCCAGGGCGTGATTAATGCCGGGTCGCGCACGTATTTTCGTCAGGTCATGGCCGACCTCGACCGGCAAGGCGCGCAAGCGATCGTGCTTGGCTGCACCGAGATTTCATTGCTGGTGGATGCCAGCGATGCAGCGCGGCCGCTGTTCGATACCACCGTGCTGCATGCCGAAGCAGCGGCGTTGGCAAGCCTGCGCGCTTGATGCGTTACCACGGGCGCAGGCACCACTCGCTTACCGAAGCCCGCATACGTGCCATCCAATACAAGCATGCAAGCTGGACTCTCTTGGCGCGCTAGCATTGCTACCTGCACTTGTACTGCTGCCCACACGCATGCGCCATCACCCGCTACAGGATGTCACGCCTTGAAGACCCAGCCATCCACAGGCATTGCACCGAAGCCGCACCTGAAACGCGGCGACTACAAAACGCTGGCCTTGTCTGCGCTGGGCGGCGCGCTGGAGCTGTACGACTTCATCATCTTCATCTTTTTTGCCGCGGTGCTGGGCGAATTGTTCTTCCCTCCCGGCATCCCGGAGTGGATGCGGCAGTTGCAGACCTTCGGCATCTTTGCCGCCGGTTACCTGGTGCGTCCGCTCGGCGGCATGGTGATGGCCCATTTCGGCGACCTGCTCGGTCGCAAACGCATGTTCGGCCTCAGCCTGCTGCTGATGGCGCTGCCAACGCTGTGCATCGGCCTGTTGCCGACCTACGCGCAGATCGGCATCGCTGCGCCACTGCTGCTGTTGGGCGCGCGCCTGTTGCAGGGCGCCGCGATCGGCGGTGAGGTGCCCAGCGCCTGGGTGTTCGTCGCCGAGCATGTCCCCGCGCACCGCACCGGACTCGCCTGCGGCACCCTGACCGCCGGCCTGGCCGGTGGCGTGTTGCTCGGCTCGCTGGGCGCCGGCGCCCTCAACCGCCACTTCAGCCCTGCCGAGATCGCAGACTATGCCTGGCGGCTGCCGTTCCTGGCGGGCGGCGTGTTCGGGCTGGTATCGGTCTACCTGCGGCGCTGGCTGCACGAGACGCCGGTGTTTGCAGAACTGGTCGCCATGCGTGCGCTGGCGCGCGAAACCCCGCTCAAGCTGGTGCTGCGCGATCATCGGCCTGGCGTGCTGCTGTCGTTGGCATTGACCTGGATGGTGGCCGGCGGCGTGCTGGTGGTGTCGTTGATGACACCCGGCCTGTTGCAGAGCAGTTACCACTACCCGGCGGCAGTAGCGCTGCAGGCAAATAGTCTGGCGATTGTGCTGCAGGCTGCGGGGTCGGTGGTGGCCGGTGCGTTGGCCGACCGTTACGGCAATGGGCGTGTCTTGCTCATCGGCAGCGTTTTGCTGGGCGTTTCGGCATGGTTGTTCTACCGCCTGGCTGGCGATCCACAGCTGGTGTTTCCGCTGTATTCGCTGCTGGGCGCCGCACTGGGCGTGCTTGGGGTGATCCCGCGCATCATGGTTGGGGTGTTCCCCCCGGAAGTGCGCCTGTCCGGCGTGTCGTTCGCCTACAACCTGGGCTATGCCGTGTTTGGTGGGCTGACACCGCTGCTGGTGGTGATGCTGGCCAAGCAACATCCCATGGGACCAGGCTATTACATGGTGTTACTGGCAGTGATCGGCACGACGGTTGGATTGCAGCTATGGCGCCGGGAACGTGCCGGCCATTCCTCTGCGTAGAACGGCGTCTGATCGACATCTCCACTATCAGCTGCTGACAACCCTTCGGCGCGCAACTGACAGGCGCGCTGCTGTTCCGGCTGCAGAGACCACCCGCCGCCACAACGCGGAGCAACTCGCGGGCCAACCACGTTAATGCCTGGCAGCCGTCGGGCATCGGCGCGAAGACCCAATCCGCGCGACGAAATTGCCGAGCCTAATCGACCGTTTATCGAGCACCGGCGCCTGTTTGAGGAGGCAAGCAGGTGCCGCGCTCGGCAATCTCCCTAAGCACATCGGCTTGAGCAAACGCCACAGCCGCATGCTTGGAGAGGATAAGAAACAGAACGAGCAATCGTTGACCGGGGCGGCCAGCGCGGAGCAACCGAATGCAACGTGCACATGCCCCACCGAACATCAGCCGCGCATGCCTGCCCATTGTGCAGTCGCCCGGTTACCCTCGCTTAGCCCGACACGACCGGGCGACGCCAATGCGGTCGCCGTGCGCCGCGGAACATCACCAGATACAGCCCCACCACCCATACCAACGCCGCCGACCAACCGCCGAGGATGTCGGAGGGGTAATGCACGCCCAGATAGATGCGCGAAATGCCCACCAACGCGGCGAACAGACTGGCGGCGATGGTCACCGGCCAACGCCAGCGCGTGCGCCATGCCAGCGCGATGACCACGGCGGCGAGCGTCATCGAGCCCATCGCGTGACCACTGGGAAAGCTGAATGTGCTTTCCGGCGCGATCGACTCCCACAAACTGGGCCGATCGCGTTGGAAGAACTGCTTGGCGCCCATGTTCAACAACGCCGAACCAGCAAATCCCAGCGCCGCAAAGGTGCCCTCGCGCCAGCGCCGTAGCGCCAACAACACCACCACGATCGCGATATCGATCGGGATCACGCCGTACTGATAACCCACCTTGGAAATCACGCCAAAGAACGCATCCAGCCCGGGCGTGGCGATGCTGCGCATGCTCCACAGCAAGGGCTCGTCGAAATAGAAGTTTTCCAGCTCATGCACTTCATCGGCCAGGTCCACGAACAGACCCAGCGGCAGCAGGACCCCGGCAAACAACAGCGCCATGCGCCATGCATTGTTGCGCAGCCAGACGCTGAAACCGGCCGGCGATTCAGCCGGCGCGGCGGACATACGTGCGTTCGACGTACTGATCGATCAGATCGATGAATTCATACGCGATGTTTTCGCCACGCAAGGTGACGCTTTTTTCGCCATCGATAAACACCGGCGCCGACGGCGCTTCGCCCGTGCCCGGCAACGAGATGCCGATATTGGCGTGGCGCGATTCGCCCGGGCCGTTGACCACGCAGCCCATCACCGCCAGGGTCATATTCTCGGCGCCGGGGTTGGAAATCTTCCACTCCGGCATCTTGGCGCGCACATGGTTCTGCACCACGCCGGCCAACTCCTGGAAGAACTCGGAGGTGGTACGGCCGCAGCCCGGGCACGCAGTGACCATCGGGGTGAAGGCGCGTTGGCCGGTGGTCTGCAGCAGTTCCTGTGCGACCACCACTTCCTGGGTGCGCGACTGGCCCGGCTCCGGCGTCAGCGAAATGCGGATGGTGTCGCCGATGCCTTCCTGCAGCAGCACGCTCAACGCCGCGGCCGAGGCCACGATGCCCTTGCTGCCGATGCCGGCCTCGGTCAGGCCCAGGTGCAGCGCAAAATCGCAGCGCGTCGCCATGTCGCGATACACCGCGATCAGTTCCTGCACGCCAGACACCTTGGCCGACAAGATAATGCGCTCGCGCGACAAGCCCAGCTCCACCGCACGCTCGGCCGAATCCACCGCCGAACGGATCAGCGCCTCACGCAATACGCGGCTGGCGTCCCACGGCGTCTCGCGCTTGGAATTTTCGTCCATCAGCTGCGCGGCCAGCGACTGGTCCAGCGAGCCCCAGTTGGCGCCGATGCGCACTGGCTTGTCGTATTTGATTGCGAATTCGATCAGCTGCGCGAATTGCAGATCCTTCTTCTTGCCGAACCCGACGTTGCCTGGATTGATGCGGTACTTGGCCAACGCTTCGGCACAGGCCGGCTCGGCAGTGAGCAGCTGGTGGCCGTTGTAATGGAAGTCGCCGATCAGCGGCACTTCGATCCCCATCATGCGCAGCTTGTCGACGATGCGCGGGATGGCGGCGGCGGACTCGGCGTTGTTGACGGTCAGACGTACCATCTCCGAGCCGGCGCGCCAGAGTTCGGACACCTGTTTGACGCTACCGGCGATGTCGGCGGTATCGGTGTTGGTCATCGACTGGACGACCACCGGGTGGCCGCCGCCCACGATCACGCTGCCGATCTTGACGGCCTGGGTGATGCGGCGCGGCCAGGCGGTGGCGTCGGCGGGAGGGGTTGGGCGGGTCACGGCGTCATACATGGCGCTATTTTAGCCTGTCCGTCGTCCGCTCACAGCTGAAGCGTCGTGCGGGCCGCCATCCCGGCCGATGCGACGGTTTGTCGCAGGCCATCACGTCCCTGAGCGCATAGCATTGCCCAGATGAACAGCTCCGACGCTTCCTTCCTGCGGACCCTGTGCAGCCTGCGCTGGCTCGCCACCGCCGGCCAGGCCGCCACCATCCTGGTCGCCTCCGGCCTGATGGGCTTGCACCTGCCGCAACAACCGCTGTGGGCCGGCGTTGCCGCGCTGGCGGTGTTCAACCTGTATGCGCAGCTGCGCGTAGCGCATCGCGGCGCGGTGAGCCCGGCCACCGAGTTCGGCCACATCCTGGTCGATGTGACGGTGCTGACCTGGATGGTCGGCTGGAGCGGCGGCATCGCCAACCCGTTCGGCTCATTGTTCCTGGTGCTGATCGCGCTGGCGGCGCTGGCCTTGCCGCTGAGCTGGGCGATGGCCGTGGCGGCGTCGTGCGTGGCCGGCTATGTGATCAGCGCCGCGTTCGGCCTGCCGCTGCCGTACGGCAGCTTCGACCCGCTCAGCTTGCACATGTGGGGCATGGCGGCCAACTTCCTGCTGTCCACGGTGGTGGTGCTGGCCTTCGCCACCCGGCTGGCGTTGTCGATGCGCGAACGCGAGCGCGAAATCTCCACCCTGCGCGAGCGCTTCGCACGCAACGAAGGGATCGTCGCGCTGGCCACGCATGCGGCGTCGGTGGCGCACGAACTCAACACGCCGCTGGCCACGATGACCCTGCTGGTGGACGACATTGCCGACCAGTGCGATCAGAACGAACTGCGCGAAGATCTGGACACCTTGCGCGAGCTGTTGGTGCAATGCCACGAGCGCGTATTGGCGCTGGCCGCGCCGGCCGACAACGGCCATTTGAGCCGCGAAGTGGCAGTCAAGGATGTGCTGGAGCAATGGCGGCTGGTGCGCCCTACCATCGAACTGCGTCGCAACGACGACGCACCGATGCGGCTGATGCTGCAGCCCGGCGTCAGCCATCTGCTGATGGTGCTGCTCAACAACGCCGCCGATGCCGGCGAACGCGCAGGACGCCCGCAGATCGATCTGACCTTGCGGGTGGAACACGACCATCTCAGTGGCGAAGTCCGCGATTACGGGCCCGGCTTCGACACCGCGCAAGCCATGTTGCCGGGTACCTTGTTCAACAGCGGCAAGCACGACGGCATGGGTGTCGGTCTGGCGCTGTCGCACGCCACCGTCGAGCGTTTGCAGGGCGAGTTGTGGATGCTGCCCGCCGAAGGCAGCGGCGCCCGCGTCGGTTTCCGCCTGCCGCTTTCCGAACACGAGGCTTTGGCATGACAAGCACTCCGATCCGCACCGGTCTGTTGATCGACGACGACACCTTGTACCTGCGCACCTTGCAACGCAGCCTGGCGCGACGCGGCGTGGAAACCCTGACCGCCACCGACGCGGCAAGCGCGCTATCGATCGCGCGCAGCGCGTTGCCGGATTTCGCGCTGGTCGATCTCAAGCTCGGCCACGATTCCGGCCTGAGCCTGATCCAGCCGCTGCGCGAGATCCGCGCCGACATGCGCATCCTGCTGGTGACCGGCTACGCCAGCATCGCCACTGCAGTGGAAGCGATCAAACTCGGCGCCGACGACTACCTGCCCAAGCCGGCCAATATCCCCACCATCATGCGGGCGCTGGGCGAAGAAGACGACGACCTGCCCGAGCCGAACGAAGAAGAAACCGCGCAGGAAATGATGACTCCGCTCAGCCGCCTGCAGTGGGAACACATCCAGCAGGCGCTGCACGAAACCGGCGGCAACGTCTCCGCTGCCGCACGCTTGCTGGGCATGCATCGGCGCTCGCTGCAGCGCAAGCTGACCAAGCGGCCCAGCCCGGGACCATTACGCTGACCGGGCGCTGATGCCGCCCGGGCAAAGCGCACACGGTCGCCGCGACCAGTGAGTCAGCGCTGCCTTGCTCCGAACACGCTGGCCCTGCGCGACGTTGCACGGATGCCGTCGGGGCCTTGAATCAGCGTGCGCCCCCAGCTACTGAGCCGCGTCGGGTCCCAGCCCAGCACGATATCCAGCGATTGTGTGCTGCTGTCGTTGCCCGACCACGACCAACCCATGTAGCCGACGTTGTACTCACGCGCACGGCGCATGATCGCCGCTTCATCGACCTGCGCGCCGCGATGGTCGGCGCCGAATTCACCGACCACCAAGGCCAGTCCATTGCTGCGAAACGCACGCAGATAGCTGTCCACGGTCGCATCGTTGGCGAACACTTCGTACATGTGCACGCTGAAGACCAGATTGCGGCGGCTATCGAGCGCCAGCAACGCCGCAGCGTTGTCGCGCATGTAGAACTGCCAGTCCTGGCCCCAGTTGGGGGCATCCACCATCAACGCGTGGGTGAGGCCGGCATTGCGCAGCGTGGCGATCGCACGCGCATGGCTGGTGACCCATTCGCTGGCACTGAGGCGGTTGCCGAACGGTTCGTTGCCGATATTGAGGATGACGTAGTTCTCCTGCCCCACCAGCGCGCCACGCACGCTGGTCCAGTAGTTGGCGGCATCGGCCAGGGTGCCTGCCGCGCCGTCTTCGCCGTAGCCGGTGGTGTCGTGCACTTCCAGGACGGCGATCAGGCCCAGTGCCTTGCAGCGCGCGATGATGCGCGCCACCTCCGCCTCCGGCGTGCGGTTCCAGCGGTGGCCGCTGCTGAGCACCACGCGCACGCTGTTGGCACCGGTGGCAGCAATCTGCGCCAGCGCCGCATCGGTGCGATCGGCAAACCAGGCATGCGGCAGGTTGATGCCACGCAAGACCAGCGTGTTGCCGTTGGTCTCTCGCAACTGTGTACCGGACACGGACAGGCCGGCGTGCGCAGCCGAGGCCAGCGCAAGACCGGCGACCAGCAGCACCAGGCGCTGCGCCAGACGATTAAAGATCTTCATGATCGGCTCCAGGAGTGGGTAGCGCGGGCGCGCCGACACGCACTCGCATGCCCGGCCCACGTGCGCCCAACCGTGCCGGTGGCCGGCGGGCGCGATCTGCGGCTGGTTCACAGATCCGAAAAAATTGCGGGATGCAGACCGAGCGCGCAGACCAGGCACCAGCCCGCTGGTAACGTTAACTTCCGTGTGTTCAAGCGCGTTGCGGTGTCGGCATGACGACGCGCCAAGCCTGACAGCGCAACGCACAGGTGACACGCGGCAGTGCGCACTCGCGTGCTGCAGCGCGAAAACCGGATCTGCCGCGTGAGCAGCAGCAACAGCGCGCGTGCTCCATCCGCCGCGTTGCAACATGCCATTGCGCTGCTGGCAGCTGAATAAGCCAGCACGGTCACGTCAAGTGGATACGGCCGAGGCCGATAGAGCCACATGCAATCCCTGCCTACCTCCGATACTGAAGCGACCTCCATGTCCGACGAAGCCACCCGTCTGGCCGTTCTACGCGGCCTGTGCCTGCTGGATTCGCCGCCGGACCCGATGTTCGAAACCATTGCCGCGATGGCGGCGCGCAGCCTGGGCGCGGAGATCGCACTGGTGTCGCTGGTGGACGAACATCGCCAGTGGTTCAAGGCGCGTGTCGGTCTGGATGCACCGGAAACTCCGCGCGACCAGGCGTTTTGCGCGCATGCGATCCGCTCGGACGAGGTAATGGTGGTACCGGATGCGCAGCTGGATCCGCGTTTCTGCGACAACCCGCTGGTGCTGGGCCCGCCCTTCATCCGCTTCTACGCAGGCGCGCCGTTGCGGCTGCGCGACGGTCACCGCATCGGCACCCTGTGCGTGATCGGCACCAGCCCGCGCGAAGGTCTGGATGCGGACGCCTTGACGCATCTGCAGGACTTGCGTGATCTGGCCGTGCTGCGGGTGGAAAACCTACGCAGCACCACCTATCGCGACGGGTCGACCGGGCTGCCGAATCGTTCGCGCTTTGGCGAAGATCTGGATGCCTGGCTGTTGCAGCGCGATACCGCATCGACGACTACTGCGGTGGCGGTGGACATCTGCGGCAGCGACTATTTCCGCGACATGGTCAAGGCGCTGGGCTGGGACTACGCCGACGGGTATGTCGCGCTGGCGCAGCGTCGCCTGGCCGCGTATCTGCCTGCCACCACGGTGCTGTACCGGCTGGACCCGACCACCTTCGGCTTCCTCACCCAGGCCGAAACCCAACGCCTGTCCAGCCTGTGCAACAAGGTGTCCAAGGCGTTTGCCGAGCCGCTGGATCACCAGGGCATCCCGCATACCGCGGTAGCCTCGATCGGTGCGGTGTCGCTGCAGACCAGCTACGGCGCGGCCGACACCATCCGCTCGCTGACCACTGCGGTGGACGTGTCGCGCGAACGCTGCTTGGCGTGGAGCATGTACGAGCGCAAGCACGATGTGGCACAGCGCAACACCTTTCGCCTGCTTGCCGCCCTGCCCGCCGCGCTGGACAGCGCCAGCCAGCTGCGCCTGCACTACCAGCCGCGCGTGGACTTGAACGATCACCGCTGTGTGGCGGTGGAAGCGCTGCTGCGCTGGCAGCACCCGATGATCGGCCCGGTGATGCCATCGGACTTCATACCGATGGCCGAAAAGACCGCGCTGATCAACCGCATCACCGCCTGGGTCATCGATAACGGCATCGCCCAGGCCGCGCGCTGGCAGCAGCAGGGCCTGGACTTCAACCTGGCCTTGAATGTGTCGGCGGCCGATCTGGACCGTCCCGGCTTTGCCGGCATGCTGCGACGCGGGCTGGAACGTCACAAGCTCGACCCGCGCCGGCTGGAAATAGAATTCACCGAAAGCGCGATGATCCGCCACCCCGATCATCTGGCCGAACAGCTGGCCGATGTGGCCGCGTTGGGCGTACACATCGCCATCGACGATTTCGGCACCGGCTACAGCAATTTCAGCTATCTCAAGCAGCTGCCGGCCAGCTCGCTGAAGATCGATCAATCCTTCATCCGCTCGCTGCCGGACAACCGCACCGACCGCACCTTGGTGCCGGCGATGATCCAGCTCGGCCACAGCCTGGGCCAGCGCGTGGTGGCCGAAGGCATCGAGTCGGCCGAGGCGTATGCGCAGTTGCGCGCCTGGGGCTGCGACGAAGGCCAGGGTTACTGGATCGCCAAGCCGATGTCGGCCGCCGCCCTGGAAACCTGGCTGCAGACGCCGTGGCACGCGCAATTCAACGCGCCGGCAACGTTGCTTGCAGCAAGCCTGGCTGCGGCGCGGGTCTAAGCAAGCGCACCCGATGCCTGCGCCATCGCGCGCTGCCGCTACGCAGCCGCTCGCCCTGCAAGCAACGTGACTGTCACTGGTTGCCACGCCAGCGACCAACGCTATAACGCAACGCGGCGCGACACCGAAGTGTCGCGCCGCGTTGTTTTTCAGCCATGCAGCAGCCGACAGACGATGCGTCGGCAACTCCAAACAACTTCCTGACTTACCAGAACACCGTGTACAGCACGATCAGGATCGCGATCACGCCAGCTGCGCCGATCTTGAAACCCAGCGTGGTGCCGTAGGCCACATCGTCGGTACGGATCAGGTCACGTGCCTGGGTGGGTGCGGTCATCAGCGACACCACCACCGCCAGCACCAGTGCGGCCAGGAACACCACGCCGATGCGGTCCATAAACGGCAGTTCCGGCCAGGCGAATTTCAGCGCGAACGACAGCACCACCGAGCCGATCGCTGCGGTCAACGCGCCGGCTTCGTTGGCGCGCTTCCAGAACAGGCCGAGCATGAAGATCACCACCACGCCCGGCGTAAAGAAGCCGGTGAATTCCTGGATGAACTGAAAGCCCTGATCGAAGTTGCCCAGCAATGGACGCGCGGTGAGGATGCCGATCAGCACCGACACTGCAGCCACGATCCGGCCCACGCGTACCAGTTGCTTCTGCTCGGTCTGCGGGCGGAACTTGGCGTAGAAATCCAGGGTGAAGATGGTTGCCACCGAATTGATCTTCGATGCCAGCGACGCCACGATCGCCGCGACCAACGCCGCAAACACCAGACCCAGGATGCCGGTCGGCAGCAACTGCATCATGGTCGGATAGGCCTGATCGGGCTTGGCCAGATCCGGCGCCAGCACCACCGCGGCAATGCCCGGCACCACGATCACCAGCGGCATCAACAGCTTCAAAAACGCCGCAAACACCATGCCCTTCTGCGCTTCGCCGATGTTCTTGGCGGCCAGCGCGCGCTGGATGATGTACTGGTTGAAGCCCCAGTAGCTGATGTTCATCACCCACAGCCCGCCGAGCAGCACGCTCAGGCCCGGCAGATCCTTGTAGAACGGGTTGTCCTTGGTCAGGATCATGTGGAAGTGCTCGGGGTGCGCGGCCCACAACTGCTTGAAGCCAGCCAGCACGCCGGCGCCATCGCCGATCCGCGCCAGCGTCAGCCCGGCCACCAGCAGCCCGCCCAGCACCAGCAGGGTGACCTGCACGATATCGGTCAGGGCAACCGCCTTCAGCCCGCCATACAGCTGGTAGACCAGCGCAAACACGCCGATCAGCGTCAGCGCCAGGGTCTGGTCCATGCCGGTGACCTGGCTGACGGCGATCGACCCCAGCCACAGGATCGAGGTGAGATTGACGAACACGTACAGCAGCAGCCAGAACACCGCCATCAGCGTGCGTATCCACTTGCCGTAACGCTGCTCCAGGAACTGCGGCATGGTGTAGATGCCGTTGCGCAGGAAGATCGGCAGGAAGAACTTGCCGACGATCAGCAGCGTCAACGCCGCCATCCATTCGTAGGACGCAATCGCCAAGCCGATCGCATAGCCGGAGCCGGCCATGCCGATGATCTGTTCGGCAGAAATATTTGCGGCAATCAGCGAAGCGCCGATCGCCCACCACGGCAATGACTTGCTGGCCAGGAAGTAATCCTCGGCGCTCTTGCTGTGGCCTGCCTTCTCGCGCGACACCCACTGCGCGAGCACGAAGATGCCGGTCAGGTAGACCAGCACAATCACGATATCCAACGTCGCCAAACCCACTGCACTCTCCTGTCTGGCTCTGGGGTATGCGCCGACGATCAGGCAGGGCTGCAGAATGCCGCCGCAGCGCACCAGGTGCGCAATGGCAGCGCGGCGAACCGCGTCTGCAGGCCATCCCGGCCGATCGACAACACCGCCCCCGCGGCGGCTGATGGCACCACCGCGATCGGTGGCCGCTTTGAGACGTCGCCGGAAACGGCGACGCACCTGTTTCGCTTGACCTGCACCGTGCCCGGAAGCGTGCCTCCGGGCATGGGGATTACTTGACCGCGCAGTCCACCGCGACGTCGGCTTCGTTGAGCGCGCCCAGCGCGATCTTCGACACCGCCAGATCCAGTGCCGCACCGCTTTCGATGCTGGCGACCTGGGTCAGTTTGGTGACGTCGGCACCTGCCTTGGCAAAGCACTTGAGCGGGATTCCGACCACCTTCCACTGGCCTTGCGGCAGTGCGGCCAGGGTCTTCTGCGCATCGACGCGACCGCCGCACTTGTCGCCGCAGCCCACGCCCAGCCACACCGGCGCGGTCACTGCGCTGTCGCGGCGCATGGTCAGCTGCAGCTGCACATCGCCGTTGCTCTCACGCGAGACATCCACCGGCTTGCCGGACACCAGCAGCACGCTGGCAGCCTTGGCACCGGACCACACCAAACGCCGCGCGTCTTCCTGCGCCTTGTGGTCGACCGCGCTCATCTTCAGGCTGCCGTCGGACAGGCCCACCGGCAGCGTGGTCGCCGGCATGTTGGCCTGGCCCGCGTTGGACAGCTGCATCGCAATGCCGAGCGCCGGCTTGCCGCGCACGAAGTACACCCCGCCCACCGACTGCTCGCCGGACACGCCGGAGTCTTCCGGCAGTGCGGCCAGGTCGCCCTTGTCGGCGTAGGTCAGGCCGAAACCGAACTTGAACTGCGGGTCGTAATCCTTCTGGCCCACGTTGTTGGCGAACTGCACTGCGGTCTTGGGCCAGGAGAAGCTCAGCTTGCCCTTG
Organism: Xanthomonas sp. WHRI 10204; assembly: GCF_040202875.1. Lineage (NCBI taxonomy): Bacteria > Pseudomonadati > Pseudomonadota > Gammaproteobacteria > Lysobacterales > Lysobacteraceae > Xanthomonas > Xanthomonas sp. WHRI 10204. The sequence continues at coordinate 43,340 of NZ_JBEGDW010000002.1, forward strand.
AAGTCGTTCTGCACCGTGCCATCGGCCTTTCGCAGCAGCACGTCAGCCAGGCCTTCGCCTTCCGAACCCGGCAGCCACGCAGCGACGAACGCATCGGCCACGTTGATGTACTGGTTCATCCACAGCGGACGGCCGCTCAGGAACACCGCCACCACCGGAATGCCGTCGGCCTTGAACTTCTTCAGCAAGGCCAGCTCGCTGTCGTCGCCCGGCTTGTACAGCAACGTGGCGATGTCGCCCTGGAATTCGGCGTATGGGTTTTCGCCGAACACCACCACCGCCACATCCGGCTTGGTCTTGTAGGCGCCATCCACGGCCAGCTCGGCAGTGCCGCCGGCGGCCTTGATCTGCTTGTCCAGACCTTCCCAGATGGTGTTGCCGTTGGGGTAGTCGCTGCGCTTGGTGCCGGTGCCCTGCCAGTTCAGCGTCCAACCACCGGACTGCTTGCCCATGTCGTTGGCGCCATCGCCGACCACCAGCACGCGCTTCTTCGGATCCAGCGGCAGGATGCCGGCCTGGTTCTTCAGCAGCACCAGCGACTCGCGCACCGCCTGACGGGCGATGGCGCGATGTTCCGGCGCGCCCAGCAATTCGTACTTGCCGCCGAGCGGGCGCTTGGACGGCTTGCCGGCTTCGAACAGGCCCAGGCGCAGTTTGACGCGCAGGATGCGGCGCACCGCATCGTCCAGGCGCTCGGCCGAAATCTGGCCGGACTTCACTGCCGCCAGTTCGGTGTCGTAGATGCCCTTCCAGCTGTCGGCAGCCATCGCCATGTCGACACCGGCAATGAACGAGGCCGGGCAGTTGTCGTTGGTGCAGCCCTTGACCTGGCCCTGGCCGTTCCAGTCGCCAACCACGAAGCCACCGAAGTTCATGCGGCCCTTCAGCACGTCGGTCAGCATGACCTTGTTGCCGTGCATCTTTTCGCCGTTGAAGCTGTTGAACGAGGCCATCACCGTCTGCGCGCCGGCCGCAATCGCCGGCGGATAACCGGCGGCGTGGATGTCGCGCATGGTGGCTTCGGACACCTTGGTGTCGCCCTGATCCTTGCCGTCGGTGGTGCCGCCGTCGCCGACGAAGTGCTTCACCGACGAAATCACGTGGCTGCCGTCCAGAAACTGCGGAGTGCCCGGAATGCCCTGCACGCCTTCGACCATCTTGCCGGCGAAGCTGGCCACCACATCCGGCGACTCAGAATAGCCTTCGTAACTGCGGCCCCAGCGGTCGTCCTGCGGTACCGCGACGGTGGGCGCGAAGGTCCACTCCATGCCGGTGACGCGGGTTTCGGCAGCGGTGACTTCGCCGATCTTCTTGATCAGTTCCGGATTGCGCGTTGCCCCTAAGCCGATGTTGTGCGGGAACAGCGTGGCGCCGACGATGTTGCTCTGGCCGTGCACCGCATCGATCCCGAAGATGATCGGAATCGCGTTGCCGCCCTTGGAGGTGTCCATCGACGCCTCATAAAAGGCGTCGGCCAGCTTCAGCCACTCGGCCGGGCTGGCGTTGTACTTGCCGCCGGGATCGGAGTTGCCGCCGGCCAGCACCGAGCCGAGGCGATACTTGCGCACATCGTCCGGGGTCAGGCTGGCGATGTCGCCCTGGATGGTCTGGGCGACCTTCTCTTCCACGCTCATCTTGGCCATCACGTCGGTGACGCGCTGCTCCAGCGCCGCATCCTGCGCAAACGGCCACTTCGGCGACGGCCACTGGTCCGGATGGATGGTGGTAGACGCTTCGGCAGGCACTGCGGCCGGCGCGGTCTTGCTGGCCTCGGCGGTGGAGTCCTTGCCTTGGCAGGCAGCCAGCATCAGCACCGCCGCAACGGTAGCCAGAGAGAGGGCGCGGCGCGCGACGGGCGCGGTGGTACGGCGAAGCAGCATGTCCAAGATCCGGGTCTCCAGGGTGGTTCTCCCACGGCGATGCGTTGCGCCGCAGGCCATTAGGCGGCGTACGCTTGCGTGATTCCCCTACCCTGTCAACCACGCTCGCCCGTATGCCGAATGACGGCCAACTTATTGGCCGGGGCTATAGCCTTGGAATACCGACAGCACCTGTCAAACCACGGAAAATCGCCAAATCCGGCGCGCCGCTTGGCCTTGGCCCATCTCGTACTTTGCTGCATCGCACCACCGGGCGCGGGCCGCACTGCGCAGGCGCCGCACCTCGCAGCGGACTGGCCGCACCCGCTTTGCGCGCGGCATCCGAACCGACGCCAACGGGTGAGCTCGCCGTCAAACAACTGTCATATCCCGGGCCTAGCGTGACCCGCTTGCCGATGCGCCACCGGCCATCGTTGATCGTTGTCTTTGCCTGGAGTTCCGATGTCTGCCTCCCCTGACCCCTCCCGTCGCCGCCTCATGCAACTGCTGGCGGCCGTTCCCCTGTTGCCGCTCGGCAGCGCCAGCGCCGCCGCGCTCCAGCAACTTGGCGGTGCCGCCATGGCCGCGCGTGGGTTGCGGCCATCGGAAAACCCCACCCATCTGGTCTCGGCCACCTTCCATGGCATGCCTGCGCCCAGCCTGGCCAACCCGGCCGCGATGGCCACCACCACGGTGGGTTCGGCGCTGACCGTGGCCCGCAGCGACGGCAGCACCCAGCGCTACGCATTGGCCTACCACCCGTTCTTCGTCACCGGCGATCAAGTGCCCGACGGCAAGGGCGGCACCGTGCTGGCCGGCGGCTATTACGACATCCAGCATCGCCCCATCATCGACCGTTCCAAACCCGGCGCCGAGCGCCCGTTCTTTTCCGACTGCCCGGACGGCTCGTCGCTGCTGACCCTGCCCAATGCCAAGGTGACCGGAGTCAAGGGCAATCACGTGTTTGCGGTGGTGCAGTTCGAATACACCACCCGCGACCAGGCCGGCAACGACACCAATCGCCATCTACCCGCGCCGATCGCGGTGCTGACGCTGGACCAGGACCCAGCCACCGGCAAGCTGTCGCTGGTGAAGTACCACAACGTCGACACCGCCCCGGTGCACGGGCTATGGACCACCTGCGGCGCCAGCCTGTCGCCGTGGAATACCCACCTGTCCAGCGAAGAGTACGAACCCGACGCCACCGCGCTGGCCAGCAATACCCAGTTCCGCAGCTACAGCACGCATCTCTACGGCGACCCGACCAAGGCCAACCCGTATCACTACGGCCACCTGCCGGAGATCACCGTGCACCCGGATGGCACCGGGAGCGTGCGCAAGCACTACTGCCTGGGCCGCATCTCGCACGAACTGGTGCAGGTAATGCCAGACCAACGCACCGTGCTGATGGGCGACGACGCCACCAATGGCGGGCTTTTCATGTTCATCGCCGACCGCAAGGCCGACCTGTCGGCTGGCACCTTGTATGTCGGCAAGTGGCACCAGACCTCGGGCATCGGCCCGGGTGCGGCCACGCTGAGCTGGATCAAGTTGGGCCACGCCACCAGCGCCGAGATCCAGGCAATGGCCGACCGCCTTACCGCCGACGACATTCTCGATGTGCACCTGAGCGACCCGGGCGATGCCAGCTTCACCAAGATCCCGTTCAACGGCACCTTCAACTGGATCCGCATCAAGCCCGGCATGGAAAAGGCAGCCACGTATCTGGAAACCCACCGCTACGCGGCATTGGCCGGCGGCAGTCTGGGCTTTACCAAGCTCGAAGGCACCACCGTCAATGCAAAGGACAAGGTCGCCTACATGGCGATGTCCTACATCGTCACCAGCATGCTCAACGGCTCGGGCGACGTGAAAGTGCAAGGCCCGGAATCCGGCGCGGTGTACGCATTGAATCTACGCGGCGGGCAGCGCGACAGCCACGGTGCGACGATCCACAGCGACTGGGTACCGATCGACATGGCCGCCCCGGCCGCGCTCACCGGCCATGACCTGGCCAGCGCCGACGCGCTGGGCAATCTCGCCGACTCGGAACGCCTGGCCAACCCGGACAATCTCAAGTTTTCCGAAGCGCTGCGCACCTTGTTCATCGGCGAAGACAGCAGCCTGCACGTCAATAACTTCCTGTGGGCCTACAACGTGGACAGCGGCGCACTGACACGCGTGCTGTCGGTGCCGGCAGGCGCCGAATCCACCGGTCTGCATGCGGTCGACCAGATCCACGGTTGGACCTACGTGATGAGCAACTTCCAGCACCCCGGCGATTGGGAAACCCCGCTGCACGACACCGTCAAGGCCACCCTGGACCCGCTGGTGTGCGCCAATTACAAGGACCGCTTTGGCGCTGCAGTGGGGTATCTCACCGGCGACCCGGTGGCAGTGCAATTGAGCAAGGCGTAAGCGCAGGTTGCAGTCGCTCGCAGTGCTGGCAAAGCGCTGCGAGCGGCACCGTCTTTCTGTCGTTTCAACTGGGCGATGGACGACGGACGCTTGCGCGAGGGCGCGCTGGTGTACGGCTATCTCATGCAAACAACGCAAGACGTCGAATCCAATCCATCTGCATTTTTGCAATTCGGCAAGCTGCATTTCTGCAATTCGGCAACGCGTTTGTTCTGCAACACCGATGCCTGCCGAGGCTCGGAGATCGGCGCCCGTCTGTGCAATCGCGGTCTGCCTGCGGCACAGATGTTGAGCGACTGACACAACGTAGCGAGCACTCGCCTAGTACTGAATGCAGTGGTGTTGCACGCTGCAGATCATTCGCTCTGTTTTTTGATCCATCCGACTGTCTCATTCCATCCAGACACAAGATGAAAAAGCAGCCACGGATCCAAGTGGTAGAGGCGTCTAGATACAGTCAAAAGCTGAGTGAGTCGAGGGCACGGTGCCCTCACCGCTCGCGGGACACGCCGTGAATCCGTCCGTGGAGGCTCGGTGGCGGCATCCATGCCGCCACACGGTCCCGCAAGCGGTGAGGACACCGCACCAGAACGTTAGTCGGTTGCTTCTTTGAAAGGTTATTGGTGGCTCGGCTTGTGTTGGAAAGCTAACCGAAACCACGGTTATCCAAACAACATACATCGCGCATTGCTTGCACCATGCGGACCGACATTCCCGACTGGTCCTTGCCCGCCCACCGTCGCGGGACCTTACGCGGCATGGATGCCGCGTAAGAGCCTCCAGGGACGGATTCACGGCGTGTCCCGCGAGGGTGGGCGGGCAAGGGCCCTGCAGCCACGCTGTAAATCATTCGCTCTGCATGTGATCTATCCGAAATATCTAATTCCATCCAGACACAAGATGCAAAAGCAGCAAAGGATTTGAGTCGTAGAGGCGTTTGGATACAGTCAGAAGCTGAGTGAGTCGGGCGCGCGGCGCCATCACCGCTCGCTGGACCGAGTGCACGCTTCAAGAACCACTCGCAGGACCGGATGCACGCTTCAAGACACTCGGCGCGTTTCCAGTGCTGCCATCACGATGGGCTTGGCCCATTCCGGTACCTGTGCCAGCTCTGCGGGCGTCTGCGGGTAATGCAGACCGGCCCGATCCAGTTCCAGTACCAGCAGCGGCTCGGCCTGCCCCGATGCATCGGCAGCGGCGCTGTTGTCGTAGACGTGCAGCACCGACAGGTGCGGCAGCAAGGCGATCAGATTGGCGCGCGAGGCATCGAAGCGCTCGCGGATCTTGTGCTCGGCGATCGCATGACCGCCGCCGGCAACCCGCGCCGCAACGCGTTCGATATGCAACTCCACCGTCGACAAGCCACAGAACCAGACTGCCACTGTGTGCCGTTCGCAGGCCTCGCGCAGCAAGCGCGGGATGGTGGTCGCGCCCAACGTGGTTTCGAAGGCGTAATCGCTGCCGTCGGCCATTGCCTGGCGCAATCGTCGCACGCCTTCCTGCCAAGCCTGGGCATTGGCATCTTCCAGCAGCCAGCCCTGCTCCACCAGTTGCCGGGTGAAGGCATCCGGGTTGAACCAGGTGGCGCCGTCTTCCTGCAGCAAGGTGCCCAGCAGCGAACTCTTGCCGGCGCCGTTGACGCCGGCCAGTACCAGAATATGTCCCATCGATCAGAGCGACGGACCCAAGGGAATCTTGCGGCCACGGCCTGCGGGCTTGGCGATCACCGGTCCCAGCACCGCACCATCGGCGACCGCGGCAAGATGCGCGTCGAATCTGACCTGCAAGGCCTGCAGCGACTGCGCACGCGTGGCCGCATCGGCAAGCGCGCTGGCCTGCCGCACCAGATGCCGGTATTCCTCCGCATCCACCACCACCGCTTCGGGGTGATTGTGATTGGTGATAACCACCGCGCCGTGGGTGCGCACCTTGCGCATCAGGCTGGGCCAGCCCTTGATCTTGATGTCGGCCGCTGGCGCTTTTTCGAGCTCGGGCAAGTCCTGATGACGGGACATGGGGCGGTCCTGCGAAGTGAGTGACCCCAGGCTACGCCAAAATACCCATTTTGGGAAATTTGTCCATTTTGGACTATTCCATGCCAAAGCCTACACGAGAGCGGTTAAAAGCCGTAGTGGGCAATCATCAGGTGGGTGCAAACGGCGCACTCAGCACTAAGACAGACGAGCACCCAGAACCGGCCGCGCCCGCCTGGCGGCGAGCGCCGTCGTCTTGTTAGCCGCCCAAACTGAAACGGGGCCCGTAGGCCCCGCTTGACGCTACAACTGTGCGGCCGCTCAGCCGCGCAACTTGCTCAGCAGCTCGCGCGTCACCGGGTCGGCGACGTCAGCCGACTCGCCCTTCAATGCCGGCAACAGCTGGCTGGCCAGCTGCTTGCCCAGCTCCACACCGAACTGGTCGAACGCGTTGATGCCCCACATCACCGATTGCACGTAGACGCTGTGCTCGTACATCGAGATCAATGCGCCCAGCGCCTGCGGAGTGAGCGCATCGAGCAGGATTACCGTGCTCGGACGGCCTCCCGGATAGCTACGGTGCGGGTCGCTGCTGTCCTGACCATTGGCCAACGCCTCGGTCTGCGCCAACACATTGGCCATCAGGGCCACGTGGTTCTCGGCATACGGGTCGTCGTTGTGCACAGTGCCGATGAAATCGGCCGGCACCACGCTGGTGCCCTGATGCAGCGCCTGGAAAAAGCTGTGCTGCACATCGGTACCCGCACCGCCCCACCACACCGCCACGGTGTCGCTGTCGACCGCCGAGCCATCGAGCTTGACCCGCTTGCCCAGGCTCTCCATCACCAGCTGTTGCAGATACGCCGGCAGCAAGGCCAGGCGCTGGTCGTAGGTCATCACCGCATGCGTGGCGCTGCCGAGCAGGTTGCGGTTCCACACCGCAGTCAGGCCGTGCAGTACCGCGACGTTTTCTTCCAGCGGCGTGTTGAGCGCATGCGCGTCGAACTGCGCGGCGCCTTCGAGCAGCTGTTCGAAACGTTCGAAGCCGATCGCCAGCGCAATCGGGAAACCGACCGCCGACCACAACGAATAGCGCCCGCCGACCCAATCCCACATCGGCAGCACGCGGCTCGGTGCGATGTCGAAGGCCTTGGCCGCACGCTCGGGGTTGGCGCTCACTGCAAACAGGCGCTCGCTGCCGCCCAACCAGGCATGCAGGATGCCGCCGTTGAGCAGGGTTTCCTGAGTGCCGAAGGTCTTGGAAATCAGGATGCCGGCGGTGCGTGCCGGATCCAGCGTGGCCAGCGTGCGCTGCATGGCGGCGCCATCGACGTTGGACACGAAATGCACGCGGAAGCGCGCACCGGTCACCGGACGCAATGCATCGGCGACCAGACGCGGGCCCAGGTCCGACCCACCAATGCCGACACTGACGATATCGGTGACGTCGGTGGCTTCGAGTTGCTCGATCAACGCACCCATGCGCTGGCGCACTTCTGCAGCGGTGGCATAAGCCTCAGAGGCCACCGGCGCGTCGGTCAGATCGCCACGCAACGCGGTGTGCAATGCAGCGCGCTGTTCGGTGACATTGACCTGCTCGCCACGAAACAGGCGCTGGAATGCACCGGCCAGATCGCGCTCGCGCGCGATAGCAAACAGTGCATCCAACGCGGCGCGGTCGTACTTCTGGCGCGCGAAATTGAAATACAACGGACCGACTTGCCTGGCGTACTGCGTCGGCCGTTCCGGCTCGGCGGCAAGCAATGCGGGGATGGCAGCGCCGCGCAGGCGCTGGGCGTGGGCGTGAAGCGCGTCGAATCCGTTGGTCTGTGTCATGCGGCCTGCGTGGGGATGCTGTGGTTGGTGTGGGAGATTGCGTTGTGCGCGTCCACATATACCAGATTGGGCTTGAAGGTCTTGGCTTCGTCTTCGCTCATGCTGGCGAACGCAGCCACGATGATCAGATCGCCCACTTGCACATGACGCGCAGCACCGCCGTTGAGCGACAGGATGCCGCTGCCTTCTTCGGCACGGATGGCGTAGGTGCTGAAGCGCGCACCGTTGGTGACGTCCCAGATGTGGACCTGTTCGAATTCGCGGATGCCGGTCGCTTCCAGCAGCAGGCCGTCGATGGCGATCGAGCCTTCGTAATTGAGCTCGGAGTGAGTGACGGTGGCGCGGTGGATCTTGGCTTTGAGCAAGGACAGGTGCATGGACGCAGGCAACAACGAAAGGAAAGATGGCATTTTAGCGGAAAGCGCCCGCGCTCACCCGGGTGCCGCGCGGCCGCTGGTGAGGGCTTCAGGCGGCGGTGAGACAAGACCTTTGGCCCTGACCTTTGGCCCTGGATCGCGCGCGTGCCGCCACCGCTCAGCGCGGCAGCACGCGGCGATCCGGGCAGTCTCAGAATTCCAGGTTGTCGATCAGCCGCGTCGCGCCCAGACGCGCGGCGACCAAGGCCACACGAGCACCGGCATTGCTGTCGTCCGGCTCGTTCAGATCGGGCAGGCGCACCACCGCGTAATCGACCTGGAAACCGGCCTGTTCCAGCGCCTGCACGGCGCTTTCTTCAACCTGCGCGCGTGGCGTGCCGGCGGTGTACCTGTCGCGCATCTGCAGCAGCACCTTGCGGATCTGTGCCGACACGGGCCGATCCTCGGCCGACAGATACTGGTTACGCGAGCTCATCGCCAGGCCGTCGGCTTCACGCACGATGCTGCCGCCCAGGATCTCGATCGGAAATGCGAGGTCTGCCGCCATCTGCCGGATCACCGCCAGCTGTTGGTAGTCCTTCTTGCCGAATGCGGCTACATCCGGCTGCACCTGGTTGAACAGACGCGCCACCACCGTGCATACGCCATCGAAATGCCCCGGCCGGCACACGCCTTCCAGCACATCGCTGACGCCCGGTGCGTGGACCGGCGTGGCCAACGCAGTGCCGAGCGGATACATGGTGTCCACGTCCGGCAGCCACAGCGCATCGCAACCGGCGTCTTCCAACCCACGTAGGTCGGCTTCGGGCGTGCGCGGGTAACGGGCGAAGTCTTCATTCGGCCCGAACTGGGTCGGGTTGACGAACACGCTCGACACCACGCGGTCGGCATACTGGCGCGCCAGCATCACCAGCGAATAATGCCCGGCGTGCAGGTTGCCCATGGTCGGCACCAGCGCCACGCGCAGGCCCTCGCGCTTCCAGCCGGTGACCAGGGCGCGCAAGGTGAAAAGATCGGTAATGGTCTGGATCATGCGGCGTACGCGTGCTCTGCATCGGGGAAGCTGCCATCGCGCACAGCCTGCGCATAGGCACGCACCGCGCCGGCCACCGAGCCGCCTTCGGCCAGGAAATCCTTGACGAACTTCGGCCGGCGATGGCCGCTGTCCAGACCCAGCATGTCGTGCATCACCAGCACCTGGCCATCGCAGCCCGGGCCGGCACCGATGCCGATGGTGGGCACGCTGAGGTCGGCGCTGATCTGCGCGGCGATCGGCGTGGGCACGCACTCCAGCACCACCAGGCTGGCTCCTGCATCGACCACCGCCTGCGCATCGCGGCGCAATTGCTCGCCGGCTTCACCGCGGCCCTGCACCTTGTAGCCGCCAAACCGCAGCACCGATTGCGGGGTGAGCCCCAGGTGCGAACACACCGGGATCTCGCGCTCCACCAGGTAACGGATGACGTCGAGCTTGTGCCCAGCGCCTTCGATCTTGACCATCTCCGCACCGGCTTGCAGCAGCTGGGTGGCGGCATCGAGCGCACGCTCGGGCGTGGCATCAGCCTGAAACGACAGATCGGCCACCAGCAAGGCCCGCTCCAGCACGCGCGCGACCGCAGCGGTGTGGTAGACCATGTCGGCGGTGGTGACCGGCAAGGTGGAATCGTGCCCCTGCACCACCATGCCGAGCGAGTCGCCGACCAGGATCAGGTCCACGCCATTGGCGTCGAAGCTGCGCGCAAACCCGGCGTCGTAGGCGGTCAACATCACCAGTTTTCGACCCTCGCGCTTGGCCTGCGCCAAGGCGGGCACGGTCCAGGGCTTGCTGTCGGCGTGGCTGCTCATGAAGTCATTACGTGGGGTGATAAGCCGGCCATTATCTACCCAATCGGCTCCAGCCCGCAGACATCGATCGCCTGCAATGCGTGCCGCACTGTTCCATGACCTGGAATGATGGCCTCCGGTGCCAGCTCGGACAACGGCAGCAGTGCGAAGCCGCGTGCGTGCAGATGCGGGTGCGGCACCTGCAGCTGCGGCAGATCGATCACTTGATCAGCGTAGAGCAGCAGGTCCAGATCCAGCGTGCGCGGGCCCCAGCGCTCGCCGGCGCGGCGCTCACGGCCGAACGACTGCTCGATGCCGAGCAAGCCCTCCAGCAGCGGCAGCGGCGCCAGCTCGGTGCGCAGCTGCGCCACGGCATTGATGAAATCGGGCTGGTCTTCGTGGCCCCAGGCCGGCGTGCGGTACAGGCGCGAAGCCGCAATCAGCGTGGACTGCGGCAGCGCGCCGAGCGCAGCGATGGCTGCACGCACGCTGGCCTCGGCCGGGCCCAGGTTGGCACCCAGGCCGACAAAGGCGACATGCATGCCTTACTCGCCTGCCGACGCGCCGGTGCGACGACGACGGCGGCGACGCTTGCGCGGTGCACCCTCGTCGCCATCGTGATCGGCCTGCGCCGATTCGATCGCATCGACCAGCTCCTGGCCGGACGACTTTTGCGCCTCGCGCCAGAACTCCACATCGGCCGCATGATCGGCCGACGCGAACTGACGCAACACCAGAAAATCGAACGCCGCGCGGAAGCGCGGATGCGACAAGGTACGGAACACGCGCTTGCGTTGACGCGACGAGAAGCGCGTCTGCAGCAACCAGATTTCCTGCATCGGCAGCGAGAAGCGGCGCGGCAACGCCACCCGCTCAAGCTGGTGCAAGGTGACCCGGTCGGCGGCGCGCCGCTGCGCATCTTCCGGCTGCACGCCCTGCGCCTGCAGCCCCATCAAGGTGCGGCAGAACGCCGGCCACAGCAGCAACGCGAACAGGAAGGCCGGCGACACCGGCTCGTCGTTGGCCACGCGCGCATCGGTATTGCGCAAACCTTCCAGCACCATCGCGCGCAACGCGCCGCTACGGTTGGATTTGAGCGCCGCCGCACTCTCGGGGAACAACGCGCCGAGCAGGCCGTAACGCTCCAGGCCTTCGAAACTGGCCACGCCGTGCCCGGACAGGAACAGCTTGAGAATTTCTTCGAACAGGCGTGCCGGCGCAGCTTCGGACAACAGCCCGGCCAGACGCGGGATCGGTTCGGCACTGCCGGCTTCGATCTCGAAGTTCAACTTGGCCGCCAGGCGCACTGCACGCAGCATACGCACCGGATCTTCCTGGTAACGCAGCTCCGGGTCGCCGATCAACTTCATCAGACGTGCCTGCACGTCTTCGAAGCCGCCGCAGTAATCGCGCACCGAAAAATCTTCGATCGCGTAGTACAAGGCGTTGCAGGTGAAGTCGCGGCGGATCGCGTCGTCTTCGATGCTGCCGTAGACGTTGTCGCGCACCAGGCGGCCGTTATCCAGCTCGCGGTCGCCGCTGCCATCGTCGATGTTGGCGCGGAACGTGGCCACTTCGATGATCTCGCGGCCGAACACCACGTGCGCCAGACGAAAGCGACGGCCGATCAACCGGCAATTGCGGAACAGCGCCTTGACTTCTTCCGGCGTGGCGCTGGTCGCAACGTCGAAATCCTTGGGGTGGCCACCGACCAGCAGGTCGCGGACTGCGCCACCGACCAGGTAGGCGCCAAAGCCGGACTCGCGCAGGCGATACAGCACGCGCAGCGCGTTGGGGCTGATGTCCTTACGCGAAATGGTGTGCTGATCGCGTGGGATGACGCGCAGCGTGAACGGGGATGTAACTGAGGGTTCGATGATGGCGCTTCCGTCTTGTGTTGCAGGATTGCCCAACGGCTATTACCTCACTATACTAGCGCGCTGCACAAGACGCGACAAAAACGCTCCCTTCGTCTAATGGTTAGGACGTGGCCCTCTCAAGGCTAAAACAGGGGTTCGAGTCCCCTAGGGAGCACCACGTTCGTCCTGCTGCAGACCACGCCGAAGCCCCGCATTGCGGGGTTTTTGCATTGTGGCGCATGTGTTTTTAATGGGCGGTGCCGCTGCAGCGGCGGGCAGCGAGACCGCACAGGCCGTGACGTTCGGCAGTCCCCGTCACAGCACTCTTAGGCCAATCGAGTCATCTGGCCGAGTCCGGTTGAGCGCCACACCATTGGCCGACCTGGAAGCAATCGAGATCGCACCCTGCCGAGCGATCTGCTGCACTGCCCCGCGTGCGCGGCGTGATCGACAGGCTTGTCGATCACAGCAACACGATGAGTGCCAGCAGCACAGACAGATCGATCCCTGGCGCGCAGCGCATGTTGTATCGCCCCTGCCCCATCGCGATAGCCGACATGCCGTACTTGCGCGCCATCCGCGCGACACGCCTTGGATATTTGCAGTGCATGGCTTCTCCTCAACTGGCAAACGGGGATGTGCGATCTTCATCGCTGCCGGTTTCGGCAACGGCGTCATGGGCATGCAAACTTTCCAGGTGGCGCACTGCCACGTCGAAGGACGTGTAGCGCTCGGCCAACGCCATGCGCAAACGCCGCGCGGCATCTTCCACGTACATCAGGTTGGCGCCGTTCAAACGTGCAAATGCCTGCTCGTCGATCCGCCGCACCGCCGCCTGCACCGGCGTCGCCAATGCCTGTTCGCAGACGCCGATCAATGCACGGATATCCAGCCGCTGCAGGCAGGCCAACAGATCCACGCGCACCCGTGCCAGGCTGCGCTGACTGTGCGGTGTGGCATATGAGCCGTGCACCTGCAGCCACTGCGCAATGTCGTCCAACGGCACCGCAGCGCGACCGGCGTGCTGCTGCACAAATGCCTCGCTCAACAACTGCCGCGACAGTGCCGCCGAACACGGGCAGGTCGAGGCATACAGCACGTCGATCTGCAGCTGGACCTGGCTGCGCCCTGCCCTGCACTGCGCATCGATGCGCACCGGGTACGCGCGCCAGCCGGCCAGGCCTTCGCTGAGCAAAGCCGGCGTGCGCAGCATCACCTCGAACGACAGCGTCACCCGCGCCGCCCGGCTGCCGCAGTCGGCATGGCTGTCGATCAAGGCCTGCAACAACTGCGACAACATCGCTGGGGAGACCGGCTGCTCCAGATACCGGTCCAAGAGGCGATACAGCCGCGACATATGGATGCCCTTGATCTCGGGGCGCGGCAGATCGACCTGCACGCTGGCGCGAGCCGCGACGGTACCGCTGGGCTCCGCCTCATCCAGGCGTACGGGGATGGCAATATCGTGCATGCCCACCCAGCGCAGTGGTGCGCTCAACGCGGGCGGTTCGGTAACGGCAACATCGGGAAGCGTGGCGGACATCGGGAACTCGTTGATGATGAAGATGACAGCCGCGTATCAGGCGCGGCCAGGAAATGCCTGGAAGTAATCGTCGATGCCCGCATGCAGGGTATGCGCGAGCTCGTCTTGATGCGCATCGCCGCATAAGCGATAGCAATCGTCGCGGTTGCTCATGAAGCCGGTTTCCACCAGCAGCGAGGGAATGTCGGGCGACTTCAGTACGGCAAAACCGGCCTGCCCCACCTGAAGCTGATGCAGCCGGGTCACGTGCTGCAGGCGGCCCAGCATCAAGTTGCCGAACGCAACGCTGCTGGCGATGGTTCCGCTCAGCGACAGATCGGCCAGTACCTGCGACAGCACCGGATTGCTCGGCACGCGTAGCCGGCGTGCGTTGTCGCCCATGTCGTCTGCGGCGTTCTCGCTGTCGGCAATCCAACGCGCCAACGCCGAGCTGGCACCATTTTCGGACAAGGCAAACACCGATGCGCCGCTGGCCTGCGTGTTGGGCGCGGCGTCGGCATGGATGGACACGAACAGATCGGCATTGTGGCGATGGGCGATCAACACCCGTTCGTGCAGCGGCACGAAACGGTCGTCGCTGCGGATCATGGTCGGTCGGTAGCGCGTGTCGGCGGCGAGCCGCTGATGCAGACGCCCGGCCACTGCCATGGCGACATACTTCTCGTAACGCGCATCGGCACTGACCGCACCTGGATCCTTGCCGCCGTGGCCGGCGTCGATGGCGATCACGTACGGATGCAAGCGCGAGCGCGTCGCGATGATCGGCGCCTCTGCAGCCACGACTGTCGACAGCGGCCCCGCGCTGGATGCGGCAGCCAGGTCCAGTAACAAAACATTGCCGTCCCAGCGCGTAGTGACTGCGACCGGCTGGGCCAGATCGAGCACCACACGCATCCCATCGGCGTGTGGCCCGCTGCGGATGGCGATGACCGCCGTGCCAGGGGGCAGAGGCGCAATGCGCGGCGACTGGCTTGAGACGCCCGACAAATCGATCACCAGTCGCTCAGGATCGGACAACCCGAAATTGTTGTAGACCGCCTGCGCACTCAACTCCAGCCTTAGGCGCAGCACATCGCCTTGCTGCTGCACGCTGCATCCCTGCAGGGCTGGAAGCGCCTGCGCATTTCCCAGACCCGGCGAGAGCACCAACCCAGCGCCAACACCCTGCAGCAATTGCCGCCGCTTCATCGCGCACGCCCTCGCTCAACCAGGCGTTCGGTACGCCACAGAAGGCGGAACCACGTGATGAGACGCGATTCCAAACCGCGCACGGACGGCAGCAAAGAGAACGACATAGAAGGAAACGACTGCCCGGAGAAAATTAAGTGTTATAAAGTAACATTAGTTCTGCGAAAGCAAGTCCGTCACTCACTTTCTGCGCCTCGGCGTTCATCTCCTCGCCCCGGAACCCTGCCCGATGTCTACCCACCTCCCCGATAGCTACGCCGCCTGGCGTCATTGCATCGAAGTCGACTGCGCCCAACCGCTGACCGCACTCTTCATCGCCCAGCGCCTCACCGACCTGCGCACGCCCACCGACCACCATACCCAGCAACTCCTGCGCCGCTGGGGTCCGGGGCATCACCAGCAGGTGATTGATTGGTTTGAACGTGCCTTTAGGGAGCTTTCGCCGAACTGATAAGAGCGGCTAACAAAACGTAGGGAGCAGTCGTCAGCTGGGGGCGGACGGCGCGCTCAGAGCCGGAATGTACGAGTGGTACATGGTGGTACATGCAGGTTCTGAGCAACGGCCGCGCCCGCCTGGCGGCTGCACAGTCCTTTCGCTAGCTGCTCTAAGTTGGAATATCTCCAAAGCTGCACCTCGTGGCGAGGTAGATGGGACCGGCACAAGCACTTTGCCTGGTTCTTCAAGCCATACAAGCAGCAAGCCATAAGACCGAGAGGATTGGCACCCAACAAAATCCACCGCATTCGTCCGACTATCGCGTTAAACGATTTTGCGACCAGGGCGCAACACTCCGGCGCGTCTCAGACGTACCTTATGCGGGCCTGAATTGCAGGCAACATCGCCCCGCGCAGGGGAAGGCGACATCATGGAAGTAAAATCGAACGTATTGAAGGCACTTCTTGTGCTGGGCTGCGCATCGCTCGCTGGTCACGTCTCGGCGCAGTCAGGGGGGTGCTGTGCAGGTGGCGTTGGCGCGCGCGCAACAAACGGACTAGGCGAGCGTAGCCCCGCTGCAGCAACCAATCTTGCACTGGATTCCGCCTGGTCGATCTACGAGTTTCAACGCGACGGTGTGACCTACCTCCAGATCAACGATACTGCAGGGTTGGTCCGAGCAGTCGTCGCTCGCGTCGATAATGCACTCTGGACCCTGCCGATGGGCAAGGATGCTGATCGCGTCATTCTCCCCGCTACAAACTCGATCTGGGCCAACACCGCACCTACGACGTCGTCAGACGAGCTCGGACCAAGCGCTAAAGTGGTTTACCGGACAGAAAACTTCACCGTGCATGTCGAGCGGCAAGCCAACGGGGAACGCTGGAAGGTTGCGCCGTCGCAATAGCAGGCGACGCTTCGGCCATAAGGAAAGTTAGGACCAACGCATGGCGGCGGCGAAACGTGCCGCCATGCGACTTAAGCCGGGCACGGAATTCGGCCTCAGCCTCAGGAGAATCACGCCGCACCGAATCAATCAAAGATGTGTCCGCAAACACGCGCATGACGATGCCCTGCGCCCCCCGGCCACGCCAAACACGCGCATGTAGAAAATGCTTGTCTGCTTCAGGCAGAAGCTCTAGCGCATTGAGCGTGCACCGGTAAGCAGCCAGCTGCAATCCCAATGAAAGTTTGAAGCAGTCCCCGTGCAGAAGGCATTCGAACGTGCTTGACGTCAATCGCTCCAAACCTTCACGTCGAAGTGAGCCGAATAAACCGTGCGTCTCGATCTCAAGCGGATAGAGAGCGGAAACATATTCATGCAGAAGCCTGGATTCGATCACCGCGATACGCGTCATTTCCATTGCAACCGCATGATTTCCGCGTTCCCGCAGATCAGCAATCGCGCGCTTGCGTATACGGTTCATTTGAACATTGAGATCGGAGTACTCCACGACCCGATTACGCAATGTTCGCTCAGCGGCAAGATAACTGGCTTGGACGGCCTCCTGAGCGTCAGCCTTGATTCGCCTGATGGTGTCGAACCGCCTGATCGGCTTGACCAGTTTCTTACCGAAGATAAACAAGCACGTACTCACGGCCACATGAAGGAGCTGAGCAGCATAAAGATTTGCGTTGTAATAGCCTATTTCATAGGTCTTCGGAATCGTAATCGCCAACGCAAAGTTGGCTAGAAGCGTACCCAGTGCGGTTCCTGTCCATCCATGACGAAACGTCAAGAAAACAGCGGGCCCAATTAACGCCACCATCAAGCCCGTTCTGAAAGAAGGCTCCTGGACGAAGCCGATTACATAGAACAGACCCACGATCACAGCGACCGACACGCCGAGATCTCTCGGCAGATCCAGACGAGCAATTTCTTTTCGCCGAGGCGACCAAAGCATCGCGGGAAGCAGAAACACCAAAATGCCCAAGTAACTGCCCAGCCAGTACCGGAGCGAGAACTCCATAAAATTCTTTGTATCTGGCCCTCCGAGTCCCGCATTGAGGGCGATGCTCCACAACGAATTACACAAGGCGATTGCAATCGCAAAAGGGATAAGCACGGAAGCATGAAAGAGCACCTTGCCCACATAGTTGCGGGCCAACCAAACAACCAGCGCAATCATGGGCGCATGGACGAATGGGCTGACGTATGCCCAGGCAAGATCGTAATTTTGGGTGTGTGAGAGCGGAACACGCAACCAGAGCATGGCGGCCGCGTCGCCTACCAACAGGAACGGCCACTCCCGATAAGGACGGAACAACAGCGTGATGACACGCAAGCCGACAGGCAGGTACCACTGATCAATGGAGCAATACCAAAGCGACAGAAATGCCAAGCAATAGCAGACGCTTATCAGCGCGCCCCTGAAGAATTCCTTTGCTACCACCATCCCACCACTCCTTGGTTCCACGATTGATCTCTAGTCTGTAGGGAAGCGCCCGATGGAGTATAGCGTTGGCGCACAATTTGAAATAAGGCTGTCAATTTCCTTGAGCCACGCTCGTATCCAGAGACCCACGTTGCACTCCACTTGGTGCACTGTTCACGCGCCTGGAGGGTTCGAGCGCAAGACCCAACGCATCAACTGACGCACACACCGTATCGAATGACTGGCTAGACAGGCAGAAAGCCGCGCATTGCGCGGCCTTCTGCATTTCCTATGCTGATTTCAGCACAACGCGCTGGTCAACCCTCCATCTGCTCCAACTCCTTGCCCTTGGTCTCGTAGACGTACTTGAGCACGAAGAACACCGAGATGAAGGCGGCAACCGTGTAGATGCCGTAGGCGCCGGCGAGACCGATGCTGCCTAGCAGGATCGGGAAGCTGACGGTGATGGCGAAGTTGGAAGTCCACTGCGCGGCACCGGCAATGGCCAGGCCCGAACCGCGGATCTGGTTGGGGAACATCTCGCCCAGCATCACCCACATCACCGGGCCCCACGAGGCGTTGAAGAACACTACGTAGACGTTAGCGGCCACCAGCGCCAGCATGCCCATGGCATCGGACATCGCCAGCTTGCCTGTGGCGTCAAGCGACGCGGTGGCGAACGCATAAGTCACCAAGGCCAGCGACACAGCCATGCCGACCGAGCCGATCCACAGCAGCGGCTTGCGGCCGATCTTGTCGACCAGCATCACCGTGACCAGGCAGGCGCCGATGCTCAGGCCGCCGGAGAGCACGTTGATCAGCAGTGCGTCCTGTTCGGAGAAGCCCACCGCCTGCCACAACACTGCGCCGTAATAGAACACCACGTTGATGCCGACCAATTGCTGGAACACTGCCAGGCCGACGCCGATCCAGACGATGGGGCGAACCTTGCCGGTGGCCTTGCTGATCAGGTCGGAGAACTTGGGCTTGTGCTGGTCGGCCGACATGGACGCGGAGATTTCGGTCAGCTTGGTCTGCGCGGCAGCATTGCCGTACAGCCGCTTGAGCACCACCAGCGCCTGCTCGCGACGGCCCTTGACCACCAGGTAGCGCGGGCTTTCGGGGATGACCAGCAGCAACAGCAGGAACGCCAGCGACGGAATCGCCTGCATCCAGAACATCCAGCGCCAGGCGGCCTGTCCGGCCCACAATGGCTCGGTGGAGGCACCCGCCGCGTTGGCGAGCAGATAGTTGCTCAGGAAGGCGCAAAACAGCCCGCTGATGATGGCGATCTGCTGCATCGTGGCCAGCCGGCCGCGATAGCGTGCGGAGGCGACCTCGGCGATGTAGGCCGGTGAAATGACGCTCGCCGCACCGACGGCAAAGCCGCCCATGACGCGCGCGAAGATGAAAAAGCCGGAGCTGTGCGAGGCACCGGCACCGATGGCCGAGAGCAGGAACAGCGCCGCAGAAATGATCAGGACCGCGCGGCGGCCCCAACGGTCGGCCAGGCGGCCGGCGAAGAAGGCGCCGATGGCGCAACCCAGCAGCATCGAGGCGACCTCGAATCCGGTCTCGGCTGCGCTGGAATGGAAGGTCTGCTTCAGGCCATCGACAGTGCCGTTGATCACGCCGCTATCGAAACCGAACAAAAAACCGCCGATCGTTGCAACGCAACTGATCAGGACGATGAAACGGGTGTTCTCACCGGCATCGGGGGCGCCGTTTACGGAGACACTGGACATGGGTTCACCTGGAAACATGCAAGGGAGCGGTCACTGGTGTGGCCGCCGTCGGCCGGCGACGCGATGCGCCGCCGGCCACGGGACATCAACGCGTCAGGTACTGATTGATCAGGTTTTCGTAGGCTTCCTGGCGGCCGCTGATCTGGGTCGGCACATTGCCGGCCGCATGCTTGGCCACGTCCACCAGCGTGCTGGACCCATTGGCGAACGCCGCACCGGCGCCGCTGTCGAAGCTGGCGTAACGCTCGGCGCGCCAGGTTTCCAGCGGCGAGGACGTCAGCAGCGCGTTGGCCACTTCCAGACCGCGTGCGAACGCGTCCATGCCGCCGATATGCGCCATGAACAGGTCCTGCGGGTCGGACGATTCACGACGCACCTTTGCATCGAAGTTCAAGCCGCCCGGTGCCAGCCCGCCCTGCCGCAGCACTACCAGCATCGCGCCGACGGTGTCGTACAGGTCGGTCGGGAACTGGTCGGTATCCCAGCCGTTCTGCGGGTTGCCGCGGTTGGCATCGATGCTGCCGAGCAGACCGGCATCGGATGCCACCTGCAGGTCATGCTCGAAGCTGTGGCCCGACAACGTCGCATGGTTGGCTTCGATATTGAGCTTGAAATCCTGGTCCAGGCCATGCTGACGCAGGAAGCCGATCACCGTGGCGCTGTCGAAGTCGTACTGGTGCTTCATCGGCTCCATCGGCTTGGGCTCGATCAGGAAGTTGCCCTTGAAGCCGATCGCGCGGCCGTAGTCGCGTGCCAGGGTGAGGAAGCGCGCCATGTTGTCCTGCTCGCGCTTCATCTGCGTGTTGTGCAGGCAGGCATAGCCTTCGCGGCCGCCCCAGAACACGTAGTTTTCGCCGCCCAATTCCACGGTGGCATCGATCGCAGCCTTGACCTGCACCGCCGCGCGCGCCACCACATTGAAGTCCGGGTTGGTGGATGCGCCATTCATGTAGCGCGGGTGCGAGAACAGGTTCGCAGTGCCCCACAGCAACTTGATGCCGGTGTCGGCCTGGCGCTGCTTGGCGATGCCGACCATGTGGGTGAGGTTGCTTTCGTATTCGCCGATATCGTCGGCATCCGGCGACAGGTCGATGTCGTGGAAGCAGTAATACGGCACGCCGAGCTTGGTGAAGAATTCGAACGCGGCATCGGCCTTGGCTTCGGCGCGCCCCAGCGCGGTATTGCCCGCATCCCACGGATACGCGCGCGTGCCCGGGCCGAACGGATCGGCGCCGTTGCCGCAGAAGCTATGCCAGTAGGCCACGGCAAAGCGCAGATGCTCGGCCATGGTCTTGTCGCCGATTTTTTTGTTGGCGTCGTAGACCTTGAACGCGAGCGGGTTATCGGAGTCGCGGCCTTCGAAGCCGATCTTGCCGATGCCGGGGAAATATTCCTTCGCGCCGATGAAAACGGTGTTGCTCATGGGGTGTGATGTCCTTGGTTCTGGGGGAGTGGTGAATCAGTCAGCGTAGAGCGGGCTGACGACGTGCAGGTGCTTGAGGAAGGCTTGGTAGTGCTGCTGATACTGGGCCACGCGCTGCGGGTCGGGCTGTGCGGCGAGCGCGTCGTCTACCTGCAGGTGCTCCAGCACCACCTCCGACAACGCGGCATCGCCACCATCGTCGCGGTCGCAGGCCCACAGCGCTTGCAGCGCGGCACCGAAGGCGGCGCCTTCGGGTTGGGTTGGCACCACGACGGGCAGATTGAAAACGTCGGCCACCATCTGCCGCCACTGCGCGCTCTTGCTGCCGCCGCCGGTGAGCAGGATGGTATCGAACTGCAGGCCGGCCGCGACGAAAGCGTCGAAGCCATTGCGCAGGCTGTAGGTGGCGCCTTCCATCGCGGCGCGATAGAAATGCGCAGCAGTGGTGTTGTGCAGATCCATGCCGAACAAACAGCCGCGTGCATCGGGCAAATTGGGTGTGCGCTCGCCGTTGAAGAACGGCAGCAACACCAGCCCGTCGGCACCGGGTGCGGTGTCGGCAATCATCGCCTCGGTCTGCTCGCGGGTGATGGAGAACATGCGCATCACCGCTTCGGTGGCGACGGTGCAGTTCATGGTGCAGATCAGCGGCAACCAGCCGCCGCTGGACGAGCAGAACGCGGCCCAGCGTGCGTCGTCGTCCACCACCGGATGATCTGCGTAGGCGAACAAGGTGCCGCTGGTGCCCAGGCTCATCGTCAGGCGGCCCGGCACCACATTGCCGGTGCCGATGGCCGCCATCATGTTGTCGCCACCGCCGGTGGTGACGCGCACGCCGGCCGGCAACTTCAATGCATCGGCGGCCGCATCGGACAAGGCATACACCGCACCGGTTTCCACCAGCGGCGGCAACGCCGCGCGCAGGTCGCGCTGCGCATCGACGGCGCCGAGCATGCGCTCGGACCACTGGCGCGTGCGTACATCCAGCCAGCCGGTGCCGGAGGCATCGCCCACTTCGGCAAAGCGTTCGCCGGTGAGCCAAAAATTGATGTAATCGTGCGGCAGCATCACCGTGGTCATCGCCGCATACGCCTCAGGGCGATGCTTGCGCGTCCACGGCAGTTTGGATGCGGTGTAGCCGGCCAGGATCGGGTTGCCTGCGGCAGCCACGCTGCCTGCCGCGCCGCCCACCGCGTCCATGATTTCGTCGCATTCCAGCGCCGTGCTGGTATCGCACCACAGCTTGACCGGCGCGGTGACGCTGCCATCGGCGGCCACCGGCACGAAACCATGCTGTTGGCCCGACACGGAGATACCGCGCACGCGCGCACGTTGTTCGCCATCGAGCTGCGCGAAGCAATGCACGATGCCATCGACCCACCACTGCGCCTGCTGCTCGCGGGTGCCGTCATCGCGGCTGATCAGCTCCATCGGTGCGGCGATGGTGGCAACCACAGCGCGCTCCTGCGCGTCGTAGGCCACCAGCTTGACGCTCTGCGTGCCCACGTCCAGTCCTACGTACAAGCTCATTGCTTCACCAATCGGTTGTTGTTGAGTCCCACCTGCTGGGTGCGGCCCGCGCCCAGTTCCAGGTCCAGGGTCTGCCCTGCATAGGACAGTTGATAGCGTCCGCCACGATCGCTGTGCAGGCGTGCCTGCTGCAAGCGACCGCCATCCCATTCCAGATCGATGCTGGCGCCGCCACGCACGCGCACGCCGCGCATGCTGCCGCGCGGCCAGGTAGCGGGCAAGGCGGGTAGCAGGAACACACTGCCGCCCCAGCTTTGCAACAGCATTTCGGTGATGCCGGCGGTGCCGCCGAAGTTGCCGTCGATCTGGAACGGCGGATGTGCGTCGAACAGGTTCGGGTAGGTGCGATCGGGCGAAATCAGCAGTTGCAGGATGCGATACGCATGCTCGCCATCGGCCAGCCGTGCCCACAGATTCAGCCGCCAGCCGATCCCCCAGCCGGTGGCGTTGTCGCCACGGATTTCCAGCGAACGCCTGGCAGCAGCGGCCAGCTCCGGCGTATCGCGCAGATTGATCTGGCTCGACGGATGCAGCGCGTAGAGATGCGAGACATGACGGTGGTGGATCTCCGGCGCGTCCATATCCCAATCCTGCTGCCACTCCTGCAACTGCCCCGCCTTGCCGATGCGGTTGGGCGGCAGTTGCTCGCGCAGCGTGGCCAGCTGCTGCGCCAGCGCCGCATCGACGTTGAGCAACTTGCTCATCGCGATGCACTGCGCGAACAGGTCGCGCAACAGCTGCGCATCCATGGTCGGCCCGGCGCACACGGCAGCGCCGAACGGATGCTGGTTTTCCGGCGACATCGATGGATTGGTCACCATCGCGCCCGTTTGCGGGTCGCGCATCAACGTGGCAACGAAGAACTCCGCCGCACCCTTGAACAACGGGTAGATCTTGCTCAGATACGCACGGTCGCGGCCGTAGTCCCAGCGATCCCACAGCTGCTGCAACAACCACACCCCGCCCATCGGCCACAGGCTCCACTTGGCGCCATCGATGGGCCCGGCCTGACGCCAGAGATCGGTGTTGTTGTGCACCACCCAGCCGGGCGCGTCGTAGAGCGTACGTGCGGTATGCGCGCCGGTGGTGGCCAGGTCGAACAGCATGGATTCCAGCGGTTCCACGCACTCGTGCAAGGCGTTGGCCTCGCTGGGCCAGTAGTTCATCTCGGTGTTGATGTTGATGGTGTACTTGCTTTCCCACGGCGGCTGCATCAGGTCGTTCCAGATGCCCTGCAGGTTGGCCGGCTGGGAGCCGGGCCGCGAGCTGCAGATCAGCAGATAGCGGCCGTACTGATGGTAAAGCGCGGCCAATGCTGGGTCGTTGCCGCCGGCAAACCGCTGCACGCGTTGGTCGGTGGGTAGCGCTGCCGCGTCGCTGGTGCCCAGGTCGATCGCCACACGCCGGAACAGGCGTTGGTGATCGGCCAGATGCGCGCGCAGCAATGCGGCATAGTCCAACGTTTCGGCCTTGCGCAGGCTCGCTGCGGTGCGTGCGAGCGGGTCGCCATCCACCGCGTCGAAGCGTTGGTAACTGGTGGCTGCGGTGAGCAGCAAGACCACTTCATCGGCGCCTTCGATACGCAAGCGATCGCGCAACGCGGTCACCTTGCCGCCTTTCACCCGCGGCAGCACGCGCAACGCAAACCGCAACTTGCCGTCGATGCCGGCAAAGCTGCCGTTGCGGCCGGTGAACAGCAAACTGCCCTGCTCTTCCGTGATCTCGCCGTGTTGCGGGCTGTCGATGCCAACGCGCAAGGAAATCGCGCGCGGCCGCTCGCACGACAGACGCACCACGATGCACTGCGCCTGCGCAGAGACGAACACCTCGCGCCGATGCAGCACGCCGCCGGAGCGGAAGCTGGTGGTGGCCACTGCGGTGTCCAGATCCAGCTGACGGCGATAGTCACTGATGCCGTCGACACGATCGAAATCCAGCAACAGATCGCCCAGCGGTTGATACGGCATCTGCTTGAGCGGACGCGAGAGCAGCTTGGCATCGGCCAGTTGTTCGGCCTCGGCATAGCGCCCGGCGAAGATCAGCGCACGTACCTGCGGCAACGCGGCCAATCCGTCCGGGCTGGTGGAATCGTAGGGCCCGCCAGCGTAGAGCGTGTCTTCGTTGAGTTGCAGGCGCTCGTGGGCAATACCGCCCCACACCATCGCGCCGAGTCGGCCATTGCCGACCGGCAAGGCCTCCACCCATTCGTTGGCCGGTTCGCGATACCACAGCTGCAATGCGTCAGCGGGCGCCACGGGCGGCAACGCGGCGTGTTTGGAAGACGCTGCGGCCTGTGCGGCAACCGGTGCGGCGCCCAGGACCGCCATCGCGGCCCCGGTTGCCTTGCACAGTTCCCGACGGGTCAGCACGGCCACCGCCGTGCTGCATCACCGGAACCGCCCGCGACTGCCTTGCGGCGTTCCGGCATCTGCTTGCTCATCGACTGAAGACAGCCTGCGATCATCGACGACGCGCTTTGCCGGACGCAATCTTGCGCTGCAACACGCTGACCGCCTTGCCGTCGTACTGGAGGCTGGTGTCGGTCTTGGGCTCGAGAGCACCGGCATCGTCGCGCGGGCCATCGACGAAGCGCACATTGATGGTGCGTTTGGCCTGCATGCCGGTCCAGCTGCCTTCGCGCTTGCCGATGCTCAGCTCGCCCTTGGCCTGGTTCCATACCAGCGGAATGCGGCTGAACTCGCCCTTTTCGTAGCCATAGCCCTTGCCATCGTCTTCGTACAGCGAGAACTGGCCATCGGCGCCGGTGTAGACCACCACGGTCAGCGGCGCGTCGGGTTTTTGATCTACATATTCCTGCACAGGGCCGGTCGGCACGATGGAGCCGGCACGCACGAACAGCGGCATGCGTTCGATCGGCGCGGCCGCTTCGATGGTCTGGCCGCCGTCGTAACGCTTGCCGGTGGCGAAATCGAGCCAGCTGGTGCCGGCCGGCAGATACACCTGACGCGAGGTGGCGCCGAAGCGGGTCACCGGTGCGACCAGGAACGCCGGTCCGAACAGGTACTGGTCGTTGATGTCGCGCGCCTTCGCATCATTCGGGAAGTCCATCATCATGCCGCGCATGATCACGCCATCGCGCTGATAGGTATCGCCGGCCAGGCTGTAGATATACGGCAGCAACGCGTAACGCAGGCGGTTGTAGTAGGCCATGCTGTCGTAGAACGGCGTGCCTTCCGGGGCGATGTTCCAGATTTCGCGGTACGGGAACTGGCCGTGCGAGCGGAAGATCGGCACGAACGCACCGAACTGGAACCAGCGCGTGTTGAGCTCGCGCCATTCCGGCAGATGCGCCGGGTCCTGGTTCTCGTAGCGCTTCTCCACCGCAAACCCGCCGATGTCGAAGGTCCAGTTGGGCAGGCCCGACAGCGCCATGTTGACGCCGGCGGAAATCTGGTCGTGCATGTCGTCCCAACGCGACACGATGTCGCCGCTCCACACCGCCACCGCATTGCGCTGGGTGCCGGCATAGCCCTTGCGCGAGAGGATGAACACGCGCTTGTCGTCAGCCGCACGGTCGCCTTCGTAGACGCCATGGGTGTGCGGCAGCGGGTAGGAATTGAAGTATTCGGTGGACGAGCCCAGCGCGGTCGGCGTGGTGCGTGCCTTGCGCTCGCCGATGTCCAGGTTGGAGTGCACGTCCGGCTCGTCGGCGTCCATCCACCACGCATCGAAGCCCTTGCTGTTGAGCTTCTCGTTGACCTGGCGCCAATAGATCGCCTGCGCCTTCTCCGAGTACGGGTCGTAGAACGAGTTCTTGTAGCCCTTGGCGATCCAGTCCAGCTCATTCACTTCCACGTTGCGCTTGTACATGAAACCGGCGGCATCCAGTTCCTTGTAGTTGGCGGTGGTCGGATAGAACTTGGGCCAGATCGAAATCATGATCTGCGCGTGCATGTCGTGCACGGACTTGACCATGCCATCCGGATCCGGGAAGTGCTTCGGGTCGAAATCATGCGACCCCCAGGCGTTTTCCGGCCAGTACGACCAGTCGAGCACGATGTTGTCCAGCGACAGCTTGCGCTTGCGGTACTCGGCCAGCACGCCAACCAACTCATCCTGGCTTTTGTAACGCTCGCGGCTCTGCCAGAAACCATAGGCCCACTTGGGCAGCATCACCGACTTGCCGGTGAGTTCGCGGTAGCCGGCCACGGCTTGGTCGTAGGAATCGGCCGAGACGAAGTAGTAGTCGATCATCTGGCCGGCTTCAGACCACAGCGAGAGATCTTTGGCTTCGGCTGCCGGCAGCGGGTCGCGGTGCAGCAACGCGATGTAGCTGGGGTCGATCAGATCCCATTCGACCTTGACGGTGTGGCGCTTGCCCGGCTCCAGGTCCAGCTTGAACTCGTGATTCCACGGGTTCCAGTTCTGCCGCCAGCGATCGATCACCAGCTTGCCGTCGACGTACAACTTGGCGTATTCGCTCGAATACAGCGAGAAGGTGTGCTCGCCACCGGTGAGCGCTTCGATCTCGCCCTCCCAGGTGACCTGCATGCGGCTGTCCTTGTCCTTGGTGATGGCCTTCTTCGGGAACTTGGTCAGGTCGCTGAGGTACTGGTAGTTCACCTCGCTCTCGCGACGCTCCAGCACCTGCTTGCCGTTGATGGCATAGCGTGCGGTCAGTGCGCCGGCCTTGCCCTTGGCGTCGTACAACTTGAGCGTCTTGGGCAGCGGCTGCAGGCCGCGCGGGTCACCCAGGCGGCTGATCGAGTTGTTGTCCCACAGCAGGCCGTAGTTGCGGCTGGACACCAGGTACGGTACCGCCATGTCGATGTTGTTCTGCTGCAATTCGACATTGCGGCCCTTCTGATTCATCCAGCCCTGCTGGTGCTGGCCGAAGCCATACAACGCTTCGTCATCGGGCGACTGGAAGCGCTGGCGCACGCTCAGGTACTGCTTGCCTTCGACCTTGAGCGGGGCAAAGCTGCGCCCGCCGGCCACTTCAGACAGCACCGGCTTGCCATTGGCATCAGCGAAGCTGACATGGCCGTCGACGGTGGACACCGTGGCGGTGACCTTGCCGGTCTTCAGCTGCACGCTGTCGGCCTGCTCGGCCACCTGGAAGGCGCTATCGCCCTGCACCGGCACGCGCATCAGGCTGGGGCTGCGTGCGAAGTCGCCGTCCGGATCGGCACTGACGCGGATGATGCCGGCATCGACCACCTGCAGGCGCACCGGTGCGGCGCCCTTGGCGCTCGGCACCACGGTGACGCCATCGGCGGCCTTGCGCACTTCCTGCGCATGCGCGGCATTGGCCAGCAGGGCCAGCGACAACGCCAGGCAATGGGCAAGCGGTGTACGTCGGTTGGCAGGCGCGGTGCCGGCGGAACGGATGGTGGTTTGCATGGTCACTCCCTTTGAATTTCGAAACGCTGCCGCGGGGGCGGCAGCGCATGGGTTGCTGATTATTTGTAGGTGGCGAGCTTGATCTTGAGCAGCTGTGGCACGCTGGAAAAATTGACGCCGTAATCGGTCTGGTCGCCGTTCCAATTGCGCTGGAACTTCCACTGGGTGTCTTCGTACACGCCTTCCTCGACACGGTCGTAGAACATGTTTGCGGTGGCGTCGCTGGCCGGGTGCAAGGTCACGCGCACGTGGTAACCGGTGACCAGAAATTCGTCCGGGCCCAGCTCGGCGATCAACGCCGCACCGATCGGTTCCGGGTTGCCTGGCGGCTCGCCCTTGAACCAGAACTGTGGCACGCCGTAGGTGATGGTGGCGCTCCAGCGGTCGTTGAGCTTGAGTTCCTGCACGGCCTGGCCGGGCTCTTCGGCGGTGCCGTGCAGCTTGCCTTCGGAGGCGGCCTTGGCGAACGGGCGCATGCCCATGCTGACCGCCTGGAAGCCGAGCGCGAACGGCGCCAGCGTTTCTTCGTTGACGTGCTTGGCGCCCAGCGGATAGTTGGAGTAACGCGTGTAGTCCATACCGAACGCCGACCAGCCGATGCCGTTGTGGCCCAGCGTGGGATACAGGTAACGCGCGTATTCCTGGCGGTTGCCGGTTTCGGCCACGAACAAGGCATTGTCCGGGCGCGCGTAACGCTCCAGCACCGTGGTGTACATGCGGTATTCGGGCATGTAGATGTCCGGCGCCAGCAGATCGATATGCGGGCCGGCCGCCTTCCAGACATCGAGCACGTTGTCGGTGGGACCACCGCTGGCGTACTGACCGGGCTGTCCCGGATTGAACGGGCCACGCAGCGCGGCATTGACGTACATCGGCAACGGATACTCGGCCTTGCCGGCTTCGGCGACCTGATCGATGTAACGGCCGATCGACCACGCATGGAAGATTTCATCGGCATCGGCGCCGAACACCTGCGCCCAGCTACCCGGCTGCTTGTTCAAGCGCTTGAGCAGTGCCTCCGGTACCGGGCCGTCGAAGAGTTTTTGCGCCATCGGCGAAAAGTCGCGCACGCTGCCGTAGGTGCCCGGCTCGTTTTCCGGCTGGATCATGATCACGGTGTGTTGCGGGTCGACCTTTTTCAGGTGCTGCATGAAGGCGACGAACGCCTTGCGATCGGCATCCAGCGTGGCCTGCGCATGCGGCGACAGCGACCCGATCGCCTTGCCCTCGCGAGTGATCACACGCGGGAAGCGCTGGTTGTCGGCCTTGACCCACAACGGCGCGTAGGCCGGGCCATTGTTTTTCCAGGTCGCAAACCACAACAGCACCAACCGCACCTTGTGTTCGCGCGCCTGGCTCAGCAGCGTGTCGACGAAGGAGAAATCGAACTTGCCTTCTTCCGGCTCGACCTGTTCCCAGGCGATCGGCACCTGCGCGGTGTTGGGGCCCAGCACCTGCATGGCCGGCCACACCTTGTCCATCACGCCGGGATAGTTGCTGGAGTTGTTGACCTGCGCGCCCAGGATCAGGAACGGCGCGCCGTCGACCATCAAGGCATGCTTGCCGTCCTTGCTGACGAACTGCGGCATCGCTGTCTGCGCGGCCGGCGTCTGTGCGCTGGCCGGC
Source organism: Xanthomonas sp. WHRI 10204 (assembly GCF_040202875.1). Lineage (NCBI taxonomy): Bacteria > Pseudomonadati > Pseudomonadota > Gammaproteobacteria > Lysobacterales > Lysobacteraceae > Xanthomonas > Xanthomonas sp. WHRI 10204. The sequence goes on from NZ_JBEGDW010000002.1 coordinate 72,716, forward strand.
GTTGCAGCTGCGGTGGTTGCAGCCGGCGTGGAGGCGGCAGGCTTAGCTGCATCGCCCTGCTCGCCGGACTGGCACGCGGCCAAGGCCAGCGTCAGCGCGGACAGCAGCAGCGGACGCAGGCAACGCCGCGCGTTGGAATACGTGATGGCATGTGCAACGGGGGAATACATGGACATAAGGCTCCGTGTCACCAGGTATCGGTGCGGAATGGGGAAACAGGGAGGGCGTCGCGATTGATCAGGTTGGCGTCGTCGGGGTTCTCGCTCCAGCCGTAGCGCACTGCAACCGGTGCAGGCACCGCATCGCTCTGCACGCTCACCCGATCGCCGTCGATGCGCGCGGTGGCCGGATGGAACTGCTTGTCAGCACCAGCGACACGCAAGCCCTGCACTGCACCGCCGCCACGTACCTGCAGCGCACTGCCCTGCAGGTCGAATGTCAGCACCGCCTTGCCATCTTCAAACCTTGCCCGCTTGAACACCGGCGCGCTGTACACCAGCGTTTCGCCGTACGCCACGTGCCGCGCCGCCAGCGCCAGACGATGGCCGACATCACGCTTGTTGGTGGGATGGATGTTAGTGGGGTTGCCGATATCGATGATCACCGCCTGCCCGGTCGCCGGCAGCGCCAGCGTCTTGGACTGCGACTCACGCAACAGCGCCCACGGGCTCAGCTCGCCCTTGTCGCCGCCGGCCTTGAAGTTGGCCAATTGCACCCACAAAAACGGCAGCGCCTTGGCACCGCGCTCGGCACGCCATTGCTGGATCATCGCGGCGAACTGCTCGCGATACGCCACGGCTCCGCTGTCGGTGGCGTTGGTTTCACCCTGGTACCAGATCACGCCCTTGACCGGGAACGGCTGCAGCGGGTGGATCATCTGGTTGTAGAGCAGTGTCGGCAGTTGGTTCTTGTTGTCGACCAACGACACGCGCACCTGCGCCGGGCGGAATTTCCAGCCGCTAAGCGCGCGCTTGGCGCCATCGTTGGTCTGCACGAAGCGTTGCTCATCCGGGCCGTGCATGCCGCCACCGCCGCTGAGGTCTTCCACCCGCACGGCGATGTGATTGACGCCGGCATGCAGTGCCGCCGCAGGCACGCTGTAGACGCGCGGCAGATTCCATTGCTTCTCGGTCGTGCCTACCTGCTGACCGTTGACGTAGGTGATGTCCGAATCGTCGATCTGGCCCATGCCCAGCGTGATTCCGGCCTTGGCCTCGGCAGCGCTCAAGGTCACCGTAGTGCGGTACCAGGCAATGCCGTCCATGCCGTCGTACCCGCTGGATTCCCACTGCTGGGTGGTAGGGATGCTGTCCCAATCGCTGTCGTTGAACTCGGCGTTGCGCCACTGCGGCATGTCGCCGTCGACCTTGGGCCAGCGCGCAATGCGCTTGCCGGTGGCAGCCTGTGCGGCAGCGTCGCGTTGCTTGATCGCCTCGATCGCGCCCTGGTTCTGCTCGGCATTCAAGCCCAGCGATGCGGCATCCATCCACGCCTCGATCGCACTGCCGCCCCAGGTGCTGTTGACGATGCCGATCGGCACGCCAGTGCTGGCGCGCAGCTCTTTGGCGAAGAAATACCCCACCGCGGTGAACTCGCCGGCAGTGGCCGGCGTGGCGGCCTTCCACTCGCCACCGGTCAGGCGCGCTTCCGGCTGCACCGACCACGACTTGGGCACATTGAAGTGGCGTAACTGCGGGTCGTTGGCGGCAGCGACCGCCTGCGGGCCGTCGCTGGCCTGCGCCAGCGGCCATTCCATATTCGATTGCCCGCTGGCCAGCCATACATCGCCGACCAGTACGTCGCGCACCTGCAGCTGCCCACCATCGCCCTGCACGCTCAACACGTACGGGCCGCCCGCCTTGTGCGCGGGCAGGCTCACCTTCCAGGCGCCCTGTGCGTCGGCTTTGGCGGTGGCGCGCTTGCCATCGAAGCTGACCGTGATCGCGGCATTCGGCGATGCCCACCCCCACACCGGCATGGGCTGGTCGCGCTGCAACACCGCGCCATCGGCAAACAACAGCGGCAGGGTCGGCTGGGCCAGCGCGAGCGGGCTGGCCAGCACCAGACCCAGCAGGCAGGCGCGGCGAACGAGAGGTGCGGTCATGCGGTGATCTCCAGGAACAGCGCGGCCGGTCGGCGCGCAACGAGGCGATAGGGAATGCAGCGGGTCAAGGTACGGCAGCGCGATGCCGCGCGCAGGCACGCAGCGCTCATCGTGGATCACCGTAAAAAATGCCACGGCCACCGGTGGCGAAGTAGACGCGGCCAGGTCGTCGTGGGTCGCCGGTGACGCTGTAAGGCTTGCCGAAACGGTGCGCATCGTCGTTGATGCGCAGCCACTGCGCGCCGTCGTCGTCGGAGCGGAATACGCCATCTACACCGGCCACACGCCCGGCCAGATACAGCGCTGGCGGTGCGCCATCGCGCAGTGGTTTGCCGATGCCCAGCGAGCGCGCTTCGTCCGGCTTGGACAGGGTCTGCAAGCGTCCGTTCTGCCAACGCATCACGCCCAGCGAAGGGCTGGCCAGATACACCACGCCGGCACGCCAGGGGTCGGGCCGCAGCTGCGGACGCACACGCTCATCGCGTGCAGGGTTGCCGACCTGGTGCCCGATATCGCGGAAGCTGGCCGCGCCATCGGTACTTTCGTAAAAGCGTCCGCTGACGGTGTCGGCGGCATACCAGCGCTGCGCATCGACGCGGTCGGCCACCACCACCGCCGTGTCGGGCAGCCCTTGCACGCGCTGCCAGTGCTTGCCGAAATCGGCAGTACGCCAATTACCGCCGTTGTTGGGCGTCCAGACCACCCGCGATGCATCGGCTGCAATGGCAATGGTGCCCGCACCCTGCCCGGCCGGTGGTTCACTGGCAAACGCGCTCCAGTGCGCGCCACCATCGCGCGACAGCAGCGCGCGGATCTCGTTGTGGCGACGGTCGCGCACGGTGCCGCTGCGCACCAGCGTCAGCGGCGCCTGTCCTGAAGCATCGATGCTCTCGCCGTTGGTCAGACGCGGGCCGGCATACTGCAGCTGCGCGGTATCCAGAGTGTCGTGGCGAAACCCATCGATATCGCCCAGCGCGCTGAGCAGAGGCGCGCCGGCCATCGGGCTGAGCAAGTCCAACGGCACGGTCTCTTCCAGCCCCCGGTCCTGGAACCACCACTGCAACGGTTGCCGCGTGCCGGCGAAGTCGCGCAGATTGCGCGAGGCCCAGATGCCGTAGCCGGTGACAAACAGCGCGTGGTTGCTGTCGAACGGATCGATCGCCAGTGCGCCGATCCAGTGCGGTGTCGCCTGCGCGGTCCACGGCGCGGCGCTGTGATCGAACACCGCATCGGCCAACAATGGCGTCCAGTGCTTGCCGCCGTCGACGCTGCGAAACAGCTCATCGCGCGGCGTCCGCCGGCGGAAGGTACTGGCCAGGAGCACCTGTGGATCGTGCGGGTCCACCGCCACCGCGCCCCAGCCAAAACCATCGCCAGTGGCCGGCTGCGGAATCGGGCTGATCTCGCTCCAGCGCCCCTGCGCCGGGCTGTACTTCCACAGCGCACCACCGGCCATCAAGTCCGGGCCGGGCTGATCGCCGTAGCTGAGATACCACTGCCCATCGCGCCCGCCGTCCATATGGCTGGGGCGCAAGCCTTGCGGCTGCCCGGCCACCGCCGACCACGTGCGACCGGCATCGTCGGACACATACAGGCTGGTGTGTGCGGTGGAGACGCCAACGTAGATCCGTGGCGTGGGACTGCCAGCGCGGCCGCTGGCGGCGTCGAACACGACAAAGGCAATCCCCACCGCCTGGTCGCGTCCGACATGGTTGCGCGCGGTGGCACTGGCCAATGCCTCGGCAGGAAATCCGTCCACCCGCGCCCAGTGCGCGCCGCGATCGTCGCTGCGCCACAGGCCTGCATCGCGTGCGCCCAGCAACAGCACACGACCATCGTGCGGGTCCACCGCCAGCCGTTCGCCGTTGGCGCGGCCCAGTTGATTGCCGCCCAGTTTGAACGGCAGATCGGCGCGCTCGAAGCTGCGGCCGCGATCGAACGAACGCAGCACCGCGGCATTGCCGGCGCGCGCGTGCATATAGGTCCCGGCCGCCAGATAGATGGCGGCGGGATTGGCAGGGTCGATGGCGAACGCATCGATGCCCATCAGATTCCAGTCGTCGGCGCCCAACCAATCGGTCAGTGCCACCCACTGTTGCGCACGCGCATCCCAGCGATATGCGCCACCGACATCGGTGCGCGCATAGGCAAGATCGCGTTCGGCGGGATGAAACAGCACACCGGTGACAAAGCCGCCACCGCCAATGGCCACGCTGCGCCACTGGTACGGCCCCTGCGTGACGGGCTCGGCCGCGTGCACGTGAGACGTCATGAAGAGCAACACCAGCGTCAGGCAAACAGCTGTCAGCCACGCATGTGCTGCGAAAAGGCGGCGCTTAGTAGGCGGATCGATCATGGCGATCATTCCTCCGGCTCCCTTCGCGATCGACGGCAGCGCCATCGATAGGAAAAACACCGGTCCAACGAGCTGCCTGCACAGCTCGCCGGACCGGAGACGCACTTCCTACGGCGCGTTCTACAGGCTGGCCCGCAATGTCAGGCCATACCGACGATCGTTGATCACAAAGTCGCGGTAGCGCGACTCGTTACCCAGGTAGCTTTCGCGACGGGTATCGAGCAGATTCACGCCGTCCAGCGAAATCGACCACACAGCATTGATGTTGAAACGCAGCGAGGCATCCAGCTGGCCGAAGCCCTTGTTGTAGACCGGCAGATTGCCGGTGCCGTTGCCTGCGGTGGTCACCAGCCAGTCGCTGCGCCAGTTGTAGGCCACACGGCCCTGGAAGCGCGAAGTTTCGTAGCTGAGGATCGCGTTGTAGCTGTTCTTGGACAGGCCTTCCAGCGGCACCGTCAACGACTGGCCGTTGGTGTCGGTGGCAGTCGGGCTCGGCGCCTCGCTGTCGACGTAGGTGTAGTTGGTCTGCACGCCGAAGCCGCTCAACCAGCCCGGCAGGAAGTCGAAGAACTGCGTGTAGCCCAGTTCCGCGCCGCGGATCTTGCCCGAGTCGCCATTGACCGGACGGGTGATCTGCCATACCTGGCCGTCGTACACCTCGTTGAAGACGGCGTTGGCGATGAAGCCTTCCACCTTCTTGTAGAACAAGGTGCCGTACATCATCGAGCCCTGGCCGAAGTACCACTCCAGCGCGGTGTCGAACTGATCGGCCTTGACCGCTTCCAGACTCGGATTACCCGCGGCACCGGTGAAGGTCGACGCACCATTGGAGGTGCCGGTGCTCAGGCTCAGGTTCGGATTGAGGCGATCGAAGGTCGGGCGCGAAATGCCGCGCGAGGCCGCAAAACGCCACTGCAGCTGATCGCTCAGCATCCAACGCAGGTTCAAGCTCGGCAGCACGTCGGTGTAGGTCTGCTGTGCATCGACCGGAATCAGACCGCCGCCTTCAGCGTCGGTGCCGGTCCGCACGCCCTGCGAGCCGACTTCGGTCCGCACCACGCGCACACCGATGTTGCCGTCGAACGGGATGTCGCCATCCACGCCGAAGCGCAGCACGCCGTAGGCGGCGTAGGTCTTCTCGTTCTGCGTGTTGATGTTGTTGGGCGCAAATTCCAGCGGGGTGCCGCCAAAGGTCGCAAGCGTCTGCTCGTAGTTACCCACGGCCACATCGGATGCGGTCAAGGTCGGGCCGAAGGTGCTGCTCTTGCCACGGAAGAAGTCGGTGATCGGGTTGGTCACGACGCCAACGGTGGGGAACTGCGAGAACGGTGTGCCGGCGCATCCGTTGATGCACATGAAACGGAACACGTTGCCCTTGGTCTCGGCATCGCGGTCGGTGTAACGCACGCCGGCCTTGAAGCTGCGCACGAAATCGCTGTCGAACGCCAGATCCATATCCGAACGCCAGGCGAATTCGGTGCCCTTGTTGTCGTCCTTGTTATCCAGGTGCCAGCGCCAGCCGTTGTAGTTGTCCTGGTTGGCCAGGAAACCTTCGGCACCGCTTGCATCGGTCACCGACAACTTGGGCAGGTCGCCGCGGAAATCGATGTTGAAGAACGGCGTGTTGTTCAAGCCGGTCGCCACGATGTAACGCGTGCCGGTGGTGGTGGCATCGACATACTGGAAGTCGGTGCTCAGGGTCAGCTTTTCGTTGACCGTCCACTTGGCGCCCAGCGAGTAATCGGTGGTCACCGAATGCCGCTCGGTCAGGCTGGTGTTGGAGTCGGCCGGCACGTTCTGGAAGGTGCCGTTGACGAACTCGTTGCGATCGTTGATCTGGATGCCCGGCGTGCCCTGCATCGGGTTGGCACCGGTCAACGCGAAGAACGAATAGTCGTGCCAGCTGAAGTCATAGTCCGAACGCAGTACCTGCGTATAGACCTCGACCGCATCGTTGGGACGCCACTGCATCGCAAACGCGCCGGTCTTGCGCTCGCGCTCGCCGACGGTGGTGTTGATACCGGCGCCGTGCGGCACCGAGATCTGCTGGCCTTCATAGCCCGGCAGATCGGTCTGGGTGTACCACGGCTCGATCGAAATGGTGTCCTGGCGGAACGGGCTCTTCTGCTGCGAGTAGTTCACCAGGATGCCGATCTCGCCGATCCCGGTCTGCCAGCGATCGCTGAACAGGCCCGAGAACGCCGGCTTACCGTCGTCGGCCAGGTCGTAATGGTTGTACTGCACGCTACCGGCGATCTTGCGGCCGTCGTAATCGAACGGCAGACGCGTGCGCAGGTCGACGGTGCCGCCCAGGCCACCTTCGATCATGTCGGCAGATGGGTTCTTGTACACGTTGACGCCGCCAAGCAGCTCGGCCGACACGTCTTCGAAGCTCAGGCCGCGGCCGTCGTTGGCGGTGAAGATGTCACGGCCATTGAGTTCGGTACGCACCTGGGTCAGACCGCGGATGGCGATCGAGCTGCCCTCGCCGTAGTTGCGCGAAATCTGGATGCCGGAGATGCGCTGCAGCGCCTCGGCGACGTTGTTGTCGGGCAGCTTGCCGATGTCTTCGGCGACGATCGAATCGACGATCTGCTCGGCGTTCTGCTTGACCAGCTGCGCCTTGGTGACGCTGCTGCGCGTGCCGGTGACCTGCACGGTGTCCAGCTGCTGGGTGGTGGCGTCCGATGCGGGCGCGGCAGTGGTGGTCGCATCCTGCGCGTAGGCCTGCGCGCTCAGCAGCGTGGCCACACTGATGGCCATCACGGAGCGGCGGAAATCACGGATCGAACGCTGACCCACAGTCCGGCCTGCCGGAATGTGGCGATATTGCACTGACATGGTGCTCCCTCCCAGGACGCATGTACTACTCGTTTTAGCGGGCCGGTGCGCGAACGCCCTGCCCGTCGTTGTTGCTGGCCCGCATCTGCCACCCGGCAAGACCGGAGGCGCGGATGCGTGGTCGCCCTGGCGGGCAGACCTGCGGCTGCGGCGGGAGCATAGGGCGCGGCCGTCATGCCACACCAATGAAATATTCCTGGAAAGGTATTCGTTAAAACTATAGCAAGCCTGGCAAACCCGATTGCTCCGGCATCGGCAGGCAGGGTAAGTGGCCCGGCAGAAGCGGACTCGACTCTGCGAGTCCGCTCACAGTGGATCCGTGATCGACGTCGCTTACCAGTTCATGCGCAGCACCAGCGAGTAGCGCCGGTCGTTGACGAAGGACGAGCGCGTGTACAGGCGCGGGTCCACTTCGCCGTCCGCATACGAGGTCGGGCCCATCAGCACCTTGGTCACGGTGTTGGTCAGGTTGTTGGCCTGCACGCCCAGCTGCAGATGGTCGTTGAAGCGGTAGAAGAACGAGCCGTCGAGCTGGCCGTAGTCGTCGGCCCAGGTCGGCAGGCGCGTGGCTGCATCGCTGGTGGTCAACAGATAACGCGAGCGCCAGTTGTAGGCCAGGCGCAGCGACAGCGGGCCCTTCTCGTAGATGCCGGCCAGGTTGTAGCTGCGCCGCGACAAGCCTTCCAGCGGCAGCTCGACACCGGTCACCGTGGTGCGGGTGTACGGATCGATGGCGGTATTGGCGCCGCCCTTGCTGTCGACGAAAGTGAAGTTGGCATTGATGCCGAACCCGCTCATCCAGCCCGGCAGTTCGTCGAAGAACTGCGTGTAGCCCACTTCGGCGCCACGGATGGTGCCTTCGTCGGTGTTGTACGGCCGGGTCACCAGCCACTCGCGGTTGTCGTAGGTCTCGCTGCGGGTCTGGGTGGAGAAGTAATCCTTGACCTTCTTGTAGAACAGCGTGGTGTACAGCATGTCGCTGCTGTCGAAGTACCACTCCAGCGCGGTGTCGAACTGGTTGGCTGTCATCGGCTTGAGGGTCGGATTACCTGCAGTGCCGACGAAGTTGGTCGCATTGCCGGCGTCGTCGGTTTCCACGTTGAGCAGCACGTACGGCTGCAACTGGGTGTAATCCGGGCGCGCCATTGCCTTGGACGCAGCGATACGCCACTGCAAGGTGTCGGTGAAGCGGAAGCGCATGTTCAAGCTCGGCAGCACATTGGTGTAGCTGCCTTGCGCGTTGTTGTCGAAGTACTGGCCGGTGTAACGGGCCTGCAGCTCCGGCGACACGTTTAACCCGGACAGGTCCTGAAACTGACCGAAGCCTTCGGCCTGGGTCTTGGTCTGCACGATGCGCACGCCGATATTGCCGTCCACCGGAACACCCCATGCCTCGTCGTTGCCGAAGTACAGCGCCGCGTACGCGGCCTGAGTCCGCTCGAACTGGCGATTGGTGTCCTGCGGCTGATAGGTATCCGGCGCCCAGCCGTAGCCACGCAATGCCACGATCTGCTGTTGCAGCAGGTCCGACGCGCGCCGGTAGTTCTTGACCAGGCCGCCGTTGGGCACCACCAGCGTGGTGGGCACGTTCACGCCGCCACGGAAGAAATTGGAGAAGGTGAACCGCGACGACTCGTCGGGCAGGTATTGCGACATGTCCGCCAGGCCGGTCGCGCTGCCGGGGATCGCCGCCCAGTTGTCCGACAACACGCCCCAGTTGTACCCGGAGTTCTTGTTGGTCTGGTTACGGTCGGTGGCGCGCATGCCAAAGCGCATGAAACGCAGCCAGCTGCTGTCCTGGAAGGTGTATTCCAGGTCCACGCGGGTGGACAGCTGCCGTCCGCGATTCTTGCCCAGGTGATCCATCGCCGCCGCCCAGAAATAATTGGACGGGTCCTGGGTGAAGCCCTGGTTGGCAATCTGCACGGTCGGATACTTGCCCGACACGTCATAGGTCAAGCCAGGCAGATAGGTCGCGCTGAACACGGTGAAGTCCAGCTGGTCGTTCTCCGACTGCACCAGCTGCACATCGCCCTTGATTTGCAGGTTGTCGTTGAAATAGTGGCTGAAGCCCACCGACAGGTCCGAGGTGGTGGTGCGCTGCTCGGAATAGCGGTTGTCGGTATTGAAGCGCACGCCGTCGCCGGTCAGCACGCCGCGCCAGGAGTTGGACACCGGCGAGCCGCGCTGGAAGACGCCGTCCTGGTCGTACTCGAAGGTGGTGCCGGGTGCCGGGCTGATGCTGTTGTTGCTGTCGTTGAAGAACGCCGCGCGCTCCTGCCAGTTCATGTCGTAACGCGAGCGCAGGTATTGCGCGTAGATCTCGGTCTGGTCGCTGGGCTTCCACTGGAACGCTGCGGCAATCCCGTCGCGCTTGCGTTCGAAATCCAGCTGACGCCAGTTGACGCCACCGGGCACGTACACCTCGCTGCGCCCGCTGCCGGCCAGCACCGCGTCGTCGGTGCGCCGCACATACGGCTCCACCTGGATGCCGTCCGAGCGTGTCGCCAGTTCCGAATGGGCGATATCGATCATGAAGCCCATTTCGCCGACACCGGTGTCCCAGCGATCGCTAAACAGGAAAGACGCCGACGGCTTGTACTTCTTGCTCATGTCGCCGTAGTTGACGTCGATATTGCCGCCGACGATGCGCCCCGGGTTGTCGAACGGCATGCGCGTGCGCAGGTTGACCGTGCCGCCCAGACCGCCTTCGATGATTTCTGCCGAGGGGTTTTTGTACACGTCCACGCCGGCCATCAACTCAGCCGGGACGTCTTCAAAGCTCAGCCCACGGCCGCTGGCGGCGCTGAAGATGTCGCGGCCATTGAGTTCGCCGCGCACCTGGGTCAGGCCGCGGATCATCACGCCACTGCCTTCGGCCGAAAAGTGGTCCGGGTCGCTGCGCGCGGCAAAGTGGTCGATGGTCACGCCACTGACGCGCTGCAGGGTTTCGGTGACGCTGCGGTCAGGCAGCGCACCGATGTCTTCGGCACTGACCGAATCCACGATCTGGGTGGAGTCGCGCTTGATCACCTGCGACTTGATCAGGCTGGCGCGCACACCGCGCACCTCCACCGTATCCAGGTCCACCGCGCTGGCGCCGGACTTGTTCGACGCAGCGCCCGGCGACGATTGCGCCTGTTGCGCATACACCGGTGCGGCAAGCAACACGCCGATGCTGACGGCCATGGCCGAGTGACGCAGATGTTGCAGACGACGGGCGCGCACGCCCGCACCTGCCGAGGCATGGCTTGAAAACTTGAACATCTGAATCCCTCCCAGGACGCAAGACGACTGAAGACTGGTTGTCGCGGCGCAAAACGCCCCGCGTGATCGGGTGGAAACAGGCACTGATGCCGATCTCCACCGTTGCTCAACTTGGCGGCTCGGCCGCCGATCACCTGCCCGACTTCACGTGCGCTTCAGCGTGCGATCTGGCGCACAGATATAGGCGCACGGTCTAGCGCCAGCCAATGAAAAATTCACGGACTGGTATTACTTCACGGAATAGAAATGGAAGAGCCCGCTAGGTAAGGGATTCCGGCCCGCGCAGACCGGGGTACAAGCGGCGCGCGGTAGTCCGCAGCGCTTGCAGGATGCGCTCGGCGCCCGGCGGCAGGATGTAATCGCGCCGACGGATGATGCCGAACGACTCCATCCGCACCCCCAGCTCGATCGGCAGCACCGTCAGCAACTTGGCCTGGATCAGCGGCGCCACCGATTCCACCGGCAATGCAGTCAGCATGTCGGTGCCGCGCAACAGCGTGGAAGTCACCGGCAACGACGAGGTTTCGATGGCGTTGGTCGGCGTCTGCACGCCGTGCTCCATGAACATCGAGTCCAGACGCGCGCGCAGCACGCTGTCGGCCGGCGGCAGGATCCAGCCATACCGCACCAGGTCCGCATGCTGCAGGCCGACGCGGCTGGCCAGCGGATGGCCGGCACGGGCGATCACCGAATGCGGCTCATCGGCCAGCGGCTCGAATTCCAGTTCGCCCACGCCTTCCGGGCCGAGGATGCGGCCGATCACGATATCCAGCTGACCATCCAGCAACTTGGCAACGAGCGGGCGGCTGTAGTCCATCTCCACCCGCACCAGGATGTCCGGAAACTCGCGTTTGACCTCGGCAATGGCCTGCGGCACCAGATTGGTTCCTGGATTGACCACGGTCCCGATCGAGGCCTGGCCCATGCGGCCGGCCCGCAACGCGGCGATTTCTTCCTGCGCGCGGCCGATCTCCGACATCGCCGCACGGGCACGCCGGATCAGCACATGGCCGTACCAGGTGGGCTCCACGCCGCGGGCATGCCGCTCGAACAATTTGACCCCCAGCATGTCTTCCATCTCGGCCAGCAGCTTGGACGCGGCCGGCTGGGTCATGCTGGCGGCCTCGGCCGCACGCAATACCGAGCGCTGTTCGTGCAGATGCAGCAATAGCAGCAGTTGACGCGTCTTGAGGCGGGCTGCGTTGAACCAGGGAGTACCGGAATTTGCCATGGGGTGCGGTTGCGGCTGTGTATTCGTCGGAGGAATAGAATATGCCGAAAATTTCATTTGCAGCACATATCTCCCCAGGCGAGGCTAGCGCTCGCCGCAGCAGGAGCCCCTACCTCCCGGGCGCGGCCAGAACAGACGTGACCGCCTTTGATCAGGTGGCAGCACGCACGCCATGACCGCGGAGGTGGACGACGATGACGGCATCTTGCCGGCCACTTGCAGGCCGTAGCGATAGACATGTCGCGCATCACGCGCGCATCGATCACCCGGGCGCCCGCCCACCCGCACTTCGTTTTCTCCTCCGGATTGCGCATCGGCAGCACCTGCTTGCCGCGCGCAGTCGCGCAAGCTCCCACGACGTTGCCGGCCATCTGGCCGCCAACGGCCGCTTTCCGCTCTATCGCGAGTAACACCATGACCTCAGACACCACCGCCAGCCTGTTCGCCTTGCCACTGATCGCCATCCTGCGTGGCATCACGCCGGAAGAAACGCTGGACCATGTCGGCGCACTGATCGACGCCGGCTTCGATGCGATCGAGATCCCGCTCAATTCGCCGCGTTGGCAGCAGAGCATCGCCCTCGCCCAGCAGGCCTATGGCGAGCGCGCCTGGATCGGTGCCGGCACCGTGCTGCGCAACGAAGACGTCGACACCCTGGCCGACATCGGTGCGCGCTTCATCGTCACCCCCAACACGCGCCCCAGCCTGATCCGCCATGCGGTGTCGCGCGGGCTGACCGTGGTGGCCGGCTTCGCCACCGCCAGCGAGGCATTCGACGCCATCGACGCCGGCGCAACGATCCTGAAGCTGTTCCCGGCCGCGACCTATGGCGCTGCGCATGTGCGCGCGCTGCGCTCGGTGCTGCCCACCCACATCCCGGTCTACGTGGTCGGCGGCGTCAGCCCGCAGACCCTGGCCGGCTTCATCGCCCAGGGCGCCGCCGGCGCCGGCATCGGTGGCGAACTGTACAAACCCGCGCAATCACTCGAAACGACCCAGACGCATGCACGCAACTTCGTGCAGGCCTACCAGGAACTGCAAGGATGAAGATCACCCGTCTCACCACCTACCACGCCGCACCGCGCTGGTTGTTCCTCAAGGTCGAGACCGACGAGGGCATCACCGGCTGGGGCGAGCCCGTCATCGAAGGCCGCGCGCGTAGCGTGGAAGCGGCCGTGCACGAACTGGCCGGCTATGTCGTCGGCAAGGACCCGGCGCGCATCAACGATCTGTGGCAGACCATGTACCGCGCCGGGTTCTACCGCGGCGGCGCCATCCTGATGAGCGCCATCGCCGGTATCGACCAGGCGCTGTGGGACATCAAGGGCAAGGCGCTGGGCGTGCCGGTGTACGAGCTGCTGGGCGGGCTGGTGCGCGATCGCATGAAGACCTACCGCTGGGTCGGCGGCGACCGCCCCGGCGCCATCATCCAGCAGATCACCGATTACCGCGCGCTGGGCTTTGACACCTTCAAGTTCAACGGCACCGAAGAAATGAAGCTGATCGACAGCGCGCGCGCCGTCGATGCCGCCGTGGTCAAGGTCGCCGAAATCCGCGAAGCCTTCGGCAACACCATCGACTTCGGCATCGACTTCCACGGCCGCGTCGGCGCACCGATGGCCAAGGCGTTGCTGCGCGAGCTCGAACCGTTCAAGCCGCTGTTCGTCGAAGAACCGGTGCTGGCCGAACAGGCCGAGTACTACCCGCGCCTGGCCGCCAGCACCTCGATTCCGCTGGCTGCCGGCGAGCGCATGTTCTCGCGCTTCGAATTCAAGAACGTGCTGTGTGCCGGTGGCATCGGCATGGTGCAGCCGGACCTGTCGCATGCCGGCGGCATCACCGAGTGCGTCAAGATCGCCGCGATGGCCGAAGCCTACGACGTGGGCTTCGCCCCGCACTGCCCGCTCGGCCCGATCGCGCTGGCGGCGTGTCTGCACGTGGACTTCGTGTCGCACAACGCGGTGCTACAGGAACAGAGCATCGGCATTCATTACAACGAAGGCGCCGACCTGCTCGATTACGTCATCAATAAAGACGATTTTCAGTGCGTGGATGGCAGTATCGCCGCACTGCCCAAGCCCGGGCTCGGTGTGGAGATCGACGAAGAGATGCTCAAGCGCGCAAACGAAAATCCGCCTGACTGGCGCAACCCGGTGTGGCGCCACGCCGACGGCAGCATCGCCGAATGGTGAGCATGCCCGAGCACACCGCCGTACTGGCGGTCGACAGCCGCTGCACGCACGGCGAAGGCGTGCTGTGGTGCGAACAGCGCGAGGCGTTGTACTGGGTCGACATCAGCGAAAAACGCCTGTGGCGGCATCATCCGGCCAGCGCGCAGACACGCTACTGGACGCTGCCCGATCGCCCCGGTTGCCTCGGCCTGATGGACGACGGCCGCCTGCTGATCGCACTGGCCAAGGCCATCGGTATCGCCGACCCGGACAGCACCGAAGACGACGTGTTGCCCTTCGAAAAACTGGCCGATATCGAGGCCGACAACCCGCTGACGCGCAGCAACGATGGCCGCGCCGATCGGCACGGCAATCTGGTGTTCGGCACCATGGACGAACACGACAACAAGGCCGCGCGCGGCGCGATGTATCAGTTCTCGCTGGCACATGGCTTGCGCGCGTTGCCACTGCCGGGCGTGTCGATCCCCAACTCGATCTGCTTCAGCCTCGACGGCCGCACACTGTATTACTGCGACTCGGTGCGCCCGCAGATCCTGTGCTGCGATTACGACCCGGAGACCGCGCAAACCAGCAACACGCGCGTGTTCACCACCCTGGACCGCGACGACGCCGAGCCGGACGGCTCGATCATCGACAGCGAAGGCCATCTGTGGAATGCGCAATGGCGCGCCTCGCGCGTGGTGCGCTATCGCCCCGACGGCAGTGTCGAGCGCATCGTGCACCTGCCGGTCAAACACCCCACCTGCAGCGCCTTCGGTGGCGCGGCGCTGGATCGCCTGCACGTGATCTCCTCGCGCCTGGACCATAGCGCCGAAGAACTCGCACGCATGCCCGAAGCCGGCGGCCTGTTCGTCTGCGACGTCGCCATCGCCGGTCTGCCCGAAAGCCGGGTGGCCAGCGCATGATCGCGGTCGATTGGGGTACCAGCAGCCTGCGCGCCTACCTGCTCGACGCCACCGGCGCCGTGCTCGATCAACGCCGTGGCAGCGACGGCATCCTCGCCTGCCAGGGCCGCTTCGGCGAGGTCCTGCGCACATTGATTGATGGCTGGGACGGCCCGGTCGTGCTGTCGGGCATGATCGGCAGCCGCAACGGCTGGGTCGAACAGGCCTACCTGCCCTGCCCGGCCGACACCACCGCATTGGCTGCGGCCATGCGCTGCTACGACGATCTGCTGCCTGGCCGCACGCTGTGGTTCGTGCCCGGCGTCAGCACCGGCGCGCAGCATGGCGTGCCGGATGTCATGCGCGGCGAAGAAACCCAACTGGTCGGCCTGTTCGCCGCACTTGGCGACGGCGACCACATCGCCTGCCTGCCCGGCACGCACAGCAAATGGGCGACGATCGCCAACGGCCAGCTGACCGACTTCGCCACCGTCATGACCGGCGAACTGTACGCGGTGCTGCGCCAGCACAGCATCCTCGGCAAGCTGATGCCCGACGAGCATGCCGATCTCGATGAGGCCGCATTCCTGTCAGGCGTGGATCGCAGCGCCGAACCCGGCGGCCTTAGTCACCACCTGTTCGGCACCCGCACGCTGGGCCTGTTCGACCGCCTCAGCACACAGGCCCTGCCCTCGTACCTCTCGGGCCTGCTGATCGGCCACGAGCTACGCGAGCATCGCGGCAGCCACGCCACTGTGCACCTGGTCGGCAGCCCCGCCTTGGCGCAGCGCTACGCCCTGGCGTTGACGCACCTGGGCGTCGCCACCCAACAACACCCGGAAGACCTGGCCGCCACCGGCCTGTTCGCGCTGGCCCGGCAACACGGCCTGACCTGAGTTCCCTGAGGGGAGACAGGACGCAAAGCCCCTCTCCCCGTGGGGCGAGAAGGCACGGCTTGCGTACCATCGGCGCGCGGGCCTTGGAGCGCCCGCGCCGCAAGCGCGGGCCGGGACGCGGAGCGGAGGTTGGGGTGAGAATACGGCGGAAGACAGCCAACCCACCCAGCGAGATCCAGGCATCAAGGCACCCGCAGACCACGACCAATCCATCATATGCGCGGCAAACAATCTCCGTCCCACCTCACACCCACCACCCGACTGCTTTAGAATTACGAGGCTAAACGCCGGATTCCGCCATGCCTTTTGTTGTCACCGAAAACTGCATCAAGTGCAAATACACCGACTGCGTCGAGGTCTGCCCGGTGGATTGCTTCCACGTCGGCCCGAATTTCCTGGTCATCGACCCGGACGAGTGCATCGACTGCACCCTGTGCGAGCCCGAGTGCCCGGCTAATGCGATCTATCCGGAAGATGACGTGCCCGCAGGCCAGGAAGGCTTCGTCGCGCTCAACGCCGAACTGGCCAAGGCCTGGCCAGTGCTGACCGTGCGCCAGGAGCCCCTGCCCGATGCGGCAGACTGGGACGGCAAGCCGAACAAGCTACCGCTGCTGCAGCGCTAAGGCGCTGTCCCGGCGCGCGACACCATCGCTGCCCGCTAGCAACACCGCAACAACGCAAAACGGGCGCCCTGAGCGCCCGTTTTGCTGTCCGGCAATGGCCAAACCACTCAGCCGCCGAGCTTGCCCTTCAGCGCGCTGATCACCGCCACCGGTGCGGCAGCCGTCGCCGGCATGCCGCGCGGATCCACTGCCGACACATAGCTGCCCGCCTCGACCTTGACCACGCGCACCAGGAAGCTGGAACCCTCGTAGCTGACGTCGTAGGAGCCCAGCATCTGCGCCTTGCTGGCGACGGTCAGGCCGGGAATCTCGGCCAGCGCCGTGCCGACCTTGGCAAACACTTCATCGCGCTCGCCCGGCACGGTGAAACCGCTGTTGGCGCTTGCCGACGGCGGCGTGTTGGTCTGCTGGGTGGTCGATGCCAGGGTCGGCACCTTCATCGCACCGGAGGTGTCGGGCAGGTTCAGATCCGGCGGCACTTCCAGCGGACGGGCTTCCGGGGCCAACGCATAGTCGCCGCGCGCGCCCTTGTGAAACCAGCTGCAACCACTCGTGGCGGCGACGGTGGCGGTCGCCAGCAACGCGAGCGACAGCACGCGGACGGGGGAAACGGAATGACGCATCGATAGATCTCCTGGGTCAGGCCGCGAGCATTTCGCGGCTGGAAAGTGCTTCCAACGCAACGGCGTCGGCGGCAAGGCGGTCGGCGGCAGGCTGGTGCGCCGCAGAAAGTGGCAGCAGCGGCAAGCGCAGGCCGTGCCCGATCCCGGCGCGCTGCAGCAGCGCCTTGACCGGGATGGGATTGGATTCGATCCCGCAGAAGCTATGGTATTCGCTCAGGCGCGCATCCCATGCGAGGGCAGCATCGCGCTGGCCATCGCGGGCCAGATCGCACAAGCGCCGGTACGCCGACGGCAACGCGTTGGACGCCACCGAGATCAGCCCTTGGGCGCCGGATAGCATCGATTGCGCGGCACTGCCGTCATCGCCACTGAGCACCACGAACGCGTCGCTGCGCAACGCCACCAGCGCGGCGACGCGCTCGGGCTCGCTACGCGCTTCCTTGATGCCGACGATGTTGGGGTGATCGACCAGCTCGGCCACCGTCTCCGGCAGCAGATCGCAGCCGGTACGGCCGGGCACGTTGTACAACACCACCGGCAACCCGCCGCTATCGGCCACGGCGACAAAATGCGCTTTCAACCCTGCCTGGGTCGGGCGCACGTACGGCGGCGTCACCACCAGCGCGTATTGCGCGCCCAGCGCGGCGGCGCGGCGCGTCTGCGCAATGGTTTTTGCGGTGCCGGACAGCCCGGTACCGGCCAGCACCGGCACCCGGCCGGCGACCTGGGCCACCGCGGCGCGCAGCAATGTGTCGTATTCGTCGTCGCTCAGCGCGGCGGCTTCGCCGGTGGAGCCGGCAACCACGATTCCCTGGACGCCACCGTGCAGCTGCTGCTCCAGCAGCCGCCGCCAGGCATCCAGGTCGAGTGCGCCGTCCGGCCCGAAGGGGGTCGCCAGCGCGGTGATGATGCCGGAAAGGGACAAGATTCTGCTGCTCTTACGTGACAAGGGGAGGCCCGCGCGCACGCGGGTTGCGACCGCCTGCATGTTACTTGCGGCGCGAAACCACGGGCAAGTATGCTGGTCACCGCCAGGGCGCCTGTCCGGGCGGCCATTCAGCCTGATGCAATGCCGGAAGCCCCTTTGACTGACTCTACACCCCGGCCCTCGCCGACCGAAAATCACCTCCTGATCAACGCCTACACGACGCATCCGGAGTCCCCCCTGTTGCCTGTCACCCGCCGCATCGCCGACAGCGGCTGCAATCTCGTGGACGCTCGCCTGGCCACGGTGGGGCGCGATGTCTCGGTCACCGCACTGGCCACCGGCTCCTGGGATTCGGTCGCCAAGCTCGAAGCGATGCTGACCCGGCTGGAACGCGAGGAAGGCCTCAAGCTGGTCTGGTACCGCACCGGTCCCAAGCAGACCCAGTCCAACCTGTTGCCGTACATCGTCGAAGTGATCGCCGCCGACAAGCCGGGCATCCTGTTCCAGCTGGCCGATTTCTTCGACCGCCAGGGCATCACCATCGAAAACCTGCAGAGCACCCGCTACCGCGCCATGCAGACCGGTGCGGAGATGTTCTCGGCGCAGGTGACCATCGGGGTACCGGCCAACATGCACATCGCCGCGTTGCGCGATGATTTCCTGGAATTCTGTGATCACCTCAATCTCGACGCGATCATGGACCCGATGAAGTTCTAAGGCAGACGCACCGATGGCCATCGCCAAATCCGCGCTGAAACAGATGTTCGATCACATCCGCTCCGAGACCGACTGGAATCTCGACGGCCCGTTGCGCTGGGAATACTTTTTCGCCGACCCGGCGCAGCAGCCGCTGCAACGACTTTCCGAGCAGCTGACCCAGGACGGCTATCGCGTCATCGACATCTTTCTCGGCGAACGCGACGAAGACGACGGCGACGATGAGGAGTCGTATTTCCTGCATGTGGACAAGCGCGAACACCACACCATTGAATCGCTGAATCAGCGCAATGCAGAGTTCGACGCCCTCGCCAAACGTTTCCATGTAGCTGCTTATGATGGGATGGACGTCGGGCCGGCCTGATCGGCCGCCGACCGCCTCTCCCCTTCAGGCTGAGCAACGATGACCGACGCTGTACTGGAACTGCCCGCCACCACCCTCGACCTGCCGCTGGCGCTGTCCGGCGGCACCCAGACCACCCTGCGCGGCTATGCCGGCACGTGGGTGGTGCTGTACTTCTACCCGAAGGACAGCACGCCCGGCTGCACCACCGAAGGCCTGGACTTCAATGCCTTGCTGCCGGACTTCAAAAAAGCCGGCGCTGCCATCCTGGGTGTCTCGCGCGACTCGGTGAAGTCGCACGACAACTTCTGCGCCAAGCAAGGCTTCAACTTTCCCTTGATCAGCGATGGCGACGAAGCCTTGTGCCGCGCTTTCGACGTGATCAAGGAAAAGAACATGTACGGCAAGCAGGTGCTCGGCATCGAGCGCAGCACCTTTCTGCTGTCGCCCGAGGGGCGCATCGTGCAGGCCTGGCGCAAGGTCAAGGTCGCCGGCCATGCCGAGGCCGTGCTGGCTGCCGTGAAGGCGCACGCCAAACAGTGACGCCCCTCGTTTCCCCTGTCCTCCATCACCCTGCACACGCAGGCGTGATGGCTCGCCCCTGCTCCATCACTTGGAAGACCCAATGACCCGAGGCAAGCGCATCTACGTGCTGGACACCAACGTGCTGATGCACGATCCCACCTCGCTGTTCAAGTTCGAAGAACACGATGTGTTCCTGCCGATGCAGGTGATCGAAGAACTCGACAACGCCAAGAAGGGCACCTCCGAAGTCAGCCGCAACGCGCGCCAGGTCAGCCGCTTCCTGGACGAACTGCTGGAAAACACCAACGCCGAGCAGATTCAGGCCGGCATTCTGCTCAGTCATCCGCAGGGCATCCAGCTCAAGGGCCAGGCCGCGATCGGCCGGCTGTATTTCCAGATTCACCCGATCGACCCGGGCCGCACCTTCGGCGCGATGCTGCCGGACAACAAGATCCTGGCCTCGGTGCTGGCGCTACGCGAAGAAAACCCGGATGTGCCGGTCATCCTGGTGTCCAAGGACATCAACCTGCGCATCAAGGCCTACATCAGCGGCCTGGTGGCAGAGGACTACCAGAACGACCGCGCGCTGGACGATTTCAGCCTGCTGTTCACCGGCGCCATCGAGTTGCCGGAAGACTTCTGGCAGAAGCACAACGAGGACCTGCGCAGCTGGAACGAGCGCGGCCGCACCCATTACGAGATCGTGCTGGCCGACGACGAAGACTGGTACCCCAATCAGTACCTGTATCTGCCGGGCGAAGACGACGTCGAACTGCGCGTGGCCAAGGTCGGCGGCGGCAAGGCCACGCTGTGCCTGGTCGACGATTTCCGCCACACCCAGCACGCGGTCTGGGGCATCGCCGCGCGCAACCGCGAGCAGAACTTTGCGCTCAACGCGCTGATGGACCCGGAGATCGATTTCGTCACGTTGCTCGGCACCGCCGGCACCGGCAAGACTCTGCTCGCGCTGGCCGCGGGCCTGGCGCAGACGATGGATCAGCAGCGCTACCGCGAAATCATCATGACCCGCGCCACCGTCAGCGTGGGCGAAGACATCGGCTTTCTGCCCGGCACCGAAGAAGAAAAGATGACGCCGTGGATGGGCGCGCTCACCGACAACCTGGAAGTGCTCACCCACAACCAGGACGGCGGCTCATGGGGCCGCGCAGCCACCAACGACCTGCTCGCCAGCCGCATCAAGATCCGCTCGATGAACTTCATGCGCGGCCGCACCTTCCTGTCGCGGTATCTGATTCTGGACGAAGCGCAGAACCTCACGCCGAAGCAGATGAAGACGCTGATCACCCGCGCCGGCCCCGGCACCAAGATCGTCTGTCTGGGCAACGTCGAGCAGATCGATACGCCCTACCTGACCGAGACGACGTCCGGCCTGACCTACGCGGTGGATCGCTTCAAGGCCTGGCCGCACAGCGCGCATATCACGCTGCGCCGTGGCGAACGTTCGCGTCTGGCCGACTTCGCCTCGGAGGTGCTGTGATGCGAACGCTTCGCAGCGCTACTGCCCTTGCAGTGCTCGCGCTGGCCGGCTGTGCGACCACGCAAGCGCCCTCTACCGTACCGACCAATCTCAAAAGCGGGCAGTCGTGGATCATCACCCGCCAGAGCGTCGCCGAGCAGGTGCTGGACACCTGCTCGCGCGACAGTCCGGCGCGTCATCCAGGCCAGATCACCGGCTATTGGGAACCGAGCCATCAACAGATCGAGCAGCTCGAATCCCGGCAGGATGCGTTGACGCCAAGCATCGCCGAGCCGCGCGAGTTCGACCGGCAATATGTGGGCGTGGTGATCGAGGGCCAGCAACTGGTCTACATCAACGCCTTCAAGCTGCCCAACGACCCGCCAGTGAAACCGGCCAGGGAAGCGATCAAGGTCTGCGACGGCGGTAGCGCCTTCTGGGGTGCGCTGTACGACCCGCAGACCGGCGCGTTCTCGCAGATCGCGGTCAACGGCACCCCGTAACACCGCCCACACGTCAGCATCGCTGCGCCATCCCTGCACAGCCGCCAGCCGGCAGTGCAGAATCGGCGCATGACCACGCCCAGCACGCTGTCCGCATTGACCATCGCCGGTTCCGATTCCGGCGGTGGTGCCGGCATCCAGGCCGATCTCAAAACCTTCGCCGCGCATCGCGTGCATGGCTTGTCGGCGATTGCCGCATTGACCGCACAGCACACACGTGGCGTCACCGCGGTGCACATCCCGCCCATCGCATTTTTGCGCGCACAAGTGGATGCCTGCTTCGCCGATTTCCAGATCCAGGCCGTCAAACTCGGCATGTTGGCCAATGCCGACGTCATCCACTGCGTGGCGGACCTGCTCGAAACCCATCGCCCGCCCTTCATCGTGCTGGACCCGGTCATGGTCGCCACCAGCGGCGCGCGCCTGCTCGAGGACGCCGCACTGGATGCGCTGCGCACGCGCCTGTTGCCGCTGGCAACCTTGATCACGCCCAATACGCCGGAAGCCGAGCTGCTGACCGGCCGCCGCATCGACACGGCCGACGCCGCCGAACATGCGACTGCCGCGCTGCTGGAGCTGGGCGCGAACGCGGTGTTGCTCAAGGGCGGCCATCTGCATGAGGGCGCGCGCGTGATCGATCGCTTCGATGACGGCGTCACCCAGGACGTGTTCATGCATCCGCGTATCGATGTCGATGCGCACGGCACCGGCTGCAGTCTGTCGGCAGCGATTACCGCGCAATTGTGCCAGGGCCTGTCGCTGCTCAATGCCTGCGAAGCAGCGATTGATTACGTGGCGCGCGCCATCCGCCTGGGGCAGCGCCCAGGGCACAGCGAGGTACTGGTGCTCGACCACTTCGGCGCCGCCCCAGCGGTATGAGCGTGCATAGCGAAGGCGTGCACAGCGACATGCTGCCCGCCAGCGCAGCCGATGGACATCGCTGGCAGGTGATTCGCAGCGCACCAGCGCAACCGATCGCCAGCTTGCTGTGGCTGCCGGCATTGGGCGTGGCAGCGCGGCATTACCAAGCGTTTGCCGATGCATTGGCCGCTACCGGGATCGCGGTCTACCTGCACGAATGGCGCGGCAATGGCAGCAGCACGCTGCGCCCATCGCGCCAACACGATTGGGGCTATCGCGCCTTGCTTGCCGACGACCTCCCGGCCAGCCAGGCGCTGATGGATCGGCACGACCCGCAGTACCCGCGCATCGTCGGCGGGCACAGCCTGGGCGGGCAGCTGGCCTGCTGTCATGCCGCGTTGCAGGCGTCGCGAGTTCCTTCGCGACGCGACTCACCGCTGACGCAGCTGTGGCTGGTTGCCAGCGGCTCGCCGTACTGGCGCAACTTTCCGCGCCCGATGCGCTACGGGCTGCCGCTGGCGTATCGCGCCCTGCCCTGGCTTGCGCGCGTACAAGGCGTGCTGCACGGGCGATCGCTCGGCTTCGGCGGCACCGAGGCACGCAGCCTGATCGCGGATTGGGCACAAGTCGGTCGCAGCAATCGCTATCGCGCTGCAGGCAGCACCTGGGATCTGGAGCGCGCACTGGGCGCGTTGACGGTACCGATCAAGGCGCTGACCTTCGACCACGATCACTTCGGCCCGGCTGCGGCGTTGCATGCACTGCTGCAGAAGATGCCGCAGGCGCATGCCGAGGTGCAGCAGTTGGACGATGCGCAACTGGGCGTGCGCAGCGATCACTTTGCATGGATGAAGGCGCCCGCCGCCGTCGCGGCTGCGCTGCAACGCACGCGTGCCGATGCGGTCGGCGACAATCGAATTTCACAAAGGGATTGACGAGTACGTCGGGCATCCGCATAATTCCGCTCCTGACGAGGCGCCCGTAGCTCAGTTGGATAGAGTACCTGGCTACGAACCAGGCGGTCGGGAGTTCGAATCTCTCCGGGCGCACCATCTTCAGGAACAAAAAAAGACAGCACTGAACCGCTGTTTTTTTAGTTAAAACGTCCGACTGCATCGCATCGGATGGCAAGTCAAACAAGATATGCGCCCGTAGCTCAGTTGGATAGAGTACCTGGCTACGAACCAGGCGGTCGGGAGTTCGAATCTCTCCGGGCGCACCAATCTTGAAGAAAACGACCAGCTTGCTGGTCTTTTTTTTGCCTGTCGTTTTTGTCCTGCATCGCCCGCGAATGCGGCTTGTGCAGCATATCGATACGAATGCGCTGCGATGCGCGTTAAAGCGCCCATCAAGACGTAGCGCGCGTTGCCGGATGGGTATGGAAGGCGCGCTCAGAACCACACTGCAAGCAACGCGGCAGCGAGCACCGGCCGCGCCCGCGCGCCAGGCAGGCAGGCAGGCAACTGCACAGTCGTTTGGTGAGCTGTTCTTATCGAACAGGACGCAGAACGCTCACGCGGTAGCGCCCACAGCATCCGACTGGCCGACCACCACCACCGGCAATAACGAGGTCACCGGATGCCCGGCATCGCGCCACGCATCCAGCCCGCCCAGCAACGGACGCACATCGCGATAGCCACGCTCGCGCATCCGACCTGCCAGCCACGCCGCAGACACTTCATCGGGACACGCGCAATAAATCACCACGCTGCGATCGCGCGGCACGCTGGCCAGAATCTGTGCAAGCTGGCGTTCGTCGGCAAACACCGCACCAGGAATCGTGTACGGCTGCAGGTCACGATATCCCGGCGCACGGATATCCAGCACCGTCGGCCGCAGGCTCTCGTCACCGTCCAGCAGCGGCACCAACTCGTCCACTGCAATACGCGCCTGTTCCAGCGAGCGCAGCAGCGTGTGACGCCGCCACCAGCGCCACCCGACGTAGCAGGCCAGCAGCGCGGCCAACACCACCACCGCACCGGAACCGAGCTCGGACAAGAACACGAGCACGTCCTGCACCTGATGGGCGAACACCGCCCCAAGCCCCAATCCGACCAGCGCCCACAGCGAGGCGCCGAACGCGTCGTAACGCAGGAACGCGCCCGGCCGCACCCGCATCGCACCAGCCATCGGGACCGACACCATCGACAGGCCCGGCACGAACTTGGCCACCGCCAGCACGCGTACGCCCCAGCGCGAGAAAAAGCGCTCGGTCTGCTTCATGCAGGTATCGCGCGACAGCGACAGCCGGCACAGCGACTGCAAGGTGCGATTGCCAAAACGACGGCCTGCCAGATACCACACCAGGTCGCCAAGCAGACTCGCCAGCACCGACACGCCCCACGCGGCAAGACCCGCCAGCCACGCCTCGCTACCACCGCGCAGCGCGTAACCGGCGCCGACCAGC
The DNA here is from genome assembly GCF_040202875.1 of Xanthomonas sp. WHRI 10204. Taxonomy (NCBI): domain Bacteria; kingdom Pseudomonadati; phylum Pseudomonadota; class Gammaproteobacteria; order Lysobacterales; family Lysobacteraceae; genus Xanthomonas; species Xanthomonas sp. WHRI 10204. Next base: position 97,494 of record NZ_JBEGDW010000002.1, read on the forward strand.
ACCAGCGTCGGCAGCGCTGGCACCGGCAGCCCGAGCGACAACGCCAGCACGTTGGCAAACACCAGCGCCAATCCGTACTGTTCGATCAAGCCTTGCATGCGACGACCCTGCGCGACGGCGAACGGTCATTATCCGCTCTTGATCACGTTTGCGACTGCCCGGCGGCAGCGAAACGATACGTTTCGGCAAGCGCTTGCAACCATCGCTCGAACAGACCGTCGGCCCGCAACGCGCGCCGCCACCAGCCAAGCGCCTCGCCCTCTTCGCCCGGCCGCCACGCCAGGGAGAAGGTCTCGTCGGCCTTGTGTGCTTCCACCGGCACCTGGCGCAAACGGCCCTCCAGCAGCGCGCCCTGCGCATACGGCTCAGGCAGAAACCCGTAGCCTGCCCCGGCCAATTGCAGCAGCAACTTGGTGTGCATGTCCGGCACGGTCAGCACATCGCGGCCGGACAACAGGCCGACCGTGCGCGGCAGCAGACGCCGCGCCGAGTCCGCCACGGCAATCGCGCGATGGTCGGCCAGCTCGGTCGCACCGAGCAGCTGCGCGCCGGCTAGCGGATGTGTCGCGGCCACTGCGAACACAAAGCGCACGGTGCCGATCTGTTCGGCGACATAACCGCCGCCGCTGGGCCCCTCGCCCGCCGCCACAATCAAATCCACGCGCCGGTCCAGTAGCGCCTCCCAGCTGCCGGACAGCGACTCGCTGAGCACACGCAGCCGGGTGCTGTCGGCCACGGCGTAGAAGTCCAGGATCTGCGCCTGCAGCAGCGCAGCCGGCAACATCGCATCCAGCCCGATCGCAAAGTCCGACTCCCAGCCCGAGGCGACGCGCCGCACGCGCACCTCCAGCTCCTGGGCGGCACGCAGCAGGTTGCGTCCTTCGCGCAGCAGTTCGCGCCCGGCCTGGGTCGGCGTTGCCTTCGGCCCCACCCGCTCGAACAGCTGCACGCCCAGATCGTCTTCCAACTTGGAAACCGTGTACGAGATCGTCGAGGGCACCTTGAACAACACCTTGGCCGCCGCAGTGAACGAGCCGCGGCGGTCGATCGCATCCAGGATCTGTAGCGCTTCCAGGCTGATTTTCATTGTTCGAATTTTTCGATGGTAGCAGCCAAATCTACTCGCTTTTTCTCTGATCGGCAGAGGCGGAGACTACGCATCAAGCCGCTGGGACACCGATTCACCCCCGGCACCAATTCGAATCTTTCAAGGAGAAGCAACATGTTGAATGTCCGCAAGAGCGAAACCCGTGGCCGTGCCGAGCATGGCTGGCTGTCTTCGCGCCACACCTTCTCCTTCGCCAGCTACCACGACCCGCGCCACATGGGCATCGGCCCGCTGCGGGTGATCAACGAAGACAAGGTGACCCCGGGCGAAGGCTTCGGCACCCACGCCCACCGCGACATGGAAATCATTTCCTACGTCCTGGACGGCGCGCTGGAGCACAAGGACAGCATGGGCACCGGTTCGGTGCTGCACTACGGCGATGTGCAGCGCATGAGCGCCGGCAGCGGCGTGACCCATAGCGAGTTCAATCATTCGTCCAGCGAGCCGGTGCACTTCCTGCAGATCTGGGTGATGCCCGAGCGCAACGGTATCGAGCCCAGCTACGAAGAAAAGCATTTCGATGCCGACAGCAAGCGCAACCAGCTGCGTCTGATCGCCTCGCCGGCTGGTGATGACGGCTCTCTGCGCCTGCACCAGGACGCACGGCTGTATGCATCGATCCTCGATGGCGACGTACGCCTGCAGCAGCCGCTGGCTGAAGGCCGCATCGGCTACGTGCAAGTGGCCCGCGGCAGCCTGAGCGTCAATGGCCAGGTGTTGTCGGCCGGCGATGCGGTGCAGGTCATCGGCGAGCCGGAGATCGTGCTGGCCGACGCACGCGACGCCGAAGTGCTGGTGTTCGATCTGCCGAAGTAAGCCGGTCACGGCCCTTGCAGCGCATGCGACCTGCATATGCTGCAAGCGGCGCTGCCCCCAACGCACAAGGCCCGCGCTAGCGGGCTTTGTGCTACGCGCGAAAATCTGGACGCGATGCTTTGCGTGTGGTTCATGCGCTCGCCTTACCTTGCTGCGACAACGCTTGGCTTACACGCACCGTGACACGACATGACATGACGTCCGTCTTCAGCGCCAAAGACGAAAACTTCGACACCCAGCCACCGGGGTCGCAGTCTCAGCGATTGGCCGTTATGCGGCCTGCGATTTGAACGGCGCGTCGGGCTGCGCAGCTCCGTCGGCATCGCCATTGACCAGCGCGAACAACGCGTCCGCATCGGCTTCCAGCACGCGTGCAGACCGCGCCAGATCGTCGACCATCTGCGCCTGGTCGCGCGCCTGCACGCCAATGGAGTGCAGCGCCGTGTTCGCAGTCGAAATATCCAGCGCCTGCTCGTGACTGGCGGCGGCGATCTGCTCCACCGTCGCGGTGACACGCAGTACCGAGGCCACTACATCCTGCATCACCACACCGGCCTGTTCGGCCAGGCGCGAGCCATCGCCGACCTGGTTGGTCGCATTGTCGATCAGGGAACGAATCTCCCTGGCCGACACGCCGCAGCGCTGCGCCAGGCTGCGCACCTCGGTGGCGACCACCGCAAACCCGCGTCCCTGCTCGCCGGCGCGCGCCGCTTCCACCGCCGCGTTGAGCGCCAGAATGTTGGTCTGAAACGCGATGCCGTCGATTACTTCGATGATCTGACCGATGCGGTCGGTTGCCGATCGAATGCCGGCGGTGGTCTTGACCACGTCGGCGATGACGTCCGCACCGCGCCGCGCCACCGCAGCCGAATCTTCGGCCATGCGTCGGGCCGAGCCGGCATTTTCGGAATTGGTGCGCACGGTGGCGGCCAGTTGATCGATCGTGCTCGAGGTCTGCGCCACTGCGCTGGACTGCGTGGACACCCGGCTGACCAGCTCCTGGTTGCTGGCAGAAATATGATGCGACTCGCGCTGCACGTTCTGCGCGATGCTCATGGTCTGCCGCATCAGGTCACGCATGCGCTCGGCAGAGCGCACTTGATCGGTCACGTCGGTGGCGTACTTGACCACCTTGTACGGGCGCCCGGAGACATCCAGGATCGGGTTGTAGGACGCCTGGATCCACACAGCGCTGCCATCCTTGCGCAACCGCCGATACCGCCCCGCGTCGAACTGGCCGCGTGCCAGCTTTGCCCAGAAATGCCGGTATTCGTCGGAGGCGCGGTAGGCCGCATCGACGAACACCCCGTGATGCTGGCCGATGGCCTCGTTCGACGAGTAACCAAGAATCGCCAGGAAATTATCGTTGGCACTCAGCACTCGGCCGTGCAGATCGAACTCGATCACGCCCATCACCTTGTCGATGGCCTGTATGCGCCCATCCGCATCGGCCGAATCGATGACCTGACGGGTGACGTCGGTGGCGTACTTGACCACCTTGTAAGGGCGCCCGAGTTCGTCGAGAACCGGGTTGTAGGACGCCTGGATCCACACCTCTCTACCATCCTTGCCGATGCGCTTGTAGCGACCGGCATCGAATGCACCGCGCCCAAGCGAATCCCAGAACGCGCGATAGGACGCCGATTGACGCGTCTGCGCCTCCACGAACATACCGTGGTGCTTGCCGCGGATCTCATCGAGCCGATAGCCCATGACCTGCAGGAAGTTCTGGTTGGCATCGAGCACCGTGCCATCCAGCGAAAATTCGATCACCGCCATCACCTTATCGATCGCATCGATCCGCCCTTCGAAATCGGCGGTCTGACGGACCTGCTCGGTGATGTCGGTGGCGTACTTCACCACGCGGTAGGCCTTGCCCGCACGATCCAGCAGCGGATTGTAGGAGGCATTGATCCAGACCTCGCGGCCCTGCTTGTCCAGCCGGCAAAAACGCCCGGCATTGAAGTCGCCACGCCGTAACGCATCCCAGAACTGGCGATAGCTCTCGCTGTCGCGATCACTCGTCGTCACGAACATGCGGTGATGCTGGCCAACCACCTCATCACGCCGGTATCCCATAAGCGTGAGGAAGTTCTGATTGGCATCCAGAATGCGGCCGTCCAGATCGAATTCGATCACCGCCATCACCCGATCCACTGCATTGGCCTTGTGCTGCAGCCCACGGCTCCAGGAAGAGAACAGGCGTCCAAGCAACGGTAGGCGCATCACGTCGAAATCCGAGATATGGGTCACGTCTTTAGCGACACGCACGCGCCGTACTTGACCCCCTTCGCTTGCCATAGAGTCGAGTGGTTCAGATGTCAGACGGTCTCTCTCTGGTCGTCCTCTTCATGCCCCGGCATTCCCGAAGTCGAAGCCTCGTTTCCGGGTATGCAAGGAAGACCAGACCCTTCTTCTCCGATCCGCAAGACTAAGGGCGGATGCAGTGCGCTGGCCGCCGAGGCGCGCAGCGCCAGCGTAAAGTCGAGGCCTTGTTTCCTGGCGTGCAAGGACGACCAGACTTTCTTCTCCGATCTGCAACACAGTGGCTGATGCAGTACGTTGGCCGCCAAAGCGCGCGCAGCGCCAGCGTATCGGCGATCGCTCGCGATGGACCCTCCTCCGCCTTGCATCGTTGGAAAAAAGCACCCGTAAACGCCGCTCACACCGGCGGATGCGACCGGCTCTCCGGACCGCTGGCTTCTGCATTTTCGAGAGAGCGACCGACGCCTTACCCGTTGCATGGCGACTCCGTCGACAGCGCCACACGCTCCACAGCATCTATCGCCTTGCAGAGATCGCTGCCGACATCACTGGCGGCGTCACTGGCGCGGCAACATGCGCTGGATCATCGGCAGAACGAGGCTCAGATAAAGATCGGCCACGTCCTCTCGCAGCATCGTCGTGCATCGGCGAGCCACGCGTACAGGAACACGCGTGTGGCAAAAAAGTTGCCGCTTTGATCAAGGAACCGGCAGCTAGCAGGAATAAGGGGAAGCCGGGCAAAACACGCCAGCAAGAAGGCAAACCCAGCAGTTTGGGGAAGGCCTGAGCAACTTGCGGCAGGACGAGTGATCCTGGGATGTCGCTCGAACGCGGTGGTCTTTCATGCTGAACATCAAGCCGTTGCGCGTAGTGAAGATTGCCAGGAGTGTTGATCGAAAACACACAGACGAATTGTTCAGAGCTTCCTTAGGTCTTAGGTCTTAGTTCTGCAGTTAGCGCAGTAGGTGGTCTGCAACGTTGAACGCAGGAGATTGACCCTACAGTTTGCTGTTTGCTGCTGTTTGCATGGCGGGAAATAGCGGCAAGCGGCAAGCGGCAAGCGGCAAGCGGCAAGCGGCAAGCGAAGATGGTTTCGCAGTCCGCTAACCGCTCCCTCCAAACGCGCCTATTTTTCGAACATCAAAAAGCATGAGGGCACGCAACAGGGCAACAAGCCAAGAACAACGCGCCGACCGAGCCAGGTGGCAGGCGACCCGATACATATCGCTTCAACAGCGACACTCGGTGCCGAAATGGTCGACGACGCGACCGATACGGATGGCGGATGGCGGATGGCGGATGGCGCCCATCAGACACGGCAACTGCATGTCGGTTGCGATCTATGGTGGTTGCGGCCTCACGCACGGCGCAATGCCAGCACACCAGACCGATCATCCCGCGGCAATCCGACATCGCTCAAGCCACCAACCCGCGACGCACACTCACGAACGCGCGTCTGGCGCGGTAGCTGTCAGTTATCGGAAGCGATGACGACAAGCCTTGACCAAGAAGCCAGCGCTGCCACGTGCAGCGGCAACGCCACCGCGCATGCTTCGCAAAATGTCTGAGCCTCCCGCAACACAGCTGCCGATCGCCTGTCCCACGCATCGCCGACTCACACACCCGCCTGTTGCAGGCATCGCGGATTCACGCCTTCGATGCGACACAGCTCGCACCACAGCGCCCTCAACCATGAGCGATGCAAGGATCCCCGGCGGCGGCCACGGAGAACGCAGCGATCGAGGAACAACGGCACGGGAAGGCATGAATGCCGAGCACCCACCCGAGCAAGAGCGAGCGCACGGTTTGCAATCCATCAAAGGCAGTGGCGATGGCGATGGAATTTGACGTCACAGCTGGCGATCACCGCTGACTACACCCATCAACCCAAATAAAAACGCCCGCAAATCAAGGATTTGCGGGCGTTTAGAACACTGGCGGAGCGAGAGGGATTCGAACCCTCGATAGAGCTTTTGACCCTATACTCCCTTAGCAGGGGAGCCCCTTCAGCCGCTCGGGCATCGCTCCAGTTTTTGCGTCCTGCCGCGATGTCCGTGGCAGGCCGCGAAGAATACCGGGTAACAGGGGCTAACGTAAACCCTTTATTACGGACAATTCGAAGAATCGTCGCCGTGATGTGCGCCAGAGGCCACCGGCTCGTCCCCACGTTGGATGCGCTGATAAATCTCTTCGCGATGCACAGCCACATCTTTTGGTGCGGTAATGCCAATACGCACCTGATTACCCTTGACGCCGAGCACGGTAACAGTGACCGAGTCGCCGATCATCAAGGTTTCGCCTACCCGGCGAGTGAGGATCAACATTTTGCAAATCTCCTGGAACCGGTGGATTTCCCACCAGCATCGACGGCCTCGTGAGTGAGACGCGCCCTAGGTAAAGGGAATAGACCAGAAATGGTAGCGGGACATCCTGCTAGCCAGCAAGGCATAGCAGGACAAGTGTTCAGCCCAAGTGTTGCTTGACCCAGGAGGGCACACCGTCGAGTGCGGTCGCAAGGGCGGGCCCGTCCTCGCCACCACCCTGGGCGAGATCCGGACGGCCACCGCCCTTGCCTCCGATCTGACTGGCGATGTGGCCGAGGAGTTCCCCCGCCTTCACCTTGCCAGTTGGGCTGCCATTCACGCCGGCGACAAGCGCAACCTTGCCCGCCGATGCACCGGCCAGCACGATCACCGAATCGCCGAGTTGCTGCTTCAAGCGGTCCATCGCCTCGCGTAGCGCCTTTGCATCGAATCCTTCCAGACGTACGGCAACCACCTTGACCCCGTCCACGTCGACAGCACTGGCGCCAAGATCTGCGGTCGCGCCGGAGGCCAGCTTGGCCTTCAGAGATTCCAGCTCGCGCTCAAGACGCTTCTGACGCTCGGTCAGTGCGCGCACCTTGTCGACCACCTCGGTGGTGTTGCCGCCAAGCAGGCTTGCCGCCTCGAACAGCCGGCGTTCTTCATCGGCAACGTAATCCAGCGCGCCCTGCCCGGTCACCGCCTCGATGCGACGCACGCCCGACGACACGCCGCCTTCGGAGGTGATCTTGAACAGACCGATGTCGCCGGTGCGGCTGACATGGGTACCGCCACACAGCTCGGTGGAATAACCGCCCATCTTCAGCACGCGCACGTGCTCGCCATATTTCTCGCCGAACAAGGCCATCGCGCCGAAATCCAGCGCTTCCTGCATGGCCATGTTGTGCACTTCGACACTGTGGTTGGTGCGCACCTCGGCATTGACCTTGCGCTCGACCACTGCCAGTTCTTCCGCAGTGATGGGCTGAAAATGCGAGAAGTCGAAACGCAAGCGGTCGGGCGCCACAAGCGAGCCCTTCTGCTGCACATGTGTGCCCAGCACTTCGCGCAATGCGGCATGCAGCAAGTGCGTGGCCGAGTGGTTGAGGATGGTCTTGCCGCGGCGCTGCACGTCGATGCCGCCTGCCAGCACATCGCCCAGCGCCAGCGCGCCTTCGGTAATGCGTCCGACATGCCCATGAAACTGGCCGGCGAACTTCTGCGTGTCTGCGACGTCGATGGAAACATCGGCCGTACTCAACTGCCCGCTATCGCCGACCTGACCGCCGGATTCGGCGTAGAACGGCGTGCGATCGGTGAACACGATGACCTCATCGCCGGCTTCGGCACGCTCCACCGGGCGGCCCTGCTTGAGCAGCGCGACAACCTTCAGCGCGTCGGCGTCATACGCCTCGTAGCCCAGAAACACCGTCGGCGACATGGTCGCAACCAGATCGGCCGGCAATGCGACGCCGCCGCCGAACTTGCCTGCCGCACGCGCGGTCTCGCGCTGACGCTCCATGGCGAAATCGAAGCCCTCCATGTCCACGCGCATACCGCGCTCGCGTGCAATATCGGCGGTCAGATCGACGGGGAAGCCATAGGTGTCATAGAGACGGAATGCATCCGCGCCGGGAATCACGTCCTGCGAGCGCGATGCAACGTCGTCGAAGATCTTCATGCCGGCGTCCAGCGTCTCGGCGAAACGCTCCTCTTCCGCCAGCAGGGCGCGCGCCACTGTTTCCTGCGCCACCACCAGTTCCGGATAGGCCTCGCCCATCAGCTCGACCAGGGTGGGCACCATCTTGCTGAAGAACGGCTGGCGCACACCTAGCATCCAGCCATGGCGCAGCGCACGCCGAATGATTCGGCGCAACACATAGCCACGGCCCTCATTGGAAGGCAGCACACCATCGACGATCAGGAAAGAACAGGCGCGGATGTGATCGGCAATCACCCGCAGCGACTTGTTTTCCAGATCGGCGATGCCGGTCAGCGCACTGGCCTTGCCGATCAAGGCCTGGAACAGATCGATCTCGTAGTTGGTATGGACGTGCTGCAGGATCGCCGCCAGACGCTCCAACCCCATGCCGGTATCCACGCACGGCGCCGGCAGCGGCACCAGGGTGCCGTCGGGCTGACGGTCGAACTGCATGAAGACCAGATTCCAGATCTCGATGAAGCGATCGCCATCTTCGTCCGGCGAACCGGGAGGACCGCCAGCGATGTGATCGCCATGGTCGAAGAAGATTTCGGTACACGGGCCGCACGGGCCGGTGTCGGCCATCTGCCAGAAATTATCGGACGCGTATGGCGCACCCTTGTTGTCGCCGATACGCACGATACGGCTTTCGGGAATGCCGATCATGTCGCGCCACAAGGCGACGGCTTCTTCGTCGGTGTGGTAGACGGTCACCAGCAGACGGTCGGCCGGCAGCTTCCAGACCTGGGTCAGCAGCTCCCATGCCCAGGCGATGGCGTCTTTCTTGAAGTAGTCGCCGAACGACCAGTTGCCCAGCATTTCGAAGAAAGTGTGGTGGCGTGCGGTGTAGCCCACCGAGTCCAGGTCGTTGTGCTTGCCGCCGGCACGCAGGCAGCGCTGCACGTCCGCAGCACGCACGTAACTGCGTTTTTCCGCGCCAAGGAAGACGTCCTTGAACTGGACCATGCCGGAATTGGTGAACAACAAGGTTGGGTCGTTGCCCGGCACCAGCGGCGCGGACGGCACGATGGTGTGACCCTTCCCCTCGAAAAACGCGAGGAAGTCACTACGAATCTGGGAGGTGCTGAATTTGGCAGGTGCGTTCATGAGCTGGCATTGGGCGGGCGGCAGTCCCGGTCACCCAATGAGATGTGGGCGCAGATGAGGGGAACAACCTTAAACCACGAAGGGTAGCAGGCCTGACGCCCTCAGTCCTCAAGGTCGAAGCGCGTGGCGCTACGAATACTGTTGCCGTCGAAACCTCGCCGGGCCAGCAGATCGGCAGCCTTGCGTCGCTGCGGCAGATCTACCGGGCCTTGCTCGCCGAACCGTCGCCGGATCAGATCGCGTGCGTTCTCGGTCCAGTCACCTTCAAACGTCGCCATGGCGGCATTGATTGCCTCGCTATCCAGGCCATGGGTTCCGAGTTCGGCACGAATATGCAGGGGGCCGTAGCCGGAGCCGGCACGATTGCGCACCACCGCGGCAGCAAACCGGGTGTCGTCTTGCCAGCCCTCGCCAGCCAGCCGCTCCACCGCCGCCTGTGCGGCATCTGGCTCGATACCGCGCGCCAGCAGCTTGCGGTTTAATTCTTTGCGCGAGTGCTCGCGCCGCACCAGCAGACCAAGTGCGCGCTGGACCGGCGTCTGCTCTTTGAACCGCCGTCCCCGCTTTGGTGCGGGCGCTTGCTCGTCCATCGTGACGTGTCCCCGATCGCTGAATCAATGCGCCTTCCATGGCGCCTGCCCTCCTGGCCTTCGATAGATCTACCGCGAGAAGCAACGGCACTGACTCCGCCGTCCTCGCGATAGAAAAACTCCGCCTTACCGGTCGCTCTGCAGTGAGCTGTCGCCAGGCGCTTGAGTCCGTCATGTCCTGCGCGAACATGACGGGCTTTGCGCCATGCCGCCCACTCGGACCGCAATCGCTTGCTGCCGGTAGCGCTTATTCCTTCTCGGCGTCGTCGCCCGCTTCGCGCGGCGCTTCAGCGGGCTGGAACTTCTCACGCAGCTCGGCTTCGAGCTTGGCCGCCACCTGCGGGTTGTCGCGCAGGTAGCCGCGTGCATTGTCCTTACCCTGACCGATGCGCTCGTCGCCATAGCTGTACCAGGCGCCTGCCTTATCCACCAGCTTGGCTTCCACGCCCATGTCGATCAGTTCGCCCTCGCGGCTGATGCCTTCGCCGTAAAGGATTTCGGTCACGACCTGCTTGAACGGAGGCGCCAACTTGTTCTTGACCACCTTGATCTTGGTCTGGTTGCCGATGATCTCGTCACCTTTCTTGATCGCGCCGATACGACGGATGTCCAGACGCACCGAGGCGTAGAACTTCAACGCGTTACCGCCGGTGGTCACTTCCGGGCTCTGACCCGGCATCATGACGCCGATCTTGTGGCGCAACTGGTTGATGAAGACCACCAGGGTGTTGGAACGCTTGATATTGCCGGTCAGCTTGCGCAGCGCTTGGCTCATCAGACGTGCCTGCAGACCTGGCAGCTGGTCGCCCATCTCGCCTTCGATTTCCGCCTTCGGCGTCAGTGCCGCCACCGAGTCGATCACCACGATGTCGACCGAGCTCGAGCGCACCAGCATGTCGGCGATTTCCAGCGCCTGCTCACCGGTGTCCGGCTGCGATAGCAGCAGATCGTCGACATTGACGCCCAGCTTGGCCGCGTAGATCGGGTCGAGCGCATGCTCGGCGTCGATAAACGCAGCGGTGCCACCCAATTTCTGGCACTGCGCAATGGCCTGCAGGGTCAAGGTGGTCTTGCCCGAGGATTCCGGCCCGTAGATTTCCACGACGCGACCCTTCGGCAGGCCGCCGATCCCCAGTGCGATATCCAACATCAGCGAACCGGTCGGAATGATTTCGACCGCCTCGATCACGCGATCGCCCATGCGCATCACGGAGCCCTTGCCGAATTGCTTTTCGATCTGGCTCAGTGCGGCGGAAAGGGCGCGCTTCTTGTTCTCATCCATCTGGGTGATCCTTGTCAGTGATTTCGGTGTGGAGCAAATGTAACGGCGGTGTATCGCACGGGCTGAGACTGGTGGCGACACACTCAGAGTAATGTTGCGAATCCTGTGCGGGCAGCGGCGAATCCTGCAATGCCGGCTGGGGAAAACGCCAGCACAGACATCGGAGCAGCCCTCAGCGATTGGGTCTCAGCAGCCCGCAGTACAGGCCTTCGATGGCGAAATCCTGATCCGGCAACACTTCGATCGGGGCGTAGTCCGGGTTGCGCGGCAGCAGCCGGATCCGGTCCTTGCCGATCTTGAGCAACTTGACGGTGATTTCTTCATCGATCCGGGCCACGACGATCTGCCCCGAGCGCGCGTCGCGGGTGCGGTGGACACCGATCAGGTCACCGTTGAAGATCCCTTCGTCGCGCATCGAATCGCCCTGCACCTTGAGCAGATAGTCCGGCGACGGCGAGAAGAACACCCGGTCGAGCACGACGAAGTCGTCGGAGCCGATATCAGCACCGATCGGCAGGCCCGCTGCGACGCGCCCTAGCACCGGCAGGCGCAGCACGTCGTCGCGCAGTGGCTCGGCGACCGGCGGCGTCCGCGAGTGCGCGCCCTGCCCGGCCAGCCGGATGCCACGTGCCTGACCCGGCACGCGACGGATCGCGCCAGCCTGCTCCAATGCCTCCAGGTGATACTGCGCGGCGCGCACGCCCTTGAAGCCGAAGGCACGGGCGATCTCGGTCTGCGAAGGCGGGACGCCGTCGGCGTCGATACGCTCGGCGATCAAGGCCAGGATTGCTTGCTGGGTATCGGTCAGGTCCATGGTTAGTAGTATTACTACTAACAGAGCCATGCGCAATAGCTAGTTTTCCCTGTCGAGAAGGCCGGCAGCCCTGACGATCGCTAGCGCCGGCTGCGCCAGATCGAAAACAGGATCCAGATGCCGCACAAGCCGGCGCCGATGAATCCGCCGACACCCAGCGCCAGCAGCCAGCGACTGGCGCTCCCGCCGACGCTGTTCATGACGATCGACGAACCGATCACCAGGGCAGCGGTCACGATGCCCATGGTGAGCCGATTGGCGGCGCGGTCGACCTGCTCGCCAAACTCGCGCAGGGCGCGCGTTTCCACGTGCAGCTGCAACTTGCCGCGCCGTGCGGCCTGGATCAGACGCTTGAGATCGCGTGGCAGATCGCCGATCAGATCGATTGCGCCGGTCACGGTGCGTCGACTGCGGCGCAACATGGCGCTGGGCGCGTACCGCTGCAACACCACGCGCTCCAGATACGGCCGCGCTTCGGTGGCCATGTCGAAATCCGGATCCAGCTGGCGCCCCATCCCTTCGAGAGTGAGAAAGGCCTTGATCATCAGCGCCAGATCCGACGGCAGCGTCAGTCCGTGATCGCGCAGGATGGCGGTGACGTCGCCGAGCATCGCGCCGATGCGTAGTTCTTTCAACGGCACGCCACGGTATTCGTCGACGAATGCACCGATGTCCTGTTGCAGACGCGCCTCGTCGATCTCCAGGCTGGTGCCGGCCCACTCCAGCAGCACATCGATGACCGCCTCGGCGTCGTAGCTGACCATGCCGTGCAGCAGCTGCGCGACCTGGAAACGGCGCTGTTCGGACACACGCCCCACCATGCCGAAATCGATGACGGCGATACGACCGTCGCGCAGATAGAAAATATTTCCCGGATGCGGGTCGGCGTGGAAGCAGCCGTCCTGCAGCACCATCTTGAGCACGATGCCGGCACCTGTGCGCGCAAGCGCCTTGCGATCCAGCCCCGCCGCATCGACCGACACCATGTCGCGCCCGGGGATGCCATCGATGAACTCCTGCACATTGAGCGACTCGCAGGTCCACTGCCAATACACCGCGGGCACCACCACCTGCGGGTCGTGCGCGAAGTTGGCGGCGATGCGCTCGGCATTGCGACACTCGGCGGCGAAGTCCAGCTCGCGCCGCAGCGAGACAGTGAATTGCTGCACCACTTCAGCCGGGCGATAGCGCTTGAGATCGGGTGCGCGCGTTTCGACGATGTCGGCCAGCCGCGCAAGCAGACGTAGATCCGCATCGATGGTGTCGCCGATGCCGGGTCGACGGATCTTCAAGACCACCGGCGTGCCGTCGGCCAGCCAGGCGCGATGCGTTTGCGCCAGCGATGCAGCGGCCAGGGGTTGTTCGTCCAAGCGTGCGAACACGCTTTCCGGCTCTGCGCCCAATGCGGCGACCAATTGCGGCCGGATCTGTTCGAACGGCAATGCAGGAACCGCATTTTGCAGTTCGCTCAGTTCTTCGATCCATTCCGGCGACAGCAAGTCGACACGCGTCGCCAGCACTTGCCCCAGCTTGACGAAGGTTGGCCCGAGTTCCTCCAGCGCACGACGCACACGCATGGCGGCGGACATCCGCAAGCGGCCCTCGGCGTTGTTCCAGTGCAGCAACCTGCCGGCACGTTCGAGCACATCGGCCAGCCCGATGCGGCGCACCACATCGCCAAAGCCGTATCGAATCAGGACCGAGGCGATTTCCTGCAGACGCCCCAGGTCACGCACGGTGCCAAGCGCTTCCCACATCAGTGCACCGCCTGCGTAGGTTCGAAATGGGTGGCTGGCTCGCTACACGCCTGCGCGCAGACCTCAACGTGAGCGATCTCTCGGTGCGATAGCGATGCCTCGCGCACCGACCGATCCACGACCACAGGCCCACCAGCATCACGTGCCGGCAAGACAGCCGCGTGACTCCCCGCCTTACGTCGCACAAGCCGGCGCACCTGCGCAGCAATAACCGGCGACGCACCAGGCGGACTGCGCCGGATGAAGATGGATGGCAACGTATCGAACACAGCAGCGGAAAACCCGAACATCGGCACAGAGGTTGGCGAAGAGACTCTAGTTTGTAGCCGATCTCTCTGCCGCTGTCGCGCTTCTGTCTGCTGCGGGCTTAGCGCACAGTGTGGCGCGCGTGCGAGTTGACGCTTCGATCGCGCAGCACGCAGTGCGGCCCAGCGGCTTCAATACCGAAGGCGCAGGGTCAACCCATAGGTCCGCGGCGCACCGAGAAATGCGTTCCAGGAACCGGCCTGCAACGGCGCATCGATGACGACCTGACGATAGGTTTCGTTGCCCAGATTCTCCGCCCAGGCTTCCACCATCCAGCGCTTGTCGTCTGCGCCGATACCGGCCCTGGCATTGACGATGGTGTAGGCCGGCTGCACCTTTTGCGGATCCAGGTCAGTGCCGGCGTTGAAGTCGGATGAGTATTTAGCGCCCAGATTGAAACGCGCCGTCAGCTGATTGCCCAACGGGCGTTCGTAGGTAGCCGACAGATTGCCCGACCAACGCGGTGCGAAGCTCATGCGGCTACCCGGCAGCAGCGCAAGATCGGCGTCGGGCAAACGGTCATCACCATATGTGGTATCCGTGTAGCTGAGCCCACCTTGCAGCATCAAGCCACGCACGCCGGTTTGCCAGAGCAATTCGGTGTCGATTCCCTGCGAAATCACGGTAGGCACGGAGCGAACCACGAAACTGGTGCCGAGAAAATTGTTGAGCTGGAAATCGCTGACGTTCTGGTAGAACAGCGCCGCATTCAACAGCAGATTGCCGTCCATCCAGGTGGTCTTGGCACCCAATTCAAAACTGTTGACGAACTCGCCGGGAAACGCGGTGTCGTCTACCGGAACGATTCCTTGCGCGCCGCTGGACAGACCATCGGCCGACTGCACCCGGTCCAGATTGAAGCCGCCCGCCTTGTAGCCACGGGCGGCCGAGGCATACGTCATCACTTCGTCGCTCCAGCGATAAGCCAGTTTGACGGTCCCGGACCATTCGCGCTCGGTCAGTTCCTGGCGGGTCCTGCGGCCGTTGTGTGCCACGTTACTCCACGGCAGGCAGGTGAATCCGATCACCTGCGGCGCGATCAGCGGTACCGCCGTGGCAGGCACGCCACGTGCACCCAGGGCGGCGCCGATACGGCGCAATGCCGCAGGATTCAACTGCCCGTTGGCAGCGAAATAACTGGCGCACGCCGGGCTGCCGTCTGGATTGTCGTAGGTCGAGGCCAGCACCTTGTTTTCGTGCGTGTAGCGCAAACCCATCACCACATCCAATGCATCG
Source organism: Xanthomonas sp. WHRI 10204 (assembly GCF_040202875.1). Classification (NCBI taxonomy): domain Bacteria; kingdom Pseudomonadati; phylum Pseudomonadota; class Gammaproteobacteria; order Lysobacterales; family Lysobacteraceae; genus Xanthomonas; species Xanthomonas sp. WHRI 10204. The sequence continues at coordinate 112,780 of NZ_JBEGDW010000002.1, forward strand.
GTCGCATGCCAGGTGTTGTTGGTGAACAGCGCCACGCTCTTGCCATCCTGACGATAACGATCCTGGCTACCAAGTCCGCGGAACAGCGAACCGGCCGGCACGCCGGTGGCATCGGCGAGAAAACGCGGTGCATCTGCACGCGTGGCCAAGGCCGGGTTGATCCGTGCCAGCAGTGCTGTCGAAAGATAGGGTTCGTAGGCGCTTCCGAAGCGATACGACTCGTTGCGTCGCAGCCTTTCGTCGGCATAGAAGAAGCCAATCATCCAGTCCACGCGTTCGGTGGAGCCGGCCAGGCGCAACTCCTGACTGAAGGTTTTGAAGCCGGTGAACGTCTCGTCCTTGCGCGGCTCGCGATACAGCACATCGGCGGCGCTGTAGTCGAAGTCCATGCCGTTGACCGCCGTCCAGTCGCGCAGTGCGGTGATGGATGTCAGCGTCGCCTCGTTTAGCCAGGGCGTGGTCCAGTCGACCTGCGCGGACACGCCGCGATCGCGAATGTTCTGAACGGTGCCGCGATTGCTGTAAGCCAGCCGGCGCGACGGGTCGGCAATGGGAACAACGGCCTGACCTCCCGGAGCGACTGCATCCATGACCGCCGCCAGCGGCCCCCGTTCGGTGGTGACGGTGACGCAGCAATTCTCCGCGCGGTTGGTGGCATCGGCAGAGAAATTGATCGCCAGATCGTGAGACGGCTCCCAGAGCAGCTGGACGCGTCCGGTCTCAAGATTCTGATCGCCGTCGCGTGTATCGGTACGCGGGCCGTTACCGGTGACCACGTCTTCAAACCCATCGCGGCGACGCTTTGCCGCGTAGACGCGTAGCGCGGCGGTTTCACCCACCGCGTCATTGAACGCAGCGGCCAGCCCGAATGCGCCAAAATTACCGGCGGTGATTTCTGCGTCGGCACTGCGCGTAAAGCTGGGCCGCCGGGTCACCACGTTGACGACGCCAGCGGAGGTGTTCTTGCCAAATACCGTGCCCTGCGGGCCCTTGAGCACTTCGATGCGCTCCAGTTCGCCCAGATCGGAGAACGCCACACCGTTGCGCGCACGCGCCACACCGTCGATGACCACGCCGACCGAAGCTTCCAGGCCCGCGTTGTCGCCCACGGTGCCGATGCCGCGAATGCGGATGCTGGTCTGTGCCGCACTCTGCGTACTGGTGACGATCAAGCCCGGCACCAGCACCTGCAAATCCTTGATGTCGTTCACGCCCGTGTCCAGCAGGAGTTGCTCGGACAGCACCGACACGATCACAGGCACATCCTGCAGTTCTTCTTCACGTTTTTGCGCGGTGACTTTCATTGCGGCCAGCGTTGCCGGCTCGGTGTGCTCGGCAGTTGCCTGCGTTTGCGCATGCAACAACGGGGTCTGAATTGCCGCGATAACGGCAAGCGCAAGTGCAGTGCAATAGCAGCGTTCGATGCTCATCAACTTCCCCGGATGAAGAGACGCGTACATGCGCAAGCGCAGCAGATGGTACGAGCCGTGTAGGAAAGACGTTAACGCCCACGTGCAGGGAGCGCGGACCTCAATCCGAACACGGCGCTCCCCTAGCGAACTCTAGCGCTACACCGTGGAACTTGAGCGATCCCGGCGTGGGCACGCACATTGACTGCTGCCGGGTGGATGTCATGGATGTCAGTGGTGGAACATCGGTGAGTGCAGGCGCTGCCGCACGTCCGCTATAGCAGCGCGCTCAAGCCTCGCAGTGCCGCGACCACGGTTTGACGACGGACTGCGTCGCGGTCGCCATCGAACTGGAACAACTGCGCCGTGGCGTAGCCGCCGCGTCGTTTCCAGCCGATCCACACCGTGCCCACCGGTTTGTCTTCGCTGCCACCGCCCGGCCCAGCAATGCCGGTCACGGCGACCGCAATGCTGCCACCGGAGGTCACCAATGCACCGGATACCATTTCGATCACGGTTTCCCGGCTGACCGCGCCATGTACCTCCAGCGTCTGCGGCCTGACCCGCAGCAACGCCTGCTTGGCCTCGTAGCTGTAGGCGACCATGCCGCAATCGAACCAGTCCGAAGAACCGGCAATATCGGTCATTGCCTTGGCAATCCAGCCGCCGGTACAGCTCTCGGCAGTCACCAGCCGCTCGCGCGCCGCGCGTAACTGGGCGCTCAGCGACTCGGCGAGCTGCAGAAGGTCGTGATCAGTGGGAGACGTCATTGCGGGGGTCAGGATTGAACAGCGGTCACTTTTATCCGAATTTGCCCGCGCTGTCTTCCGCCAGCTGACTGGTCAGCGATCGGTGTTTGGACGTTCCGCCTGTTTCGGCAAGTGCCCACGCAGTGCGGGACGCCGCTGATGGAGCTGCAGCCTGACATCGCATCTAAGTGACTGTTTCCCGCTGATCTGCGCAGCAACAGCAGCAACAGATCTGCGCAGCAACAGATGATCGATCCAGGGAGCGCACACGACACTGAAGTCACGGCGGACCTGACGGTCCGCACCGACATGCATCGGGACGCGGCAGCCCGCGCGTGGTGACGCCTGCGATCGGTGGACGGGGCCTGCAATCCGCAGCTGGCACGCAGCTGACTGCGGCCAGCCCCGTCGAATGCCGCGTCAGGTTTCCCAGTCTTCCCGACGGTCCGGCAGCATCGCGCGCAACGGCGCGCCGTCATCTCCGGCGGCAAGCCGTTCGGCTTCGACCATCGGCAGATCGACTTCCAGCAACCAACCGTCCTCGTCGGACTGCTCGTTGCGCACCACTTCCAGCTGATGCAGCTTGGAACGCAGGCGACCGGCCGACGACGGCAAGCGCAGCTGTCCGGTCAAATGACGCAGATCCAGGCGTTGACCGAGTGCGTGCTGCAGTTCCTGCAAGCCACGCCCATCGCGCGCCGACACCCACACGCGTTCGCGCCGCGCCTGATCCGGAATGCCGTCCTGCGCATCGTGACGAACTTCGGCACCGTCGATCTTGTCGATCTTGTTGAACACCAGCAGCTGCGGCAGATCGCCAGCGCCCACCGCCTGCAACACTTCATCGACTTGCAGGATGCGTTCTTCGCGCAGCGGGTCGGCGGCATCGACGATATGCAACAACAAATCGGCGTCGCGCGCTTCGGACAACGTCGAACGGAAGGCAGCAACCAATTGGTGCGGCAAATCGCGGACGAAGCCCACCGTATCGGCAAGAATCGCACTGCCGCCTGGCAATGCGATGCGGCGCACGGTGGGGTCCAGCGTGGCGAACAATTGATCGGCCACATAGGCTTGCGCACCGGTCAACGCATTGAACAGCGTCGACTTGCCGGCGTTGGTGTAGCCGACCAATGCAATCCTCGGCAATTCGCTACGCATCCGCGCACGGCGCATCTGGGTGCGCTGCACCTCGACTTTTTCCAAGCGCTGCTGCAACTGCTCCACGCGCTTCTGCAGCAGGCGGCGGTCGGTTTCCAGCTGGGTTTCGCCAGGGCCGCGCAGGCCGATCGCACCGCCGCGCTGACGCTCCAGGTGGGTCCAGCCGCGTACCAGCCGTGTGGCCATATGCCGCAGTTGGGCAAGTTCCACCTGCAGCTTGCCTTCGTGGCTGCGCGCGCGTTGCGCAAAGATATCCAGGATCAGGCCGGTACGGTCGATCACGCGCCGCTCCAGGTAGCGCTCCAGATTGCGCTCCTGACCCGGCGATAAGGTGTGGTTGACCAACACCAGATCCGCGCCAGTTGCCTCGGCGGCGGCCTTGATCTCTTCCAGCTTGCCGCTGCCGATCAAGGTCGACGGGCTGGGTTTGTCGATGCGCGCGGTGAGCGTTGCCGCCACCGTGGCGCCCGCCGACCTCGCAAGGTCGGCGAACTCCTCCAGCACATCGTCTTCGGCAGGCCCACCTGCATGGGTCTGAATCAACAGCGCGTGCTCACCCTTGCGGGAACGATCAAACACGCGTTACTCCATTACTGCTCGACGTCGTCATCTTCCGCTTGATTACCTTCATTGGATTGCACATACCCACCACCCGGCCCCACGCGCACGTTGCGCGCCGGCACGACCGTGGAGATGGCGTGCTTGTAAACCATCTGACTCACGGTGTTGCGCAGCAGGACCACAAATTGGTCGAACGACTCGATGGTGCCCTGCAGCTTGATGCCGTTGACCAGATACACAGAGACCGGCACCCGCTCGCGCCGTAGCGCATTCAGGAATGGGTCCTGCAACGATTGCCCCTTAGCCATCGAAAAATCCTCTTCATTATTGTTCTTATTGTCCCGGTCGACACCTGCTATCCCCAGCCGGCCCCGGAAACGGGATGTTACACGCCTGAAGCCTGCTGCACAGTGGAACGATGAGCGAGGAAGCCGACAAGTGCATCGTCCAATTGATGCCGATCACGCTCCGGGTCGAACCAGCGTGCGTCGAGCTCGCCACGCAGCCAGGTGAGCTGCCGTTTGGCCAGTTGCCGGGTCGCCTGAATCGCCTTGTCGCGGAACTCGGCCAAGCTGCCGGCACCGTCCAGATAGTCCCAGGCCTGGCGATAGCCGACCGCGCGCACTGCCGGCAAATCCAACGGCGCCGCCGCGGCGCGCATCTGCGGCAACTCCCGCAAACGCTCCACTTCGGCGAGGAAATCCTGCGCCAGCATCGCGTCCAGGCGCTGCGCGATGCGTGCGTGCAGCACCGCTCTATCTTGCGGCGCCAGCACGATTTTCAAGACCCGCAGCGGCAGGCGCGGCCCGGACGGGAGCGCCTGCCAGTAGCTGATCGGCCGCCCACTGAGCCGGTACACCTCCAGCGCACGCTGGATGCGCTGCGGGTCGGTGGCATGGATGCGCGCTGCGGCGATCGGGTCGACCTGCGCCAGTTGCGCATGCAAGCCGGCCCAGCCTATTTGCTCGGCCTCGGCGGCGATTGCGGCGCGCACTGTCGGGTCGGCTTCGGGCAATTGCGACAGCCCTTCGAGCACTGCACGAAAATACAGCCCGGTGCCGCCGGCAAGGATCGGCAACTTGCCGCGCGCAACGATGTTGTCGATCGCCTTGCGTGCATCGGCGGCGAACTCAGCGGCCGAATAGATCTGCCAGGGGTCGCGCAGGTCGAGCAGATGGTGCGGTACTGCGGCGCGCATCGCGGCATCGGGTTTGGCCGCACCGATCTCCAGGCCGCGGTAGACCAGGGCCGAATCGACGCTGACGATCTCTCCGTTCCAGCGTTCCGCCGCCTCCAGGGCCAACGCAGTCTTGCCGCTAGCGGTAGGGCCCATCAAGGCGATCGCCAGCGGGCGTCGGTCGGCCGGCATCAGTCCTCGTCCGGCCAGCGAATGGTCGGCGCCGCCGGCGCACTGACCCGCGGGGTCGGAATCGCCGCCACCGCGTTCCAGACCTTCAAGGCATCCACGGTCGCCGCCACATCGTGCACGCGCAGCAACAAGGCACCGTGTTGCGCGGCGATCAGATGCGCCGCGACCGAGCCATGCACCCGCTCGGCCGCAACCTCGCGACCGGTCAATTCGCCGATGCTGCGTTTACGCGACAGCCCCGCCAGCACCGGCAAGCCGAACTCCTGCAGGCGCTGCAACTGCGCAAGCACGGTCAGGTTATGCGCGGTGGTCTTGTCGAAGCCGAAGCCCGGGTCGAGGATCAACCGGCGCTTGTCGATGCCAGCCATCTCGGCGGCAAAAATGCGCTCGGCCAGAAAACGATGCACCTCCGCCACCACGTCGTCGTACTGCGGCGCGTCCTGCATCGCATGCGGCGCGCTGCGTGCGTGCATCAGCACCACCGGCACGCCCAGTTCGGATGCTGCGTCCAGCGCGCCCGGCGAACGCAACGCGTAGACATCGTTGATCATGCCGGCACCAGCAGCGACCGCTGCGCGCATCACCTCCGGCTTGAAGGTGTCCACGCTGATCGGCACGCTGGTCTGCTGCACCAATGCCTCGATCACCGGGATCACCCGCTGCAACTCGTCTTCCAGCGATACCGCCGTGGCACCGGGACGGGTGGATTCGCCGCCGATGTCGAGCACTGCAGCGCCCTGCTCCACCAGCCGCAGCCCGTGCGCAATCGCCGCCTCGCAGGTCGCGTGCTGGCCGCCATCGGAAAACGAGTCCGGCGTGACGTTGACGATCCCCATCACCTGCGGCGCATCCAGTCGCAAACTGCGACCAGCGCAATCCAGCTTGAGGGCGGTATCGAACATCAGTGGTTTCTCCTGAAGCGAGTGAGAGAGAGGGTGATCTGAGCCGGTGCGGCGTGAGCGAACAGCTGCCCGCCGATTTGGCTATCGGCAGACAATCGCTACCGACTGCAGCGACGACGCGCACCCGGTGAACGGCTGAGGCTAGCGGATGCGGCTTGTTGCAGGGTCGTCCGCGTGTTGCAGGGAGCGTTTGCCATTGTCGCGCAGCCCGCACCGCGTCGCACCCTGTGCGTGGAGAACTCAGGGCTGCGCCCACAGTGGAATGCAGCTTCGATTGCATCGGAAAACGGAACGCAATGCGCTTCATCGCTCGCCGTCGGCCGATCGCTCACCGTCTCCAAACAGCACAACGCAACGGGGCCAGGAATCGCTTCCTGGCCCCGCTGGATATCTGCAGCTGCAAACGCCTGACTTAGATCTGCTCGGCGGGTCCTGCAATCGGCGGCAATGGACGCGGGCTGCCCTTATCGTTGTTGTTGCCACCGTCCTTGTCGGACTTGGCCCAACCGGCCGGCGGTGGCGGCTCGCGGCCTTCCATGATGGCGTCGATCTGCGGCACGTCGATGGTTTCGTACTGCAGCAGCAATTGCGACATCGCGTGCAGCTTGTCCAGGTTCTCGGTGAGGATGGCTTTGGTCTTGCCGTAGGCCTTGTCCAGGATCGAACGCACGACTTCGTCGATCTTGCGCGCGGTTTCGTCCGAGACATTCTTGTGCTGAGTCACGGAGCGACCCAGGAACACCTCATCCTCTTCCTCGCCATAGGCGACCGGGCCAAGCTCGTCGGACAAGCCCCACTTGGTGACCATGTTGCGCGCCATCTTGGTCGCACGCTCGATATCGTTGGACGCACCGGTGGTGACCTTGTCGCCACCGAAAATCAGCTCTTCGGCAACACGGCCGCCATACAGCGAGCACAGCTGCGATTCGATCGCGACACGGTTCATCGAATAGCGATCGCCTTCCGGCAGATACATGGTCACGCCAAGAGCGCGGCCGCGCGGAATGATGGTGACCTTGTAGACCGGGTCGTGCTCCGGAACCAGCCGCCCGACGATGGCATGGCCCGCTTCGTGGTACGCGGTCAGCGTCTTCTCGTCTTCGCTCATGGCCATCGAACGGCGTTCGGCACCCATCAGGATCTTGTCGCGGGCACGATCGAAGTGGTCCATGCGGACTTCCTTCTCGCTGCCACGCGCCGCAAACAACGCGGCCTCATTACACAGGTTGGCCAAGTCGGCACCCGAGAAGCCCGGGGTACCGCGTGCGATGACCATCGGCACCACGTCATCGGCCAGCGGCAGCTTGCGCATGTGCACGCGCAGGATCTGCTCGCGACCCTTGACGTCCGGCAGCCCGACCACGACCTGGCGGTCGAAACGGCCCGGACGCAGCAGTGCCGGATCCAGCACGTCGGGACGGTTGGTAGCCGCGATCACGATCACGCCTTCGCCGCCTTCAAAGCCGTCCATTTCGACCAGCAACTGGTTCAAGGTCTGCTCGCGCTCGTCATGCCCGCCGCCGAGACCGGCGCCGCGATGACGACCCACCGCATCGATTTCGTCGATAAAGATGATGCACGGCGCATGCTTCTTGGCCTGCTCGAACATGTCGCGCACGCGGCTCGCACCGACGCCGACGAACATTTCGACGAAATCCGAACCGGAGATGCTGAAGAACGGCACCTTGGCCTCGCCTGCAATCGCCTTGGCGAGCAGGGTCTTACCGGTACCCGGCGGGCCGACCATCAACACGCCGCGCGGAATCTTGCCGCCCAGCTTGGTGAACTTGGTCGGGTCGCGCAGGAAGTCGACCAGCTCGCCAACTTCTTCCTTGGCCTCGTCGCAACCGGCGACGTCAGCGAAAGTGATCTTGACCTGATCCTCGCCCTGCAGCTTGGCCCGCGACTTACCGAAGCTCATCGCACCCTTGGCACCGCCGCCACCGCCCTGCATCTGGCGCATGATGAAAAGCCAGAAGCCGATGATCAGGATGACCGGCAGGAAATTGAGCACCAGCGACCAGAAACCCGGTCCGGTGGACGGCTTCTGGCGGGTCATTTCGATGTTCTTGCTATACAGCACGTCGACCAGCTTGTCGTCGCGCGGACCGTAGACGGTGGCTTCGCTGCCATCGGTACGCTTGAAGCGGATCGCGTTGACCGCGAGGTTGGTCTCATCGGTGTAGTCCACCGATTTGACGCGCCCGGAGTCCACTTCTTTCAGAAACTGGGTATAGGTGATCGAGTCGGGGCCGACGCCGCCCGCCATCCGCGGCGAGAAGCTCTGGAAGACGACCATCAGCACAACCGCGACGACCACCCACAGCAGCAGATTCTTGGTCAAGTCGTTCATCCTCATTGGCTCCGGTGCCCTCTACTCTTCTATTCTTAAAATTCAGCGATCATTGGCAGCTTACTTGATCTGGGCACGCTTGCCCTGACCGAGCGCATAAACTTCCGGGGATCGCTTACGCGAGGCCGCCGGTTTGCGAATCGTCACCTTGTCATAGCGGCGGCGAAGCTCGCGAATGTAGTCGTCGGACCCAACACCCTGGAACAGCTTGATCAGAAACGCCCCACCCGGCTTGAGGTGGGTGTCGGCAAATTCCATCGCCAGTTCCGCCAGGTGCATCATCCGCGGTTGGTCGACCGCATCCATGCCACTCTTATTGGGGGCCATATCGGACAGAACAAGGTCCACCGGCACATCGCCCAACATCGCTTCGAATTCCGATAGGACGGCTTGTTCCCTGAAGTCGCCATGAAGGAACTCCACCCCGGCCAGCGGGGGCATCTCCAGGATATCCAGCGCCAGCACCCGGCCGGTGTCGCCGAGCGACCTGCGCACCTGCTGGCACCAGCCACCGGGCGCGGCGCCCAGATCGACCACCACCATGTCCGGCTTGAGCAGGCGATCGCGCTGGAGCAATTCCTCCAGCTTGTAGGCGGCACGCGAGCGCATGCCTTCGGCCTGAGCCTTCTTCACGTAAGGGTCGGCGAAGTGTTCCTTGAGCCAGCGCTGGCTGCTTTTACTACGGGAAGGCATTGGCAACGGGGGTCCGAACGGGCCGCCATGATACCCTGAACACCCTTTGCTGCCTTTCGATCCTGCATGTCCATTGTTCTCACCTCCGCCCAGAACCGTTTCCTGCGCGGCCAGGCCCACGATCTCAAGGCGCTGCTGCAAACCGGCGGAAAAGGGGTCACGCCAGCATTTCTGGCCGAACTCGAGGAAGTGCTCGAGCGCCACGAACTGATCAAGGTGAAGGTGGCCTCCGAGGATCGTGAGACCCGCGACGCGCTGATCGCCGAACTGGTCGGGCAAACCGGTAGCGCCCTGGTGCAGCGGATCGGCCACGTTGCCATCCTGTACCGCCCCAGCAAGGAAAAGCGTCAGATCGTGCTGCCGCGCGGCTGATCAACCGAGTCTGTTATGCCTTTAAGCCAAGAACACCCCGATTACGCCTACGCGCTGCGCGCGGCCGACGGCCGCCATGCCAAGGTCAACGAGCAGATCCTGCAGCAGAGTTTCATCCTGATGCCGGATGAGTTGGTGGAACGCTGGCCGGTGCAGGATCTGGAACACCTGCAGGCAAGCCACATGGATGCGGTGCTGGCGCTGACGCCGGCGGTCATCCTGCTGGGCACCGGCGAGCGCCAGCGCTTTCCGAACGCACAAGTGCTTGCCGCCTGCCTGACCCGCGGCATCGGGCTGGAAGCGATGACCAATGCCGCTGCGGCGCGCACCTACAACGTGCTGGCCAGCGAAGGCCGCCGGGTGGCGCTGGCGATGGTGCTACCAGGCTGATTGGCTGGGACGGGAATCGGGAATCGGGAATCGGGAATCGGGAATCGGGAATCGGGAATCGGGAATCGGGAATCGGGAATCGGGAAAGGGTGTTTCCGCAGGTTTCGCTGTCAAGCGAAAATTCTCCAACTACACAACCAGCCGGCCTTAGCGCGGCAACCCAGCCCATCCCGCAGCGCCAACAGCCCCAGGCTGTTACGAATCCCCAATTCCCAATCCCTACTCCCCAATCACTTCTTCGGCAAATACAGCAACGGATCGACCGGTTTGCCGTTGTAGCGAATCTCGAAGTGCAGCATGTCGCGGGCGGCGCCGCTGCGGCCCATCTCGGCGATCTGCTGTCCGGCCTTGACGCTCTGGCCTTCGTTGAGCAAACGCTTGCGGTTGTGGCCGTACGCCGACAACCACTGGTCGTTGTGCTTGATGATGATCAGCTCGCCATAGCCGACCAGGCCGGCGCCCGAGTACACCACCACGCCATCGGCCGCAGCTCGCACGGCCTGCCCGCTGGCGCCGGCGATGTCCACGCCCTGCTTGGTAGTTTCGCCGGTGACGAAGGTACCCACCACCACGCCGTCGGCGGGCCAACGCCAGGAAAAGCCGCTGCTGACAGGCGCGGCGACCGGCGTGGCCGGACGCGGCGGCACCACCGTGCCAGCCACCGGCGCGCTGGTTCCCGGCTTGCTGGCACCAGGCGGATACAGCTTCAAGGTCTGGCCGGGATAGATGGTGTTGGGCGAGGACAGGCCGTTCCACGCGGCCAGATCCGGCGCGGTGATATTGGTGCGGCGAGAAATCGCATATAGGGTGTCGCCGCGCTGCACGGTCACCGTCGCACCGGGACGCGGCACCGATGGCCGTGGCGCGGCAGACGGTCGCGAGGATGACGAACTGCCACCGGCGCCAGGGGAACGCACCACTGTCGCGCTGCTGCAGGCGGTCAGCCCGATTGCCACTACGAGCACGACTGCTGTCTTGCGTACCGAATTCATCTGCGTCTTGCTCATCCGTTCGTTGTCTTCCACACCAGCCAAGCTGCGCCTGCTGCAAGCACCGCCATCGCCATCCAGCCCAGCGGCTCGATCCAGCGATGCAGCGCCGCTTCGGCACGTGCGCCGCCGAGGCGGATCGCGCCGGCGACCAGATACACGCGTTTGCCGCGCCCGACCAGCATGCTGGCGATGAAGGGCAGGATCGGCACGCCGACCACGCCCGAGGCCCAGGTAAAGATCTTCAGCGGGATCGGCGTGAAACCCACCAGCACCAGTGCCCAGAACGCTTTCCACGGCGACTCCGCCACCAGCGCGCGCAAGGTTTCGATCTGGGCCTGGATCTTCACGCTCCAGCCCAGCCATTCGATCAGCGGCTGCAGCGCGGCGAAGGCGAAATGCCCCAGCAGATAGCCGACCATTGCGCCGCACACCGAGCCCACCAGGCTCAAGGTGGCGAACCATAGCGAGCGCTTGGGCTCGGCAAGCGACATCGGCGCCAGCATCACTTCCGGCGGCACCGGAAAGATGAAGCCCTCCACGAAGCTGAGGCCGGTCAGCAGCGCTGGCGCGCGGCGGTGGCGCGACCAACGGATGGCCACGTCGTACAACGGCCCGAAAATCTTCATCGAGTCACTCTCATCAGATCAATCCAGCATGCCCGACAACAGCGGGACGAACGTGACCGGCGCCAGAACCTGTTGTTCGATCTCGCCGTCGGCAGCGCGGGTGAGCTGCACCAGCGACTGCGAGGACGCACCACCGACCGGGGCCACCAGGCGCCCACCGACCGCGAGCTGATCGACCAGCGCATCTACCAAAGCCGGCGCTGCAGCAGTGACCACGATGGCGTCGTACGGGCCGTGCTCGGGCCAGCCGATGCGGCCGTCGTCGTGCTTGCTGCGCACGTTCATGCCGAGATGGCGGAAGCGCTTGCGCGCCTGCCGCAGCAGGTCGCCGATGCGCTCGACGGTGTAGACCTCCAGACCCAGCGCGGCGAGGATCGCGCCCTGATAGCCGGAGCCGGTGCCGACTTCCAGCACCTTGGTCGGCGCCACCTGCAGCACGGCCTCGGTCATGCGCGCGACCACCCAGGGCTGCGAGATGGTCTGGCCGTGGCCGATCGGCAGCGCGGTGTCTTCGTAGGCGCGCGAGGCCAGCGCTTCGTCGATGAACAGATGCCGCGGGACAGTGCGCATGGCGTTGAGCGTGGCTTCGTCCTGGATGCCGGCCTCGCGCAGGCGCTCGACCAGACGGTCGCGCACCCGCTGCGAGGTCATGCCGATGCCGACCGATTCCGGTTGCAGCATGCGCAGCCTCGGCGTCATGCCGGGCCGTCCAGTGCAGCGGTCAGACCGCCGACCCAGCCGGCCACCGTCTCCAGCGCCTGGTAGCGGGTGAGATCGACATGGATCGGCGTGATCGAGATATGCCCCGTGCGCACGGCATGGAAATCGGTGCCGGCGCCGGCGTCCTGTTCCGGACCGGCCGGGCCGATCCAATACACGGTGCGGCCGCGCGGGTCTTGCTGCGGCACGCAGGGCTCGGAGCGATGCCGGTTGCCGAGCCGGGTGACTTCGAAACCGAGCACATCCGACCAGGCCAGATCCGGCACGTTGACGTTGAGGATGGTGTCGGCCGGCAATGGGTCGGCCTTCAGCCGCGCGACGATTTCCACTGCGGCGCGCGCGGCGGTGTCGTAGTGATGGGCTTCGTGGTTATGCGTCACCAGCGACACTGCCACCGCGGGCAGGCCCAGGAAGCGGCCTTCCATCGCGGCAGAGACAGTGCCGGAATAGATCACGTCGTCGCCGAGATTGGCCGAGTTGTTGATGCCGGAGACCACGATGTCCGGGTCGTAATCCAGCATGCCGGTGAGCGCCAGATGCACGCAGTCGGTGGGCGTGCCGGCCACCGCGCAGGTTTGCGCGTCGATGCGGCGGGTGCGGATCGGCACATCCAGCGTCAGCGAATTGCTGGCGCCGGAGCGGTCGCGATCGGGCGCGACTACCATCACTTCATGACCGGCATGCCGCAGCGCCTCGGCCAGGATCTGGATGCCGGGGGCGTCGACACCGTCGTCGTTGCTAACCAGTACGCGCATGAGACTCCTCGGAAAACCTGGCCATGATACCGGATGCGTCCATGCGCTTGCCGCTTGATCTTCGCGTGTGTCTGAGGTTGGACCGGTTACGCTGTACAGATGTCACATCCTGAAGACGAAGACGACAGCGCGCTGTTCCGCGCGGCGATCGGCGCGGTGAAGCCGATCCGCGAAGTGGCGCCGCCGGCCAATGCCAAACCGCGCCCAAAACCCCGCGCGCGCATGGCCGAGCGCGACGAGGCGCAAGCGCACACCGAATTCGCCCGATTGCTACGCGACAGCGCGCCGCTGGAAGCCGGCGACACGGCTAGTTATCGTCGCGAGAATCTTCCCACTCGTTTGTTTCAACGCCTCAAGCGCGGGCAATTTTCGGTGCAGGACGAGCTGGATCTGCATGGCGCCACCGCAGCCCAGGCCGAGGTGTTGCTGCGGCAGTTCCTGCTGGATGCGCATGCGCACGAACATGGCTGCGTGCGCATCATCCATGGCAAGGGCCTGCAATCGGACAACGGCGCGCCAGTGCTGAAGAACCTGATGGACCGCCTGCTGCGCCAGCGCAACGATGTGCTGGCATTTCATTCGGCGCCGCCGACGCAGGGCGGCACCGGTGCGTTATTGGTGTTGTTGGCGCGGCGATAGTGGGGTGATGCGTGGGTAGGTGCGGGTGTGTTTGCTGCCTGGCAGGCAGACGTCGTGTTGGGATGAGTTGCGGTCTATGCGCGTGCAGCCTGACGCTTGCGTTGCGCCACCCATAGTCAGTCCCGAGCATTCGTCTTCACTTCCGAGCATTCGCTGCGCCGGATAGGCTGCTTCGCTTGCAACCGCGCTTGCGTGCGGCTGACAAGCGATCGGTCGTGCAGGTCGCGGCCGGGGCCGCTCCTACGAGAGCGGGACTCGCTGTTGTGCGTGCGTCAGCGGACGGCTTGCTTGATCCGCTCAGTCGCCTTCATTCCCGAGTATTCGCTGCGCCGGAGAGGCTGCTTCGCTTGCAGCCGCGCTTGCGTGCGGCTGACAAGCGATCGGTCGTGCGGGTCGCGGCCAGGGCCGCTCCTACGAGAGCGGGACTCGCTGTTGTGCGTGCGTCAGCGGACGGCGTGCTTGATCCGCTCAGTCGCCTTCATTCCCGAGTATTCGCTGCGCCGGATAGCAGCTTCGCTTGCAACCGCGCTTGCGTGCGGCTGACAAGCGATAGCTAGTCCAGATCGCGGCCGGGACCGCTCCTACGAGAGCGGGACTCGCTGTTGTGCGTGCGTCAGCGGACGGCTTGCTTGATCCGCTCAGTCGCCTTCATTCCCGAGTATTCGCTGCGCTGGATAGCAGCTTCGCTTGTAGCCGCGCTTGCGTGCGGCTGACAAGCGATCGGTGGTGCGGGTCGCGGCCGGGGCCGCTCCTACGAAACCGATGGCTGCGTGGCGTCTGGCATCTGGCATCTGGCATCTGCGGCATAGGGTGCTCTGATTGAGCACGCTTAGTCGTCGGAACGACTGGTTGCCGCTGCACGACCCGCATCGCTGACATCGCCCAGCTCCCACAGCACTGCAGTGGCGTAGCAGCCCGGTGGCAGCGCGAATTCCACCTGCAAGGTCTGCTCGTCCAGCCAACGATATTGAAGCTCCTGTGGACGCAGGCGCAGCGCGCGGCGCTCCTGTTTCAATTCGGCAGCCTCCAGTCCCTGGCGCAACGCCTCCGATTGCGGGTCTGCTAACGCGCCCTGCTCCACCGCGGCGGCCTGAGCGGTGGAACGCAGTTCGCCTACGCCCCACAACGGACCGCTCGGATGGATGTCGAAGCGTGCCAGCCGCTCGGCCAACACCTCGCTCCACGGCTCGGGGCCGAATACGCTGCGCGAGCCATCCAGCATCCACGCTTCGCCATCCAGCGCCGCATCCCAGCTGCCCTGCTCCACACGTGCGCTCAGCACGCGATTGAACAGCGACGAGCGCGCCGCAGATAGCAGGATCGAGCGTTGATCGTTGCGCAGACGGCGCTTGGGGGCCGGCACCAGCGTGCCGTCGGCCTCCTGCAGGTAACCGAACATCGCCAGCGCAGACGCCACATTGCCGCCATCGCGACCGAAGCGCTGTTCGCCAAACCAGTTGGGGATGCCGCGCGCAGCGATTGCCTGTAACCGTTGTTCGATGGCGCCGCGCTCCCCCTGCACCTGACGCAACGTCAGCACGAAGCGATTGCCCAGCAGCGCGCCGCGTTGCAGCTTGCGGTTATGCCAGGTGCTGTGGACCACCTGCATCTGCGCATCGTCGAGCGTGGCAAGGTCCGGGGCGATGCGCTTGGGCAGGTGCACACTGAAACGTTGCGTGGTCACTGCATGGCGATCCTTCAGCCCTGCATAGCTGACGCCCATCTCCGCGATGCCCGCCCATTTCGCAAGGTGTTTAGCGATGTAAGCCGTGTTCTGCCCACGCTTGCGAATGGTAAGCAACAGATGCTCGCCTTCGCCCGAGGGCTCGAACGACGGCAGCTCATCGACCTGGAAATCTTCCGGCGTGCTGCGCATTGCCGCGCTGAGGACCGCTGCGCCATGCGCGCGCGGAAGAGAAGATGTCTCGCTCATAGTGTGGTTCGCCTTCGCGCCGACGGATCGTGCGCTGTTTGCCGAGCTCTCGGCGCGGAATGTGGTGGTGCATGCCAAAAACCCGGCATGCAGGAGTGCGTTGTCGAGCAGCTAACAAAACCACGGCGCTCACCGCCAGCCGGATGCGGCCGGTACTCGGTACGGCATGTACGACTCGTACACTGCAGTTGCGAGCGCGGCCGTCCACACCCACCTGACGACCGCTCGCTTGTGTGTTAGCCGCGCTTAGAGCGCGATCTTGCCCAGAAGCACCGCAGCCTGCGCGGCGATACCTTCGCCACGACCGGTGAAACCGAGCTTCTCGCTGGTCGTCGCCTTGACGCTGACCGCATCGAGCTCGATGCCCAGCAGTCCGGCAATGCGTTCGCGCATGGCCAGCGCATGCGGGCCAACCTTGGGCCGCTCGCAGATGACGGTGATATCGGCATTGCCGACACGCCAGCCACGCTCGCGCAGCAATTGATCGCAGTGCTGCAGAAACTGCGCGCTGTCGGCATCCTTCCAGCGCTCATCCGAGGGCGGGAAATGCTGACCGATATCGCCCAGCGCCAAGGCGCCCAGCATGGCATCGCAGAGCGCGTGCAACACCACATCGCCGTCGCTGTGCGCGAGCACGCCGTGGCTATGCGCAACACGCACGCCGCCAAGCATCACATGGTCGCCATCGCCAAACGCATGTACGTCGTAGCCCTGGCCGATTCGGAAATTGAAGGACATGGAAAACCCGTGGTGATTAAGAGGCGTCGCTGCCGTCGCTGGCAACGACACCCAGCCCGGCATCGCTGCGCGCGGGTGGCGCAACCTCGTAGGACGCAGCGGCCGGATCGGCGTCTACCGCAACGCCGCGGCGTACAAGTTCGAACTCGAAGCGTGCCAGATCCGCCGGCGTGGTGACCTTGAAATTGTCCTCGGCGCCTTCCACCAGCAACGGACGCAACCCAAGTCGCTCCATCGCCATGGCCTCGTCGGTGACGTCGACGCCGGCAGCCGACGCGTCGGTGAGACCACGGATCAGCTGATGCCGCCGAAACAACTGCGGTGTCAGCGCGCGCCACAGGCGCTCGCGTGGCTCGGTGCCATCGATACCGCCGTCGTCGCCGGCACGTTTAAGCGTGTCGCGCACCGGTGCGGCCAGGATCGCGCCGACCGGGTCGCCACGGCCGATTTCCAACAGCCGGTCCAGATCTGCCAATGCCAGATTCGGACGCGCGGCATCGTGCACCAGCACGAAGTCGTCCGCACGCACGCTCTCGGGCAGGGCCAGCAAGCCGGCCAGTACCGAAGCTGCGCGTGTGGCACCGCCAACGCAGGTCAACACGGGTTTGGACTGCACCGCCGTCCAGCCCGGCCAGTCGGCATCGCCTGGCGCAATCGCCACCAGGATGCCGGCGACCGCCGGATGCGCGGCCAGCGCGGCCAGGGTGTAGGCCATCAGCGGTTGGCCCGCGGCTGGCAGGTATTGTTTGGGAAGCGCGCCGCCAAACCGCGTGCCGCGCCCTGCGGCCGGCACGATGGCCCAGATCGAGCCGGTCATGGATGCTGTTCCGTCGCAGATGCGGGCTCGGACGTGGCCGGCGCGGGCGCAGGTTCAGTGGTTGCGGCAGGCAGCAGCGGCGCATCTTCGACCACGCGATAGAACGTCTCGCCCGGTTTGATCATGCCCAGCTCGCTGCGTGCGCGCTCTTCGATTGCCGCCTCGCCGTCCTTCAAATCCTTCACCTCTGCTGCCAACGCCTGGTTGCGTTGGCGCAGACCTTCGTTGTCCTGTGTCTGATGCGCGACCTGGGCTTCCAGCATCATGACTTCACCGGAATTCCCAGGCCCGAACCAGAAGCGGTACTGCAGCCAAGCCAGCAGCACCGCCAGCACCAGCAGTAGCCAGCGCCAGTTGCGCACGGCTTATCGCTTGATCGAAACGAACGCGTCGCGGCCGGCGTAACGCGCGCCGGAGCCCAACGCCTGCTCGATGCGCAGCAGTTGGTTGTACTTGGCCACACGGTCGCTGCGGCACAGCGAGCCGGTCTTGATCTGGGTGGCGGTGGTGGCCACGGCGATGTCGGCGATGGTGGTGTCTTCGGTTTCGCCGGAACGGTGCGAGACGATGGACGCGTAGTTGGCTGCGTGCGCCATGGCGATCGCTTCCAGCGTTTCGGTCAGCGTGCCGATCTGGTTGACCTTGATCAGGATCGCGTTGGCGGTGCCCGAGTCGATGCCCTGCTTGAAGATCTTCGGGTTGGTGACGAACAGATCGTCGCCCACCAGCTGCACCTTCTTGCCGACGCGGTCGGTGAGCAGCTTCCAGCCGGCCCAGTCGTCTTCGGCCAGGCCGTCTTCGATGCTGATGATCGGGTACTGCGCCACCCAGTCGGCCAGGAAGTCGACGAACTGCTCGCTGGTCAGGCGCTTGTTCTCGCCGACCAGGTTGTACTTGCCGTTGTCGTAGAACTCGCTGGAGGCCACGTCCAGGCCCAGCAGCACGTCTTCGCCGGCGGTGTAACCAGCCTTGCCGATCGCTTCGAGAATGGTGTCCAGCGCTTCGACGTTGCTGCGGAAGTCCGGCGCAAAGCCGCCTTCATCGCCCACCGCCGTGCTCAGGCCGTGGCCCTTGAGCACCGACTTGAGCGAATGGAAGATTTCGGTGCCGGCGCGCAGCGCTTCGGAGAACGAGCTGCAACCGACCGGCAGCACCATGAACTCCTGGAAGTCGACGTTGTTGTCGGCATGCGCGCCGCCGTTGATGATGTTCATCATCGGCACCGGTAATTGCACATCGGATTCGGTGATGGTGGACAGGTACTGCCACAGCGGCTGCTTGCGCGAGGCGGCAACCGCATGCGCGGCGGCCAGCGAAACACCCAGCAGCGCGTTGGCGCCCAGGCGGCCCTTGTTCTCGGTGCCATCCAGGTCGATCAGGCGACGGTCCAGACCCTGCTGGTCGGCCGCGTCGAAATCCTTGAGCGTCTCGGCGATGGTGCCGTTGACGTTGTCCACCGCGTGGCGCACGCCCTTGCCCATGTAACGGGTCTTGTCGCCGTCGCGCAGCTCCACCGCTTCCTTGGTGCCGGTCGAGGCGCCCGAGGGCACTGCCGCGCGGCCGAACGAGCCGTCTGCCAGCGTGACTTCGGCCTCCAGCGTGGGATTGCCGCGGGAATCGAGGATTTCGCGGGCGAGGATCTTGGCGATAGTGGTCATAGGTCGATCGGTTACCAGTAAGGGGGAAGTACACCGGAAACAAGCTGCCGGATTATCGCTGCACACCGGTCCATTGCCAAATCGCATGGAGCGGATGCGTGCCAGACCGGCAAGACTGCGCGACTAGGCCTTCAGGGCCAGCAGCGACAAACAAAACAGCAGTAGCAAGAGCAGCAGCAGCGTCAGGCCCATGGCTGCAGCGCCCGGCTGGCGACGCTGCGAGAACGCAACCGGGCTGGCGACAAGACCGCCCAGCGTGACCAGCGCGCCTACCAACAGCGTGACAAACATCGGAATGCGCGTGGCCTGCATCGCATGGCTGCCGTCGCCCGGCATGCCGATGCTGGCGGTCACCAGGAAGGCCATCACGGCCAGGCAGGCCCATGCCGCGAGCGACAACCCCAATGCCATCCAGCCCCAGGGCCAGTGCCGCCAGTGTCGGCGTTGGCGACGCGCTGCCGCCAACGCCCATGGGTCGGAACTCATACGACCTCGGAACTCATGCGAAGCGCGCGAACCCGTGCTTCTTGGTCACCGCATCCAGCTCCATCAACGTTTCGAGCAGTTCTTCCATGCGGTCCAGCGGCCAGGCATTGGGGCCATCGGAGAGCGCCTTGGACGGGTCCGGATGGGTTTCGGCGAACAGGCCGGAAATGCCCACGGCCACCGCAGCGCGCGCCAGCACCGGCACGAACTCGCGCTGGCCACCGGAGCTGCTGCCCTGCCCGCCCGGCAACTGCACCGAATGCGTGGCGTCGAACACCACCGGGCAGCCGGTGTCGCGCATGACGCTGAGCGAGCGCATGTCGCTGACCAGATTGTTGTAGCCGAACGAGGCGCCACGCTCGCAGACCATGATCTGCTCGTTGCCGGTCGACTTGGCTTTTTCGACCACCGGCTTCATGTCCCACGGCGCCAGGAACTGGCCCTTCTTGATGTTGACCGGCTTGCCGGCGGCGCAGACGTTTTTGATGAAGTCGGTCTGGCGCACCAGAAACGCCGGGGTCTGCAACACGTCGACGACCGCGGCGACTTCGTTCATCGGGGTGTATTCGTGCACGTCGGTGAGCACCGGCACGCCGATCTGCTTTTTCACCGCATCCAGCACCTTCAAGCCTTCTTCCAGGCCGGGGCCGCGGAAGCTGGTGCCCGAGGTGCGGTTGGCCTTGTCGAAGCTCGACTTGAAGATGAAGTTGACCCCGAGCTTGCCGGTGATCTCCTTGAGCTTGCCGGCGACGTCGAGCTGCAACTGCATCGACTCGATCACGCACGGGCCTGCAATCAGGAACAACGGTTGGTCGAGGCCCACTTCAAAGTCACACAGTTTCATCAGGTCACCTTATTTCGATTGAAGCCTCTCTCCCGTCGGGAGAGAGGCTGGGGTGCGGGTAAGGACGCGAAGCACTGGTAAAGCTCAATGATTTGCCCTGGCTGGCGCGTAGCGACGCGTTTGTCATAGCCGGCAACTTCCAGCGCGTTACGGCGCCCCCTCATCAGGCGCTTGGCGCCACCTTCTCCCGAGGGGAGAAGGCACTGCTCACGCACGCGCTTCCTTCAGCAGCTTGCCGCCGGCCTTCTTCTCGCGCGCGGCGCGCACGAAGCCGATGAACAACGGGTGCCCGTCGCGCGGGGTGGACAGGAACTCCGGATGCGCCTGGCAGGCCAGGAACCAGGGGTGTGCATCGCGCGACAGCTCGACCACTTCCACCAGCGTGTCGTCCATCGACTTGCCGGAGATCACCAGGCCGGCATCTTCCAGCTGGGTACGGTAGCGGTTGTTGAACTCGTAGCGATGGCGATGACGCTCGGCCACCACGTCCTTGCCATACACCTCGCGTGCCAGCGTGCCCGGCTTGAGTCGCTGCTCCTGCAAGCCCAGCCGCATGGTGCCGCCCAGGTCGGACTTTTCGTCGCGCTTTTCGACTTCGCCGGTGGCGGTGCGCCATTCGGTGATCAGGCCGATCACCGGATGCGGCGACTGGCGATCGTTTTCGGTGCTGTTGGCCGCGTCCAGATCAGCAACATGACGTGCATAGTCCACCACCGCGGCCTGCATGCCGTAGCAGATGCCGAAATACGGCACCTTGTGCTCACGCGCGAACTTGGAGGTCTGCACCTTGCCTTCGAACCCGCGATCGCCGAAGCCGCCCGGCACCAGAATGCCGTCGATGTCCTGCAAGGCCGCCATGTCGCTGCCTTCCAGATCCTGCGCTTCCAGCCACTTCAGGTTGACCTTGGTGCGCTGGCGCAGACCGCCGTGACGCAGCGCTTCGGCCACCGACTTGTAGGCGTCCTGGTGATCGACGTACTTGCCGACCACCGCAATGGTGACTTCGTCGAGCGGATGCTTGACCGCATCCACCACCGCCGCCCATTCGGACAGATCGGCTGCGGCGACCTTGTCGCGCAGCTTGAACTGGTCGATGACCAGCTCGTCCAGGCCCTGGCGCAGCAATTCCAGCGGCATGCCGTAGAGCACGTCGATATCCGGGCAGCTGATCACCGCACGCTCGGAGACGTTGGTGAACAAGGCAATCTTGCGACGCTCCGAATCCGGCACCGCCTGCTCGGAGCGGCACAGCAGCACGTCCGGCTGGATGCCGATCGAGCGCAGTTCCTTGACCGAGTGCTGGGTCGGCTTGGTCTTCAATTCACCGGCCGCGGCGATGTACGGCACCAGGGTGAGGTGCATGAACATGGCTTTTTCCGCGCCGCGCTCGGTGCGGACCTGGCGAATGGCTTCCAGGAACGGCAGCGACTCGATATCGCCGACGGTGCCGCCGATCTCGATCAGCGCCACATCGAAGCCGGCCGTGGCCTCGTCGATGCAACGGCGGATTTCGTCGGTGATGTGCGGGATCACCTGCACGGTGGCGCCCAGGTAGTCGCCGCGGCGCTCCTTGCGGATCACGTTCTCGTAGATCCGGCCGGTGGTGACCGAATTCTTGCGCGACAGCCGCGTACGCACGTAGCGCTCGTAGTGGCCCAGGTCCAGGTCGGTTTCGGCACCGTCGTCGGTGACGTAGACCTCGCCATGCTGGAACGGGCTCATCGTGCCCGGGTCCACATTGATGTACGGGTCCAGCTTCATCATCGTGACCTTGAGGCCACGCGCTTCCAGAATGGAGGCAAGCGAAGCGGCGGCAATGCCCTTGCCTAGCGAGGACACTACGCCGCCGGTAACAAAAATCAGGGGGGTCATGGGGCTTGAAGCCTCCCGGAAAGCCATAGTTTAGCGGGTGACGGGCGAATGCCCAAGGGTTGTGTGACGCCCGGGGCGTCGCACGCGGCAAATGCGCGCCACGGCGCGCAAATGCAGACGCCCCGGCCGAAGCCGGGGCGTCCGTGGAACACGTCGCGCTGCGCAGATGCGTCAGCGTGCGGGCTTCTCTTCTTCCTCTTCCTCACGCGGCGCGTTGTCGGCCTTGGGCTTCTGCGCGGCAGCGGCCGCGCGGCGCTCGGCCTTGCGCTCAGCGTCGGTCTTGGCCTTGGCATCGTCGGCCTTTTGCGCGGTGGCGCCCTGCCCGGTCTGCTGCGGAGCCGCCTGGGCCAGGGCAGGAAGTGCTGCGACCGCGGCCGCACCGAGGGTGAGCATCAGGATGTGCTTGAACTTCATGGCGTCCTCTTTGGCGTCGGTGACATCCTCAGGTGGGGACGTTTGGTTCCGAAACCAACGCCAGGGTAGCCAGTGGTACCCGGCCGCGCACTGAATGCCGGTCGCGTGCAAAAAAACGCCCCAGCCGCCACACTTGTGCGTCGTTTCACGTGCCAGCGAGATGCATGAACACCCGTTATAACGCCGCCGATATTGAAGTGCTGTCGGGCCTGGACCCGGTCAAACGCCGCCCGGGCATGTATACCGACACCGCGCGCCCGAACCATTTGGCGCAGGAGGTGATCGACAACTCCGTCGATGAAGCGCTGGCCGGACACGCCCGGCAGGTCGAAGTCACCTTGTATAAGGACGGCAGCTGCGAAGTGTCCGATGACGGGCGCGGCATGCCGGTGGACATGCATCCGGAGGAGAAGATTCCCGGTGTCGAACTGATCCTGACCCGCCTGCACGCCGGCGGCAAGTTCAATAATCGCAACTACACCTTCTCTGGCGGCCTGCACGGCGTGGGCGTGAGCGTGGTCAATGCGCTCTCGACCAAGGTCGAGCTGTTCATCAAGCGCGAAGGCAGCGAGCACCGCATGGAGTTCCACGACGGCATCGCCGCCTCCAAGCTGGAGGTCGTCGGCACGGTCGGCAAGAAGAACACCGGCACGCGGCTGCGTTTCTGGGCCGACCCGAAGTACTTCGACACACCCAAATTCAATGTGCGTGCGCTGCGCCATCTGCTGCGCGCCAAGGCGGTGCTGTGCCCCGGCCTGACCGTCAAGCTGCATGACGAGGCCACCGGCGAGCAGGACAGCTGGCACTTCGAAAACGGCCTGCGCGATTATTTGAAGGGCGAGATGGCCGAGCACGAGATGCTGCCGGCCGACCTGTTCGCAGGCAGCCTGAAGAAAGACACCGAGATCGTCGACTGGGCCGCCGCCTGGGTACCCGAAGGCGAGCTGGTGCAGGAAAGCTACGTCAACCTGATCCCGACCGCGCAGCACGGCACCCACGTCAACGGCCTGCGTTCGGGCCTGACCGATGCGCTACGCGAGTTCTGCGACTTCCGCAATCTGCTGCCGCGCGGCGTCAAGCTGGCACCGGAAGACGTGTGGGACCGGGTCACCTTTGTGCTCAGCCTGAAGATGACCGACCCGCAGTTCTCCGGGCAGACCAAGGAGCGGCTGTCCTCACGCCAGGCGGCCGGCTTTATCGAAGGCGCCGCGCACGATGCCTTCAGCCTGTATCTCAATCAGAACGTGGACATCGGCGAGAAGATCGCGCAGATCGCCATCGACCGCGCCAGTGCGCGGCTGAAGACCGAAAAGCAGATCGTCCGCAAGAAGGTCACCCAGGGCCCCGCCCTGCCGGGCAAGCTGGCCGACTGCATCAGCCAGGATCTGTCGCGCACCGAACTGTTCCTGGTCGAAGGCGACTCGGCCGGCGGCTCGGCCAAGCAGGCGCGCGACAAGGATTTCCAGGCGATCCTGCCGCTGCGCGGCAAGATCCTCAACACCTGGGAAGTGGCATCGGGCAGCGTGCTGGCGTCTGAAGAAGTGCACAACCTGGCCATTGCGATCGGCTGCGACCCGGGCAAGGACGACATCACCGGGCTGCGCTACGGCAAGGTGGTGATCCTGGCCGATGCGGACTCCGACGGCCTGCATATCGCCACGTTGTTGACGGCGCTGTTCCTGCAGCATTTCCCCGCGCTGGTGGCCGCCGGACATGTGTTCGTGGCGATGCCGCCGCTGTTCCGCGTGGACGTGGGCAAGCAGGTGTTCTACGCACTGGACGAAGAAGAAAAGACCACGCTGCTGGACAAGATCGCGCGCGAGAAAATGAAGGGCCAGATCAGCGTCACCCGCTTCAAGGGCCTGGGCGAGATGAACCCGCAGCAGCTGCGTGAATCCACCATTCATCCGGACACGCGCCGGCTGGTGCAGTTGACCATCGACGACGGTGAACAGACCCGCTCGTTGATGGACATGCTGCTGGCGAAAAAACGCGCGGGCGACCGCAAGCAGTGGCTGGAAACCAAGGGCGACCTGGCGTCGCTGGAAGTCTAAAGCCCTGCAAAAACGCCCTCTCTCAACACAGAGAGGGCAACGTACACGCGTGCGCTTCCTGCACGCGTGTGCGTGGTTAAGCGCCCTCTCTCAGCGTAGAAGGCGCAGCACACGCGCTTACTACTGGTGCGCGTGCGCGGCGCCAAGCGCCTTGCCGCAGGCGTAGTTGCGCAGGCAAAGCAGATACAGCGATGCCTGTGTGCGGTACTGACTTTCGCCATCTCCCGGCAGCGATCCATCTGTTTGAACTGCAACGCATCGCATTGAATGACCGGGGCGCGCTGACGAGCCGGTCTAAAACCGCCTCAACGCACGCCCGGCAACACCTGCGTTGCACCGGTCACCAGACCGCAGGCGTGGTCCTGCACCTCTTCGCCACTTGCACGGTTACCGCTGCGTGCATCCTGCCGCGTCGCCAGTAGAACGAACCCCGGTCGCCCGTCATGCAGTTGCGCGCCGGCGACCACCAGCGAGTAATCGCGCAAGCTGGCATCGGCGGGAAGCGCGTCTGCGAGCAGGCGAATCGGATCTTGCTCCAGCGCAGTGCCTTCCAGCGTCCTGGCCAGATACACATGACCCAGCAGCGGCTCGGCCAGGGCACGCCATTCCGGGCCGATCTGAGTGCGCTGACGCTGCAGCGCTGCGTATACGTCCGGACGCAGGCAATCGATATGGATATGCAGTTGCTCCTGCGAGCGCCCGTGCGGCGAGTTCAACGCAAGGCTCACGTATTGCCTTGGCAGCGGACGTTGCAGCGCGTGCGCCACGAAACTGCGCGCATCCCAGGCAGTGGCGAAATAATTCGGCGCGTCGGCGCGCAGCAACGCGGGGTCTTCGATTCCACTGACCCGCACGCTGGGCACCAACAAATACTGGAAGCTGCCGTGACGGTCTTTCAACAGCACCGCCTGGCGCGCCGGATCCGACCACACGGCGGCGCAGTCAGGCGGCCGCGACGCCTCTGCCAGACATCGGGTCGAGACGATGCGCCACAACGCATCCGGGTCGCTGGGATGACGTACCGGTGCAGGTGGCGCTGCCGCACAGCCAGCCAACAGCAGCAACACGGCACACGCATGTCGAAGGGCACCAGGCCTCATCTGCAGCTCGATCACCAGGGCGCGCCATGATAGCGAGCCGCTCGGAATCGGTCAGCGCGACAGGCATGCCTTTTTGCACATCCACCGCGCGGTGCCGCAGCCTAGCATCGGCGTTCTTCCGTTCGAATGCCGATTGCCCATGCCCTCCTTGTTTCATACCGGCCTGCTGGCCTGCCTGCTGTTCGGCGTCCCGGCATTCGCCGCCGCGCAGGACAGCAAGTCCGATTCCAAGCCCGATGCCAAGGCCGATACCGCTGCGAGCAAACCCGCACCGCTGCCGGCCGATGTCAGCGTGCGCCAAAGTACGCGCCTTGCCGGGCGAACGCTGAGTTACACCGCTACCGTCGGCACGCTGCCGGTGCGCGATGCGCAGGGCAAGACCACCGGCGAGGTGGTGTTCACCGCCTATACCGTGGACGGCAAGGACCGCCCGGTGACCTTTGCCTTGAACGGCGGACCAGGCGCGGCGTCGGTGTATCTGAACATGGGTGCGATCGGGCCGAAGGTGGTCGGCTTCGGCGCCGAAGGCGACAGCGCATCTGCGCCGGCGACCTTGCGCGACAATCCGGGCACCTGGCTGGACTTCACCGACCTGGTGTTCATCGACCCGGTCGGCACCGGCTTCAGCCGCGCACTCATCGGCGATGAGGAAGCCAAGAAGCAGTTCTACAACCCGCAGGCCGACGTCGAATATCTTTCGCGCGTGATCTACGACTGGCTGCTGAAGAATCGCCGCCTGCAGACGCGCAAGTATCTGGTGGGCGAAAGTTATGGCGGTTTCCGCGGCCCGCGCATCACCCAGTATCTGCAGACCCGCCTTGGCGTGGCGATGAACGGCGTGGTGCTGGTCTCGCCGTTCCTCAACCCGACCCTGGACGACAACAGCGACGTCTCGCCGCTGGCGTGGATGCTGACCCTGCCCTCGATCGCCGCTGCGCATCTGGAACGCCAGGGCCAACTCAGCGACAGCGCGATGCGCCAGGTAATCGACTACACCCGCAGCGACTACGCGGTGGCGCTGATGAAGGGCCGCACCGATCCGCAGGCCACCGAGGCGATGCTGCAACAGGTCACCCGCATAACCGGGCTGGACCCGGCCTATGTGCGCCGCTCCGGTGGACGCCTGGAAACCCAGGCGTATCTACGCGAAGTGTTTCGCGACAAGGGCGAGCTGGGCAGCCGCTACGACGCCAACGTGACCGCCTTCGACCCGTTCCCCAACGACCCCACGCAGCGCGCCAGCGACCCGCTGCTGGACAGCATCATCGCCCCGACCACCACCGCGATGGTGGACTTCGTCACCCGGATCGTTGGCTGGAAAGTCGATGCGCGCTATCAGGCGATCAATTACGAGGTCAATACGGCCTGGGAATGGGGCGATGAGCTGCGCAAGGGCGCGGTGACGCAGCTGCGTCAGTCGGTGGCAATCGACCCCAAGCTGCGGGTGCTGATCGCACATGGCTGGAACGATCTCTCCTGTCCGTTCATGGGCTCGGTGCTCACCGTGGATCAGATGCCGGCGATGGGCGACCCCAACCGCGTGCAGGTACACGAATATCCGGGCGGCCACATGTTCTACAACCGCGCCGATAGCCAGGCCGCGTTCCGTCGTGACGTCAAGGCGATGTACGAAACGCGCTGAGCGCATGCAGTGCCGGGCGTGCGACTTACGTCCGGCGTTGATGGAGCAACCGCGTCGTCATGACGCTTTAAACCGCGCCAGGCGCGGTCGCTTTCACGTTCCAGCCCATCCATTGGTAAAGCCGATACCGCGCGATGCCCAGGTATTCGTGCAAGGCGACATCGGCCAGGGTGAAGTTGTAGCTCTGCGGCAGGATCGACCAGGAGGCGGTCAGCCAGTCCGCGCGCACCGGGATGGCATCGATCCCGAAGTGGCGGAAGTACAGCTCGGCGCGGCGCAGATGCGTGGCCGAGGACACCAGCACAACGCGATCGGGCCGGTGCGCGCGCAGCAAGGGCTGACTGAATTGCGCGTTCTGCCAGGTGTTCATGCTGGACGGCTCCATGATCAGATCTGCCCGATCGATCCCCAGCCCGATCAACACGCGCTGATACACCACCGCCTCCGACAGGCCCAGACCGCGTGCGTCGCCGCCGCTGATCTCGATCTTGCAATCGCCGCCGCTGTGCCGGCATTGCCGATACAGGCGCGCCGATTCGACGATGCGGCCATAGGCGAACATATTGGCTTCGGCCACCGCATCACGGCCTTCCGGACGCACGGTGCCGGCGCCCAGCAGCACGATGACGTTGCGCGCGCCCCATGCATTGAAATCGTTGAGGCCGGTGTGTTGCAGGTTCTGCAGCATCCACGATGGCAGCGGTCCGCAACCGACCGCGAACACCAGCGCCAGGCTGGCCCCGGCCAGCACGCGCGACAGCCGCCGCGAACCGCGACGGTCGATCAACCAGGCCAAGCCGAACAACACGCACACCAGGGCAAGCATCATCGCGGAAGGTTCTCACTCAGGACGCGCAGGCACCCCCGGTCACGGCAGATCCCTTGCGCAATAACAGCGCAGCGTGACGGCGGTGCGTGACCGCACCGCGACATCGCATCAGGTCCAGCCAAACAGCTCGAACAGCGTCAGGATCAGATACGCCACACCGCCCGCGGCGGGAATGGTGAGGATCCACGCCCAGACGATGCGCTCGATCACACCCAGCCGCAGCGAGCGCGGGTTCTTGGCAAACCCCACGCCCATGATCGCGGTGGAAATGCTATGCGTGGTCGACACCGGCATGCCGAAATGCGCGGCCACGGTGAGCACGGTGGCCGAGCTGGTTTCGGCAGCAAAGCCGTGGATGGGATGCAGCTTGACCATCTTGTGGCCGAGCGTCTTGATGATCTTCCAGCCACCGGACGCGGTGCCGGCCGCCATCACCACCGCGCAGGTCAGCACGATCCACATCGGGATGCCGTCACCGGCGGCCAGGCCGGTACCCGGATGCAGAAATGCCAGCCAGCTCGGCAGATTGTCCAGCGCACCGGCCGACTGCGCGCCGATCAGGGTCATCGCAATGATGCCCATGGTCTTCTGCGCATCGTTATGGCCGTGGGCGTAGCCCATGTACGCGGCCGAGGCGATCTGCGCCTTGCCGAAGAACGCATTGACCCAGCGCGGCCGCGCCAGGCGCCCGATCCGGCCACCGAGCCGCGACATGCCGGCGATGATGGCCCACAGCAGCAGCATCACCACGATACCAAGTAGGAAGCCGGCGATCGGCGAGGTGATCATCGGCACGAACACCTTCCACAACAGGCCCTTGTTCTTGGCCCAGTTGCCGACGCTTTCCGACCAGATCAACGCGTCCCAGTTGTTGTGCGCGGCGGCCAGACCGGCGCCGCACAGGCCACCGATCAGCGCATGCGAGGACGACGACGGCAGGCCCTTCCACCAGGTGATCAGGTTCCAGATGATGCCGCCCAGCAGCGCGCACAAAATCACCTGCGGGGTGACTTCGACCACGTTGGTGTTGAGCAGGCCAGACGCAATCGTCAAGGCCACCGCAGTGCCGGTCAGGGCGCCGATCAAATTCATGCCGGCGGCCAGCATCACCGCCCAACCCGGCGACAACACCTTGGTGGCGACAACAGTGGCGATGGAATTGGCGGTGTCGTGGAAACCGTTGATGAACTCGAACACCAACGCGGCCAGGATCACCACCAGAACAAGGGTAAGCACGCGGCGACCTCAGCTGTTCTTCAATACGATCTGGTACACCACCACCCCTGCCTCGCGGCAACGGTCGATGGCTTTCTCCAGGATCTCGAAGAACTCCTTGAGCAGGAACATCTGCAGCGTGTCCAGGCGGCCGGAATAGATGTCGCGGTACAACTCGAGCATCAGGCGGTCGGCCTCGTTTTCCAGCGTGCGCAGCTTGTCGTTGAGCGCAGTCATGCGATCGATGTTCATCTGCGGCAGGTCGGTGACCATCTCCACCACCACCGCGGCGGCCTGCTCCAGCATCGCCGCGCGCGGAGCGAAGTCGATGTGTTCCAGGTGCTTGGTGGCCAGCGAATAGCGGTCGGCGAATTTTTCGACCTGCTTGGGAATCTTGTACAACGCCGAGCCCAGCGCTTCGATGTCTTCGCGCTCGATCGGGGTCATGAAGCTGTCCACCAGCGCCTGGCCGATCTTGTCGGAGGCGGCGCGTTCGCGCAGGCGGGCCAGCTTGAAGGCGTCCAGCGCGGGCTGCCGGTCGGACGTGCGCATCATGGCGTGCAACGCCTTGGTGCTGTCGTAGGCGGCCTGCGCCGCTTCGTTCAGAAGCGAATAGAACTGCTTGCCGGAACCGAAGATGGTCTGCAACGAGAACATGGGTGGAGAACTTCCTGCCGTCGAGGGAGAGACGGGCGCCAAGGACGAATTATGACCGTTCCATGACCTGTCTGGGTATATCGGCACCGCGCACGGCCTTCACATCGGCATTTCCCGGCTCGAATCACCCTGTAATTTGCTAACATGCCTCCGCGCTTTCGGGCGCACCCTATGGAAGACGACCCTATATCTCCCCGTTGCCGCCCCGCCCCTGCGCGCGCCGGCCAACCCCGCGCTTGCCCGCCCTCCCCTTCACTGACCGGGGAAGACGCCCGTGGTTGAGTTTCTGATCGTCATCGCGCTGATTCTGTTGAACGGCTTCTTCGCCATGTCGGAGATGTCGTTGATGACCTCGCGCAAGAGTCGCCTGAAGCAGATGGCCGGCTCCAGCAAGCGCGCCGCGCGGGCACTGGCCTTGGCCGAAAGCCCCGAGAACTTCCTGTCCACGGTCCAGATCGGTATCACCTCGATCGGCATCCTGACCGGTCTGTTCGGCGGCGAAGCCATCGGCGAGGCCATCGGCGAGCGGCTGCAGCTGGCCTTCCCTGCGCTGTCGGCCACCTTCTCGCTGGTCGGCGATCCCAAACCGTATTCGGTGGTGATCGGCAGCACGCTGGCAGTGGCGCTGATCACCTTTTTGACGCTGATCTTCGGCGAGTTGGTGCCCAAGCGGCTGGCATTGCGCAATTCCGAAGATATCGCCGGCTTTGTCGCGGTGCCGATGACCTGGCTGGCCAAGATCGCCGCGCCCGGGGTGTGGGTGCTGGCGCGCTCTACGCGGTTGGTGCTGCGCATGCTGGGGATGGGCAAGGACGAATCGGCATCGATCACCGAAGAAGAGATCCGCATGCTGGTGGCCGAAAGCCACGAAGCCGGCGTGATCGACGCGCACGAGCGCGACATGATGAACCGGGTGATGCGCCTGGGCGACCGCACTGCCGACAGCCTGATGACGCCGCGCAACCGCATCGCCTGGCTGGATGCCAATGCCGAACCGGAACGCAACCTGCAGATGATGCGCGAGCACGAGTTCTCGCGTTACCCGGTGTACCGCGGCAGCGACCAGGACATTGCCGGCGTGCTGGAGGTCAAATCGCTGGTCACGCGCCTGGGCGGGCATGGCGAGCACCTGTTCCAGGCACTGCGCGATACCTTGTTCGTGTCCGAGTCCACGCATGCGATGAAGCTGCTGGAGATCTTTCGCGAAGAACAGCAGTCGATGGCGCTGGTGGTCGACGAATACGGCGAAATCCGTGGGCTGGTGACCATCAGCGACCTGATGGGCGCAGTGGTGGGCCGCCTGCAGGCGGTGGAAAACACCGACGAAGACGCGCTGGTGGTAACCCGTGCGGATGGCTCGCTGCTGATCGACGGCTCGCTGCCTGTTGAAGAATTGCGCGAAGTGCTGGGCGCCGAACTGCCGGAAGCCGACGAGGGCGATTACCACACGCTGGCCGGGCTGTGCATTTACTACTTCGGGCGCATTCCGCAGGCCGGCGAATTCTTCGATTGGGCCGGCTGGCGCATCGAGATCGTGGATCTGGATGGTGCGCGCGTGGACAAGCTGTTGCTGAGCCGCGTCGGCGACGAGGACAGCGATGACATCGTCGGATAACGGCGCGCCGCCATCCGACGACTCCGGTGGCGAGCAGATGCGCTACCGCAATGAAGGCATCCGCAGTTTGTTGGCGGCCTTCAGCGACGGCGACCCGGAGCAGGTGCTGCGGGTGCGCGAGATTCTGGCCGACCTGCAGCAGAGCGCATTCGGGGTGTTTTTATTTCTGGCGATCCTACCGTCGTTCATCCCGATTCCGGGCGTGGCCGGCGGCATCAGCGGGCCGCTGACGGTGCTGATCGGAGTGCAGATGATGTGCTGCCTGCGCAAGCCGTGGGTGCCGGCTTTTATCGGCAACCGTGGGCCGCGGCGACGCACCAGCCAGCGTTTCGTGGCGAAGCTGGCGCCGACGCTGCAGCGGCTGGACCGCCTGCTCAAGCCGCGTTTGCACGGGGTGCTCGATCGGATACCGGCGCAGGTGTTCACCGGGTTGCTGCTGGTGCTGGTCGGCATTTTACTGACGCTGCCGATCCCGTTTACCAACTATCTGTTCGGCTTGATCCTGCTGCTGTTTGCGCTGGCCTTGCTGGAGCGCGACGGCGCGCTGATGCTGGTCGGCTGGGCCGCGGCGCTGGTGTCGATCGCGGTGTTCGGCATCACCTCGGATCAGTTGCTGGATCTGATTCGTGGGTGGTGGCCGGTGGCGTGGCGTTGAGTTCTACCGTCGAGTGCGCGCCGGATTGGGCTTTTTGGCGCTGACGGATCACCTCTGATGCTGGAATGGGCGACACTTTTTCGCTGGCGAAGGCTAGTTGGGATGTTCGTTCAACGTCGAGGTTGCTGGCGGACCTACCCTCACCCCAACCCCTCTCCCGCAGGAGAGGGGCTAAAGCGCTTGGCGGGCGGTTGAGCGATCTTGGGTCGCGTACGCACCATGCGGATAACGTTGCGTTGTAAGCGAAGCCTTGCGCCATATGGAAACCAGACGGCCCGTGCGGCGATTGGTTTTCGCCGCCTTTAGAAGGACCGATCGTCTAGAACGCCCGATCGTCGTGCTAAAGCCAAACCTTGGTCATTAGATCGGGACTTGTCGGTTACGTCAGGTCCTGGTGCTCAGATCAGGGCTTGGCGCTTACCTCAGGTCTTGCTTACTTCAGATCGACCACGCGGTTATCCGAGAGGCTGGCAGTATCGTCGGTGACGGCAGCCATGACGAAATACAGCGCCTTGCCCAGCAGGCCGCTGGGGCCGTCCCAATACTCTGCCGACTCGGCGCGTACATGGATCAAGCGCAGGTTGGGATCGTCCTTGCCGCCGGGGAAAAACACCTTCATTGCCGGCGACCACAACGCATCGATCTTGGCGCGGTCGTGCACCACGCGCGCAGTGCCTGCGACCGACACATAGGTGTTCTTGGATGCCGAGGCGTAGGCCACGTTGACGCGTGGGTCGGCGGCGATTTCCGCCACTTTCGGGCTGTCGGCGGCGGTGGCGAACCACAGGTCGCCGTCGAATTCGACTTCCTGCGTGCCCAGCGGCCGGCTCACCAGCTTGCCGTCCGCCGAGACGGTGGTGAACATCGCAATGTCCACGCCGCGAATCAATTCCGCCAACTGCTTGATGCTCTCGCTACGTTCCTGAAGTTGCATGGTTGCCTTCCCAATGGAGATGCATGCATCTGAGCGGATCGACGCGCAAAGCGACGTGAATCACGCAGTGGTCACGTCCAACTCGCGGACCGCTTCTGCCGCGATCTCGAACGAACGCAGGCGCGCGGCGTGATCGTAGATGTTGGCGGTGAACAACAACTCGTCCGGGCCGTGGCGATCGATAAAGGCGGCCACGCCCTGCGCAACCTGGTCGGCATCGCCGAGCACGGTGCATGCCAGGGCACGCTCCACACCGACACGCTCGTGCGGCTGCCAGAAGCTGTCGATATCGTCGATGGGCGGCGGGATCTTGCTGAGCTTGCCGCGACGCAGATTGACGAAACTCTGCTGCTGGGTAGTGAACAACCGACGCGCCTGCGCTTCGGTCTCGGCAGCCACCACGTTCAGGGCGAGCATGACGTGCGGCTTGGCCAACTGCACGGACGGGCGGAATTCGCGGCGGTAGATCGCCACCGCCTCGTCCATTGCATCGGGCGCGAAGTGCGAGGCGAACGCGAACGACAACCCCATCGCGGCAGCCAGCCGCGCACTGAACAGGCTGGACCCCAGCAGCCACACCGGCACATCGATCCCGGCGCCGGGGACGGCCTGCACCAACTGCCCCGGCACCGCGGGGGCGAAGTAACGCAGCAACTCCGCCACGTCCTGCGGGAACTGGTCGGCACCGTCGAAATAGCGGCGCAAGGCGCGTGCGGTAGGTTGATCGGTCCCGGGGGCGCGGCCCAGGCCCAGATCGATGCGCTGCGGGTACAGCGACGCCAGCGTGCCGAACTGTTCGGCCACCTGCAGGGGGGCATGGTTGGGCAGCATGATGCCGCCGGAACCGACGCGGATGGTCTTGGTGCCGCCGGCGACGTGGCCGATCAACACTGCGGTGGCGGCGCTGGCAATGCCCGGCATGTTGTGGTGCTCGGCCAGCCAGTACCGGTGATAGCCCCAGCGCTCGGCATGTTGCGCCAGATCGAGCATGTTGGCGAAGGCGTGGGTGGTGTCGCTGCCTTCGCAGACGGGCGCCAGGTCGAGCACGGAAATGGGCGTCATCGGACGGCTCCGGAACTAAGTGATGTCCAAGAGATGGGGCTGCCCAGGCAGCATTGCCAGTCGGTTGTCCGGCGCTGAGGGGATTACAGCATTCCAGCAGCCGAACACCGGGTGCGGGGCGCGGCCTGCGTCATCAACAGTGGCTGACACCCCATCGCAGGCAGTCGTGAGGCAGGTGTGGCCGGCGCGCAAGAACGGGAGTGCACGAGCGGCACATGCCCCCGCCGGACACAGGCCGCGCCCGCCTGGCGGCTGCACAGTCGTTGTATCGACTGCTCTATGGACAGAGGGCCGCGCCGCTGCATCAGATGCGGTGACCTAGGCGCGAACCCATCGACCGCGCGACGAAGGGCCGGCGCTGCCGGATCAGGCCGCTGGCTATGATGCGGATTGACTTGCAATGCGACACCACGATGACCATGACCGCCCCGTCTGCCCATGACTCCGGTGCCGCTCAGATTTCTGCGCGCATCGACCGACTGCCGGCCAGCGCCACGCTGTGGAGGCTGGTCGGCCTGCTGGCGTTGGGCGGGTTCTTCGAGCTGTACGACCTGTTCCAGACCGCCTACATCAGCCCGGGACTGATTGCCGACGGCATTTTTGCCAAGGGTGCCGATGGCGTCTTCGGGATGTCGGATCAGGCCGCATTCGCCGCAGCGACGTTTCTTGGGCTGTTCGTCGGCGCCGCACTCTTGAGTCCGTTCGCTGACCGCTTCGGCCGCCGCCTGGTGTTCACCTTCGCGCTGGTCTGGTACACCGCTGCCACCGTTGCGATGGGCCTGCAGAGCACAGCCACCGGGGTCATCGTGCTGCGCTTTGTGGTGGGGATTGGGCTGGGCATCGAACTGGTGACCATCGATACCTATCTGTCCGAGCTGGTCCCGCGGCACATGCGCAGCGCGGCGTTCGCGTTTGCCTTCTTCGTGCAGTTTCTGGCGGTGCCCGCAGTGGCGCTGGCCGCGTGGCTGCTGGTGCCGCATGCGCCACTGGGAGTGAGCGGCTGGCGTTGGGTCGTGCTGCTGAGCGGTGTGTTTGCGTTGGCGATCTGGTGGTTGCGTAGCCGCTTGCCCGAATCGGCGCGCTGGCTGGCCGCGCAGGGCCGCCATGCCGAAGCGGATGCGGTGCTGAATCAACTGGAAGCGCGCTGCGTGCGCGATATCGGCGCGCCGTTGCCCGAGCCGCAACTGGCCACCACAGCGCCCGCCAGCCAAGCGCGGGTGTCGGCCTTGTGGCGGGCACCATATCGCGGGCGCATCGGCATGTTGGTGGTGTTCCACATTTTTCAGGCCATCGGTTTCTTCGGCTTCGGCAACTGGTTGCCAGCCTTGATTGCAGCGCAAGGCACCGGTGTCACCAAGAGCCTGGGCTATTCGTTTGCGATTTCGCTGGCCTACCCGCTTGCGCCGCTGCTGTTGCTGCGCTTTGCGCAGCGCTGGGAAAACAAGTGGCAGATCACCGCCTCGGCGCTGGGCGCGGTGCTGTTTGGCGTGCTGTTTTTGCTGCAGCATGACGCCATCGGCATGGTGCTGTGCGGGGCGATGATCGCGTTCTGCAATGCCTGGATGAGTTTTGCCTACCACGGTTATCAGGCCGAACTATTCCCCACCGGATTGCGTGCGCGTGCGGTCGGGTTTTGCTACTCGTTCAGCCGTCTGTCGACGGCGGTGAGCAGCGTGTTGATCGGCTGGCTGCTTGCCCAGGTCGGCAGCCATGGCGTGCTGACCTTTATCGTGATCAGCATGTCGATCGTTGCAAGCGTGATCGCCGTGTTCGGGCCGCGCACGCGTAATCGTGCGCTGGAAGAGATTGCGGGCTAGCGCCTGCGCAGTGGTGTGACAGCTCGGCGATGCACGCGGCTCACGTCATGCGCCGTGGCGTTTTACCAACGCCGCGCTCTTGCCCTTCGGCTGCAAAACCGGTGTCTGTCCAAGTGCAACGGTGCGGTCGGCCACCGAAGCCAGGCTGGTGCGATGCGAAACCACCACCAGCACGGTGTGCGGCAGGCGCTGTCGCAACGTGCACAGCAGCTGATGTTCGGCCTGCGCGTCGAGTGCACTGGTCGCCTCGTCCAGTACCGCCAGGGTCGGCGCGCGCAGCAACACCTGCGCCAACAGCAGACGTTGCAACTCGCCACCGGACAGGCGGCTTTCCGGGCCATTGATCGCGGTGAGCAAGCCGTGGCCGTCGCGCTGCAACCGCGCGTGCAAACCGACCTCGGCCAGGACCTGCCACATGCGGGTCTCGGTGGTGCCCGGCAACGCCCACTCCAGGCAATCGCGCACGCTGCGCTGCCAGGGCCGCACGCCCTGACCGATGTAGGCGCTGTGCCGGATCAGTTGCCGGTAAGCAGTGAAATCCAGCCGACGCCCGCCCATATGCGCATCGAACGCTACGGGCGGCGCCTGCCCGGAGAGCACGTCCATCAAGCTGCTCTTGCCGACGCCGGAAGGCCCGACGATCAAGGTCATCTCGCCGGGCACCAGCAACAGCGGGCCGATATCCAGCGCAGGCAGCGGCGCCGCCAATTCGATGCGCTCGACATGTAACGCGGCCGGCAGCGGCTGCGCTGCGTCGGCCGATGCCTGCATGCGCGGTGCACCCAGATCCACATGGCGCCGCCACAACTGCAGCGCCGGCCACGCAGAACGTAATTGCTGCATGCTCTGCCGCGTCGTCACCAGATACGGCAGCAAGCGACCAAGCAGCAGACTGACGGTGATCAGCGCGGCGCGGTCGGCGCCTTGCCATAGATTGGCCAGCACCAGGATGCCGGCAATTGCGGCTACGGCGGTGAGTTCCAGGAACAACCGACTGCTGGCCACCAGTTCCTGTTGCTGCGCGTAGCCCTGCCCCAACCGCGTTGAAATGCGTTCGTAGTGCTGTGCTTCGACCTCTTCGCGCTGGAACGAGCGCACATGGCGCAGGCGACGCGGAAAATCTTCGCTCAACCAGAACAGCTGCGTCATGTCGGCCACATAGTCGCGACTGATGCGTGCCTGCGCATCGCTGCTGGACAGCCGCACACCCAGCCAGGCCAGCACCAACAATAACGGCGTGGCAAACAGCAACGCAGGTGCGATCAACACCGCGATGCACACGCTGACCACTGCAGTGATGCCTGCCACCAGCAACTGCAGCACGGCGCTGAAGCCTTGCGTTGCGATCTCGATGTTGTAGGTGAGCACGTTGGCGATCTCGGCCGAGCTGGCGCCAGCCAGTGCCGGCAACGGCGCATCGATCAAGGCGGCATGCACGCGCCGACGCAGGCCCACTGCATAGCGGCTGGTCAGGCGTGCGGCCAGGCGCGCCCCGCACCAACGCAGCGTGGCGAACAACAAGCTCACCACCACGAACAGGCTCGCCTGCGTCGGCAGGCCACCCGGCAATGCGAGTTGGTAGCCAGCCAACTGCACGCTGTGGCCGGGTTGCACCAGCGGCACCAGACACACTGCAACGATGCTGCCGACGCACGCGGCCGCCAGCGACAGCGCGACGTACAACCCGACAGCCGGCAGGTCGGCGGGCACCAGCGTGTCGATGAAGCTGCGTAGCGCTGCTTGACTCCGGCCGCCGTGCGCAGGCTTATGCATCTGCGCCGCCGCGCGCATGCCGTGCCGCTCGGCGCGGGCCATCCAGCGCATTGCACGCGCTTTTGATCGTGAAGGCCGTCATCGCAACACCCGCAGCACTGCCTCGACCGAGGCGTGCGGATGCGCGCCGCGACGCAGGGTAAACATCCCGACGCGCTGCACCTGCGCGACAAACCGCTGCCAGCCGGGCTGACCGGCAGCGTACGGCTGATCGCGCGCCAGGGATTCGGCAATCTGCGTGACCGGCACCGGCACCAGGCCCGGTGCGGAGCCATCGGCAGACTGGCTGGACAGCATCAATACCGCGCTTAGCTGCAACGGCGTTGGCGCAAGGGTGGCATGACCGTGGCGAATATCGACCTCGTACTTTTCCACACCGCTGCGGCGACGAATGGTGGGCGCTGCGCCGATCCATGCGCGCGTGTGCGCGTCGAGCAGGCCGAGCGATTCCGGCCGCAGATGCAGAAAGTTGGCAACCCCGGTGGTCAGTAGACTCTCCGGCGCCACGAACACGCCGTCTTCGGCGATGAATTCCAGGCCATGCAGCAGACTGTGCAGCGCCAGCGTGGATTTGCCCGCACCGCTGGCGCCAAGCAACAGCACACAGCGACCGTGCCGGCCCACGCAGGCACCATGCAAGGGCACCAGCCCGATGCCACGCGCGGCAAGCAGGAACACCGCAAATTCGATGAGTTCATAGCGCACGTGATAGGCATGCGCCAGCATGTCTTCAGACACCACCAGCATCGCGCGACGCTCCGTTACCGAGAGCATCAGGTAATTGCAGGCATCCATGACGCCGCAGACCAACCCGCCAACCGCATGCGTGCGCACCGGCGGCGGCGTATCGACAATGGCGCCCGGCGCGCGTGGCACCAGATCCAGGGTGAGATGAAACTGCGGCGCGGCAGGCAGGCAGTGCGCCGGCAGGCCCGCGTAGGCGGCATCCACCAACGCCAGCAAGGCTTCGCTATCGCTGTGAAAGTGGAAGAGCGCGCCGAGAATCTGCCGCTGTACGCTGAAACGACGTGCACGCTGCTCACTGAACGGATCTGCCGCGAGAGTGTCCGGTGCAAAAGTGTTCGGCGGAACCACGCATGCGCGTTCGCTCACCGGCGTGTGTTGCGCCAACGCAGCCGACTGCGGCATGCCTGTCATCCATTGCATCGATCAGCCGGTGTGTGCTGATTCGCCAAAGAAAGGTTGCATCGTCGAATGCGATGTACCGCTGCATTGCATCGACGCTGCGACGCATCGCAACAGCGCAACCAAAGGCGCCTGCGTGCGCACCTACTGCCGAGCCGAATGCCGGTGTCTGCGCACGCCACCGCTGCGCGTCATCTGGCGACAGAACGAGAGCCTTGTGCAGATGCTAAAGATCCAGGTCAGTCATTCGTATTTCTTGCGTTACGACCCAAAACAATGGGAGCGCGGCAAGCCGTATCCGCCGTTGGCCACCCTGCAGATTGCCGCATTGCTGCGCGAGCGCGGGCATGCGCTGAGCCTGTTCGACGCCATGCTGGCCGACGACGTGGAGGACTATGCCGGCGCGCTGCACGAGGCGCAGCCGGACCTGGTGGTGTTCTACGAAGACAACTTCAACTTTCTCACCAAGATGTGCCTGAGCCGGATGCGCGAGGCCGCCTGCCACATGATCCGGCAGGCGCGCGCCGCCGGGTGCCGGGTGCTGGTAGCGGGCTCGGATGCCTCCGACAACCCAGACGTGTTTCTGGCCGCCGGCGCACACGCGACCTTGATCGGTGAAGGCATCGCGCCGTTGATCGAACTGATCGAACGCGTCGAGGCCAATCCGCAGATCGATGACCAGGCCTGGCTGGCCGGCGTTGCACGCATTGCTACCAGCGACCCTGCAGCAGTCCGCACACATCCCGGTGCGCAGCCACCGGATGCGCGTCTGAGCGGGCTGCCTGCCTGGGACCTGGTCGACATGCCGCGCTATCGGCAGTTCTGGCAGCAACGGCATGGTTATTTCAGCTTGAACATGGCGGCCTCGCGCGGCTGCCCGTTCCGTTGCAACTGGTGCGCCAAGCCGATCTGGGGCAACCATTACAAACGCCGCGGCGCCGAAGACGTGGCCGCAGAGATGATCCATCTCAAACGTAACTTCCAGCCCGACCATCTGTGGATGGCCGACGATATCTTCGGCTTCCATATCGATTGGGTCGAGACGTTTGCGCAGCGTTTGAGCGAGGACGACGGCGCGATTCCCTTCACCATCCAGACCCGTGCCGATCTGGCCAGCGAACGCATGGCTGCCGCCCTATCGCGTGCCGGTTGCGCGGAGGCCTGGATCGGCGCGGAAAGCGGCAGCCAACGCATCCTCGACAAGATGACCAAAGGCACGCAGGTGGCAGAGGTAATCGCAGCACGCGAACGGCTGGGCGCACATGGCATCCGCGTGGGCTTCTTCATCCAGTTGGGGTATCTGGGCGAAGAGCTCGAGGACATTCTGGCCACGCGCGCACTGGTGACGCAGGCCAACCCGGACATCATCGGCGTCAGCGTGTCGTATCCCCTGCCCGGCACCAAGTTCTATGAAGAAGTGAAGAACCAATTGGGTGGCAAGACGCATTGGCAGGACAGCGACGACCTGGCCATGATGTTCCATGGTGCCTACGACTCGGAGTTCTACCGCAGCGTGCGCAATCTGCTGCATACCCAGGTCGACCTGCAACAGGCGCGCGCAACGATGACGGCCGACGCCCTTTCGCAAGCGTCAGAGCAACTGGAAGCGCGTTGGGCCGCACTGATCGCATCGGAACATCTCCACCGTACCGAGCCGCTTGCCACCCTGGCGACGCGGCAGACACGCCAGCTGGAAACGCTGCTGGTGGGCTGATCAAACACGGCAACAAGCGGCCGCCAGATCACCATCATGTGGTATGCGCGGAAATCCCCTTGCAGCACTGCTGCAAGGGCGTCAAGCCGTGCCAGCAACACCACTCACAATCAGCATCGCTATCCCGTTCGCCAACCTGTTCGACTCTCCGGATCACCTGCATGCAGCCTTCGCTTCGCACCATCAGACATGGCCTGCACACTGCCACCGAGCAGCTGGCGCACGAGCTGGCGCAGCCTGGCGACAACGCGCCGCAGTGGGACCGGCTGCAGTGGCAGCTGGCCGCGGCGGCTGCGGCGGCGCATGGCGTGTCGCCGTTGCTGCAGCGGCGCTCGTTGTGGCAGAACGCCGAATGGACGGCCTTCCTGAGCGAGCAGCGCAGCCATGTCGAAGACCGGCACCGGCGTATTGCGCTGCTGCTGACGCAGATCGACGCGGCTGCACGCAGTGCCGGCATTGCGCTGGTGGGACTGAAAGGCAGCGCCTTGCATCGGCTCGGCGTGTATCTGCCCGGCGATCGTCCGATGGCCGACATCGACTTGCTGG
Organism: Xanthomonas sp. WHRI 10204; assembly: GCF_040202875.1. Taxonomy (NCBI): domain Bacteria; kingdom Pseudomonadati; phylum Pseudomonadota; class Gammaproteobacteria; order Lysobacterales; family Lysobacteraceae; genus Xanthomonas; species Xanthomonas sp. WHRI 10204. The sequence continues at coordinate 153,992 of NZ_JBEGDW010000002.1, forward strand.
TGCAGCCGGACGACGCGCCTGCGGCGGCAGCGTTGTTGTGCGAACTTGGCTATGTGGCGTCGTTCGAACAATGGAAGCACCAGGTGTTCAAACCGCTGCAGGGCGATGCCGTTGCGGGCCTGGGCGAGCACCGCGACGCACCAATCAACATCGAGCTGCATACGCGCATCCAGGAACGCCTGCCGGTGCGTAGCGTGGACATCACCGCGCTGGTCTGGCCGGAGCGCGCGCAGCCGGGACTGAACCCGTATCCCTCCATCGGCGCATTGATGCGTCACCTGCTGCTGCATGCCGCTGGCGGCATCTGCCATCGCAGCATCCGGCTGATGCATCTGCACGATCTGGCATTGTTGGCCACACGCATGGGGCCACGCGATTGGCAGGAGCTGTGGGAAGACCCGGCGATCTCGCCATGGTGGGCACTGCCTCCGTTGTTGTTGTTGCAGCGCTACTACCGCGCAGTGGTGCCAGCGACGGTGATGGCGCGCCTGCATGCGCAGTGTCCGCGGCTGCTGCGCATGCGCGCCGCGCGGCAAACGCTCACCACCGCCTCGTGCTCGAACCTGTGGTTGTCTGCACTACCCGGCATCGAGTGGTCGGGTTCGCTGCGTGAGGCGCGCCAGTATCTGCGACAACGCGTAGTGCCGTCGGCGGAGAGCCGCAAGGAGCGGGCCGACATGTTGCAGACGCAGTTGTGGCTGCAAGGCCAGCCGTGGGTGCGCCAGACCCAGGCACGTCGCCTGATGACTAGGCTGACCCGGCCTGTCCCGCGCACCGACATGCTGTATGTGGTGCGTGCCGCACTCGATGGATATCTGCAGCCTGCGTAAGGCTGCGTTGATGTCCTGTGGAATGCCGTGCTCGCGTCTGATGTCTGCGTTGGCGCGGAACATGCGCCGACACCCCGGCCTTGCATGCTGCGTTGATCGCCGCGTTCAAATTGACTGACCAAAGCAGCGATCAGTGGACGCTTCGTGCTTAGCCACGCTGCATGGCCGCTGGACTACAGCGTGCGTACTGGCTGCGCACGATGTGTCGTTGAATCGCGCCCTCAAGCGTGGTCAAGACAACGTGGCGCGCAGTCGCCAGGTGGATATGGCCGGCGCGCGCAGCACCGCCGTGCACGCGTGCCATATGCCGAACCGAGTACCAGCTTTGCCCGCCTGGTAGCTGCGTAGTAGGCTTTGGGTTCGCTCTAGTTTGTTGGGCCAAGCGGCCGGCGCTCGCATAACTGACGGTAGATCTGCTCGAACAGACGCGTGGTCATGGCCGCGTCTTCGCGCAACGCGCGGCACTGCGCCGCCCATGCCAGACGCAGACGCAGCTCGTCATCGCCGAGCACCTGCCGGATCGCCTCGGCCATGCCCGCCCAATCGCCTGGCGGCACCGCCAGCGCTGCGATCGGCGCCCATTCCACTAAATGCCCGACGGCCGTACCGACGGTCGGAACACCGGCCACGGCCGCTTCCAGCAGCACCATCGGCCCGGCTTCGTGCAGGGACGACATCACCAGCAGATCGGCCGCCAGCATGATCGGGCGCAACTCGCACTGGGTTTTGAAACCCAGAAAACGTACCTGCTCCTGTAGGCCTAGCTGCTGCACCAGGTGCTGCATGGCACCGTCCAGCGTGTCGACACCGACCATGTCCAGCGTAAAGGCCACACCGGCCCGCTTGAGTGCGGCCATCGCGCGCAGCAAGGTGCTCTGGTCCTTGACCGGATTGAGGCTGGCCACGTGCAGCAAACGTGCAACCGCGCCTTCGCGCGGGCGCGGTGGGACGGGCTGCCAGGCACGCAGATCCACGCCCAGCGGTACGCGCTGCGCGCCGATACCGAGCGCTTGCAACGAATCAATGATCGGCGCGCTGGCAGCAGTAACGCGATCGGCCAGGCGCAGGATCACCGCTTCGCGCAGGCGTCCGCGCCACCGCCGCCGGCCGCCATAACCGATGGCATCCAGCGCGACCAGCTCACCGCCGGCGATATGCACCACGCTGGGACGTCGCAGCAGCGTTGCTGCACTCACCGCGATCAGGCTGCAATAGCCGGAAAAGATTGCCTGGATCACCGCAAACGGCGCGCGCCGATGTTCTTCGACAATGGCGCCGATGGCCCGCAGGCGCGTGCGTCGCGCGCCGATGTTGTGCACCTTGGCGCCGCGCAGCATCCAGGTACCGGGCAAGGGTTCCTGATGCAGCACGAACACGTGCACCTCGTGGCTGCGTGCCAGCCATTCGATCAAGGTCAGAAACACCGGAATCACACGCACATCGCCGCTGCGATCCACCCCGCCCGGTACCACCAGCGCCAACTTCATCGTGGGTGCGCTCGCAGTGGTTTCATCAGGCTCGCATACGCCTGTGCCCAGCGCTGCCCCACTGCCGCGAACGACAGCCGCGCATCGAAGTGCGCCCGCACCTGCGCACGGCTGGGCCGCTGCCGCGCTACGCGCAACAACAATTCCGACAATGCGCTGGCATCGCCCACCGGCCAGAGTTCACCGACCGCGCCGTCATCGCTGAGTGCGCGGAAGGCCGGAATATCGGTCAATAACGGCAGGGCGCCGCAGGCATAGGCTTCCAGCGCGGCATAGCCGCAACTCTCGGCATGGCTGGCGGACGCGAAGACATCGCTCGCCTGCAACAGCGTCTGCACGCGCGCATGCTCGATCTTGCCCAACAGCTGCACGCACCCCGCCAGACGCGCATCGTCGCGCAGCCGCTGCTGCACCTGTTCCAGCAAGGGCGCCTGGTCGAACACGCACCACAGCCGCAGACCGGGCAACAGGCGCGCCGCCATGGCAACCGCATCGAGCACGCACAGCGGGTCCTTGGCTGCGCTCAGATGGCCCACCCATAGCACACATGGGTCGCCATGCAGCTGCGTGTGCTCGCGTGCCAGCAGGCGATCGCCCGGCACAAAGCGGCTGCTGGATTCGGGAATCGCAAACAGCTGCGTGCGGCGTTGAAACAGACGCGCGCGCAGAAACGGCTGTGCCATGTCCAACGAGGTAAACGCGATGCCGGCAGCGGCGCGATAGCGAGCCCGCCACACCGCCCTGCTCCACCACCGCGGCGAGCGATTGGCATGATCCTGCAGCAGGATCGGCACATTCGGCAGCAGGCGCGCAAGCCTGCGCGCATCACCGGCGAATTCCAGGCCATGCACATGGATCACGTCGGCGTCGATCTCGCGCAAGAGCACCGACAACGTGGTTGCACGCGCGGCGCTTCCGCGCAAGCCAAGATCGACAAAGCGATAGTCCACGCCTTGCCGTTCGATGCGCGCATTCAACGCAGAGGCCTGGATCACCGAAACGCGTACATCTGCGCTGGCCACCGCCTCGGCGATGTCGGCAAGCGAAGGCCATTGCGCAAACACCTGGTCGGCGCTCAGGCCGGCGGGCGTCGGCACCAGGTTGAGCTGTGCGACATGTCGTGTCACGGTGCGATCGCCGCTGGGCTGGCGTGCTGTGCGGAGTGAACGTAGCCGCCCTCCAAGCAGCACCACAGCAGATCCTGCTGAGGTCCTATGCCACGCGTATTGCGGAGGGACAGCCCCGGCGCGACGCTCACGCGAGACGCCGCAGCCGCAGCACCAGCGCCACCGGTACCTGCAGCGCCGCCTGGTCGAAGCGTGCGCCAGCGGGAATATCGGCCGGGTCCAGCATCGGCTCGGCGACCGCTTCGATCGCGAAGCCCAGGGCCACGCATGCCGAATGCCAATGGCTGTAGAGATGCTGGGTGTGGCGTACCGCATAGTGCTGGCCATCGGCCTTGAAATCGCGGCGCCAACCCAATGCATGGCCGATCGGATGCACGTCGCTGCACAACACGATGCCGCCGATGCGGGTGACGCGATGCAGTTCTTCCAGCGCCGGCCACAGCCGCTGCAGGTGCCCGACCACCAGGCCGCACACACTGAGGTCGGCAACCGCATCGGCAAGCGGCAACTGGTCCAGACTGCCCTGCTGCAGCTGCACCCGCGCAGCTGGCCAATGCTGCGACAGTTCGGTTTGGGCGCGCGCGAGCATCTGCGGCGACAGATCGACACCAGTGACCTGGCGTGCGCCACGGCGTAACGCATGCAGCATGTAGCGGCCGCTGCCGCAGCCGGCATCCACGACATGCTGGTTCTGCAAAGTAGCGGGCATCAAGCCAAGCATCGCGCGCTCTTCGGCCTGCATCACCGGGTTGTGCGCGTGCGGCGGATACGCCTGGGCCCACAACGCATACGCCGCGTCAGGCTCAAGTACCGGAACCGCGCTCACGACGCGGCGCCCATCGCTGCCATTGCGCTCGACGCTGGCTGGAGGTCCTGCACCCGTTGCAAGCCGGGTTCGAGCGCTAGTACTGCCGGATCGGCCAATGTGGCGTCCAGCAACTTGGGGCGTCCATCCAGCACCACCGGAACGGTCTGGATGCCGGCGGCGTCGAACCACGACGCAAAATCCGGATCGGCGATGCGCGGCTTGCCATCGCGAATCACCGCGCGCAACTCGCTGCGTTCGCAGCCGATCACGCTGCTGGCGGGTTCGCCGCCGCGGTCGCGCACGATCACCAGATCTGCAGCAGCGCCCGGCGCGATGCGTCCACGTGTTGGCATGCGCAGAATGCGTGCGGATTGCTCGGTCGCCAGGCCCAACAGCAGGTCCGGCGCCAGCCCGCTGCGGGCGGCGATCCGCAGTTCTTCGAGCAGATCGCGCGCGCCACTGACGCGCGAATCGCTGCCCAGCGCCAGCCGCCCGGCCTTGCACAACTGCCATGGATCGAGCGTGCGCCCCAACAACGCCAGATTGCTCGACGGGCACCACACCACTGCCGCGCCACGCGCGATCACCCGCTCGATATCCTGCTCGCCCATGCCAACCCCGTGGATCAGTACCGTGTTGGACGCCAGGCAACCGAGCCGATCCAGATCGTCGAGTTCGGCACGCGCCACTGCGTCGGTACCTTCGGCCAGATGGATCATCCACGGGTGCGCCGCCGGCGTTGCCGCAAAGCTGCCCTGCACCGGCGGACCGTAGCCGGTCCAACCCAATGCATAACTCCAACCGAATTCGTGCAGCACGCTGACCGGAAAATCGACCTCATCCAGCGTGGCATGCCAGGGGTCGTGCTGCGCCACGCAGGTCACGCCGGCGAGCAGATTCTTTAGGCCGCCATGGCGCAAGCGCACCGCTTTGGGCACGCGCAATGCCGCAGCCACTTCCGGATGTTGAAAGTGCGCCTGAAACGCTTCGATCCATGCGTAGCTGTTGGCGAACGGCGCACCCTGCGGCAGCGGCGGCACGCAGTTCACCTGCAAGTGCTCGTGCGCGTTGATCAGGCCCGGCGCCAGCACATGCCCCTGCAGATCCAGACGCAAGGTCCCGGTGCCCAGCGTGCCACCGAAGTGGCCCGCGCGCAGGTTCACCGCTGCGCGCGACGGGCCCGCGAGCGTGATCGATCGCGCGCCCTGCAGACAGACATCGGCCATGGACATCGGCATCTCCACTCAGCGTTTGCGCATCACGATCAGGAAGTGATCGCCCATGTCGCGCAGCAGCGGCAACCCACCGAAACGATCGTCCAGCCGGCCCAGGCGCTCGGAGACGCGCGGATGGCGCTCGCAAAAATCGACCAGATACGGCGGCGGCAGGAACAGGCTCAGGGCACGGTAGCTGTCCAGCACGAAGTGCTTTTCGAATGCGCGATAGAACTCCCGCGGCAGGTGGTACCAGGTCCAGATGGTGTGGCCGTTCATGCCCACCGCGGTTGCGCCCTTGGCCGCACGCACCGCCGCGCGCTTGAAGCGCCCGCGCAAGGCGTAATGGCCGATTTCCCAGGGGCAGATGCGCCCGATCACCGAAAACACCAGGCAACCGTCGGCACGCAGCAGACGCGCGCATTCGGCGGCCACCGCCGGCAGATCCGGCGCGCAATTAAGCGGGCCGAAGTTGGAATACATGCCGTCGAAGGTGCCCTCGAGCTGGTCGAGCTGTTGGATGCCCACATGCGCGGCCGCCAGACGCTCCTCCAGACCCTGCGTCACCGCGCGATGGCGGGTGCGCTCGATCATGGCCGGCGACCAATCGGTGGCCAGCACGTTGTAGCCGCGGCGCGCGAACTCGCCCGCATCCAGCCCGGTACCGCAGCCCAGATCCACCAAGCGCGAGCCGACCGGCAACTCGGCAGCCACCGTGTCCCACAGCGTGGTGCGCATGCGCTGGATCAGCGCGTTGTTGCCGCGCGGACCGTCGTAATCGGGGGCGACGCTGTCGAACGCGCGCTGCGTCTCCAGCAACTGCTCCGGCGCGACCGTCCCGCCGCGCGCGGCATGCTCACTGACGACTGACATGCATCGCCTCCCCCACCCGTCCTGCTGATTTCACGACACTCTCCAGACGCGGTACCGCCAACGCGGTATCGCTTGATAGACCCGTGAGTGCCAGCACCAGTCGGTTTGGTTGCAGTCCGACCGCTCGCGCGAGCAGTGCCTGGATGGACTAGCGACAGATCCAGCGTTGACAAAAGGCCGCTGGCAGCGCTGCGCGTATCAATCACGACGTGCCGCGCATGCGCGTGCCAACGGCGCTGTCAAGGATCGGCCCGCCACTTCTGACGCACGCGCAGTGGACGGCGGCGAGCGCTTGTCATGGAGCGGCTAATAGAACTTTGGGAGTATTCTGCACGGCGCACCCAACGCCAGAGCGAACGCATGGTCCATGCCGCACCGGCATGCGGCTGCGGCTGCATGGCGGTGCGCGCAGTCGCGTTTGTCAGCTCTTAAGCGATGGCACCGGCGCCTTCAGCACGACGACGACGCCAGGCATTGCGCACCACCGCCACCAGCACGCCAAAGCCCGCTCCACCGAGCAAACCGACCGCCCAGACCATCGCCGCATTCGGAAACGCCCGCTGCTCTGGCGCATACAACGGCCACGCCAATGAGGTTTGATAGGTGTAACGCGCGGTCAGCCGCGCAATCAAATCGTCGCGTTCGGTCTTGATCGCGCGGATAGTAGTGGTGTTTTCGGTCAGCAACACCCCGGCCAGCACCTGCGCCGGACTTGCTGCGGTGCCGGCTTGCAGTTGCTGTTGCAGCTGCTCGCGATTGAGCATGGCAACGCGCAGATCCTCGTCAAGCCCCTGCAGACGGGTATGTGCAAGCGCGAGCGCAGCGGTATTGGTGTCGCCATGCAAGCTCTGCAATGCAGTGACGGTGGCCATCGCCAACGTGCGCGCCTGCTGCGCCGACTCGCCACGAATAGTCACACCGATAAGATTGGCGTATGGGTCCGGATCCGGCTTCAGGCTACCGCGATACAGCTGCGCGGCACGGCTCTTGAGCGGCACCCCGGCCCGGTGCAGGACAGCGTCCTGAAACAGCCGCGTCTTCATGCGATCGATCACCCGCTGGAACGGCTCGACCTTGGGGTCGCGGCCGGCAGGCGTGGGGCCGATCTCGCCCACCTGGATCCACGCGGTGGCGTCCCATTGCGGCTTTGCCACGCGCAGGAAGACGAACGTCATGCCCAGCACCAGCACCAACGCAGCCAGCGCCCAGCGCCATTCGCGTCGCAGGATGCGCCACAGATCGATCAGATAGATTTCGTCGTGTTGATTCATGGTGCGCAGGCTCTGATACGTGACAGTGGGTTGCCGCGCTTAAGCGACAGATGGGGGTACTGCATGGCGGGTGGGCAACAACACGGTGCAGGCGTGCAGCACCAAACACAGCGCAATGAAGCCAAAGTTGGTCCAGGTGAATGCCTGAGGCGCGAATGGCGACATCAGGCAGGCGTAAGCAATACGCAAGAAGATCAGCACGTGGAAAATCGATAGCGAGCCATTGAGGCGGCGGACGCTCCACACCAGGCCGGCATACAACGCCAACAGCGCGAGCAACGCCCCCGGCGCGCCCCAGGCCATCAGAAACGGAAAGAACTCCGTACCCACATTGATGTTGGGCGCATCCAGCGGGATGCTGGTGCCGGCGGTGGCAATCGAACCACTAAACGGCACTAGCTGGTTGATCAGAAAACTGGCGTTTTCGTAGCCTTTGGCCAGGATGGCGCCAAAGTTGTACGGCCCGGCACTGATGTACAGCAGCAGCCACTGCACGCCCTGCGGCATGGCACGGTAAAACGCGCTGAACGGCAATGCCACGGTTGCCAGCGAGCCGGAGCGCAAGGCACCGAGCACCGAGAACACGCTGCCACCTGCCAGCACCAGCACACCGATGGTCTTCCACGGCAACGTGCGCGCCGGGTCCCGCCGCAACACCATCATCAGCACGAACGAGAACAGGCCGGCAAAGATCCGATTGCGGTCGATCACCATGATCGGGAACACAAATCCAAACGTCACCATTGCCGCGCGCAGGCCGCGATGGCGTACGCAGAGCAACGCAATCGGCGGCAGGATCCAGCACATGTTGGAGATATGTCGCACGTGCGAACGCAACGGGCTCAAGGTGGCATAAGACGATGGATCGCTGAATAAGGGAATCGGAAACACCACCACATCGACAATGCAAAACACCGTGACCACGGCTGCCAGCGTCATCGCCAGAAACGCATCGCGGGTTCCGGCATAGCGATGGCGACGGAAACGTTCGAAGCTCGGTAACTTGGTTCCAACCACCAAGTCCAGAACGAACACGCCCATCGCCGCCGCAAGTAGCCAGACGAGTCCTTGCGAGTATCCACGTGGAAGTTCGTAAGTGACAGCTGTGATGAAACAGCTGATGACGATGGGGATAGCCAAGTACGTGTAAGGCCTCCGCATCAACGATCCAACCGTGATGGTCACCCCAACACCCCTGTCTTCGAACTGCACAGAGCAATGAAGTTCCTGACCGAATGTGCCGCGAGGTGCCAAAGGACGGAGGGGTATCTTCTTCGCAGAAAAGAGATCTTTGCGTGTATCAAACTCAACTTGGCACGCAGCATCCACGACTCGACACCTGTGAATAGATCACAGCTGCGCGCTGCAACCCTTGCAAACTCACTCAGATTTTCCAATCGCCTCTCGACATCTCGCGTCTTACTCACATTGGTCTCATGCAACCGATATGCACACACGGCGACGTCAATAAACCCTAGATGATCGCCGGCAACCAATCGAAGAAAGAAATCCCAATCCTCGATCCTGAGCGTCTCATCCCACGTCATCCCTTTATCGAAGGCGCTACGCCTGAGCATCATGACGGCGCCACTCACCGCCCATTCGCTGATAACAGCTCGACGGATCCCTGCATCGGATCCGTACAATTTCTTGTTAGCCAAGTGAAGGTCACGCATCGCACTTTGGTGCAATTGCCTGCCCTCCGCATCGACAACGATCGCATCGCCGATGACAGCGGATTTACGGAGATTTTCCTCAAGATAAGCGACCTGCCTGCCGAGACCGTCTCGAATCAGATAGTCGTCACTTGCAACGATGCGCAGATAGTCACCCCGCGCACATCGCGCAGCCTCATTCAGCGTCGCTGTCACACCGCGATTCGCGCGCTGCACGAACTGCACCGGCAGCCGATGCCCGTGAGCGGCGATCCACTGGGCGATCTTTTCGCCGGTGGCATCGCTGGAACCATCGTCGATGATGACGATCTCCTTGCACGGGTACGGGTCCTCCAACAAGCTGTCCAGGCAACGCTGGACGAAACACTCATGGTTGAACGCGGGGATCAACACCGACACCAACGGCCAGCGCGCGCGCCCTGCCGGTTGCGTACGATCGTTCATGCCGGCTGCACCAGATAGCGCCGTACCACCACGATATTGAACAGCAGATACAGCACGTAGTTGGCGACGAAGGCGTACATCGCACCGATCAGACCGAAGTGTCCGGTGAACAGGTACACCAAGCCCAGATAGCTGGCGGCGAACACGCACTCGGATACCACGAACAAGCGCGTCATGGCCTTGGCCAACATCACATACGACAACACGAAGGCGGCGATCTTGACCACATCGCCCACCAGCTGCGGGCCGTACAGCGCTCTGGCCGCAGCAAACTGCGGGTCGAACAACAGCCAGGTCACCCAATCGCGGCAGACATACACACCCAACGCCATCGCGATCACCGCCGGCATCACGTAACGATACGCAGCGCGCAGCTCGCGCCCCAATGCGGCACGCGCATCCAACGAGGCCAGCTTGGGCAGGTAATACACATTGATGGCGGTAGTGAAAAACAGCAGGTAGGCATCCGACACCCGGCTCACTGCCTGCCAGTAGCCCACCTGCTCCCACCCGAACCGGGCAACAAGATGATCGCGCACCAAAATGATCACCAGCTGCGGCACCAAGGTGGACGTGAGCGTCATCACCGAAAAGGCCGCCAGCCTGCGTGTCATGACGGCATCGAAGCGCGGGCGCAACATCTCGCGCCGAAAATATGGGCTGCGCCGCAGCGCCGGCACCCCCGCCAACAGCCACACCACCTGCCCCAGCACCAGTGCGAGCAATGCACCCTGCAGCTGCGCCATGCTGGACAGCCATGCAACCAGCGCAGCGCTGATTACCGCGCCGCTCACCTGCACGATGGCCAGGCGGCGCACATCCATGAAACCGTTGATCACTGCAAGAATGTAATTGACAAGCGCGATGCCCAACTGCGCGACTGCCAGCACGCAAATCAGCGGTTGGTAGCTGGCATCGCCCAACAGCCGCTCGGCGAGCAACCCGCTGAACGCCAACGCCAGCACCGCCAGCACGCAAGACGCACAGAACGCGTACCACAACGCCGCGCTGAGCAAGCGCGCCTGGGCCGGCGGGTCGTCGCGGTACTCGGCGACGTATTTGACGATACCGGCGCTGATGCCACCACCCGCCAACACCGCCAGCACCGACATCACATTGAGAAACTGCCCGAGTCGCCCCACGCCCTGCGGCCCTGCGTAGACGGCCACCAGCTTGACCACCACCAGCGCAGCGAGCAACTTCGCCAGCGTCGCGACGCCGGTGTAGGCGCTGCTGCGCACCAGATTCATGCGCCGGTGCCGAACGATTGGCAGGCGGCGATCACGCGTTCCACCGACGCTGCATCCAGCGCGGGTCCCATCGGCAGACTCAGCACTTCGGCGTGCAGGCGCTCACTCACCGGCAGACACGCATCGCCGAGTGTTGCGTAGGCCGGCTGCCGATGCGGCGGCACCGGGTAATGAATCTGGGTGTGGATGCCATGGCGCAACAGATGCGCCTGCAAGGCATCGCGCTGTGGGCTACGCACAACGAACAGATGCCAGACATGCTGTTCGTCGGAGACCACTGTCGGCAAGACGATCAAGGGGTTGTCGATACCTTGCAGGTAACGCCGCGCCACTGCGCGCCGCAGCGCGATCTCTTCGTCCAGATAGCCCAACTTGACGCGCAGCAGTGCGGCCTGCAGCTCGTCCAGGCGCGAGTTCACGCCCTGATACAGATGCTGGTACTTCACCTCCGAGCCGTAGTTGCGTAGCGCGCGGATGCGCTCGGCCAATCGCGTATCGGAAGTCACGACTGCGCCGCCATCGCCCAGCGCACCAAGATTTTTCGTCGGAAAGAAACTGAACGCGGCGGCATCGCCGAAAGCACCTGCACGCCTGCCCTGCACCGTTGCACCATGCGCTTGCGCTGCATCTTCGATCAGCAGTAACCCGTAGCGATGCGTCAGCGTCTGCAGCGCCGCCATGTCAGCCAGCTGACCGTACAAGTGCACCGCCATGATGGCGCGGGTGCGTGGCCCGATCGCCTTTTCCACACTCGCCGTGTCCATATTGAAGGTGACCGGGTCAGGCTCCACCGGTACCAGCACCAGATGGTTCTGGCTGATCGCCAGAAACGTCGCGATGAAGGTATTGGCCGGCACGATGATTTCATCGCCCTCGCGTAGCACGCCCAGTTCGCGGTAGCCGCGCAGGATCAGCGACAACGCGTCCAGCCCATTACCCACCCCGACCGCATGCGCCGCGCCGCAGTAACTGGCGAACTCCTCTTCGAACGCAGCCAGCTCCTGGCCGAGCACATACCAGCCAGCATCGATCACCCGCGCGGCAGCGGCTTTGAGTTCATCCGCGTAACGTGCGTTGACCGCGCGTAAATCCAGGAACGGCACATCCATCAAGCCGACCATTTACGACTGCGCTCCCAGCAGTGCGATCCTGCCCGCGACAATGCTGGCGTGTGCACTCAACTGTTCCTGTTCCCCACGCGCTTGTTCCTGTTCCCCACGCACTTCGCCCAGAAATTCGTCGTAATCCAGGATGTAATCGCCCGGGTCGTAGAGCTGGTCGGCCAGCACCATCAGCACGCAGTCGGGGCTGAAATGATGCAGGTCGCGCCACACCATGCGGCCCAGCAGCAGGCCTTGCGAGGGGTCGTTCAAGGTCACCTCGGTCGGGCCGTCGCCCTTGCCTTCGTCCAGCAGGATCGTCACCGAGCCATGCAGGGCCACCGCCAGCTGATTGAGCTGGCGATGCGCGTGCTGGCCGCGGTGGACGCCGCTGCGAGTACCGAACAGGTAATACACGCGGCGTATCTCGAACGGGACATTGCGCTGCTGCTCCAACGAAATGAGCAGGCCACGATCGTCGCCGTGGGTATGCAACTGGATGGGTTCGAAGGCCATGATCCGGGGCGTAAGCGCTGACTGCACGTAGTGCGACATGCCTGAGTGCGCCGGGATGCGTGAAAGGTTGCGCGACGTCACTACCCTGCGAAGCCACGTGCGTGCAAGCGCAGCTTCGCCTTCGAGCGCATTCCGGAACGATAAAAATTCGTTGTGGCGACGCAACCTTTCATCGGTAGCTCCGCACATATCGGTGCACGTTCACCTGGTCGCAGTTCCGGCCGGCGTGGGGAGCCAGGCCTGGCAGCGCAGCACGCACTGCCGGAACCAACGACCACCACCGGTGAGGACACCAACCAGATGCACCCATCTCCCCAGGCGCCCGACACGGCAGCCACCGGCAGCGCAACAGCGCTGCCCTCCTCGACACAGGCCGCGCCTGCGGCGGGCGTGACGCCTTTACCCAAACCGATGCGGGTGCTGCACTGGCTCACCGTGCTGTGCCTGGTGATGGCGGCCAGCCTGATTCTGCTGCGCGCCGAGCTCGATGGACGCGCATTGCGTCAATGGCTGCTCGAAGGCCATCGCCATTTCGGCCTGATGGTGCTGCTGTTGTTCGTGTTGCGCGTCGGCCTGCGGCTGCGTTTGCGCACGCTGCCACCTGGCCCACCCGCATCTTTGATCACGCGCCTGGCCGCAGGCGGCACCCATCTGGCGATGTACGGGCTGATGCTCGCGCTGCCGTTGATCGGCTGGTCGCTGAGCAACGCGTTCGGCAAAACGGTCTATCTGTTCGGACTGGCGCTGCCGAATCTCATCGAGGCAGACCCGGATCTGGGCGACACCCTGGGCGTGTGGCATTTGAATGCCGCCTGGGCGTTGCTGGCATTAGTGACCCTGCATATCGGCGCTGCGCTCTGGCATCACCTGGTGCTGCGCGATGGCCTGCTGTACCGCGTGCTGCCGGGCAAGCGCGCATGAGTCGCCGCACCTCCCTCGCCCTCGTCCGCTCTCTCTCCGTTGAACCCCGCACCGTCGAACAAGGACTTTCCATGCCTATCTCCCAGCCTGCTCCGCGCCGCGCCAGCGCATCGCGCACCGCTTCTCTGACGTCCTTGTTATGCGTGTCCGGCCCGTTGTTGCTGCTGGCCAGCACGCAGGCACAGGCGATTCCCTCGTTCGCCCGGCAGACCGGTTCTTCGTGCGCGGATTGCCATATCGGCTCCTATGGTCCGTCGCTGACGCCCTACGGCATGCGCTTCAAGCTGGGTGGTTTCACCGATACCAATGGCGAAGGCACCAAGATTCCGGTGTCCGGGCAGCTCACCTGGGCGCGCAGCAATCCCAGCCGCGGCGACAGCACCGCACGCCTGACCCAGGCCGATCTGTATCTGGCCGGCCGCGTCAACGACAACATCGGTGGCTACTCCAAGATCCGCTCCAACAACAGCGGCAACGCTACCTTCGATACGCGCCTGGACGATGTGGATCTGCGCTTTGTCAGCAAGCCGTTCCAGATGGCCGGCAAGGACACCATGATCGGCGTCAGCGTCAACAACAATCCGGGCATCTCCGACCCGATCCATGTGTTGCCCAATGCTTCCACCCTGACACCGGCCTCCAACGGCGGCGCATCCACCATGCTCAGCTCCTCGTCGCTGTCCAACCGCGTCATCGGTGCCAGCGTGTACGGGTTGTACGACCGCAACTGGTACGGCGAAGTGGGCAGCTACAGCGCGTTGTCGCCGTCTGCGCAGGATCGCCTCGGCTGGCCGATCAACGGCGACCCGGGCAAGCTCAGCGATACCAGCTATGCGCGTCTTGCTTATATGAAAGACATGAAGCGGCAGTTCTTCTCGGTCGGCCTGACTGCGCTCAACACGCGCCGCCAGCGTCCGCGCAACGGGCCCAGCGACGACCTCACCGACTTCGGCTACGACCTGACCTATCAGTTCCTGGGCACCCGCGAGCACGTGATGTCGCTGGCCTACGTCAATATCTACGAGCGCCGCAAATACGGCACCCCGCTGATGTCGGCCGACCCGACCATGCCCGCGCTGGAGCGCGGCAACGTGCGCGATCAGACCATCAGCATGAACTACGCGTTCAAGCAGACCTACGGTGTGCTGGCCGCGCACATGATCAACACCGGCTCGTTCGATGCGGCGCGTTATTCGCCGGTGGGCATTCCGGACACCACCAGCAACCTGATCCTTCTGTACTGGACCCCGTTCGGCAAGGAAGGCACCTACACCACCATCGCCAACCTGCGTCTGTCGGCGGGCTGGTTCCGGTTCGACAAGTTCAACGGCAGCACCTCCAACGTGTTCCGCGGCCCGCCGATCACCAACCCGCGTGATCTGGACAGCTTCACCATGTCGGTCAATCTGACGTTCTGATCCCCCCACACGTAAGGACCCCCATGAAGTCATTCCATCCAACCCTGTTTTGCGCGTCGCTGGCCGGCCTGCTGCTGGCAGGCGCACTGCTGCCCGGCTCGGCACGCGCCGCCGATGGCAAGAGTGTGTTCATTAGCGAATGCGCCGAGTGCCACAGCGCGACGCAGGGCAAGAACAAGAAAGGCCCGTCGCTGTTCGGCAT
Source organism: Xanthomonas sp. WHRI 10204 (assembly GCF_040202875.1). Lineage (NCBI taxonomy): Bacteria > Pseudomonadati > Pseudomonadota > Gammaproteobacteria > Lysobacterales > Lysobacteraceae > Xanthomonas > Xanthomonas sp. WHRI 10204. The sequence goes on from NZ_JBEGDW010000002.1 coordinate 169,129, forward strand.
CGTCAACCGTCCCGCAGCCACCGTGGCGGACTTCAGCGGCTACTCGGCCGATCTCAAGGCAAGCAAGCGCACCTGGGATACCGCCAGCCTCAAGGACTTCCTCAAAAAAGATTCCAAGGCCACGCTGCCGAATACGAAGATGAAGTACGAAGGGCTTGAAGACGACAAGGAACTCGACGCCCTGGTCACCTACCTCAGCACCCTGCGCTGAGGGTCTGCCGGCCCGCCTTGGCACCACTGGCCGGGCCGGCATGCATGGCACAAGCGCAATCGGCGCGGTCCGAAGGGACGTGCCGGTGTGAGGTATCGCCCGCGCAGGCCTGAACGCGACGCTTGCCATTGTGAGGATCGCTTCAAGCCCGGTACAGCGTGCCGGCCGCAGTGTCCGCGGCCTGCATGCGGGTCACCGCTGCACCTGCACAGGTGCACGGCCCGCGTTGCCTGACACGAACCCTTCGCGTATACGGACGGAACCGCCACAGACACGGCGGTCTCGCCCCGCGTGATGGGTCACCATCGCGCACCGCTACGGTCCACGTCCCACGCCCTTGCCGAACGTTTCGCCCGCCAAGCCGTCCCCTTGCCGACCGCGACGCCACACCGTCTGCGACGGGCAGCCATTGCCCGCGAGTGGCTCGGCACGACAGCCGCGCCTTCCCACCCTGCCGAGGGTGCATTGCCAGTTACGGCGGTGCCGGCAGCTGGGGTTGCGTCGCGCGTTGCTGCTTGCGCTGGTCATGGGCCCCTGCGGCACTGCAATGGCAGACAACGTCGGCGGCGCAGTGGCGGTGGCGTCCACCTTGATCGACCGCGGCATCTCCATCGCACCCAACCGCGTCACCTTGCAGGCAGCCGGCTATTGGCTGCCCTCTCCCGGCTGGTCGATATCGGCCTCCGCGGCGCTGCAGTCGCCCTCCTTTAGCGACCCGGTGGCGCTCACGTTCCAGGGCGCGCGTGGCTGGATGATGGGCGATCGCTGGCAGATGCAGGCCAGCCTGCTGTATTACGCCTATCCGGCCGACCGCCAGTCGCGCAGCTTCGACCGCCAGGAAGCCAGCCTGGCCTGGTCCTACCGCGACACGCTCACCTTTTCGCTCTCCAGCTTCAATTTCCCGCGCGCGCAACGCTCGCCCTGGAACATGGTGGTCGACGTCACCGCCAACGTGCCGCTGACGGGGGATTTCAGCCTCTCGGCCGGTGCCGGCATCTCGGACTTTCCGGCGATGTCCTACGGCGCCCAGAGTTCCGGCCGCTATCGGTATGGGCAAGTGGGCCTGAAGTGGAGCCGCGCGGCATGGACCGTGAAGCTGGACCGGGTCGTCACCAGCAACAACACCCCGCGCGCGCAAGGCGGGCCCGGCGAAACGCCGTGGGTGGGCATGGTGTCCCGCAGTTTCTGATTCAACCGCAACCTTTCGCCCGCCTGCGGGCACCTAGAGGTGTCCTACCCCATGCCTGCTTCGATGAATGAGTCCGACACCCTTGGCGATGCCACCGACCGCATGCTGTTGCGCCGCATGGCTGCGGGCGATCGTGACGCCCTGGCGAGCATGTACCACAGCTACCACGGCCGCTTGTGCCGGTTTTTGTCGCGTCTGACGCGCCGCCCGGACATCATCGAAGAGGCCATCAACGACTGCTTCTGGATTGCCTGGCAAAAAGCGGGCGATTTCCGTGGCGACTCGCAAGTGTCGACCTGGATCATGGGCATCGCTTACCGCTGCGGGCTCAAATGCCTGCGCCAGCACGACGGCGAGTCCATCGACGATACCGTTTTGGTGGAAGACCACGCCCCCAGCACCGACGACAACGACGACCGCGAGCTACGCGACTGGCTGGACAAGGGCATGGAACGGCTGTCGCCGGATCAGCGCCTGGTGATCGAACTGGTCTACGGCGTCGGCCACAAGCTGGAAGAAGTCGCCGAAATCATGCAGTGCCCGGTGGGCACGATCAAAGCCCGGCTGTTTCATGCGCGGGTCAAATTACGCAATGTGCTGCCCGGCCTGGCCGGCAACACCCCTTACACGGAGACCCTGCAATGAAGACGTTTTTCATCGCGCCTGGCAAGGAATGCTCGCACGCCTGGGAACTGATGCCGGCCGTTCTGCTGGATAGCGCGACCGAGGAAGAAAACACCTGGCTGATCGCGCACGTGGCCAAATGCACCTCGTGCAGCGCCGAGTTCGCCCAGCAAAATCGCCTGCGTCAGGCGCTGGCGCTACCGCCGGCGGTCAAACTGGACGCCAACGCCGGCCTGCAACGCCTGCTCGGTCGTCTGGATGCACCCGAGGTACGCATCGCACCGGCACCGGCCGTGCGTCGCTCCGGCAGCTGGACCGTGCGTGCGCTGGCCGCCGCCGCGCTGGTACAGGCCATCGGCCTGGGTGTCATGGGCGTCAAGCTGGCCTCGCCGGCACCATCGCACGACTACCGCACACTCAGCAGCGCCACTGCGCTGCCGGTGCCGCAGGGCGCCATCCGCGTGGTGCCGGATGCCAGCATGACCGTGGCCGACTGGGATCGACTGCTGCATGCGCAGCAGCTGCAGGTCATCGGTGGGCCTAACGACATGGGTGCCTACACCGTGGTGCCTGCTGCGCCGCAGCCGCCGGCCCAGCCGCAACGCACCGTGCAGCAACTGCGCGCCAATCCGGGTATCCGGCTGGCCGAGATCGTCTCCGCCCCATGAGCCGTTTCTTCGTCATCGGCCTGGTCGCCGCACTGCTCAGCATGGGCGTGCATGGCAATGCGCATGCCGCGGCGTTGCAGAACACTGCTGAGGATGCAGCCAGCGCCAACGCGACGTCCGCCGATGCGCATACGCCCGACAGCAGCCGGGACATCCTGCTGGCGGTGGCCAATCCGCTCAGCGCGCCGCCGGCCCGTGCCGGCTCCAGCCTGATCGGCTACGCCTCCAGCTATTACGGCGCCGGCCAGAAAGCCGCCGTGCGCATGGAAGCCATCAAGCAGCGTTACAAGCTGCGCGAAGTGTCCGGCTGGCCGATCACCTCGCTGGGCCTGTATTGCGCGGTGCTGCAGCCGCCACCGGGCGTGTCGCGCGATGAGCTGGTCACCGCGCTGGCTGATGACGAGGGCGTGGAGCTGGTGCAGCCGGTGCAGGATTTCTCGGTGTTTTCTACCGATGCGTCGGAAAAGACCACACCGTTGTCCGGCTACAACGACCCATACGTGGACATGCAGCGCGGCTTCATCGATACCGATGCCGCCAGCGCGCAGGCTGTCACCCAGGGGCGCGGTGTGCTGGTGGCAGTGGTCGATACCGGCGTGGACACCAACCACCCCGATCTGAAATCGCGCATCCGCGACGTGCACGACCTGGTCGACGACAAGCCAGGCATGACCAGCAGCGATTCGCACGGCACCGAAGTGGCCGGGATCATTGCGGCCGGCAGCAACAACCACCAAGGCATCGTCGGCATGGCGCCCAAGGCCATGCTGAGCGTCTACAAGGCGTGCTGGTATGCGCCCACGGTCGGCGCCACCGCACGCTGCAATACCTTCACCCTGGCCAAGGCGCTGGCGGCGATCAACAACAGCTCCGCACGCGTGGTCAACCTGAGCCTGGGCGGCCCGGCCGACCCGCTGCTGAGCAAGATGCTGCTGCATCTGGTGCAGCAAGGCCGCATCGTGGTCGCGGCAATGCCGCCGAACGGGCGGCTGGATGGCTTTCCCAACGATGTGCCCGGCGTGCTGGTGGTTCGCAGCAGCAGCGCCACCACTGCCATGCCCGGCGTGCTCAGCGCACCCGGCAAGGACATTCTGACCACCCAGCCGAACGGCCGTTACGACTTCACCTCCGGCTCGTCGATGGCCACCGCACATGTCAGCGGCATGGCCGCACTGCTGTTGTCGCTGTCGCCGTCGATGGATGCCACTGCGCTGCGCGACCTGTTGCAACGCACCAGCAAGGTCTCCGACGGCCAGCTGCAGGTCAATGCAGGCGCCGCCGTCGATGCGCTGTCGCCTTCCAAACATTCCAACTGACGACACCGGCATGGCCAAGTGGATTCCCTTGTGGCTGCATAAACTCAGCTCGCCGCCGACGTTCTACCGCTTCGCCGGACGCGTGCGCCCGTGGGCGCTAGGCCTGGCCTTGCTGCTCGGCGCGGTGGCCGCTTACGGCGGGCTGGTGCTGGCGCCGCCGGATTATCAGCAGCACGATGCCTACCGCATCATCTTCATCCACGTGCCCAGTGCCTGGATGAGTCTTTTCATCTACGCAGCGATGGGCGTGTCGGCGTTTATCGCGCTGGTATGGCGGATCAAGCTGGCCGAAGTGATGACCATGGCATCGGCACCGATCGGTGCGGCGTTCACCTTCATCACCTTGTGCACCGGTTCGCTGTGGGGCAAGCCGATGTGGGGCACCTGGTGGACCTGGGACGCGCGACTGACCTCGGAGTTGCTGCTGCTGTTTCTGTATCTGGGCGTGCTGGGCCTGTACCACGCGGTGGAAGACCGCCGTCAGGCAATGCGTGCCGCCGGCTTGCTTGCCCTGGTCGGCCTGGTGAATCTGCCCATCGTGCATTACTCGGTGGTGTGGTGGAACACGCTGCACCAAGGCTCCACCGTGCGTCTGCTCGGCCCCTCAAAGATGGGCGCGGACATGCTGTGGCCGTTGCTGACGATGATGCTGGCCACCAAGTGCTACTACGTCGCCAGCCTGTTCGGGCGCGTGCGCGTGGACCTGCTGGCGCTGGAAAGCGGCAAGGACTGGGCACGCCGCATCGTATTGACGGAGCGCACCGCATGACTACGTTTTTGGCGATGGGCGGCTACGGCCAATACGTGTGGACGTCCTACGCGTTGTTCGTGCTGGTGCTGTTGGCCGACCTGGCCGCGCCGTGGTTGCGACGCCGACGCCTGCCGCGCGAACTGCGTGGCCAGTTGCAGCGGCAAACCCCGCGTCGTGCGCGCGATCAACCGGCGCCAACGCTGGAGCGCGACGCGCCATGAATGCCACGCGCAAACAACGTCTGTGGCTGGTGCTTGGCGTCATCGCCGCCGCCGCGCTCGCGGTGACGCTGATCGTGTTCGCGCTGCAGCGGAACATGAGCTACCTGTTCACGCCCAGCCAGGTGCACGCCGGCGAAGCGGCCAGCTATCAACAGTTCCGTCTCGGCGGCATGGTCAAGGCCGGCTCGATCCAGCGCGCCAGCGACTCGCTGAAAGTCAGCTTCACCGTCATCGATAAACATGCGGCCACCCAGGTCGAATACACCGGCATCCTGCCGGACCTGTTTCGCGACAACCAATCGGTGATCGCCAACGGGCGCATGCAGGGCGAACGCTTTGTCGCCAACGAAGTGCTGGCCAAGCACGACGAAACCTACATGCCGAAAGAACTCAAGGACGCGATGGCCCAAGGCCATGTCGGCAAGCCCATCCCCGCCACCGCCGTGCCGCTGGCCGCGCCGCGTTGAGGCGGCATTGGCTGCGCGCCGCTCACTCGCCAATCTCTTTTTGCCGCAGGCTGCGACCCACTCATGACGCCTGAACTCGGCCAGATCGCACTGATCCTGGCGCTGCTGCTTTCGCTTGCCCAGGGCGTGTTGCCGCTGATCGGTGCCTGGCGCGGCAACACCGCTTTGATGGGCGTCGCGCGACCGGCAGCGGTGGGCCAGGCCGTGTTCGTGTGGATGGCGTTCGGCCTGCTCGCCTGGTCGCTGCTGTCGCTGGATTTTTCGGTCGGCTATGTCGCCGCCAACGCCAACATCGCCCTGCCCTGGTACTACCGCTTCGCCGCGGTGTGGGGCGCGCATGAAGGCTCGTTGCTGCTGTGGATCGCCATCCTTGCCACCTGGACGGTGTTGCTGGCCGCTTTTAGCCGGCATCTGCCGCAGTATTTCGCTGCACGCGTGTTGGCGGTGCTGGGCCTGGTGTCGGTGGGCTTTCTGGCTTTCATCCTGCTGACCTCCAATCCGTTCGGGCGGCTGTCGCCGATTCCGCTGGACGGCAACGAGCTCAATCCGGTGTTGCAGGATCCGGGCATGACCTTCCACCCGCCGGTGCTCTACACCGGCTATGTCGGTTTCTCGGTGGCCTTTGCGTTCGCGGTGGCGGCGCTGCTGGGCGGCGAACTGGAACAGGCCTGGGTGCGCTGGGCGCGGCCATGGACCAATGTGGCCTGGGCCTGCCTCACCGCCGGCATCGTGGCCGGCAGCTGGTGGGCGTATGCAGAACTGGGCTGGGGCGGCTGGTGGTTCTGGGACCCGGTGGAAAACGCCAGTTTCATGCCGTGGTTGGTGGGCACCGCGTTGATCCACACCCAGGCGGTCACCGAAAAACGCGGCAGCCTGCGTGCGTGGACCATCCTGCTATCGATCCTGGCGTTCTCGCTGTCGCTGCTGGGCACGTTCCTGGTGCGCTCGGGCGTGCTGACCTCGGTACATGCGTTCGCCGCCGACCCGCGCCGCGGGCTGTACATCCTGATCTTCCTGGTCGCAGTGGTCGGTGGCTCGTTACTGCTCTACGCCTTGCGCGCACCCAGAATCGCCAGCGGTAAACCGTTTGCCGCCGCCTCGCGCGAAACTGGGATTCTGATCGGCAATCTCTTGCTCACCGTCGCCGCAGCGATGGTGTTGCTGGGCACCTTGTTCCCGCTGATTGCCGATGCCTTCGGCCTGGGCAAGGTGTCGGTGGGGCCGCCGTATTTCGGCCTGCTGTTCCCGTTGCTGATGTTGCCGGTAGTGCTGTTGCTGCCGTTCGGCCCCTACCTGCGTTGGGGACAGGCCGACGCTGCCCCCTTGAAGGCGCTGGGTGCCCGCGCAGGCATCGCTGCAATCGCCTGCGCGCTGGTCGGCAGCCTGTTTGCCGAGGGCCAGGCCAAGGCCATCGCCGGCATTGGCGTGGCAGCCTGGGTGGCCACCGGCACCGCGCTATACGTCTATAAACGGTGGCGCGAGATGCCGCGTGGGCGGCGCTTTCCGGCAGAGATGGCCGGCATGTTGATTGCGCATGCCGGCGTGGCGGTGTTCGTCGCCGGCGTGCTGATCTCCGACAGCCTGTCGGTCGAACGCGATGTACGGCTGTCGCCCGGCCAAAGCGCCGATATTGCCGGTTATGCATTCCGCTTCGACGGCGTGCAGCTGGTCGACGGGCCGAACTGGAAGGCCGAACAAGGCAGCGTGCAGGTCAGCCGCGATGGCAAGGTCATTGCGCAATTGCATCCGCAAAAACGCCTGTACAGCAGCGAACGCATCCAGACCGAATCGGCGATCGATCCCGGCGTCACCCGCGATCTGTATGTCGCGCTCGGCGAGCCGCTGGACGACCAGCACATCGAACACGATTGGACCTTGCGGCTGTACTACAAACCCTTCATCCGCTGGATCTGGGCCGGCGGCCTATTGATGATGCTGGGCGGCTTCGTCAGCGCCTGCGCACGACGCTTCCGCGCGCCGGTCTCCGCAGGCAAGGCGGCTGCATCGCCCGCATACCAGGCGCCCATCATCGCGCAGGAGTCGCACCCGTGAAGCGCATGCTGCCCCTGCTGGGGTTCTTGTTGGTCGCCGCCCTGTTCGGCTTCGGCATCTACTGGACCATGCAGCACAACCCGCGCGATGTGCCCTCCCCATTGATCGGCAAACCGGCACCGGCCTTCTCGCTGCCGCGGCTGGATGCGCCCGACCAGCACGTCACCCGTGCGCAACTGCTGGGCAAGCCGTATGTGCTCAACGTGTTCGGCAGTTGGTGCGCCGAATGCGTGCACGAGCATCCAGTACTGATGGCGCAGGCCAGCCGGCTCGGCGTGCCGTTGATCGGCTACAACTACAAGGACGCGCCGGCCGATGCGACCGCCTGGCTGGCACGCTTGGGCAATCCGTACGCAGTGGTCATCGCCGATGAAGCCGGCCAGACCGCCATCGATTTCGGCGTCTACGGCGCACCGGAAAGCTTCCTGATCGATGCGCAGGGCATGATCCGCTACAAGCACATCGGCGTGCTCACCCCCGATGTCATCAACGATGAGCTGCTGCCCGCCATCGCCGCACTGCCCAAGGGCGCACCGTGATGCTGGGATATGGCGTCTTTCAGGCGCATCGGCGTGACCAGGCGCGCAAGCTGCGCCTGTTGCTGGTGCTGCTGTTGGGAATAGTGCTCGCGCCCTGCGTGCAGGCGCAGGCGGTGGACCCGTTGCCGTTCAAGAACCGCAGCGAAGAAGCGCGGTATCAACAACTGACCGCGCAGCTGCGTTGCCTGGTGTGCCAGAACGAGAACCTGGCCGATTCAAATGCCACCCTGGCGCGCGACCTGCGTCATCAGGTGTTCGCGCAATTGCAGGCCGGCAAGAGCGATGCGCAGATCAAGCAGTACATGGTCGACCGCTATTCGGATTTTGTGTTGTACGACCCGCCGGTCAAGCGCGGCACCTGGCTGTTGTGGTTCGGGCCGTTGCTGATGTTGGGCGCCGGCGCTGCGGTGGTGATTCACACCGTGCGTAAACGCGCACGTGTCGGCACTGCGGTGGCACCGCAGGCAGAGGAAGAATGGTGATGACGGGTTTTTATTTTTTGAGTGCTGCGCTGGTGGTGGTTGCGCTGCTGCTGTTACTGCTGCCGCTGCTGCGCACACCCACGCGCAATGGCAATGCACGTTACACGCTGCCGATTCTGCTGGTACTGGGCCTGCCCGTCGCCACCGCCGGTCTATATCGGCTGGTTGGCGCACCCGATGCCATCGCACATCCGGTCTACGTGACGGCACCCCAGACGGCGCCCATCGCAACGGCTGCTGCAGCCGATGCGGTACCACCACAACCCAGCGCTGCCGAACAGGCGCAACTGGCAGCGCTCACCTCGTGGATGGAACAGGCCAAAGCGCATGAGCAGAACAACCGCTCCGCCGAGGCGCGCGATGCCTACGCGCAGGCACTGAAGATCGCGCCCGACACCAGCGCGGCCATCGTCGGCTGGATCGCCGCCGACATGGCAACACACAGCGATTTCGCCATCGATGCGGCCTCGCGGACGCGGTTGCAGCAGCTGATCGCGCGCGAGCCGGACAATCAGCGTGGGCTGTGGCTGATGGGCATCAGTGATTTCCAGCAGCACGACTACGCCGCAGCCACCACCCATTGGCGTCACCTGCATGGCTTGCTGGAAACCGGCTCGCCGATGCAGAACGCGGTGGCGGACAAAATTGCCGTGGCCGAATCGATGGCGAGCGCGCGGCAATCCGGGCGTGCTGCACGCTGAAAAAAGCAGCACAAAACACGTGCAGGCGTGCCTGAGGCGGCGACGTCAGCCCGCTAGACGCATTGTGGTGCGCAGCGACGGTAGGTAGACGCAGAGACACAGGCTGAAGCGGACCGCGCGAGGTTGCGTGGACAGCCGCACTTGTTCCTGGATGAAGGCAGTCGACGCAGCTGCCAAGAGGCATTAAGCAAGCAATGCGGCAGATCCCACATCTGCCTTGCTCAGGACGACGGCCCCAGCACCTCGTGCAATTTCCCGCTGAACTCGCCCAGCGTAAAGGGCTTGGCGATCATGCTCATGCCCTCGGCAAGAAATTCGCCGCGGTCGCGTGCGGTCTCGGCGTAGCCGGTCATGAAGATCACCGGCAGATCGCGGCGCGACTGTCGCGCAATCTCTGCCAACTGGCGTCCGTTGAGCCCGGGCAACCCGACATCGGTCACCAGCAGATCGATCCGTCGCTGCGAGGCCAGGATCGGCAGCGCGGCGTCGGCATCGGCCACCACCTCGGCCTCGTAACCCAACTCGCCAAGCAGTTCGGTCACCAGCAGACGCACTTGTTCGTCGTCTTCCACCACCAGCACCTGCTGTCCCTGCCCGGCCACCACCGCTCCGCCTTGCGGCCCCATCGCCACGCTCTGCACGGCGACACCGGCGGGCAGATACAGGCTCACCGTGGTACCCACGCCCACTTCCGACTCCACCCAGACCTGCCCGTTGGACTGCTGCATGAAGCCATAGATCATCGACATGCCCAGGCCCGTGCCCTGCCCGATCGGCTTGGTGGTGTAAAACGGCTCGAACACGCGCTCCAGCACATCGGCCGGCATGCCGGTGCCGGTGTCGGCCACCGACACCACGGCGTAGTCGCCCGGCGCCAGGCTGATGCCACGGCCAAGTTCAAGACGGTGTTCATCGACATGCAGATACCGGGTCGAAATGCGCAACTGGCCGCCGTCCGGCATGGCGTCGCGAGCGTTGATGGCCAGGTTGATCAATGCGCTTTCCAGCTGATTTTCGTCGACATACGCATGCGGTAGCGCTTCGCAAAGATCGGCTTCCATGCGTACCGACTCGCCCAGGGTGCGCGCCAGCAATTCCTGCAGCGACACCACCAGATCGTTCAACTGCAGATGCCGCGCCTGCAGCGATTGCCTGCGCGAAAACGCCAGCAGGCGTTGGGTCAATGCGGCCGCGCGCAAGGCCGAGGCCGAGGCCACATCCAGAAACCGTCCCAGTCCCTCGGTCCGCCCCTGATCGATGCGCAGACGCGCCAGATCCAACGCCGACAAGATGCCGGTCAACATATTGTTGAAGTCGTGCGCAATGCCGCCAGTCAACTGGCCCACCGCTTCCATCTTTTGCGCTTGACGCAGCGCGGCCTCACTGGATTCGCGCGCCAGCATCTGTTGCTGCAACTCGGCCGTGCGTTCGGCTACCTTGGCCTCCAGCAGGTTGGCCTGCTCCTGGATCGACTCCAGCGCCAGCGCACGTGCGGTGATGTCGGTCGCAAACACGTGGAAGCCATCCACCTTGCCATCTGCATCGAAGCGCGGCATGTAGCGGATCTCGGCATCGCGGCGGCGCCCATCGGCATGCGGCCAGCTCGCTTCCACCGTCAGCGCCTGACCGGACAGCGCGGCTTCGATCCAGGCGCGCCGCTCGGCCACCACCGCAGGCCCCATCACATCCACCAGCGGACGTCCGATCACCTCTTGCGGCGGGATACCGATCCAGTCTTCGTACGAGCGATTGGCGAAGCGATACACCAGGTGTTTGTCGATGAAGGCGATCAACACCGGCAACGCATCAGTGACGCGGCGCAACTCGGCTTCGCTCAATGCCAGCGCAGCACGCCCTTCGGCCAGTTCGGCCATCTGGTCGCGGATCACGAACTGCTTCTGTCGCGACCGCAACGCGTTGGAAATCGCGCTCAACAGCGACGAGGAGCTCAACGGCCGCTCCAGCTCGATGACGTTGGTCATCTCGGCAGGCAGGCTCACCCGGCGACCATGCTGGCTGCCACGCGGGGCGCGCAGCAGCACGAATGGAATATCCGACCACGCCGCCTGACCCTGCAGGATCTGCTGCAACTGCTGCAGATCGCCGCGCAAGGCTTCTTCGGTGAGCACCACCACGCCGGAACTGTCGAGCAGGTCGCCAGCCAATACTTCCAATGCGCCGTAGACCCGGCGGGTTAACCCACGCCCACCGACGATGGTCGCAATACTCTCCGCATCGCGGCCGAACGGCGCAATGATGTGGACCACCGACCCATCTGCTTCACAGTTGGTCAATTGCACGATCCAGCAATGGCGTGCCGTCTCCAACAAACTGTGGGGTGCCGGTCAGCACACCATGGAACCTTTCCAGCGGTTCGCTCAAATGCAGACCGCCGCTGCTGATGCGCATCTCGCGAATCGAATCTTCATGCGCGCCACTGCGATTCTTGATGACCGACAAGGCCTTGCGGATCCGCCCCTGCGCTTCAAAGAAGCGAAACAAAATGACGGTGTCGGCCATGTAGGAGATATTGAGGTTGCCGGTCGACATCGTCCCCACCAGACCATGTTGCGGATTGATCAGGAACGTGGTCACGCCGCTCTGGTTGAGATAGGACAGCAGCTCGTGCATCTGCAGCATCAGCTGCTTTTCTTGCGGCATCGACGACAGATAGCCGTTGAGGCTATCGATCACCAGGATGCGGCAGTTCCGCGCCTCCACGCTTTCGCGCACCGCCCAGGAGAACTCGCCGGGCGTCAGTTCCGCAGGGTCCATCTGGTGCAGTTCCAACATGCCCGAGGCCAAGTGCTTGCGCAGATCCATGCCCAGGTTTTCGGCACGCGTCAGCAAGGTGCCGGTGCGCTCGTCGAACTGCAGCACGCAGCAATGCTCGCCACGTTCGCAGGCCGCACTGACATATTGCAGGGCGACATTGGTCTTGCCCGAGCCGGCCGGACCGGTCAGCAAGGTACTGGTGCCGCGCAGCGGGCCGCCATGCAACAGTGCATCGATGCGCTCGACTCCGCTGGACACCGCATCGCCGACAAACGGCACGTGATGATCGGAGGCGATAAGACGCGGATAGATCCGCATGCCGCCCGTCACGATGGTGATGTCGTGGTAGCCGGCGGTAAAGTTGACCCCGCGCAATTTCTGCACCTGCATGCGTCGCCGCGCTGCGCCGAAATCCAGCGTCATGCGTTCCAGCGAAATCACGCCATGACACAGGCTGTGCAGATGCGCATCGCGCTGGCCATTCTCGTCGGTGAGGTCATCGACCAGAAACACGGTGATGTTGCGCGGTGCGAAGAACTGCTTCAGCGCCAACACCTGCCGTCGGTAACGCAGCGAGTCCTGCGCCAACAGACGCAGCTCGGACAACGAATCGAAGACCACGCGCGTCGGCTTGACCCTATCGACTTCGGCCTGGATCAGTTTGATCGTGCCATCCAGTTCCATTTCCCAAGGATGCAGAATGGACTGCTGGCGCCCGTCGCCCAGAAACGCTTCGGCCGAGGCCAGCTCGAAGATGTGCAAAGGTTCCAGCGACCATTCATGCGACGCGGCAACTTCGTTGAGCTCGTCGATGGTTTCCGACAACGTGACGTACAGGCAGCTTTCGCCCCTGGCTGCGCCATCGAGCAAGAATTGCAGCGACAACGTGGTCTTGCCGGAACCGGGTTGGCCTTCGAGCAGATAGAGCCGATTGGCCGGCAGTCCTCCGCGGAGGATGGTGTCAAGCCCCGTCGTCCCGGTCGTGATGCGGTTTGCGATCATCGGCTTTACATTTTTCATGCCATTTAAGTTAACACGCGCGCGTGATCGTCCGTTGCCATAGGCTGAATTGATCAGCTTGCCTGGCTTGACGCGCTGTGTGTTCTGCCCATCTTTTGCCGTGACCGTAGTGGCGGATTTTCGCTGCTTTGGGGTGTCGCAGGATTGGCAATCTGCGGCATGCCCCGGGCTTTTGTGATGCGCTGCGTGACAACTCCGACACATTCGTCACGGGCGCGCGCATAGCCTTGGCAGTGAAGCAGGTCGCGTTGTTGCGATCGCTTGAGGATCGCGGTGAACGACGCATCATGTAATGCACGCATTCTGTTGGTGGAAGACGACGACGCCATTCGCGCAATGACCGCGGATATCTTGTGCGAAGAGGGCTATCAGGTCGTCGTGTCTGCCGATGCAGAACAGGCACTGGAGCAGCTCGTCACGGCCTGTCCGTTCGACCTGCTGCTGTCGGATATCTGCCTGCCGGGCATGAACGGACGCGACCTGGCCGACAATGCGCGGCGGTTGTACCCAGCACTCCCGATCATCTTCATGACCGGCTACGCAGGCGCCAGCGCCAAGCGGGCGGACTTTCTGGATACCGGCATGCGCTTGCTCACCAAGCCATTCTCGTTACGCGACTTGCTGGGTATCGTGCAGACAACGCTGTAACCGGGCGCAACCAAGGCACTCACGCCTCGCAGGCCAGGCGTACACAGCGCTTTGCACACGTGACTGCAGCCGCCGTGTTGCGTCATCGAGCACCAGCGTGAACGCGCCCAACGCCGACGACTCGAGCGCGACGATGACTCCGCTACTCGCACAACAGCCAAGGTCATTGCAAACTCCGCTCCAGCAACTGCATCACGCGCAGCTTCAGGTCGGCCGCCAGGAACGGCTTGGTCAACACTTCCATGCCGTCGTCCAGCTGCCCGGCGCCGACGGCCGCGGTTGCCGCATAGCCGGTCACGAACAGCACCGGTAGCGTGGGTCGGTATTGCCGGCCCGCATCGGCCACCTGGCGCCCGTTCAAGCCACCGGTCAGGCCGACATCGGTCACCAACACATCGATTGGCTCTAACGAGCGCAAGCGCTCCACCGCAGCGCTGCCTTCAGCTGCTTCGATAACGCGGTAACCGGCCTCGGTGAGCACTTCCGAGATCAAGATGCGGATTGCGGTTTCATCCTCTACCAGCAAGATGGTGCAGCTCTGCGCTGCAGCGCGCTGTGGCTGTTGCGGTGTGGCGACTGCCTCGTCCTGCGCATCTGTCCCGCTGAAACGCGGCAAATACAGGGCCATGGTGGTGCCCAGGCCCACTTCCGAATCGATGCGCACGTGCCCGCCGGACTGCCGGGTAAACCCGTAGATCATCGATAGGCCCAGACCGGTGCCCTGCCCGATCGGCTTGGTGGTGAAAAACGGCTCGAACACTTTGGACATGACCTCGTCCGTCATGCCGGTACCGGTGTCCTGCACGCTCAGGCACACATAATCGCCAGGCGGCAGATCCAACTGCTGGGCCGCCACCGGATCCAGCGAGCGGTTGTGCAGCCGGATAGTGAGTACACCGCCATCGGGCATGGCATCGCGCGCATTGAGGCACAGATTGAGCAGCGCATTCTCCAACTGCGGCGCGTCTACCAGCACCTTCCACGGCTGCGGCGCCGGCGTCACCTGCAACGTGATCGATGGTCCCAAGGTCCGCGAGATGATTTCGCGCATGCCGTGCACTAGTGCGTCCACTTCCAACGCACTGGGGGCCAGCGTCTGCCGGCGCGAGAATGCCAGCAGGCGTTGCGTCAACGCAGCGGCACGCGCGGCGCTGGTCTGCGCCATTTCCACATAGCGTTCCAACCGGTCGTACTTGCCTTGCTCCACGCGCGCCTGCAGCAGCTCCAGGCCCACCGTGATGGAGGTCAACAGATTGTTGAAGTCGTGCGCCAAGCCGCCGGTGAGCTGCCCGACCGCCTCCATCTTTTGACTCTGGCGCAGTTTTTCTTCGGCCAGCAGTAACGCCGCGCTCCGTTCACGCACGCGCTGTTCCAGGGTTTCGGTCAGCACGCGCAATTGCTCTTCGGCCTCGCGTCTATCGCTGACGTCCGAGGCCGTACCGAACCACTCCTCGATCTCGCCCTCTGCATCGAGCAAGGGCACTGCGCGCAGCAGCGTCCAGCGCACCTGCTGTCTGTCCAGCACGCGAAGCTCAAGCTCCAGCGCAGCCTTATCGTCGATCGCAGCATGGATGGCCGCTAGCAACGGCGCACGATCATCCGGATGAATCCATTCCTGCTGCCAGCGCGCATTGGCCGCACGACCATCGTCCAACAAGCCATCGCCGGCATGCAGGCGCAACGCACTCCAGTTGGCAGTGGCAGAAAAGATCGCTTGCGACGACGCGCGCACCAAGGCGTCCAGCCGGCGCTCGCTTTTGATCAACGCTTGGCCGGCCAAGCGCTCGGCGGTGCGATCGCGCAGCACTTTGACAAAGCCAATCGCTACGCCAGTTTCTTCGCGCAGCACCATCAACGACCCATTGGCCCAGAACCGCTCGCCGGATTTACGCATATGCCAGCGCTCGTCCATGCCGCTACCGCTTTCCAACGCTGCGGCGGCTTCAATGAGAAGCTGTCGATTCGCCACATCTTCCGGAGTAAACATGCGCTCCAGCGATTGCCCGAGCATCTCGGCCTCGCTCCAGCCCAGAATGCGGCGCGCGCCTTCGTTCCATGAAGTCACCTGGCCGCGCATGTCGGTCGCGATGATCGCGTAGTCCATGACGCTATCGAGGATCTGCCGGTTGCGCACTTCTGCCTCGCGCACCGCGCGTTCCAGGCTGATGCGATCGGTGATATCCAACCCTTGCACGAAGATGCCGGAGACCGTGCCGTCGGCACCGGCAATCGGTTGATACACCAGGTCCAGCAGATGTCGCTCGGTGGGCCCGCCCGGCACTGCCTGGACGTCGTACACCAGCGCATTGGCCGTATGGGCGCGCCCGGAGCGATACACCTCATCCAAATGGCGCAGATGCCCTTGCTCAAGTGCGTCCGGCAACGCTTCGGCGAGCGGCCGCCCGATCACGTCGCGGTGGCCGACCAAGCGCGAGTAGCACGGGTTGGCGAACTCGACGCGATGCTGCGGCCCGCTCAAAAACGCCATGAACATCGGCGCCTGCTCGAACAAGCGGATCAAGCGCTCGTGCTCGTCGGCCAACCGCGCCTGCGCCAGCTTGCGCGCGGTCACCTCGTTGGTCACGCAGAACGCACCACCGATGCTGCCATCGTCCAGATAGATCGGCGAAAACGAAAACGTCCACCAGGTCTCTTCCGGCGTGCCGTAGCGGTTCATACCAATCGGCACTTCTTCAAAGCGCGAGGCGCTCCCGGCAAACGCTGCCTCGATCGGCGCACGTACCGCCTCCCATGCATCGGCCCACAGCTCGCGCAGCGGCGCGCCCAGTGCCTGCGGCCGACGCGGCCCCAGAATCGGCGCGTACGCATCGTTATAGAAAAACGTCAGCGCCTCGCCCCACACCACGTACATGCTCTCCGGCGAGGTGAGCATCAAGCTGACCGCATTGCGCAATGGCGACGGCCACTGCGGACTCGGCCCCAACGGCGTAGCAGCCCAGTCGTATACGCGCACCGCCTGCGCCATGGCGCTGTCGCCATGCGGAAATGCAGTGGTCATACCGCGCGTATCCGCACGATCACCCCATGCCGCAGATCGCCTGCACGACACCACCGCATCGCTTCACCGCCTGCGCCCTGATGACTGTTCACCCATCCGTGCATCTGTGCCAAACCATTAGAAGAGAGCCCAAGACCGCGCGACGTATCGCCAACAGGCACGATCAACCGCTCACACCACCGTCATCACCCAACCTGCGGCAGGCGACGTATATCCAGCCGTTGGTGCTGCCGATGCGCCACGGTACTGCGCCGCGTGTGAGGACATGTGCTAACCAACAGGGATTTGGCGCGTCACTGCCGGTTGGGCCGTGCGATGGGCGTGTTCGCGGTGTAGATCGCGTACATGCGCTCTCGCGTTCTCAGTTCATCTTTATCGGCCCATGGCTCGCGACTTTTTTCGGCGTCTTCAAGAACAGAAGCTCACGGTTGCCTTGGACGTGCCCGGCTGCTCTGCATGCGTTAGTGGACAGCCGCTGATCTGCGCGCCGGCTGCATGACCCTTACCCGCCTAACGCCGCGGTGCACGGCGTGAATCCTTCCATGCAGGCTCTAGTTCGGTTGCTTTCGGTGTGCTTGGCTGCTTTGCATTTGCTAGTGGAGAGCCGCTGATCTGCGCCCCGGCTGCATGGTCCTTGCCCGCCTAACGCCGCGGGACACGCCGTGAATCCGTCCATGGAGGCTCTTATGCGGCATCCATGCCGCATAAGGTCCCGCGGCGGCAGGCGGGCAAGGACCAGTCATGATGGTCGGTGGGCGCGGTTTTCAATAAAGCTGCTTACAAACTCTGTAGCGCGACCTCCGCTCACCGCGCGGCATACCGATGTTCCCAGCTCAGCGCGCACAAGGAACATCGCTATCACGCGGTTGGCGCCATCGAACAAGGCAGCCGATCCATGGCGCCAAGATTGGCAGGCAGCGGACGCCACGCATGGCCGCAATGCAGCAGCGTGCGGGCGACGCCGATTGCAAGGCGTTGTCGATGTCAGTTGCGGCCAGCCATCACACCGCCATCGACGTCCCACACGGCACCAGTGACCCAAGCGGCCTTGTCAGACAGCAGGAACGCGATCACCTCGGCCACGTCCTGCGCAGTGCCGACACGGCCGATGGGATGGAATCCATTGAAGCCTTGCAGTGCTGCATGCACGTCCGCTTTCGGAATGAATCCCTCGTAGATCGGCGTGTCCACCACCGCCGGGGAGACCGCATTGACGCGGATGCCCTTCGGCGCCAGTTCCATCGCCAGATGCTGGGTCAACGCATGCAGACCGGCCTTGGCCATCGAGTAGGCCGATGACGGCGTGGCCGCAATCGCCTGCTTGCCCCACATCGAACCGATATTGACGATCGCACCGCTGCGGCCGTGCGCGACCAGATTGGCGGCGACCCTCTGCGTGATGAAGAAAAACGCCTTGTTGAGCGCCATATAGCGGTCGTAGTCGTCCTGTTGGTGCTCCAGAAACGGCTTGGGGAAAAACACGCCCGCTGCATTGACCAGCAGATCGATCTGCTGATGCGAGCGGTCGATCGCCGCCAGCAACTCGGCAATGCCTTGCTGGCTAGTCAGATCGGCATTCAATGCCTCTACCGATCCGAGTGCAGCCAGCGCCTGGCGGGCTGCTTCGGTCTTCTCGGCGCGTTGGCCAACGATCACCGCATGCCCGCCACCAAGCAGGATGTGCCGGGCCACTGCATACCCCATGCCGCTGGTGCCACCGACGACCAATAGCTTCTTACCGTTGAATTGCGTGTCCATGATCAAACCTCGACGTGCCTGCCGTCAGGCAGGTCAGAAAGACAGCCGGCGAACTGGTCGCCGGGATAAGCCAACACCACCCACCTGCATCGCCAACGAAGGCGCGGCGGGCAGGCCGTGGAGTGGCGGACATTGTTCGGCTGGGGCGGCATGACCACAAACCAGTTAATGTGTCCCGACCTGAAAGAAAATCTTTATCGTGAAAAAGTCGCCCGTCCACCTCAATGCACTGCGAGCCTTCGAAGCCAGCGCTCGCCATCAGAGTTTTTCGGCTGCTGCGGCCGAGCTGCATGTCACACCGGCGGCGGTCGGCCAGCTGGTACGAACACTGGAAGACTGGGTAGGCACCCCCTTGTTTCATCGCAGCCAGGCTGGCCGCGCCCGTTTGCTGCCCACGCCCGCCGCCGAGCAGGCGCTGCCCGATGTGCGTGCTGGGCTGGATCGCCTGACCCTTGGGCTGGAACGGCTGAAAGAACAGTCCGGCGGCACCATGCTGACCATGACCGTCAGCCCGGCCTTTGCAGCCAAGTGGCTGCTCCCGCGCATCGATCGCTTCCAGACCGCGCATCCCGATATCGACATCCGGCTTGAGACCAGCCTCAAACCTGTGGATTTCCTCACGCAACGGATCGACATCGGCGTGCGCTATGGCGCTGGCCAGTGGCCGGGCCTGGTGGCCCTCAAGCTGATGGACGAGGAGGTCTATCCGGTCTGCTCACCAGCGTTGATCGGCCGGCTACGCGCACCGGCGCAGCTGACAGGCGAGACGCTGATCCACGACCTCTCGATGGAGACGCATCCCAACTTCCCGTCCTGGACCGCGTGGCTCGATAAGGCAGGCGTCGTCGGCGTGGATGCGATCCGGGGCCTGAAGATCAACAATGCAGCTGCCGTGCTGCAGGCCGCCATCGAGGGACACGGCATCGCGCTGGCGCGCAGCGTGATGGCGCATGACGACATCGCCACAGGCCGGCTGATCCGTTTGTTCCCGGAGCTGCAGTTCCTCTCGCCCCTGGCCTATTACCTCGTCAACCGCCAAGAGAGCTCTCACCTGCCGCGGATTGCCGCTTTCCGGCAGTGGATCTGCGAAGAAGCCAGCGCAAACAGCGCACTCGCGGCTACGCGCTAGACCCGCGACGATCGCACCACCGTATCGGTGCGTGCCGACCGACGCACACAACGTCGCTGCATCGGAAAATCAAAGTACGCATATCAAATATGCGCGCGCCGCACGCAGCAGCTACTCGCGCAAGCACTGCCTGCGTCGCTGACCACACCGCATCGGCACTCTGCAGCAAGCCCATCACCATCTTGCGGCTGCACAGAATCCAACACCGCCGGTTCGATCGTCCGCCATCGCCGATGCAGCGCGATCCAACCGCGCCTGAATATCGAATGCGCGATGCGTACAGTTCCAATAGTTGAGGTCGCTAACGAACGAGGCGAGACACGATCGGGGTAGCAACGCCGCCCTCTCGAGGATCTGCTCCTGCCCCCGCATCCCTGCCCATGCCGGGATTCCCCAGCGCTCCGTTTCTCCGGATCACCGATCTCCCCTATGCACACCCTCTCCGATCTCCGCATTGGTCAACGCCTGTCCCTCGGCTTTCTCGCGATCATCGTCCTGATGGTGATCCTCACCGTGGTGGGCATCCAGCGCGTACGCAGCATCGATCGGCAATTGACTGCGATCAATGAAGTCAACAGCGTCAAGCAACGGTATGCGATCAACTTCCGCGGCAGTGTGCATGACCGCGCAATCGCCTTGCGCGATGTCGTGCTGATGGACGCGCCGGCCGACCGCCACGCGGCGGAGCAATTGATCGACAAACTCACCGCCGACTATGCGCGCTCCGCGCAGCCACTCGACACCATGATCGCCGCCTCGACCGACGCGCGGGAAAAAACGATTCTGCAGCAAATCAAATCCATCGAGCAGCGCACCCTGCCATTGATCGCACAGGTGCGCGCGTTCCGCGACGCATCGGACCGGTCGCATGCCGAGCAACGCCTGCTACAGGAAGCACGCCCGGCCTTCATCGATTGGCTGGCCAGCATCAATGCCTTCATCGATCTGCAAGAGCAGAAGAACCGCCAAGCCGCCAAGCAGGCCGTCGCCACCGCACGTGGCTTTGCCATGCTGATGGTGATCTCCACCGTGATCGCGCTAATGCTGGGGGCAACGATTGCTTTGCTGCTCACTCGCAGCGTGGTGCTGCCCCTGCGTCTGTCGCTGCAACTGGCCGAGCGCATCAGCGCGGGCGACCTCGGGACACCCGATACCGCGGCAAGCAAGGACGAATCCGGCCAGCTCCTGCGAGCCATGCAGCAGATGCAACGCCGCCTGCGCGATGTCATCTCGGCGCAGCGCACCATGGCAGCGCGTCACGACGCCGGCCAGATCAGCTATCGCACCGACGCGCAGCAGTTTCCTGGCGAGTACGCGCACATGGTGCAGGACACCAACGCGCTGGTGCACGCACAGGTACAGACCCAGTTGCGTATGACCGAGGTCATGGGCCGCTATGCAATCGGCGACCTCGCCCCGGAAATCGAGCACTACCCCGGCGAAAAAGCCGCCATCACCACCACCATGCAGCAGGTCAAACAAAACCTGCGCGCCATCAACGCACAGATCCACACACTGACCCAAGCCGCCTGCGCGGGCGACTTCGCGCTGCGCGGCCAACCGGAAAAGTTCGAGCACGACTTCCGCCTGATGGTGGAGAACCTCAACACCATGATGGCCACGGCAGACAGCAACCTGGCCAAGTTCTCGCAGCTGCTACGCGCCATCGCCGACGGCGACCTGACCATGCGCATGTCGGGTAACTTCCACGGCGTATTCGCTGCCATGCGCGACGATGCCAACAGCACCGTGCATCGCCTCACCGACATCGTCAGCCAGATACAAACAACCTCCAACAGTATTGGTTTTGCCGCCGAAGACATCGCCAGCGGCAATCAGGAACTGGCACGCCGCAGCGAACAACAGGCCGCCAATCTCGAAGAAACCGCAGCCTCGATGGAAGAGCTGACCTCCACCGTCAAGCAGAACGCCGAGCACGCCGGCCGCGCCAACCAGCTCGCACGCGGCGCCGCCACTATCGCCTCGGAAGGACGCGATGTGGTCAGCCAGGTGATCGATACCATGTCCGGCATCGAGGCCTCGTCCAGGCGCATCGCCGACATCATCTCGGTCATCGACGGCATCGCCTTCCAGACCAATATTCTTGCGCTCAATGCTGCCGTCGAAGCCGCACGCGCAGGCGAGCAAGGCCGCGGCTTTGCCGTCGTCGCCTCGGAGGTACGCACCCTCTCGCACCGTTCGTCCGATGCCGCCAAGGAAATCAAACGCCTGATCGACGACTCGGTACAGCGCGTGGCCGATGGCTCGGCCTTGGTGCACAAGGCCGGCACCACCATGGGCGAAGTCGTTACCAGCGTGCAGCACGTCACCGACATCATGGGCCACATCTCCGCCGCCTCGCAGGAACAGGCCGGCGGCATCGAACAGGTCAATCACACCATCGCCCAGATGGACGAAACCACCCAGCAAAACGTCCGCCTGGTCGAAGCCGCCAGCACCGCCGCGCGTGCGCTGGAGGACCATTCCGTGCAGCTGATCCGTGCTGTGGAAGTGTTTAAGGTCAAGGCTGCGGTGATCTGAGCCTTTGATGTGCTCTGATGGTCAACTATTTGTTGGCGGCGCTATCGCTCGCAGAAAGACTGCTTGCTGCCCTGACCTGCTCGACAACAAAAACGCCAGCGTTGTTTCGCCAGGTAGATCAGGCCGCGCCCATCGCAGACGCTTACAACGGCGTCTGAGGTAATTTTGCCGATGCACTGCCAAGAATGCGGCAACCGGCGACTGCGAGGCGGTGGCAGACCGCAATGAGCAATGGCTGGCTTCGCGATCTTCTTTGTATGAGGCTGGGTTTGCGGGGCGTAACTTTTCTGCAAGCACGTAACAAACTACCTACTGCACCCTTAGCGAAAAAAGCGTTTTAAACCTTGAACTTCAACCGCCTCCGTCGCCACCGGACGCGTCCGACATCACGTGCTGCTGAGAGCGCGCAGCAAGCGTCATCACTGGGCCCGTTGGGTTCTTGTCGATCTCTTCGCGCTCGCGCTGGAATTGCACCATCTCCTGCGCCCGTTGCTGATCCAACGCCTCCGTCTTCTGCAAGGTCTCATTGATGCCAGGCGATGGTGTGTTGAGTGCGACTTCCGAATGGAACCCCGGCGTTTTGCCAAAGACAAAGGCGACATCACCTTGGATGGTCACTTTCCGCAGTTCATCCGCGCGCTCAATCCCTGACTCTTTGACGGCATGCAGCACTTCGACCGTTTTCTCATCAGACGTGCCCTTCGGGAGCTGTGCCTGGATAGCGGAAAACAACGCGTAATCCCGATGATTAAAAGGAACTGCCTGTTGAGCGACATCTTGCGAGGGCCTCGCTTGCTCGACGCGACCCTCCTCTTGTTCACCTGCGCTTGAACGCGCAGTTGTCCCACCAAAGCTAGGCGATGACGCATAGGAGGACGACGTGCGCTCAGGCAAGACGATCTGTGCCGGCGCTTCGCTCTGCCTTGGGATTGCCGGCGACGAGGTCCGCATGGCCTCTTGCTGATCCGCCTGCAATCGAACAGCCGATGGCGCATCGTTCTGTGACGTGGCTACTCGGGCTTGCTGCTCACCGCCCTGCTCCACCGCCGCATTCACCGATGTTGGCTCTGTGGGCTTCAAAGCTTCTCGGCGCGTGTGTTGTGCCTGGGACAACGCTGCATCCATGTCTTGGCCGGCAATGCCCGTTGCCGGCAAACCTTGGTCTTGCTGGAACTGCCTTACCGCGTGTTCGGTCTCCGGACCGTAGTGCCCGTCTTGCGGCACGGCCTGCCCGTTTGGACCGCGCGCATCAACTTGCTGCAATCGATACTGCAAGAACTCGACCTCTTGCCCCCGATCGCCGAGGCGAAGCCCTTCCACGTCACTTGATGCCGGCTGCGTCGGTGCATTGGCCTGAGTAGACGCTTGAACGGGAGAGGTCGAAGCGAATGATGCTGATCCCACGCTCGGCGCAGACGCGCTCGCCATCGTTGGAACCAATGCCTCCGCCTTAGACTGGACCGGGAATGGCGTAGAGGGTGCAGCAACAACAGGTGTGTGGGTCTCTTGGGGTTCGCGTTGCGGGACAGGTTCGGGCTTCGGCTCAGCAGGCTTGGCGACCGGGCGCAGCTCTTCCTGCGCTTGCGCATTGACGGGGGCAGGCATCACGGCCGCGGCCGGCGTTGCCGTCTCCGCAACAGCAGGCTGCTCAGCAGCGCGTGCAACGTCTCGATCCCGCTGCGCATCAATGGCTGCCTGAGGCGCTTGGGTTTCATCCACACGGGGAGCGGTAACGGTCGTAGCCGCAAAGCTTGCGACCTGTTGCGCTTCTTGCGTGGACACACCTTGCCGATTGGCCTCGCGCAACGCTTGCTCGTAGGCATCGCGTTCTTGGGGCGATTGCGCATCAATGCGCAGCTCTGGTGCACTGGCCGAAGGCGGTTGTTCCTGCCGAAGCGACTGCACCTGGCCAAGCGCCTGATGGATATCGGCGGCGCTGGTGGTTGCTGCAACGCGCACCACACCGTCAGCGCCACGGCTCAGATGCTGGATGGGGCTGTCCACCGAGTATTGCCCGGTCGCATCATGCTCCAATGCCAGAGAACTGGTCGCTGCATCAATCCCGTTTGCCTCGCGCGTCTTCTGCACAGCGAGCTGGATCGCCCCTGCGGTCTGGGCATTGGGCGCAACGCCATAGGCGGCATAGGTCGCTTCGGTATTGGCCTGGTCTTGCTGCTGTGGCGTTGGCGTTTGCCTTGCCGGCATCTGTGCCATTGCCTGCGTGTGCTGCTCCAATGCCGGCTGCAGGCGTTCGCGCGTCGCGTTGAGTTCCAACGAAACATTGCCTTCGGCAGCAATGCCGTCATGCCGCCACTGGCCCTGCGTATCGCGCTGATACTGCTTGCCGTCCGATGCTTGCAGCGAATCCGGATTCAAGGCTGCTTGCACCGCAGCTGGCACGGGACCGAAATCGTCCCAGCCATTGCGCTGATGGGCAACTTGATAGGTTGCCGCAATTGCAGCTGGGCCACGGGCGATGTTGGCGTCTACCACCTGAGCTGCCTGCTGATCCAACGCAGCATTGCGCTCAGGACTTGCTGGATCCACTGTCCAGATGGGCCGATCGTTCCGATCAACTTCGTCGGCGATCATCCGTGACCACTGGCCACTTGACGGATCGTGCCGCCAATCCCGTGCGTAAAGATGCGCAGCATCTGCCTCACTGGATGGCTGCACATAAGGATTACTGGGTTGCACCTTGCCCAGCGCCTGCTCGGTCGCTTCGCCACTAGAGTGATAGTTCAGCTCGCGCGCCTTTTCAGGCAGTGCGAACATGGCCTCCTTCTGCGGCGCATCGACGCCATCGTTGGGCAGATCGGCTTTTTCTTGGCGAAGCCACTGGTTGCCGTTGAACTCCCAGCTCACACCCTCCTTGTCGGTCTGCGTATAGATCTGGCGGTTGTCCCAGAGCGTCACTGCCTTGTCGGCAGCAGCACCCAACAGATAACCATCGGCCACCACCAACGCGACGGGACCCGCACCGGTTGTGCCAACCACTGCAGCGGCAACAGCGCCTCCGGCCCAGCCGCCAGCGCCTCGGGCAGCAAAGTGCAACGCTTCTGAGCGCGCAGCGGTGAGGTTGTCTTGTGCCAACAGCGTACTCACGCGCTCGCCGGTCTGCACCGCATCGAAGGCACCTGCCGCAACTCCCACACCCGCCAGGCCGGCCGTCATGCCGGCACGACGCAGCCCCGGAATCTCAGGCTCCGGCACGGGTGCGCGCGCAGGCGGAGCACCTGGACGCACCAGTTCGTCGATGGTGGCGATGCCTTCCAGACGACTAGCGACTCCATCGCTTACCTTGAGCTCGGCGTGCTCTGCGAGCAATTGCTCCTGAATCGCAGCGTTGGAATTCGGGATTTCTCGCGCATGCTCCGGCAAATCACGGTGCCAATTAGCTTGTTGCTGCCAGCGCTCGCGTAGCTGCTGTGTAAAGGCAGGATCCTTGAACCACGCATTACGTGCCTGCTCCAGGACCTGTCCTGGTGGTCGTGCATCGGTGCGGCTGTCGTAGAGCTCTGCACCCTGGCGGTTAAAGATGCGGATTGGCGCGCTGGTCTGCGCGTGCACGGTGTCCAGACTGACCGGTAGCTTGGTGTAAATGTCCTCACGCGTACCTTCAGGCACATAGCGGCCGTAACCTTCTTGATCCAGTTGCCGAGAAAATCTGGCGTCAACACCATGCTCGCTCTCCAGCTTGTGCGCGGCCATGACGCGCACCTCGACGTCGTAGCCTCTGGACTGCAAATCTTTGATCAGGCTCGCGCTTGAGTCGCCCTTGCTGAGCGTGGTGTCGAAGATCAGGTTCTTCTTGCCTTCGATAGTGGTCTGCAGCAGTTCCTTGGCCCAGCGACTGGCATCGGGGTGGGTATAGTCGGACCAGGTATAAGGGTGGGCGTTGCGAAGGATTTCCACCTGGGGATGTGATTTACGCAATTCATCGGCATCAATCGAAACGGCATCCCTGCCTAGCTCATTATCTGCGATTCTTGCAAGGCCTCCCTTCCCAGAGCCAGGCTGACCCGCGAGGATGATTGCCTTTGGTTTTTCAAAAGATGACTTTGTCTCCAGCGCAGCATCATCGAGAATTTTCTGCTCAAATACTTTGCGATGCTCGGCGTCACTGAGGCGAGATTCCTCTTCATTCATATCAGAGACTCCTTATGGGCTTCCATGTAGTCCCAGATCTCATTTAAGTCTGACATGCCGCGATTTTTTGAACTCGCATGACGCGTAGCGCGCTCTTTTTCTTCCGCGTATCTTATCGCGCCAGGATCACCACTAGCTTGCGCTTTCTCGAGCTCCTCGCGGGCCTCGGATATAAAAGATTCCAACCTACCCTCAAGAGCCCAAATAGCGCCCTCAAACGGCATTAAATTATATGGCTTCTCGACATAAGCATCCAATACTTCCTGAACGCGCTCAATTAGATCCGGATAGTCCTTTAGTATTTCGCGCATCCTCTGCGGCACCGGAGGAGGAAGCAGCGAAATTTTCATGGATGGATTTTTGATTTTTACCATGTCAGCGGTTTCCCTATTAGAAGCGGATTACTGAGACGCAATAGGTACATCAGTATCCAGCATAAGCGCATCCTGCACAGGTTGCGCCCACGGCGTACGCCTGGGCTTATGCTTGACCTGCCGGGAAGCCCATTGCCTGACGGGATTCGGGAGCATCGCTCATCTACGGATCCTCCCACCATCCATGAGAATGATCGTGATTGAATATAGCGACACGCGTTGTTCAATCTTCGCTGCGCCTGGTGAATGATGCCAAGCTTAAGGCAGCAGTTGATGACTCTAACGTCTTCCCCCATCTCAACCATCGCGGCGATGACATCCGTTGACCAGATTCCCTTCGCTGCCGGGCCGCTATAAAGAACAGTCACACGACCTGAAGCATTTGCATCTACCTGTGCTGCGAGTGCGCGCAGATCTTCGCCTGAACGATATGCATCCGGTCGCTCCCTCAGTAAAGCAATGGCTTCTTCCGCACTCAATGCATTTTTCATATCACACAGCCTTCCGATATCTCGATCTTGGCATTGTAATCGGTATAATTTGAGTGAACCCCTCCAAATCCTTTATGTGCCGTCAGCGCCACGCCTAAGTCTTCAATGATTTGTGATGCTTCTGACTTGAGATGAGCCGGGAGGCCTTTCCCGCCATTGATCCAAATTAACATCCAACGAGACCAGCCAGCCCCTTTTCTTTCTCCTCCACTTTCAAGCATATCAAGTCGCAGCGTCAGCAATTCGCCACGCCAATAAAATTTCCAGTGCGCTTGATTACGAATTTCGGGCTCACTCCCCCCGCCATGCGCCACGTTTCGCAGATATATTTCACGCTCACGATCAATGACCCAATCTCTGGAGTTGGCTCCTCCAATCAGAAATTTACGATCAATCGATAAAATGTCGTATCTAGCAACATCATCTGGGGAAATAAACTCGCTTACGAATGCCATGGTGACACCCTACTTTATGACAGAATTAATCTTAGAAAATAAGTTATCATTGACTTCAAGAACGATGTGATAGTCCGTATTTCTGGAACGGACGCCAAAATCCTTGTATGTGAAAAGGCCTCTTTGAGTTCAGCCATGAATTGTTCCTTGTCAGCCTTGAGATGCTCAGGCAGTCCATCCCCACCATTGATCCACATCAGTCTCCAATGAGACCAACCGGGCTGACCTCGCGCACCTCCACCGTCGACCAAATCCAGTCTCAGCGTCAGGAGCTCGCCATGCCAATAAAATGAAAACTTCGTCTGGTTTCTGACTTCAATTTCGGTGCCGCCACCGTTTGCGACATTGCGCAAATACATGTCGCGATCACGATCAATTGTCCAGTCTCTTGCGTTGGTGCCACCGACTACGAAGTCTCTATCGATTGCCTCTAAGTCGTATTTCACAACATCCGGCTCAGGAATAAATTCATTTATAAATGGCATATCGATTTCCCAGCAATATTTCGAAATTTTTTCAGGTGCTAATTTTATGAGCCCGAGACGGCAGCAACTAGCCTCTTCACTTCGGCTTTGGGTAGTAGTCGTTTGGTGAAGTAGGCATCTTCGTAATACTTGATCTTCTCGCAAAGTACCGGGCTTGGGATGCCTTCATAGAGAAAAACCTCCTTGTCAAAGCCCATCGCCTTCAACTCTTGCGGCAGCATCAATGCGCGGCGTTGCTCGGTCTCAGAGTAGGACACACTGCTTTGCTTGCCGCTGGTGTGCGATTTGTTCTTCTTGCGCACCGTGGTGTAGCCGAGCATGTCCGAGTAGTCGTTGGCGTCTTGCTGCTCCCGTGGGGCGTAGACGATTTGCAAGGCATGGTTGGTGATGATGGTGCGCGAGACATCCTTGCCGTAAGTCGCGTCGAGCTGCGCCATGCTCTGGATGATCGGTAGCAGGCGGATGTTGTAGCCGGCCATGTAGCTCACTGCACTTGCAATGATGTCGACCCGGCCGATGGACGTGAACTCGTCCATCAATAGCAAGCACTGGTGTTTGAGCGCCGGGTTGTTCTGCGGCAGCTCTTTCGTGTTGAGGTTGATGAGCTGGCTAAACAGCAGATTGATCAACAGGCGGCTTTCGGCCAGCTTGTTCGGCTGAATTCCGATGTAGATGCTCATCTTCTTCTTGCGCACATCGGTCAGCAAAAAATCGTTGTCGCTGGTTGATGCATCCAGGATCGGGTTGATGAACTGGTTGAGCGGCTCTTTGAACGTGCCCATGATCGAGGCGAAGGTTTCTTCGGCTTGCGAGAGCAAGTTATCGAACGCCGTCTTGGCGTCGCGGCCCAGGAAGTCGCGCTGAGAGAGCTTTTTAAGATAGCCCTTCAAGTCGCTTCCATCGCCAGACGACACGCGATAAAGCATGCCAAGGGTTGGGAACATCCAGGTCTCTTTCGGATGCTTGCGCTTGATCTGATCGTCCAGGCTATCGAACAGATAGAGCGTCAATGCCATGAAGGCGTTGCGCGCTTGGCTCACCCAGAACTTCTGCGCGTCGGAGCCATCCGGGTAGAGCATCGCCGCCACACTCATCAGGTCAGAGACGCGAAACGCGGGATCCGGTGAAATGTAGCTGAGCGGGTTCCAACGGTGGGTCCGCCCGTCCTCGGCAAAGGGATTGAACAAGAAAACCTCTTGGCCCTGACTCTTGCGCCAGCCGGACGTGAGGTCGAAATTCTCCTGCTTGATATCCAGGACCACTACCGAGCCTTGGTAGTCGAGCAAATTGGGAATGACGATGCCCACCCCCTTGCCCGAGCGCGTCGGCGCGGCCAGGATCACAAACTGCTGACCAGGCAGACGCACCAACTTACCACCGTGCTTGCCGACCACAATGCCGGTTGGCGACGGTTTGAGCATGTCCTTCTTGGCCAGATCACTGCCGGAAGCTAAGCGTGCGTCGCCATGCAAGGCAGCGGCTTTCGGTTTGAATAGCGGGATCAGCAGTGCGATCCAGGCCAGGAGCGGCACCCCGAAGCCGAGGAAGCCAGCCAGCTTGATCTTGCTGGCATAGGGCGCGAACTGCGGGAGGTCGAGCGCTTTGAAATATGACCAGTAGGTGCCGACGTTAAGCGGCCCAGCCACCTTCAACAGCATCAAAATCAACTGACCGGAAAGGTAGACCCCTGCGATAAGGGCAAGGAGCAAGAGCGCGATGGCGGCGCTGAGCTTGATCTTGCCGGTCATGACGCGCTGCCTTCCATCTGTGATCCCTGGCTTGTTTGAGACGACCGTCCGCTCGCAAGATTACAGGATCAGGCCACCTGCTCAGATCGGATGGGCATTGGCATCTGCGTAGGAATTGTCTGATCTGCAGGCACGCTAAGAATGAGATCTCCGACGCTCCTTGCCTGTTACTTTATCAGCAACATGGTTCCGCTCGCCAATCAACCGGGATTGCTGACCCACCCCCACAAAGCTTGCGGACTAAACAGCGTTCGGGTGGACGGGACAGAGGTATGTCCGAAGCGATTGCTGGGCTCTGTGACCCGTAATGCTGCGTTTTCGGACAAGTGCTTGCCTAACGCTCGCGTCGCTGCGCGTGGAAAGCACACAGCCATCGGGATGGCTGGGCTGTGACAACACATTGCTCGACTTAGGTCTGGCCTTCGGCTTCTTTCAATCCGTGCCAAGCCAAAATCTCGTCGATGCGCCGTGCAACGAACTCAGCGTCCTTTGATGTGATTGCTCTCGCTTCAATGAGCTGCGCCATACCCGCGAACGCGCGCAAGAAATGGCTTCGATCAGGACTCGAAGCCCGCAGTGCTGGCACTGCATCGTCCAGATGATTGAGGTGGATGCGCAACTCGGCTCTGTCCATTGCATTGAGTATCGACAGCACTGTCGCATCGCATGAGACGTCCCTCACCGGACGGGTGAAGAAGCTCCATGTTGGCGGGCCAATAACACAAGGAGCTAGATGCCTGTCGAGTCGCGGCTGCGGCTGGACTCACCTGCAACATTCGGCACAGCGACCGCCAGCCGTCGAGACGCAGGCACCTGTTGTATCCAAGGTGTGTGCCGGTAAGACGCTGCTCACGCCTCCCGCAGAGTGAGCAACCTTCGGTCTTGCGTCCAGCAGAGTCAGATTAGGCCTCAGCAGACTCAAACGCCGTAAGCATCACGTCTCCCGTGCTGTCAGGAGGTGATGAAACAGCCGTTATCCGAGCCGAGGGAAACTGTCCTGCACCCGTGTTCGACAAGCGCATGGAACCTGATTTCCCTGTGCTGAGCTAGCCCTTCATGAGCGCTTAGGCCTAAGTCGGCGCGACCCATCGTGCAAACAACCGGCCGCAGGCTTAGTGCCACAGTCGGCATGCTCAACGAAGCCCAATGGTGCCACTGATGCGCTGGGTCACGGAATCCCAGTCGGCTTGGTCACGCATTGCCATTCCCGGGCGCACTGAGCAATTGACTCGCCTCAGGGCCAGGCATATGCGTCGACGCTATCGCCTACATCTTCAAAGGGTCTCAGGAAACCAAAAGAGCGCCCTTGATCTCCAGGTGTGCCTAGACGCAAGGACTGCGCGAACGGCTGCGGTTCTCGTCGCCACTGGGACGGATGGATGCGCTTCACACGCATGCAATCTCGCCACCCAGCCGAATGCTAGGAAACCCATGGAGAAGGTTTGTATGAGCGCGACCGAAACGCACGCCGTCTTAGGCAGCATCCCCAGAGCACCACGTCAGATCGTCAATCAGCCGATCGCCAATCTCGCCGCCGATAAGGCCGCGTTGCAGGCGTTAGTCCAAGCGGCCGTCAATGTAGAGCTGTTCACCGTCCCGCTCTATATGTGCACGATGAAGTCGATACAAGGCACGCATGCGATCAATGCCAATGGCATTTCCTACTACAAGGGCCGCCGCTGGCCGGGCATGGCCACCGGGACACTGCCATTGGGCGCTCCACCGGAGAAGACCGCACCGCAGCGCGCCTACAACCTGCTGTTCTCGGTCTTCATCGACGAGATGCTGCATCTTCAAATGGCTGCCAACCTGTGTGGCGCGGTCGGTGTCACCCCGAGCTTCAACAGCCCGCTGCTGCAGGACGCCAACTACAACTGGATCTGCTACGGCCCCACGCAAACCGTCATTCCGCACATCATCGATCTGCAAGACCTGGAAGAAGGCACGGTGGGCAGCGGGCTGACGGTCGACCTTGCAGGACTGACAGACGCGCAAGTGGCGCTGTTCACGGTGATCGAGGAAAACCACGACACCGCACGTGCCAAGATCAAGCCATCGGTGCTGGAAACAGCCTACTTCCCGACCGTGCCGTTCAACGGCTGGACTGCGACAGATACGGAAGTGGATCTGCCGAAATTCGGCACCATTGGCTGGATGTATTTTTGCATCTTCCAATACATCACGCTCAAATACGAAGACAACCAGACCTTGTGGGAAAAGGTGTTTGCCGGCCCAACAGGTCAACGCGATTTGTTCAATGGCGTCACCGACAAGATCCAAAAAGAATACCCGCAGCTCAACACCCAGATCACCGAAACCCATCCCCTGGCTGCGGCAGCGCAGGCCATCTACATGATGTATGCCATCTGCGATCAAGGCGAAGGCGGGATCGACTGGCAGACCACCAGCGCGTTCCTGGGCATGATCCACGAGCGCGCACTGGAAACGGGAGCCACGCTTGTGACCCTCAACAGCGTGATCGTGCAGTTCCAGCCCGACGAGGCGGCGTTGGCCAACAACTATCCGTCCTACACCGACGCGGGCGACCCCGCGCCCTCGGCAGATGCAGCCGCGCGATCGAGCAATGGCGGACAGGATCATTACGAGCGCTTCGAGGAGCTGCTTGGTCTGGTCGATCAGGTGGAGACGTGGAGTGAGTGGCACGCAGTCTCCGGCAACGTCTGGACAGAGGCGTTGCTCACCAGTGCCGATTTCGACCCTGCCACGGCACCGACCAGCATTCCCAAGCCGTCCGAAGTAGCGACTGCGCTCAACAACTTGAAGCTGGTCGATCCGGTCGGATTGGACAACGTCGCACAAGGCTCACTGGCCGGCATCACCACCGTGCTAACCAAATCCTGGGGCGATCTATCCGTGCAGTTCCCGTTCCCCTCCATGGTTGGGTCGGGTGACCGCATGGGGTTGTATTGGGCCGTCTACGGCAGCGCGCCGACCTTGCGGCAAGGAGTTGCGCCAGAACCCACGAGCGCTTTGCAACACGCCTGCCAGGGCCTGGCACTGGATGCATCCGGCGGCAACTGTGCGGCACCCGCCATCTATCACAGCTGCAAAGGCTCCAACACCTGCGCCACCCAAGGAGGCTGCGGCTTTGCTCATGGGGTGAGTGGAGGTGGCAATTGTTCGCAGTCGCTCGGAGGACGCGGCGGGTGTGGCCAATCTGCGCCGCGTGCTTCGGCGGTAGGTGGCACTTGCGGCCTGCCGGACTTCTTCAGCGCGCCCGCAGACAACAAATGCGGAGGATTGGGTGGATGCGCCGTGCCCATCTCCGCCTCGCAGTTGTATCCCACCGCCGGCACGATGGAGCTGTTCGATTTCACCGGTTCGGACAACACGCCCACGCCGATAGCGAAACTGCCCTTCGCTGTAGGCGACTCTGTCTATGACATCGCATGGCAAGCTTTCGAACAAGTGATGGCGAACCGCAAATTGCCGCTTGGCACCAAACCCAATCCAACCGATCTGCGTATCGCCCTGCCTCCGTCCACCTGACGGGCTGCCAAGGTGATGCACTCAGGCCTTACCCAAGTACGATCTCCCCACGACGCAGCGGAAGAAGGTGCTCCGCTGCCACGCCTGGGGCTGCCCAATCTTGGATTCGGTGTCGGGCTCCGTCCGCAGCATCTCCCGGCCATCCTGGCCGGGGGAGCGCGGGTGGATTGGTTCGAAATCATTTCCGAGAACTATCTCGATGACGCCGGCTACCAGCGCGCCATGTTGAGCAAGCTGGTGGCCGAGATCCCCATCGTCATGCATGGCGTCAGCTTGTTGATCGGCTCGGACACACCGCTCGACACCGCTTACCTGCACAAGCTCAAACGGTTGGCGGAAGACATCAATGCCGTCTGGGTGTCCGATCATCTGTGCTGGACCGGACTCGGTTCGCACAACTCGCACGACCTCCTCCCCCTGCCCTTCAATGCAGAGTCGCTCGCTCACGTACGCGATCGCGTCCTGCGTGTGCAGGACGTGCTGGGCAGAGCGCTGATGCTGGAAAATCCGTCGAGCTACCTGCAGTTTCAGACATCGACCATGCCGGAGTGGGAATTCCTGGCGCGCCTGGCCGAAAGCACCGGCTGCGGCATCTTGCTGGACGTCAACAACGTCTATGTGAGTGCTCACAACCACCGTTTCGACCCCGAAGTGTATTTGCGTGCCTTGCCGCACCGGCAAGTGGTGCAGCTCCATCTGGCAGGACCGACCCAATATGGCGACTGTCTGGTCGACACGCATGACCAACCCGTGCCTGGCCGCGTCTGGGAGTTGTATGCACTGGCGCAACAATTGACCGGTGGCGTGTCGACGTTGCTGGAATGGGATGCCAACCTCCCCGATTACGCCGACCTCCTGGACGAATTGAACAAGGCGCGCCAAGTGATGGCGGGCAACATGCCTGCCACGTTGCCTCTCGCCGTGGCCGAGCATGCGCTTTCCGCGCCCCTCCACCATCCGCAGGCGGAACCTCTGGATGTTTAGCTCCTCAACAGGCGCTCCCGTCGAGACACCACTTGGCGACGTGCAGCGCTGGATGCTGACGGCAACCACGCATCCAGCGGGGCTAAGAGAAGGCCTCAGGGCTGCGCATGCCGGTCAGGGCCTGGATATCCACACGCTGGTTGCCTCGCCCGCTGGTGTCGACCCACGCGCGCGCCTGGCGATTTATGCCAACGGGTATTGGCTCAGGCTGATCGAATGCCTGCAGGCCGAGTATCCAGCGCTGTCACGTCTGCTCGGCCCGGACCTCTTTGGATTCTTTGCCCGTGCGTATCTGAGTGAGCATCCGTCAAGGTCACCCACCTTGCATGCGCTGGGCGCACGCTTTCCCCGCTTTCTCCGCATCTCGCAACGGGCTCGCCTTGGACAACACCGCCAGCGCTTCCCTCTCGAGCTGGCGTGGGTCGAGCGCGCACTGTCCGAGGCCAGTCGCGCGCAGGGCCTGGAAGAGGCAGTCATCGATCCACGAATGGATGCAGCGGCACTGGCGCTTGGGTGGCCCTGCGTCGTGCACCTTCCCGCAACCACCAGGTTGTCCATCGTGTCGCACACCTCGGAGAGTTTTCGCGACTGGCTGTCGGGCGCAAGCCCGAGTGAGCCCCCGACTGCTGGCCGGACGTTCCTGGTCGTTCGGCGACACCGCTACCGGGTGGGGATTGAGCCGATGGCCGACTGGCAATTCTTCGCCTTGCGCCACGCCGCGCGTCGACCACGCACGCTTCTCTCATGCGCGCAGGCGGCAGCACGTCGCACCGGAATAGCAGCAGGCGAGCTGCAGGCGCTCCTCGCCTTGTGGCTACCCACCGCCCAGGCATCAAGCATGGCCTTGCTGGCGTCTCCATAGCCACCCGCACCTCCACAGAAACGCACGCACGCCCACCAACCGACCAGGATCACCACCGTGACTGACATCACCACACCAGTGTTGGACGCGCACTACCGACGCAGCTTTGGCGCGATGGCCGGATATCTTCCGCAGGATCGCAGTGGGCTGGCCACATGGCATGCCGCCATTCGGGAGAAGGCCGCAACGTTGAGCAACGCGCGGGGGCCTGCCTACGCCAACCAGGCGGTGCAGGATCTGGCCAACCTGATCGATACCAACGGCATCGTGCGCATGTATGTCACCGAGGCCATCGACCAAACCAGCGCTTTTACAAAAAACATTGCCTCCATCCAGGACATGCTGGCCCAGCTCGATGTCATCTGCACCACGGCGCCCGAATACAACGTCGACAAGAACGCTCGGGTGCTGTTCCCGATGTCCGCGCTGTTTGTCGACATGATGGCAACGCCGGCGGGCAAGGCCCTCTTCCGCCTCGATGCGTTCAATGAGGCGCTTAGGACCATTTTGAAAGCATGGTCCAACTATCTCAACAGCCCGGCCAGCTGCTGGGTGCTGAACCGGGACGCCAACAAAGGCTGGCTAGGCACCGCCGCCATCCACGAATTCAAACTCGCCGACTTTGTCATCAACTGGGACGCCGAACACGGTGGCTTCCAGTCCTACAACGCCTTCTTTCATCGCGAAATTCAGGCCAGCTGTCGCCCACTTGCAGGAGAAGGCGACGCCAACATCATCACTTCACCCAACGATGGCACGGTCTATCGCATCGCCACCAATGTGCAGCAAAGCGCGGTGTTCTGGATCAAGGAGCAGAACTACTCGCTGCAAGACATGCTCGCCAATCCAGGCCAAGACGTATTGCAGCGTTTTGTGGGAGGCACGGTGGTGCAAATCTTCCTGAGCGGCGCGGACTATCACCGCTGGCACGCGCCCGTGGACGGAGTAGTCACCTATGAGGATGTCGACGGACTGCTTTTCAGCGAGAACGAAGACAACAGCTTCGATCCCGATGCAGGTGTGACATCGCAGGTCTATGGAGCGGCGGTCAACAACCGCGGCATCGTCTCCATCGCTGCCGACGATGCGCGCCTTGGCACCGTATTCGTGATACCGATCGGCATCACGGAAATTTCTTCGCTGACACAGACCGCGGCTAATGGCCAGCACGTCAGCAAAGGCGATGAGCTTGGCTATTTCAACTACGGCGGCTCAACGCTGTGCTTAGTGTTCGAGAAAAATGTGCAGCTGGATTTCGGCACCCTGCAAAGTGGTCAAACCATTGAGGTCAACGCGCAGCTTGCAAAATTGAACACGCCTGGCGGACGGTGAGTTTAAGAGCCCAATGCATGCCGACACCCCCTCACGCAACCGTATTCAATTTTCCGTCGCGGTCGTAAAACCGCGCTCGATTAGGCACATTATTCTTATTCAATTGGCCGCACGGGCAACGTCTCACTGCCTCCGACAGTCGCCCGCCACGCCCTCCCCTCGCTTTCACGGACATCATGGGTCTATACCGCCTCAATGCGTCCCAGTTGCGGCTTAATCACGCCCCGCAGACCTTGCGGAAGGTTCCCCTCGCTTGGGTGGCCCATGCTAACGCGCTAGACTTGGACGCTTTCATTCGCAATATGGAGGCCACGAGACGCTATCGTGAAGGTATTCCCCCTGATTCTTTTCTGTGGTGCGGCAACGGCCACAGACACAATCCATGCTCAAGAAGCACCCAACACTCAGGTTGAACCGTTTGTCGATGTGGGTGGCGCCGTCCGGTTCAACTATGGCTGGCTGGACTACGGCCCCACAAGCCGCTTGCAACTTGAACTGCTCCGCGCAGATGTCAAAGCCGGAGCTGGACCCCTGTTCCTCTCGGCCCAGTATCGTTGGTATGACGGTTTCGACGCCGTCCACCATGCCTACGCTGGATGGAATTTCAACGACGCAACGCAGCTTAAAGCAGGCATCCAGCAGGTCCCTTTCGGACTCTTGCCTACCGTCTCTCAGAGCTTTTGGTTTGGCTCAGGCTACTACCTTGGCATTGAAGACGATTACGATCCGGGTGTGACGTTTAGCCATAAAAGTGGCGACCATCACTGGATAGCCGGCTGGTTCTCAGGGGATGAATACGGAAGCGGATCTCGCTACGACCGCTACTCCTTTGATGTGGCACAGACCGCTGATTTGCCCTACAAGGAACGGGAGCGTGTTCATTTCCGATACGAACATACGAGCTTCTTGAATGCCGGTGAGCTGCTGCTCGGGGCCTCTGCATTCAGCGGTCAGGTTCAGAACACCACCACCCGCCGTCACTATGGTCACCAGGGTGCGGCGCTGCATGCCCAGTGGAAACGGGATGGCTGGACGACTCAGCTGCAATGGGCTCGCTACCGTTACAGCGTGCCGGGCGAACGAATTGCGATGTCAGCGTTCCTTGCCCCGTTCGAGATTGCGTCAGAAGCCGATGTGCCCAGTGTCAACCTGGCTTACTCATTCGGCGAAAAGCATTGGCTTGATGACATCACCTGCTACAACAACCTCAGCATGACCCTCCCGGCCGGGCGCAGTCAGGGCGTGAGGGAGTCATGGCAAAACGTCACCGGATGCAGCCTACAAAAGGGGATCATGTTGACCTACGTGGACTGGATTGCCGGCAAGAACATGTGGTTTGCAGGCGGCGACGGCATCGGAATCAACGACGGCGGTCCATCCCACTGGCATAGCCGGCTGAACCTCAACATCGGGTTCTATTTCTAAGCGCAAGCCGCATTTTCGCTTCAACGATCATCAAACGGAGGAACTTATGCAGAGCTCAGCTCCGCCATCCACTCCTGTTCGCCAGCGCATCCTGCCGCAGGTGTTCATTCCTACTGCGGCCATCGTGCTTTTACTGTTGGCGCTATCCATCTTCGTTCCAGAAAAAGCAACGACTTGGTTCACAGCAGCCAAAAACTGGACCGCCAACGACGCAGGCTGGTTCACCATCCTATCGGTCGCAGGCTTCCTGGTCTTTGTGGTGGGTGTCGCGATCAGTGGTTACGGGCGGATCAAGCTCGGCCCAGACCACAGCCGCCCTGATTACAGCTATGCCTCATGGTTTGCCATGCTCTTTGCCGCAGGCATGGGCATCGGCCTGATGTTCTTCGGCGTAGCTGAGCCGATCATGCACTACGCCACTCCGCCGACAGGCACGCCCGAGTCTGCCGAGGCGGCTCGTCAGGCGATGCGTATCACCTTCTTCCATTGGGGCGTGCACGCCTGGGCCATCTACGCGGTTGTTGCGTTGGCGCTGGCCTACTTTGCCTATCGCCACAACCTGCCCCTGCGGGTGCGATCGGCTCTCTACCCGCTCATTGGAGAACGCATCCACGGACCTATCGGCCACGCGGTCGATACGTTTGCTGCCCTTGGCACCATCTTTGGCCTAGCCACCTCGCTTGGCCTCGGGGTCATGCAGATCAACTCCGGACTGAATTACCTGTTCGGCCTGGAAGTAAGCACCCTCGTGCAGGTGTCGTTGATCGGCATCATCATCCTGGTGGCGACAGGGTCTGTGGTCGCGGGGCTCGACAGCGGTGTCCGTCGCCTGTCTGAGATCAACATGATCATGGCCGTCGCACTGCTTGCATTCGTGCTTGTCTGTGGCCCCACCGTCCACTTGATGCAGGCATTTGTACAGAACACCGGCATGTATGCCTCTCAGCTTTTCTCAATGACATTCAACCTGTATGCCTATGAGCCAAGCGGCTGGCTTGGCGGCTGGACCTTGTTCTATTGGGGCTGGTGGATTGCGTGGTCGCCCTTCGTTGGCATGTTCATCGCCCGTATTTCGCGAGGCCGCACGGTGCGTGAATTTGTGGTTGGCGTCTTGCTCGTGCCGATCGGGTTTACGTTTCTTTGGATGACGATCTATGGCAACTCCGCCTTGTTCATGGTGCGCTCCGAAGGTGTTCAAGAGCTCGTGAAGGCGGTTTCGGATGACAGCTCGATGGCGTTGTTTGAGTTCCTGCGCCACCTCCCGCTGACGATGTTCACCTCCTCGCTTGCGGTTGTGCTCGTCGCGCTGTTCTTTGTCACATCCGCTGACTCCGGCGCGTTGGTGATCGACATGCTGACTTCCAAGGGTGAGGAGGAATCGCCGGTCTGGCAACGCATTTTCTGGGCGCTTCTGGTCGGCGGCATTGCCGTTGCCCTGCTAATTGCAGGCGGCCTTGAATCACTCCAAGCTGCGACCATCGCTAGCGCCCTTCCCTTCACTATCGTCATGATCTTGATGTGTTGGGGACTACTAAAAGCCATGCATCTGGACGCAACGAAGCGCTCAATCTCTCGTGATGCACGATTGCTTCCAGGCACCAGCGAGGACTGGCGCGCCAGGCTCAAGCTGCTCGCGCACAACCCCGTCAAGATGGAGGTGGTTGCCTTTATCAAAGATCAGGTGCTGCCCGCACTCCAAGAGGTTGCGGTGGAGCTGCGCAAGCAGGATCTTCCGGTTGAAGTCACCGAAGGAGAAGATGGGCGAGCTTGGCTTCGCGTAGGCCATGGCGAAGAAATGG
This sequence comes from Xanthomonas sp. WHRI 10204, assembly GCF_040202875.1. Lineage (NCBI taxonomy): Bacteria > Pseudomonadati > Pseudomonadota > Gammaproteobacteria > Lysobacterales > Lysobacteraceae > Xanthomonas > Xanthomonas sp. WHRI 10204. Next base: position 208,854 of record NZ_JBEGDW010000002.1, read on the forward strand.
ACTTCTTCTACTCCGTGCGTCCTCAGCCTTACGAACCGCCCACCTTCGCGTTGCAGGATCCACGCCGCCCCGTGAGCGAGGGCACCCGTCACTACCGGGCTGAGGTCTACCTGCGCGAGGGCGGACAGGACTACGACGTCATGGGTTGGCCAAAAGTGCAATTGATCCATGATGTGCTCGACCAATACGAGCGCCACCGCCAGTTCCTGGATCACGTTCGCTGATCAATGTCCCGGCCAACCGTAACCGGTTGGTCGGGACTTCGGCCAAGATGCCTTGCACCCAGTCAAGCAACCTGCTCTAGGTTCTGGGCGCGAACCTCAATACGACCGCTCCCAGCAACGCAGGAAGTAGCGATCCCAGCAAGATGCCGACCTTGGCATTCTCAACGAGCACAGGATCCAAAGGGAACGCGAGCGAGCTGATGAAAAGGCGCATCTTGAAGCCAATGCCGCAGAGCAAACTCACGTCGTAGATTTGCAGCCACGATGCGCCGGACGTCGTCTCCGCGGTCGATCTGTCAGCGCTCCGTGATCGTGCCATCTGCCACCCGCCTCCTGCATCCGAGGAAGACGTGAGATCGCGCCGATCTGCATGCTGCTTAGGCGATCAACGAACGCTTCCAGATCCTTCTTGCTAAACCGACCTACCCATCGATCCCTCAACACGTCATACGCGTGAGCCTAGCCTGATGCCAAGACAACGCTCGCAACCTGGCTGAGGCGACGTTCGCAGTCAGACGTGTTTGTTTGATGATCTTGCAGCCGATGATGACCTGCAAATCGCTGGGCACACACTCGCTCGCAACCTGGCTGAGGCGACGTTCGCAGTCCGACGTGTTTGTTTGATGACCTTGCGGCCGATGATGACCTGCAAATCGCTGGGCACACGCTGATGAAAAGCGTAGTTGCTGGCAGGGGGTGCGAACAAGATGATGGGGATGCGCACTCGAAAGATGTTTCCCGACCTACATTTCGCTGGCAGACTCAGCTATCCACAATAAGTTCAACTAAATAAATGACTTATATGGATATTGGCGGAGAGAGTGGGATTCGAACCCACGGAAGGTTTGACCCTTCGCCGGTTTTCAAGACCGGTGCCTTAAACCGCTCGGCCATCTCTCCGATGCTGCTGCGCGTGATCGCCGAAAGTATCGGTTGTCACGTGGGCGATCCGCATTGCGCGGGTGGCGCCCGACAGGGCCGCACGGTCATCGAGTGCGGTTCTGCCAATCCCGGGATCGCTCCCGGGCGCGCATTCTCGCATGCCCGGGCGTGCTTTGCTAAGCGGCATCGCTAGCCTTACGTGCCCGGCTTGCCGGGCGGCGCGTCAACCAATGAGCTACACCTACGCAGCGAAAGGTACCGACTCGCCAGTGAGGGGCACCGACGCAATCAGCAGTGCGCCGCTCAGCCTGCTTCAGCCACCAAGCGCGGTGCGCTGGCAGTGCCTGCTGCACGCTTGAGCTTTTCGGCCAGTTCGGCGCAATTGCCGCCGCAATCCAGGCGCGAGCGTTCGATTTCCTGCGGCAGGTGTTCGGCCAGGAAGTCGATGAACACCCGCACCGCCGGCAGCAGGCCGCGGCGCGAGGCGAACACGGCATGGCAGATGCCCTGCGGCAGCGACCAGTGCGGCAGCACCACTTCCAGTTCGCCGCTGCGCACCGCTTCGGCGCAGACGGTTTCCGGCAGCATGGTGATGCCGAAGCCGTCGCGCGCCATCGATTGCAGCAGTGGGAAATCGAAACCGGCCAGACGCGGCTGCAGGTCCACGCGGCGCATTTCGCCGTTGGGGCCGTGCAGTTCCCAGCGCTGATGCGCTTCGTCTTCGCTGGTGCTCATGGTGGTGTGGTTGGCCAGCTCGCTCGGGTCTTTCGGGCGGCCGGCGCGGTCCAGATACTTGGGGCTGGCGACCAGCAATTCCTGCACCTGGCCGAAGCTGCGCATCACCAGGCTGCCGTCGTCATCCAGGCGCGAACGCACGCGTAGCGCGATGTCGTAGCCCTCGTTGATGACGTCGACGCGGCGGTTGCTGATGTTGAGCTGCAGCCGCACCTTGGGGTACTTGGCTAGAAATTCGGGTAGCAGCTTGGGCAATTGAATTTGCGCGAGCGAGACAGGAACGCTCACACGTACAAGACCGCGTGGCTCCGCACTGAGACGATCCACCACCTCGCGCGCGGCCTGGGCCTCGGCCAGCATGGTCTGGGCGTGTCGGTGCACGCTGGTACCGACGTCAGTGACGGCGAAGCGCCGCGTAGAGCGTTGCAGCAAGCGCACGCCCAGGTCGGTTTCGAGTTGGCTGATACGGCGGCTCAGGCGCGACTTGGGAATCCCCAGCGCACGCTCGGCAGCAGCGAAGCCGCCGTGGTCCACCACCATCGCAAAGTAGTACAGGTCATTCAGGTCGTGCATGGCGCAGGTATCCATGGATAGAACGATAAGTGATATTTAACCACCTTTATCCCAACAGAGCAACGACCTAATCTGCGCCCCTCCGCGGCATTGCCGCTTGCAATAGGTCTTCGCCATGAAGCTGCTCCATCTCGATTCCAGCGCCCTGGGCGCCAACTCCATCAGCCGCGAACTCAGTGCCGCCGCCGTCGCCCAGCAGCGCCTGCTGCACCCGCAGCTGCAGGTGACCTATCGCGACCTGGACCTGGAGCCGCTTCCGCACCTGACCGCGCAGTCGCTTGCACAGGCCGACCCAGCCGAGGCTGCGGCGGCCGAACTGGCGATGCAGCAGTTTCTGGACGCCGACGTCATCGTGATTGGCGCGCCGATGTACAACTTCGCGATCCCCTCCACGCTCAAGGCGTGGATCGACCGCATTGCGGTTGCCGGGCGCACCTTCCGCTACACCGCAACGGGGCCGGAAGGACTGGCCGGCGGCAAGCGCATCATTATCGCCAGCGCGCGCGGCGGCATCTATGCCGACCCGACCCCGGCGGCAAGCGCATCATTATCGCCAGCGCGCGCGGCGGCATCTATGCCGACCCGACCAACGATTTTCAGGAGCCGTATCTGCGCCAGTTGTTCGGCTTTCTGGGCATCGACGACATCACCTTCGTCCGCGCCGAAGGCGTGGCGTATTCGCCAGAGCATCGCAGTAATGCGCTTGCGCAGGCGCTGGCCGAGTTGCAGCAACCGGCAGAAGCCGTGGCCTGAGCACGCAGGCTTTGTGCGGTTGGGATTGGGGATTGGTAATAGCCGATTCCCGATAAACCATCGGGTCCGTTGTGACACATCTTCCAGCACCGCACGTCACGCTGAGTGTCATCCTGCTATTGCGCAGTGATGGCGTGGGTGTTCGTGCACCACGCTGGCATTGTGCCCTTGCACGCGATGCGCGTTGTGCGCCTTAGCCGGTGTGGGCTACTCGTGAGGATAGTGCCGCCTGCATAAAAAAACGGGCCCATCGCTGGTCCCGTTTTTTTATGCGTTTGTATTGCCTGCGGCGGCGACATGGGGCGCTACTCACGCGGCAAGGTCAAGAAACCAAACTCCGCCTGAGAGCGCAGCGCTGGCGCCCAAAACCATGCGACACATGACGCATGTTCTTCGGCTGACGCCGACCGCTGCAAGCCCAATGCAGGCGTTTCAGCCGATGCGTTCCAGCCCGCCCATGTACGGGCGTAGCACCTGCGGCACGTCGATCGAGCCATCGGCGTTCTGGTAGTTCTCCATCACCGCGATCATCGCGCGGCCCACCGCAGTGCCGGAGCCATTAAGCGTGTGCAGCAGTTCAGGCTTGCCGCTGGTCGGGTTGCGCCAGCGCGCCTGCATGCGACGGGCCTGGAAATCGCCGCAATTGGAGCAGGACGAAATCTCGCGATAGGTATCCTGCGACGGCAGCCAGACTTCCAGATCGTAGGTCTTGATCGCAGAAAAACCCATGTCGCCGGTGCACAACAGCACCTTGCGGTACGGCAGGCCGAGTTGTTCCAGCACCACTTCGGCGCAGCGCGTCATACGTTGATGCTCGGCATCGCTGTCTTCCGGCGCGCAGGCAGTGACCAGTTCCACTTTCTCGAACTGGTGCTGGCGGATCATGCCGCGTGTATCGCGCCCGCCGCTGCCGGCTTCGGCGCGAAAGCACATCGAATGGGCGGTCATGCGCAGCGGCAGGCGCTCGGCATCGACGATGTCGTCGCGCACGATATTGGTCAGCGGCACTTCGGAGGTGGGGATCAGATAGCGGCGCGATTCACCCACTTCGGTCTGGAACAAATCGTCTTCGAACTTCGGCAGCTGGCCGGTGCCGCGCATCGACTCGGCATTGACCAGCAGCGGCACATTGGTTTCTTCGTAGCCGTGCGCGCCAACATGCAGGTCGAGCATGAACTGCGCCAGCGCGCGATGCAGGCGCGCGATCGGCCCGCGTAGCACGGTGAAACGGGCGCCCGACAACTTGGCGGCGGCTTCGCCATCCAGCCAGCCGTGCGGCGCGCCGAGTTCCACATGGTCCTTGACCGCGAAATCGAAACTGCGCGGCGTGCCCCAGCGCGACTGCTCGACGTTTTCGCTCTCGTCCTTGCCCAGCGGCACATCATCGGCCGGCAGATTGGGCAGCCCGAGCGCAATGGTTTCGAGCTTTGCGCGGATCACGTCCAGCGCGTCTTCCGAGGCCTTGAGCTCGTCGCCGAAACCGGCCACTTCAGCCATCAGCACGGCGACATCTTCGCCCTTGGCCTTGGCCTGCCCGATCGCCTTGGACTTGGAATTGCGCATGCTCTGCAATTCCTGCGTGCGCACCTGAATCCGCTTGCGCTCGCTCTCCAGCGACTCCAGTTCCGCAGTGTCCAGGGAGAAACTGCGCGTGCTGCGCAGGCGCTCGGCAAGGTCGGCGGGATGTTGGCGAAGCAGGGCCGGATCTAGCATCGGAAGTCTGTGTGTCGGTAGGAAGCACCAGATTATCGCCTGTTCCGCCATCTGCTGCGATCGATTCACCGGGGCTATGCCAGAATTACCGTGATCCTTCAGGTGAGCCCTATGCCCGCGCCCCGCCCTGCGTCCGATCGCCAGATCGTCCTGCGTCTGCCCCGCCACACCCTGAAAATTGCCGGTATCGCCTTCGGCGCAGGCCTGCTGCTGTTCCTGCTGGTGTGGGCAACTGGCCGCAAGGACGACTTTTACAAAGCCTCCCCGGCACAGCCGACGGCAGGCACGCCGGCCGCAGACGACACCATTCAACCGCTGCCGGCACCGCTGCCCGCCCAGGACGGCGCCAGCGACATGCCGCAAGCCAAGCCGCCGGAAGAAACGCCGACTCTGGTGGAAACGGCACCACCGGCCCCACCCGCCCCGGCTCCGTTGCCGGAAAACGCCGCGCCCGGTGCGCCCGGTACTGCAGCGCCCTCCAACGCGCCTGTGGCAGGCGGCAACCGCCCGGTCCCCATGCAGGGCCAGATGCCGCCGCCGCGCTATCCGTCGGCAGCACTGCGCCGTGGCGATGCCGGCGATGTAGTGGTGCGTGTGGATGTGGACGCGGCCGGCAATCCGGGCGGTGTGACCCTGGTCCAGCGCAGCGGCTCGCGCGATCTGGACCGCGCAGCAATGGAGGCGGTACGCCATTGGCGCTTTCACCCGGCGCAGCAAAACGGCCAGCCGGTGGCCGGCAACCTGGATATCCCCTTCGAGTTCAAGCCGGCGCAGTAAGCTCGGCTAACGCGCTGGATGACGACCCAGGCGCACGCAACCGCAGGCACGTGCAATTGATTGCGATCTAAGGGAATGCATGGCACTGCCCGCCCAAACGGCGGCAGCGCAACAGCGCTGTCGTCGTCGCAAAGCTGAACATTTGCAGCGCGATGAGCGCCTGGCAGACTCCCGCCTTAGCTGCGCCTCAGGCAGCGCCGACCAGACTGATTGCGTCATCCCAAAGATGCGCCAGGAGGCCGGCCATGTCCTTCATCTCCAATCCCTCTTCACACCACACGCCGTCGCTGTCTCGCCGCACCGCTGCAGCGTCCGGCCGCGGGCAGGACGTGGAGCATGACGGCGCGTCTCCCTGGCTATGGGCGACGCTGATTGCCTTGTTGGTGGTCGTCCCTACGTGGTGGTGGGCCCGCCATGCCGACGAATCGTTCGCCACCGACACTCGCCCCGCGCCTGTCACCAGCCGGCAAATTCTGCCCAGCACCGATGGCCCACGCGCGATGACCATGATTCCGCATCAGCCGGTGCGCGCGGCGGTCAGCAGCGTGGATGCGAAGCCGCTGCCGGGCAACGCGATGCCCAGCTACCCGGCAGCGATTGCACGCGCCGGCATTCAGGGCACTCGCACCGCCCGCCTGCAGCTCGACATGCAGGGTGAGGTGCGCCAGGTAACCATCGTCGACCGCAGTGGCAGCAACGACCCGCGTCTGGACGCAGCGGTGACCGACAGCCTGAGCCAGTGGCGCTTCGAACCGGCCACGCGCGACGGCCACGCGGTGGTCAGCAGCGTGCAGGTGCCGGTCGAGTTCAGCCCAGAGCGCTAAGAGCAGCGAACAAAACGACGGTGCTCACCGCCAGACGGGCGCGGCCGGTGATCGGTTAGGCATGCGCCGTTCGTCCACCGCGGTTCCTCCGCGCCGTCCACACCCACCTGACAACTGCTCGCTACGTTTTATTAGCCGCGCTAAGCCCAAAACCGGCGCCCTGCGCCAGGGTGTCGAAATCCGGGAACGAGGTGGCGACGTTGGCGATGTCGTTCACCTGTACGGTGCCGGTCGAACGCTGGCCGGCAATGGCGAACGCCATCGCAATGCGGTGATCCCCATGGCTTTCGATCACGCCACTGCCAATCGCGCCGCCATGAATCGTGGCGCCATCCGGGGTTTCATCGACTTGCACGCCGAGCGTGCGCAGGCCGGTGGCCATGGCGGCCAGGCGATCCGATTCCTTGACCCGCAGTTCGGCCGCGCCGGTAACGACGGTCTTGCCGTTTGCAGCCGCGGCGGCGACGAACAAGGCCGGGAACTCGTCGATCATGTCCGGCACCAGCGCTTCGGGGATCTGCGCACCGTGTAATGGCGCGTAGCGCACGCGCAGATCGGCCACTGGTTCACCACCGTGTTCGGCATGGTTTTCCTCGGTGATGTCCGCGCCCATCAAGCGCAGCGCGGCCAGCAGCCCGGTACGACGCGGATTCAAGCCCACTGCGCGCAGCACGACTTCCGAATCGGGAATGATGCTGGCAGCCACGATGAAAAACGCTGCCGACGAAAAATCCGCAGGCACTGCGATGTCGGTCGCACGCAAGCGCTGGCCGCCGCGCAGGCGCGCCTTACCCGGTGAGAACGCGATCTCCACGCCAAACGCAGACAACATGCGCTCGGTGTAGTCGCGCGTGGGGTGCGGCTCGGTCACCGAGGTCTCGCCTTGCGCATACAGGCCTGCCAGCAGCACCGCCGACTTGACCTGCGCACTGGCGACTGGCGACACAAAGTCGATGCCGTGCAACGGCTGACCGCCGTGCACGTGCAAGGGCGGCGTGCCATCGTCCTGCGTCTCGATCTTCGCGCCCATCTGCGCCAACGGGCCGGTCACGCGCCGCATCGGCCGCTTGGACAAGGACGCATCGCCGACCAGCACACTGTCGAAACGCTGCGCGGCCAGCAGGCCAGCGAGCAAGCGCATACCGGTGCCGGCGTTGCCGCAATCCAGTGCCTCGGTGGGCGGCTGCAAGCCGTCCACGCCGACGCCATGCACGATGCGCTGCGATGCCGACGGCGTTTCGATCCGCACGCCCAGCGTGGCGAAAATGGCTGCGGTGGAGCGCGTGTCTTCGCCCTCGAGAAACCCGTCGATCTGCGAGATGCCATCGGCAAGTGCGGCAAACATCACCGCACGATGCGACACCGACTTGTCGCCGGGAATGGCCAACGTACCGCGCAATGCGCTGCCCTGCTGCGCGATCCAGTATTGCGTGCTGCTGCTCATGCGAATGATCCGATTGCTGCGCCGCCGCCATGCAGGCGATGCGCTTGGTATAGAGATGGCAGCGCCGTCATCGCCAGAGCGACGGCGTGCCAGTTGGGCGGGTGATCGAGCGCTTAGGGAATCGCGACCGGATACGAGCCCAGCACCTTGATCTGCGCCGAATGCGCTTCCAGCTCGGCCAGTGCCTGCTTCATCGCCTCGTCTTCCACATGGCCGACCAGATCGATGAAGAACCCGTATTCCCACTTGGCCTGGTGCGAGGGCCGCGACTCGATGCGATTCATGCTGATGCCGTGCCGCGCGAACGGGCTGAGCACATCGAACAGCGCGCCCGGCTTGTCGTGGATGAACACCAGCACCGACGTGCGATCGTGCCCGGACGACGGGAAGATCTGCCGGCCAATCACCAAAAAGCGCGTGGTGTTGTCGTCGTCGTCTTCGATCGACTTCATGATGACTTTCTTCAAGCCATACACATGCGCCGCACTCTCGCCACCGATCGCTGCAGCATCTTCGGCATTGCGTGCGCGCCGCGCGCCTTCGGCATTGCTGGACACCGCAAGCTTCTCGACCTTGGGCAGGTGCGAGCGCAGCCAACCGGCGGTCTGCGCGAAGGATTGCGAATGCGCGTAGATGCGCTCGATGTCTTCCAGCCGGCCGTTGCGCGAGAGCAGGTACTGATGCACGCGCAGTTCGACTTCGCCGCAGATTTTCAGGTTGGAAGTCAGAAACATATCCAGCGTGACCTGGATGGTGCCCTGCCCCGAATTCTCTACCGGCACCACGCCGAAATCGGCGTTGCCTGCTTCCACTTCCTGGAACACTTCTTCGATGGTCGCCATCGGCAAGCCTACCGCCGAGCGACCGAAATGCTTGAGCACGGCTTGCTGGCTGAAGGTCCCTTCCGGGCCGAGGTAACCGATCTTCAACGGCTCCTGCTGGGCCAGACACGCGGACATGATTTCGCGATACACGTGCACAAGCACTTCATCGCTGAGCGGGCCTTCGTTGCGGTCTACCACCATGCGCAGCACCTGCGCTTCGCGCTCGGGGCGGTAGTAATCCACCGCTGCGGCGAGCTTGCCCTTGGCCTTGCCGACCTGATGGGCAAAGTTGGCGCGCTCGGCGATCAATTCCTGGATGTTGCGGTCGATCGCGTCGATCTTGGCGCGCACATCGGCCAGCACCGGTGCGGCGGCGGCCGGCTTGCCGATGGCTTTGTCCGGTTTGGTCGCGGGCTTGGCCACCTGTTTGGTCGCCGATGTGTCCGCAGACGTGCGCGCTGCTTTGGTCTTGCTGCCCTTGGCAGCAGTGGGTTTATTGGACTTGGGAGCCATCGCTGGGCATTCCTTGAGAAACGGCGCAAGCGCCTGCGCGGCCTGCGCCGCGGTCGAAGTTGGAACTCAGCCGTGACGCTGCTGAAAATCGTGCATGAAAGCCGCCAGCGCTTGCGCGCCAGCCACCGGCATGGCGTTGTAAAGCGAGGCGCGGATGCCGCCGACGGCTTTGTGGCCCTTCAGTGCCAACAGACCGGCGGCCTTGGATTCGCTGACGAACAACGCATCCAGCTGCTCATTCGGCAGAAAGAACGGGATGTTCATGCGCGAGCGCACCGCCGGCTTGATCAGGTTGCGATAGAAGCCGCCCGAACCATCGATGACGCCGTACACCAACGCGGCTTTCTCGGCATTGCGACGCGCGAACTCTTCCACCCCGCCCTGCTCCAGCATCCACTTCACGGTGAGCCCAAGCAGGTACCAGTTCCAGGTCGGCGGGGTGTTGAGCATCGAATCGCGCGCGGCATGCGAGCCGTAGTTGAAGATGTCCGCACGCGATTGGCCGGCGCGCTCCAGCAGATCGCGGCGCACGATCAGCACCGAAATGCCGACCGGGCCCAGATTCTTTTGCGCACCGGCGTAGATCAGCCCGTAACGCGAAATGTCCAGCGGCTCGGACGCAATCGACGAGCTGAAATCGGCGAACAGCGGCAAAGTGCCGACATCCGGCGTGTCGCGAAACTCCACGCCATGGATGGTCTCGTTGGCGGTGATGTGCACGTAGGCCGAGTGCGGCGACAAGGTCCAGCTGGCCACCGGCGGGATGTCGACAAACCCATCTGCCTGCGCGTCTGCAGCAATGCGCGCATCCACGTACGGCGCCGCCTGTTTGATCGCGGTCTTGCCCCAGTGCCCGGTGATCACATAATCGGCGGCCTGCCCGGGCGCGGCGAAATTCAGCGGCAACAGTGCCTGGATGGTGGTGGCGCCACCGGCGGTAAACAGCACCGCGTAGTCGTCGGGAATCGACAACAAACTGCGCAGATCCGCTTCGGCCGCGGCCGCTACCGCCATGAAATCGGCGCTGCGGTGGCTGATTTCCACGATCGAGGCGCCAACGCCGTTCCACTCGACCATCTCCGCCTGCGCCTGCCGCAGGACCGATTCCGGCAATGTCGCAGGGCCGGCACTGAAATTGAACGCGCGTGTCATGGCACACCTTGTCGAGCTAGCCTTCTAGTATGCCGCAGCGCATCGGGCTTGGCAGCGGGCAAAGAAGTTGCAGCTGCATCCTTTTGGCTGAGCATCACGTAACGTGGTAACTGCCACGGGACGAACTTCCGCCCCGGTGGGCTACTCTCACGCTGCAGCCACTGCCGGAGCCTGCCATGTCGTTTCGCGATGCTTTCAAACTGCCGTCCAGCGAGATCACCGATGAGTCCGTCTACCGCGACCGGCGCCGGCTGCTGCAGCTGTTTGCGCTGACCCCGGCACTGGGCATTGCCGGGTGCGCAGAGGCCGACCCGCCGCCACCGCCCAAGACGGTGGTGACGCCGGCGCAGGCGCGTAGCGGCTTCCGCACCACCGAAGAATTGACCAAGCTGGAAGACGTCACCAGCTACAACAATTTCTATGAGTTCGGCACCGACAAGACCGATCCATCGAAGGCTGCCAAGACGCTCAAGCTGTCGCCGTGGTCGGTGAAGGTGAGCGGCGAATGCGAAAAACCCGGCAGCCTGTCGCTGGACGAAGTGCTCAAGGGCATCACGCCGGAAGAGCGCATCTACCGGCTGCGCTGCGTGGAAGGCTGGTCGATGGTGATCCCGTGGACTGGCGTACCGCTGGGCGAGGTGCTCAAGCGTTTTGCGCCGACCTCCAAAGCCAAGTACGTGTCCTTCACAACCCTGGCCGACCCGCAGCAGATGCCAGGCGTGCGCTATCGCTCGATCGACTGGCCTTATCGCGAAGGCTTGCGCATCGATGAAGCGATGCATCCGCTGACCTTGCTGGCCACCGGTCTGTACGGCAAACCGTTGCCACAGCAGAACGGCGCGCCGTTGCGCCTGGTGGTGCCGTGGAAGTACGGCTTCAAGAGCATCAAGTCGATTGTGGAAATTCGCTTCGTCGAAAAGATGCCCGAGACCGCCTGGCACGATCTGCAGCCGTCGGAATACGGCTTCTTTTCCAACGTCAACCCGGCGGTGGACCACCCGCGCTGGAGCCAGAAGACCGAGCGCCGCATCGCCGGTACCGCCAGCAAGCTGTTTGCCGAACGTATCGCGACCAAGCCGTTCAACGGCTATGCCGATCAGGTGGCATCACTGTATGCGGGCATGGACCTGAAGAAGTGGTTCTAAGGTAGCGATGTCCCCCGCGTAGGAGCGCACCCGGGCGCGACGGGCATGACCAGCAAAGCCCATCGCGCCCGGGTGCGCTCCTACGATGCACGTTAATGCCCGCGCGGCATCGCTTCCCTCTTCGAGATCGCATGGCCAAGACCTCTGCTTCCCTGATTGCCGCCAAGGTGGCGGTGCATGCCGCCGCACTGACGCCGATCGCCTTGCTGGCCTGGCAGTTCTGGCAGGTGTGGCAGACCGGCAGCGATGCGCTGGGCGCCGACCCGGTGGCCGAGATCGAGCACCGCACCGGGTTGTGGGCGCTGCGCTTTCTGTTGATTACGCTGGCGATCACGCCGCTACGCCAGCTCACCGGCCAGGCCGTGCTGATCCGCTTCCGGCGCATGCTGGGGCTGTACGCCTTTTTCTACGCCAGCGTGCACCTGACGGTGTACCTGAGCCTGGACCTGCGCGGCTTCTGGACGCAGATCTTCGAAGAGATTCTCAAGCGCCCCTACATCACCGTGGGCTTTGCGGCGTGGCTGCTGTTGCTGCCGCTAGCGATCACCTCGACCCAGGGCTGGATGCGTCGACTCAAGCGCAACTGGGGCCGCCTGCATCAGCTGATCTATCCGATCGGCGTGCTGGCCGTGCTGCACTTCTGGTGGCTGGTGAAGTCCGATATCCGCGAGCCGGCGCTGTATGCCGGCATCCTCGCAGTCCTGCTGGGCTGGCGGATCTGGAAGAAACTCAGCGCGCGCCGAACCACAGCAAGGCGCTCAGCGCCGCCGCCAGCAACACCGCGCTGAGCAGCAACCACGGCCAACGCGCCACCTTCATTGGCGCGCGTGCCGGCTCGCTGATGGCACGCTGCGGCGGCGGCGGTTCGGAATCGGGAATGTCCCAGGTAGTGCCATGATGGATGCGCGGCACTTCCACCACGAAGCGGTGGCGGGCATCGAACACGACCTGGTCGCCGGCCTGCAGCCAGCCATCGCGCACCTGCACGCCGTTGATCCAGCTGCCCTCTTCCGAACCCAGATCGCGGATGAGCACACGGTCACCGTGACGCTCCAGGCGCGCGTGCTGCGCGGCAAAGGCAGGGTCGTCGATGACGATGTCCGACGCCGGATCGCTGCCGACCAGGCGCGAGCGGTCCAGGGTGAAGCTGCGCCCGTGGTGACGGCCGCCCAGCCCACGTAACAGCAAGCAGACTTCGCTCAGGCCGGCATCGTCTTCCGGCACATCGTTGGCCGGTGCGCTGGAGGGCGCACTGCGCAACAGCATCTCTACGCCGTCGGCATAGATCGCATCGCCGGGGCGCAGCAACGCCATGCGCCGCACCGGGCGCCCGTTGACGTGGATGCCGCGGATCCCGTTGGCCACCTGCAACCACAGCCCGCGCTGGTCCAGGCAGAACTGCGCCAACAGCAGCGCCCCCTGGGCGTCAGCCACCACCCGCACGCTGCCGGAGGCATGACGGACGATCCGGTGGACGCCGGGCTTGAGGGAATGATCCGGCTGCTGCCGGTGAGTGAAATGAACTTGCAGGTCGCGCACCCGCCGCAGCCTAGCAGGTTTGCTCGCGCCAGCGACCAACAACCGCGGCCTCATGCGTTGGATGCCAGCACGCTGCGCAGTCGATGCCGTGGTTATAGAGCGCCCATGCCCAAGCGTTCGAGGTGCAGGCATCGCCGCTCACCGCACGTCGCCGTGCAGTCGCTCTGGTCGCCAGTGCGGCTTCGTTGCGCACCGCCGCACTTGGAGCCAGGCGCGCGCATGCGCACAATGCGCGACTCCTTATCGTCTTACCCAGGCAGCTCATGTCCAGCATCGATATCCGCCACGACCATTCCCTGCCGCCGGCACAGGCCCGCGCGGCGATCGACGAGGCGGCACGCAAGCTGACCGATCGCTACGGAGTTGCCTCGCATTGGGAAGGCGACACCTTGCGCATCTCCCGCGCCGGCGTGGATGGCGCAATCGCGCTGCTGCCGCAGCAGGTGCATGTGACGGCCGAGCTTGGCTTCCTGCTGTCGGCCGTGCAGCCGATGGTGGAATCGGAAATTCGTCGCCTGCTCTCCGAAAAGCTCGCCTGAGCGAGCGCGGTTGCGGTTGCTGCTTCAGCGCCAAGTCACCCGCCCCGCACGCGATGGGCGGATGCTTGGGCCAGGCCGGTCGGGCAACGCTTCACCTGCCCGATGCAGGGCCGGCACTAGGGTGAACGCAACGTCACTTTGGCAATCGACAGGAGCATCGCATGACGACCGGATACGATCAGAACGGTAACCGCGACACCACCGCGTCGGGCTTCCAGGCCCAGGCAGAGCAGATTTCGCGGCGGCTTGGCGAGTCGGCACAAACCGTGTGGCTGGCCGGACTCGGCGCACTGGGCCGCGTGCAGAGCGAAGGCGGCAAGTTATTCGACTCGCTGGTGCGCGAAGGCGCCGCCTATGAGCGCACCGGGCAGCGCAAGGCCGCCGACAGCGTGGACGAGCTGCGCGAGGAAGTGGAAACCCAGTTCGAGCAGGCCCGCGATACCGCCGTACGCGGCTGGGACAAGCTGGGCAAGGCGTTCGACGACCGCGTCAAAGGCGTGCTGCGCACCCTCAACATTCCCGAGCAGGACGAACTGGAAAACCTGCGTCGCGAAGTCGAATCGTTGAAGGCGCAGGTACGGGCCAACACTGCCGCCACCAAGCGGGCCAACCGCACCGCCAACCAGGCAGCGCAAGCCGCCAGCAGCGACGCGAGCGGTCCAGGCGCATCGACAGGTCACACGTCAGCGACCGGCAATCCCGCTGCGTTCGACGGGGAATAAGCTCCACCGCCGCAGGTGGTAGCGAAATCTGACGCGTTCCAGCGGCGGATGTATCCCGGTCGCAATCGGGTCTGCACGTGGGTTGCCCGTGCAGACCTTCAGATGTGGACCGTCTGTGGGCCGTTAGCACCACTGAGACCCCTTCACGCATTCTTGGGGCGACGTTGACGGGCTCCAAAGCGGGCTGCCCCATTGCACACGATGTTGTGCGAGCAGCGTCAGTTCGACGACGTTAGACACGCTTGCACGCGATTGGTTGGTCAATCGCCACATCCCGGCCCGATGTTGCAAAGCAACATTATTTTTCAGACAATCGGGATGGACCCGCCAGTCCTGTACCACGAAGTCCGTTTGCTCCCCTCCCCTCACGGCTTCGGACTGGCGGGTCTTTCGTTGTCTGGGTCACGCCTCGCGACATCCCCGCCTGCGATCCATTGACGAAACCTGCGCGAAGGATTCTTCTAGGCGTACCGATTCGTTATACGCGCCATACCTTCGCTTGATGCTTATGCCTTCCTGGATCTTGGCGCTCCTGGCTGCACTGCTGCTCTGGCTTGCGGTGTCCGCTTACTTCTGGCTGGTGCGACGCCGCGCCAACGAAACCGACGCTGGCATACGCGCCCTCGCGGCCATGCATTGGCGTGACTTTTCTGCCGTGGTGCTGCGGGTTCTGCAGGACCAGCGCGGCTGGCAACCGACCCAGCTGCCGCAGGACGGCCTGCCCACCGCCGACTTCATGATGCAGACCGATCAAGGCACCCGCCTGGTGGCCTGCAAGCATGGCCGCGGCTATCGTATCGGCGTGGCGGCGGTCAACGAATTGGGGGCGATGGCGCGGCTGGCCGGTGCGGGCGGCGGCATGATGGTGACCGAGGGCCGCATGGAGCGCGAAGGCTTGGCGGCCGCAGAAAAACAGTCCATCGAAGTCCTGGATGGCACGCGGCTATGGCCCTTGCTCAAGCCGTATCTGCCCGGCGATGTGGAAACCGGCGTGGTGAACACGGCACGGCGACGGGCGATACGCCACAGCATCATTGCCGGAGCGGCACTGGCCACACTGGCGCTGGTCGCGGTGCTCGCGTTGCGCCCGCCCGAGCCTGCACCCGTACCGGAGCGGACCGTTGCTGCTCCGCGTGCACGTGCTGCTGCGGAACCGAGCACGCCATCGGCGGCCACCTCGCCAGGGAGCGCGTCTCAGCAGGCGCCAGCTGCAGCGCCGACTGCAGCCACAACACCGTCTTCAAATACGGCAGAGCCGGACGACGCAACGCTGCAAGGCTATCGACGCGAGGTGTCCAAAACCTTGGCGCAAACACCGGGCTTGGTGCGTGGCATCTGGATCACCCAGGCAACGCTGGCGGTGGATCGCACTGTGGAAGACAGCGCGGCGTGGCCATTGATCTGCAAAGAGCTTGAGCGCTACCCCTACCTGCGCACGGTCCGCGTGCAGCTCAATCCCCGCCCGGGGGTGGACGAGCCGGTGCGCTGGCGGCAATGCACCACGATCTGATGCGTTGCGCCTGATGGTGGGTGACGACGAGCGAACTGCGTCGCGCGATTGAACACGGCGGTTTGCTGCCGGCTCGACTGGGTCAAGACGACAATCGTGTTCACGATCAACTGCAAGCTCGCGCAGTCATAAGCACGATCAGCTGCAAGCTCGCGATGGCGTGCCGCAGATGCGTCGGCTGACTACCTGCAGCCATTGAGGTCACGATCCGCTACAAGCCCATCAAGCCAAAACAGCAGTCGTACGCACGATGAGCCGCAAGTCTGCGGTGTCCTGAAGCAGATGTACCGGCCGACTGTGTACAGCCATCGCAGTCACGATCTTGCAGAAGCCCGATGGTGCGATACACGGATTCCCCGGCCGACGACGCGCAGTATTTCGCGTCCGATTTGCCGGCGTGATGGCAGCCGCTTAACAGCGCTGGTAACCATGCCTGCTATACGTCGCTATCGATCTCGCCACCATCAGCAACAGCACCGTTACCGACGTCCAACTCAAGCGTTCCAGCGCCAGCGCTCAGCGCATTCCGGGCGCGAACCGCGCCACCAGATCGTACGAGCCACCCAGAAACAACTGGCGAACGTAGGTCACCGGTTGATCTCCACGCCAGGTGTGGCGGTCGATCACCAGGCACGCTGCACCTTCGTTGACCTGCAGGCACTTGGCTTGCGCTGCGTCGACGCTGACCGCGCTGATGCGGTGCTCGGCGCGCGTCCACGGCACGTTGCGCAATAGCCAGCTCCCGGGCGCCACATCGGTGAACGTCTGCGCCAACGCATCGGGCACGGTGGTCACATCGATCACGCGCTGCTCCAACGCGAACGGGCTGCCGTCGGCCAGATGCACGCTATCGAGCGCCAGCAGCTTGCCGGTGCTGCCCAACGCGCGCTCCTGCGGCACGCGCTGGCGCACGTTGCGCAGCCGGCGCGATAGCAGCGAAAACGTGTAGAGATGACCGCGCGTGGTCATTTCCACTTCGATATCCGGGATCGAGAGCGCCACCTGCTCCAGATGCGGATGCGGCCGGGCGACGAACGAGCCGGTGCGGCGGCGGCGCTCGATCATGCCGGCATCGGCGAGCAGGCCGAGCACTTTGTTGACGGTCATGCGCGAGCAGCCGTACTGCGTCATCAACTCGTGTTCGGGCGGGATGCGATGGCCGGGCGGCCAGTCGCCGCTATGAATCCGTTGCTCGATATCCTGCCGGATGCGGTGATGCAAGGTACCGGGCGCGGCGATGGGGGTAGCGGTCAAAGCTGCGGTCTCCGGTCAGACCTGCATTGTGCGCGCATCGACTCAATTGCCGAGCACTGTTCGCAAGACTCCGGCAAAACGCGAGGCAATGCGCGCGCGACCGACATGCTGCCCATCGCGCACCACATGGCGCCCGCCACGCCAGACGTGCCGCACGGCAGTGGCGCGTGCGGCAAACAGCCAGCTGTCCAGCACTGCGTTGTCGCTGCGTGCGAGCAAGGCTGGATGGCTGGTGTCCAGTTCCACCAGATCGGCTGCGGCGCCAACCCGGATCCCGTGCTGCGCGACACCCAGCGCCTGCGCCGCACCGTCGCCCGCCCTTTCGTACAACCAGCGCCCGCTCGAAACGTCGGCAGGCGCCAGCACATTGCGCGCCTGCAGGCGCAGCCGCTGGCCGTATTCGAGCAGGCGCAGTTCTTCGGCCGCATCGATCAGCACGTTCGAATCCGAGCCCACGCCAAAGCGCCCGCCAGCCGCAGCGAATGCCTGCATCGGGAACAGCCCGTCGCCCAGATTGGCCTCGGTGATCGGGCACAACCCGACCACCGCGCCACTGTCGGCGATCGCCCGCAGCTCGCTGGCATCCACATGCGTGGCGTGCACCAGACACCAGCGCGCCGCCACCGGCGCGTTTGCCAGCAGCCATTGCACCGGACGCTGGCCCGACCAGGCCAGGCAGGCGTCGACTTCGCGCTGCTGCTCGGCGATATGGATGTGGATCGGGCCATCGGTGAGTGGCACCAGTGCCGCCAGTTGCTGCGGCGTGACCGCGCGCAAACTGTGCGGTGCCAGCCCAAGCACGGCATCCGGCAACGTCTTGAGACTGTGCCTGCAGTCCTCGAGCAGGCGCGCAAACGCATCGATGTCGTGGATCAGGCGCTTTTGCGCGGGGCTCGGTGCAGCCCCGCCGAAATCCGAGTGCGCGTAGAACACCGGCAACAAGGTCAACCCGATGCCGGTAGTGGCGGCCGCAGCGGCGATGCGCTCGGACATCTCACCGGCATGCGCGTAAGGCGCACCGCTGACGGTGTGGTGCAGATAATGGAATTCGCCGACGCGGGTGAAGCCGCTCTCCAGCATTTCCACATACGCCTGCTCGGCGATTGCCTGCAGGCTGTCCGGGTCCAGCCGGTCGACAAAGCGGTACATCAGCTCGCGCCAGCTCCAGAAACTGTCGCCGCTGCGTCCGCCCACTTCGGTCAGGCCGGCCATACCGCGCTGAAACGCATGGCTGTGCAGGTTGCCCAGTCCAGGCACCAGCACCTCGGCACGCGTATCGGTGGCGGCCGCGGCCGCATCGGTCTGCACCGTGGCGATACGCCCCTGCTCCAGCGTGATCCGCACACCGCCCGCCCAGCCACTCGGCAACAGGGCCCGCGCTGCCCACAACGCTTGTACCGGTTGATCTGCCACTGGACACCCTCGATTGACGAATCTATTGTATATACATATCAGACACCATGAGCCTGCGCCATGCATTGCGACGTTCTCTGGCACAACGCGCAGCTGATGACCCTGGACGCCGCCGACGGCGGGCTGGGCATCGTGACCGATGGCATGATCGCCTGTCGGGACGGCCGTATCGTGTATGCCGGCCCGGCAGCGCAGGCACCGACGTTCGAAGCCGACAGTACTTACGATTGCCAGCGGCGCTGGATCAGCCCGGGCCTGATCGATTGCCACACCCATCTGGTGTATGCCGGCAATCGCGCCAACGAATTCGAACAACGCCTGCGCGGCGCCAGCTATGCGCAGATCGCCGCGGCCGGTGGCGGCATCGTGGCGACCGTGCGCGCCACCCGCGCCGCAGACGATGCCGCGTTGCTCGCCGCCAGCCTGCCGCGCCTGGATGCCATGCTCGCCGAGGGCGTGACCACGCTGGAAATCAAATCCGGCTACGGGCTCACGCTGGAGGACGAAACCAAGCAACTGCGCGTGGCGCGCCAGCTCGCAACCCTGCGTCAGGTGGAAGTGGTGCCGACATTTCTAGGCGCGCATGCGGTTCCGCCGGGGAGCGATGCGCAGCAGTACATCGACGCCGTCTGCACGCAAATGATTC
Source organism: Xanthomonas sp. WHRI 10204 (assembly GCF_040202875.1). Classification (NCBI taxonomy): domain Bacteria; kingdom Pseudomonadati; phylum Pseudomonadota; class Gammaproteobacteria; order Lysobacterales; family Lysobacteraceae; genus Xanthomonas; species Xanthomonas sp. WHRI 10204. The sequence goes on from NZ_JBEGDW010000002.1 coordinate 228,036, forward strand.
CGGCGATTGCCGCGCAAGGGCTTGCCGAAGCGGTCGACGTCTTCTGCGAACACCTGGCGTTTTCGCCGGCGCAGGCCGAACAGGTGTTCGTCGCCGCGCAGGCACAGGGCTTGCGCGTCAAGATCCATGCAGAGCAATTGAGCAACCAGCACGGCGCGGCACTGGCGGCGCGCCATGGTGCGTTGTCGGCCGACCATATCGAGTACCTGGACCAGGCCGGCGTCGATGCGATGGCCAGCGCCGGCACCGTGGCGGTCTTGCTGCCCGGCGCGTTCTATTTCACCCGCGATACCCAACTGCCGCCAATCGATGCGCTGCGCGCGGCCGGTGTGCCGCTGGCGTTGGCCACCGATTGCAATCCGGGCACTTCGCCGCTGACCAGCCCGTTGCTGGCGATGAACATGGCAGCCACGTTGTTCCGCATGACCGTGGACGAATGCATCGCCGGGTTCACCCGCGAAGCGGCGCGTGCGCTGGGCCGCAGTGCGCGACTTGGCCGGCTGCGCACCGGCATGGACTGCGACCTGGCGATCTGGGACATCGACGCGCCGGCCGACCTGGTCTATCGCATGGGCTTCAACCCTCTTCATGCCCGCATCTGGCGCGGGCATTCGACCTGATCGACTCTGGAGTTGTCATGAGTGCTTCTGTTGTCTTGCAACCCGGCCAGGTAACGCTGGCGCAATGGCGTGCGCTGTATCGCGGCGCCGATGTGGCGCTGGACGCCGCCTGTGCGGCCGCAGTGCTGCGCAGCGCGCAGACGGTGGAGGCGATCGTCGCGCGCGGCGAGCCGGTCTATGGGGTCAACACCGGCTTCGGCAAGCTGGCCAGCGTGCGCATCGAGCGCGAAGACCTGCAGACCCTGCAGCGCAATATCGTGTTGTCGCATGCGGCCGGCGTCGGCGAGCCCACGCCGGTGCCGGTGGTGCGGCTGATGATGGCGCTCAAGCTCACCAGCCTTGCCCAGGGCGCTTCCGGCGTGCAACCGGGCACGCTGGCGTTGCTGGAAGCGATGCTGCGTGCGGGCATCACGCCGGTGGTGCCGTGCCAGGGATCGGTTGGCGCTTCCGGCGATCTGGCACCGCTGTCGCATCTGGCGGCGGTGATGATCGGCGTTGGCGAAGCCTTCGTCGGCGACAAGCGCCTGCCAGCCACGGACGCGCTCGCGCAGGCGCAGTTGCAGCCGCGTGTGCTCGGCGCAAAAGAAGGGTTGGCGCTGCTCAATGGCACGCAATTTTCCACTGCCTGCGCGCTGGCCGGCTTGTTCGAGATCGAAACCGTATTGCAGGCCGCCCTGGTGACCGGCGCGCTGTCGGTGGAAGCGGCAAAAGGCTCGGATACGCCGTTCGATGCCCGCATCCATGCCTTACGCGGGCAACCGGGGCAGATCGCCACTGCAACTGCCTTACGCGCCTTGATGGCCAACTCGGCGATTCGCGAATCGCATCGCCTCGGCGATGTGCGCATACAGGATCCGTATTGCCTGCGTTGCCAACCGCAGGTGATGGGCGCGGCGCTGGACATCATGCGGCAGGCCGCGCGCACGCTGGACATCGAAGCCAATGGCGTCACCGATAATCCGTTGGTCTTCAGCGATACCGGCGAGGCCTTGTCTGGCGGCAATTTCCACGCCGAGCCGGTGGCATTTGCTGCCGACATGCTGGCGATGGCGGTATGCGAAATCGGCTCAATCAGCGAACGCCGCACCGCGATGCTGGTCGACCCGGCACTGTCTGGTCTGCCAGCGTTTCTCACCCCTCGCCCGGGCCTCAATTCCGGCTTCATGATTCCGCAGGTCACTGCGGCGGCGTTGGTATCGGAAAACAAGCAGCGCGCGTATCCGGCCAGCGTCGATTCGATTCCGACCTCGGCCAATCAGGAAGATCATGTGTCGATGGCGGCGCATGGTGCGCGACGTCTGCTGGCCATGGCAGAAAATGCCGCGCACGTGATCGGCATCGAGTTGTTGGCAGCGGTACAAGGCTGCGATTTCCATGCACCGCTACGCTCCAGCACTGCGCTGGAAGCGGCACGCGCCCTGTTGCGTGCGCAGGTCGCAACGCTACAGGACGACCGCTACTTCCATCCCGACATGCTGGCTGCGAGCGCGCTGGTACGGTCAGGCGCCTTGGCCAACGCAGTGGCGATCGCACTGCCGGGTGTGGAGCAGGACGCATGAAGCGGCGGGTTGCACATGACTTGCGCAGCGCCATGGCGCCGCGCGGTGCATGGGCTGGTAGCGCGGCATATGCACGCGAGACGGCTGCGTCGTGCACTCAGCACCATGACGATCTTTATGCGTATCGCTGGCATAGCTTGCTCGCTGCTACGCGCGCGAAAGGAGCGCAGCGATGAACACCCTGCCCGATTGGTTGGAAGTGCATCGCGGCGACGCGCCGTTGCTTGTCAGCTTCCCGCACACTGGCACCGAGCTGCCCGACACGGTGGCCGACCAGTTCGTGTCGCCGTGGCTGGCGCGCCGCGACGCCGACTGGTGGGTGCACCAGGTCTACGATTTCGCACAGTCGCTGGGTGCCACCACGGTGCGCACCGCCATCTCGCGCTCGGTCATTGACGTCAACCGCGACCCGAGCGGCGTTTCGCTGTATCCGGGCCAGAACACCACCGGCCTGTGTCCGTTGACCACCTTCGACAATCAGCCGCTGTATGCCGATGGGCAGGCGCCGGATCAGGCACAGATCGATCTGCGTCGTACGCACTGGTTCGACCCGTATCACGCCGCACTCGCCGACGAGATTGCGCGCCTGCGTCAGCAACACGCAAACATCGTGGTGTACGACGCGCATTCGATCCGCTCTTTCATCCCGCACCTGTTCGACGGTGAGTTGCCGCAATTCAACATCGGCAGCAACGACGATCGCAGCTGCGATCCGGCCCTGGCCGACGCCGTCGAACAACTGTGCCGTAGCAGTGGCTCCAGCACCGTGCGCAACGGGCGCTTCAAGGGCGGCTGGATCACCCGCCACTACGCGCAACCCGACCAGGGCGTGCACACCCTGCAGATGGAACTGGCCTGCCGCGGCTACATGCGCGAGCCGGACATCATCACCCCCGACAACTGGCCTACGCCATGGCAACCGGTGCACGCCGCCGCGTTACGCGCAGTGCTGCGGCATGTGCTGCTGGCCTGCCTGCAGTTCGCCACTGCGCCCTTATCCGACACCGCGCCGCACGCGGCCAACCGTTGATTGCAAGGAACCCGGCATGACCCGTCACGATGCAACCCGCGTCATCCGCGCCGCCACCGGCACCACGCTCACCGCCAAGAGCTGGCTCACCGAAGCGCCGCTGCGCATGTTGATGAACAACCTGGACCCGGATGTAGCCGAGCGCCCGCAGGAACTGGTGGTGTACGGCGGCATCGGCCGTGCCGCGCGCGACTGGGAATCCTTCGATGCGATCGTCGCTGCACTCACTCGGCTGGACGATGACCAAACCTTGCTGGTGCAATCGGGCAAGCCGGTCGGCGTGTTCCGCACCCATGTCGACGCACCGCGCGTACTGATCGCCAATTCCAATCTGGTGCCGCGCTGGGCCACCTGGGACCACTTCAACGAACTCGATAAAAAGGGTCTGGCGATGTATGGCCAGATGACCGCCGGCAGCTGGATCTACATCGGCGCGCAAGGCATCGTGCAAGGCACCTACGAAACCTTCGTGGAGATGGGCCGCCAGCACTATGGCGGCAGCCTGGCCGGCAAGTGGCTGTTCACCGGCGGCCTTGGCGGCATGGGTGGCGCGCAGCCGCTGGCCGCGGTGATGGCCGGCGCCTCCTGCCTGGCGGTGGAGTGCCGCCGTTCCAGCATCGACATGCGCCTGCGCACCGGCTATCTGGACACCTGGACCGACTCGCTGGACGAAGCGCTGCGCCTGATCGAGGAATCCTGCACGGCGAAGAAGCCGTTGTCGGTCGGCCTGCTCGGCAATGTCGCCGACGTGCTGGACGAACTGCTGCTACGCGGGATCAAGCCGGACCTGCTGACCGATCAAACCTCCGCGCACGACCCGGTCAACGGCTATTTGCCGCAAGGCTGGAGCGTGGAAGAGTGGGACGCAAAGCGCGTGAGCGCGCCCAAGGAAGTAGAAGCCGCCGCGCGCGAAGCAATGGCCAACCACATCCGCGCCATGCTCACCTTCCACGCGCTCGGCGTGCCCACCGTGGACTACGGCAATAATCTGCGCCAGATGGCGCTGGAACAAGGCGTGGCCGACGCGTTCGACTTCCCCGGCTTCGTACCCGCCTACATCCGCCCGCTATTCTGTCGCGGCATCGGCCCGTTCCGCTGGGTCGCGCTCAGCGGCGACCCGGAAGACATCGCCAAGACCGATGCCAAGGTCAAGGAATTGATTCCCGACGATGCGCATCTGCATCGCTGGCTGGACATGGCCGCCGAAAAAATCGCCTTCCAGGGCCTTCCCGCGCGCATCTGCTGGGTCGGTCTGGGCGACCGGCACCGGCTCGGCCTGGCCTTCAACGCGATGGTGCGCAGCGGTGAATTGAAAGCCCCGGTGGTGATCGGCCGCGACCATCTGGATTCGGGCAGCGTCGCCTCGCCGAACCGCGAAACCGAAGCCATGGCCGACGGCTCCGATGCGGTGTCCGACTGGCCACTGCTCAATGCCCTGCTCAATACCGCCAGCGGCGCAACCTGGGTCTCGCTGCACCACGGCGGCGGCGTCGGCATGGGCTTCTCGCAACACGCCGGCATGGTCATCGTCTGCGACGGCAGCGACGCAGCCGACAAGCGCATCGAACGCGTGCTCTGGAACGACCCCGCCACCGGCGTGATGCGCCACGCCGATGCCGGGTATGCGATCGCAACCGAGTGCGCGAAGGAAAAAGGGCTGGATTTACCGGGGATTCTTGGCTGAGTTCGCTAGCCGACAGCGCGCGGTAGACCACGGGACTTTATGCGGCATGGATGCCGCAGAAGAGGCTACAGAGACGTACTTGCGGCGTGTCCTGCGATGGTGGGCAGGCAAGGACACCACAGCCAAGCCACAGATTAATCGCTCTACCCTAGCTTTATTAGCCGCTCTAGGTGGACTCGACGTCCACAAACCACTCTCCAGATGAGCGAGCCAGATACTCTGCGGGAGATGCATCGCCTCAGTCGGCTTTGGTTTCCATCTCTGTCTGCTTGCAGACCGATGCAGCAGCAGCCAGCAATGCGCTGTCATCGAGCAGCGGCGCGGCCTCACTTGCGGGATATGCGGCTGCGATCGCCTTTGCCGCGCGATCTGCATCCGCCTGGATATACCACTGCAATGAGCGCGGCAACGCACGTCCACGCACCGCGTGTTCGAATCGATACTGTCCCCAGTAAATCGCCAATGGCTCTTCCAGCGCGTTGAGCGGGTTGCGCAAATTGGCTGCACTTGGGCACAGCCGCAAGAAGTTGGCAGCAAGCATGCGTTTACGCGCGGCTGGCTGCCCCGCAGACAAATAGTGATTCAACTCGTGCAACAGGATTGGCGTCCAGTCCATCGATGCCGTGCCGGTGGGCGCATCGTGTTGGGAATAGAGCAGCATGGTGCGCCCACGCACTTTGGCTTGAGTGGTATCCATCTCTGGCCACCACACGAATCGCGCCTCGAATACCGGAGGGTCCGGCACCGCAAAGAAATCACGCATCTGCGATGCCAAGCGGGAAACGGCAGGGTTGGATAGCTCCTCTCTCAGCACGCGCATCTGGTGCTCGAAACGTGGTGCAACTGCGATCAAACGGCTGGCACGCGGAACGAACCGCGTAAAATACGCGCGCAACAGTTTCTGGTCATCTGCCGACTGCTCTGCAATTGCTGCATTCGCCGATGCCTCAAAGCCTGCATCCCCCAGGAAATGCCAGGAGAACGGATCCGCCTCACGGGTGGCGTCTGGCGCGAAAACAAGGTCGACCACCTCCAGGGCGTCGTCTTTTGCCAGCCCCGAGGTGCGGCGGCGGAATTCCGCATAGGCGGCCAGCGCGGCAAGATCCGCCTGATCCAGCCCTCCATGGGCTTCCATGTAGCTACGGTAGACAGGCACCGTAAAACCCGGCAACCAGTCCGACAGGTTATCCAGCAGGTTGAAAAGATCCGTCGCTTCGCTATAGCCCACCTGGACTTGCGTCGATGGCGGTGTGGGTGGTGCGGCATGCGCAGTGGCGCACAGCAGCATCCAGATCAGTGCGACTGCGCGGATGTTGCGCAGCCTGGTCATCCAGCAATCACTCCATCTGCGCATGCGGGACTCCGGGTTAGCGAGTGAGTTGATTCGAGCATGCAGGGATGCAGCTCGCAACGTGTCTTTCGTCAGGGTCCGCAAGATCTGCCGGCTGCAGCCTGCTTGGACGGCAAAAAATCATCTTGGCCCGTCACATTCTCGAGGATTGCCCTAAAGACTGCGGGCAGCAGGCCGACAAGGTATGCATCGTTCCGAGGAGCCTCCATGGGCATCCTGATCTACCTGGTGCCTGCCTTCGCACTCTGGGCGCTCATCGCCACGGGTCTGGCGTTCGTGCGTGGGCGCCAGCTCAATGCCGAGTACGGGCAGCACGCCAGTACCCAGGACAGTCTTGCGCGCTATCAGGCGGCGCTGTCGCAGCTCAAGGCGCGCGCCGCAGCTACTACGCTGGAGCTGGAATCGCTGCAGCGCAGCTACACCGTGCTCAAGCAGTCGCTGGAGCAGCATGAACAAAACGCCGTAGAACAGCAGCGCCCAGAGGTCCCCGAGCAAGTGATTCCGATGGTCATGGTGCAGCGCCTGGATATCGCCAACGAGATCGGCACGCTGTTTGCCCATGTCGCCCGTGTGGCACGCAGCCTGCGTCGCTACAGCGCCTATAGCCGCGGGCACAATGCGCCCGAGCCCAGCACGGCACGCTACGACCTGCATTGGCTGGCCGACTGCCTGCACAGCTTCGACCAGGTGGGTCACGCGTTGGTGCGCGGCAATATCGCGGCATTGATCACGGCCTGCCAGGATCTGCTGTCGATGTACGAGCACTATCTGAAGGACGGCTCCGGCTACAACAGCCGCGACACCTTTCAGCGCCTGAGCAGCGATGTGCCACTGTCGGAGGCCACCGACGCCATCCGCTCGATCATCGTCAAGGCGACGCTGGCGCAGGATGTGCAGGACGCGGTGCAGGACGATGCGGTGGCGGTGGCGGTGGCAGCGGAGCAGTGATTCGGGAATCGGGAATCGGGAATCGGGAATCGCAAAAGCGTGTGATCGGGGAACTGTTGGGTCAACGCGTCTGCATGGATTAATGGCCTTGATGCTGCGCTTGGCTAGCACATAAAAAACGCGCCGTTATCGGCGCGTTTTTGTTTCCACTTCCAGCACTAATGCTGCGGTAATGCGTAGGCGATCAACGCATCGCCGGCCGGGGTTTCCATGAAGTGGTGGCCGCCAGCCATGATCACCAGATACTCGCGGCCGCCGTAGGAATACACCATGGGGTTGGCCTGCCCGCCGGCTGGCAACTTGGCGTGCCAGAGCTCCTTGCCGGTGGCCAGGTCGATGGCGCGGATCAGGTCGTCGGTGGCTGCCGCGATGAAGATCAAACCACCGGCTGTCACCACCGAACCACCGTTGTTCGGTGTGCCGATCTCGATCGGCAGGCCGGAGCGGATGCCGAACGGGCCATTGCCGCGCGCACTGCCGAACGGCCGGTCCCACAGCGTCTTGCCGCTGGCCAGATCGATGGCGCGGATGCCGCCATACGGCGGTTCCTTGCACAACAGCTTGGTAAACGGCAGCCGCCAGCCGGCATTGACGTTGATCGCATACGGCGTGCCGGCCTGCGGGTCGCCCGCGCCTTCTGCGCCGCCTGCATCGCCGCGCACCTGGTCGCGCGGCGCCCATCCCAGCTTGTCGGCCTTGGCACGCGGTACCAGCAGGTTGTAGTTCGGCATGTCGTTGTAATTGGCCACGATCACGCCGTGCTGCGGATCCACCGCCACGCTGCCCCAATCCGAGCCGCCGTTGTAACCGGGATACTCGATCGAATGCCGATCCGCTTCCGGTGGCGTGTAGATGCCCTTGTAGCTGGCCTTGCGGAACTGGAGACGACACACCAATTGGTCGATCGGGGTCATGCCCCACATATCGCGCTCGGTCAGATCCGGCTTGCGCAGGGTGTGATACAGCGAAAACGGCTGGGTCTTGGCGCGCATCTGCGGCTCCACGCCACCGCCGGGCACCGCACGCTCTTCTACGCCGACCAACGGCTTGCCGGTGCGCCGATCCAGCACATACAACTCGCCCTGCTTGCTCGGCAGCAACACCGCCGGCACGTTGACGCCATCCTTGGGGAAGTCGATCAGGCTCGGCTGCGAACCCAGGTCGTAATCCCACGCGTCGATATGCGTGGTCTGGAAATTCCACACCGGCTTGCCGCTGCTGACGTCCAGCGCCACCAGCGAGGTGGCGTAGCGATTCTCCGGAGGCGTGCGCGAGCTGCTCCAGTAATCGGCAGTGGAATTACCCATCGGCAGGTACACATACCCTAACTGCTCGTCCGCAGCCGCGGTGGTCCACATATTGGGCGTGCCAGGCGTCCAGTTTTGGCCCGGCGGCGGTGCGCCATCCCAGTCCGGATGCGTCATGTCCCAGGCCCAGCGCAATTTACCGGTCACCGCATCGAAACCTTCGATCACACCGGACGGCTCGTACCGCTTCTGACCATCGAGCACCTGATGCCCAGTGACGACCACCCCACGCACGATCGCCGGCGGTGAATTGATCGACACATAGCCGGGCGGCGTCTCGCCCATGCCGGCCGTGATATCGACCTGCCCATTGCTGCCGAAGTCCGGGCACAGCTGACCGCTGCGTGCGTCCAGCGCAATCAGGCGCCCATCCAGCGTGCCCTCGATCACCCGCGTGCGGCACAGCGCCGAGCCATTGGATGCCACTTCGGCAGCGCCGGCGTTGGCTGCCGCTGGCACCTCGTAATACGACACGCCACGGCACGCGGCGGTATACGGAATCGCCTCGTCCTTGACCTTGGGGTCGTAGCGCCAACGCTGCTTGCCGCTGGACGCATCCAGCGCAATCACCTGGTTGCGCGCAGTGCACAGGTACAGGCTGTCGCCCACCTTCAACGGTGTGGTTTCCGCGCCCCAGCGCTTGCTCGGCAGATCGCCGGTATGAAAAACCCAGGCCTGCTGCAGCTGTGCGACGTTGTCGCGGTTGATCTGTTGCAGCGGCGAATAGCGCTGACCCGCCTGGCTACGCCCGTACGCCGCCCAATCGCCATCTGCCGGCGCGTTGGCCGGTTGCACATCGGTCGTTGCAGATGCTGCCGGTGCACTGCGATTGACCAGACCACCGGCCATCCCGGCGGCATGCGCCAGCGCGCCATCGGCCTCGGTGACGCCGTGCGGAATGAACGCCAGCACGAACGCGACCACAAAGACTGCCGCCAATACACCCGCCACGCTGCGCGACAGCGCGCGCGATACCGGGCGTTGCAGTGTTGGCAACAGCAACGCAAGCACGAACGCCAGGCCCACGATCAGGCCCAGGCGCGGCACCCAACGCCAGTAATCGCTACCCGACTCCCACCACGTCCACAGCACCGAGCCGGCCACCACGGCTGCAAACCACCACGCACCCGCGTTGCGGCCACGGAACAGCAACACGCCGGCAATCAGCATCGCCGCACCGGCTGGTGCGTAATACCAGGAGCCATCCAGCGCGGCCAACCACACGCCACCGGCCAGCAACACCGCACCCAGCACGGCAATCACGCCTCCCAAGATCGCAAGCGCCCAATGGCCGCGACCGGAAGGACGATCCACATTCGTCATCAGTTGTTCCTCTTCGACACAGCGGCGACGCAACGCCGCCGCACCGCCAATCACCTTCGACCTGCGCCGGTGAAAGCACCGCGTTTTTCGCAGTGGAGGCACTTAAACACTGCGTTGCACATGTCATCGCCTGCAATAAACCAAGTGCGTAACAAAACACATGCAATAAAAAACGCCGGCATTGCCGGCGTTTTCGTTCAACTGCAGCGATGACGTTAGCCGATCATTCTTCGGTTGCCGGCGGCAGCGCGACGGACTCGGCGGTTGCGCTCGCTTCTTCCACCACGTCGTCCACTTCATCCAGCGATGCGTCCAGGCGTTCGACCGCCTGCAACTTCTCGCCCTTGGACAGACGGATCAACGTCACACCCTGCGTGTTGCGGCCCACGCGCGAAATTTCCGAACCGCGTGTGCGCACCAGGGTGCCGCCATCGGAGATCAGCAGCACTTCGTCGGTGGCACCCAACAGCACCGCACGCACCAGCTTGCCGTTGCGCTCGCTGGTCTGGATACCGATCACGCCCTGCGTGCCGCGTCCCTTGCGTGGGTATTCGGACAGCGGAGTGCGCTTGCCGTAGCCCTTCTCGGTGGCGGTGAGGATGTAGGCCATATCGTCGCTCTCGGCGACGTCGATCACCGCCGCCTCGGCGCCGTCTGCCGTATCGACGACGTCGTCCGCAGTGTCTTCATCGGACTCGATCTCGATCCCACCCGCCGGGTCGGACACGATCAGGCTGACCACTTCCTCGCCCTTGGGCATGCGGATACCACGCACGCCGGTGGCGGTACGGCCCATCGAACGCACGGTGGACTCGCCAAAGCGCACGGTCTTGCCGTTGGAGGCGAACAACAGTACGTCGCGATCGCCATCGGTCAGCGCAACGCCGACCAGCGCGTCGCCATCGTCCAGATTGATCGCTATCTTGCCGCGCGCCAGACGGAAGGCGAATTCGCTGAGCGGGGTCTTCTTGACGGTACCGTTGCGGGTGGCGAAGAACACATAGCGGTTGTCGGCGTATTCGCGCACCGGCAACACCGCTTGCACCCGCTCGCCGGATTCCAGCGGAATCCAGTTGATGATCGGGCGGCCACGCGCATTGGAGCCGGCTTCCGGCAACTGATGTACCGGCAGCCAGAACACCTTGCCGCTGCTGGTGAAGGTCAGCAACGTGTCGTGCGTGTTGACCAGCCACAGCTGATCGATGAAATCTTCTTCCTTGGTCGCTGCGGCAGAACGGCCACGCCCACCACGCCGCTGCGCGCGATACGCGCTCACTGGCTGACGCTTGGCATAACCGGCGTGCGACAAGGTCACCACCACGTCCTCCGGCGCGATCAGATCGAGAATATCCAGATCTTCTTCGCTGTGACGGATCTCGGTGCGGCGCTCGTCGCCGTACTCTTCGCGGATGTTGATCAGCTCATCGCGGATCACCTGCAGCAATACGTCGGGGTTTTCCAGGATGCGGATCAGGCCCTGGATGACCTCGAGCAACTGCTTGTACTCGTCGGTCAGCTTTTCCTGCTCCAACCCGGTCAGGCGATGCAGACGCATTTCCAGGATCTGCGAGGCCTGCACTTCGCTGAGCTGATAGAAGCCATTGGCCAGGCCAACGCCCGGCGCCAGGTCTTCCGGCTTGGACGCTTCGGCACCGGCGGCACCCAGCAGCGCACCGACCAGACCAGGCTCCCAGGTCTTGGCCAGCATGCGCTCGCGCGCTTCCTGCGGGTTGGCCGAGGTCTTGATCAACTCGATCATTTCATCGATGTTGGCCAACGCAACAGTGAGGCCTTCCAACACGTGCGCACGCGCACGCGCCTTGCGCAGTTCGTAGATGGTGCGGCGGGTGACCACTTCGCGGCGGTGGCGGATGAACGCCTGCAGCATCTGCTTGAGATTCATCAACTGCGGGCGGCCGTCGATCAGGGCCACCATGTTGATGCCGAACACCGACTCCATCTGGGTCTGCTGGTACAGGTTGTTGAGCACAACCTCAGCCGACTCGCCGCGCTTGATTTCGATGTAGATGCGCATGCCGTCCTTGTCGGACTCATCGCGCAGCTCGCTGATGCCTTCGAGCTTCTTTTCCTTGACCAGCTCGGCGATCTTTTCGATCAACCGCGCCTTGTTGACCTGGTACGGGATCTCGGTGACGACAATCGCCTCGCGGCCGTTGTCGGCCACTTCCACATCGGCCTTGGCGCGGATACGCACGCGGCCACGGCCGGTGCGGTAGCCCGCGGCAATGCCGGCGGTGCCGTTGATGATGCCGGCAGTGGGGAAATCCGGGCCCGGGATGTACTCCATCAAGCCTTCGACATCCAGCTCGGGCGTATCGATCAGCGCGATGCAGGCGTTGATCGCCTCGGTCAGATTGTGCGGCGGGATGTTGGTGGCCATGCCCACCGCGATACCGGCAGAACCGTTGACCAACAGGCTCGGGAACCGGGTCGGCATGACCGTCGGTTCCAGTTCCTTTTCATCGTAATTGGGCTGGAAATCGACGGTTTCCTTGTCGATATCGGCCATCAGCTCATGCGCCAGCCGCGACATGCGCGACTCGGTGTAACGCATCGCCGCGGCGGAGTCGCCGTCGACCGAACCGAAGTTACCCTGGCCGTCCACCATCATGTAGCGCAGCGAGAACGGCTGCGCCATGCGCACCAGCGTGTCGTACACCGACTGGTCGCCATGCGGATGGTATTTACCGATGACGTCGCCGACGATACGTGCCGACTTGAAATAGGCCTTGTTGCTGTGGGCGCCCAGCTCGTGCATCGCGAACAACACGCGGCGGTGCACAGGCTTGAGGCCGTCACGGGCATCGGGGAGTGCGCGGCCAACGATCACGCTCATGGCGTAATCGAGATAGCTCTTGCGCATCTCGTCTTCCAGGTTGACCTGGATGATTTCCTTGGCGGTTTCTGCCATTCGGGTTCCGTAAGTGAGGTGGCGGGCGAGCCGGAAAGCCGCGTCGGGGGCGCCTCAGTCACAGGCTGCCGACCCCACGCTCCCGCCGATCGATTCAAGCCCCAGATTGTACCACGAAGGGGCTTCCCGATACCGTCGCTTTACGGCCAGAAACAAGCACTTGCAGGGATTTTGGCGGGACGTTGGCGGCAATCTTGCCGCCGGTCCGGCTCAGGCGCCGAAGGCGGCCTGCATTCGCGCTCGATCGGGCTGCTCGATCACCCCACGTTCGGTGACGATGGCATCGATCAGCGCACCGGGGGTGACGTCGAACACCGGGTTCCACGCATGGATACCCTCGGCCACCGTCCGCACCCCGCCCACGCCGAACAACTCGCCTGGATCGCGCTGCTCGATCTCGATCTGATCGCCATCGCTGGTGGCCATGTCCACCGTCGACGACGGCGCCACCACCATGAACTTGACCCCGTGGTGGCGTGCGGCAATGGCCAGCTGGTAGGTGCCGATCTTGTTGGCGGTGTCGCCGTTGGCGCAGATGCGGTCCGCACCGACGATCACCCACTGCACCAGGCCGGATTTCATCAGATGCGCCGCAGCCGAGTCGGCGATCAGGGTGGCATCGATGCCGTCCTGCTGCAGCTCCCACACGGTCAGGCGCGCGCCCTGCAGCCACGGCCGGGTTTCGCCGGCGAACACCTTGGCGATGCGTTGCTGCGCCATGCCGGCACGGATCACGCCCAGCGCGGTGCCGAAGCCGGCGGTGGCCAGCGAGCCGGTATTGCAGTGGGTGAGCACGCCGCTGCCCGGGGCGATCAGCCCGGCACCCAGCGCGCCCATGTGACGATTGGCAGCCAGATCCTCATCGGCGATGGCCTGCGCCTCGCGCGCAATCACCTCGCGCCAGTCTGCACCGGCCGCGCCCAGCACCCGGCGCATGCGCATCAACGCCCAGGCCAGGTTGACCGCGGTCGGGCGCGCGGCATTGAGCCGCAACAGCGCCGGTTCGAGTTTCTGCAAGGCCGCACTGCCATCGTCGGCAGCGATATCGTGCGCAGCCAGCACCACGCCCCAGCCGGCCGCGATACCAATCGCCGGCGCACCACGCACGGCCAGCGAATGGATGGCCTCGGCCACCGCATCGCTGCTCTCGCAGCGCACATGCTCCACCACGAAAGGCAGCTTGCGTTGGTCGAGCAATTCCAGGGCATCGCCGGTCCACAGCAGTGGGCGGATGTGGTCGTAGCGGGCGTAATCGATATGGGCGCTGTCGTTCATCGCCCTATTGTAAGGCGCGCGCGTAGCCCAGTCAGTGAGCGGCGATGCTCAGCCTGCAGGGTGCGAGCAGCAGTGCATCAAGCGCAAAAGCCTGGCTGGTCGAGGGCGCGGTGCCCTCGCCGCTCGCGGGACACGCCGCAAGTACGTCCCTGTAGGCTCGGTAGCGGCATCCATGCCGCCACACGGTCCCATAATCGGCGAGGACACCGCACCAGACGGTTTGCTGATTGCTTTGGAAGGAAGTTTGCCGATTGCTTTGTTGAAGCCTGCCAGTCGATCGCGCTGCGCTGCGAAGCTGACCCGACCCGGCGTTATCCAGACAACACACCAAGCCTTGCTTGCAAGCGTGCACACCGACCATCGCGACTGGTCCTTGCCCGCTCACCCTCGCGGGACCTTACGCGGCATGGATGCCGCGTAAGAGCTTACAAGGACGTACTTGCAGCGTGTCCCGCGAGGGTGGGCGGGCAAGGGCCCTGCAGCCAAACCGCAGATCAGCCACCCTGTGCAGCGAAAGCACGTGCGCGGCAGCTGGCGATGTACGTGGCCAAGATTCTTCGCCCAGCAATAGACCACGCAAGCAGGTTCGTCAGCCGCTCAGTCGACGATGAATTCCGCGCGGCAACCATCGTTGACCCACACCCCGTCGCGACTCCAGCCCCAGGTCTGGCCTTCCACGCACGCCGTCCTGGACAGTTGCCGGCCCAGGCGCACCTTGCGCTCCACCGACACCCCACACGTGCGACGCGCGCTCTTTTTCGATTCGCACGTGACCATGCGCGGCACCGCCACGAAACCGGACCCATCTTCGGCGCCGACTTCGAACTCGCCATCGCAACCACGCGACACCCAGATTTCGTTACGCCGCGTTCCCCAGGTACGGTTTTCCTTGCACGGCCACATCGAGCGTTGCCGCAACAGGCGTACCGGCGCGCCGCGCAAGACCACCGGGCACACCACCTTTCCGCCGTTGGAATCGCAACGCACCACACGCCGCATCAGCGGTGTGGCCGGCACGGTGGTGGCGAATTCGGCACGACAGCCCTGCTCGACCCAGACACCGTCGCGGTCGACATCCCATTCGCTACCGCGGATACAGCTGGTTTCGGAGAGCTGGCGTACCAGTTGCACGCCGCTGGCGACATCCATCGCGCAATGCACGCGCGCCATGTCCTTGGATTCGCAACGCACCACGCCGGAGCCGCGCTCAGCGGCGCGCGCGTCGGCGAGCATCAGCAGCGGCAGGCACCACAAACCGCATAAGCTGATCAGCCACTTCATGCCAGCAATCCTCACCCCGAAACGATAAACGTCGCGCCCCCGTGGACGGGAAGATGAGAGCATCATCGATGTGAAGATAGCAATACGGCGGCGATGACAACGGCATGGCCGCGCAACCCACGCTTGCTTGCCGCACGACCAAATGCGTGCGACATCGCCTACAGGCATTGGGCTGCGCGGGTCCGGATCTGCGCTGTGATCCACTTGAGATCTCCACGGCCAATCGCGATGCGCGAACCGCATTCCCTGCATCGCGGCGAGCGCAGCTGAGAAAACCAAGCGCGCAGTCGTCATGTGAGTGCGGACGGCGCACTGAGAACCGACGTGCACACGTAGTCCATGGCGCACCGCGCACCAGCGACGCAGGACCGGCGATGAGCGCAGCAGGGTTGTTGGCCGCTGCCAGTGCCTGGCGCATCGCCCGATCCCGCTGGTCGCAACTCAGGCGCGGGCGAAGTCGAACGCCAGCACGTCGGCAATCTGCGCGGTGCCGCGCAAGGCCATCAATAACCGATCCACACCCACCGCCACGCCTGCGCAATCGGGCAGCTGCGACAGCACCGCCAGCAGGTGCTCATCCAGCGGCAGCTGCGGCAATCCGCGCGCCGCACGCACGGCGTTGTCGCGGGTGAAGCGTGCCCGTTGCTCCTGCGCATCGTTCAATTCGTGGTAGCCGTTGGCCACTTCATAGCCGCCCAGATACAGCTCGAAGCGCTCGGCGACCGGCGGGCTGTCGTGACGGATACGCGCCAGCGCGCATTGGCTGGCTGGCCAGTCGTGCACCACGGTCAGCGTCTCGCTGGCAAAGCCGGGCTGGATGCGATGGGTCATCAGCAGGTCCAGCCAATCGTCGCGTGTCAGTCCCTGCGGATCGATGGCAACGTCATGCAGTGCTGCACGCAGCGTGTCGACCGGGTCCAGCAACGGGTCGATGCCCAGGCGTTGCACGAACAGCTCGCGATACGTGAGCACCTGCACGCTCGCCTCGCGCTGCACCAGTGCAAGCGCGCGCTGCACCAGTGCGACAGTTTCCTGCGCCAACTTACGGTCGTCCCAACCCACCCGATACCACTCGAGCATGCTGAATTCCGGATTGTGCCGGCCGCCGGCTTCGCCGTTGCGGAACACGCGCCCCAGTTCGTAGCAATCGCCCAGGCCGGCGGCGAGCAGGCGTTTGAGCGGATATTCCGGCGAGGTGCGCAGCCAGCGCAGCGGCGCACCAGCATCCACATGTCCGCTGAAGCGGGTGCTGAAACTTTCGATATTCGGCTCGGTGTTGCCGGCCTGCGACAGCACCGGCGTTTCCACTTCCAGCACGCTGCGCTCGGCAAAAAAAGCGCGAATCGCGGCATTGAGCTGAGCGCGCAACCGCAGCCCGGCCAGATCGAGTTGCGCTGCGGTCATGGCTGTTGGCCGTGCTCGCCCAGAAAGGCCAGCAGCCGCGCTTCGTCCCAGATGTCCACACCCAGCGATTGAGCCTTGTCGAGCTTGGAGCCGGCCTCCTCGCCGGCCACCAGGAACGCGGTTTTCTTGGAGACACTGCCGGCCACCTTGGCGCCTAATGCTTCGAGCCGCTGTTTGGCAGCATCGCGCGTCAAAGCGGCCAAGGTGCCGGTGATCACGACCGTCTGGCCTTCCAAGGGGCCGGCCTGCACGGCCTCGGCGTCCGGCAGGCGCGCCAGCACCGTTTCCATCGCCTGTTGTGCTGCCGTGGCAAGTGCGGCATTTTCCGGGCGATCCAGCCATTGCAACAGCGCGGCGACCACCGGTGCGGGCACACCGGCCTGCAATAACGCGTCGCTGCCGGCAGTGCGCAGCGCATCGAACGACGGCACCGCCGCCGCCAGTTGCTGCGCGCGCACCGGCGTCACCTTGGGAATGTCCATGTCTTCCAGCACGCTGGCAAAACTCAAGGCATCGCGCAGCTTGGGCGATGGCGGGTGTGCATCGCCGATGCGCACGCCACGTTGCAGCAAATCGTCGATGGCCTGCTGGTTGCCCGGCTGATCGAGGAAATGCCCGAGCGAACGCGCCACTTCGCCACCGATATCGGGCACACGCTTGAACAGCGGCCACGGCAGATGGCGGATCAGCTCCAGATCGCCGAACCACGCCGCCAAGGCCTTGGCCGTACTCTCGCCCACATGCTCGATGCCAAGCGCGAACAGAAAGCGCTCCAGCGTGGTATCGCGCGATGTTTCGATCGCCTCGATCAGGTTCTCGGCCCATTTGGTGGCGATCTTGCGGCGGTTCCAATCGAAGCTCGGCAGCCCTGCACGCAGCAGATCAGCCTGCCAGGTCTGCGGCGCCTCATGTTCGCCGGCCAGATCCACGCCGATGCTCGCCACGGTGGTTTCGAGCTGCGCATACGCACCGGTTGCCAAATGCTCGCGCGCCTCGCGCAAGAACGCATGCGGGCTGTCGGCGGTGCTGATCAGGCGCAGTTGCAGCAGTTGATCGACGGTGAGCAGATAGAGATCGGCCACACCTTGCACCAGTCCGCTATCGACCAGCACTTCGATGAATTTCTCGCCCAAACCGTCGACATCCATCGCACGCCGCGACACGAAATGCCGAAACGCCTCCTTGCGCTGCGCCGGGCAGGTCAACTCGCCCGAGCACCGCCACACCGCCTGGCCTTCTTCGCGCACGATCTCCGACCCGCACACCGGGCACTGGGTAGGCATGCGCCATTCCTGCGTGTCCGGCGGGCGCTGGTCGGCGACCACGCCGGCCACTTCCGGAATCACATCGCCGGCACGGCGCACGATCACCGTATCGCCCACGCGCACATCCAGCCGCGCGATCTGGTCGGCGTTATGCAGCGTGGCATTGGTGACGATCACACCAGCCACATGTACCGGCTTCAGTCGCGCCACTGGCGTCGCCGCACCGGTACGGCCAATCTGGATCTCGATCGCCTCCACCGTGGTGGATTGCTCCTGCGCCGGGAATTTGTGCGCAATCGCCCAGCGCGGCGCGCGTGAAACAAACCCCATCTCCCGCTGGCCGGCCAGATCGTCGAGCTTGTACACCACGCCATCGATATCGAAGGCCAGCCCGTCGCGCGCCGCGCCAATGCGTTGGTAGTACGCCAGCAGGCCCTCGCTGCCCTGCACCACTTCGACCAGCTGGCTAACCGGAAATCCCCAGTCGCGCAATTGCGCCAGGATGGCCGAATGCGTCTGCGGCAAGGCGCCGTCGCGCACCTCGCCTACACCGTACGCAAAAAAACTGAGTGGGCGCTGCGCGGTGATGCGCGCGTCCAGCTGCCGCAACGAGCCGGCCGCACCATTGCGCGGATTGGCCAGCACCTTGCCACCCTGCGCACGCATCTGCGCGTTGTACGCCTCGAACGCGGCGCGCGGCATGTAGACCTCGCCGCGCACTTCCAGCACCTTCGGCCAACCCTGCCCACGCAAACGCAGCGGAATCGCCTTGACCGTGCGCAGATTGGCGCTGACATCCTCTCCCGCGGCGCCGTCGCCACGGGTCGCACCTTGCACGAATTCGCCATCTTCGTAGCGCAGGCTGATCGCCAGTCCATCGAGTTTGGGTTCGGCCGAAAACACCGGTTGTTTGAGCTCCAGCCGCTCGCTGATGCGGCGGACGAACTCGCTCACTTCCTCATCGCTGAAGGCGTTACCCAGCGACAACATCGGCAGCGCATGCCGCACTTCGGCAAAGCGCGACGCGGCCAGATACCCCACCCGTTGCGTCGGCGAATCGGCAGTGGCCAGTGCCGGGTGCTCGGCTTCCAGCGCCTCCAGCTCGCGCATCAGGCGGTCGTAATCGACGTCGGCCATCTGCGGCTCGTCGAGCACGTGATAGCGGTAGTTCGCGTCTTCGATTCGGCGACGCAGGGCATCGATGCGCTGAGCGGGATCCGGGCTGACAGTCATACGATCGCTGGGCTGGCACTGGGCCGCCCATTCTAACGGGCCATGCCGATGCGCAAGCGATGACCCGCCCTGACGTCGATCCCTAATCGGATGTCGCTGACCGCATCGACAGCGGCAGGCAGGCGCGCAAGACCAAACGTAATGATGCCGGCAGCGCCTCGCTCGCACCCCGGCAGCAAGCCCGGCAGGATTCGCCGTCACGCGGACAGGCGCGACTGGCTTCCTGGACCACTGGATCTGCCCGCTGACGGCCGACAGCGTGCCGCCCGGGGATTTCCCGATAGGCAGACCGGCACAAACCCGCTAGCGTGGCGACCTCTTTGTCCTGCTCGTCTGGAGCTCACCCGTGTCGTTGCCCGTCTCGCGCCGTTCGTTTCTCAGCCTCGCCACCACTGGCGTGGCGGTTTCCGCATTGGGGCTGGCACCCGCGGCTGAGGCGGCCCGCAAGCGCGCAGCCGCGGCCGCAGCGCCTGGCGTCGCACCGGCAGCAGGCACGGTGCTGCTCAACCTCAACGAACATCCGCTTGGCCCCGCTCCGGCAGCGCTGGATGCCGCAACGCGGTCGCTGGCGCGTTCGGGCCGCTACCTGCAGGAGATGGAGCAGGACCTGCGCAATCTGATGACCGGCGAGTTGCAGCTGCCCAATGACCATCTGGCGTTGTTTCCCGGGTCCAGGGACGCACTGAATCGCGCCAGCAACCTGTTCACCTCGGCGCGCGCAGGCCTGGTGGTGGCAGACCCGAGCTTCGACCCGGTCATCGACAGCGCCACTGCCCGCGGCGTGCAGGTGCGCAAGGTGCCGCTGCGTGCCGATGGCGCGCACGACGTCAAGGCGATGGCCAAGGCCGACCCGACCGCCGGCCTGATCTATCTGTGCAATCCCGGCAATGCCACCGGCAGCATCACCCCGCGCAGCGACATCGAATGGCTGCTGGCCAACAAGCCGGCCAGCGCGGTGCTGGTGGTCGACGAGGCGTACATCCACTACAGCAACGAGCCGTCGATGGTCGACCTGGTGCGTCAGCGCCAGGACCTGATCGTGCTGCGCAGCTTCTCCAAACTCTATGGCATGGCCGGCCTGCGCCTGGGCGCAGCGCTTGCCCCGCCGGGCCTGCAGACCAAGCTCGCCAGCTTCGGCAGCAACCCGTTGCCGGTCCCGGCCATGGCGGCCGGTATCGCCAGCCTGCGCGACCCGCAACTGGTGCAGACCCGGCGCGCGGACAACGCACGCGTGCGCGATGAGACCGTCGCCTGGCTCAAAAGCAAGGGCTACACCTGCCTGCCCACGCAAGCGAACTGCTTCATGCTGGACGTCAAGCGCGAGGCCGGCGTGTTTGCCGATTCGATGCAGAAGCAGGGCGTGATCGTCGGCCGCAGCTGGCCGATCTGGCCCAAGCGCGTGCGCGTGACTGTTGGCACCGAGGCAGAGATGATGCGGTTCCGCGAGGCGTTTACCAAAGCCAAGCGCTAACCCGTCTCCCCTCGGGACATTGTCCCCCTTTATGGGGGAGAAGATGCGCTGCGGAGGCGGATGAGGGGCGTCGCGGAGATCAGCCACCACCTGCCATGACAAACGCGTCGCCGCGCGCCGTCAGGCCTGCAGCACCGACTGCTCTGCTGCCTCGCCTTCCGCACCCAACCCAGGCCCGCGCTTGCGCCGCGGGCGCTCAAAGGTACGCGCGCCGATGGCGCGCACGCAGCGTCTTATCGCCCGGTGGGGAGAGTGGCTACCGATCCAATCCGTCGCGCTGCGGTGCGCGCAGCGTGCGCTGTATCCACAGATAGCTGATGACGAAGGTCAGCACCATCGAGCCTGCATTCCACAGCAGCAGCTCACGCAACATCGGCGGGCCTTGCAGGATGTGCGCGTAGTAACGGCGATCGAACAACGCGATCGCATGCGGCAGGAACACGCTGATGAAGGGCGTCGGCACCGGCGCCACCAGCAGGGTGATGGCAGCGGCGAAACTGCCCACCACCCACGGCGAGTTGCGCGGGCGTTTGCGCAGTCGCGCGGTGATCAACGAAAAGATCCACAACAGCGGCATTGCCAGAATCGCCCACAGCACCAGCAGCAAGGCCACTGCCAACACGCCCTGCAGACTCAACATCGCTCAACTCACCAGCGCGGGGACTTGGTCAGCGGCGGTGCCTGGTGCTGACGATCGTAGGCACGTAGTTCGTCGCGGATATGCGCCACACGCTGGCGACCCAGCGCATTGCGGCTGTCGTCCAGCACCACGCCATCCAGCAACTCGGCCATGCGCTGCACGGTCGGCAGCATTTTTTCCCAGGCATCCAGCGCGGTCATCGGCGCCGGCAAGGTCAGGAAGAACGCAATCGCCGGGGTCTGCATCTCGCGGATGTTGGCCATGTCGAAACTACCCGGCTTGAGAATGCTGGCCATGCTGAAGATCGGCCCGCGCTCCGGATGCCCTTCCACCAGGCGGTGGAACACATTCATATGGCCGAACACCAGGCCGGTCTTTTCTGCGGCAACCACCACATCTTCGCCACGCAGGATCTGGCCGGCCTTGGCCGCCACGAACAACGACACGATCTTGTCGAAATCCTGGTTGGGGCGCTTGCCGACGTCGTTACCGCCGGCCCCCTCCTGGTCGTCCAGGTTGAGTTCGCTCTGTTCGGCACTGCCTTCGCTGCGCTCGAACGTTTCGCCATCGACACCCGCATCGCCGGAAATCACCGGCTCGCGGCGTTCGCGCGGTTGACCGTCGTCCTTGTCGACGCGACGCCCCTGCGGCGATTTCTTCGGGCGGCCGAACAGAAAAATTGCAGCGACCAGCAGCAATCCCGCGATCAGGATCCCGATCCGGATCATGGCCATGTCGGACATTCAGCGTGCCTCCGCATAAGAGTGACAGGTGTCATCATTCCAGCAAGCATGGCACGTCATGCCGCACCCGCCAAACGTGCCGCCTCTTCCAGGTCCACGCTGACCAGACGGCTGACGCCCGGCTCGCGCATGGTCACACCGGACAACTGGCGCGCCGCTTCCATGGTCGCCTTGTTATGGCTGACGAACAGGAACTGCACCTTCTCGCTCATCTCGCGCACCATGTTGGCCAGGCGGCCGACATTGGCTTCGTCCAGCGGCGCGTCCACCTCGTCCAGCAGGCAGAACGGCGCAGGATTGAGCTGGAAGATCGCAAACACCAGCGCCACGGCGGTCATCGCCTTTTCGCCACCGGACAGCAGCGAAATGCTGGACACACGCTTGCCCGGCGGGCGCGCCATGATGGTCACGCCGGTGTCGAGCAGGTCTTCGCCGGTGAGTTCCAGATACGCGTGCCCACCGCCGAAAAGACGCGGATATAGCGCCTGCACGCCGGAGTTGACGCGATCGAAGGTGTCCTTGAAACGGCCGCGGGTTTCGCGGTCGATCTTGCGGATAGCTTCTTCCAGCGTTTCCAGTGCGGTATTGAGGTCCAGGTTCTGCGCTTCCAGATATTCCGAGCGCTGCGCAGCCTCGCCGTATTCCTGGATCGCAGCCAGATTTACCGGCTCCAGGCGCCGCATGCGCCCGTCGATCTGGCTCACCGCCGCTTCCCACTCGGGCGCGTTGGCAGACTCGGACAGGCCGTTGACCACGTCTTCGAGCACGAAGCCGGCTTTGACCACCGCGGCAGACAACTGCTCGGCGTTGAGCACCAGCGCCTGTTGATCGAGCTTGCGCTGGCTGATGCGCTCGCGCTGCGCCAGCGCCTGTTCGTCGCGCTGCTGACGGGTCTGCTCGAAGCTGCGCAGCTCACCGTCGATGCTGTCGAGCAACGTCCGCGTTTCGCTGAGCACGCGCTCGGTGCGGACGCGCTCGCTCAATGCGGCCTGATGTTCGTGCTCCAGCGTTTCCACCGGCGAATCGCCGTCGCTGAGCTGGGAGACCAGATCTTCCAGGCGCGTATCGAGCTGGCCGCGCTGGCTGTCCATGCGCTCCAGGGTCTGGCTGAGCGAGGTGATCTGAGTGCGCTGCGATTCCAGCGTCAGCGCCAAGGCATGCATCGCATCGCGCACGCCACGCGCGGCATCGCGCGCCTGATCGCGCGCATCGGTGAGCTGGCGGCGTTCGTTTTCCAGCGCCTGCCGCGTACCTTGCAGATCGCCCATCAGGGTGACCGCGTCTTCGAGTTTCGCGCGGGCCTCGCGGGCTTGTTCGCGGCTGGTATCCAGCGTTTCCAGCAACTGCGACAACTCGTTTTCGATGCGCTCGATGCGCGTACGCGCTGCATCGACCTTGCCCTGCTGGCTCTGCAACTGGCCAGCCAGTTCGGACACGCTGCGGTGCGCCATGTATAGCTGACGCTGCGCATCTTCGCGCTGCTGTTCGGCGGCCAGCGATTGCTCGCGGAAGCTGGTGAGCCGCTGTTCGAGCTCGGCTTCGCGCTCCTGCAGAGTGTCGATCTGCGTGCGCAGTTCCTGGATGTCGCGCTCGCGCAGCAAGGCGCCCTGCTTGGCCGCGCCAGAGCGCGATACGCGCACCCAACCCTCGCCCAAGCGCTCGCCATTGCGGGTGATGACCGAGTCGCCTTCCGGCAACGCGGCTTGCAACGCGCGTGCGGCCTGCAGATCGTCGGCCGCATGCAGCCGCGCCAGCAACCGACGAATCGCGATCGGCCCCTGCACTTTGGCTGCCAATGAGGTCGGTGCAAAAGTGGCGGCATCGGTGGCGTTGGACACCAGCGCAATGCGGCCTTCGCCCAACTCGCCCAACGCGTCGACCAGCTGTTCGGGCGCCTCCACCAGCACGCCTTCGATCAACTGCCCCAGCGCGCTTTCGACGGTATTTTCCCAGCCGCTTTCCACTGTGATGCGCTCGCCAACACGCGCCGCCGAATCCAGCCCACGCGACTTCAGCCACGCCACCGCCGCGCCCTGCTCCTGACCGAGGGCGGCCTGCTGCAGGGTTTCCAACGACGACAGCCGACCGCGCGCGGCCTGCGCCTGCTTGCGCACCTCAGCCAGCTCGCCCTGGCTTGCCCGCTGTTGTTCCTGCAGACCGCCCAAGGCGTGCTTGCGCGCTTCGACTTGCTCGGTCAGCCCGTCCAGCGACGCCTTTTGGGTTTCATGGCGCAGCTCGACCTGCTCGAACGCCTCGGCCAGCGCATCCAGATCCAGCCCAGCCCGTTCGTTGACCAGCGCTTCGCGGCGGCGGTCGGCCTCCAGCGATTGGCGGTCCAGATAATCGACACGCGTGCGCTCCACTTCGCCGGCGCGCGAGGCTTCGCCGGTGTCGCGGTTATGGGTTTCCCAGCGCTGCTGCCAGTCGGCCAGCCGCGCCTCGGCTTCGCGCAGCGATTCCTGGCGAAACTCATGGTCCTCGCGCAGCTGTTCCAGCTGCGGTTCGGCCGCATCCACCGCTTCGCGCAGCACGGCCAGTTTTGAGGAGTCGCCACTGATGTGCTGGGTCAATTCCTGCAGCTGGCTCTGCGCCTCATCGCGCGCCTTGTGCAAGCGATGCGAGAGTTCGCGCTGGTGCTGGATCTGCTGTTCGATGCGCGCCAGCGCGCTGCCCACCTGGTAGACGTCGGCCTGCGCCTTGGCCACCGCTTCGGCCGCCTCTTCGCGGCGCACGCGCCCGGTTTCGATCCGCGCTTCGGCATCGCGCTGGTCGGCGATCAGCTGCTGCAGGCGGGTTTCTTCCTGATTCAACTTTTCGCGCAGGCCCTGCAATTGCCCATCCAGGCCGCGGTACTCCAGCGCCTTCCACTCCGCATCCTTGATCCGGCGCTCTTCCTGCAAGGCCTGGTATTGCTCGGCCTGCCGCGCCTGGCGCTGCAGATGCGCCAGCTGCTTGGTGATCTCTTCGCGCAGGTCGCCCAGGCGGTCGAGGTTTTCGCGGGTATGGCGGATGCGGGTTTCGGTTTCCTTGCGGCGTTCCTTGTACTTGGAGATGCCGGCGGCCTCTTCCAGATACACGCGCAGATCTTCCGGGCGCGCCTCGATGATCTGGCTGATCATGCCCTGCTCGATGATCGAGTAGCTGCGCGGCCCCAGGCCGGTGCCCAGGAACAAATCGGTAATGTCGCGACGCCGGCACTTGGTGCCGTTGAGGTAATAGGCGCTGTTGCCGTCGCGGCTGACCAGGCGCTTGACCGAGATCTCGTTGAACGAGGCGAACTCACCGGTGATGGTGTGATCGGAGTTGTCGAAGATCAGTTCCACCGTCGCCTGCGACACCGGCTTGCGCGCCGAGGAGCCGGAAAAGATCACGTCGGTCAGCGAGTCGCCGCGCAGCCGGCTGGCCGAGCTTTCGCCCATCACCCAGCGCACCGCATCGATGATGTTGGACTTGCCGCAACCATTGGGGCCGACGATGCCGGTCATGTTGGTGGGCAGGTGCAACGTGGTCGGGTCGACGAACGACTTGAAACCGGACAGCTTGATCGTGGACAGGCGCATGGGACGGACGGGTTCCGGGCACCGCGCGGACACAGCCGGCAGGCGCTTTTCCTGTGGAGCCGGCACCTAAGCCCTTGATCGGCAAGATCTGCAGGCCGTGGAACCGACAATGGGGCATGAGTATAACGGTGCCGTCGCTACGCTGCGGCTGGCCGTAAAAGACGAAGGGCGCCTAACAAGGCGCCCTTCGGTTCACACATGCAGCAAGGATCAGGCGTCGGATTCGACGATGACCTTGACCGAGGTTTCCACATCGGCGTGCAGGTGCAGCACAACGTCGTACTCGCCGACATTGCGGAATGCGCCTTCGCCCAGGATCACTTCGCTCTTTTCCAGCGGCAGGCCGGCAGCGGTGAACGCCTCGGCGATGTCGCGCGGGCCAACCGAGCCGTACAGCTTGCCTTCGGTGGACGCGTGCGCGCCGATGGTGACGCTGGCGCCTTCGAACTTGGTGGCACGGGTCTGCGCATCGGCCAGGATGGTGTTGGCCTTGGCTTCGTAATCGGCGCGCTTGGTTTCGAACGCTTCGACGTTGGCAGCGGTGGCCGGAACGGCCTTACCCTGCGGCACGAGGAAGTTACGGCCGTAGCCCGGCTTGACGCTGACCTTGTCGCCCAGATTGCCCAGGTTGGTCACTTTCTGCAGAAGAATCAGATCCATGGTGGTGCTCCGTTATTCGTTAGCGCTGGCACTTTGGCCGACGCAACGGGTGCTGTCCGAAAAGACGGGATTCGGGAATCGGGATTTGGGAATCGCAAGAGCACGATCAACACCGCATCTCGAATGACCGGTCTCTATCAATTTGATAACCCGCACAGGGATGTGCGGGCTACTGTGAGAACTCGCATGCAGCCGCATGGGCTCTTGCGAGGACTCACTTCATTCGTGCGGGCCGCTTTGAGCG
This sequence comes from Xanthomonas sp. WHRI 10204, assembly GCF_040202875.1. NCBI lineage: Bacteria > Pseudomonadati > Pseudomonadota > Gammaproteobacteria > Lysobacterales > Lysobacteraceae > Xanthomonas > Xanthomonas sp. WHRI 10204. The sequence goes on from NZ_JBEGDW010000002.1 coordinate 254,566, forward strand.
CCCCGCAACGAACGACCGATCAAACGTCGTGGTTGTCCGTGTACGGGATCAGCGCCAGGAAACGCGAGCGCTTGACGGCCGTCGCCAGCTGACGCTGGTACTTGGACTTGGTACCGGTCACGCGGCTCGGCACGATCTTGCCATTCTCGGTGAGGTACTGACGCAGGGTGTTGAGATCCTTGTAATCGATCTCTTTGACGCCCTCGGCGGTGAACTTGCAGAACTTGCGACGACGGAAGAACTTGGACATGACAGCGCTCCTTAAGCGGCTTCGGCGTTGTCGCCGTCGGTATCGGTGGCGGCAGGTGCAGCGTCGCCTTCCTCGTCGTCACGACGACGACGCTCGCTACGCTCGGGCTTGTCGCCCTTCTCGTCCTTGCTCTTCATGATCAGCGACTGCTCGGTGTCCGGGCCATCGCGCTTGACGACCAGGTGACGCAGCACCGCATCGTTGAAGCGGAAGCTTTCCACCAGCTCGCTCAGCACGGCCTGGTCGACTTCGATGTTGAGCAGCACGTAATGCGCCTTCACCAGGTTCTGGATCGGGTAGGCCAGCTGACGACGGCCCCAGTCTTCCAGACGGTGGATGGTGCCGTTACCGCCCTCGATCAGCGACTTGTAGCGCTCGATCATGGCCGGGACCTGCTCGCTCTGGTCCGGATGGACCAGGAACACGACTTCGTAATGACGACTCATGTTGTTTTACCTTTCGGATGTGGCCACGTGGGCCGGACAGCTCCCCGGTGGTCCGCGCGAAGCGGCCGGTGGAGCAAGGGTTCCCGCCCGGAACCGGGCAGGAAGCAGGAAAGTATGGCAGTTCAAGCGCTTAGCCGCAACCGGCTAGCCTGGAAGCGGAACTCTAAAGCCCCTCTCCCGCCGGGAGAGGGGTTGGGGTGAGGGTACGGAGGCGATGCCCTAGCGACTTTCGACCGCGCTTGGCTTCGCCCCGTACCCTCATCCGCCCCTTCGGGGCACCTTCTCCCGAGGGGAGAAGGAAGCAAGCGCATGGCGCAATGCTAAGCCCCTTCTCCCGCCGGAGAGGGGCTGGGGTGAGGGTATGGAGGCGACGCCCTCAATACATTCACCAACCCGAGACTTATCAACAACGCAAGGCGTCGCCCGTGCCCTCATCCGCCCTGCGGAGACTTTCCTCTCGGAGGGAGAAGGCCGCAGATCAGCGGTGCTCGGCTTCGGTGGTGAAGCTTTCACCGCAACCGCACTCGGCGGTGGCGTTGGGGTTGCTGAAGGTAAACGTCTCGCTCAGCCCGTGCTTGCCGAAGTCGATGCAGGTGCCGTCCACCAGCGGCAGGCTGGTCGGGTCGACAAAGATGCACACCCCGCCCTGCTCGAACACCGCGTCGTCGTCGCGCTTCTCACGTGCCAGGTCGGTGATGTGGCCCCAGCCGGAGCAACCGGTCTTGGTCACGCCAAAGCGCAGGCCCAATGCACCCGGGGTCTGCTGCACGAAACGCTGCACGCGCTCCAGCGCGGCGGGGGTGAGGCTGATGGTCATGCGGGCACTCCAACACAATGGCGTCAAGTATAGGGGCCGACCAGTGGATCGGCATGCAGTCCAGATGGGGCCGGCCACGCGGGCACGCAAGCCGCTGCGCCACCACGCCTGTTCAGGTGCTCGCGCCAGCGCGGTCGCAGCCAGTAAACTCGCAGACCATTCAAGGTCGCTACGGCGAGGAACAGTCATGACGGTGGTCAGCGTTGAACATGCGCTTGCGGGCAAGCTCCCCGACGGCGGCGAAGTCACGGTACGGGGGTGGGTGCGCACGCTGCGCGGATCTGCCGGACTGGCCTTCATCAACGTGACCGATGGCTCGTGCTTCGCTCCGATCCAGGTGGTGGCCAACGACACGCTGCCCAATTTCGACGAGATCAAGCGCCTGACCAGCGGCTGCTCGCTGATCGCCAAGGGTGTGCTGGTGAAGTCGCAGGGCAAGGGCCAGTCGTTCGAGATCCAGGCCAGCGCTGTCGAAATCGTGGGTTGGGTCGAAGGCCCGCTCACCTACCCGATCCAGCCCAAGCCGATGACGCCGGAATTCCTGCGCGAAGTGGCGCATCTGCGCCCGCGCACCAATCTGTTCGGCGCGGTGACACGCATCCGCAACTGCCTAGCGCAGGCGGTGCACCGTTTCTTCCACCAGAACGGCTTCAACTGGATCAGCACGCCGATCATCACCACCTCCGATGCCGAGGGCGCCGGGCAGATGTTCCGCGTTTCCACGCTGGACATGGTCAACCTGCCGCGCGATGCCAAGGGCAACGTGGATTTCAGCCGCGACTTCTTCGGCAAGGAAACCTTCCTCACCGTGTCCGGCCAGCTCAACGTGGAGGCGTATTGCCTGGCGCTAAGCAAGGTCTACACCTTCGGGCCGACGTTCCGCGCAGAAAACAGCCACACCACGCGCCACCTGGCCGAGTTCTGGATGATCGAGCCGGAAATCGCCTTCGCCGACCTGGCCGAAGATGCGCGGCTGGCCGAGCAGTTCCTGAAATACCTGTTCCGCGCGGTGCTGGACGAGCGTGGCGACGATCTGGCTTTCCTGGCCGAGCGCGTGGACAAGAACGCGATCAGCAAGCTGGAAGCCTTCATCAATGCGCCGTTCGAGCAGATCGATTACACCGAGGCGGTGAAGCTGTTGCAGAACTCCGGCAAGAAGTTCGACTTCCCGGTCGAATGGGGCCTGGACCTGCAGACCGAGCACGAACGCTGGCTGACCGAAGAGCATATCGGCCGCCCGGTGGTGGTGACCAATTATCCCGAGCACATCAAGGCGTTCTACATGCGCCTGAACGACGACGGCAAGACCGTGGCGGCAATGGATGTGCTGGCGCCGGGCATCGGCGAAATCATTGGCGGCAGCCAGCGCGAAGAACGCCTGGATGTGCTGGATGCGCGCATGGCGCAGTTCGGTCTGGATAAGGAGCACTACAGCTGGTACCGCGATTTCCGTCGCTATGGTTCGGTGCCGCATGCCGGTTTCGGCCTGGGGTTCGAGCGCCTGGTGGTGTACGTGTGCGGGCTGAGCAACATCCGCGACGCCATCCCCTACCCGCGCGCGCCGGGCAGCGCGGAGTTCTGAGTGAGCACGGAGGCGGCCACCGTCACGATGTATCGCCCGTTGGGGCCGGAGGAATACGCCCTGGTGCGTGACTCCGGCTTCCGCCGCTGGCCACCGCGATTGCCGGAGCAGCCGATCTTCTATCCGGTCACCAATCAGCGCTATGCCGAAGAAATCGCATCACGCTGGAACGTCAAGGACAGCGGCGTGGGCTATGTGGCGCAGTTCGATGTGCTCGCCGCGGTCGTCAACCAGTACGCCATTCAAAAAGTCGGCGGCGCCCATCACACCGAGTGGTGGATTCCGGCCGAAGACCTGGACACATTCAACGAGGCGATCGTCGGCCTCATCACGATCATTGCCCGCTTCGATGCTCCGCCTGCCGAGTCCCGCACATGACCCTGTTCTTCGCGCTGTGTTTTGTCGGTGTCGCCGTTGCCGGGCTGACCGCGTTGCTGATCTTCTGGCCGCTGACCCTGGTGCACCTGCGCGACCGGCACTCTGATGTGTTGGCCAGCTTCGGCGACCCGGCCTTCATCAGCCCGACCGCGTGGCGCTGGTTGTTGGCGCGCCGCTACCGCAGCTACCGCGACAATGCGCTGTCCGGTCTGGCCACACCCGCCTGGCTGTCGCTGCTGACCATTTTTTTCGGCCTGGGCATGGCGGCCCTGCTCGGGCTGCTTTCCAAGGTACTTGCATGAACATCATCGACATCGACGCAGCACACAGCTCCGACGGCCGCGATCAGTGGTGGCTGGCCACCATCGGCCGTACGCTGATCTGGGCGCGCCTGCGCATCAAGGAAGCCGGCACTGCCGAAGTGCTGGACAGCGATGGCAAGACGTTGGCCTACGACAGCGAAGACACCGCACGTGCGGCCTTGTTCGATGCAGAATTTGTGGCATTGGACGGGCTGGACGAAGAAGATGCGCTGATCCGCGGGTTTTCGCTGCATGAGGTGTCGCCACCGCGCGGCGATAACGATGCCGACCTGCGCGAGCGCATGGTGGTGACCATGGGCGGCCGCGCCTGAGATGTACGCACCGCGCGCGTTCGCACAGACCGATCTGGCGCTGCTGGACTGGCTGCTGGCGCGTGACCCGTTCGTCACCCTGATCAGTCAGAGCGACGACGGACAACCAGCCATCTCGCACCTACCGGTGCTGTATCGGCGCGACGATCAGCAGGTGCTCATCGAGGGCCACTGGGCACGCCCCAATCCGCAAGCGCGCCATGTGGGCGATGCAGTGATTGTCGTGCAGGGGCCGCATGCCTATGTATCGCCCGGTTGGTATCTGGACAAGGAAGCGGCCGCGCGCGTGCCGACCTGGAATTACGCCATCGCGCATCTGCATGGGCAATGCACCGAGCTTGCCGATGAAGACGCGGTGGGCGAGTTGATCGGCCGGATGAGCACCCACTTCGAGCAACGCATCGGCAGCGACTGGCAGTTCGAGATGGAGCGCGACAGCCATAGTCGGCAATTGCGTGGGCTGATCGGCTTCCGCTTCGTGCCAAGCCGCATCGAACTCACCTTCAAGCTCAGCCAGAACCACCCGGCCGGCAATGTTGCAGCGGTAGCCGATGCGCTGGAGCAGCAACGTTCAAGCGATGCGCAGGACGTGGCCGCACTGATGCGCAATGCGTTGCGTGCGCGCCAGAGCTGATCGCCTTGTCATTGCGTTCGCGTTGCTGCACCACCGCTTTATGACCCGCCTCTGGCTTGCTTCCTCCCCGTCGTCATCTGGAATACTGCGCGCATGAACGAGCTCAACCATTTACTTGAAAACAACCGTGCCTGGTCCGAGCGTATCCGTCGCGAAGACCCGGAATTTTTCTCCAAACTGTCGACGCAGCAGACCCCGGAATATCTGTGGATCGGCTGCTCCGACTCGCGTGTGCCGGCCAATCAGATCATCGACATGGCACCGGGCGAAGTGTTCGTGCACCGCAATATCGCCAATGTGGTGGTGCATAGCGATTTGAACTGCCTGTCGGTGATCCAGTTCGCCGTCGACGTGCTCAAGGTCAAGCACATTCTGGTGGTGGGCCATTACGGGTGCGGCGGTGTGTTCGCCAGCCTGACCCAGAAGCGCATGGGCCTGGTCGACAACTGGATCCGCCACGTCACCGATGTGGCCGACAAGCACGAAGCCTGCCTGCACGATGCCGGCGATCTGCCGGTGCAGCATGCGCGGCTGTGCGAGCTCAACGTGCTGGAACAGGTGGTCAACGTCTGCCGCACCACCATCGTGCGCGATGCGTGGGAGCGTGGGCAGGAGTTGTGCGTGCATGGCTGGGTCTACAGCCTGCGCGACGGCCATGCGCACGATCTGGGCATGTCCATCGACCGCGCCGATCTGCTGCAGGAGCGTTACGACGCGGCACTGACGAAAATTCAGGCCGATCACGCCGAACGCTGAGTCGGCGCTGCATGTTTGACCGACCGCGGCGCCCATCGGCGTCGCGGTTGGCTATGCTGGAGGCCTTCTTCGCCGAGGAATGTCGATGCTGGTCCCGCCGATCAACCTGCATGCCTGGATCGAGCAATACCGCCACCTGCTCAAACCGCCGGTCGGCAACAAGTGCATCCAGCAGGATGGCTTCATCATCATGATTGTCGGCGGGCCCAACGCGCGCACCGACTATCACTACGACGAAGGCCCGGAGTGGTTTTTCCAGCTCGAAGGCGAGATGGTGCTGAAGGTGCAGGATGCGGGCGTGCAACGCGACATCCCGATCCGCGCCGGCGAGATCTTTCTGCTGCCGCCGAAGGTGCCGCATTCGCCGCAGCGCGCCGCCGGTTCGATCGGCCTGGTCATCGAGCGCGAACGTCTGCCGCACGAACAGGACGGGCTGCAGTGGTACTGCCCGCAGTGCAATCACAAGCTGTATGAGGCGATGTTTCCGCTAGGCAATATCGAAACCGACTTCCCGCCGGTGTTCGATCACTTCTATCGCTCGCTGGCACTGCGGACCTGCACGCAGTGCGGGCATTTGCATCCTGCGCCGGAGCGCTATGTTGCAGTCGATGCCTGAGTTGCGCTGGCGCCAGCGCATGCAATGCACACGCCGGCCGCACCCACACAAGCACGCAGCATGCTGCGCGCACTGATCGACCTCAAGCCGCGCGATGTGCCGCTGCGCGTGGCCTTGCGCAACACCGCAGCGGTCGTACTGCCGCTGGCGATCGGCGTGGCCACCGGGCATGTCGCCGCAGGCTTGGCGGTCTGCAGCGGCGCGCTCAACACCATGTTTTCCGATCAACCCGGGCCCTACCGCGCGCGCTTGCAACGCATGTTGATGGCGGCCCTGGCAGCTGGCCTGGCGGCCTTGTTGGGCGTGTGGGTCGGTCACAACACGCCTGCCCTGGTGATCGCCGGGCTACTGCTCGGCCTGGGTGGTGGCCTGCTGGTGGCGCTGGGCCCGGTTGCGGCGCGGGTTGGCCTGACCAGCATGATCCTGCTGGTGGTGAGTGCAGACATGCGGCTGCCGGTGGAACAGGCGCCCGGCGTGGCTGCGCTGATTTTTGCCGGTGGCCTGCTGCAGGTGTTGCTGGCCCTGGCGGCCTGGCCCTTGCAACGGTATCGCCCGGAACGCTTTGCGCTCGCCGACCTGATGCGCCAGTTGGCAGCAATCGCACGGCAACGCCCGGAAGCCAGCGCGGCACCGCCGGCAACCCAGGAAGTGCTGGATGCCATGGTGATGCTGCACGGCGAACACCGCTCACGCGCGATCGCGGTGCAGAGCTTTCGCATCATTGCCGAGCTCTGCGACCGCGTGCGGCTGGAGCTGCTGTCGTTGGCCGATGCGGACACCCGCCTGACCGACTCGCAGGCGCGCCCGGCGATCGAGCGCGTGCTCGAACGCAGCGCCATCGTGCTGGAGCAGCTGGCCCACACCATGACAGTAGGCGAGGATCCGGTGGCGGCCAACGCGTCGATGACCGGCTTCGACGATCTGGTCGGCGCGCTGGCACAGTTTCAGCACGACAACGCCGATACCCGCGAGCGCCGGCTGGTGCGTGTGGCGGTGGCCCGCGCGCAGGGATTGGGCGGGCAGTTGCGCGCGTTGATCCGCAACGCGCACTGGGCCAGCAGCCGCGGCGAAATCCAAGCGCAATTAGCCGAAGCGCGGCTACCGGCAGCGCTGCGCCCGGCCGCGACCTGGGCGACATTGCGGGCAAACCTGGATCTGTCGTCGGTGGCGTTCCGGCATGCGCTGCGCTGCGGCGTGTGTCTGGCACTGGCCATCGCCTTCCAACGCTGGCAACAGATTCCGCACGGTTTCTGGATTCCGATGACCACCGCCATCGTGCTCAAACCGGATTTCGGCGGCACGTTCAGCTTTGGCGCCTTGCGCGTGGCCGGCACCTTCATCGGTTTGTTGGTGGCCACACTGCTGGCCCATTTTGCGATGGATGGCGCCGGTATCCGCATGGCCTTGCTGGCGCTGTTCTGCCTGGGTTTTCGCTTATTGACTCAAGTGAACTACGGCATCGGCGTGGCGTTTCTCACCGGCATGCTGGTGCTGCTGCTGTCCTTCGAAGGCATGACGCCCGGTGAGGCGGTCGGTGCGCGGCTGCAGGCCACCGTGGCCGGTAGCGCACTGGCGCTGATCGCCTACGCGCTATGGCCGACGCGCGAGCGCCGGCATATCCGCGCCTCGCTGGCGCAGTTGCTCACGGCCTATCGCGAGCATCTGCACAACCTGTTGCTGGGCCAGATGGATCGGCTGAGCGACAGCCGCGCCGCCGCACGCGTGGCGCGCACCAATGCGCAGGCATCGATCGAACGCCTGCGCGGCGAGCCACGCAGCCGCCGCAATCTGCACGAGCTCAAGCTGGCCGAATCGCTGCTGGCCAATGGCAACCGGCTGATCCGCGCCACGCTGCTGTTGGAGGCGGTGCTGCGCGATGGTCACCCGTTGCCGTCGCTGGACGCACTGCCCGCCTTCGCCGATGACGCCGACCGGGCGTTGGCCGAGCTGATCACGTGCCTGAGCAACGGCGGCACGCCGGCTGCAGCCACGCTACGCAGCGCCGAGCGCAAACTCTCCGACGCGTTGGCCGCGCTGCCGGATGGTTCGCCAACCGCCGCCGCGCTTGCCGACACCATCGACCGCGTCACCGACAGCATCGGTACGCTCACTCATCTGCTGCGCCCTGCCCGACCGGCCTCGACCGAGACGCCTGCGGTGCATGACGGCGCGCAAGGTGCCGGAAGGTAAACTGCGGCATCGATCCAAAGCACGCGAGCCCGATGACCACCGACCCGCTGTCCCGTTCCCACGCCGTGGCGCTGGATGCCGCCGACCCGCTGCGCAGCCTGCGCGACGCCTTTGTGTTCCCGCAGCACGATGGCCGGGATCAGACCTATTTCGTCGGCAATTCGCTGGGCCTGCAACCGCGTCGGGCACGCGCGATGGTGAGCGAAGTGCTCGATCACTGGGGCGCGCTTGCGGTGGAAGGCCACTTCACCGGCCCCACCCAATGGCTGACCTATCACCAACTGGTGCGCGACGCTCTGGCGCGCGTGGTCGGCGCGCAACCGGGCGAAGTGGTGGCGATGAACACCCTCAGCGTCAATCTGCATCTGATGATGGCGAGCTTTTATCGCCCCACGCCCGAGCGCGGCGCGATCCTGATCGAAGCCGGCGCATTTCCGTCCGACCGCCATGCGGTGGAATCGCAGTTGCGCCTGCACGGGCTGGATCCGGCCACGCAGTTGATCGAAGTGGACGCCGATGAGCCCAACGGCACGTTGTCGATGGCCACCATTGCCAATGCCATCGCCACGCACGGTTCGCGTCTGGCATTGGTGCTATGGCCCGGCATCCAGTACCGCACCGGCCAGGCCTTCGATCTAGGCGAAATTGCGCGACTGGCACGCGCGCAAGGCGCAGCGGTGGGCTTCGATCTGGCACATGCGGTCGGCAACATACCGCTGACCCTGCACGACGATGGCGTCGATTTTGCAGTGTGGTGCCATTACAAATATCTCAATGCCGGACCCGGCGCGGTGGGTGGCTGTTTTGTGCACGCGCGCCATGCCAATAGCGATCTGCCGCGCATGGCCGGCTGGTGGGGACACGAGCAGCAGACCCGCTTCCGCATGGATCCGCAGTTCGTGCCCTCGCCGGGCGCCGAAGGCTGGCAGCTGAGCAACCCACCGGTACTGGCGCTGGCACCGCTGCGTGCATCGCTGGAGCTGTTCGACCAGGCCGGCATGGCTGCGCTGCGCGCCAAGTCCGAGCAGCTCACCGGACATCTGGAACAGCTGATTCACGCACGCGTGCCACAGGTGTTGCAGATCGTCACCCCGGCGCAACCCGAGCAGCGCGGCTGCCAGCTGTCGTTGCGGGTGGCCGGCGGACGCGTGCAAGGGCGCGCGTTGTTCGAGCATCTGCATGCGGCCGGCGTGCTTGGCGACTGGCGCGAACCGGACGTGATCCGCATCGCGCCGGTGCCGCTGTACAACCGTTTCAGCGATCTGCACACCTTTGTGGAGCAGGTGGAAGCCTGGGCCGCCGGTTGAGCGCCGCACGCTGACTGCATCGCTACCGGTCACGTGGCAGGCACACGCGAAACCCGCAGACGCCCACGTACACTCCGAGCGCGCCTTCGGCAACGCAGGCGCGCTATAGCCAACTGCTTCTTTCCTCACTTTTGCCGGCTCCCGCATCCGGCCGCTGCCGGACATTGCATTGAGCCCCGTCTCCCCTCGCTCCCTGACCCTGATCGGCGCCGGCCTGGCCGGTTGCCTGCTTGCCATCCTGCTGTCGCGTCGCGGCTGGCAGGTCACCGTGTACGAACGGCGCGGCGACCCGCGCATCAAGGGCTATGAATCCGGCCGCTCGATCAACCTGGCGCTGGCCGAACGCGGACGCCACGCATTGCGTCAGGCCGGTGCCGAAGAGGCGGTGATGGCCAAGGCGGTAATGATGCGCGGCCGCATGGTGCACCCGATCGAGGGCGAACCGCAGCTGCAGCGCTACGGCCGCGACGACAGCGAAGTGATCTGGTCGATCCACCGTGCCGCGTTGAATATCGCCTTGCTGGATCTGGCCGAACAGGCCGGCGCATCGGTGCATTTCTATCGCCGGCTGCACACGGTCGATTTCGACGCCGGCTACGCGCGGTTTATCGATGACCGCGACGATCAGCCGCACGAGATCCACTTCCAGAGCCTGATCGGCAGCGACGGTGCCGGCTCGGCGCTGCGCGCGGCCATGCAGCGCAAATCGCCGTTGGGCGAGCGCACCGAATTCCTGGATCACTCTTACAAGGAACTGGAAATCCCGCCATTGCCCGGCGGCGGCTTCCGCATCGAGCGCAATGCGCTGCACATCTGGCCGCGTGGGCGCTACATGTGCATCGCGCTGCCCAACGATGGCGGCACCTTCACCGTCACCCTGTTCCTGCCCAACGCAGGCAACCCGAGCTTTGCCACCACCCGTACCGGCGAAGAAGCGCATGCGCTGTTCGCACGCGATTTTCCGGATGCGCTGCCGCTGATTCCGCAACTCGAAGAACACTGGGAAGAACATCCGCCCGGCCTGCTCGGCACCCTCACCCTGGAGCGCTGGCATCTGGACAACCGCGCCTTGCTGATCGGCGATGCCGCACACGCGATGGTGCCGTTCCACGGTCAGGGCATGAATTGCGCCTTCGAAGATTGCGTGGCGTTGGCCGAGCAGATGGACGCGCACGATGACATCGGCAGCGCGTTCGCCGCGTTCGAAGCCGCACGCCGCGACGATGCTGCCGCGATCCAGCAGATGGCGCTGGAAAACTATCTGGAAATGCGCGACCGCGTCGGCGATGCCGACTTCCTGCTGCAGCGCGAACTCGAGCAGCAATTGCAGGCGCGCTGGCCTACCCGTTTCGTGCCGCACTACACGATGGTGACCTTCCTGCGCACGCGCTATTCGATTGCGTTGGCACGCAGCGACATCCAGCGCGAGATTCTGGTCGAGGCCACGCGCGGGCACAGCGATCTGTCGCGTATCGATTGGGCAGCGCTGGAAGCGGTGGTGCACGCACGTCTGGAGCCGCTGGAAGGCGCGCACTGAGAGCGGCCAAGACAACGACTGCGCTCACCACCAGGCGGGCGCGGCCAGTGCTCGGTGCGTTATGGACCATTCGCACCCGCTGGTGCTGAGCGCGCCGTCCACATCCACCTGACGACTGCTCGCCCCGTGGCGTTGGCCGCGCCAAGATCATGCTCAGGTTTGCGCCCTGTGCGCAGGCGCTCACGCCGCGCTCGCAACACACGCCCAACGCGGACCCGCACAGCAGGCGCCTGTCCCAGCGCACAGCTGCGCCTCAGCGCGCCGGCGCTGCGATGAGAGATACTAACGGCCACTGGCGGCGCATACGCCGTGCGCCGCGGATCTGGATCTCGCACCCGCATGCCTGACAGCTTTCTCTTCTACGACCTGGAAACCTTCGGCCAGGACCCGCGCCGCACCCGCATCGCGCAGTTCGCCGCCGTGCGCACCGACGCGCAACTGCGCGTGATCGACGAGCCGATCAGTTTCTTCGTGCAACCGGCCGACGACCTGCTGCCCTCGCCGTACGCCACCATGGTCACCGGCATCACCCCGCAGCACGCGCTGCGCGAAGGCGTGACCGAAGCCGAAGCATTTGCGCGCATCGCCGAGCAGATGAGTCGCCCGCAGACCTGCACGCTGGGCTACAACTCGATCCGCTTCGACGACGAATTCGTGCGCTGCGGGCTGTTCCGCAATTTCTACGACCCCTACGAGCGCGAGTGGCGCGGCGGCAATTCGCGCTGGGATCTGCTCGATGTGCTGCGGCTGGTACACGCATTGCGCCCGGACGGCATCACCTGGCCGCAGCGCGAGGACGGCGCCACCTCGTTCAAGCTCGAACATCTGGCCGATGCCAACGCAGTGCGCGAAGGCGATGCGCACGAAGCCTTGTCCGACGTGTACGCCACCATCGGCATGGCGCGCAAATTTCAAAAGCATCAACCCAAGCTGTGGGAGTACGCGTTGCGCCTGCGCGACAAACGCTTTGCCGCCACCTTGCTCGATGTGATTGCGATGGAACCGGTGCTGCACATTTCGCAGCGCTACCCTGCCTCGCGCATGTGCGCCGCGGCCGTGCTGCCGCTGACGCGACATCCGCGCATCGACAGCCGCGTGATCGTGTTCGATCTGGACGGCGACCCGGAGGTGCTGTTGCGGCTGAGCCCGGACGAGATCGCCGACCGGCTGTATATCCGCGCCGCCGATCTACCCGAAGGTGAGCAGCGCATCCCGCTCAAGGAAGTACATCTGAACAAGTCGCCGGCGCTGGTGGCCTGGCAGCATCTGCGCGCGCCGGATTTCCAGCGCCTGGGCGTGGACCCCGATGCGGTGCTGGCCAAGGCCGCACGGCTGCGCGAACTGGGCCCGCAGCTGGCGGAGAAGGTGCGCCAGGTCTACGGCAACGAACGTGCCGCAGCCGCTGCGGTCAATGATGCCGATGCTTCGCTCTACGACGGTTTTCTGGCCGAAGGCGACAAGCGACTGCTTGCACAGGTGCGCGCCAGCGCGCCGGACGAATTGGGCGCGCTGGAAACGCGGTTTCGCGACCCACGCCTGATCGAGCTGCTGTTTCGCTATCGCGCACGTAACTGGCCGCAGACGCTGTCGTTCGACGAGCAGGAACGCTGGAACCAGTACCGCCGCAAGCGCCTGCTCGAAGACCATGGGTTGGGCGAAGTCACCCTGGATCAGTACAACGCGCAGATTGCGGATTTACGGCTCGCTCACCCCGACGATGCTACCAAGCAAGACCTGCTCGACCAGCTCGCCGCCTGGGGTTCGGATCTCCAACGCACGCTATGACCACCTATTTTTCAGACGCCAGCTTCAAGTTCCTGCGCGCCCTGGCCCGCCACAACGACAAGACCTGGTTCGCCGATCATCGCCACCAGTACGAGGCGCATGTGCGTCAGCCGTTTCTGCAGCTGATCACCGATCTGCAGCCGGCGCTTGCCGAGGTCAGCGAACACTATCGTGCCGACCCCAAGACCCAGGGCGGCTCGCTGTTTCGCATCTATCGCGATGCGCGCTTTTCCAACGACAAATCGCCCTACAAGAACTGGCAGGGCGCGCGCCTGTTCCATGAGCGCCGCCGACAGATGCCGGCACCGTCGTTCTACATTCATCTGCAACCGGGTGAGAGCTTTGTCGGTGCAGGTCTGTGGCACCCGGAGCCGGACACGCAACGCAAGCTGCGGCAGTTCATCTTCGAAAACCCGGGCAGCTGGAAGACGGCCGCATACGATCCCAAATTGCGGCGCAAGTTCGCCCTGGACGACAGCGAAAAACTGGTGCGCGCACCGCGCGGGTTTCCCAACGATTTCGAGTTCATCGACGATCTCAAGCACCGCAACTGGGCGTACCTGCGTCATCTGGACGACGCCATCATGACCGGGCCGCGCCTGCGCCAGACCATCGAGGCAGACCTGGTGACGCTGGCGCCGTTTGTGGATTATCTGTGTGCTGCCCTGGACCTGGAATTTTGAGGCGAGCTTCGGCGCAGGCATATCGCGCCACGGCGTTGCCGCGCCATCGGCGGCCTGGTGCTACCGTCTGGATGCAGTCGAACACCCTCCCCTCACCGCGCATGGCAACGGAGTGCGAACGATGAAAAAGCGCTGGTGGATCGTGCCGCTGCTGGCCGTGGTACTGCTGGCGAGTTATGTGGTGGCGGGGCCGTATCTGGCCATCCGCGGCATCAGTCAGGCCGTTGCCGATCGCGATGCCGCGCAGCTGGAAAGCTACGTGGATTTCCCCAGCCTGCGCGTCAACCTCAAGGCGCAACTGGACGATTATCTGATCCGTCAGGCCGGCAGCAGCATGCAATCGAGCCTGCTCGGCGGCTTTGCCTTGCAACTGGCCAGCGGCATCAGCGGCGCCGGCGTGGATACCTTGGTCACCCCGCTGGGCATCGGCGCCCTGCTGCAAGGCCACAGCGTATGGAACCGCGTCATCGGCGACACCGTCAGCGCCGACACCTATGCGGCACCGGCACCGGCGCGCCCGCTGCAAGGCGCAACGCAGCGCTTCGAATCCACCCGCCGCTTCACCGCCACCACGCAGACCGCCAACGGTACACCGGTGACCTTCGTGCTGACCCGCCAGGGCCTGCGCTGGCGATTGACCGATATCCAGCTGCCGTTGCCGACCGCACCGAGCGAGCAAACGCCGTAATCGCGTAGCGTGAAAGTCCGATGCGTCGATGCCAATGTGCGCATCCCTGATGCGGTCAATCAAACGCCTGCGTCGCCGCAGGCGGACGCGGCCGATGCGCGACATCGGCATGTCCCCTTGGTGCTGCACTCCGGTGTCCCATTGGTGCTGAACTCCGGTTCTGAGCGCGCCGTCCACACCCAGCTGACGGCTGCTCGCGACGTTGCGTTAGCCGCTGTTGGCCGGACCTGCAGGACGCAATGCCTCAGGAAAACCGCCAGGCCCGTTCCTGCCACGCCGCCTGCAAGCGCAGCATCGACGGCCGCAATTGACGGCGTGCCGACCATGCCAACCCGGCCAGCGCGGCGTCCGGCGTCCCCGGTGTGCGTCGGTTGTTCCAGGCGAACACCACCTGGTTGCGCAGATCCGGTTCGGGCAGCAGTAGCACCAACCCATCGAACAGCTCTCGCAGCTGCGCCAGATGCTCGGCCATCGGCACCTGAAACAGATTCAGCGCCAACACCCCGCCCTCGCGCAAGGCCGCGCGACAATCGGCGTAGAACTGAGGCGTGCACAAAGCCGGCGGAATGCCATGGGCGTCGTAGGCATCCAGCAATAACAGGTCGTAGCGTCCGGCGCGGTTGCCGATCCAGTCGGCGCCATCCCCCAGCGTGATCTCCAGCCGCGCGTCGTCGCGCGGAATGGCGAATGCATCGCGCAACGCCAGCACCTGCGGGTCGGCTTCCACCGCTTCCAGACGCGTGCTGCGCAGGTAGCGATGGCAGAACTTCACCTGCGCACCGCCCCCCACGCCGATCAGCCCAATGCACTCCGGGCGCGGTTGCAGCCACAGCGCAGCCAGCATGCTGCGCGTATACGGCAGCATCAGCCGATGCGGCGCCCAGCGCGACATGCGGGTCTGCACCGTGTCGTCGGTGAAGGTCAGTTCCAGCGTGCGCCAGGTCCGCAGTAGCCCAGCACGCGCTGGCGACTGCGGCGACTCGCTCATCGGCTCGGCGGATCGTTGGCCACGCCGTGCGGCACGTGGCCGGCCGCCACATGCTGATGCTGGCGTGCGCTGTCGATGTTGTGCTGCGAGTCGTCGAAGAAGATATCTGCGCCAAACGCTTCCAGAAATGGCCCCTTGTGCCGGCCGCCGAGAAACAGCGCTTCGTCCAGGCGCACGCCCCACTCGCGCAAGGTTCGGATCACCCGCTCATGCGCAGGCGCCGAACGCGCGGTGACCAGCGCCGTGCGGATCGGCGACGCTTCGCCGGGAGGAAACGCCGCCTGCAGCGCATGCAACGCCGACAGGAAATTGCGGAACGGCCCAACCGACAGCGGTTCGCGTGCGCGCTCGCGCTCGTGACGCCCGAACGCTTCCACACCTTGCTCGCGCGAGATGCGTTCGCTCTCGTCGCCGAAGATCACCGCGTCCCCGTCGAAGGCGATGCGCAGCTGCGTGGGCAGGCGGCTCTCATCGTTGTCCACGATCGCTGCAGCCGCTTCGGCACGCTCGCCCGCCGCGCGCGGCATGATGGTGGCCGCGGCAATGCCGTGAGTGAGCGCACGCCGTACCGACTCCGGATTGGCCGACAGGAACAGATCGGTACCAAACGGTTTCACGTACGGCCAGGTGGGCTGACCAGACGTGAAAGTCGCGCGCACGATGCCCAGGTTGTAGTGCTGGATCGAGTTGAAGATGCGCAACCCGGTATCGGCAGAATTGCGCGACAGCAGAATCACCTCCACGCGCGGGGTTTCTTCGGGCACATCGTGGTTGAGCGCCAACAGCTTGCGCACCACCGGAAACGCGACGCCCGGCTGCAGGATGTCGTCTTCGTGCTCGCGCTGGAACGCCGAATACGCCTCCACCCCGTTCGCCTCGAACAGCGCATGGCCTTCTTCAAGATCGAACAGCGCGCGCGAGGTCACCGCGATGGTCAATAACCTGGGGGAGTTGTCAGCCATTTGGGTGCCGGGAATGGGGAGAGGGGAATCGGGAATCGGTAGAAGCAGGAACAGGAGAGCGGAATTGCATCGGGCATCCGTGCAGCATCGTAGCGTGTGCGGACACGTTTAAAGCGCTCTTGCGGCGCCCTTGCCGTTGCCAATCCCGAATGCCCCTCACACCGCAAACTGTTCGCTGAAGATGCGTTCTTCCAGATTGTGTTCCGGATCGAACAGCAACGTGACGCGGCGCTCGGTGGATTCGCGGATGGTGACTTCCACCACGTCGCGGATTTCGTGCGAGTCAGCGGTGACGCTGACCGGACGCTTGTACGGGTCGAGCACGCGAAAGCGCACTTCGGTATCGGCCTTGAGGATGGCGCCACGCCAACGGCGCGGGCGATACGGCGCAATCGGCGTCAGTGCCAGCGTATGCGAGCCCAGCGGCAGAATCGGCCCGTGCGCCGAATAGTTGTAAGCGGTACTGCCGGCCGGCGTTGCGACCATGACGCCGTCGCCGATCAGTTCGGCGATGCGGGTCTGGCCATTGAGATCCACGCTCAGATGCGCGGCCTGGCGGGTCTGCCGCAACAGCGAGACTTCGTTGTATGCCAACGATCCGGCACTGGTGCCGGATTCGGTCTGCACCAGCATTTCCAGCGGCCGCAGATGCGCAGGTTCGGCACGTTGCAGGCGCACCAGCAGGTCGTCTTCGTCGTCGCGGTACTGGTTCATCAAAAACCCGACCGAGCCCAGCTTCATGCCGAACACCGGCTTGTCGGCGGCACCGTGGCGATGCAGGGTCTGCAGCATGAAGCCGTCCCCACCCAGGGCGCAGACGATCTCGGCGGTCTCCAGCGGATGATCGCCGTAGCGCTGCACCAGACGCGCCCGCGCGTTCACGGCGGGCTCGGTGTGACTGGCCACAAAGGCAATGCGGGGTGATGCGGTCATCGTTGACTCCAAAGCATGCGAATCAGCATACCGCAGCGCTGTGGTGGGCTTGTTGGCGGCGCGCCCTGCCCTCGCACGCGCGGCCGCCGCTGCGCCACTGGCGACCGCGACGCACGCAGCGGGCGCCACGCGGCACACCGCCACATCGGCCGGCCTCGGCTCAGGCCGTCAACCGCCAGGCGCGATGGATGCGTGCATGGCGTTCGAAATCCGGGTCGATGGTGCGCGGGCTGATTTCCTCGCATTGCGCGAACTCGGCCACCGCTTCTTCATCCAGCTTGAAACGGCGGAAGTTGTTGGAGAAATACAGCACGCCGCCCGGCGCCAGGCGCGCCACCGCCGCGCGCAGCAAGCGCACATGCTCGCGCTGGATATCGAAATCCTCGGCGCGCGCGGAGTTGGAGAAGGTCGGCGGGTCGCAGAAGATCACGTCGAAGTGCGCGCGCTCGGCTTCCAGCCAGGCCAGCGCATCGGCCTGCACCAGCTTGTGCTTGCTGCCGGCCTGGCCGTTCAAGGCCAGGTTGTCGGCGCACCACTGCAGATAGGTGCCGGACAGATCCACGCTGGTCGTGGCGCTGGCGCCGGCCACCGCCGCCTGCACGCTGGCCACGCCGGTGTAGCAGAACAGGTTGAGGAAGCGCCGCCCCTTGGACTGCTGCGCCATGGTGCCGCGCAACGGGCGATGATCCAGGAACAGGCCGGTGTCCAGATAATCGAACAGGTTCACCCGCAACAGCGCGCCGTGCTCGCGCACGTTGACGATTTCGTTGCGCTGCTCGAAGCGGCCGTACTTGCTGCCGCCCTTGCCACGCTCGCGCGACTTCAGTGCAACGCGCTCGGCAGGCACCTCGAACACCTCGCGCGCAGCGGCCAACAGCTCGCCCAGACGCCGGCGCACATCCGCCTCGGGAATGGTCGCCGGCGCGGCGTATTCCTGCACATGCAGGAAGCTGCGCCGGTCGCCATCGGCTTGCTGATACACGTCGATGGCAGCGGAATACTCCGGCAGGTCGGCATCGTAGACGCGGAAGCACTCGATGCCTTCGCGGGCGCGCCACTTCTTGAATTTCTGCAGGTTCTTGCGCAGGCGGTTGGCCACCATCTGCGCTCCTTCGCTGAGCGCGGTGGGCGCTGCCAACGGGGTACGGCGCGGCACTGCAATCGGGTCGCAGACGATCAACGCGCACTCGATCGCGCCATTGAACAACTGGTATTTCTTGCCCGCGCGCAGGCCAGTGGCGTAGGCCAGTTCGGCATTGCCGCACAGCAGGCTCGCGCGCCACTGCGGCACCACGCGCTGCAAGGTATCGCCAAGCTTGCGATACAAGGCCGCATCGGCGGCCAGACGTTCGTCGTACGGCGGATTGCAGACCACCACACCGGTGGCCTGCGGCGGGGTCTGCAGGTCGCCGACCTCGCGCACGCCGAACCAGATCGCCTCGGCCACACCGGCCACCTGTGCGTTCTCCTTGGCGGCGCGGATCGCATGCGGGTCCATGTCGCTGCCATGGATCACCTGCTTCAGCGCGGCACGGCCTGCGCTGTCGCGTTCGCGTGCTTCGTCGACCAGCTGCTGCCAGACCGCACGGTCGAACCCGCGCCAACGGCTGGGTACATCGCTGCCGTAGCGCTGCAGGCCGGGCGCGACGTCGGCGGCCATCAAGGCGCCTTCGATCAACAGCGTGCCGCTGCCGCACATCGGGTCCAGCAAGCCGCCGCCATCGGCATATGCGCGCGGCCAGCCGGCGCGCAGCAGGACGGCAGCAGCCAGGTTTTCCTTCAGCGGCGCTTCGTTCTGCGCCATGCGCCAACCGCGCCGGTGCAACGGGCCGCCGCCCAGGTCGATCGAGATGGTGGCGCGGCCCTTGCGCAGCGACAGGTTCAACCGCAGGTCGGGGCTTTCCACATCCACCGACGGGCGTTCCAGCCCCTGCCGGCGCATGGTGTCGACCACCGCATCCTTGATGCGCTGTGCGGCATAGCGCGCGTGCGTGATCGCGGTGCCGGAGACGTGCGCATCCACCGACAAGGTGTGGCCCACCGACAGGTGCTCGTCCCACGGCAACTCGGACACACCGGCATACAGCGCGTCCTCGTCCGGGCAGTCGAACTCGGTGAGCGGCCACAGCACCCGGCTGGCCAGGCGCGACCACATGACGGCGCGCAGCGCGTCGCGCGGTTCACCCTCGACATTGACGCCGGAGATGGTGGCGGTGGCCTTGCTGGCACCGAGCGCAAGCAGCTCGTCGGCAAGCAGGTATTCCAGGCCTTTGGCACAGGATGCGAAGAATTTCACGTAGGCAGGTATCGATAAGACGCTGGCGCGGCGGCGAGCGTGGGAGCAGGACAGCGGGCCGGCGCCCGGGTGGGCAGTGCCGTGGACGCCGTGGATGGGCCGCAAATGGTCGGCCATCGCGGCCGGCATTACCACCCCCGCCGGCTGCAGGGCCCGCCGCACGGTTCACCAGGGCCCCAGCCGCCACTGCGCCTGCCCGGTGTCCAGCCGCTGCTGCAGGCCCAAGCGGTCCAGGAAGGCGGCATCGTGCGAGGCCACCAACAGCGCGCCGGTGTAGCTGCGCAGCAGCGTCTCGACCGCCTCGACGGAGGCCAGATCCAGATGATTGGTGGGTTCGTCCAGCAACAGCAGCTGCGCCGGCCGGGCCCGATACAGCGCGCAGGCCAGCGCTGCCTTGAGCCGCTGGCCGCCGCTGAGCTGGCCGGTGGGCAGGTCGGCACGCTGGCGGTCCAGCCCCAGCAACGCCAGGCGCAGCCGCTGGGCGTGCTCGGCGGCTGCGGGGTCGGCATCGCACAGCTGCGCAGCGGCCGAGCGTGCCGGGTCGAGCATGCCCAGATCCTGATCCAGATAGGCCACCGGCACATGCACCTCGCACTTGCCCGCCTGTGCCGCCAGGCGCCCGCCCAACAGCTGCAGCAGCGAGGATTTACCGCTGCCGTTCGGGCCGACCAGCCCGATGCGGGGCTGGCCGTGCAGCAGCAGATCTACGCGTCGCCCACCCAGCCGCCCATCCGCCAGCTCCACCTGCTGCAGGGTCGCCAGGCGTTGCGACGCGCCTGTTGCCGTCGCTGGTGCCAGCAACGTAATGCCCGGTGGGGCCTCCACCTGGGCTGCGGCCTGCGTCACCGCTTCCGACAAGCGCGTTTGTTCGGCATGACGGTGCTGCTGCAGCCGGCCAGCGCTGACCTCGCTGCGCTGCCGCTGGCCCCCGAGCAGGATCGGCGCCTGATTGGCCTGCGCCGCCGCACGCGCGCCACGCGCCTGGCGTTGCTGCTGGCGCATGTACTGCTCGCGCAGTGCCTGTTCGCCGTGCGCACGCGCCTGTTTGCGCTGCGCAAGCAGCTCGCCGGCCGCCTGCTGCTCGCGTGCGTGCTGCTGCGCGTAGTGGGTGTAGTTGCCGCCATAACTGCGCACCCCGTGCGCGGATAACGCCAGGATGCGCTGCATGCCATCCAGCAGCAGCCGTTCATGACTGATGATCAGCAACCCACCCTTCCAAGCCTGCAACTGCGCCAGCAGCCGCTGTCGCTGCGGGCCGTCCAGATGGTTGCTGGGTTCATCCAGGATCAGCAGGTCCGGTTGCGTCAGCCAGGCGCCGGCGAGCGCCACCCGCATGGCTTCGCCGCCACTCAGATGCGCGGCAGGGCCATGCGGATCGCGGCCCCCCAGCCCTTGCTGCTCGAGCTCTGCGGCGAACTCGGCGTGGGCATTCCAGCGCTCGCCCACCCGCTCGAAATCGGCAGGCGCCACGCTCCCGGCGGCGATCCGGTCCAGCGCGTCCAGCAACGGCGCGACCCCGGCCAGATCGGCGATACGCTGCCCCGGCATCGCGCTCACGCGCTGCGGCAGGTAATGCACGCTGCCATGGCGTACGCAGCGGCCGCTGCTGGGGGCCAGCTGGCCGGCCAGCAGACGGCCGAGCACACTCTTGCCCACGCCATTACGACCGACCAGGCCGGTGCGGCGCTGATCGATGTGCAGGGTGAGATCGGAAAACAGCGTGCTGCCATCGGGCAGCACGAACGCGACGCTTTCCAGCGTCAACGACGGACAGGTCATCAGTACCTCCATTGCATGCCAGGACACGTCGCGTTCCAGACGGAACGGCAACGGGTATGGCCTTCATCACGACGGCGGCATCAATGGCGCATTGGACCAATCCTCGAACAGTGGGTGCAGCACAAGTGTAGGCCGGTGTGCGGCTGCACCGAAACCCCTGAACATCACTGCGCCGAACAATCCGCTCAACGACAACGAGATATCCGCAGGAAAACGCACGCCTGCACGCTTGTAGTGCGCCCTGCCCCTTGGAGCGGCTAACAAGACATAGCGTGCAGTCGTCAGGTGGGTGCAGACGGCGCGCTCAGAACCGCAGTGCACGCGTGGCACATGCCGCACCGAGCACCGGCCGTGTCCGCCTGGCGGTGAGTGCAGTCGTTTTGTTAGCTGCTCTTCGCCGACGCGCGCGCCTGGCGTTATCGGTATCCGCAATCGCGCGCCAACGCAGCGGACACTCGCCGGCAACGCACCAACACTCCATGCCGCGAGAGAGTCGCTGCGTCGTCGTTACCCTCAGGCATGCATCGGCTTTTGCGCGATCACAGTGGGAAAAATGCTGGCGCGACCGTCGATGAAACGCACGCTTGCAAAGCCGGCACTCTCCAGCTGTGCGCGCGTTTGCGCATGGGTGCGGAACGATGCCCAGCGCGCCTGGACGATATCGATGAAGACCTGGCTCTGCAGCACCAGCGATGCCTGGTCGATCAACGCCAGCTTCCACGTGGATTCCGCGCACAGGCTGGGCGGAGGCGTCAGGAAACTCGCCACCAGCGTGCCGCCCGGCCGCAGCCTGTGGAAGAACGCGCGATAGAGCGCGACCACCCGCGCATCGTCCGGCTCATAGAGATTGAGGCCATTGCTGGTCACCACGTCCGCACTGTCTGCATCGCCCTGCGCCCAGGCGTCTTCCAGCCGCAGCGACAGCTGCTGCTCCAGCCCGTAGCGACGTGCCAGCTGCAGCGCACCGTCCAGCGCTTGCGGGTCCAGATCGATCCCGATCAAGCGCACATCCGGGCACTGCCGGTAATCCAGGCTCAACACATCGCCCATCCATCCGCACGGCACCGACGCGATCGTCATGCCGGGCCGCAACAAGGACTGCAATTGCGCACGGAAGATGCCGAACCGCTCGCGGGTTGCGAGCACGGCCGGCGTCTTCTCGAAAATTTCGTACTCCAGTGCCGGCGTGGTGTCCTGAGGCAGGGTTCCCGCCTCATAGGTGACCAACCGATGCGTCCACTCCGCATTGAGCCCACGATTGCGCAGCAGGAACCGCCCCAGCTCCATCGCCCACAGCGCATCGACCAGTTGCAGCAAACGCTCCACTTCGGCAGCAGAACGGCTGGCGTCCTGCCGCAGTCGCGACCGGATCGATGCCAGCAAGGTCGCATCATCCTGCAAGGTATCGCCCGCATGCGAAATCAGGCCGGCACGCGGTTCACTGGGCGGCATCGGTCGCACGTCACATTGCATCTTTTTTCACCTTGGCAAGCGTCAATCGCTGTTGCCGACCATGGTGACGAACGCGGCAATGCGCTGCGGCCGAAAGCGCGATGCAGGGTGCCGGTGAGCGAACGGGCGCCACCTGTGCGCAGGATCACGACTGCATCCGTTCACGCATGTGCAGCGCTGCGCGCGACTCAGCCCAGACCGAATGCCGGGTGATAGGCCACATCGGCCAGTGGCAACAGCCGGTCGCCGAACGCCAACGCCTGCAATTCCGATACCGGTGCATCGGGCACGCTCAGCCCCGGCTCGACGGCGAACCCAAACCGCCGGAAAAAACCGGGTTCGCCAAAGGCAACGCATCCCGCCGCGCCGCGCTCGCGCAAGGTCGCCAGGGCTGCGTGCACCAGACGGCTACCCAGGCCCTGGCGTTGGTGGCCCGGGCCCACCGCCAACGGCCCCAGCGCAAACCAGCCGGACGACCCGTCGGACAAGCTCACCGGCGACACTGCCAGATGGCCGACCACGTAACCATCGTGGTCGGCGACCAATGACAATGCCAGCGCATCGTCATGACGCAGCGCGGCGATCACATGCTGTTCGTCATGACGGCTGTGCTCGGCGCGCATGAACGCCACCATGGTCAATATCTCGATGGCGGCGGTGTCGCCGTCGCTGGCCTCGCGAATCAGCACCGCCGTCGCCGGCTCGGCCGGTGTGGGCGGCATGTCGTCAGCCTCGTGCATCACAGGCGCTGCAACAGTTCGGCGAACGCGTTCGCTGCCGTGTCCACATGCGCGGCGAGATCGTGCTCATCGTCGACCAGCAACAGCCGCGCCTGACGCGCCTGCGCCCAGGCGATCACGTCTGCGGCGGGAATCAGCGCATCGCGCCAGGCATGCACCACCGAGATCGGCACCGGCGCAGCATCCAGCGCCGGCAGCGGGCCCATCGTGGTTGGCGGCACCATCAAAAACAGCCCACGCGTAGGCACCTGCAGCGACACCTGCGCAGCGATATAGGCGCCCAGACTGGAACCCACCAGCACCAACGGCCCCTTGCCTGCGGCGTCGCGTGCGATCTGCAGCAATCGCTGCAGGCGTCCGCGCACGTCACCGAGCGGGCTGACATCGCGCTGCGCATCAAGATCGGTGAAATCCGGGCGTTCATGGGTCCACCCCAGGCGGTCGGCAACCTCGGCCAATGCGCTGACCTTGCGCGCCGCAGGGCCGCTTTCGAACCCATGCGCCAGAATGCAATGGCCGCGGCTCATAGCGCCTGCACCGTATCGCCAATACGCAGCACGCCGCCGCGCAGGACACGCGCGCACAGCCCACCGTGTCCACGCATCGCGTTGTAGCCGCCCGCGCCCAGCGCGTCTTCCATGCGCGAGCATGGGTCGCACGGGTCGGTGCCTTCCAGCTCGACATCGCCAATGCGGAAGCGCCGCCCTTTCAATGCGATCAGCGGAATGCCGGCGATCACCAGATTGCGGCGCAGCGTGGCCGGCGCGATCGTCGCATGCCCCGCCAGCGCCGCGATCACCGGCAGATGCTCGGCCTGGATCAAGGTGATCCCACGCTTGCCGCTGCCGCCCTTGTAGCGATCGCCGACCAGCCCGATGCCGGTGGTGGCCTGCGCGGCGTCCACCTCCAACATCTCCACATCACGCGCCGGACGCACGCCGATCCAGGTCACCTGACCGGTCTGCGGCAGCGTCGCCATCAATTTGCCCAAAGGGCTGTCGGGATTCAAAGCCATCGGCGAATGCTAGCATTCGCTTCATGTCCGATGCCGTCCTGCCGTCGCCACCGATCACCTACGCGCCGTTGTCTTACGAATCGCGACTGGCACGCCGCCGGCTCGAGCACATCGACATGGTGGTCATCCACTGCACCGAATTGCCCGACATGGCCATGGCGCGCGACTACGGCGAGCGCGTGCTCTACGACAGCGGCACCGGCAACAGCGGGCATTACTACATCGATCGCAACGGCAGCATCCAGCAGTACGTGGCGCTGGACCGCGTCGCGCATCACGTGCGCGGCCACAATCCGCATACCTTGGGCATCGAGCTGGTCAACAGCGGCCGCTATCCGCACTGGCTCGACTCGCGCCATCAAGCGATGCGCGAAGCGTATCCGGACGTGCAGATCGCCACGCTAATCACCTTGCTGCAATGGCTGCAGCAGCAGCTGCCATCGGTGCGCCGCATCGCCGGTCATCAGGAACTGGACACCACCCAGGAAGCGGCCAGCGACGATTCGGCACGCAAGATCCAGCGCAAGCTCGACCCCGGCCCGTTGTTTCCATGGCCCCGTATCGAAGCGGCGGTCGGCTGGGCCCACGCATTGCGTTGAGCGCACGGGACACGCGTCGTCAGCGACCGCAGAGCCCGTGCGATCAGGGGTCCACGGGGCGATAGGTTTTTTCGCCCGCATTCACCGCCACCGTCAGCCGATTTTCCGGCGGCGCGATCGGGCAGACCACATGCGGGGTGAACGCGCAGGGCGGATTTTCGGCGAGATTGAAATCGAGCAGCACACGGCCATCGCGCGGCATCGCGGTGAACAGATAGCGCGCGCCGCCATAACTTTCCTTGCCACTGGTGCGATCGGTGAACAGAAAAAACAGACCGCTGCCATCGTCCTGCGCGAGCGGCTGCAGATGGTATTCCCGACCATCGCGGGTAAACACCGCCTCGCCCGGAACCTCCGCCGTCAATGGCGTGCCGATCGAGGTCAGCAAAGTCACCCTCCGCGGTACGGCATACGGCTGCCAGCGTGCATCGACCCGCCATTGCGGGTCGATCGGGAAATACTCGAAGCCCTGAAATGCGGTCAACGCCGGCGCTGCCGGGTCGCGAAAACGCCAGCCAAACAATGTGCCGGTCTGCACCAGATAGAACTGCCGGTTGTCCACATCGAGCCGGTCGCCACGCCGCTCAGCCCGCTCCGGCTCCAGGCTGACGTCATCGACAGCCTGTCCGTTCAAGCTCACCGCCGCACCGGCAGCCGCCTTGAAGCGCACGTGGCCCTCGGCATCCAGGCTGAGCTGGCCCAGCTGTGCAGGGCCGGCAGGCAACACGACATCGCTGTGCGGATCGCTGCCGACCTGATACCGACCTGCACGCACGCGACCGGAGGCGGTATAGCTCAGCCAGCCATCGGGCGCACGCACGTGTGCCAGCCGTTGCGCGCGAACACGTTCCAGCGCGACCTGATACACCTGCTGCTTATCGGCATTCGAACGATTGGCCGCGCGCACAGCGCCGGCACCGCCAGACTCAGCCGAACACGCAACCATCGCCATCACCGCGACGCACAAGGCGCCCACCTGCAACTGCAACCGCATGCATCCACCCACCACTGCAAGAAACTGCGCTCCGCGCAGTGAGCCTGCGTCCCCACAGACCACCCTTCCTGCGGCTATTGTGCATGCATCAGGCAGCAGTCGCGACCGGACGCGACGGATCCTGCAACCAGCCGCTCCAGGAACCGGCATAGACGCGCGCGCCGGACAGGCCGGCCACTTCCAACGCCAACAGCAGATGGCAGGCGGTCACGCCCGATCCGCACATCACCACGGCCTGCTCGGGCCGGTACGTGCCCAGCAATGCAGATAGCTCGGCACGCAATTCATCGGCCGGTTTAAAGCGGCCATCGCGGAGGCTCAGACCCAGCGGACGACTCACCGCACCCGGCACATGCCCGGCGATCGGATCGATCGGCTCCACCTCACCGCGAAACCGCTCGCCTGCGCGCGCATCCAGCAGCCAACCCGGGGCCTGCTCCAGCCGCGCCAGGATCTGTTCGGCGTCCACTACGGCATTGGCGTCGAAACTGCCGGGATACGCGGCGCCATCGTGCGCTGCTGGCAGCTCGGTGGTCTCGGCCAAGCCGGCGGCGCGCCACGCAGCCAGCCCGCCATCCAGCACCGCCACGCGGCGATGCCCCATCAGCCGCAGCATCCACCACGCGCGTGCGGCGGCCATGCTGCCATCGCCCGCGTCGTAGACCACCACCTGGCTGTGCGGATCGATGCCCCACGCGCCCAGGCGCCTGGCAAAGTCGGCGCTGTGCGGCAACGGATGCCGCCCTTGATCGGCACGCGACAGGTCAGCCAGGTCATGATCGAGATCGACGTAATGCGCGCCGGGCAGATGTCCCTGCGCATACGCCTTGCGTGCCGCCTGCGGATCAGGCGCGGTTGGCGGCGCGGCGCGCGCATCCAATAGCCGCAGCTGCGGGTGCGGCAATGCCGCCGCCAGGGTGGCGCTATCGACCAGCGTGGTCCAGTTCGGATCGGCACTCATGCAACCTGCTCCAGGCGACGACGAAGATTGAGGAGAATGGCCGCAGTGGCGCCCCAGATGCGCTGCCCTGGCCAATCGTATTCGAGCACGCGCCGCTGGCGGCCGCGAAATTCCAGCTCCACGCTGCGCAGATTGTCCGGGTCCATCAGATAGGCCAGCGGCACTTCGAAGACCTCGGCCACCTCTTCCGGCTGCGGCACCGCCACGAACGCGGGGTCGATCACCGCCACCACCGGCGTGACCCGAAACCCGCTCACGGTCAAAAACGGATCCAGATATCCCAGCGCGTGCACCTGCTGCGCACCCAGCGCGATCTCCTCGCAGCTCTCGCGCAAGGCCGCCGCTGCCGCATCGGCATCGGCAGGCTCCATCCGCCCGCCCGGGAAGCTGACCTGCCCGGCATGGTGGCGCAGGCTGTCGGTGCGCCGGGTCAGCAGCACCATCGTGCCCTGCTCGCGCGGCACCAGGCCGCATAGCACCGCCGCTTCGGCGGACGCACCGCCCTCGCTAAGATCGATCAGTTCGGCATGGTTCCAGCCCGGCCCGTCGGGTGCGGTGTCCAGCGAATACAGCGCCCGGCGCAACTGCGCGTACTCGGGCAGCGCGGCCATGAGCCCACGTGCGGGCAACACGGTGTGCAACAACTCCTGGCGTTCGGCGTCACTCATGCTCATCCACCGTGCAATTTCATCCAGGCTGCGCAGGCAGCCGACACAGTGCGACTGCGCGTCCAACGAACATACACCGATACATGGGCTGGGCAGATCCCCGCGATTGGAATCGGTGTCGCTCATCGCGCGTTTCCGCAGCCGCGGCGTGGGTGTTTCATCGCTCTCTTCAGCAAGGTTGGGACGCCAAAACGACAACGCCGGCCTGGCGGCCGGCGTTGTCAGTGCAACAGCACAAGCAATTACTTGACGCTGACCAGCTTGATCTCGAACTGCACCGCCACGTTCGGCGGGAACGGCGTACGCGGGTCGGCGCCATAGGCCTGATCCGACGGCAACGTCACTTCCCACTTGGAGCCGGCCGGCATCTGCAGCAGGGTCTCGCGCATGGCCTTCATTTCGACTTCGCTGACCTTGATGGCCGGGATCTGCTGCGCCGGACGCGCCTTCTCACGGTCGCCGAAGGGGAACGGACCGGCCACTTCCAGCTGCACGGTGCTGGCCTGGGTCGGCTTGGCGCCCTTGCCCGCTTCGATCACGCGGTACTGCACGCCGCTCGGCAGCGTCTGCACGCCAGCGGTGCCCTTGTTCTTGGCCAGGAACTGCTCGCTCTTGGTCTTGTTGGCAGCAGCGGCCTTGTCGTACTCGGCCTTGGCCTGCTGGGCACGGCCCTGCTCACGCTTCTGGAACGCTTCGACCGCCGGCTTCAGCTGGTCGGCAGTGATCGCCGGCTGCTTCTTGGCATAGGCGTCCTGCAGACCCTTTACCACCGCGTTGATGTCGAGCTGCTCGCCGCGACCGGTGAGTTCGGCAAGGTTATTGCCGTAGTCGTAACCGAAGTAATAGCTCAACTTGCCCTTTTCGGACGTCGTGTCCTGGGCCAGTGCATTGCCCGTCAGGGCCAGGGCCGCCACAGCGACCGCGATAGAACGCAACTTCATCAAACAATTCTCCAGGGTGGTGGCACAGGACGGGTCTGCCGCCTGAGATGACGCGCTAGGATAGCGGCCGCGATACCGAACCGCTACTTATCACGAAAGCTATGACCAGCAAGGCTTTCGGAAGTTCCGTATTTACTATTTTTTTACGTTCGCAAGGGTTTGCCATGTCCAATGACGTCATTCTGATCGCCGATCACGCCAGTGTCCGGACCATTACGGTCAATCGGCCGGACAAACTGAACGCATTGAACCGCGACACCATGCTGGCGCTGGACCAGGCGTTCGTGGACGCGGCAAGCGCCGACGACGTGCGCGTGGTGGTCCTCACTGGCGCCGGGCCCAAATCCTTCGTGGCCGGCGCGGACATCGCCGAAATGAGCGCGTTGTCGGCGATGGACGGCCGGGAATTTTCGCTGGTCGGGCAGCGCTTGATGCGCCGGATCGAACGCATGCCCAAACCGGTGATCGGCATGATCAACGGATTTGCGCTCGGCGGCGGGCTGGAGCTGGCAATGGCCTGCCATCTGCGCATCGCCGCATCCACCGCACGGCTGGGGCAGCCAGAAATCAATCTCGGCCTGATTCCCGGCTTCGGTGGCACCCAGCGCCTGTTGCGCCTGACCGGCCGTGCCGCAGCACTGGAACTGTGCCTACTCGGCATGCCGATCGATGCAGCGCGCGCACTGCAACTGGGCCTGGTCAATCGCGTGGTCGAGCCCGACGCCTTGCAGGAAGAAACCCAGACCCTGGCCCAACGCCTGGCGAGCGCCGCGCCGCTGGCATTGCGCGGCATTCTGGATGCGGTCGTGTTCGGCGGCGAATGCGGCATCGAAGAAGGCCTGCAGCTGGAAACCGCACAATTTGCGCTGCTGTTCGCCAGCGAGGACATGCGCGAAGGCACCCGCGCGTTCCTCGACAAGCGCCCCGCACAGTTCCACAACCGCTGAGCACCGTGATGCCGCACGCCACCCTACCGGCACCGCGCGCACTGGCCATGCGCTTGTTCGACTGCGTGCAAGCGGACGATCTCGATCGTGCGCTGCAACTGGGCCTGATGGACTACCAGCCCGACCCGCACCTCGATGCAGCGGATGCACCGGTCGTGGCGGCCCTGCTCGCCGCACAACAGCGCCTGCGCGCTGCGTGGGCCGCACGCGAACGCTATCGCGCACGTGCCGCTCGGCTGCAACGCCGCGCCGCCGAACGTGACGCGCGGCGTACGCCCGCACCGGCACCCAGCCAGCCGGCAGCGGCCGCGTTGCCGCCGTTGGCCGCGGCGATCCTTGCGCGTGCCAAAGCCAAGGCAGCGGGAGGAACGCCGTCTTGAACGCTGCACGCCCTGCACCGCCAGCGCGCCGCAGCAGCGGCATGCGCAAGCCTGAAATACAGGAAATGTTCGAGCGTCTGCGCGAACTCAATCCACACCCGACCACCGAGCTGGAATACACCACGCCATTCGAGCTGTTGATCGCAGTGTTGCTCTCCGCGCAGGCCACCGATGTCGGCGTCAACAAGGCCACCCGCAAGTTGTATCCGGTCGCCAATACCCCACGCGACATTCTCGATCTTGGCGAAGAAGGACTGAAGCGCTACATCGCCACCATCGGCCTGTTCAACGCCAAGGCCAAGAACGTCATCGCCACCTGCCGCATTCTGCTTGAGCAATACGGCGGCGAGGTGCCGCACGATCGTGCAGCGCTGGAAGCTCTACCCGGCGTCGGCCGCAAGACCGCCAATGTGGTGCTCAACACCGCATTCGGCGAACCGACGATGGCCGTGGACACGCATATCTTTCGCGTCTCCAACCGCACTGGCCTTGCGCCGGGCAAGGACGTGCGCGCGGTCGAAGACAAACTGGTCAAGGTCATCCCTGCAGAATTCCTGCACGACGCACACCACTGGCTGATCCTGCACGGACGCTACGTGTGCAAGGCCCGCAAACCCGATTGCCCGGGCTGCGTGATTCATGACCTGTGCCGCTACCGCGACAAGACCGCGGCGCCAGCCGAACGGCCCCCAGCTTCGACGCGCTGACCCGGTCCAAGCGCAGCTGAAGAACGACTGCGCTCACCACCAGCGGGCGCTGCCAGCGCTCGGTGCGGCTGCGGCTGTACGACTCATACATTCCGGTCCTGAGCGCGCCACCCACATCCCCCGAGACTCTCGCCACGTCTGGTGAGCCGCTTCAAGACAACATGGCTGACATGCTTTAGCTCAGCCATCACATCCAAAACAGGGACACGCAGATCCGCGTTCGCTCTCTGGTGCCGTCAGCACGCAAGCCGT
The DNA here is from genome assembly GCF_040202875.1 of Xanthomonas sp. WHRI 10204. NCBI lineage: Bacteria > Pseudomonadati > Pseudomonadota > Gammaproteobacteria > Lysobacterales > Lysobacteraceae > Xanthomonas > Xanthomonas sp. WHRI 10204. The sequence continues at coordinate 285,483 of NZ_JBEGDW010000002.1, forward strand.
TGCGCTTGCCATTTCCAATTGCCAATTGCCAATTGCCAATTGCGAATTGCCGATTGCCGATTCCCGATTGCCGATTCACCGTCAAAAAAAATCGCGACCGGATGATGCGTCTTTCGGCGCCATGCATCATCCGGTCACGACAGATGTCACCCGGCGCGAACGCCGGGCGTTTGTCACTGACTTATGCCGCTTTGCGCGGTTCGCCCACCAACGTTCTTTCAACGGTCGGCTGACCTTCGACGCGGCGGTCCAGCTCCTTCCAATCCACTACCAGCTCGCATCCGCGCGAAGCCGCATTCCGGCTCCAATCACGCAGCAACTCGATGCAGGCATGGTCGACGTGATGCAGCTTGGCCACGTCCAGATGCAGCGCGGTGTTCGGCGGCACGCTTTCCAGCGTCCGCGCCATTGCCGGCACTTTCAGGAACGTTGCCGACCCCTGCAGGGTCAGATGCATTTCGTCCTTCTTGTCGGCGTGCTCGCGCACCTCGACCTTCAGACGCGACGAATGCAGGGCCAGACGGAACAGCGACAGGCCGAAGCCGATCAACACGCCGGTCAGCAGGTCGGTCGCCACGATCGCGAAGGTGGTCGCCAGGTAGATGGCCGCAGTTCCACGACCGTAGGTCGCCAACTCCTTGACCTGCCCGATCTTGATCATCTTCACGCCCGTATAGACCAGGATGCCGGCCAGACATGCCACCGGCGTCATCCGCAGCAACCACGGCAACAGCATTGCGAAGACCAGCAACCAACCGCCATGCAGGATGGTCGAGGTCCGCGTGGCCGCACCGGCCTGGACATTGGCCGCACTACGCACGATCACGCCAGTCATCGGCAATGCGCCCAGGAAGCCGCACAGCATATTGCCAACGCCCTGCGCCGCCAGCTCACGGTCGTACTGCGTCCGTGCGCCTTGGTGCATGCGATCTACCGCCGCCGCCGACAGCAACGTTTCGGCGCTGGCGATAAAGGCAAAGGTCACCGCCGATACCAGCAAGGTGTGGTTGAACACGCCAAAGATGTCGGAGAAGCTGGGGATGGTGATCGCCGAGAACAGGTTGGTCGGAACGTCGACACGATTGACGTCCAGCCCCTGCAACTGCGCCGTCGCAGTCACTGCCACCACCGCGATCAACGCACCCGGCAGGAAGCGCAGACGCGTCGGACGCAGCTTGTCCCAGGCCAGGATGATGCCGATCGTCGCCAGACCCACGAACAATGCGGTGCGGCCGGTGCCTGCACTGATCGCCTGCCACAACACGGCAGGCAATGCAGCGAAGTTTTCCAGACCACGCGCCTTGGGCGCGGCATCCATCAACACATGCGCCTGCGATGCCACGATCAAGATGCCGATGCCCGACAACATGCCGGCCACCACGGCCGGCGATGTCATGCGGAACCACACACCCGCGCGGCACAGACCGGCAACCAGCTGAATCGCACCGGCCACCAGGATCACCGGCCCAAGCGCGGCAACGCCGTGCTCACGCACCAGTTCGAACACCAACACAGCCAGGCCGGCGGCCGGACCGCTCACCTGCAAAGGAGAGCCTGCCAGAAAGCCAACGACCAGCCCGCCGATGATGCCGGTGATCAGACCTGTGGCCGGAGGCATGCCGGACGCGATCGCAATACCCATGCACAACGGCAGCGCAACAAGAAAGACCACGACAGACGACAACAAATCACGCCCGAACAGTCCCTGACGGAAATATCCGCCGATACCTGATGTGTTCATGATCGACTCCGTCAGACGAGTTCAGCGCGGACGACTTGCTGCAGTCGCGGACGCGGAGTGGCTTCTGGAGTGCTTTCGGCCAGCAACGGGCGGAAGCCGCCCTTCTCGGCATCGAAGGCGCGGATCTCCCCGTGGGCGATATCGTAGATCCAGCCATGGATCCGCAAGGTGCCAGCCGCCAGACGGGCTGCAACCACCGGCTGCGTGCGCAGGTGATCGAGCTGCGAGACCACGTTCTCTTCGGTCATGCAGGTCAACGCGTCCTGGCTATGCGGATCGTGGCCGTGATGCGCGGTGACGTGACGTGCCGCATCGGTGTGCTTGAGCCACGCCGCCACGGACGGAACATCTTCCAGCGATTCCGGCTTGAGCACTGCCTTCATCGCGCCGCAGTCGGTATGACCGCAGATCACGATGTGACGCACGCCTAAAACGGCGATGGCGTACTCGATCGCCGCAACCACGCCGCTGACGTGCTGGGAGTAAGGCGGCACCACGTTGCCGATGTTGCGATAGACGAACAATTCACCGGGCTGCGCGGAGAAGATCAGCTCCGGCATAACGCGCGAGTCGGCACAAGTGATGAACAACGTATGCGGGCTTTGGCCGCCGGCCAGTTCCTGAAAGCGCGCACTCTGGCGCGGATACACTTCTTTACGGAAATGACGAAAACCTTCTAGCAAACTTTCCATGGGAGATTCCTCTAGGCAACGAATAGCCGTCCGCGGCGCAAACCGCGAATTGCAAAGACAAACAAATCAATAAGAAATCCGGCGCGCAGTGCACCGGGTACAGCGACAGCGGGGATCAGCCAAGCAGCGCGTTTGGAGGACGCAGTTGCGGGATCAGGTCGCGTTTTTGATTTGCCGGCGCATGATGCGCGTGCCAAGAAGGGGAATACCGCGCCAGCATCGGCCAAGCTTGGGAGAGCAAGGGGATATCGTCTGCAGGCTGTGTGTCGACTTGGCTTTGTGTATCGCCATCGTCCTGCGGATCTTCTGCTGCATCGCGTTCTTCGCCAGCTTCCACCATCACCGCAACGCCGTCGCCCACCAACGCATCGTAGATGCGCGTGTGTGCATTGGCTGCCGACCACGCGGTGAGCGCGAGCAGGCAGACCAACAGCAGTTGGAGGAATCGAGGAAACATGGCCTCGAAACTAACAATTTAGAACCTGCCTGCGCAAGTGGTGCGTTGCACAACCTGACATATATGTTCAGTTGGTAAGGGTTCCGGTTCAGGTCGTCTGATCAGGCAGCCTCTAGTGCTGCCAGCCCAGTGTGATGCAGTGCACTGTCACATGGCGAGCACGTTCAGATTTTTGACACACGATGACACAGTACAAACCATCGTAAATCCCTGTCTTTATTGGCAAAAATCATTTATTACGTTTCAGTGTTTTTGTCACATTAACGCAACTTTCACGCCATAGCCTGCGCCCACTTTCTCAGGTCGCAAGGCATCTATGAAACTCGCTCCCACCCTGCTTGGCGCAGCACTACTCCTGGCACTTGCCGCACCGGCCGCGCATGCCGAAATCGCCATCGATGTGATCGGCGGTTCCGAAGTCTCGCTGGAAGGCCTGGTCCAGGCCGACGGCAACTGGTTCCACAACGATGTGCAGGACCTCAATGGTCCGATCGGTGCCAATGGCGACAATTCCGAATTCAGCATCCGTCGCGCCGAGCTGGTACTCAAAGGCAAGGGCCCGGGCAACTTCGAATGGGTAGCCGGGTACGACCCGAGCGTGCTGAAGGAAGTGACCATCCGCGGTACCACCATCCGCAGCACCGGGCGTTTTCTGGACAACAACGTCAAGTACAAGTTTGGCGGCAACGCCAATAACTACCTGCAGATCGGTCAGTTCAAGCAGCCCAACAGCCTGGAAGAACTGTCCAGCACCAAGAACAACGACTTCGTGTCCAAGGCGTCGGTGACCAATACCTACGGCATCTCGCGCCGGCTGGGCGTGGCGTACGGCATGGGCGACAACAACTGGAGCGTGACTGCCAGCGCATTCGGCCGCGAACTGACCCGCAACCAGGCCCATGGCAGCGGCTACGGCGCGCGTGGCACCTGGGCGCCGATCAACGAAAGCGGCAACGTGCTGCATTTCGGTCTGAGCTACCTGGGTTACGACACCGACGACGACACCCTGCGTCTGCGCGCACGTCCGGACGCCGACCTCACCACCATCCGTCTGATCGACAGCGGCGCCATCACCAATGTGGATCGCGTGGGCGTGGCCGGTGCCGAAGCGATGTGGGTCACCGGGCCGTTCAAGCTGCAGAGCGAATATTTCCAGGAGACCGCCAAGCGTATCGGCAACAACGCGCAGGATTACAAGAGCGACGGTTGGTATGTCAGCGGCGTGTGGAACATCACTGGCGAAACCTGGGGCTACAAGGCCGGCGTGCCGACCACCCCGCTGCCGAACGAGCCGGCATCGGGCATGTGGCAGCTGGCCGCGCGCTACGACACGCTGGACCTCAACGATGGCCACCTGATCGCCAACGGCAACACTCCGTTCGTGGACGGCGTGCTGGGCGGCAAAATGAACGTGTGGACCATCGGTGCCAACTGGTATTGGCGCTCCAACTTCAAGTTCGCACTCGACTACGCGAAGGTGGAAAGCACCCGTTACAGCAGCGCCACGCGTGGTCTGGTCGACGACAACCCGTCGATCATCGAAGCACGCGCGCAGTTCTATTGGTAAGTGTCCGCACCGTTGGCCACCGTGCACGCGCTTGAGCGGATGCGGTGGCCAAGTGCACCTCAACGTGACCCGGCATTCCCCGGCGTGCGTTGGATAACGCCATCTTCTTTCTGTCATCTCTTCGACACCTCACGGTCATGCCGCTGCCCTGCAATGGCGCGACTGCGGGACGTCGTGATCCCTACCCTCTCTGGAGCTGTTCCGTGACCCACTCCTTCAAGACCCGTCTGGCCGTCGGCGTGCTCGCCGCCTCGCTGGCACTGTGCGCCCAGGCTGCCGATGTCACCGGCGCCGGTGCGTCCTTTATCTACCCTGTGATGTCCAAATGGTCGGCCGACTACAACGCCGCCACCAAGAAGCAGGTCAACTATCAATCGATCGGCTCGGGCGGCGGCATTGCCCAGATCAAGGCGGCCAGTGTGGACTTCGGTTCCTCCGACGCCCCGCTGAAGCCGGAAGAACTGGCCGCTGCCGGCCTGGCGCAGTTTCCGTCGGTGATCGGCGGCGTGGTGCCGGTGATCAACGTGGCCGGTATCGCACCGGGCGCGCTCAAGCTCGACGGCAAGACCCTGGGCGACATCTTCCTGGGCAAGATCAGCACCTGGAACGACCCGGCCATTGCCGCGCTCAACCCGGGCGTGAAGCTCCCCGAAGGCAAGATCACCGTGGTGCATCGCTCCGATGGCTCGGGCACCAGCTTCAACTTCACCAACTATCTGTCCAAGGTCAACCCGGACTGGAAGAGCAAGGTGGGCGAAGGCACCGCCGTGCAGTGGCCGAGCGGCATCGGCGGCAAGGGCAACGAAGGCGTGGCTGCCTATGTGAAGCAGATCAAGGGCGGCATCGGCTACGTCGAGCTGTCGTATGCGCTGCAGAACAAGATGTCCTACACCGCGATGAAGAACGCTGCCGGCAAGTTCGTGCAGCCGTCCGATGAAACGTTTGCCGCCGCGGCCAACAGCGCCGACTGGGGCAATAGCAAGGACTTCTACCTGGTGATGACCAATGCCGCAGGCGACAACGCCTGGCCGATCACTGCCACCAACTTCATCCTGGTGCAGAAGAAGCCCAAGAACGCCGCTGGCCTCAAGAACACGCTGGAGTTCTTCCGCTGGGTCTACAGCAAGGGCGATGCCCAGGCCAAGCAGCTGGACTATGTGCCGCTGCCGGACAGCCTGGTGACGCAGATCGAAGCGTATTGGGCCAAGAACCTGCCGCGCTAAACGCGTGCATCGACGCAGTGGCGCACATCGTCAGGTGTGCGCCACTGCGGTTGACGACAGCGTTGACGCGCGAGCACGGGCTTGGCGCGCAGGGGCCAGGCCTGCCTGACACCTGCATGTCACGTTGACTGGTCACTCTCGACAGAACAGGAACGACGCCGTCTCTCTCCCCGGCGTCGGGACCGGGACGCGGATCCCGGGGGGTGCGATGCCCTCCGCGGTCCGCGTCTTTTTTTGTGATGCCTCTCCCGAAGGCACTGTCATGAGCGTGTAACAAAAACATCATTTCATAGCGTGGTCTGCCGGACACCCGGCCAATCCAGCCTCGGAGCTTCCATGAAATTGCAGTCGGCCAGTCTGACCGCCCTGTCCCTCACCATCGCCCTTGCCCTGGCTGCGTGTTCGCCCGGCAAGGACGCGCAGTCCGGCGATGCCGCCAAGGGCGCTCCCAGCGCAGGCGCCACCGCAAGCGACAGCAAGGTTGCGGAAATCTCCGGTGCCGGTGCGTCCTTCATCTATCCGCTGGTGTCCAAGTGGTCGGCCGACTACAACGCCGCCACCGGCAACAAGGTCAACTACCAGTCGATCGGTTCCGGCGGCGGCATTGCCCAGATCAAGGCCGGCACGGTGGATTTCGGCTCGACCGACAAGCCGCTCGATAGCGCCGAGCTGCAACAGGCCGGCCTGGGCCAGTTCCCGTCCGCCATCGGCGGCGTGGTGCCGGTGGTCAATCTGGAAGGCATCGCCCCGGGCAAGCTGCGCCTGACCGGCGCGCTGCTGGGCGATATCTTCCTGGGCAAGGTCAGCATGTGGAACGACGCGGCGATTGTCGCGGCCAATCCCGGCGTGACCCTGCCGGCGACCAAGATCAATCTGGTGCACCGCTCCGATGGGTCGGGTACCACCTTCAACTTCTCCAACTACCTGTCCAAGGTCAGCCCGGAGTGGAAGAGCAAGGTCGGCGAAGGCACCTCCGTGCAGTGGCCCGGTGGCGTCGGCGGCAAGGGTAACGAAGGCGTGGCCTCGTACGTGCAGCAGATCAAGGGGTCGATCGGCTACGTCGAACTGGCCTATGCACTGCAGAACAAGATGCCGTACACCTCGCTGCAGAATGCCGCCGGCCAGTGGGTCGAGCCGAATGCAGACAGCTTTGCCGCCGCTGCCGCAAGCGCCGACTGGGCCAATGCCAAGGACTTCAACCTGGTGATCACCAATGCGCCGGGCGAGAAGGCCTGGCCGATCACGGCCACCAACTTCATGCTGATGCACAAGCAGGCCAAGGATGCCGAGCGCAGCAAGGCGACGCTGGACTTCTTCAAGTGGGCATTGGAAAACGGCCAGGCCCAGGCCAGCGAGCTGCATTACGTGCCGCTGCCGCCGGAGCTGGTGAAGCAGATCCAAGCCTATTGGGGCAGCGAGTTCAAGTAATGCCTGCATCCCGCCTGCATGGCGGGCTGCGCGGCGGTGAGGTGCCTGCGGGCGCCTCACCGTTCCTGATGTCTCACGCTCCCGCCAATGTGCGGGTGACGAGTTCAATCGAATGAATGCCACCGCCCTTCCCGAAGCGATGACCGCCCCCCGCGGCCGCGACCTGCGCGATGCGCGCGCCGACCGCCTGTTCAAACTTGCGCTCGCCGCCACCGTGGTGTTTGTGCTGTTGGCGCTCGGCAGCGCAGCGCTGTCGATGTTGTGGGGCGGACGCCACGCACTGCAGATGCAGGGCCTGAGCTTTTTCTATTCCGCCGACTGGAATCCGGTCGAAAACAAGTACGGCGCACTGGCGCCGATCTACGGCACCTTGGTCACCGCCCTGATCGCGATGGTGATTGCGGTGCCGGTGAGCTTCGGCATCGCGTTCTTTCTTACCGAAGTGGCGCCGCGCTGGTTGCGTGGGCCGGTAGGCACCGCAATCGAATTGCTGGCCGGCATTCCGTCGATCATCTACGGCATGTGGGGCCTGTTCGTGCTGGTGCCGGTGATGACCGAACACGTGACGCCGTGGCTCAACGATCACCTGGGCACATTGCCGGTGATCGGCCCGTTGTTTCAGGGCCCACCGCTGGGCATCGGCCTGCTCACCGCAGGATTCGTGCTGGCGATCATGGTGATCCCGTTTATCTCCTCGGTGATGCGCGAAGTGTTTCTGACGGTGCCGACGCGCCTGAAGGAATCGGCGTACGCGCTGGGCTCGACCAAGTGGGAAGTCAGCTGGGACATCGTGCTGCCGTACACGCGCTCTGCGGTGATCGGCGGCGTGTTTCTGGGATTGGGACGCGCGTTGGGCGAAACCATGGCGGTGGCCTTTGTGGTCGGCAACACGGTGCGCCTGTCGCCGTCGCTGCTGGAACCCGGCACCACCATCGCCGCATTGATCGCCAATGACTTCGGCGAGGCCACCGAAACCTATCGCTCGGCTTTGCTGCTGCTGGGCTTTGTGCTGTTCATCGTGACCTTCATCGTGCTGGCGATCGCGCGCTTCATGCTGATGCAGCTGTCGCGTCGGGAGGGCAACTGATGTCCGCTTCCTCTGTCTCGCAATCGCTGTACAACCGGCGTCGCGTCACCAATGTGGTGGCACTGTTGTTGTCGTGCGTCACTGCATTGTTCGGGTTGTTCTTCCTGGCCTGGATTCTGTGGACGCTGCTGTCCAAGGGCGTGCCCGGCATCGACCTCAATCTGTTTACCAAGATGACACCGCCGCCGATGCAGGAAGGCGGCCTGCTCAACGCCTTCTTCGGCAGTGCGGTGATGTGCGGGCTGGCGCTGGCGATCGGCACGCCGTTGGGCGTGGCGGCCGGTACCTGGCTGGCCGAGTATGGCAATGCGCGCAAGGCGGGCATCGTGGTGCGCTTCGTCAACGACATCCTGTTGTCTGCGCCGTCGATCGTGCTCGGCCTATTCGTCTACACCTTGTATGTGATGCAGACCGGCGGGCGGTTCTCCGCGTTTGCGGGCGCACTCTCGCTGGCCTTCATTGTGCTGCCGGTGGTGGTGCGTACCACCGACGAGATGCTGCGGCTGGTGCCGGCGCAGATGCGCGAAGCGGCCTTGTCGCTGGGCATTCCGCAGTGGAAGGTCACCGTGCAGGTGCTGTACCGCGCGGCATCGGCCGGCATTCTCACCGGCGTGTTGCTGGCGCTGGCGCGCATCAGCGGCGAAACCGCACCGCTGCTGTTCACTGCATTCGGCAATCAATACTGGAACAGCAACATCTTCCAACCGATGGCCAGCGTGCCGGTGATCATGAACCAGTTTGCAGGCAGCCCGTACGAATCCTGGCAGACCCTGGCTTGGTCCGGCGCACTGGTGCTGACCGTGTTCGTGTTGTTGGTGAGCCTGGGCGCACGTGCGCTGCTGTTGCGTAACAAGATTTCCAATGACTGACCTTTCTTTCCGGACACCCGACATGAACGATCTCCAAAACGCCAAGCCGATGCATCGCATCGCTGTTCCGGCCGCCAAGGGGGCGCCGACGGCGCAGGCGCCGGTGAAGGTGGCCGCACGCAATCTGGATTTCTATTACGACAAGTACCACGCGCTCAAAAGCATCGACATCGAGATTCCGGAAAAGCGCGTCACCGCGCTGATCGGCCCCTCCGGCTGCGGCAAATCGACCCTGCTGCGCATCTTCAACCGCATCTACGCGCTGTACCCGAAGATGGAAGCGCGCGGCGAAGTACTGCTGGATGGCGAAAACATCCTGTCGCCGAAGTACCCGATGAATCGCCTGCGCAGCAAGGTGGGCATGGTGTTTCAGAAGCCGGTTCCGTTTCCGATGACCATCTTCGAAAACGTTGCCTACGGCATCCGCCACCACGAAAAACTGTCCAAGCCCGACATGCAGAACCGCGTGGAACAGGCCTTGCGTCAGGGCGCATTGTGGGACGAGGTCAAGGACAAGCTGGGGCAAAGCGCGCTCGGCCTGTCTGGCGGTCAGCAGCAACGCCTGTGCATCGCACGCGCAGTGGCGCTGCGGCCGGACGTGTTGCTGCTGGACGAACCCACCTCGGCGCTGGATCCGATTTCCACCAGCCGTATCGAACAGTTGGTGGAAGAACTCAAGCGCGACTACACCATCGTGATCGTGACCCACAACATGCAGCAGGCCGCGCGCGTCTCCGATTACACCGCCTTCATGTATCTGGGCGACCTGATCGAGCACGACCGCACCGAAACGATTTTTTCCCAGCCGTCCAAGCAGCAGACCGAGGACTACATCACCGGCCGTTTCGGTTGATGTAAGGCGACGCACCGCAACGCCCGCACTGAAGCAGCTCCGTCGCCCTGCCCTACACGTCATTCGGCGCGGCTGACGGACATCCACCACTGCCACGAATCGAGATCACGATGAACCAGCACCTCAACGACCATATCGTCAAAAGCTACGACGAGGAGCAGCACCGTCTTGTCGCCGAGATCGTGCGCATGGGCGACACGGCAGTGGCGCAGCTGGAAGCGGCGCTGGACGTGGTGGAGCGTCGCGACGACAACGCCGCGCATCGCATCGTGGTCAACGACGAAGCGATCGACGCACTGGAACACGCGATCAGCCACGACGTGATGCGTTTGGCGTTGCGCGGCCCGATGGCGCGCGATCTGCGCGAGATTCTGGCCGGCCTGCGGATTCCTGCGGATATCGAACGCATCGGCGATTACGCGGCGAACGTGGCCAAGCGCTCGATCGCACTCAATTCCGCGCCGCCGCTGCCGCAGACGGTGGGCCTGCGTGCGCTGGGTCAGATGGCCGCCGATGCGGTCCGCGAGGCCGTACAGGCGTACCGCGACAAGGATGCCGATGCGGCGATCCGCGTGCGCGACGAAGATGCACGCCTGGATGCGCAGTACACGGCGCTATTCCGCGAGCTGCTGACCTACATGATGGAAGACCCGCGCAACATTACGCCGTGCACGCACTTGCTGTTCATGGCCAAGAACCTGGAACGCATCGGCGACCATGCGACCAACATCGCCGAGAACGTGTGGTTCCTGGTGCATGGCGAACAGCCGCTGCCGCCGCGCCTGAAGCGCGACGACACCAGCACCACCGGCGTGATCTGATCGCCGTTGGGTATCGGCACGCGTTGTCGATAAATAGCTAGAAGCCTTATTTCATTACGTATTCAGCTAAAAATTCCTACGGTGGGATTGCACACAGGCCGTTCCTGTGACGCAGGAGTACGCAGATGAAACGTCTCATCGGATCTTTCATGGTTGTATCGCTGCTGACCTCGGGAGCCGCGTTCGCCGCGCCCCAGCAGCACGACGATCGCGATCACATCGCACAGCAGCGTCACGACGATCACGGTCCGGACCGGCATGACGAGCATCGCAACGACAAGCACGATGATCGGCGCAGCGCACATCACGACGATCACCGCAACGATCGCCATGGCCCGCCCTTCCGGCGCGGCGAGCGCCTGGCACCAGACCATCGCGGTAACCGCGTCGCCGATTACCGCAAGCATCACCTCAAGCAACCGCCGCGCGGACATGAGTGGCGTCGCGTGGATAACCAATACGTGCTGATTGCCATCGCGACCGGCCTGATCGCCAGCGTCGTCGGCGGAGGTTGATCCCGAGACATCCGTGTCACTAGGCAGGCCCGGTCCGTGGCAACGCGGATCGGGCCTTCTTTTGCGTGACATCGTGGCCGGTAGACAGGGGAGTACAGCCGGAGCGGCCCGTGGCGCCCCGCACGAAAGCTTTGTGCATGCGCTTGATCGATGCTGGCTTACTGGCGGGAACGCGTGCGGATGGGGTTCTGACAGGCGACTCTCTGGTGAGGACGCGGCTTGCTCTTGGATCAACTACGCTCCGCCGGGTGGGCGCGGCATGTGCTCAGTGAGGCGCAGACCACGCGTGCACTCCGGGTCTGTGCAGCCCCTCCCCTCCTGCTGACGACTGCTCACCCGGTCTTGTTCGCCGTTCTGAGCTACACCGCTAGCCGTCATCGGCCCACTGCTTTGCGGTCCATTCGCACACCCCAGCCCGCCGTCTAGGCAGCGCCGTGGCGGTGACAAGTAGCGCTTTGCCTGCCGACCAGATGCGCCAGACCAAAGGCGGATACACCGAGGGCGGATACACCGAGGGCGGGTGCACCGGTCGGGCCCAGGGTGCGACCTGCTAGGCTATGCGGATGAACGAACCGGTCGACCCACAGCCTGCCCCCTCCTTTCTGCCCATGTCGCGGCGTTTCCGCGGCTATCTGCCTGTGGTGGTGGATGTAGAAACCGGAGGGTTCGACTGGAACAAACACGCATTGCTGGAAATCGCCTGCGTGCCGATCGAAATGGATGCCGACGGGCGCTTTTTCCCCGGCGAAACCGCCAGCGCGCATCTGGTCCCGGCCCCAGGACTGGAGATCGACCCCAAGTCGCTGGAGATTACCGGCATCGTGCTCGATCACCCGTTCCGTTTTGCCAAACAGGAAAAGGACGCGCTGGACCATGTGTTCGCACCGGTGCGCGCCGCGGTGAAGAAATATGGGTGCCAGCGCGCCATCCTGGTTGGCCACAACGCGCATTTCGATTTGAACTTCCTCAACGCCGCCGTTGCGCGCGTGGAGCACAAGCGCAATCCATTTCATCCCTTCAGCGTGTTCGACACGGTGACCCTGGCTGGCGTGGCGTACGGGCAGACCGTGTTGGCGCGTGCTGCGCAGGCGGCCGGTCTGGACTGGAACACCGCCGATGCGCACAGCGCGGTCTACGACACCGAACAGACCGCACGGCTGTTCTGCACCATCCTTAATGCCTGGCCAGGGCCTGTTTAGGGCTGGGATTGGGGATTTGGGATTCGAGATTGGCAAAAGCGGGGCGTTTGCGCGGCTGAAAGATCAGCCGGGTGCGGCAGCAACAGAGCAGCTGCTGCTCACTGCATGCAGCGTTGCCGGAGCGTGCGGTTAGAGCCTTCGTACTTCCCAGCCGCCCTGCAGGAGCAGCAAAGCGCCAGCCACCGCGCTTTTCCGATTCCCGATTCCCGATTCCCGATTCCCGATTCCCAGCCTTTAATCAGCACAGATCCGGTCGCGCCCTGCGCTCTTGGCTTCGTACAACGCGTGATCGGCGCGCTGCATCAACGATGAGCCGGTGTCGTCGTCGCGCAACTCCGACACGCCGGCGCTGAAGGTCACCTGCAGCCCATCCACGCCGCCCCAATCGGCGCGCGCATGGAACAGCATGCGAATGCGCTCGCAGAGCGCCTGTGCATCGTCCAGTGTGGTGTCGGCCAACAGCAGGGCGAACTCTTCGCCGCCCAGACGCGCAGGAAGATCAGAGGTGCGTGCGGCTGCGGCCAGCAGCTCGCCGACATCGTGCAGTACCGCGTCGCCAATGGCGTGCGAGTAACGGTCGTTGATGCGCTTGAAATGATCGATATCCAGGATCGCCAGCACCAGCGGCCGGCCACTGCGACGTGCGCGGCTGATGTCGCGCGCCAGCGCTTCGTCGAAGTGGCGACGGTTGGGCAAGCCGGTCAGTGCGTCCTCGTGCGCCTGGCGCTCGAACACATCGGACTTGATGCGCAGCCGCGTCAACAACTCGCTCTTTTCCTGATTGGCCTGCAGCAGGCGCTGCGCCTGCAGCTGCAGATCCTGCGTACGCTTGCGCACCAGTTCGGCCAGGCGGGCGCTGTGGGTCCTGTAGCGATGCAGCAGCGCCCGATACAGCAAGGCCAGTGCAAGAATCCCGGCCAACGCCGCAACAAAGCGCACATCGTGGCGTTGCCACCACAGCGGCAGCACATCGAAAGTCCAGCGCGCCTCCTGCGGGCTCCAGGCACCGCCCGGATGACGGGCCGCCACCCGCAGGGTGTAATGCCCCGGCGGCAGGCCGATGAACTCCACGCTGCGCTGCCGGCCACGCGCAATCCACACGTTGTCCAGGCCGTCCAGACGGGTGCGGTATTCGATACGTTCGGACAGCAGAAAACTCATGCCCACATACGAGACATTGAGCCGGTCGCCGCCGGGTAGTTGCGCTTGTTGGCGCCAGGCCAGCGGGCGGCCGTCCTGTTGCACGCTTTCGATCAGCGGCGGCGGCGGGCGTCGCTCGCGAAACCGTTGCAAGCGTGCCGGGTCCACCGTGCTCACACCACCGGCGGTGACCACCCAAACCGAGCCATCGGCACGCGCGATCATGCTGGGGCCGGAGCTGCCATTGGCCTGCGCGTTGCCCATGCCGTCGATCTCGCCGTAGCGCTCGATGTCCAGCGTGCCGCGTCCATCGGCCACCGCATCGAGCGCAGCGAACGCGGTGCGCAGCACGCCGCGATTGCTGCTGATCCATGCGTTGCCCCGCCGATCGTCGACGAGCTGGAACACCGTATCCACCGGCATGCCCTGCTCCAGACCCACGCGCGCAAGCGTGCCGCCGCGCACGCGATACAGACCGCGATCGGTGGAGATCCACACCGCATCGCCAATCGACTGGAAGCCGAACACGCTGCGTGCGCCACCCAGGCGTCCCAGGTTCAGTTGCTGCACCGTGCCGTCGCGCAACACCGCCGCGCCATCGACCGAGCCGATCCACAGCGCGCCGTCGATGCTGGCCAACGCAGTCACCACGCCATCGGGCAGGCCATCGATCTCCACCGGCACGCGCTTGCCGTCCACCAGCTGCACCACGCCGCGCTGAGTGGCCAGCCACACCGCAGCGTGCGTATCGATCACGATGGCGCGGATATGGCCACTGGGGATGCCATCCGCCTCGCCGTAGTGCTGCAGCACGCGGCCATTGCGCAGCACGAACACACCGTCGGCATAGGTGCCCACCCACAGGTCGCCCTGCCGATCGAGCGCCAGACTGAGCACCGACAGCCGGCGTCCCGACGGCGTCGCCACAGGAACCGGCATGATCCGGCCGTCCGGCAACATGCGGTCCAGACCGGCGGTGCTGGCGATCCACAGACTGCCATCGCGATCTTCGAGTACTGCACGGGCATAGTCGCCGCTCATCCCGTCGCGCTGGCTGTAGCTGCTGAACAAGGTCTCGCGCAAGCGGAACAGGCCACCGTTGGCGCCGACCCAGATGCTGCCCTCCGCATCTTCGCGCAGGCTGACGATGCGCCCGGTGGGCAGGCTGCGGCCTGCCGGCAAATGTTCTACCCCGTGGCTGCCGATCCGTAACAGCCCCTGGTTTTCGCTACCCAGCCACAGATCGCCATTGCGATCCTGCAGCATCGCAGTGAAGTAGCCCTGCCCCGGCAGCCGATGCACCAGCTCGGCGCGCTCGTCGTGCAAGCGATACAGCTGCTCGCCTGCGACCACCCACACCATGCCGTCGGGGGCGCGATACGGCCACGCCAGGCCCGGCGGCAGGCCGAATGACGCTGGCGCACGATGCATGCGCCCGTCCGGTTCGCGATAGATCAGCCCGTCCAGCGTACCGATCAGCAAGCGGCCCTGTCCGTCGAACACCATGCGCGGGAAGCTACTCTGCAGCGGCACGCCATCGCGCGGCGGAAAATAGTCGAAACGTCCATCCGGCGACAGGCACCCCAGCCCGTGGCCTTCGAACAGCAGCCACATCCGGCCGTCCGCATCCATGGTCATCGCGTGGATCAACGCCTGCGGCCACTGGCCCTTGCGCTGCCACTGCCGCCACTGCCCATCGGCGCCGTGACGCACCAGATTGCCGCGCGCATCGCTCAGCCACAGCGCGCCATCGCGATCCACGTACAAGGCGCCGACGCCGTTATCGGGCAGACCCGGTCGCGTGCTGCGATCGATGACGTTGAATTCCAGGCCGTTGTAGCGGACCAGGCCTTCCCAGGTGGCGAACCACAGGTAGCCGTCGCGGGTCTGGGCGATATCGCGCAGCGAGTTGTGCGGCAGGCCGCTGCGCGAACTCCAGCTGTCGATGGCGTAGTCGCGTAATCGCGCGGTCCCGATAGGTGCGGCGATCGCCGTCAGCGAACACAACGCCAACAGCATGCAGACGCCAGCGCCGAGCCAGCGCCGCCACTGTCCATGCCATCGTGCCGACGCCTTGCCGGCGTCTCTGTTCTCGCCCGTACCGCAGGCGCCCACCCCAAGTTTCATCAGACACGACACGCCGTTTGCTGACGATATGGTAGGCAAAAAGTTGCACCGGCGCTGCGCGTTTGCGCGGGCTGACGCCGAAAGCCTTGCAGCTGCGGCGTCGTACGCGCCATCGACAACACCTCGTTGCCAAGCGCAGCGTCGCAATCTGCGCAGATTGCGCTATGCCTGCATGTGCGCAACGTGCCTATTGCATGCTGGAGGCAGCGCGTGATCGCGCGCCTCCGTACCGCATCGCTCAGGCACCCAGGCGCTGGCGCACGACCTCGAACAGGGTCACGCCGGTTGCGACCGACACGTTGAGGCTTTCGATATCGCCCGGCATCGGAATCTTGACCAGACCATCGCAATGCTCGCGGGTCAGACGACGCAGACCGTCGGCCTCACCGCCCAGCACCAGCCCGACATTGCCGCGCAGGTCCACGCTGTACAACGACGCCTCGGCCTCTCCTGCCAGGCCGTACAACCACACACCCTGCTTCTGCAAGTCGCGCAGGCAGCGTGCCAGATTGGTCACCGCCACCACCGGGATGCGGTCGGCGGCGCCGGCCGAGGTCTTGCGCACGGTCGCGTTCACCGTGGCCGACTTGTCCTTGGGGATGACCACCGCAGTGGCGCCTGCGGCCGCGGCGCTGCGCAAACACGCACCGAGGTTGTGCGGGTCCTGCACGCCGTCGAGCACCAGCACCAGCGCGCGGCCTTGCGCAGCCTCGACCAGGCCTTCCAGTTCGTTCTCCGCCCACAGCCGTGCGGCGGCATAGCGTGCGGCAATACCTTGGTGGCGTACCTGCCCGCCCACACCGTCCAGTGCCTGGGTGTTGACCCGGCGCACGTCGATCCCCTTGCGGCGCGCCTGTTCTTCGATCTCGGTCAGACGCGGGTTCTTGCTACCGGCCTCGATCAAGACCTCGCGCACGTTGTCGGCGTCGTTCTCGACGGACGAGGCGACAGCGTTGACGCCGACGATCCACTGGTTTTGCTTGCTCATTGCGCGGGCATACGAAGAAATGAGGGGGAATGGTAGGGCCTGCGGCCTGCTACGTCACGGCCGGGGCAAGGATCGCCCGAGAAATCGGGCCAAGGTCATGCCGCAATGCCACGGGCAGCTGGCGGAGTCATGCGCCGCTGACTGCAGTGGACATGCCGCAAATGTATCGGCACGCCGGATGTCTTCGCGCCGCGTGAACCGCTATGGACGGCTGCCTGAACGCTTAGCGCACCGACGTCGGCAACACGCCGCAACCAACCGACATCAGCATGTTTGAAGACAGCAATGACCTGCATTGCGAAGCCACATCACGACTTACGCCGGCCACCGCTCGGTGTCGTGGTCCGGATGCTGATGCGAGACGAGCGCGGCCTGAAACGCCAATGCAACAGCGTCATTCTCGCTCGGACGTGTCGGCAGCTGCGCCAGGGTATCGGCGAACGGCAACTTGCGCTCCACCGCGTACTGAATGTGCGGAGGCAACCGCTCCGGCGTATCGAATGCACCTGCCGCAATTGCCACGCCGTCAGGCGCTTCATAGGTCAATGGCGTTCCGCACTCGGCGCAAAAGCCGCGCTGTACCACTGACGAGGAGGCAAAGCGCTTGGGCTCGCCACGGATCCAGCGGAACTCGGTGCCACGCACCGACACCAGCGGCGCGTAATACGCCCCGAAGGCTTTCTGACACATGCGGCAATGACAGATCGACGCGTCATCCAGCACGCCGCGCACATGAAAGCGCACGGCGCCGCATTGGCAGCCACCGCTGTATTCGGAAGGTGCGTGCATCGTTTGCCTCGCAGCTCAGCGTGTTATGCAAGCCACCGCATCATCACGGTATGCGGCGGCACTCACGACGCACTTGCCGACGCAATGTATTGCGGGCAGCCATCCCGGCCGCCCGCAACACCATGCATCCAGTATCAATACGACTTTTTCTTGCGCTTGGTCGGCTTCTCGCGCGGCGGCAGCGGTGCTTCGGCAGGCGCACCATCCTCTGCCAAACGGAAATCGATCTTGCGTTCTTCCATGCTCGCCTTGAGCACCAGCACGCGTACCGGGTCGCCCAGACGGAACTCGCGACCACGGCGCTCGCCGCTAAGCGTCTTGCGGATCGGATCGAACTGGTAATAGTCCTGCGGCAACTGGGTGACATGCACCAGGCCGTTGACCTTGGACTGGGTCAGCTCCACGAACAGGCCGAAGCCGGTCACGCCACTGATCACGCCATCGAACTGGCCGCCGACATGCTTTTCCATCCAGGCGGCGCGATAACGCTCATCCACTTCCCGCTCGGCCTCATCGGCACGGCGTCCACGCTCGGAGCATTGCAGCGACAAGGCCGACATCTGCCGCGGCGTGTAGATGAATTTCTCCGGGCTGGCGCCGGTCAGGGCGTGCTTGATCGCGCGATGCACCAGCAGATCCGGGTAGCGGCGGATCGGCGAGGTGAAGTGCGCATACGCCTCCAACGCCAGACCGAAGTGACCGTTGTTGTCGGGCGAATACACCGCCAGGCTCTGGCTGCGCAGCAGCACCGATTCCAGCAGCGCCGCATCCGGGCGCGCACGCACCTTCTTCAGCAGCTTGGTGTAATCGCCCGGGCGCACCTTGCTCCACGCCGGCAGGCTGAGCTGGAATTCCTTGAGGAACTCCAGCAGGTCTTCGTACTTGCTCTCCGGCGGCCGCTCGTGCACGCGATACGGCGCAGGCACATGCACGCCCAGCAGATAGCGCGCGGCTTCCACGTTGGCGGCGATCATGCATTCTTCGATCAGCTTGTGCGCGTCGTTACGCACCAGCATGCCGGCCTGGGTGACCTCACCGGTATTGTCGAGCACAAAGCGCACTTCGGAGGTTTCGAACTCGATTGCACCGCGATGCGTCCGCGCCTTGGACAACACGTTGTACAGCTGATGCAGACGCTGCACCTGCGGCAACAACGGGCCGATGAACGCCTTGGTATCGGCATCGTCTTCGCCAACCGCCTTCCAGACCTGGTTATAGGTCAGGCGCGCATGCGAGTTCATCACCGCTTCGTAAAAACGCGAGCCGGTCACTTCGCCATCGCGGCCCACCTGCATGTCGCAGACAAAGCACATGCGGTCGACCTTGGGCATCAACGAGCAAATGCCGTTGGACAGGGTTTCCGGCAGCATCGGCACCACAAATCCCGGGAAATACACCGAGGTGGCGCGCTTCTGCGCTTCGTCGTCCAGCGGCGTGCCGGGACGCACATAGTTGGACACGTCGGCGATCGCCACCACCAGACGGAAACCGTCGGCATTGGGTTCGCAATACACTGCGTCGTCGAAATCCTTGGCGTCTTCGCCATCGATGGTGACCAGCGGCATCTGCCGCAGATCCACACGCCCACCGATCATCTGCGGCTCGACCACCAACGGCACGGCGGCCGCTTGGTCCAGCACTTCCTGCGGGAATTCGTGCGGCAGTTCATGGCCATGGATGGCCATTTCCACCACCAACGACGGCGTCAGCTTGTCGCCCAGCACTGCGATGATCTTGCCGATGGCCGGGCGGCGGGCGTCCGGTGGGGCGATCAGTTCGCACACCACCAACTGCCCCTCGCGTGCCTCGCCAATGCCGTCCGGCGCAATCTGCACGTTGCGTTGCACGCGCTTGTCGTCCGGGTCGACGTAAGCCACGCCGTGCTCGTAGAAAAAGCGTCCGATCATGCGCGACATGCGCCGTTCCAGCACGCGTGCGATGGCGCCTTCGCGGCGGCCACGGCGGTCGATGCCGGTGACGTTGGCCAATGCACGGTCGCCGTGCATCACCTTGCGCATTTCGAACGGCGGCAGGAACAGGTCGTCACCGCCCTCGTCCGGCTTGAGGAAACCGAAGCCTTCCGGATTGGCGATCACCACGCCGGCGATCAGGCTGGTCTGCTGCACCGGCGCGTAGCCGCCGCGGCGGTTCTGCACCAACTGCGCTTCGCGCACCATTGCCGCCAGGCGCTTGCCCAGCGCGTCGATGCGGTCGCTCAGGCCGAGCTGCTCGGCGATCTCTTCGGCGGTCTGCGGGCCGTCGCAGGCTTCCAGCAGCTGCAGGATGGCCTCGCGGCTGGCGATCGGCTCGGCGTAGCGCAATGCCTCGCGGTCGGCATGCGGATCCTTGAATCCGGTGTCGGCGACGGCAACGGTGTCAGCCTGGACGGTGTCTTTCTGGAAACGTTCCGGCGGCGGCGCGGGCGGACCGCTCTTGCGTGGATGCGGCGCGCGGGGCGCAGCAGGCTCGACCGGAGGTGCCGGCTGATCGGACGACGCCTTTGCCGCAGCGCGCTTGTTGGCGGATTTGGTGGACGCACCTGCCGCAGCGCGGACCAGGAAGTCCGGCATCCAGCCCGGCAGTTTCTGTTGCTCGGCGGTGGTGGACTCGCCCGGGCTGGCGGATTTGCGGCGGCTGGGCCGGTCGGAATCGGGGGTGTTTTTCTTTGTCATTACCCTAATGGTAACCCCTGCGGTCCTGACATGGGCGGCAAGGCCAGCCAGGCCGTTGGCGATTGCTACACATCAACCGTTGACAACCCCGCCAGGAGTCTGCAAAATTCGCGGCTCACCTGCCCAGGTGGCGGAATTGGTAGACGCACTAGCTTCAGGTGCTAGCGGGGGCAACTTCGTGGAGGTTCGAGTCCTCTTCTGGGCACCAGTTTAAAAAGACCTCCGAGCAATCGGGGGTCTTCTGGTTTCTGGGGTTTGAAAATGCAGGCGCCGCGGTTGAGGGCCGATCAACGCTTGAGCGCCGATGGGGTGATTCAGAGCCGCTAAGAAAACTTAGCGAGCAGTCGTCCGCCGGGTGCCGACGGCGCACTCAAAATCGCAATGGACGATTGCTAACTGCCAGTTCCGGGGACCGGCCGCGCCCGCCGGGTGGCGAGCGCAGTCGTTTGATTAGCTGCTCTCTGCCGATTGATCCATCGACGTGATCGGATGATCGCGACGCCTACGCGGGCTTGCGCTCCACTCCATCACGACCGCCGATCAGCGCGACGACCAACTCGTCGCTGCCCAGACCTACGGCGCACGCTGCACCACGGTCGAATACCAAGACTTCGAAACGACACGACAGCGCCCACCTGCCTGGCGGGCGCTGTCGTGGTGGCCGTCCTACGGAGCGGCCGTTATTCCAGCATCGCGCAGGGCCTGCGCCCAGATCTTGTAACCGGCCTCGCTGGGATGCGTACCGTCGGGCATCAGCGCCTCCGGCAGGCTGCCATCGGGCTGCAGCAGCTGCTTGCCGATATCGACCAGGCGCACCGATGGGTCGGCCGCATAGCGTGCGCGCAGCAGGCGGTTGGTTTCGGCAATCGGGCCGCGTTGCGGATCGCTAGCAGTGCGGCCGCGCGGCATGATCGCCATCAAAATCAACTTACTGTTGGGCATGCGTATGCGTACTTCGCGCACGATGGCATCGACGCCCTGCGCGGTTTCGGCCGGCGTGCTCGCACGCGATTGCGCGGTGCCGGTGAGATTGTTGGTGCCGATATGCAGCACCACCCAACGCGGCTCCAGGCCGTCGAGCTCGCCCTGGCGGATGCGCCACAACACGTTCTGCGTGCGGTCCCAACCAAAGCCCAGATTCAACACCGGCCGCTTGCCGTACAGCCACTGCCAGGGCTGCGGCCCGCTGATGCGGGTGGACTGTGGCGGGCCCGACCAGAAGTGGGTGATCGAATCGCCAATCATCACCACCTCCGGCTTCAAACTGCGCGCGGCAGCAAGCGCGGCATGATGGCGCGCGTACCAATCGTAGGAATCCTGCTCCAGCCAATCGACCGGCATCAACGCGGTGGTCACGTCGCGGCCGAGTTCGGCCACTGGCTTGACCGGCGCTTCACCCAGCAGCCGCGCCAGGGTCGGCTCGATCGCCTCGGCCAGCATGCGCTGGCCCTGCGTATCCGGGTGCAATGCACCGGCCGCCGGACGAAAGCGCGTGTCGTAGAACAACTCGGTGCGCAGCTTGCCGTCGCGCTGGAACACCGAGCTCACATCCAGATAGGTCACGCGCGGGTTGTCGCCGTAGCGCACTGCCAGACCCTGGTTGATCTGCGCATCGCGACGCGATTTTTCGCCGGAAATCGCGCTGGGCAGCACACTCAACAGCAGGATGTGCGTGCGCGGCAGCTTTTGTTCGATCGCCGCGACTACCGCGTCGATGCCGAGCTGGGTCTGCTCCGCGGTCTGGCCGAGGTGGCCGGTGTTATTGGTGCCGATCAGCACCAGCGCAACCTTGGGCTGCAGGCCATCCACTTCGCCATTGGCCAGCCGCCACAGCACGTTTTCGGTGCCATCGCCGCTGAAGCCCAAATTGAGCGCGCCGCGGCTGCCGTAGAAGGTCTGCCAGGTGGGCTGGAAGTCTTCGTCGGGCGCCTTGGCTTTTTCATAGTTCTGCGTGATGGAATCGCCAATCAACAGCAGCTTCGTCTCAGGATGCTGTTTGACCTGTTCCAGCACCTGTGCGTGACGCTGAGACCACCAGGGCTCCTGCAGGCGGTCGGTGGGCACGATTGAGGGAGATGGCGTTTGCGCAAGCGCAGGCAGCATCAGCAGGCACCACGACATGCCAAGGCCGATCGCGGCAAGCGGCCGGATACGACCGCGAAACAGGGAGGGAAACGTGAGCATGCGTGACAGAAAGGATCGGAGGAATTCCGATTGTGGGCTGCGCCGTTGGCACCTCACAAGCTAATCCGACAAGCGCGCCCTTTCCGCCCCACTGTCGAGGCAGGACTAACGATGCAACGACTAGACGATGCAACGACGCACCGACACGACACTCCCTTCTCCCGCCTGCGGGAGAAGGTGGCGCGCAGCGCCGGATGAGGGCCTATGCGGACCCATCCGCCTACGAAGCCGGTCTCCCCGCAAGCAAGCGAAGGCAGATGGACCTGCACGTCGCCTGGATAGATCTTGCTACTCTCGATAGCGCAGAGCCGCAGCGCGCACTAGCCTCACTCGTCCGCGCCGGCTTCAGCGCAGCCCGGTTTCCCCGCGCGCAATCACAAGGCGGTGAATCTCTGAGGTACCTTCGTAGATCTCGGTGATCTTGGCATCGCGGAGAGCGCTCCAACGTTGCCGCACCTGCGGCAGCGCTGGAGCGAGGGCTTACTTCAGCGCAGCCCGGTTTCACCACGCGCAATCACCAGGCGTTGAATCTCGGAGATACCTTCGTAGATCTCGGTGATCTTGGCATCACGGAGAGCGCTCCAGCGTTGCCGCACCTGCGGC
>NZ_JBEGDW010000002.1:308533-439691 GCF_040202875.1 Xanthomonas sp. WHRI 10204
CGGCAGCGCTGGAGTGCGGACGACCTCAGCGCAGCCCGGTTTCCCCGCGCGCGATCACCAGGCGTTGAATTTCAGACGTTTCTTCGTAGATCTCGGTGATCTTGGCGTCGCGGAGAGCGTTCCAGCGTTGCCGCACCTGCGGCAGCGCTGGAGTGCGGACGACCTCAGCGCAGCCCGGTTTCCCCGCGCGCGATCACCAGGCGTTGAATTTCAGACGTTCCTTCGTAGATTTCCGTGATCTTGGCATCGCGAAAGTAGCGCTCCAACGGCATCTCTTTCGAGTAACCCATGCCGCCGTGGATTTGCACCGCCTGGTGAGTGATCCACATTGCCGCCTCCGAGGCGGTGAGCTTCGCGACCGCCGCTTCGGTGCCGAACTTTTTACCCTGCCCCTTGAGCCAGGCCGCACGCAGCGTCAACAGCAACGCAGCATCCAGCTTGCACTTCATGTCGGCGATCTTGGCCTGGGTCATCTGGAAGGTGCCGATGGCCGCGCCGAAGGCCTTGCGCTCCTTGACGTACGTAAGCGTGGCTTCATACGCGGCGCGCGCAATGCCAACCGCTTGCGAGGCAATCCCGATGCGCCCGGCATCGAGCACGCTCATCGCGGTCTTGAAGCCCTCGCCTTCCACGCCCAGCACGTCGTCCGGCTGCGCCACATAGTCGGCGAACTCGATCTCGCAAGTGGCCGAGGCGCGAATGCCCAGCTTGGGCTCGGTCTTGCCGCGATGAAAGCCCGGTTTGTCGGTGTCGACCATAAAGGCAGTAATGCCGCGCGAGCCCTTGTCAGGCTCGGTCACTGCAAACAACACAATGTACTTGGCCACCGGGCCGGAGGTGATCCAGCTCTTCTTGCCGTTGATGACAAAGCTGCCATCGGCCTGCTTGACCGCGCGGCAGCGCATCGCCGATGCATCCGAGCCGGACTGCGGTTCGGTCAGCGCAAATGCGCCGATATGCGTGCCTTCGGCAATCGCGCGCACGTACAGCTGCTTCTGCACCTCGCTGCCGTTCTTCAGGATGCCGGTGCAGAACAGCGAGTTGTTGACCGACATGATGGTGGAGTGCGCGCCGTCGCCGGCCGCGATCTCGATCATCGCCAGCGCGTAGCTGATCGGGTCCATGCCGGCACCGCCGTACTCGGCCGGCACTTCGATGCCCATCAGGCCGTTTTCGCCCAGCAGCCGGATGTTGTCCAGCGGGAACTCGCCACTGCGATCGAACTGTTCGGCGCTGGGGGCGATCTTTTCCTGGGCGATCCGGCGGGCCACGTCCTGGATCATCAGTTGCTCTTCGGTAAAGCTGAAATCCACGTTCGACCCCTTCCGGTTATTGACTGAGCGGCCATTGTAGCCACAACCATTCGCATGCGTATGTAGTTGACCCAACACCCCGCCGGGCCGAAAATATCTCCATATCGCGATATAGAGATATTCATGGATCTGGAAGACTGGTCGGCGCGCCTGAAAGTGTTTGCCGACGCCACCCGGGTACGCCTGCTGGCGCTGCTGGAACAGGAAGAACTCACCGTGGCCGAACTGTCGGCCATCACCCGTCTGGCCCAGCCGCGCGTGTCCACCCATCTGGCCAAGCTCAAGGAAGCCGGGCTGGTGCGCGACCGCCGCGCCGGCGTGTCGGCGTATTACCGCTTCGACGAAGTGTCGCTGGACCCGGCCCAGCGTGCGCTGTGGCTGGCGCTGAGCACGGGCAGCGACGACCCGCTGCTGCGCCAGGATGCCGAGCGCGTGGCGGCCGTGCTGGCCAACCGCGCCGCCGACCAGAACTGGGCCGATTCGGTGGCCGGCGACATGGAGCGGCACTACTCGCCCGGTCGCACCTGGGAAGCGCTGGCGCGCACCGCCCTGCCCTTGCTGGAAACCGGCGACGTGCTCGACATCGCCTCCGGCGACGGCGTGCTGGCCGAACTGGTCGCCCCGCACGCCACCCGCTACATCTGTATCGACACCAGCGCACGCGTAGTTGCCGCTGCCAGCGAGCGCCTGCGCAAACTGCGCAACGTGGAAGTGCGCGAAGGCGACATGCATGCGCTGCCCTTCCCCGACGCCAGCTTCGACCTGGTGGTCCTGATGCACGCGCTGACGTATGCCGCAAAACCGGCGCAAGCGGTGGCCGAATCCGCACGCGTGTTGCGCCCCGGCGGGCGATTGCTGCTGTGCAGCCTGGCCAAACACGAACATCGCGCGGCCGTGCACGCCTATGGCCACGTCAATCTCGGGTTTGCCGCCAAGGAACTGCGCAAGTTCGTCGAAAAAGCCGGGCTGGATGTGTCCAGCCTGGAGACGGTGACGCGCGAAAAACGCCCGCCCCATTTCGAAGTGATCTCGTTGATTGCGATGAAACCGGGAGTCGGAAGTCGGGAATCGGGATTGGTTGACAACAACAGCACGAGTGCGCGGAGAGCTGGCTGATGACATCCCTGACAATCGCAAATTCCGAACCCCTAATCCCGTTCTCGCTGCCATGGCTGCGTCCGGACCGTGCAGCCAAACTCACTGCCGCGCTGCGCGAACGCATCCTCATCATCGATGGCGCGATGGGCACCATGATCCAGCGCCACGATCTGCAGGAAACCGACTATCGCGGCACACGGTTTGCCGAGGGCTACGACAGCGCGCATGTGCATGGCCCGGGCTGCGATCACGCCCACACGCAGGAAGGCCACGATCTGAAGGGCAACAACGATCTACTGTTGCTGACCCGCCCCGAGATCATCGCCGGCATCCACCGCGCCTATCTGGATGCCGGTGCCGACCTGCTGGAAACCAACACGTTCAACGCCACCTCGGTCAGCCAGGCCGACTATCACCTGGAACACGTGGTGTACGAATTGAACAAGGCCGGCGCGCAAGTGGCGCGCGAATGCTGCGATGCCGTCGAAGCGCTGACGCCGCACAAACCGCGCTTTGTGATCGGCGTGCTCGGCCCCACCAGCCGCACGGCGTCGATCAGTCCGGATGTCAACGATCCCGGCTACCGCAACACCAGTTTCGATGCATTGCGCGAGACCTACCGCGAGGCTGTCGAAGGCTTGATCGACGGCGGCGCCGACACACTGATGGTGGAAACCATCTTCGACACGCTCAATGCCAAGGCCGCGCTGTACGCGATCGAAGAAATCTTCGAAGCACGCGGCGGGCGCTTGCCGGTGATGGTCTCCGGCACCATTACCGATGCGTCCGGTCGCACGCTGTCCGGGCAGACTGCCGAAGCGTTCTATGCCTCGGTTGCGCACGGGCGGCCGCTGTCGGTGGGCCTGAATTGCGCGCTGGGCGCCAAGGATCTGCGCCCGCATGTGGAAACGCTGGCGCAGATCGCCGACGCCTATGTCAGCGCGCATCCGAACGCTGGGTTGCCGAATGCGTTTGGCGAATACGACGAAACGCCCGAGGAAATGGCCGAGACGCTGCGCGAATTTGCCCAGTCCGGCTTGCTGAATCTGGTTGGCGGTTGCTGCGGTACATCGCCGGACCACATCCGCGCAATTGCCGAAGCGGTAGCGGATCTGCCGCCGCGGCAGTTGCCGGGTGCGCAGGAGCTGGCAGCGTGATGCAGTACGTTAGCCCTCATCCGGCGCTGCGCGCCACCTTCTCCCGCACGCGGGAGAAGGACAGCACATTGCTCCGCACGTGGACGAAAGCTCCCTTCTCCCGCACGCCGGAGAAGCACGACACATTGCTCCGCACGTGGATGAAAGCTCCCTTCTCCCGCACGCGGGAGAAACACGGCACATTGCTCGGCACATGTACAAAAGCTCCCTTCTCCCGCACGCGAGAGAAGCACGGCACATTGCTCGCCACGTGGATGAAAGCTTCCTTCTCCCGCGCGCGGGAGAAGGTGCCCGAAGGGCGGATGAGGGCCATCTCGATCCGCGCCCTGCCAACCGCCAACTATCATCGCCTCGCCTGGACATTCGCCACGTCCGACGCCCGCCAGAGCATCGCATGAGCACTCCCCGCTACACCCGCCTGTCGGGCCTGGAACCGCTGGTCATCACGCCGGACCTGTTGTTCGTCAACGTCGGCGAGCGCACCAACGTCACCGGCAGCGCGCAATTCCGCAAGCTGATCAAGGAAGAGCGTTACGAAGAAGCCGTGGACGTGGCGCGCCAGCAAGTTGCCAATGGCGCACAGATCCTCGACGTCAACATGGACGAGGGTCTGATCGATTCCGAAAAGGCGATGACGCGCTTTCTCAACCTGATCATGTCCGAGCCGGATATCGCGCGTATTCCGGTGATGGTGGATTCGTCCAAATGGACGGTGATCGAAGCCGGCTTGAAGTGCCTGCAAGGCAAGAGCGTGGTCAACTCGATTTCGTTGAAAGAAGGCGAAGCGCTCTTTATCGAACAAGCACGCAAGGTGCTGCGTTATGGCGCCGCCGCCGTGGTCATGGCCTTCGATGAAGTGGGCCAGGCCGACACCTGCGCACGCAAAGTGGAAATCTGCACGCGCGCCTACAAAGTGCTGACCGAGCAAGTGGGTTTTCCGCCGGAAGACATCATCTTCGACCCGAACATCTTTGCCGTGGCCACCGGCATCGAAGAGCACGATAACTACGCAGTGGACTTCATCGAGGCGACGCGCGAAATCAAACGCACGCTGCCGCACTGCCATATCTCCGGCGGCGTGTCGAATGTGTCGTTCTCCTTCCGTGGCAACGAGATGGTGCGTCAGGCGATTCACTCGGTGTTTCTGTTCCATGCGATCAAGGCCGGCATGGACATGGGCATCGTCAATGCCGGTGGCATGCCGATCTACGACGAGCTGGACCCGGACCTGCGCGAGCGCGTGGAAGACGTCATCCTCAATCGCCGCAAAGATGGTACCGAGCGGCTGCTGGAAATCGCCGAACGCTACAAGGGCAGCAAGGGTGCGGCCAAGGTCGAAGACCTGGCCTGGCGCGAAAAACCGGTGCGTGCACGCCTGGCGCATGCGCTGGTGCACGGCATCGATGCCTATGTGGAAACCGACACCGAAGAAGCGCGCCAGCAATCGACACGCCCGCTGGATGTGATCGAAGGCCCGCTGATGGACGGCATGAACGTGGTCGGCGACCTGTTCGGCGCCGGCAAGATGTTCCTGCCGCAGGTAGTCAAATCCGCGCGCGTGATGAAAAAGGCCGTGGCCTATCTTCTGCCGTACATCGAAGCGGAAAAACTGCGCACCGGCGACGTTGGCAAGTCCAACGGCAAGATCATCATGGCCACCGTGAAAGGCGATGTGCACGACATCGGCAAGAACATCGTCGGCGTGGTGTTGGCGTGCAACAACTTCGACGTGGTGGACCTGGGCGTGATGGTGTCTGCGCAGGTGATCCTGGACCGTGCGCGCGAAGAAAATGCGGATCTGATCGGGTTGTCCGGATTGATTACGCCCTCGCTGGAAGAAATGTCGCATGTGGCGCGCGAAATGCAGCGACAGGGTTTTGATATTCCGTTGTTGATCGGTGGCGCCACCACCTCGCGCGCGCACACCGCGCTGAAGATCGACCCGCATTACGCCGCACCCACGGTCTGGGTGAAGGATGCCTCGCGTGCGGTAGGCGTTGCGCAATCGCTGATTTCGCGCGACCTGCGTCAGGCCTTCGTCGCTGCCAACGAGGCCGACTACGCCGAGATCCGCGCACGCCATCGCAACCGTGGCGATGCAAAACGGCTGGTGTCGTTGGAAAAGGCACGCGCCCAGCGTTTCGATGGCGATTGGGCTAACTACACACCGCCCACTCCGCGTCAGCCTGGCCTGCACGTATTCGACGATTACCCGCTGCAAGAGTTGATTGAGCTGATCGACTGGACGCCGTTCTTCCAGGCGTGGGAGCTGGCCGGCAAATTTCCGGCCATCCTCAGCGACGAGATCGTCGGCACCCAGGCCAGCGAGCTGTATCGTGACGCGCGACGTATGCTCAAGCAAATCGTCGACGAAAAATGGCTCACCGCCAAGGCGGTGTTTGGGCTGTGGCCGGCCAATGCAGTAGGCGACGATGTTGTTGTACTGACCGAGCCGGCAGAATCGGGAATCGGGAATCGGGAATCGCAAGGCGATGCATCGGCACCCGACCATTCCCGATTCTCCATTCCCCATTCCCTGCATTTTTTGCGCCAGCAAGTCGACAAACCCGTCGACCGTCCCGACTTTTGTCTGGCCGATTTCATCGCACCCAAGAGCAGCGGCAAGCAGGACTGGATCGGCGGGTTTGCGGTCACTGCCGGCATCGGCATCGACCCGCATGTTGCGCGTTTTGAAGCGGCGCACGACGACTACAACTCAATCCTGCTCAAGGCATTGGCCGATCGCCTGGCCGAGGCACTGGCCGAGCGCCTGCATCAGCGTGTGCGCACCGAGTTCTGGGGATACATCGACAACGAAGAGCTCGACAACGAAGCCTTGATTGCCGAACGCTATCGCGGCATTCGCCCGGCACCCGGTTACCCCGCATGCCCGGAACACAGCGAAAAACGCACGTTGTTCGATCTACTCAATGCCGAACGCAACACGGACATGTCGCTCACCGAGAGCTTTGCGATGCTGCCCACTGCAGCGGTGTCCGGGTATTACTTCAGCCATCCCAAAAGCCAGTATTTCGTGGTCGGGCGGCTGGGCAAGGAACAGGTCGCCGACTACGCCAAGCGCAAGGGCATCACGCTGGCATTGGCCGAACGCTGGCTGGCATCGAATCTGGATTACGACCCGGAATAACACCGGGCCGGCATCGCCATCAGCGGCCAACCCAACAACGTAGGAGCGCACCAGGGCGCGATGCGGCCTTACCGATAAAACCCCATCGCGCCCTGGTGCGCTCCTACATCACGGCGCGGCCGCACAGACGGCCGCGCCCTATTACACCCGCATCAAACTGCTGGGCGAAACACATACAACACGTTGCAGGACACACGCATGGTGCGGCACCCGAATAACACCGGGCCAGCATCACCGCAAGCAGCGACCAACCAACGTAGGAGCGCACCCGGGCGCGACAAGGCTTTACCGATAAAGCCCCATCGCGCCCGGGTGCGCTCCTACATCACGGCGCGACCGCACGATAGACGGCCGCGCCCTGTCACACCCGCATCAAGCTGCTGGACGCAACACGTTCAACACTTCGTAGCACGCGCCCATGGTGTGGTAATCGGTCTTGCCGGCCGGGCTCTTCTCGTCGCTGTACTTGCGGTTATCCGCATCCAGAATGCGATACCACGCGCCGTAGCGGTGGTCGACCATGTGGGTCCAGGAGTACTCCCACAGCTTGTCGTACCACTGCCAGTAGTGCGCATCGCCGCTGCGCTGCGCCAACAAGGCAGCTGCAGCCAACGACTCGGCCTGCACCCAGAAATACTTGTCGTCATCGCACACCTGCCCGTCAGGTGCGAAGCCGTAATACAGCCCGCCGCGCTGCGCATCCCAGGAGCGATCCACCGCAACATCGAACAGATGTTGCGCAGTCGGCAACAACCAGTCTGTCGGCGCGTAGCGATCCAGCAGCATCAGCAGCTTGGCCCACTCGGTCTGGTGACCCGGCTGGAAGCCCCAGGGGCGGAACAGATGCTTGGGGTTATCGCGGTTGTAGTCCCAGTCGATGTTCCATTGCGGGTCGTAGTGCTCCCACACCAACCCATCGGCCTTGGCCGCCTGGCGTCGGGTCATGGTGTCGGCCAGCTGCAGCGCACGATCCAGATAGCGCTGCTCGCCGCTGGCCTCGTAGGCGGCGATCATCGCCTCGCACATGTGCATGTTGGCGTTCTGGCCGCGATAGCGGGTGAAGTTGAACTGCGCATCGGCCTCATCGCGATACAGGCCGAATTCCGCTTCCCAGAAGTACTTTTCCAGCAGCTGCCAGGTTTCGTCCATCCATTCGCGCGCTTCGGCAATACCGGCTTTCAGGCCGCACGAATACGCCAGCAGCACGAACGCCACACCGTAGCAGTGGTTCATGTCGTCTTCGACCACGCCATCGCGCAGCGTCCACGCATACCCGCCAGTGGCCGCATTGCGGTGCACGTTGCGCAGATACTCCAGGCCGTGACGCACCGCTTGCAGATACTCGGCATTGCCGAATTCGCGATAGGCCATCGCGTAGTTGAAGACGAAGCGCGTGCTGCTCACCAGATGCCGGTGGCCGGCATCGTAGATGCTGCCGTCATCCTTGAAATACTGGAAGAAGCCACCGGCCGGGTCGATCGCGCGCGGGTGATAGAACGCCATGGTGTCGGCAATATGCTGGCGCAACACATCGGCCGAGCGGAAATCGGGGGCGGGAGATGCGGGCAACGGGCTCATGCTTGTTCCTGGATCAGAGAATGGACTTCATCGATGCTGGGCATCGCGGCGAACGCGCCTTTGCGCGTCACTGCCAGTGCACCGACAGCGGCCGCGAAACGAATCACCTGCGTCATCGCCGCAGCATCGCCGCACAGGTGTTCAAGCGTGCTCGCACGTGCGGCCAGCTGATACAGCAGACCACCGACGAACGCATCGCCAGCCGCGGTGCTGTCGCGCACCTGTACAGTGAACGCCGGCACCTGGCCAGAATCCACCCGTGTCTGCCAATGCACCGGGCCACCGCCGTCGGTGACCAGCAGCCAGCGCGCGTTGCCCTGCCACAGCTTCTGCGTCACCGCGCTGGCATCGCTATGCAAGGTGCCGGCCAGATACTCCAGTTCTTCGCGCGAGAGCTTGACCACGTCGGCCAGCGCCAACGCTTCCCACAGCAACGCAGCCGGGTCCACATCCTGCGGCCACAGCATAGGGCGCAGATTGAGATCCAGGCTGACGATGGCGCCGTCGGCACGCGCGCGGCGCATGCCGTCCAGCGTGCATTGCGCGATCGCATCCTCGGTCATGCTGTTGGAGCACACGTGCAGCACCGCTGCCTGCGCAAACCCATCGGCGGCAAAGTGCTCCGGACGGAACAGCAGGTCCGCTGCCGGTGGCCGGTAGAAGCTGAAACTGCGCTCGCCGGCGTCGTCCAGCGCCACAAACGCCAGCGCGGTCTTGGCTTCATCGGTGCGCACGATGCCATCGGTGACAACACCGGCCTGCTGCAGACTCTGCAACAGGAAATCGCCAAACATGTCACGCCCGAGCATGCCCACAAAATGCGCAGCGCCGCCGAGCTTTGCCACCGCAACCGCCACGTTGGCCGGCGCACCGCCGGCATATTGCGCGAAGGTGCGCGCGTCATCGGTACTGGCCTGCGGCAAGGCCAGCATGTCGATCAAGGCTTCGCCGAAGCAAACCAACTGGTTCTTGGCAGCACTCATGCGCGCGCCTCCGCCAGTGCGCCGCGCAAACGCGAACCCCAGATGCCGTAAAACACGATGTACAAGTAGCACACCAGCGGCAGCACGAACGACTCATGCAGGCCGATGCGATCCGCCAGCAAGCCCTGCAGATACGGCACGATCGCGCCACCCACAATGGCCATGATCAACAGGCTGGATGCGCGCCCGGTCAGCGGACCGAGCCGCTCGATGCCCAGGGTAAAGATGGTCGGGAACATGATCGAGTTGAACAGCCCGATCGCCACCAGCGCATACACCGCCAGCATGCCGCCACTGGCCATGGTCAGGCCCAGCAGCAAGGCGTTGATCCCCGCAAATACCGACAGCAGCACGCGTGGCGACAGCTTGGCCAACAACGCCGAACCGATGAAGCGGCCGATCATCGCCAAGGTCCAGTACGCCGACACATAGGTAGTCGCCTCGCGCTCGGTGAACCCGCCGATCTCAGGCAACGAGAAGTAATTGACCATCAGGCTGCCGATCGCCACTTCTGCGCCGACATAGAAGAAGATCGCCAGCACACCGAAGCGCACATGCGGGTGACGCAGCGCATCCAGTAGCGAATGCTTGCTCTCTTCCTTCTGCGCGCCGGCATCGGTCAACGTGGGCAGACGGAACAGAAACACGAAGATCGCCAGCAAAAACAGCACCACGCCCAGCCCGATGTAGGGGCCTTGCACGGCCTGCGCTTCCTGCACGCGATAGGCCAGCTGCTCGGCCTCCGGCAACGCCTTGAGCTGGTCGCCGCTCATCACCGTGTTGGAGAGGATCAACCAGCCGCCCAACAGCGGCGCAATCGCGGTCCCCAGCGAATTGAGCGCCTGCGCCAGGGTCAGCCGGCTGGAGGCACTGCGCTCCGGACCCAGCAACGCGACATACGGATTTGCCGCCACCTGCAGGATGGTGATGCCGGTGGCAAGCACGAACAACGCCCCCAGAAATGCGCCATACACGCGTAGTTCCGCCGCAGGCCAGAAACCCAGCGCACCGACCGCCGCCACCGCCAGCCCAGCGACGATGCCCTGCTTGTAGCCCAGGCGATTCACCAGCCAACCGGCCGGCAACGACATCAGGAAGTACGCACCGAAGAAGGTGAACTGCACCAGCATCGCCTGCGCAAAGTTCAGCTCGAACACCGCCTTCAGATGCGGAATCAGGATGTCGTTGAGGCAGGTGAGAAAGCCCCACATGAAAAAGATCGTGGTGACCACCGACAACGCGACGCCGTTGTTGACGGGCGCCTTGTTGCCGCTTGGCACAGTGGATTGCGTGGAAAGGGAAACCATAGGAGTTGCCTGGTCAGCGGCCTGAGGCCTTGGTGGGGGAATGGGCGGGAGAATCGCTTACGGGATGTTGCGAAGACACAGAGAGGAGTGAGGGCGCGCAGGCGCTACTCGCGCGGACCTTCAGCGCCACTGCAGCGGTGAGCCGCTGCGACGCCAGGTCCGGGCTGCCGATGCGCTGCAGCACCAGCTGCGCAGCTTGCCGGCCGCGCGCACGCGGATCGGCCGCCAGCGTGGTCAACGCCGGGGTAAACAACGCGGCTTCGGCAATATCGTCGAAGCCAGTCACCGCGAAGTCGCGGCCCGGAACGATCCCATGCATCGCCAGCGCGGCCATCAGGCCAAGCGCAACGCTGTCGTTGTAGCAAACCGCCGCGGTCGCGGCATGGTCGGCATTGTCGAGCATGCGCGTGCCACACAGTGCGGCGTCCTGACGATTGGGCGCCGACTCGACGTACTGCACCGTCAGACCCGCGCCGGACATCGCGCGCGTATAACCGGCGCGGCGCTGCCGGCACGAGCTGGATTCGGCATGCCCGCCGAAAAACACGATGTGCCGATGACCTTGTTCAATCAGATGCGTGCAGGCCAGAAACGCGCCCTGTTCGTTGTCCAGCGCCAACAGGTCCCAGCCGGCGCCTTCCACCTCACGATTGAACAACACCACGTTGCGCTGGCGGCCCAGCACCTGCGCCAGCGCCTGCGCCTGGCTGCCCTCGGCGGGCGATAGGATGATCCCGGCCGGCGTGTGCTCCATCAACGAGGTCAGCACCGCCTGCTGCCGCTGTGTGGACTCGCCGGTACTGCCCAGCAGCGTGACGTAGCCGGCCGCACCCAACGCTTCGTCGACGCCAGCTGCAAACTCCGCGAAAAACGGGTTGGACAGATCATTGATGACCAGCGCGATGCTGGACGAGGTGCGCTGGCGCAGATTGGCCGCGGCCCGGTTGTAGACGTAGTTTTGCCGATCCAGCTCGGCTTCCACCCGCGCGCGCGTATTGGCATGCACCAGCGGGCTGCCGCGCAGCACCAGCGACACGGTTGCGCGCGAGACGCCGATTGCGCCTGCGATGTCGCGCAGCGTCACCGCGCCACGCCGTGCCGGGCGTACTTCGCCAGCCTCCGGCGCAGCCGAGGCCTGCTTGGGACGCGTCAAGCGCTGGGACCCGCTGAGTGAAAAACGCGCATGTAGTGGACTGGAATTGGATCGATCCAATTAAGCCTTTTCCCGCCATTCAATGCATGCGGCAGTGCAGCATGGGACGCGCAGATGCCAGCGGCGCAACTGTGGCCGGTCAATGGCACCGAGCCGCATCAGTCTAGACAAACAGCTTACTGCAGCTTCTGGCAACCGCAGCGTGCAGTCGCGATCTGTGGATGGCACGCGCGTTGCGCCGTGCGCCCCGCCCCGCTCCACGCGCGTCGATTGATCACCCACACGTCTGACAGACCGCCGTGACGCGCAGCCGAGAGATCTGCTGCAGTCACGCAAGCGTCCGAAATCCAAGCGACCGCGCCGTTACCCCAGCAACGCCAATGTAGGGCCGCCGCAATGCCAGGACTCGCGCCGCGCTGTCGCACGCGTGCCCGGGCTACTATTGACCCGTTACTGAAACGCGATCGACAAGCCGATCCCACCCTGCCAATCCGGGCTTTCCGAGGTCAGCCCGCGCAGCACCGAAACATCCAGCTGCATTGCGTGCGGCAGTTGCCAGGCACCGCCGGCGCCCGCCACACGCGAATGCTCGCTGCCGGTATCCAGGCCCGCTTCTACGTAACTGCTGAAATGCGCGCCCGAGAAGAACGTGTAATTGGGCGAAAACGTCCACGTGTGCCCATCGTTATCGCGTGCGTAATTGACGTACAACGCCAGCGCGCGCTGCTGCGCCAGATCCCACGATGCAGTCACCCCGAGCTCGCGCGAATAGCCATCGCTGAAGGCAGGGCTGCCGGTCGGCACGCGATAGGTGCCCAGTGCCGCCCAATGAAAACTCTCCGATCGCGACGGCAAGGCGACCTTCAACCCGACCTGGCTGTCGCCACCGCCGTGCGCGCGCGCACCACCACCGTGCTGCCAGTTGTAACTGTCGCTGCCCAGTTGCAGCTCCACATGCTCGGACACCCCAAGACGCAGCACGGTGTCGGCGGTGTACAGCGTCGTGCGCTGACCATCCGCACGGTCGGTACTCGCATCCGGCAAGCCCTGCTCCCATGCGAACGCGCCAGGCTGCAGCACCTCGGCAGCGAACGGGATACCAGGACGGTCGAACGCCGGGGCGTCTTCCGACTGCGCAAATGCCTGCGAACTCACACCACAACAGAGCGCAAACACGACGCCGGCCGACGCAAGCAGGCGACCGGCATGCAAACGCAGCGCATCAGGTGCGGCCGATGAAACCGATTCGCCAGCGCAGGACTTCATGCATTTGGAGGATGTGGACATATGCAGCACCAATCGGGAAGTGAGCCACAACGCAACAGGCACCAAGCCTGTCTGCGCCACTCTGTAGAGGCGCGCATAGTGCGGCCCCGGCCGTGACCGGCCTGTATAGCGAATGTACTCCCGGCACTGGTCCGCAACCGGCGGCTGGAAAGGAAATCCGACCAGATCCACCGCGACGCCCGGAATCGATAAGACATTGCCATTGTTCGCGCTGCCTGTCTTCCAACAGGAGTGCGTCAATGGAAGGCTCAGGCGGCGATCGATTGTTAGGTGGCTGGCATCGGCTTGGTGTTGGTGTTCCGCTTGCATCCACCGCATCGCCGGCTGACACTTGGCAGGTCACTTCATCGGACGGTCAACGTGGCAAGCCCCGCATCGGACGCAGCACCAGACAACACGGTCGTCGACGCCTCAGCCCACCTGGCCACCTTCGTTGGTCCATCCTGGCCTAACCAGTCAATCAAGCCGACGTACCTACGGCACGCGGCTTACTTCCGGCATTAGGGTGCACACGCGACAGGACGCAACATGGAAGTTCTAAAAGCGACTTTCGGCCCAAGAGAGCCGGGAACTAATTGGCAAATCGTCGCATTGGACTCGCTCCAGGCACATCCTGTGACCGCTCAAAAACTTGGTCTCTCCCGAGTCAAGGACGGGGTTCACCTAGCTGGGGAAAGGTCATTCGGCCCGATTTCATACTACTTAGGTCAGAGCATTGTCCCGATCGTTGCGCTATCGAACGATTTGTCGTGGATGAAATGCATTGGCACGGGCTTCTTCGTTAGCTGTTCTGGGCTTCTCGTTACAGCAGCACACGTAATTGCCGATCCGATCGAAAGCGACTATGCCGAATCTAGAGAAGTGTCCAGTTCTATATGGCAATCGGATGTAGTGACACTTGGGGTGATGGTCCCAAGCAATCCCATCATGGAACCAAGCGGCTACGTCTTTCGTCACCTTGAATGGGCCACGTTTCTGGCTGAAAAAGCAGACTCTCCGCTACCGTTTGGGCGTTCTCATCTCAAGCTAAATGCAGACATCGCTATCTGCAAAGTCCAACAACCAGAGCCACGAATACCCTATCAACCACTGGCCCTAATTCAGAAAGGTATCAACGGTTTTGGAGCTTCCGTTGGGAAGGACGCTACCGCTATTGGCTACGGCGAGATGAGAGATCACATCCAACTCAAGGTCAACGGGCATCAAGTCATATGTGACCTACCATTTCAACTAAACATCTCGACGGGAGTCGTGCTTGAGCACTTCGTAGACAACGCAATCAGCCGCGCCTCGCCGTCTCCCGGCCCTTGCTTTTCCGCGTCTCTACCGCTGCCACCAGGAATGAGTGGTAGTCCGATATTTGACCATGAAGGAATCTATGTGCATGGCGTCGCTAGCATGGGCCTGTCGGACTCAGATGGCCCCACCGATCATGGTTACGGCTCAATGCTGGCACATGCGATTCACATGCCAATTGCGGCACTGGAAAGCCGCAGCCTTGCCGACATAACGCGAGCAGGGGATTGCGGCATGATGATCATGCAGGGCCCCGGAGACATCTAAGTTCGCCCTAACAATTCGTCCAAGCCGACACCGCTTCGCGGCGCGGATTAACTCAGGTGTTCGACCGAGCCCAGGCGCAGCATGTAACGGTCAATGGCGCGATGTAAAACGGGCTGCGCCACCACGACGCAAACGCACCCAACGTTGCGTGGCCCGCGAAACCACCACAAACAACAAGGGCACCCGACAGGTGCCCTCGTGTCACACCACCAGTGGATTGCGGTGTTACCAGACCAGATCGTCGGGCACCTGATATTGGGGATCGGCGTACGGGTCGTCGCCTGCCGGCGCATTCGGGTCCACCTTCAGGGCCACCGACGGTGCGAACACGGATTCGGCCTCGGCGAGTACCTCGGCCGTCACCAGCAGATAGCGCCCATTGAGTTGCAGCACGCCCAGCTCGCCGGCATTGAGTGCCTTGAGCTGATCGGCGGTGACGTAGATGCGCTTGATCTTGCCGCCATACGGGAAATGCCGCGCGATGTCGGCATCGGCATGGTTCAAGCCCTTGTCCTTGAGCAGCTCCTCGAGCTTGGCCTTGGCTTCGCGACGCAGGCGTGCTTCTTCCTGCTTTAGGCGCTCGGCTTCGATGCGCTCGTCTTTTTCGCGCTGCGCACGGATCGCATAGGCCTTGGCCAGGTCGATGTCCTCGCGCGTGCGCGCCGGCCTGGGGCCACGCCGGTCGGCATTTGGATGTTGGGGGCGTGGCGACGCTGCCGGCTTGCCATCGTGGCGCCGGTCGGGCCTGCCATCGCTTTTGCGTTCGCTGGTTGCATCGGTCGCCGCAGCGGCGTGTGGCCGCTGCGGTCCCCTGCCCTGGCCACCCGGCCTGTTGCCGCCAGGTGCGGGCTTGCCACCGTTGCCATGGTGACGCGCGGCAGGCCGTGCGTCGGGTTTGCGTTCGGGCTTGGGCGCGGACTTGAAGCCCAGGCCAAGCAACTGGTCACGTAAGGTATCGCTCATGGCGGTGGCAATCTGCAATCAATAGTGCGGAGGCGGCGGTTCGTCCGCTGCATCGGCAAACAACGTGGAGCGCACCTTGCCCAGATCCTCGAGCAGGTGGCGGATCAGCTCGGCATTGCGGGCACCCGTCAAACGGGCGTCCGCAAGTGCTTCACTCAGTTCATTGAGCGCCTGCTCCTGAAAGGAGAGGCGCGTTTCCAGTTCCACCAACCGCGCGTCCAGTTCCTGGTCGCGCGGCGAGAGTTGCTCATGCATGCAACGAACGGCCTCGTCCGATGGCGTAGTAAGCAAGACCTGCGGCTTCGATTTCCTGCGGGTCATACAGGTTGCGGCCGTCGAACACGACGTCGTCCTTCAATGCCTGCTTGATCTTGCCGAAATCCGGACTACGGAACTGCTTCCACTCGGTGACAACAACCAGTGCGTCGGCGCCTTCCAGTGCAGCAAAGGCTTCGTCGCAGAAGGTCAGGTCGTCGCGCTCGCCGAAGATGCGCTTGGCCTCGTGCGTGGCTTCCGGGTCGTAGGCACGCACGGTGGCGCCGGCTTCCCACAACTGCGCCATCAGACGACGGCTGGAGGCCGCACGCATGTCGTCGGTATTGGGCTTGAACGCCAGGCCCCACACCGCGAAGGTCTTGCCGGCGATGCTGCCGCCTTCGCCACCGTAATGACGCTGCACCAGTTCGAACAGGTGCCCCTTCTGCGCGTTGTTGACGCTTTCCACCGCGTTGAGCAGGGTTGGCTGCATGCCGTACTGCTCTGCGGTCTTGGCAAGCGCCTGCACGTCCTTCGGGAAGCACGAGCCGCCGTAACCGGCACCGGGATAGATGAAGTGCCAGCCAATGCGCGGATCAGAGCCGATCCCGTTACGCACGTGCTCGACGTCCGCACCGACACGCTCGGCAATATTGGCGATCTCGTTCATGAAACTGATCTTGGTCGCCAGCATCGCGTTGGCCGCGTACTTGGTGAGCTCGGCCGAACGCACGTCCATTTCCACAATGCGATCGCGGTTGCGATTGAACGGGGCATACAGACGACGCATGCGTGCGATCGCAGCCGGCTTCTTGGCGCCGATCACGATCCGGTCCGGACGCATGCAGTCGGCCACCGCATCGCCTTCCTTCAGGAACTCGGGGTTGGAGACGACATCGAATTCGTGGTCCACGCCACGTGCGTCCAGCTCTTCCTGGATCGCCGCG
Organism: Xanthomonas sp. WHRI 10204; assembly: GCF_040202875.1. Taxonomy (NCBI): domain Bacteria; kingdom Pseudomonadati; phylum Pseudomonadota; class Gammaproteobacteria; order Lysobacterales; family Lysobacteraceae; genus Xanthomonas; species Xanthomonas sp. WHRI 10204. Next base: position 325,286 of record NZ_JBEGDW010000002.1, read on the forward strand.
CGCACCTTGTCGGCGGTCCCGACCGGCACCGTTGACTTGTTGACCACGACCGACGGGCCGTCGATATGGCGACCGACAGTGCGCGCAACCGCCAGCACGTACTGCAGGTCGGCACTGCCATCTTCGTCCGGCGGCGTGCCCACAGCGATGAAGGTGATTTCGCCGTGCGCAATCGCCTCGGCGGCGTCGCTGGTGAAGCGCAACCGGCCAGAGGCATGGTTGGCTTTCACCATCGGCTCCAAGCCGGGTTCGTAGATGGGAATCACCCCACGATTGAGACCATCAACTTTCGCCTGGTCGATATCCACGCAGATAACGTGATGACCTACTTCCGCCAGACAGGTACCGGTGACAAGACCAACATAGCCGGTACCAAAGATCGCAACTCGCATGGGTGGGGGTACTCCTGTGGGGGATCAGGGAAGGATACCCATCAGTTCGACATCGAACGTCAACGTTGCGTCCGGTCCGATCGGCCCCCCTTGCGTGCCGTTCGGGCCATAGGCCAAGTTGGATGGAATCCAGAAACGATATTTCGAACCGACCGGCATCAATGCGACGCCCTCGGTCCAACCGGGAATGACTTGATCCAGACCGAACTCGGCCGGCTGGCCGCGCTGGTACGAACTGTCGAAGACCTGCCCGTCGAGCAGCTTGCCTTCGTAGTTCACACGGACCTTGTTGGTCCGCATCGGGCGCTCGCCGCTGCCCTGGCGCAGCACCATGTACTGCAGGCCGGACGCGGTGGTGATCACGCCTTTCTCGGTTTTATTCTTGGCGAGGAAGGCATTGCCGTCTTCGCGATTCTTGGCGCCGGCAGCGCCCTGCTTGGCAGAGGCAAAGGCCTGCATGGTGGCGGCCGCTTCCTGCTGGGTCAGACGCGTGGTGCCCTTGGCGAACACGGTACGCACCGCTTCCATCAGGGTCGACAGATCGATCTCGTCCTTGATGCCGGCGAGCGACGGACCAACCGCACGGTCGCCCAGCATCAAGCCGACATTTTCCTTGGACGGGGTGGCCGGCGCGGAGCCTGGCGCCATGCCCGGCACCTGCTGACCATTGCGGGCAGCCAGCGCGGTGCGCAATGCGGTATCGGTCGCCTGAGTCTGCTCATCGGACAACAGCGGCTTGCCACCCTTGAATGCATTTTCGATGGCGCGTTGCATCGCGCTCAGATCGATGTCCTGGGCAATCGGCTCGAACGAGCGCGCTACATCCATACCGATGGCGTAGCTGACGTTGTCGCGCGTGCTTTTCTCAGACGATGCATTCAAAACTGGCTTCTCCTTGGTGGCCGCTGCGGCCGGTTGCTGCGACATCGCCGGCATCGAAGCCGTCATTGCCACCATCAGTAGCGACGCCGCCGCGCCGCGCTTTCCGATCTTCATTCGATGCACTTCCCGAAAGTGAAAAGACACGCCACCGACGGCGCTGAACACGCATTGTCGCATGCGCACGCGGCGTTGCGAGAGCCGCGCTCAGCGCGACGGCGCAGTGAGCTCGCGTTCGATCGCCGCCAGCACGCTCGGATCGTCCGGTTTGATCTTGCTGGGGAACTGCGCTACCACGCGCCCGTCGCGTGCAATCAAATACTTGTGGAAGTTCCAACCCGGCGCCACGCCCGTTGCCTGCGTCAAGCGCTGATACAGCGGCGTCGCTTCTTTGCCCAGCACGTGCACCTTCTCAAACATCGGGAACTTGACGCCATAGGTCAGTGTGCAGAATTCCTGGATCTGCTTCTCAGATCCGGGTTCCTGTCCCTGGAAATCGTTGGATGGAAAGCCCAGCACCGCAAACCCACGGCTGGCGAAGCGCTGGTTGAGCGCTTCCAGACCTTCGTACTGCGGTGTGTAGCCGCATTTGCTGGCCGTATTGACCACCATCACTACCTTGCCGCCGTAACTCTGGTTCAGGTTGATTGGCGCTTTGCCAGCCAACGGGCGGTAGTCCAGATCCAGCAGCGGCGCCCCGGCGGCCATGGCCGAGCTTGCAAAAAAGCCAGCGAATACAACGACCAATAGACGTTTCAGCAGCATTGGAAGTTCCTCGAAGGTGATTTGGCACCCCGGTCCGCGTGGGGTGCCATCAGTTGGGTATGACAGACAGTTGACTGCCTGCGTGTCGGTGTTATAGTTGAATACAACACCAGTCATCCAACGCAGGGGGAAAGCATGAACAGCACACGTGTCACGCGACCAGTTCCGCTGTTGCTGTTCGGCAGCACCCTGTTTGCCATTGGTTGGCTGGGAGCCGCTTCCAGTCAGGTCACGGAGTCCGGCGCCGATTATGGCGTGTCGGAGGCGGTTACGGAAAACGCGACAACTCCCCCCGAGGAGCGCACCCGGCCTGGCCGGCACCTGCGCGCTTCGCTGTCGATGCCCTATTTCTCCTTCGCGCAGGTTCTGCGCCCACGGAGCTGATCATGAACGACATCCAATGGAGCGACGGCGCTCCCATCTACCGCCAACTCAAGGAACGGGTCATTGCCATGATGCTCGATGGAATCCTCAAACCTGGCGACGCACTGCCTTCGGTGCGCCAGGTCGCGGCGGACTATCAACTCAATCCCATCACCGTCTCGCGCGCCTACCAGGAGTTGGCCGACGAGAACCTGGTGGAAAAACGCCGCGGCCTGGGCATGTTCATGACCCCGGAAGCTGCACAGAAGCTGCGCGGAAGCGAACGCGACCGCTTCTTGAATGAAGAATGGCCGGCGGTGCTGGAACGAATCCAGCGCCTGGGCCTGTCCATCGACGATCTGTTGCCACAGGGGAAAACACCATGACCGCCGTCTCCACCGACCATGTCGTCGACGCACGTGGGCTACGCAAGACCTACAAACATCGGCTGGCGCTGGACAACACCAGCTTCACCATCGCCGCCGGCCGCATCGTCGGATTGATCGGCCCTAACGGCGCCGGCAAGACCACCGCGCTCAAGGCCGTGCTGGGGCTGACCGACTTCGACGGCGACTTGAAGGTGCTGGGCATGGACCCGCGCACCGAGCGCAACGCGCTGATGAACGAAGTCTGCTTTATCGCCGACGTAGCGGTGTTGCCGCGCTGGCTACGGGTGGGCGAAGCGATCGACTTTGTGGCGGGGGTGCATCCGCGCTTCGATCGCGCCAAGTGCGAGCGTTTTTTGGCCAACACCCAGCTCAATCGCAAATCGCGGGTCCGCGAATTGTCCAAGGGCATGATCGTGCAGCTGCATCTGGCGCTGGTGATGGCCATCGACGCGCGCATTCTGGTGCTGGACGAGCCCACGCTGGGCCTGGACATCCTGTATCGCAAGCAGTTCTACCAGCGTTTGCTGGAGGATTACTTCGACGAGCAGAAGACCATCATCGTCACCACCCACCAGGTCGAAGAGATCGAACACATCCTCACCGATGTGATGTTCATCCGCGACGGCCGCATCGTGCTCACCGCCGACATGGAAGACGTTGCGCAGCGCTACACCGAAGTGCTGGTCGGTGCCGAACACCTGGAGACTGCGCGCGCCCTGACCCCGATCGACGAACGCGCCCTGCCCTTCGGCAAGACCGTGATGCTGTTCGATGGCGTGCCCAAGGATCAGCTCGCCCGCTTCGGCGAAACCCGCAATCCCGGCCTGGCCGACCTGTTTGTTGCCGTCATGAAGGGGACCTACGCATGAATGCCATGACCAACCACGCATCGCCTGCCCGTACCTTCGGCTGGCTACTCAAACGCGAATACTGGGAACACCGTGGCGGCTTCGTCTGGGCGCAGGTGATCACCGGCGGCATCGCGGTGTTCTTTGCGCTGCTGGGCGCGGTGATCGGCGCGATCAGCGCGCGTCGCAACATGACCGGCGACAGCATCCGGATGGACGATCTGGCCGAATACACGCGCACCTTGGGCCAGGTCGGCGACGGGCTGCTGCTCGGCGGCATCGGCATCGCCTCGGTGGTCCTGGCGTTCGTGGTGTTCTTCTATGCGCTTGGCAGCCTGTACGACGATCGCCGCGACCGCAGCGTGCTGTTCTGGAAATCGTTGCCGGTGTCGGACGTACAGACCGTATTGTCCAAGGCCGCCTGGGCCTTGCTGCTGGCGCCGCTGATTTCCATCGTGATCGGTACGGTGGTCGGCCTGGCGTTATGGTTGATCGCCATCGTTGGCGCCTCGATCGCAGGCGTGCCCAGCCCCTGGGCGTTGGCTACTCACTCGCACCCGTTCGCATTGTTGTGGCTGCTGTTGAAGACCGTGCCGATGAGCCTGTTGTGGTCGCTGCCGACCATCGGCTGGCTGATGTTCTGCTCGGCGTGGGCCGGCAGCAAGCCGTTCCTGTGGGCGGTGCTGTTCCCACTGCTGGCCTGCGTGATGTTGAGCATCCTATCGGCGATGCCGGGCGTGTCGCTGCCGATCGGCGGGATCTGGTACGTGGTCGGCTATCGCGGCCTGCTCAGCGCCTTGCCTGGTACGTGGTCGCCGCTTGCCGTCAGCGGCAACCTGGACAGCAGTGCGCTGCAAAACCCCAGCGACCTGGTGCAATGGGCCTTGCAGCACACCGACAGTTCGCGTGTTTACGGCGACCCGGACATCTGGATCGGTGCCGCCATCGGCATCGCGCTGATCGCCGCTTCCATCTACCTGCGCCGTCGGCGCTCCGAAGCCTGAAGGACACCCCATGCGCCTGCCTTTGACCCTGGCCATCCTGTTCGCATTGCCCGGCGCCGCAGTGGCCGAGGAGCAGTGCAAATTCTCCGAGCCACGCAGCCTGGAACTGCAGCTGGCGGGAGTGAAATCGGTGTTGTTCGAAGTCGGTTCCAGCGACCTGCATCTGGAAGCATTGCCCGGCAATGGCGGTCGTCTGCATGGCCGCGCTTGTGCAGCCAAGGCCGACGTACTCAAGGGCCTGACGGTCACCCAGAAGCGGGTGGGCGACCGGCTGGTGGTGACGCTGACGGACGACCGCCTGCTGCGTATGTCCGTCGGCGAAAACTATTCGTATCTGGACCTGCGCGGCAGCGTGCCGAGTCACCTGCTGGTGCAGTTGGATGTGGGCTCCGGCGATGCCGACATCACCGGCGCCGCTGCAGTGAGTGCCGATGTCGGCTCCGGCGATGTGGCGATTCGCAAGAGCAAGGGACGTGTCACCGTCAAGGTGGGCTCCGGCGATGTTGAACTGGAAGACATCGGTACGCTCCGCGTGTTGGCTGTGGGCTCGGGCGATCTGAAGGCCAAGCAGATCCATGGCGCGGCGGAGATCGGCAAGGTGGGCTCGGGCGACGTCACGCTGCGCGACGTGGCCGGCAGCATCAAGGTCGGCACGATCGGGTCCGGCGATATGGAGCTCAACGACGTGCGAGGAAACATCACCGTCGAGGCGATCAATTCCGGCGCGCTCAACGTGCGCAAGGTGAGCGGCGATGTGAGCGTTGCGCGCAAGGGCAGCGGAGATATCAATGTCAAGGACGTCGCCGGCACCACGCGCGTGCCGGCCGAGCGCTGATCACTTCATCCACGATTCGAAGGGGACTGCTGATGAAATCATTTCTCTCTGCGGTGTTGGTCGGTGCGCTGCTGGTTGGCTGCGGCAAGCCAGAGGTCGCCGTCGACGGCTCCGCGCACATCCAGGGCAGCGGCGTGACGTTCGATGGCAAGAGCCTGACGCTCAAGCGCGACACCTTACCTGCTGCCACCATCGGCATGGATGGCACGCTCAGCATCGGGGGCAAGCCGGTGGCCCTGAACGATGCACAGCGCCAGGCAATGCGCGGTTATTACGCGCAGGTGCAGGCGGTGGCCAACAAGGGTATCGATATCGGCACCCAAGGCGCGGCATTCGGCGCCCATGCGGCCGGCGAAGCGCTCAAGGGTGTGCTCAGTGGCAACGTGGAGAAGATGGGCGACAAGATCCAGGCCGACGGCGAAGCCTTCAAGCAAAACGCCCTGCGCATCTGCGACCAGTTGGGCAAGCTACGCACCGCCCAGGACGCCGCCGTGCAGCTGGTGCCGGCGTTTGCGCCTTACTCCACCCTCACCCAGCACGACGTCGACGATTGCCGTAAGGAATGACGGGGCCACAGCCGCTGCGTCGCCGCCGACAAGTGCAGCGGCTGTCAGCAACCCAAAGGCGCGCGGGACCATGCGGTTTTTGGGCGCACGCCATGGCGCGGAGGCGGGACCTGCGACATTTTGTCAGCCGGTCCGGCTGGCCGCCGCGCTGATCGACAGCGTGGGCGCGGATTACACTAGGCGCTTCCCACGACAGATTGACCCCATGAACAAGTTCGTGATGCTCTGCATGGCGCTGCTGCTGTGCACCCTTGCCGCCTGTGGCGACCAGTCGTCCCGTCGCGCCGAACGCGGTAAGCCGCGCGTTGCCATCACCACCCAATCGGTGATGATCCGCCGCCCACCGGCTGCCAATGCGGAAATCACGCCCGATGGCACGCTCAAGATCGATGACATCGCGCTACCGCAGAAGGAGCCGACCCGCGCCAAGTTGCAATTGCTGTTCGGGCATCTGCAGATGCTGCGACAGCAGGCCGTCAACGCCGCTGGCGCAGACACGGAGTACAAGTCGATCAAGCTGACCGCCACGCCGGAGATCCAAACGCTCAGCGGCGAACTGCTGGATGAAATCCCGTCGCTGCAGCCGTATCGCGAGAGCTTCGGCAACGTGCAGGCTGAGCGGCACTGAGTATTAGCGAAGCCGCGAGAACGGAAGGCTAGAACCCAGGATCGGAGCGCGCCCGAGCGCGACGGGGCTTTATCGACAACGCCCCATCGCGCCCGGGTGCGCATACACGCACATTGTGATGATCAGCCACCGCCGCCACTGCTGCCGGCCTGGATGCCACCACGCGTCAGTGCAGCAGGATCCAGCAAACGGCGCAGGTCCGCTTCGCTGAGCCCACTGTCTTCCAGGGCCACCTCCAGCACCGGGCGCTGTTCCTTGTAGGCGCGCTTGGCGATCGCTGCGGCTTTTTCGTAACCGATGATCGGGTTGAGTGCGGTGACCAGGATCGGATTGCGGCCCAGCGCCTCGCGCACGCGGTCCTGACGCACCTTCAATCCGGCAATGGCGGTATCGGCCAACAGACGCGACACATTGCCCAGCAAGGTGATCGAATCCAGCAGGTTGTAGGCGATCAACGGCAGCGTCACGTTCAATTGGAAGTTGCCGGTCTGCCCCGCCACGGTGATCGCAGTGTGGTGGCCGATGACCTGCGCGCAGGCCATCACGGTCGCCTCGGGAATCACCGGGTTGACCTTGCCCGGCATGATCGAGCTGCCCGGCTGCAGCGCCGGCAATTCAATCTCGCCCAGGCCCGCCAACGGGCCGGCGTTCATCCAGCGCAGATCATTGGCGATCTTGATCAACGCCACCGCCAGCGCGTTGAGCTGGCCGGACAACTCCACCGCATCGTCCTGCGCAGCCAGGCCTTCGAACTTGTTTTCCGCGCTCTCGAACTTGGCGCCGCTCAGGCTCGACAAGGCCTTGGCCACCTTGCCGCCGAAGCGCGGGTCGGCGTTGATGCCGGTCCCGATCGCGGTGCCGCCCAGCGGCAGGCGGCGCAGCCGCTTGAGCGCATCGTCGAGCCGGTCTTGCGCCGAACTCAATTGCGCAGACCAAGCCCCAAATTCCTGCCCGAACGTCAGCGGCATCGCATCCATCAAATGCGTGCGACCGGTCTTGACGATCTTGTCCAGCGACCTGGCGCGCTTGTCGATGGTCTTGCGCAGATGCTTGAGCGCCGGCTGCAGGTGTTCCTGCACCGCAAGCAACGCCGACACACGGATTGCGGTGGGCACCACATCGTTGGAACTCTGGCCGAGATTGACGTGATCGTTGGGATGCACCGCGTCCTTGCCGGCGCGCGTGGCCAGCGTGGCAATCACCTCGTTGGCATTCATGTTGGACGAGGTGCCCGAGCCGGTCTGGTACACATCGATCGGAAACTGCGCGTCATGGGTGCCATCGGCCACCTGCAATGCCGCGGCCTGCACGGTCTTGCTGATCGACTTCGGCAGCAGCCCGAGCTCGGCATTGACACCGGCGGCGGCGGCCTTGATCAAGCCCAGCGCGCGAATGAAGCCGCGTGGCATCGGCTGGCCGGATACCGGAAAATTCTGCACGGCACGCTGGGTCTGCGCGCCCCACAATGCATCGGCGGGCACCTGCAATTCGCCCATGCTGTCGTGTTCGGTCCTGAAACGTTCGCTCATCTGCCTTCTCCGCACAGTGTTGGATTGTGGTGACGCAATGGCTGGCAGCGGGCGCACCCACGCTGGCGAGGGTCATTACGATACTCGCTGGCAGCGTTGCAACGATGTCATCGCAGTGCGTGGACTAGACTCAGCATTGATCCATACGAGGTACCACGCCGCCATGGGCGACGACCCTGACTGTAGAAACGCACTGCCCGCGTTCTGCTTCGCTGCACCCCGCACCACCACGCACACGCCTGCGTTTATGCATCCACCCGCCGCCCCTGCACCGCGCGGAGGCGAACATGCTCGGTAATGTGCTGCTGTTGATCGTCGCGCTGTTGCTGGTGCTGTTGAACGGCTTCTTCGTTGCCGCCGAATTCGCCCTGGTCAAACTGCGGCACACCCAGGCGGTGGGGCTGGCCCAGACCCATGGCTGGCGCGGGCGTCTGTTGCTGGGGGTGCACGCCCATCTGGATGCGTATCTGTCGGCATGCCAGCTCGGCATCACCCTGGCATCGCTGGGATTGGGCTGGGTCGGCGAACCTGCATTCGCGCATCTGCTGCAGCCTTTGTTCGATGTGCTGGGCATGTCCGAGGACGCCGCGCAGTTCACCGCCTTGGCAATTGCCTTCAGCCTGATTTCGTTCCTGCACATCGTGCTGGGCGAATTGGCCCCCAAAACCATGGCGATCCGGCGCCCGGAGCGCATGTCGTTGTGGACCGCCGCGCCGTTGTACGTTTTTTACTGGGCCATGTACCCGGCAATCTGGGTGCTCAATACCAGCGCCAACCGGCTGCTGCGCCTGCTGGGCTGGGGCGATGTGGAGCACCAGTCGCACCGCTATTCGCGCGAAGAACTCAAACTGATCGTCGGCCGCCAGGACCCCAACGCGCCTACCGCCGATCATGGGCTGGCGCTGATGAGCCATGCGCTGGAACTGCCGGATCTGGTGGCCGGCGACCTGATGCGCCCCCGCGAGCATATGCGCAGCCTGCGCGAGGACATGAACCTGGAAGCGGTGCTGGCCGAATTCAGCGAGTCGCGCTACAGCCGCTACCCCTGGTTCGACACCGATGGCGAGCAGGTGCTGGGCATCCTGCATACCAAGGATCTGCTGGTGGCGATGGCGCGCGGCCAGGACCTGGACGACCTGCGTCCGTTGCTGCGACCACCCACCCGGCTGTCTCTGGAAACCCCCATTCCCAGCGCGCTGGAGCAGTTCCGCAGCGGCACTACCCATCTGGCGCTGTGCGTGGAGGACGAAGGCCGCATTCTGGGCTTCTTCACCCTGGAGGACCTGCTGGAAGTGGTGGTCGGCGAGATCGAGGACGAGCACCGTCACGTGGTGCGCGACGCCCCGGTACGCAGCCAGGACGGCTCGCTGCTGGTGGCCGGCAGTACCTCGATCTTCCGCCTGGAACGCTTGCTGGGCCAGGATCTGAGCGCCCCGGACCATGTCAATTCGGTCGGCGGGCTGATCGTGCATCAGCTGCAGCGGCTGCCCGAAGAAGGCGAAACCCTGGAACTGGACGGCCACGCGCTGACCGTTCGGCGCATGGCCGGCCACCGCATCCAGGCGGTGACAGTGCGGCCGGTGGGCGAAGCGGGCGTCGGGGCGGCGTAGAATACCGGCCCCGCCAGCTTCCCAGTGCCCTCCCCATGTCGGATTCCGCCCTGCTCGCCCTGTCCCCGCTCGACGGCCGCTACGCCTCCAAGGTGGATGCGCTGCGCCCGATCTTTTCCGAATACGGCCTGATCCGGGCACGGGTCAAGGTCGAGATCGAATGGCTGCTGGCCCTGGCCGCCGAGCCGGGCATCGCCGAACTGGCGCCGTTTTCGGCCGCCGCCAGCCAGCGTCTGCGTGCGCTGGCCGACGACTTCAGCGTGACCCATGCCGGGCGGGTGAAGGAGATCGAACGCACCACCAACCATGACGTCAAGGCGGTGGAGTACTTCATCAAGGAACAGCTCAAGGACGATGCCGAGCTGGGCCCGGCACTGGAGTTCGTGCACTTCGCCTGCACCAGCGAAGACATCAACAACCTCAGCTACGGCTTGATGCTGGAGCAGGCGCGCCGCGACGTGCTTCTGCCCACGCTGGACGGCATCACCGCCTCGCTGCGCACACTGGCGCATGCGCAGGCCGCGCAACCGATGCTGTCACGCACGCATGGCCAGACCGCCTCGCCCACCACGCTGGGCAAGGAAATCGCCAACGTGGTCGCGCGCCTGGAGCGCCAGCGCAAGCAGATCGCCGCGGTGGAACTCACCGGCAAGATCAACGGCGCGGTGGGCAACTACAACGCGCATCTGGTGTCGTACCCGCAGCTGGACTGGGCCGCGTTTGCGCAGCGGTTTGTGGAGAGCCTGGGCCTGGTGTTCAACCCCTACACCACCCAGATCGAGCCGCACGACAACGTGGCCGAAATCGGCGACGCCACGCGTCGCGCCAACACCATCCTGATCGACCTGTCGCGCGATATCTGGGGCTACATCTCGCTGGGGTATTTCAAGCAAAAGTTGAAAGAAGGCGAAGTCGGCTCGTCCACGATGCCGCACAAGGTCAACCCGATCGACTTTGAAAATGCCGAAGGCAATTTCGGCGTGGCCAATGCGTTGTTCGAGCACTTTTCCGCCAAGCTGCCGATCAGCCGCTGGCAGCGCGACCTCACCGATTCCACCGTCCTGCGTGCGCTGGGCACCGCGTTCGGTCACACCCAAGTGGCGCTGGATTCGCTGGCCAAGGGTCTGGGCAAGCTGACCGTCAATCCGCAGCGCCTGGATGCCGATCTGGACGCCGCCTGGGAAGTACTGGCCGAAGCCGTGCAGACGGTGATGCGTCGCCACGGCCTGCCCAACCCGTACGAACAACTGAAGGCGCTGACGCGCGGCCACGGCATCACCGCCGCTTCGATGCAGGCCTTCGTGGAAAGCCTGGAGCTGCCCGAAGAAGACAAGCAGCGCCTGCGTACGCTCACCCCGGGCGGCTACACCGGCCTGGCCGAGCAGCTGGCGCGCGCGATCTAAGAAAGCGCTCAACAACGCCAGGCATGACGAGTGAGCCCGGGATTTCGCTCACATGCGGCGGCCTCCCACGCTGAAGATCAAGCACGTGCGCGTAGTGAAGAGTGCTTCGGTTGCTGATCGACAGCACGTGGAAAAGGCGTTCAACGCTGGCCTAAGCGGGAACACCATCGGCCGTGCCACGCCAAGCGGGCGCGGCCATTGCCGGGATGCGGTAGGTCCTGGGGATGCGGTAGGTCCTGGCATTTCTACCGACGTGACAGTACGGCTGCTTCGCCGGGCGTGTCGGCAACGCCCAAGCGTCGAGCCGGCGTCAACGGCGCTCCCCCGACGCGGCTGCTATGGTGCCGGCCTCATCCAAGCGAGGGATCACCCATGCATGCAGCCCGGACTATCGCGTCGCTGTTCGCCCTGTCCAGCATCGCCGCACTGAGCGGATGTGGCGCCGACGGCCCTGCGGCCCAAGCGCTATCGGCCGTCTCGTCCACAGTGACCGACCCGGCCAGCGGCGCCGATTGCGACGGCAAGGATGTGCGCCTGACCCGCGACGACAGCGAGTGGATCCTGCATGGCAACTGCGGCGCGGTGACCATCACCGCCTCACGCGGCGCGATGAATCTGGACAACGCACGCAGCATCCGCGTGGAAGGCAGCAACTTCACCGTGCTCAACAAACAGCTGGGCCAGCTCAGCGTCTCTGGCCACGACAACACGCTCAATCTGACCAATGTCGACAGCGTGGACATCCAGGGCAACAAGAATCTGGTGCTGGCGCGCGAGGTCAAGCAGGTCCGTTTTTCCGGCAACGACAACACGGTCAACCCATCGAGCAAGCCCACGCTGGACGACCGCGGGAGCGGCAACAAGGTGATGTAAGTCGGTGGCCGCGACGGCGCGCTAGCGCAGCCTTCGCCCAGCAAGGCAGCAAGATTGCAAATGACGTACGCATGCTGCGCCGTGCGTGCCGAGCACTCGGCTTTCTTGCCAGCCAGCGGGGGCCGCGAATGCTCCCACCCCGGATGCCATTCGCGGCCCGATGCCATTCGCGGCCCTGGATTGCAGCACTTACGGCCGCCACGCCGCCACTAGCACTACGTCGCGTGGCTTGACGGTGCCAAGTACGATCACAAAATGCAGCGCGTCGCCCGCGCAAACGTGATCTGTGCCGCACAGCGCGAGCGCACGTCGATGACAGTATCGCCAGCAACAGCGGCCTGCCGGGCCGCGCACAGCAAGCAGCTGTGAACGTGGCGAGACCCGCAATGTGTGGCTTTCACCACCAATGGCTCAGCGCGCCCTGCTCTTGTCAGCGCGCCCTGCTTTTGTAGGAGCGGCCTTGGCCGCGAAGCCGTCCACGCATCCCATCAGGCTTCACGGCAAGCACGCTGTACCGCCCGAACACCGCTGCAGCACGTCTTGACGTGATCGCCAGCCAGGCGCATTCGCCGGCAGCGCGCAGACCGAACCACCACGTCCCTGAAGCATTGCCTGTTGCCGGCCCCGCGCGCAGGTGCAGATCCGGCGCAGGCATCGGACAATGGGGCATCTGCGCCGGCCCTGCCTGCGCCCCAGTATTCCATCGACACCTGCAAGGACTCCCCATGGCTGCACGCAAGGCAAACCCTCCCGTCATCGAAGTCCAGGCCCGTCCAGGCCAGCCGCTGGGCATGCCGGTGGAGCGCTTTCTGCGCACTTACTGGCACAAGCACCCGCTGCTGATCCGCAATGCCTTCGCAGATTTCGCCTCGCCGCTGCAGCCGGAAGATCTGGCTGGCCTGGCCTGCGAAGACGGCGTGCTGGCACGCCTGATCAGCCACGACCGCGCCACCGACGGCTGGAGCGTGCGTACCGGCCCGTTCCAGGAAACCGACTTCCCCGGCCTGCCCGATCACGATTGGACGCTGCTGGTGCAGGACGTGGACAAGTGGGACGCCGACGTGCGCGCACTGCTTGAGAAGTTCCGCTTTCTGCCGCGCTGGCGCATCGACGACATCATGATCAGCTTCGCCGCTACCGGCGGCTCGGTCGGCGCGCATGTCGACCATTACGACGTGTTCCTGCTGCAGGGCCAGGGCCACCGCCGCTGGCAGATCGACGCACGCACCTCGCAAGGCCGCAAGCCCACGCCGCTGGCGTTCCGTGACGACGTCGACATCAAGCTGCTGCGCGAGTTCAAGCCGACCCACGACTGGGTGCTGGGTCCGGGCGACATGCTGTATCTGCCGCCGCTGGTGCCGCATCACGGCGTGGCCGAAGACGCCTGCCTGACCTTCTCGATCGGTACCCGCGCACCGTCCTCGGCGGAATTGATCGGCGATTACCTGGACACCCTGATCGCCGATGCCGACGAGTCGGTGCGCTATCACGACGAAGACCTCAAGGTGCCGGCCGACCCGTACGAGATCGACGTCACCGCAATGAACCGCGTGGTCGAAGCGCTCAATGCGCTGCGCATGAACGACCCGGATCGCCTGGGCGACTGGTTCGGCCGTTTCATGACCACCTATCGCGCCTCCGGCGACGTGGTGCCGGCGCCCGAGCCGATCCAGCGCGAAGCGGTCGAACAGGCGCTGGAAGAAGGCGTGGTGCTGTATCGCCACCCCTGGTCGCGGCTGGCCTGGCGGCGTGCCAAGCGCGGCGCCACGCTGTTCTGCAGCGGCCTGGAATTTGCGTTGTCGGCCAAGGACGCGGCGCGTCTGGCGGCGGCCGAAGAAATCGATGGCGGGCTTTACGCACAGCTGAGCGCACGCGGCCGCGAGGTGGTGTTGGAGCTGTTGGCGCAGGGCCATTACCAGCGCGCCCATGACGACGCGCACGAAGACATCGACGACGATCAGGCGCACATGCTCACCGTGTCGGCCGACCACGACGACACTCAGGACGACGCCGACAGCGCAGACGCAGACGACGCCATCGATACCGATGCCGATGTCGAAGCGGTGGCGGACGACGCAGACAGCCCGGCAGATATCGCCGACATCGCGCAGAACGAAGATGGCAGCGCAGACGCTTCGGACATCGGCGAAGACGGCAACGACGACGAGGCCCCGGAGCGCGCATGAGCCCGCACGGCAGGCCGCAAATCGTGTCGCTGGACCCGGCATCCGATGCCGCGGCCCTGCGTGCGCTGCGGCAGGCCTGCACGACCGACATCGCGGGCAACGCCCACGATGCCGAGTGGGATGCGCTGGACCCGCTCAGCCTGCACGTGGCCGCGCGCACCGATGACGGCCAACTGGTCGGCTCGGTGCGCTTGACGCCGGATCGCCGCATCGACCGGCTCGGCCTGCTGCCGGCCTGGCGTCGTCGCGGGCTGTCGGACCAGCTGCTCGCCGCAGCGGTGGATGCTGCAACTCAACGTGGCTGGCCCAGTCTGCACGCCCGCGTCACCGCAAACGCCGAGGCCGTGTTCGCACGGCTCGGCTTTTTACCCGAACTCCCCTCGCATTCTCCTCACGGGCGCACCACCGATGCCGGCGCTGCGCCCGGCACGCCCCTGCATCGCCGGCTCGACGGCCCGATGGCGGTGGACGACCTCGCCGCGGCCCTGGCTGCCACCACCGGCCTGCTGTGCAGCACACGTCGGCAGGTGCTGATCTACACCCGCGCGCTGGATCCGCAATTGTTCGACAACGCTGCCGTGCTCGATGCACTGCGCCGCTTCGCCACCGCACGCCACGACAAACGCGTGCAGGTGCTGGTGCAGGACACTGCCAGCGCCGCCGCCAGCAGCAGCGCGATGTTGCGCCTGGCCCAGCGCCTGCCCAGTGTGTTCCGGTTCCGCGCGGTCAGCGATCCGGTCGATACCAGCTATGCGTCGGCCTATGTGATCGGCGACGACGCCTACTACTTTCGTCCAACGGGTCACCGCTTCGACGATGGCGAAACCTGGCTGTCCGGTGCGGCGCGCAGCCGCCAGCTAACGCGCGAATTCGCGCAGATATGGGAGCGCAGCGCGCTCTGGAACGAACCACGCGCGCTTGGCATCTGACACCGCAGCGCCCCTCGCACGTAGGCGCCCGACCAATTGGTCTACCCCGCCGGTCAGCTCGCAGACGCCCCCTCACAAGCGCAAGGGGGTATAATTTTTCGAGATTTGAGACCGACCGATAGGGCAACTCGCCCTGCCGCTTCCGCACAATCATCCCCACAGCAGACCCGACTTACCATCGTGGATAATCTCCTAAAGCAGTTCGCGCAGTCATCGCAGCTCGCCGGCGGCAACGCCGCCTATATCGAGGATCTGTACGAGCAGTACCTCGTCGCCCCGGACAGTGTCGATCCGAAGTGGAAGAGTTATTTCGACGGCTTCCAAGGTCGCGATGCGGGTGATGTACCGCATTCGGCGGCCATTGCCCACATTCTCAGCGCGTCCAAACAGGCCGCCAATGCCGGTACCGGCGCGGGCGCCAGCGACGAGCGCGAGCGCAATGTCGGCCGTCTGATCACCGCCTACCGTGCACGCGGCCACCTCGGTGCGCAGCTCGACCCGCTGGGGCTTACCCCGCCGGTCAACCCGCCCGATCTGGACCTGCCCTTCCACAGCCTGTCGCAGGCTGACATGGACAGCGAGTTCAGCACCGGCGGTGTCGGCGGCCAGCCGCGGATGAAGCTGAAAGATCTGCTGGCCCGCCTGAAGGCGACCTACGCCAGCAGCATCGGCGCAGAATTCATGCACATCCAGGAATTCGACCAGCGCCAGTGGATCTACAAGCGCCTGGAAGATGCCGGCGGCAAGATCGCAGGCGATGCGGCCAGCCGTAAGCGCACGCTGGAGCGGCTCACCGCCGCCGAAGGCCTGGAGCGCTACCTGCACACCAAGTACGTCGGCCAGAAGCGCTTCTCGCTGGAAGGCGGCGATGCGCTGATTCCGATGATGGACGCGATCATCCACCAGTCCGGCAAGGACCAGGTCAAGGACATCGTGATCGGCATGGCTCACCGCGGCCGCCTCAACGTGTTGGTCAATACGTTGGGCAAGAACCCGCGCAAGCTGTTCGACGAATTCGAAGGCAAGTTCGAGCATGCCCACGACGACCGCGCGCACACCGGCGACGTCAAGTACCACATGGGTTTCTCGGCCGACATCGCGGTAGGCGACAGCAACCAGGTGCATCTGGCGCTGGCGTTCAACCCCTCGCACCTGGAAATCGTCGACCCGGTCGTGGTCGGCAGCGTGCGTTCGCGTCAGGAACGCTTCGGCGATGCCGAACGCAAGACCGTGCTGCCGATCCTGATCCACGGCGATGCCGCATTCGCCGGCCAGGGCGTGGTGATGGAGCTGTTCCAGATGTCGCAGGCGCGCGGTTTCGCGGTCGGCGGCACGGTGCATATCGTCATCAACAACCAGATCGGCTTCACCACCAGTACGCGTGACGATGCCCGTTCCACGCTCTACTGCACGGACGTGGCCAAGATGATCGGCGCGCCGGTCTTCCACGTGAATGGCGACGACCCGGACGCGGTGATGTTCGTGTCCAAGCTGGCCTACGAATTCCGTCAGCAGTTCAAGAAAGACGTGGTCATCGACCTGGTCTGCTACCGCCGTTGGGGCCATAACGAAGCCGACGAACCGGCAGCGACCCAGCCGGTGATGTACCAGACCATCCGCAAGCACAAGACCACCCGCGAGCTGTATGCGACCAAGCTGGAAAGCGACGGTGTGCTGAGCGCCGACGAGGCCAAGGCGCTGGTGGACGGCTACCGCAACAAGCTGGATTCGGGCGAATACACCACCGAGCTCGCTACGCGCAAGCCGGACGAATTCGCCATCGATTGGTCCAAGTATCTGGTCGGCACTGCTGCCGATCCGGTGGATACGCGCGTCAAGCGTGACCAGCTGGATCGTCTGGCCAAGTTGATCACCACCATTCCCGAAGGCGTGGAGCTGCATGCCCGCGTCGCCAAGATCTACGACGACCGCGTCAAGATGGCCGCCGGCAATCAGCTAGGCGACTGGGGCTTTGCCGAAAACCTGGCGTACGCCACGCTGCTGGCCGAAGGCCACAAGCTGCGTCTGGTCGGCCAGGATGCCGGTCGCGGTACGTTCTTCCACCGTCACGCGATCCTGCATGACCAGAAGAACGACAACTACTACCTGCCGCTGCGTCAGCTGGTCGAGAACCCGGAAGACGCCACCATCATCGATTCGCTGCTCAGCGAAGAAGCGGTGATGGGCTTCGAATACGGCTACTCCACCACCGACCCGAACGCGCTGTGCGTGTGGGAAGCGCAGTTCGGCGACTTCGCCAACGGCGCGCAGGTGGTGATCGACCAGTTCATCGCTGCCGGTGAAGCCAAGTGGGGCCGTATCGCCGGCCTGTCGCTGTTCCTGCCGCATGGTTACGAAGGCCAGGGCCCGGAGCACAGCTCCGCGCGTCTGGAGCGTTTCCTGCAGCTGTGCGCGCTGGAGAACATGCTGGTCTGTGTACCGACCACACCGGCGCAATGCTTCCACATGATCCGTCGCCAGATGCGCATGACTACCCGCAAGCCGCTGGTAGTGATGACGCCCAAGTCGCTGCTGCGTCACAAGCTGGCGGTGTCGAGCCTGGAAGAACTGGCCGATGGCGAGTTCCAGCATCTGATTCCCGATGCCAAGGCCGATGCCGGCAAGGTCAAGCGCGTGGTGCTGTGCTCGGGCAAGGTCTATTACGACCTGCTCGAAGACCAGACCAAGCGCGGCCAGGACGACGTCGCGATCCTGCGCGTGGAGCAGCTGTATCCGTTCCCGCGTGCGCAGCTGGCCGCCGAACTCAAGGCCTATGCCAACGCCACCGACGTGGTGTGGTGTCAGGAAGAGCCGCAGAACCAGGGTGCGTGGTACCAGATCCGCCATCACCTCAATTTCTGCCTGGCCGGCGGTCAAAGCCTGCATTACGCCGGCCGTGTCCGTTCGCCTTCGCCTGCCGCCGGCCACATGGCCGACCACATCGTCGAACAGCAAACGCTGGTTGCCGATGCGCTCCTCAATCCGTTCAACGACCAAGTCGCTGAATAACTCCTCTTCCCCAAAGAACGAAAACCCTAGGACGCTCCCCGAATGGCCACCGAAGTCAAAGTTCCGGTACTGCCCGAATCCGTTTCCGACGCCACCATCGCCAGCTGGCACAAGAAGGCCGGTGAAGCGGTCAAGCGCGACGAGAATCTGGTCGACCTGGAAACCGACAAGGTCGTGTTGGAAGTTCCTTCGCCTGTCGATGGCGTGTTGAAGGAAATCAAGTTCGAAGCCGGCAGCACGGTCACCAGCAACCAGCTTCTGGCGATCATCGAAGAAGGCGCCGTTGCCGCCGCGGCTCCGGCCGAAGAGAAGAAGGCCGACGCACCGGCCGCCGCTGCAGCAGCTCCCGCTGCCGCCCCGGCACCGGCTGCTGCCGCTGCGCCGAGCGCGTCGAAGTCCGCTGCCGATTCGCTGCCCCCGGGTGCGCGTTTTTCCGCGATCACACAGGGCGTGGATCCGTCGCAGGTCGACGGTACCGGCCGCCGCGGCGCGGTGACCAAGGAAGACATCGTCAACTTCGCCAAAGCCGGTGGCGTGGGCAAGGCCTCTGGCGCCCGTCCGGAAGAGCGCGTGGCGATGACCCGCGTGCGCAAGACCATCGCCAAGCGTCTGATGGAGTCCAAGAACTCCACCGCGATGCTGACCACCTTCAACGAAGTGAACCTGGCCAAGGTGTCGGCCGCGCGCAAGGAACTGCAGGACGAGTTCCAGAAGGCGCACGGCATCAAGCTCGGTTTCATGAGCTTCTTCGTCAAGGCCGCCGCCAACGCGCTGCAGCGCTTCCCGCTGGTCAATGCCTCGATCGATGGCGACGACATCATCTATCACGGCTACAGCGATATCTCGATCGCCGTCTCCACCGAAAAGGGCCTGGTCACGCCGGTGCTGCGTAATGTCGAGCGCCAGTCGTTCGCTGAAGTCGAACAGGGCATCGCCGACTACGCCGCCAAGGCGCGCGCCGGCAAGCTGGGCCTGGACGATCTGCAAGGCGGTACGTTCACCATCACCAACGGCGGCACCTTCGGCTCGCTGCTGTCCACCCCGATCATCAACCCGCCGCAGAGCGCCATCCTGGGCATGCACGCGATCAAGGAACGTCCGATCGCCGAGAACGGTCAGGTCGTGATCGCGCCGATGATGTACCTGGCGCTGTCTTACGACCACCGCATCATCGACGGCAAGGATTCGGTGCAGTTCCTGGTCGACATCAAGAATCAGCTGGAAAACCCGGGCCGGATGCTGTTCGGCCTTTAAGAGCCGGGAATCGGGAATGGAGATTCGGGAATGGGACCAGCGCCCATCGACCGCTCCATTCCCGCCTGGACCTGGATGGGACGCAGCAGGCGCATGCGCTTTTGCCATTCCCCATTCCCTATTCCCCATTCCCGTGAGCAAATGAAATGAGCGAACAATTCGACGTCGTCGTCATCGGTGCCGGCCCGGCCGGCTATCACGCGGCGATTCGCGCGGCCCAGCTGGGCATGAAGGTCGCCTGCATCGACGCGGCACTCGGCAAGGACGGCAAGCCCGCCCTGGGCGGTACCTGCCTGCGCGTGGGCTGCATTCCGTCCAAGGCGCTGCTGGATTCCTCGCGCCAGTTCTGGAACATGGGTCACCTGTTCGGCGACCACGGCATCAGCTTCAACGATGCCAAGATGGACGTGCCCACCATGATCGGTCGCAAAGACAAGATCGTGAAGCAGTTCACCGGCGGCATCGCGATGCTGTTCAAGGCCAACAAGATCACCCCGTACTACGGCTTCGGCCAGTTGCTGCCGGGCAATATCGTCAAGGTCGCCCAGCACGAAGGCGGCGAGATCGAGCTCAAGGGCACCAACGTGATCCTGGCGGCCGGTTCGGAATCGATCGAACTGCCGTTCGCCAAGTTCGACGGCGACACCATCGTCGACAACGTCGGCGGCCTGGATTTCACCGCTGTGCCCAAGCGCATGGCAGTGATCGGTGCCGGCGTGATCGGCCTGGAACTGGGCAGCGTGTGGAAGCGCCTGGGCGCCGAAGTCACCATCCTCGAAGCGCTGCCGGACTTCCTGGCCCTGGCCGATGCCGAAGTGGCCAAGACCGCGCTGAAGGAATTCAAGAAGCAGGGCCTGGACATCAAGCTGGGTGCCAAGGTCGGCAAGACCGAGATCACCGGCAGCGGCGATGCCAAGCAGGTGGTGCTCAGCTACACCGACGCCGCAGGCGAGCAGACCCTCACCGTGGACAAGCTGCTGGTGGCCGTGGGCCGCAAGGCCGCGACCAAGAACCTGCTGGCCGACGGCACCGGCGTCAAGATGACCGACCGCGGCCAGATCGAGGTCGATGGTCATTGCCACACCGGCGTCGACGGCGTGTGGGCCATCGGCGACTGCGTGCGCGGGCCGATGCTGGCGCATAAGGGTTTCGAGGAAGGCATCGCGGTGGCTGAACTGATCGCCGGCCTGCCGGGTCACGTTAACTTCGACACCATTCCGTGGGTGATCTACACCGAGCCGGAGATTGCCTGGGTCGGCAAGACCGAGCAGCAGCTCAAGGCCGAGGGCGTGGCCTACAAGGCTGGCAGCTTCCCGTTCGCGGCGATTGGCCGTGCGGTGGCCATGGGCGAGCCGGCCGGCTTCGTCAAGGTGATCGCCGATGCCGAAACCGACCGCGTGCTGGGCATGCACCTGGTGGGCGTGGGCGTCTCCGAGCTGGTGCACGAAGGTGTGCTGACGATGGAATTCAACGGCTCGGCCGATGACCTGGCGCGTATCTGCCACGCGCATCCGACCTTGTCCGAAGCGATCCACGACGCCGCGATGGCGGTGAGCAAGCGCGCCATCCATAAGGCCAATTAAGCCTGGAATCGGGAGTTGGGAATCGGGAATCGTAAAAGCGATCCCATCCCCTCACTCCTCATGCTGACGCCGGACCTAGGTCCGGCGTCATGCGTTCTGGCTTCTATATTTGCTTTGACCCATACCCTATTCCCAACTCTCGATTCCCGAATCCCTGATCCCCGATGAAATCAATCTGCGTCTACTGCGGCTCCAATGCCGGCAACAAGCCTGTCTATGTCGAGCGCGCCATGGCGCTGGGCGATCGCATCGCCAAACAGGGCCTGCGTCTGGTCTATGGCGGCGGCAACGTCGGCTTGATGGGCACGGTGGCCAACGCGGTGCTGGCCGCCGGCGGCGAAGTCACCGGCGTCATTCCGCAGCAGCTGGCCGATTGGGAAGTGGCGCATCGCGGGCTGACCACGCTGGAAGTGGTCGGCTCGATGCATGAGCGCAAGATGCGCATGTTCGAGCTGTCCGATGCCTTCGTCGCCCTGCCCGGAGGCTTCGGCACCATGGAAGAGATTTTCGAGATGCTCACCTGGCGCCAGCTCGGCATCGGCAACAAGCCGTGCGCGTTTCTGGATAGCGCGGGCTTCTATGCACCACTGATCGGCATGATCGATCGCATGGTGGAAGAACGTTTCCTGCACCCGGATCAGCGCGCCGACCTGTGGTACGGCGACGACATGGAGCAGATGCTGGAGTGGATGCAGCACTACACCCCGGCGCAGGCATCCAAGTGGATCGACGAGAAGCGCCGCTCCACGCTGGTGTAATCGAAGACACCCCTGGCCCACGCGGCCGCAACGCACGTCGCTTTCTGCAAGCGCCCGCGGCAGTAACGCGCATCGACTCAGCAAACGCATGCTCATGCTAATACCGGGCAAACGCGTGCGCCCGAACATCTGCCAGGCGCGACGTCGGTCGCCAACGTCCGACGCACAGTAGCGGTGCATCGCTACAGCACCACCACGCCCCAGTCGCCCCGATCTGCCAGCTTGCAACGGCAGTCACGCTGACTGCAGCAACCGACATCGCCGCCTCGCATAGAATGGCGACGATGCTCGATACCCTCGCCGCTGACGCGTACCACAGCCTGGACATCAAGCACAGTCGCTTTCTGGCCCATGCTGCTGCACTCGATTCTTCCGCGCAGGCGTTGGAGATCGTGCAGCGCGTGTCGGTGCCGGATGCCACGCACAACTGCTGGGCCTACCGGTTCGGGCAGGAGTACCGTTCCAGCGACGATGGCGAGCCCAGCGGAACGGCGGGGCGGCCGATTCTGGCAGCCATCGATGGCCAAGGCTTCGATCGCGTGGTGGTGGTGGTGACGCGCTGGTATGGCGGGATCAAGCTCGGTGCCGGTGGGCTGGTGCGCGCTTATGGCGGCACGGCAGCCGAATGCCTGCGCCTGGCCACGCGGCGCCAGCTGGTTGCGCTGACCCTGCTCGACCTGCAATGCCAGTTCGACGATCTGGGGCTGGTACACGCGGCGCTTGTCGCGTTCCATGTCGACAAACTGGATGAACACTTCGACGCCCAAGGCGCAGCGTTACGCGTGCAGCTGCCTGCAGATCAGCTGGCTGGCTTGAAAACCCGCCTGTGCGACGCCACTCGCAATCGTGTCCATCTCTCAACACCGGAAGCCGCATGACTCAGCCAGCCGCCGCCAGGCCCAACCCATTGCGGAAGCTTGGCAGCCTGCGCACCTTGTGGCCGTTCGTGCAACGCCAGCGCGGCCTGTTCGCCGCCTGGCTGATCGCACTCGCGGTGTCCTCCGCGGCCACGTTGAGCCTGCCGGCAGCGGTCAAGCGCATGATCGACCACGGCTTCTCCGGCGGCACACAGATCAACCAGGCCTTCGCATTATTGTTTGTGGTGGCCGTGGTGCTGGCCCTGGCGACCGCAGCGCGTTTTTACTTCGTGGCGTTGCTGGGCGAAAAAGTCGTCGCAGATCTGCGCGGCCGTCTGTATGCGCACCTGATCAGCCTGGACGCCGGTTTTCATGATCGCAGCCGCAGCGGCGAGCTGGTGTCGCGGCTGTCGGCCGACAGCGAGCTGTTGCGCGGGCTGATCGCCAACACCATGTCGGTGGCGTTGCGCAGCTCGGTGACGGTGATCGGCAGCATGGTGATGTTGTTCGTCACCAGCCCGCGCCTGGCCGGATTCACGCTGATCGGCATTCCGTTGGCGGTGCTGCCGATCGTGCTGGGCGCGCGCCGGCTGCAAAAGATTTCGCGCGCCAGCCAGGATCGCGTGGCCGACGCCAATACGCTGGCGGCCGAAACGCTCGGCGCGGTCCGCACCGTGCAGGCGCATGCGCGCGAACGCTACGAGAGTCAGCGTTTCAGCCAGGCGTTGTTCGCGGCGATCGATACTGCGCGGCTGCGCATCCGCACCCAGGCCGGCGTCACCGCCATTGCGATCATGCTGATCTTCGGTGCCATTGTCGGTGTGCTGTGGTTGGGCGCGCACGACGTGGTGTCCGGCCGCATGACGCCCGGCACGCTGGGCCAGTTCGTGCTGTATGCGTTGATCGGCGGCGGTTCGGTTGGCGCGCTGGCCGAGGTGTGGAACGAGTTGCAGCGTGCCGCCGGCGGCATGGGCCGGGTTGGAGAACTGCTCGACGAACAGTCGGCGATCGTGGCGCCGGCCACGCCCATGCGCTTGCCGCAGCCGCTGCGCGGGGCGATTCATTTCGACCAGGTGATGTTTCATTATCCGCAGCGCCCCGACGCACCGGCGCTGGATGGATTCGACTTGCATGTCAGCCCCGGCGAAACCGTTGCCCTGGTCGGCCCGTCCGGCGCCGGCAAGAGCACGGTGCTGGCGATGCTGCTGCGCTTCCACGACCCCGCCAGCGGCAGCGTACGCATCGACGAAGTGGACCTGCGCCAGACCGACCCGGTGCGCTTGCGCGAGAACATCGCACTGGTCCCGCAACAACCGACCCTGTTTGCCGCCAGTGCCGCCGACAACATCCGCTACGGCCGCCTGGAGGCCAGCGATGCCGAGGTGGAAGCGGCAGCGGCCGCAGCAGAAGCCGATGTCTTTATCCGCGCCCTGCCCCAAGGCTATGCCAGCGAGCTGGGCGAGCGTGGTACGCGCCTGTCCGGCGGCCAGCAGCAACGTGTGGCAATCGCACGTGCGTTGCTCAAGGACGCACCCATCCTGCTGCTGGACGAAGCCACCAGCGCACTGGATGCACAGAGCGAGCGCGCCGTGCAGCAGGCACTGGACCGACTGATGCAGGGCCGCACCACCCTGGTCATCGCACACCGCCTGGCAACCGTGCTCAAGGCCGACCGCATCGTGGTCATGGATGCCGGCCGTATCGTGGCGCAGGGCACGCATGCGCAGTTGATCGCCGAAGGTGGCCTGTACGCCGAGCTGGCGCGGCTGCAATTCATCGATCAATGACGCCCGGTTGATGCCTACTCCGGGCCACACGCTCGCTCACCGGCCTCGCCGGCAGTGCGACTCCGAGCGACCCGACGTACCGATGCGACCATGCCCCGCCCCAAGACCACTCTTCGCCAACTCAGTTACTTCGTCGCGCTGGCAGATACCGGCAGCTTCACCCGTGCTGCCGAGCAGATGGGCGTGTCGCAGCCCTCGCTGTCGCAACAGATCCGCGCACTGGAAACCATCATCGGTGCGCCGTTGTTCGAGCGCGGCGTCCCGGCCATCCTGACCCCGCTCGGGAGCGACCTGCTCGACCGCGCGCGCAGCATCCTGCTCGATGTGACCGATCTGGAAGAAGTACGCACGACCTCGACCGACACGCTGATCGGCACCATCCGGCTCGGTGTCTCGCCCACGCTGGGCGCCTACCTGATGCCCAGCCTGGTCGCACGACTGCACCGCGAGCACCCGGCGCTGCGCGTGCACGTGCGCGAGGGCCTGCCGACCGTGCTCGCCCGCGACCTGGCCAACGGCGTGCACGATCTGATCCTGGCGCAATTGCCGGTGGCCGGGAGCAGCCTGCACAGCGAGCGGCTGTTCCGCGAACCGCTGCACGTGACCATGGCCGCCGATCACCCGCTGCGCAGCAAACGCTACATCACCCCTGCCGATCTACGCGGTGCCAACCTGCTGACCTTGATGCCGGAATACCGATTGGCCGAACAGGTGGCCGCAATCGCGATGGAAGTCGGCGCACATGTGTTGCGCGACTACGAAGGAACGAGTCTGGATGCGATCCGACAGATGGCCGGCATGGGCATGGGTCTGGCCCTGCTGCCGGAGCTTTACGTGCGTCAGGAAATCCGCGAAGGCGACGATGTAGTGGTGCGCCCGATCAAGGGCGGCCGCTATTACCGCGAGATCGGGCTGCTGTGGCGGCAAGGTGCGGGGCGCGCGCCAGCGTTCGGTTTGATCGCAGATCTACTGCGCGCGGCAGCCGCATAGGAAAATCCTATACAACGGATAAGCGCTCCGGCCTTGTCCTATAGCGGCAACTCGTCAATGCTTCACTGAACTCATCAATGGAAGTTCAATGGCGGCAAAGCGGATCGGATGGCGGGAAGCGGTGGGCTGGCTGGCGGAAATCGTCGGGCCGGACATGCCGTATGTGCGTTTGGCCCTGGTGTACGGCGTGGCGATCAGCCTGCTGTCGCTGGCCACGCCCATATCGGTGCAGCTGCTGATCAACAGCGTCGCCAATACCGCGCTGCCTGCGCCGCTGTGGACGTTGTCGGGCCTGCTGCTGGGGCTCCTGCTGCTGGTGGCGTGCCTGAGCGCAATGCGGGTTTGGGTGATGGCGCTGTTCGAGCGCCGCCTGTTCGCGCGGGTGGTGGCCGAGATCACGGTGCGCGCGGTGCATGCGCAGAACCCCTTCTTCGCCGACCAGAACCGTGGCGATGTGTTCAATCGCTACTTCGATCTGGTGGTGGTGCAAAAAGCGGTGCCCAGCCTGGCGATCGGCGCCTTCACCATCGTGCTGCAATCGGCGGTCGGCTTGATCCTCACCAGCTTCTACCACCCGTTTTTCCTGGCCTTCAACGCCTTGCTGCTGTTGATCATCTTTGCGATCTGGATGATCTGGTCGCGCGGCTCGATCCGCACCGCGGTCGAACTCAGCCACGCCAAGCACAATGCCGCGCACTGGCTGGAAAGCGTCGGCGGCTCCAACGGCTTCTACAAATCCAGCCGCCATCTCAACTTTGCGATGGATCGCTCCGAGGCGGTGACTGCCGCCTACGTCGACCGGCACCGGCGCCATTTCCGCTACAGCTTCACCCAGACCGTGGCCTTCCTGCTGGTGTACGCGGTCGCCAGCGCGGCGTTGTTGGCCCTGGGCGGCAGCCTGATCCTGCGCGGCGAGTTGTCGATCGGCCAACTGGTGGCCGCCGAGCTGATCCTGAGCGCGGTGTTCTATGGCATCGCACAGCTCGGCGCCTATCTGGACACCTTCTACGATCTGGTTGCCAGCGCGGAAGAATTGTCGCTGCTGTACGCCATTCCGCAGGAACGCGCCGTGGTGGCGGCCGGCAAGATCCCCGGCAACAGCGCGGTGCGGCTGGATGGGGTGATGATCGAAGGGGCGCGTTTCGATTTCGCCCTGGAAGCCGGCGAGCAGCTGGTGACGCTGGCCGATGGCGGCGCCGAGCGGCTGCTGGCGATGGTGCTCAAGCGCCACGTGGTGCCGGATCGTGGCCTGGTGATGGTGGGTGGCGCAGACCTGGCCACCTTCGACATGTACCTGTTGCGCTCGGAAGTCACCGTGCTCGACCGACCGACGATTGTCGAAGTCACCATCCGAGAGTATCTGTCCATGGCCTCGGCCGACGTAAGCTCCGAAGCGATGCTGGAAGCCATCGACACGGTGGGGCTGCGCGCACGCATCGCCGCGCTGCCGCAGGGCCTGGACACGCGACTTGCCGCGTCCGGCTACCCGCTGTGGATCGGCGACGTGATGGCTTTGAAGCTGGCTAACGCCTTACTGGTGCGCCCTCGCGTGCTGATGTTGTCGCAGCTCTACGATCTGCTGCCCGCAGAACGCCTGACCCGCGTGCTGGGGCGCTTGAAGGAGGCCGGCACCACGGTGTTGCTGTGCACCGGCAGGCCGGAAGACATCGCCCTGGATGGTTGGTTCCGTCTGGAACCCGAGCGCCAGCAACGCTACGCCACGCGCGCCGAACTCATCGCATCCACCCAGGAGGCAACCAATGCAGCACGCCCCTGATCGGATCGCGCACTTCCCCACCCTGGCCTCGATGCGGCCACCGAGCATCGCCAAGGTACTGGCGTGGATGCTGTTGCTCAGCGTCGCCATCGCAGGCGCCATCCTGGCGTTCGCGCCGTGGGTACAGACTGCCAGCGGCAAGGGCCAGGTGGTCTCGCTGGACCCAGGCGATCGCCAGCAGCAGGTCACCGCCTTCGTGCCCGGCCGCGTCGAGCGCTGGTATGTGCACGACGGCCAGCACGTGTCCAAGGGCGACCCGATCGCGCGTGTCGGTGACCTCGACCCGGATCTACTGACCCGACTGGCCAGCGAGCGCGCGCAGGTCGCGGCGGAAATTACCGCCATCCAGCAATCGCGCGCGGTCGCCAGCATCGACGTCGAACGCAGCCGGCAATTGCTTGCCGAAGGACTGGCCGGCCGCCGCGATTACGAGCTGACCCAGATCAAGGTGGCCGAAGCCGACGCCAAGTTGGCCGAATCGCGCGCCAAGTTGACCCGCATCGACATCCAGTTGAACCGTCAGTCCGCGCAGCTGGTGCGCGCGCCGCGCGATGGCCGTGTGCAGCAACTCAACGCCGCCAGCGGCAGCGCCATGGTCTCGCCGGGCACGGTGTTGGCAGTGATCGCGCCGGAACGCGTGGAGCGTGCCGTGGAGCTGTACATCGATGGCCGCGACGTGCCGTTGATTCGTCCCGGCCGCCCGGTGCGGCTGGAGTTCGAAGGCTGGCCGGCGATCCAGTTCAGCGGCTGGCCGTCGGTGGCGCACGGCATGTTCGATGGCCGCGTGCGCGCGATCGACCCCAACGCCGCGCCGGATGGGCTGTTCCGCATCCTGGTCGAACCTGCGCCGGGCAAACCGGCGTGGCCGGCACAGGAATTCGCCCGCCAAGGCGGCAAGGTGCGCGGCTGGGTGCTGGGCGAGACGGTGCGGGTGGGCTACGAACTGTGGCGCCAGCTCAACAACTTCCCACTGGAATTCGGCCGGCGCCCCGCCGCGACCACGCAGGGCGATGGCAAGGCCAAGCCCGCCGCCGACAAGTCCGAAGACGACGCGACGGGCAAGAAATGATGCGCGGTCTGGTTGTCCTGCTGATCGCACTGTGCCCCGGTGCGGCCTTCGCCCAAACCACGCCACTGAGCCTGGACGAGGTGCTGCAGTCCTCGGCCCGCTCTGCGCCGCAGATCGTCGAAGCGCTGGCGAAAGTCCGCCAGGCCGAAGGCAAGGGAATCTCGGCCGACGGCGCGTTCGACACCGTGTTCGATATCGAAGGCCGCTCGCGCGAGGCCGGCTACTACGACGGCAGCAGCATCGAAAGTGGCGTCAAGCGGCCGTTCGAGAACAACGGCGGCTATTACTACGGCGGCTACCGGTCCTCGCGAGGGTCGTTCCCGGTCTACGAAGACAAGTCGTATACCGATCGCGGTGGCGAAGTGAAGATCGGCGCGCTGTACGCGCTGTTGCGCGACCGCGTGGTCGACGAGCGCCGTACCCGCCGCAGCGTTGCCAGCGCCGACATCAACGTGGCGCAGTACGAAGCGGAGATGGTGGCGATCGGCGTGCAACGCCGCGCCGTGGACGCCTATCAGAACTGGGTGGCGGCCGGTTTGAAGCTGCGTGCGTACAACGACCTGCTGGCGTTGGCAGAGCAGCGCCGCAACGCGATTTCGCGGCAGGTGACGCTTGGTGCGCGCCCCACCATTCTGCTGACCGAAAACGACCAGAACCTGGTGCGCCGACGAGCGCTGGTGGTGCGCTCGGAACAGGACTTCGCCAACGCCGCCAATGCCTTGTCGCTATATCTGCGCGACGACGCCGGCATGCCGCTGATCGTCTCCACCGAACGTTTGCCGCCCGACACCTCGGCGCTGGAAGGCCTGGCCGGTGCCAACAAGATCACTGCGCCGGTGGAGCGGCCCGACTACCGCGCCGTGCTGACCCGCATCGACCAGGCCACTGCGCGGCTGATGCTGGCGCAGAACGATCTGAAGCCGCGGCTGGATGTGAGTTTCGAAGTCAGCAAAGACCTGGGCGACCCCGGCGTGGGCGGGCCGAACCGCTCGCCGACCGATGCAATCATCGGCTTTCGTTTCAGCGTGCCGCTGGAGAACCGTTCCGCCAAAGGCCGCGTTGCCGAGGCGCGCGCCGAGATCGAAGCACTGGATCAGCGCAGCCGCTTTCTGCGCGACCAGATTTCGGTGGAGGTGGAGTCCATCGTGATCTCGCTCAACGCTGCCGAGCGGCTGGCCAAGATGGCCGACGAAGAACGCGGCCTCGCCGACCGCCTGGCTGTCGCCGAACGGCGACGCTTCGAGCTGGGATCGGGCGATTTCTTCCTGGTCAACCAGCGCGAAGAAACCGCCAACGATGCACGCGTGCGTTTGATCGATGCACAGGCGCGGATTGCGTCGGCGCGCGCAGAGTTGGCAGCGGCTACCGCTGACCGGGATGCGTTGCAGTTAAGTCGTTAAATCGTTGACGCGTTGCGTCTGCGCTAGTCCACGCCTGCACCTGTGGATCCTGCGCCGCAGCCAGTGCGTCGCGTGCAGGCCCAGGAGGTTTCAACCCGCATCCTTGGCGATGCGACAAGCTGGGCGGGGGCCGTTGCTGACTACTTGTTGCGGGTATTCAGACCGACATCGGCAAAAACGTGCACGACTTTCAGCGTGCTGCTGCGCTGCAGAGTGTGATGCTGCGTCGCTTGCGGGCATCGAGCGGCCGTGACATTGCGAACGACTGCGCTGTATTGCGAGCGATCACTAAAATCGGAGGGTCGACGCCGCATGGCGAACTCGACCTGGGCCCTGTCCCCTCATCGCACGATGACGCTTGAGTAACATATGCGTGCGCATGCTCGGCATGTCAGCCAACCGCTGGCGGTGCGGGCATGATGACCCGCAAGGCAACCTTGGAATCCTTCGGAGGTGCATATGTCTTTTCGGCAATTTCCCGCGATCGGCGCAGATGGCGAGCCATACGTCGTCATCGAATTCCGCGACGAGCAGTCAACTGGCCCGGGCACGCAACCTGCGCCGCGTTATGAACTCCCGGATGGCCGTCACCTGCAACGACAGGGCCAGCGCTTCGTCACCGAAGGCGGCGATCTGCGACTTTCCACGCCCTGAGCCGCACCTGGTCATTTTTTGATCACCCAGACACCAGCCCTTGCCGTGCAAGGGCTGCGCCCGGTTATCCACATGCTTGTGCAACCTTCATCCACACCCCGTGTGGATGAAATCCTGAGCCCGTTCCGACGCCAGGCTTCGAGTGCACCACGCGGGCGGCTCACATTACAAAGCGCGGCGGTGCGCCATTGCTGCTCTGCAGAGCAACACGCAGACCACGCCGTTTTGTTGGCGCAGCTTGTAGGTCAACCGGTGCGTCAGCCTGCGACGCGATCCGACCGCTCCAGCACCCGTCCGATTCCACTGAGGTCGATCTCGCTTGCCGCACGCGCCAATGCTGCACGATCACTATCGGGTTCGAACCCGATCCGGAAATGCAGCTCGCCTACCGGTGTGCGCGAGGAATGGATCGAGGACAGATTTACCCCGTGCCGTTCGAAGACATGTAACAGCGCGCGTAGCGAACCGGGCTGGTCTTCGGGCAGATACACGCTCAGGGTCAGCGGTTCGGTGAGATCGGCAAGCAAATAGCCAACGCGCTCGTAGGTGTAGTTGCCCGCGGCCAACGCGGTGTGTTGCAGGGCCTGCACGTTAGCGTGCAGGAACTGACTGCGGAACTGCGCGCGCGCCGCGTCGTCGCCTTGCGCCACCAGCGCGCGTAACTGCTGCAGCTGCGACAGCAGGCGGTCGAGCATTTCGCCGACGTACGGGTTACCGAACTGGATGTCTTCATAAATCGATGGATTGAGCGAGAGGATGCGCGCGATCACTGCCGTGTCGAGTTCGAACGACGCGGAGCGATACGGCATCAATGCCTGCAATTCGCCCAGCAGCGGCACGTAGTCGCGCAAGGTGCCGGCCTGCGCCAGATGGGTGGCGTGCACCATCGCCTGCACCAAGGCCATCACCCGGTCGTGGTGCTCGGGCGTGGCGTAAACGCACTCTGCCTGGAGTGCCACGTACAAGGTCTGCACCCACGCCGACCAATGCTGCAGGCGCGCTTCGCAGACCACCATCACTCGTCCCTTCAAGGTTGGCGATTTCGGCGGCGCGGTCATCGGATGCAGGCCGACCACGTCTGCCTGCGACGCCAGCATCGCAGCAACCGGCGCCTGCTTGATCGAGGTGACGTCCATCCACAGCTGCGATGCAGCGCGTGCGCCGGCCAGTTCCACATAGCGTTGGATCAACGCGGCGGTGTGGCGAATCGGCGCAGAAAAAATCAGCACATCCGCACGCTGCGCCAGGGTGGCTTCGTCGATGTCGCCGCTGGCTGCAGGATCGAAGCCGATCACCTCCAGCTGCATGCGGGTGCGCAAAAACTGCGCCAGCCAGCGCCCGTAGGCGCCGGCAATGCCGACGATGCCGACGACCGGCTGCGCACTCATGCCAGGCGCTCAGCGGCAAAGCGCGGCAGTGCCGCAAGCGCGGCCGGAGCGGCGGCCAGCACATCGAACTCTTCGTAACCTGCCGCCAGTGTGGCCTCCAGCGCGCTGTGCACACCGGTGAGCGCGTGTCCCACCGCCTGCTCAAACGGCACATCGCGCAGCAGAAAGCCGATCAGCAGCGCCATCAACACATCGCCGGTGCCGGCCACGTCGACCGGCAGATGCGGGCTGGCCCAGCGATACACCGCATCAGTGCTGACCGCCAAGGTCACCAATTCGCCTGTCGCGCCGGCCACGCTATGCGCGAGCACCCATTGCGGGCCGCGTGCGAGCAGGACGCGTGCCGCAGCGATGGCGTCGTCCTGCTCCAGGCTGGGCATACCGGTCAAGCGTCCCAGCTCGAACGCATTGGGCGTGACCAGCCACGCATGCGGTAGTAGCCGTTCGGCAAACACGCGCTCCAGCCCCGGCTCGACGTAGGGGCCGGTATGCGTATCGCCGATCACCGGATCCAGGCAATAGCGCAGCTGCGGCGCCTGCGGCAGGGTCTGCTCCAGCCAATCGGCGAATGCTTCGCCATTGGCCAGGCTGCCGAAATAGCCGGAGACCAGCATGCGCGCCCGCTGCGGCAGGCCGCGTTCGGTGGCGCCCAGCAACAGATCGGCCAGCCAGTCGGCAGGCAAGATACGGCCGCGCAAGGTTGCATAGAACGGCGCGTTACTGAGCAAGGTGGTCGGCACTTCGGCCACACGTAATCCGAGCGCGCGCAGCGGCGGCACGGCAGCGCTGTTGCCGGCATGGCCGTAGACCAGCTGCGACTGCACCGAAATCACATCGATCGGCGAAGGACCATCGGGGCGCTGGCGGCGACCGTGGACGAGATGACTGTCGGTTGCATCGCTCATGGGAGGCGCCGTCGTGAGAGGAGAGCCCCATTATCTGCCGCAATGCGTGAGCGCGTGGCGTGTTTGGAGCCGCGCCATGTTCAGTGCGACGCGCGTTGACTGGCTGCGAGCTGGATGGCGCTGACATTCATACCGTTTGGTGACGCAGACATCGGAGCCGAACGCTTCAGCGCTGCCCATTCCCTGCATGTTTTGCAGACGTTGCGATCTGACGAGGCGCGACCGCGCCGAGTGAGCGGGTATCGGCTCAGCGTTGGGATGGTGTCAGTGGCTCAGATGCAGTTTGCAGCATCGCGCAGCGATTTGATCAAGAATGCTGGCCACTGCGCGCGTGAGGTGAGTGAAGCGCAGGCCTGCATGGAGGGCAACACGACGTGTTGTCAGGTGAGCATCTCTGCTGATGCACGACTGCACCGGAGCAAGAGGCCAAGTTGCCGATTGCAGGTGGGCGTTGGCGATCGGTACGCCGCACCCTCATCCGCCCTTCGGGCACCTTCTCCCGAGGGGAGAAGGATGTTGTTCTTCTGGCACTTTCTTGCGAAGGAGGGTTTGGTACTTTCCTGCGAGCAAGCTTCTGGCAGTTTGTTTCGTTCTGGCAGTTTGTTTCGAACGCTCTTGTGGCAGTTCTTCCGAGCGAGAAGGATGTCGTTTGTGTAGCGCTTCTCGCCACAGGAAAAGGATGTCGCTGCAGGAGCGCTTTCGATCGTACGAAGGAAAGCTGCCTTTTCCTCATTCGCCTCGCTCAACGTCCACGCCTGCTCCCTGCAGGCGTAGGCGTAGTTTTGTTCGGCAGCTTCCCCACACTGCCCATGACGTCGCTTACGACGTCATGCGATCCCAGAACCCCTTGACGCCATCGATGAAGGTGGCCGACTTGGGCGAATGCTTGCGCGCATCCTCACCGGTGAAGGTTGCCTCGAACTGCTGCAGCAACTCGCGCTGATCGGCCGTGAGGTTGACCGGCGTTTCGACCACGACGCGGCAATACAGATCGCCTTCGCTGCGGCTACGCACCGAACGCACGCCCTTGCCGCGCAAACGGAACAACTTGCCCGTCTGCGTCTCGGCCGGAATGCGGATTTCCGCTTCGCCGCCCAGGGTCGCAACGCGTACGGTGTCGCCGAGTGCCGCCTGCGAAATACGGATCGGCACTTCGCAATGCAGGTCGTCGCCGTCGCGCTGGAAAATCGCATGCTCGCGCACACGCACTTCCACATACAGATCGCCCGGCGGTGTACCGGCCGGGCCGGCCTCACCTTCGCCTGCCAGCCGGATGCGGTCGCCGGTATCCACGCCGGCCGGCACCTTGATCGACAGCACCTTGTCTTCTTCCACGCGACCGGCGCCGTGGCAGGTCTTGCACGGGTTCTGGATCAGCGTGCCGCGGCCATCGCAGTGCGGGCAACTCTGCTGCATGGCAAAGATGCCGCGCTGGATGCGCACCTGGCCGCGCCCATGACAGGTGGCGCAGGTCTCGACCTTGCCGTCTTCCGAGCCGCTGCCGTGGCAGGGTTCGCATTCGATCAGGGTCGGAATCTCGATGCGTCGCTCGATGCCGGCGACGGCTTCTTCCAGATCCAGTTCCAGTACGTAACCGACGTCGGCGCCACGTCGCGCAGCGCGCGGACCGGCGGCGCCACCGCCAAAAATATTGCCGAAGATATCGCCAAAGATATCTCCCATGTCCGGGCCACCCGGCCCGCCACCGCCACCGCCACCCATGCCGTGCTCGAATGCCGCGTGGCCATGCGCATCGTAGGCGCGGCGCTTGTTGCCGTCCGACAACACTTCATAGGCTTCCTTGCACTCCTTGAACAGCGCCTCGGACGCGGCGTCGCCCGGATTACGATCCGGGTGGTGCTTCATGGCGCAACGGCGATAGGCCTTCTTCAGCTCTTCGTCGCTGGCACCGCGGGCAACGCCCAGCACTTCGTAGTAATCGCGTTTGCTCATAAGCGGGGATTCGTGGTTCGTGATTCGTGATTCGTTTGAAACGCGAAGGCGGACAGCATGCTGCTGGTCCGCCTTGGCGACGCGACGCGTAGAGGATATCGGGCGGGAGGGGCGTGCGCTTTAGCGCCTGCCCCTCCCCACGCCCGACTCCCAAATCACGGCTTACTTCTTGTCGTCCTTGACCTCGGTGAACTCGGCGTCCACCACGTCATCAGCAGCCTTGGAGGCCTGCGCATTGCCGCTGGCCGCATCGGCGTTGCCGCCCTGCTCTGCCGCGGCGGCCGCTGCGTACAGCGACTGGCCGGCTTCTTCCAGCGTCTTGCTGCGCGCGTCGATCTGCGCCTTGTCGTCGCCCTTCATGGCGGTCTCAAGATCCGACAGCGCCGCTTCCACCTTGCCGATCACATCGCCACCGACCTTGCTGCCATGCTCGGTGATCGCGGTGCGGGTAGCGTGGATCAGGCCATCGGCCTGGTTGCGGGTCTGCACCAGTTCCTGGAACTTCTTGTCTTCTTCGCGGTTGGCTTCCGCGTCGGCGACCATGCGCTGGATCTCTTCGTCCGACAAGCCCGAACCGGCCTTGATCTCGACCTTCTGTTCCTTGTTGGTCTTCTTGTCCTTGGCCGACACGTGCAGGATGCCGTTGGCGTCGATGTCGAAAGACACCTCCACCTGCGGCATGCCGCGCGGCGACGGCTCGATGCCGGACAGGTCGAACTTGGCCAGCGACTTGTTGAAACGGGCCTGCTCGCGCTCACCCTGCAACACGTGCACGGTCACGGCCGACTGGTTGTCTTCGGCGGTGGAGAAGGTCTGCGAGGCCTTGGTCGGGATGGTGGTGTTCTTTTCGATGATCTTGGTGAACACCCCGCCCATGGTTTCGATACCCAGCGACAGCGGGGTCACGTCCAGCAGCAGCACGTCCTTGACGTCACCAGCCAGCACGCCGCCCTGGATCGCAGCGCCCACGGCCACGGCTTCGTCCGGGTTGACGTCCTTGCGCGGTTCCTTGCCGAAGAAATCGGCCACCGCCTGCTGCACCTTCGGCATGCGGGTCTGACCGCCGACCAGGATCACTTCATTGATGTCGCTGGCGCGCAGGCCTGCGTCGTTCAACGCGGTGCGGCACGGCTCGATCGACTTCTTGACCAGGTCTTCCACCAGCGCTTCGAGCTTGGCACGGGTCAACTTGATGTTGAGGTGCTTCGGGCCCGACGCATCGGCGGTGACGTAGGGCAGATTCACTTCGGTCTGCTGGCTGGTCGACAGCTCGATCTTGGCGCGTTCTGCGGCATCTTTCAGGCGCTGCAGCGCCAACGGGTCCTTGCGCAGATCGATGCCCTGATCCTTGTTGAACTCGTCCACCAGGTATTCGATGACGCGGTTATCGAAGTCTTCGCCGCCCAGGAAGGTGTCGCCGTTGGTGGCCAGCACTTCGAACTGCTTCTCGCCATCGACTTCGGCGATTTCGATGATCGACACGTCGAAGGTACCGCCGCCCAGGTCGTACACCGCAATCTTGCGATCGCCGCCGTTCTTGTCCAGGCCATAGGCCAGGGCTGCGGCGGTCGGCTCGTTGATGATGCGCTTGACGTCCAGACCGGCGATGCGGCCGGCATCCTTGGTGGCCTGGCGCTGGCTGTCGTTGAAGTACGCCGGCACGGTGATTACCGCTTCGGTGACTTTCTCGCCGAGGAAGTCTTCGGCGGTCTTCTTCATCTTTTCCAGCACGCGCGCGGAGATTTCCTGCGGCGCCATGCGCCTGGAATCGCTGGTCTGCACCCAGGCATCGCCGTTGTCGTGCGCCAGGATGCCGTACGGCACGTGCGAGATGTCTTTCTGCACTTCGGCGTCGGTGAACTTGCGGCCGATCAGGCGCTTCACCGCGTAGAAGGTGTTCTTCGGGTTGGTCACCGCCTGGCGCTTGGCCGAGGCACCGACCAGCACTTCGCCGTCCTTGGTGTAGGCGACGATCGAGGGCGTGGTGCGATCGCCCTCGGAATTTTCGATGACGCGGGCCTTGCCGCCGTCCATGATCGCCACGCACGAGTTCGTGGTGCCGAGGTCAATACCAATGATCTTGCCCATGGATACGCTCCTGATGATTCTGTAGCTGTGTCCGGCGACGCCGGGTCTGGCTGAGATGTGGGGGTGGCGCGCAGGTGTTCAAGCCATCTGTGCGCATCTGTGTTCTAACGGCGCGCCCGGCAGTTCAGCCGGGCGCTGCCGATCAGTCGTGCTTGGCCACGACCACCAGGGCCGGGCGCAGCAGGCGATCGTTGAGCAGATAGCCCTTCTGGAACACCTGCACGATGTGGCCCGGCGCAATGCCTTCGGCCTCGCCCTGGCTGATCGCCTGGTGCTGGTCGGGATTGAACGGCTGGCCAACCGGGTCCAGCAGGGTCAGGCCGTTGTCGGCAGCGACCTTGAGCAATTGCTTGTAGGTCATGTCCAGGCCATCGCGCAGCGGGCTGGGCTGGGTACCGGCCGCGGTGAGCCCGGCGTCCAGGCTGTCGAACACCGGCAGCAACTCGCCCAGCAACTTCTCGTTGGCGAACTTGCGCGCGTTTTCGACGTCGCGAGCGATGCGCTTGCGCTGGTTTTCCAGGTCGGCGCGCTCGCGCAGGGCGTCGGCCTTGACCAGCGCGATCTCGCTGCGCAGCGACTCGATCTCGGCCTTGAGCGGATCGGTCTCGGGTGGATTCTGGGACAGGTCTTCGGAGTCGAATTCGGGGTGGTCTTGGTTCATATGCAGTTCCCGGGCAAGCGGAACGCCCGCCCCAACGTCACCCCGTATGTGGGCGCTCGGCCGCGTTTCAAGCAAAACGATGGCTTCGATTGCCGCTGGTTATCGCGTGCCGGGCGGCTCCATGGCCGCGCCCAGCACCTGGGCGGCGGTCTGCACCAGCGGAATCAGGCGGTCATAGGCCATGCGTTTGGGACCGATTACCCCCAGCACACCCAGCACCTGGCCATTGGCGGCATACGGTGCGGTGACCAGCGAGACGTCTTCCAGCGACACCATGCCGGTCTCCTCGCCGATGAAGATCCGCACGCCCGGTGCCTGGATGGTGCGTTCGAGCAGCTGCAGGATCTCGCGCTTGCTGGCGAAGGCTTCGAACAGCTCGCGCAGCCGGTCCAGGTCCGACAGGTCCTGCACGCCCATCAGCCGGGTCTGCCCGGCCATCACCATGTCATCCGCCTCGGCCGGCACCAGCGCCTCGCTGGCCAGGTCCACGCTGTGGGCCAGCAACTGCTCCATTTCGTTCTTGGCCACGCGCAGTTCGCGCAGCAGGCTGGCGCGGATGTCCGACAGCGCGCGCCCGGCGAACTGCGCATTGAGGTAGTTGGCCACCCGCTCCAGCTCGGCCGGCTCGTAGGCGCGGCGCGGCTCGATTACCCGGTTCTGCACTTCGTTGTCGGCAAACACCAGGATCGCCAGCACCCGCCGCGCATCCAGGGGCACGAAATCGATATGCCGGAACGCGAACTGCTCCCGGCGCGGGGCGCTGACCACCCCCACGAAGTGACTCATCGCCGACAGCATCTGCGAGGCGCTGCCCAGCAGCGACTGGGTGCCATTGCCGCTGGCCAGCTCCGCGCGCAGGCGCCGCACCTCTTCTTCGCCAGGCGGCTGCATCTGCACCAGACTGTCGACGAACACCCGATAGCCGTGCGCAGTAGGAATGCGCCCGGCCGAGGTGTGCGGAGAGCTGAGCAGCCCCACGTCCTCCAGATCGGCCAGAATATTGCGGATGGTCGCCGGGCTCACATCCAGCCCGGCATGCTGGGCAAGGGTTTTCGAGCCCACCGGCTCGCCATCGCGGATGTAGCGTGCGATCAAGGTGCGCAGCAACTGGCGGGCGCGGGGGTCGAGCATTGGGGACTGGGACGCGCGCATGGGATCATCCGGTGAGACTGGGCATAGATAATGTCTGGCCCCGGGGATGGCAAGCGTCCGACTCCCCGACCGCACCTTCCTGCCCTAAGCTTCCCCAACGTATTCACACTCGACCCTCATGCTCAGACACCTCTCGATCAAGGATTTCGCCGTTGTCCGCGCCACCGAACTGGAGTTCGGGCCGGGCATGACCGTGGTGTCGGGCGAAACCGGCGCCGGCAAGTCGCTGATGGTGGACGCGCTGGGCTTCCTGTCCGGCCTGCGCGCCGACAGCGGCGTCGTGCGCCATGGCGCCGACCGCGCCGAGCTGTCGGCGGAGTTTCAGCTGCCGGCCGCGCACCCGGGCCTGACCTGGCTGGCCGACAACGAGTTGGACGACGAAGCCCAATGCCAGCTGCGTCGCATCATTCGCGCCGACGGTGGCTCGCGCGCCTGGATCAACGGCCGCCCGGTGACCTCTTCGCAATTGGCCGAACTGGCGTCACGGCTGGTGGAAATCCACGGCCAGCACGAGCACCAGGCCCTGATGGCCCGCCACAGCCAGCTCGCCCTGCTCGACGCCTACGCCCGCAACAGCGCCCAGCGCGAGCAGGTGCGCCAGGCCAGCCAGCGCTGGCAGGCGCTGCTGGACGAGCGCGACGCACTGTCTGCGCAGGGCGATGTCTCCGACCGCATCGGCTTTCTCGAGCATCAACTCGGCGAACTGGAACGCGAGGACCTGGACCCGGCCGCGATCGCGGCCCTGGACGTCAATCACCGCCGTCAGGCGCATGCCACCGCGCTGATCGGCGCCTGCGACAGCGTGGCCCAGCAGCTCAACGGCGATGACGGCGCGTCGGCACTGGGCTTGTTGCAGGACAGCCGCCACGACCTGGCCCGCGTCGCCGAGCACGAGCCGCGCCTGGGCGAGGTGGACGCGCTGCTGGACAGCGCCGTGATCCAGATCGAAGAAGCACTGGCCCTGCTCGACCGCGTGCGCGACGACCTGGACGCCGACCCGGCCCAGTTCGAAGCGATGGAACGCAGTCTCGGCCGCCTGCACGACCTGGCGCGCAAACACCGTGTCGCCCCGGACGAACTGGCCGCCCACCGCGAGCGCATGAGTCTGGAAGTGGAAAGCCTGCGTGGCGCCGACGAGCGCCTGCAGCAGCTGGACAAGCACATCGAGTCCGCCACCGGCGCCTGGCGCAGCGCCGCCGGCGTGCTCAGCGACAGTCGCAAGACCGCCGCCGAAGCCTTGTCCGAGGCCACCACCACACTGATCGGCGAATTGGGCATGGGCGGCGGGCAATTCCTGATTCAGCTGCAGCCGCAGGAGACCCAGCGCCCGGATCCCAACGGCGCCGAGCGGGTGGAATTCCTGGTCGCCGCCAATGCCGGCCAGCCGCCGCGCGCGCTGCGCAAGGTGGCCTCGGGCGGTGAGCTGTCTCGGATTTCGTTGGCGATCGAAGTCGCCGCACTCGGCCTGGACAGCGTGCCGACCATGGTCTTCGACGAAGTCGATTCCGGCATTGGCGGCGCGGTGGCCGATATCGTCGGCCAGAAGCTGCGCGCCTTGGGCGAAGAGCGCCAGGTGCTGTGCGTCACCCACTTGCCGCAGGTCGCAGCCAAGGGCCACGCGCATTACCGGGTCAGCAAGGCGCCGGTGGACGGCATGACCCAGAGCGCGGTCGAGCTGCTCGGCCCGCAGGCGCGCCAGGAAGAGCTGGCCCGCATGCTCGGGGGTGTGGAAGTGAGCAAGGAAGCACGCGCGGCAGCCCGCAAGCTGTTACAGAGCGCCTGATCGAGGTCTATTGCGGAGGCTGCGGTGTCAATGCGTTATCGCAGCCTCTGCTGGCGGCTCCGGGCGTTGCAGCAATCAACCGACGCAGCGCCCGCCCTTTCTCGGGCTTGGAGCGGCTGGCAACCTTGACTGCGCGCACCGCCAGGCAGGCGCTGCCGGTGCTTGGTGTTGGTGCTTGGTGTTGGTGCTTGGTGTTGGTGCTTGGTGTTGGTGCTTGGTGCTTGGTGCTCGGTGCTCGGTGCTCGGTGTGGCATTAACACATGCCCACTCCGGTTCTCAGCGCGCCGCCCACACCCGCCTGATCACTGCTCGCTACCTTTTGCCAGCAGCTCCCAGGCGCGAACTTTTGCTCTGCAGAACTGACAGCGAGTCCGCCCAGGAAAGCGCTCCGCCAGCGCGCTTCCCCGCATGTGCCCGAAGGGCGGATGGGAGCACACAGACGCCAGCGAATCATCACGAACTGCACCTCAAAACGCACAAAGCGGCCGAAGCCGCCTTGTCATTGCCGTACGCGATGACGCGCGCTTAGCGCGGCCGCTTTTTACGCACGTACAGCACCAGCGAATGCTCTTCCAGCTCATAGCCGTGCTTGGCGGCAATCTGACGCTGCAGTGCCTCGATCTCTTCGCTTTCGAATTCGATGACGTGGCCGGTGTCCACATCGACCATATGGTCGTGGTGGCCGCCGCGATCCAGCTCGTACACGGCCTGGCCGCCTTCGAAATTGTGCTTGAGCACCAGACCGGCAGCCTCGAACTGGGTCAGCACGCGATACACCGTTGCCAGCCCGATCTCGTCGCCGTGATCGAGCAGCTGCCGATAAATGTCTTCTGCGCTGAGGTGATGGTGACTGCTCTTCTGCTCGAGCAATTCCAGGATCCGCATGCGCGGATGGGTCACCTTGAGCCCAACTTTGCGCAGGTCGTGGGTTTCCATATGTTCTCCGTTCATTGGCGATTTAGCGCCAGCTGCCATCAAACGGGTCGCGGCGACCGGCGGGAGTGTATCATCGGCGTGATTTCCTCAGCACTTATTCCCCGATGCGCAATCTCCTGCTGGTCGCCGCCGTTGCTCTTTCCACCGCTGGCTGCGGCATCATTTACAAGCAGCCGATCTACCAGGGCAATCTGATCAAACAGAATGCCGTGGAGCAACTGCAGGTCGGCCAGAGCAAGCAGCAGGTCAGCGCGTTGCTGGGTACTCCGTCGATTCCCGACCCGTTCCATGCGCAGCGTTGGGACTACACGTCTACCCAGCGCGTCGATCGCCTGGCGCGTACCGACGTCAAGAATTTCACCGTGTTCTTCGAGAATGATCAGGTGGCGCGCTGGGAAGGCGACTACTTCCCCTCGCAGGACGAGCAGCTGGCCAAGTCGGCACCCAAGCAGTTCGGCCGCAACCTGGCGCGCGACAAGAAGAAGCAGCGCGGCCGTTGATGCGTTCGGTCAGCGATCGCGCGATCGTCTGACCACCCGCAACGCCTGAAAGCCGGCCATCGATGCCGGCTTTTTGCTTTTCACCTTATCCGCTCGGATTGTCCGCTCGGACCATCGCACTCGGCCTGCCGACTGCCGCGCGCTTGCCTACGCTGGCAACGCGCATGCTTGGCGCAGTGCGCAGATGGCAGCGCTCGATACTGTATGGCCTCAGGCAGGCGCCGCGTCCGTCTGGCGACGCGAAGAGCGAAATTCGCTCGAAGCCCGTTTCTACGCGCTCACTTCTGTATCGAAGCCGATTGCAGCCAGCACAGCACGACATCGAACACCGCAACGCAAAAACTGCGATGGCGCCCTTGCCGGAAGAGTTCGCTCAATAGCAGCTGCCCGGCTGATGCGGCCAGATCCGGTCATTAGCTAGCGGGATTGGCCTTCGCAGCAGATGCAGCCCGGCGGCGACGCGCTTC
Organism: Xanthomonas sp. WHRI 10204; assembly: GCF_040202875.1. Lineage (NCBI taxonomy): Bacteria > Pseudomonadati > Pseudomonadota > Gammaproteobacteria > Lysobacterales > Lysobacteraceae > Xanthomonas > Xanthomonas sp. WHRI 10204. The sequence goes on from NZ_JBEGDW010000002.1 coordinate 367,456, forward strand.
TTTCGGGTCCAGCAGCAGCGGCCTGAGCAGCTCGACCCGGTCGCCTGCGCGCAACACCTGATCCGGGCGCGCCACGACACCGTGGATGGCGATCGTTGCGGATGCGTTCTGTTGCATGAGGCCGGATGCCGCCGCTGCCTCGGCGACCGTTGCGCCCTCCGGCAGATCCAGCAACACCGCGCTGTAGCGATCCGGCCAGGCCAGGACGACTTCAACCTGCATGGTCACACGTCGCCGCGATCGGCGACCCGCACGAAATCGTTGACCATGCGATCAGCCAGACCCTGAAATCCCAGCGCCAGTGCCGGCCCCAGCAAGCGCGAGCTGGTTTCCACTTCCAGGGTCAGACTCACCTTGCACGCGTTGTCGCCCAGCGATTGAAACTCCCACAGGCCTTCCAGGCGCTTGAACGGCCCATCGCGCAGATGCATCACGATGCGTTCGGGCCGCTCGAGCATGTTCTCGGTGGTGAACCAGGTGCGGAACGAGCCCAGCCCCAGATCCAGGCGCGCCACGATATGCGCATCGTCCTGCTCCAGCACATGGGCAGCGTCGCACCAGCCGAAGCGGCGCGGATAGGCGGCGACATCATTGACCAGATCGAACATGCGGGAGGTGCTGTGTTCGACCAGTGCGCTGCGACGGATGGTAGGCATTCGCTAACTTGTGAAAGACGGAAGATCGTTTGACGACGCCGAATCGGCGACAATGGCGTCATGAGCAAGCAACCATCCAAGGATAAAGCAAACGGCGCGAAGGCCACGAAAACCATCGCGCTGAACAAGCGTGCGCGCCACGAATACCACCTGGAAGAGCGCTACGAAGCCGGTCTGGCGCTGCAGGGCTGGGAGATCAAGGCGATCCGCGCCGGCCGCGCCAACATCGTCGACGGCTACGCGTATGTGCGCTCCGGCGAAATTTACCTGATCGGCGCGCAAATCACCCCTTTGATCCAGGCCTCCACCCACACCGTGCCGGTGGAACGTCGCGACCGCAAACTACTGCTGCACCGGAGCGAAATCGACAAGGTACTCACCCGCGTGGAGCGCGAAGGCTACACCCTGGTGCCGACCGCGCTGTACTGGAGCAGCAACAAGGTCAAGCTGGAAATCGCCCTCGCCAAGGGCAAGCAGAATCACGACAAGCGCGACGCCGCCAAGGACCGCGACTGGCAGCGCGACAAGCAGCGCGTGATGCGTCGGCACAACCGAGATGCGTGAATCGGAAATCGGGAGTGGGGAATCGCAAGAGCGGGTCTGCTGCCTGCTTCTGGCTTAATTCAGCCTTTGCCAGAGCACAAACTGACTCAGTGCACGGCATCTCAGCTTTGACGATTCCCGATTCCCCACTCCCGATTCCTCACGTCGCGCCAAGCATCCGCATCAAATTCGGCACTCCCCTGCCCTGCACGTAGCGATCGCGCTCCAGATCGGTGCAGGTGTCCAGCATCAATTGCTTGACCCGGTCCGGGAAGCCGATGAACTCGCGGCGTGCCGACAGAAATCCGGCCAGTACGCCGGAGACATGCGGCGCGGCCATGCTGGTGCCGCTCATTTCCACCATCAGGCTGGCCGGATCTTTGGGGTCGAAGTCGTAGTACGCCGAGACGATCTTTTCGCCGGGCGCCACCACGTCGGGCTTGCCGCGGCCGTCGGCGGTGGGGCCGCGCGAAGAAAAATACGACACGCCGTAATTGTGCGGGCTGCTCTTGTGCACCGAGCCGACCACGATGGCCTCTTCCAGATTGCCCGGGTCGCTGATCGATAGATCCATGTTGGCCGGATAGGCATCGCCATCCTTACCCATCAACCAGGCCAGCCCTTCGTTGCCGGCAGCCACCACCACCAGCACACCCTGCCGCCATAGCCGCCGCAACTCGTTGCAGAGCGGCGTAAAGCCGCAGCCATAGCTTTCCGGGTCGAAATAGCCGCCCAGGCTCAGATTCACCCCATGGATGACCAGCTCGCCTGCGCGCTCGTTGATGGCAGCCACCTGCTGTACGGCCTTGATCATCCACGAATCGCGCCCATCGCCGGCGTCGTCCAGCACCTTGAAGCCATATAGCTGCGCGTCCGGCGCCATGCCGGCAAATTCCAGCGGCGGGCCGGGCTTGCCCTGCGCATCCGGCAGCGTCGCCTGGCAGTGGCCGGCAATGATCCCGGCGATGTGGGTGCCGTGGCCGTGCCGATCGAGCCGGGCAAACGCATCGCCGTCGGCGCGCGTCAATCGCTTGGGCGCACCGCGTCGGGTGCAATCCCATTGCGCCACCACGGTATCGCGCTGGCCTTTGACGAAGAAATGCGGGTGACTGGCGGCGATGCCGGTATCCAGTACCGCCCAGCCGATCTGCTGCCCGCGCGCACGATAAGCATTGCGTGCTGCATCGGCATGCAGCACGTTGCCGGAGATGTGAATCAGCGCGCGCTTGCCGGCATCGCGCCACACCCGGCGAAACCCCAGCGCGCGGTAGCGATTCTGCAGCGATTCGATTTCGAAGCGGGTCAGGCGCGCGGACACGAAGCGCTGCAACCCGTCTTCCAACTCGATCGCCTCATCCAATGCGTCGCCCTCCAGGCCGGTGCTGCGCGCAGCGACTTCGCGCAGATGGCGCACCAGTACCGCCCGCACACCGGCCGGATCGTTGCCGGCGAGCCGCCGGTCCAGTTCGATCAGAACTTCATGCCGATGCTCTGGGCCGTGCGCTTCGAGCTGCTCGCTGAGGTCCTTGATCAACACCGCATTGGAGACAGGCTGATCGAAGCCCATACCCACCGCCTGACGCACCGCTGCGCGCACCTGCGGGATCGACAGATAGCCCGAGCCCGAATGCGGGTTGTGCTGCCAGTCGGGATTGATCCGCGCACCGGCAATGTTTTCGAAACGCCCCTTCGCATTGGCGATGTCGTCGGTGAGATCCGGGTCCAGCGCGATCGGGTCGCGCGTCTCGGCGACGTTGATCCACTGCTGCACGCACGCCGGGAATGGCAGCTTGCGGGTGCCGGTCCAGCGCTTGAACATGCTGCGCACCTGCGGCAACCCGAGCGGCGACCCCACGGTCAGGAACAGCGTCACCTCGCAGTCGGCCGCCTCAAGCTGCCGCAGCACGTCGTAGGCGATCATCGAGCCCTGACTATGCGCGACCACCACGAACGGCCCGCCGCCTGCACGCAGCCGCTGGGTCAGGCTGTCGCGCATCGATGCGGCGCGCTCTGGCACGAAGAACAGGTCATGCACGTCCTGCAGCAGCGCCGCAGAAATCAGCCGCAGCAGCACGCGGTTGATCGCATCGATCGGGCCCTTTGCCTGCACGCTGCCGGGTGCGCTCGCCGTCTCCAGTTCGTCGAGCAAACGATGCAGGTCGGCCCGCTCCTGATCACTGTGTGCCAACGCATCGGCGAGCACGTGCAGATCCTGCCCGCCCGGCACCAGGCCGAGCGTACTCAACGCACGCTGCACGCTCTGGTTGAGCGCCGGCCCCACATCGCGCCCATCGCAATTGCCGGGCTCTGCCACCGGATACCGCTCGCGATTGACCCAGTACGCCAGCCGGGTGCGCTCGCCCATCGGACGCCCGAACAACGCCTTGTCCCACTGACAACGCAACACTTCGGCGGGCGGCTTGTTGCCGATGCCGTGGATGTAGATCACGGTGCGCGCCTTTCCCTGCACGCGGGCTGCCGCGGCGACTTGTGCGCCTGACTGCGATGAGCGCTTCTGTTGCGGCCGTGCCGGCTGCTTGGCAGTTGCAGTGGCCGGGCGCGGGGCTGCGCGTGTCGAACGTGGACGTGGGGGCTTACCTGTCGCCATCGCTTCGCTCCTTCGTTTACAGACTGTTCGGTCCGGTAGGACTGAAGCCACTGTAAGCGCTGTCCATCTCACCACTTGTGACCGGGCGCGCCGATCCCTACACTGACCCCGTCAGCGTTTGATGCTTTCCCCGGGGGTGCACTGGTTTCGACGGGGGTCGCGAAGTCGCTTGGCGCATGCCGAGGGGGCAGCTTTCCTCGTTAATCCAGCAGCAAACTTTTAGTTGCCAACGACGACAACTACGGTTCGGACTTCGCTATCGCCGCTTAATTGGCTTTAGTTGTAGTTCTACAGCCGCCTAAGGCGAACCCCCGAAACTACTTGTGCCCGTGCTCGTAGATGTAGGGTCATTATCACGGAACCGCCGGTGGTGGCTGCCTGTCAGCTACCGGCTAAATAAAGCAGGCTGGTTTCCAGGTGCGCTTTGCCCGCCGTGCTGCCTGGGAATGAGATCTAACGGAGGGATAAGCATGTAGTGCCGGGGATGGAGTGCTTCCGGACGGCGGTTCGATTCCGCCCACCTCCACCACACAGCGGTCCTAAGAAGACCGACTAAGGCCGGGAATCCTCGAAAGAGGTTCCCGGCCTTTTTCATGGGCGCTGCGGCAGCGACGCCGCTAGCGCCATCGCCAGCGCTCGCCACTGTCCGCCGCGTCAATTAGTGACGCGGGCTGTCGGTTCGGATGTGGTGGCGATCGCCCCTGCGAGAGGGCGGTCACACGCGTGGGCTAACGCAACGTCGCCGCGGAGTTGGTCGAACAGTGCGAGCAGCTCGGTCGCTTCCTGCTGCAGCAGGACCAGTGCGCTCTTGTTGGGCTCATCCATTGCATCTACTCCGACGGCGCTCGCCAGCGCTCCTGATGCACTGGAAGCAAACCGCATGCCAGCGTGCCGGTGCTGGTTGCTGCTCCGGCACTGGCTGGACCAACTAGGGCGACTCAGTGCCTGCAGTGCGTGGCGCTTTCAAGCCCGGCAATGGCAATGGCCAGGTTGACGCCCTCCTCCTGGCTACACGTCGGCCCTGCACCGCTGGCGACCAACGCGTTCGGCTCAGGCGGAGTCGAGTTGCCGTTGCGCTTCGGCATGCATGGCCTCCATGGCATGGGACACCCTGCCGGCACTTCGCCCGGCGAACATGGCGCTGCGTTGATCGGGAGCGTAGGCGCAAGCGTGGCGCTTGCGAGCTCGCGCTTCTCTACCCGTGCCGCTGTTTCGATGCGCCTAACCGCGGCCCAAGGCTCGCCGATGCCACGGCTTGGGGCGGCGCGACAGATCAGCCGACCGGTTAGAAGAAAAACACACAAGGCACGCTTGGTTCTGCAGTGCGGCATGAGCGTACTGGCGCCAGGGCATGACACCGAGTCCTGCCAGATGGCTGATTGGCTAACTGATTGGCTGACTGTCAGATTGAGGCACGGCGCTTGCATCGGCCTCAACCAGACAATCGGTGTTGGGGAACACGGTGTTGACCAAGAAAGCAAAACGCCATGCCGCTGGGGCTTTATTGCTCGGGGGCGCCATCTTCGTCCTGATCGGTATCGGCGGCTACTTCACCACGCAGCGCTCACTGGCCGATGCGGGCTGGGTGACGCATACGCAGGAAGTCCTTGCGGGCATCGACGAAATCCAGGCTGGGCTGCTGTCGGCGGAGTCGTCGGTGCGTGGCTACGTGCTGACCGACAACGAGGCGTTCTTGGGCGTGTATGCCGATGCGATCGGGCGCCTGCCCGAGCGCATCGTGCGGCTGGAGGCGCTGGTGCAGGACAACCCGGTACAGGGACGCAATGTACGTGTGCTCAGCCGATTGGTGGACACACGACTGGTACAGATCAACAATCTGCTGCACAGCTATCGCACCCATGGCCTGGATGGCGCGCGCGGGTCGATTGCGCGCGGCGTGTTCCAGACCTCCTCGGCATTGCGGCGCCAGGTGCAAACCATGACCGAGCTGGAACGTCACCAGCTGGTGAAGCGGACGCAGACCAATGCACTCAGTGCGCAGTGGGTGCTGCGGATGACCGTGACCGGCATCGTCAGCGGGCTGCTGGTGATGCTGCTGGCTTACCGCTTGCTGGCGCGCGAGCTGCAACGCCGCGAGCGCGCCGAGGACGAGGCCAGCCATACCAGCGAGCAGTTGGTCGAGTCGTTTGCGACGCTGGAGCGCACCTCTGCGGGACTGGAAGCCTTGTCGCGCTACTCGGGATTGCTGCAAAACTGCCGCGATGCCGAAGAAGCGCTGGAAATTACCGCACGCACGATTGCGCCGCTGATTCCCGGCGCGGCCGGTGCGGTGTATTTGCTGCGCGCATCGCGCGATCGCGCCGAGCAGGTGGTGGCCTGGGGCGCGATGGCCGACGACGACAGCGCAAGCATCGCGCCGGAGACATGCTGGGCGCTGCGCCGCGATCGCACGCACGTGGTGGAAGATGCCAGCCTGGGCATGCTGTGTCGCCATACCGGCGCCAATCTTCCGACGCACGCCAGCACGGTGTGCATTCCATTGTCGGCACAGGGCACACAGCTGGGCATGCTGGCGCTGCGCAGCGACCAACCGGGCGGCCTGAGTTCACTGACCGTGGCCGAAGCGGCGGCGGAACAACTCTCGCTGGTGCTGCATAGCCTGCGTCTGCGCGAAACACTGCGTCAGCAATCGATCCGCGACCCGCTCACCGGCCTGTACAACCGCCGCTATCTGGAAGAAGCGCTCAATCACGAACTGGCACGCTGTACGCGCCGGGTGCAGCCGTTGTCGGTGCTGATGCTGGACGTCGACCACTTCAAGCGGTTCAACGATCTGCATGGGCACAGCGGCGGCGACCGGGTGCTGGCGGCAATCGGCGAACTGCTGCTGGCGCAGACCCGTGGCGAAGATATCTGCTGCCGCTACGGTGGCGAAGAATTGACGATCATCCTGCCCGAGGTGGATCTGACCACTGCGCGCAGGATGGCGGAAAAGTTGCGCGCCGGGATCGAGGGGTTGCAGGTGATGGCCGATGGCGTGTCGCTGCCGAAGATCACCGCATCGTTTGGCGCGGCGAGCTTTCCCGAACACGCGGGCAATGCGGCGCAACTGCTGCGGCGCGCCGACGAAGCGCTGTACCGCGCCAAGCAAGCCGGGCGCAATCAGGTCATCAGCGCGCCGGAAGCGGCCGACACAGAGTTGGCGCAGGAGTCCTGACAGCCACAGGCCGATCGCAGCGATCCCGGCGATCCCGGCGATCGCAGCGCGATGATTGGATACGCGATATCTGATCGTCAGCCGGTCGCCAGGCGTCGGTCCGGCACCAGGCCACCCCAGCGCGACTATGCATACACGCTTATATCCGCAAGCCAGAGATCATGAGAGGCGTTCGCTAGGTAAGACGGCGTCGCCAAAGCTGCGGCCTGACGCACCATGCCGACACAAGCACTCGCCGTGCCTGCCATACGTGTCGGCCGATTCTTCAGCAGCGCTGCATCACCGACCGGCACGCCCATCCGCGCCGGTGGGAATCAGCCCTGCTCCAGCCAGCATGCCGTCGACGCGGGCACGCACGTAGGTCGCATCGTCGGGCTCGGCGCTGCGCAGTACCGTTTCGGTGCGCGCCTGGAAATCCGATAGTCGAAATCCGCATCTTCATCTGCAGGCAGCTGCGGCAGTCCGTTCTGCAACGCATCGAGGCGCGTCGCTAGCTCTTTGCGTTTAGGCATAACAGGCCCCGACTCACAGCCGATACGGTTGCCACAAGGCCGTCAACAACGCACCAAGCCTTGCCATGCAACGCTTCATTTTCCTACCCGCTACAGCGGTGATTGCATGCTCAACTTTCGCGCAACCCGGCCGATAATGATGCCGACTCCGACAGAACCTTGCCTGTGATCCTTCACCTGCGGCGGGATTTCCGCCTCGGCATCGTCAAGATGCTTGGGCCAATCACCGCGCTGTTGCTTTGCCTCTATGCGGTGTACCTGGCCATGACCGGCCAGGCGATTGCGTGCCTCATCACCGCAGCGCTGGGCGTGCTGGCGATCTGGCGTGGCTGGCAGATGCGCGCGGCAGAACGCACGGGCGCTGGCGGTGTCTGGTTGGCATCGATCAATGTCGCCGGCTGCCTGGTGGCCTGCTGGACCGGGGGCGACGGCGCCCTACCCTGGCTGTTTCCGGTGCTGGCAACCAATTATTTTCTGTGCGGGCCGCAACGCGCGGTGTTGCTGAGCCTGCCGTTGATGGTGGCATTGTTGTTCTTGCCCGGCTTGATCGTCAGCCCCGGCCAGGGCGTGTCGACCGTGGTGGTGACGCTGGTGACGTTGGCGGTGGGGTATTCGTTCTCGCTGCGCATGCAGGACGACCGCGTGCACCTGGAAGAGCTGGCGTCGCTGGATGCGCTCACCGGCTTGCCCAACCGACGCATGCTCGAACGCGCGTTGACCCATCAGATCGATCAACGCCAACCGCAGGAGCGGCTCAACAGCCTGATCATCCTGGACCTGGACCATTTCAAAGAGGTCAACGATCTGTACGGGCATGCCGCAGGCGATGCGGCGCTGTCGGATCTGGCGACCATCTTGCGCTACGAAGTCCGCGAGCCGCATCAGGTGTTCCGGTTTGGCGGCGAAGAATTCGTGGTGTTGCTGCGCGCCGGCTCATTGGCGGAACTGGAAGCGGCCACCGAGCGCTTGCGCAAGGTGATCCGTAATGGGTTGCGTGGCCCGGGAGGACGCATCACGGTCTCGCTGGGAGCTGCGCGCCACGATGGCGAAACGCACTGGCAAGACTGGTTTTCGCGTGCCGATGCGGCACTGTATCTGGCCAAAAACAGCGGCCGCGATAGCGTACGGGTTGCCGACTGAGCACCGCGCCGCTGGCTGGCTGGATCGCGACATCGAACACGACGATTACGATCTTCTGCTAGACGGGGCGACCCAACGGCCGCCCCGTCCATCGTTCAACGATCGACCACCGCCACCGGTGCGGCGGGTGCTTCACCCTGCTTCCAGCCGCCCAGCGCCTTGTACACACCGACCACGCCGACATTGACTGCCGCCTCGGCCTGCGCCAACGCATCGTCTGCCGCCAGCTGGGTGCGCTGTGCATCCAGCAAGGTCAGGAAGTCTTCCGACCCCTCGCGGTAACGGATCTGCGCGAGCTGCTCGGCACGTCGCGCGGCATTGGCCTGGTCCACCACGATGGCCAGACGCGCCTGCTGCCGGCCGTAGCCGATCAAGGCGTTTTCAGTGTCTTCCAACGCCAGCAACACCGTTTGCTGGTACTGCGCCAATGCACCGTCGGCCTGGGCCTTGCTGGCACGCAGGCGTGCACGCACGGTGCCGAAGTCGAATGCAGCCCAGCTGATCGACGGGGTGATCGACCAGGCTTTTGCGTTGCCCTGGGTCAACCTGGCCGCATCGCCGGACAGAAAGCCGACAAAGCCGCTCACGCTGATGCGCGGGAACAGATCGGCCGTGGCAACGCCGACCTGCGCGGTGGCTGCGGCCAGACGGCGCTCGGCGCTACGCACGTCCGGGCGCTGACGCAGCAATCCGGCCGTATCGCCCAGCGGCAACGGGCGCGCGAACGCCGGCATGCTGCGTGCGACCAGGGTGGCATCCAGCGCATTCGGCTGCTGGCCGAGCAACACGGCAAGACGGTGCCGGTATTGCGCCTCGGCGGTTTCCAGCAACGGAATATCCGCTTCGATGGCCTTCAAACGCGCCAGGCTGCTCTGCACATCCAGCTCGCTGCCGGCGCCCAGGTCCCAACGCGTCTGCGTCAGCTTCTGGGTATCGCGCAGATTGGTCAGGGTGCGCTTGGAGACATCGAGCTGCTTCTGGGTGCCGCGCAATTCGAAGTAATTGCGCGCCACTTCGGCTGCAACCGTGACCTGCACGTCCAGCAGGTTGGCCTGCTCGGCGTCGAGATCGGCGCGCGCCGCTTCCGAGGCGCGGCGCTGACGGCCGAACAGATCCAGCTCCCAGGCCGCATCCAGGCCCAGGGTGGTCTGTTCGGTGAGGAAGCGCTGATTGCCGGCGATCACCTGCTGCTGCTCGCGTCGATCGAAGCTGCTCTGCGCAGTGATATGCGGGGCCTGATCGAGACGACGCTCCACAAACACCGCACGTGCCTGCTTCACCCGCGACACCGCGATGCGCAGATCGTGATTGGCGAACAACGCATCGCGCACCAGTTGCTCCAGCACCGGGTCGTCGAACTGCGACCACCAGTTGCCGACCGGGGATTCAGCGCTGAAAGACGCATCCTGCGCGCCCTGCAGCGTGACCGAGGCGGGCGGGTCGGGCCGGTAATCCGGCCCCACCGCGCAACCGCTGAGCACCAGCGCAGCCAGCGCCGCGCCGAGCAATGTCCTTACCATGGCAAGGTGTCTCCCAAGTGGGTGTAGCTGCCGGTGGGGCCGTGCGCATCGATCAATGCCATCTGCACGCTGCTGTGTGCGCCCTGCTCGATGTCGATCTCGCCCTCACCACCGTTCATGTCGGTTTTGACGTAGCCCGGATGGATGGCGTTGACCTTGATCGAGGTGTCGCGCAGCTCATAGGCCAGATGCACGGTCCAGCTGTTCAAGGCGCTCTTGGAGGCGTTGTAGGCAGGCACCTTGAAAGTGTAGATCGGCGAGTTGGGGTAGCTATGCAGCGTCAGCGAGCCGAGAACGCTGGACACGTTGACGATACGGCCGGCCAGCGAGCGCTGCAGCAGCGGCAGGAACGCCTTGGTCACGCCGACTACTGCAAACAGATTGGTGTCGAAGGTGCGCTTCCAGGTGTCCAGGCTTTGCTCGGACGGCTTGCGCTGGATGTCGTCGATCATGATGCCGGCGTTGTTGACCAGGATGTCCAGGTGGCCGTGACGCTCCTTCACCGTGCCGACTGCTGCAGCGATGCTGATGTCGTCGTTGACGTCCAGTTGAATCGCTTCCACCGGCAGGCCTTCGGCCTGCAGCTTGAGTGCAGCGGCCACTGCGTCGTCGCGCTTGCGACCGGCCAGCAGCGTGTGCACGCCGGCCTGTGCGAGTTGACGAACGGTTTCCAGGCCGATGCCGCGGGTGGCGCCGGTGACCAGTGCGATCTTGGTGTTGCTCATGTGGTGAATCCTCTTCAATTGGGGGAAGTGATTGGCTTACGCCTTGACCGTGTCATGCGAAACGGCGGCCGGTGCAGCGGGCCCGCGACGGGTCACCCACTTGCGCAGCGCCACGTAGAACACGGGGGTCAGGAACAGGCCGAACAAGGTCACGCCCAGCATGCCGGCGAACACGGTGATACCGGTGACCGAGCGCACTTCGGCGCCAGCGCCATGGCCGAACACCAGCGGCACGGTGCCGGCGATGAAGGCGATGGAGGTCATCACGATCGGGCGCAGACGCAGGCGGCAGGCTTCCAGCGCGGCCTCGACAATGCCCTTGCCGTGCATCTCCAGCTCGCGGGCGAATTCCACGATCAGGATCGCGTTCTTGCACGCCAGGCCCATCAACACCACCAGGCCCACCTGCACGAACACGTTGTTGTCGCCGCCAGTGAGCCACACACCGAACAACGCAGACAGCAAGGTCATCGGCACGATCAGGATCACCGCCAGCGGCAGGGTCCAGCTTTCGTACAACGCGGCCAGCACCAGGAACGCCAGCAACACCGCCATCGGGAACACGATCAATGCCGAGTTGCCCTGCGTGGACTGCTGATAACTCAGGTCGGTCCATTCGATGTTCATGCCGTTGGGCAACACCTTCGGCGCCATGCCGGCCAGCGTGTGCATCGCCTCGGTGGACGACAGCACGCGCGGGTCCGCTTCACCGATCAGATCGGCGGCCGGGTAGCCGTTGTAGCGGATCACCGGATCCGGGCCGTAGGTCTGGCCCAGCGTCACCATGCTGCCGATCGGCACCATTTGGCCGTTGGCATTGCGGGTGCGCAGGTTGGCAATGTCTTCGACGCTGTCGCGGAACTGTCCATCGGCCTGGGCGATCACCTGATAGGTGCGACCGAAGCGATTGAAGTCGTTGATGTACGACGAGCCCAGATAGGTCTGCAGCGTGTCGAACAGATTGGTCAGCGGCACGCCCTGTGCCTTGGCCTTGTCGCGGTCGACCTTGGCATCGAGCTGCGGCACGTTGGCCTGGTAGGTACCGATCGGGAACTGCATGCCCGGCGTTTGCGCGATCGCACCGGACATCGCATTCACCGCACTCTGCAACTGGCCGTAGCCCAGACCTGCACGGTCCTGGATATACAGCGAGTAGCCCGAGCCCTGGCCCAGACCCAGAATCGGCGGCGGCATGAAGGCGAACGCAAAGCCCTGCTGGATCTGGCTGATACGTGCGTTGATTTCCGCATTGATCTGCGCGGCGGTACGGGTGCGCTGACTGAACGGCTTGAGCGTCAGGAACACGGTGCCGGTGTTGGGCGTGTTGGTGAACTGCAGCGGATTCAAACCCGGGAACGCAATCGCGTGGTCCACGCCTTCGGTCTGCAGCGCGATCTGGGTGATCTGACGGATCACCTCATTGGTGCGCTCCAGCGAAGCGCCTTCCGGCAACTTGGTACCGGCGATCAGGTACAGCTTGTCCTGAGTCGGAATGAAGCCGCCCGGCACGATCTTGAACATGAAACCGGTGCCGACCAGCAGCAGCAGATACACCATGAACACCGCGCCACGCTTGCCCAGCGCACGCGACACCGCGCCCTGATACTTGTGCGAGCTGCTGTTGAAGAAGCGGTTGAACGGACGGAACAGCCAACCGAACAAGCGATCGATCAACCGCGACGGGCCGTCCTTCGGCGCGTCGTGCGCCTTGAGTAGCATGGCTGCCAGCGCCGGCGACAAGGTCAGCGAGTTGATCGCCGAAATCACCGTGGAAATGGCGATGGTCACCGCAAACTGCTTGTAGAACTGACCGGTCACGCCCGACAGGAACGCCATCGGCACGAACACTGCGCACAGCACCAGCGCGATGGCGATGATGGGCCCGGACACTTCGCGCATCGCCTGATGCGCAGCTGCCAGCGGAGTAAGACCTTCTTCGATATTGCGCTCGACGTTTTCCACCACCACGATCGCATCGTCGACCACGATGCCAATCGCCAGCACCAGGCCGAACAGGCTCAAGGTATTGATCGAGAACCCCAGCAGATACAGCGCTGCGAACGTGCCCACCACCGACACCGGCACCGCCAGCAACGGAATGATCGAAGCGCGCCAGGTCTGCAGGAACAGGATCACCACCAGCACCACCAACAGCACCGCTTCCAGCAGCGTGTGCACCACGGCGCTGATCGAGTCGCGCACGAACACGGTGGGGTCATACGCTGCCGACCAGGCCATGTCCTGCGGGAACTGCTTTTCCAGCTCGGCCATCTTGGCGCGCACGGCGTCCGACAATTCGATCGCGTTGGCACCAGGCGACTGGAACACGCCCATGCCCACCGCGTTCTGGTTGTCAAGCTGCGAGCGCAAGGTGTAGTTGCCGGCGCCCAGCTCCAGACGCGCCACGTCGCTCAAGCGCACGATCTCGCCGCTGTTGCCGCTGCGGATCACGATGTTGCCGAACTCTTCTTCAGTGGTCAGGCGGCCCTGCGCATTGATCGAGAGCAGGAAGTCGCTCTTGTTCGGCATCGGCTCGGCGCCGAGCTGGCCGGCGGAGACCTGCACGTTCTGCTCGCGGATCGCAGCGACCACGTCGCTGGCGGTGAGCCCGCGCGCGGCCACCTTGTCCGGATTCAGCCAGATACGCATGGCGTAGTCGCCCGAACCGAAGATCTGGATCTGGCCCACGCCAGGCAGACGCGACAGCTCGTCCTTGACCTTCAAGGTGGCGTAGTTGCTCAGGTACAGCGAGTTGTACTTGCCCTTGGGCGAGGTGAGATGCACAACCATGGTCAGCGTCGGCGACTGCTTCTGGGTGGTCACACCCTGCCGGCGCACGTCTTCGGGCAGACGCGCCTGCGCCTGGCTGACGCGGTTCTGCACCTGCACCTGTGCCTGGTCCGGATCGGTGCCGGGCTTGAAGGTCACGGTGACCACCAGTACGCCGTCCGAACCGGCCACCGACTTCATGTACATCATGTCTTCGACGCCGTTGATCGCTTCTTCAAGCGGCGTGGCGACGGTCTCGGCAATGACCTTGGGATTGGCGCCCGGATACACCGCACGCACCTGCACGCTCGGCGGTACCACTTCGGGGTATTCGCTGATGGGCAGCAGCGGCATGGCGATCAGGCCGGCCGCGAAGATGATGATCGACAGCACCGCGGCAAAGATCGGCCGGTCGATGAAAAAACGGGAAAAGTCCATTGGGGTGGTCCTGAAAGAGGTTGCCGCCGGGTGGCGGCGCGGCACAGCGGCCCCGATCCGGTCTGGGTGTCAGGCCGGTGGTCGAAGCGCGATGCAGCGATGAATCAGTTCGACGCGGTGCGTTTGTCCGATGCGGCGGCCATGGCCACGGCCTTGGCATCGACCGGCATGCCGGGCATGAAGATCTTCTGCACGCCATCGACCACGACGCGGTCGCCCGCGGCCAGACCCTTGCGCACGATGCGCAGCCCATCGGCACTGCGACCGAGCTCCACATCGCGACGCTGCGCCTTGCCGTCCTTGTCGACCACGTACACGTACTTGCGGTCCTGGTCGGTCAACACGGCTTTTTCGTCGACCAGCATGGCCTTGAACTGGCCGCTGCCCAGCAACTGCACGTGCGCATACAGGCCCGGCGTGAACTGCCGCTGCGCGTTGTCGAGCACGGCACGCACGCGGATGGTGCCGGTGCTGCGGGTCACCTGGTTATCCAGGAAATCCACGCGCCCGGCGTGCGGGAAGCCCTGCTCGCCGACCAGGCCGATGCGCACCGGCAACTCGCCGCCGCGTTCGTCCGGACGCTCGCCGTTGCGGGCCATCTGCGAGTAGCGCAGGAAGGTGCCTTCGTCGGCATCGAAGTAGACGAACACCTTGTCCAGCGACACCAGCGTGGTCAGCACGCTGGCGCTGTCGCCGGCGGTGACCAGGTTGCCGGCAGTGACCATCGCACGCCCGGCGCGGCCGTCGATCGGCGCGCGCACGCGGCTCCAGTCCAGATTGAGCTTGGCGGTGTCCACTGCCGCTTGTGCGGCCAGCAGATCGGCATCGGCCTGATCGGCGGCGGCGCGACGCTGCTCCCAGATTTCGGTGGAAATGGCCTGCTGGTCGGAGAGTTTGCGCGCACGTGCCGCTTCGCTGCGCGCCAGCGTGGCCTGGGTGCGGGCCCGCACCATCGCTGCGTTGGCGCGGGCGAAATCGGCGCGGTAGCTACGATCGTCGATGCTGAAGAGCACATCGCCCTTCTTCACTTCGGCGCCTTCGGTGTAGTTCACCTTGTCGATGTAGCCGGACACGCGCGGGCGCAATTCGACGCTTTGCACTGCCTCGATGCGGCCGCTGAATTCGTCCCACTGGCTGATCTCTTTCATCAGCACCGGCGCGACGCTGACGCTGGGCGGCGGCGGCGCGCCGGTCTGCGCGGCACCGCCGCCGCAGGCGGCAAGCACGACCGCGAGCACGGCGCCCGTCAGAACAGTACGCATTGGAAAACGGAACGGGGTGGCGTTCGGGGTCATGGAGAGATCTCTCGAGTGGGGATGGGCAAATGCAGACCGGCCAGCCGGTCTACCGACGGCGCGGTAGAAAGACGACGACTGACGGTCACGATGGGTTGTCCGGGCTGGCCAGGCCCGGCGATGAGCGAGACGGCGGCGCGGCCGACATCCACGGCGCGAATCCATTCCGGGCACGCATCCTTGGCACGGCCCGGCGTGCACACCGGTTGTTCGACCGAGAGCAGATGCACACGCACGCCCAGCGGTTTGGCTTCTTCATGCAGCACCTGGGCGAGCATGCGGATGGCGGCGGCGGCCACCGAACTGTCGCCGTGTGCCGCCCAGGCGCGCAGCGCGCACGGGCTGCCCAGCAACAGATAGCGGCCGCCGCCGTCGGCTTCGGCCAGCAGCGGCAACAGGTGACGTGCCGCCGCCAGATGCGGCAGCACGTCGCGCTCCAGGCGCCGACGCAGCGCCGTCACCGGCCGATCCAGCAAGCGCCCGGCCTTCCGCGGGCTGCCCAGGCTGGCGATCACTGCGCCCAAGGGGCGCGGCCGCTGCGCCAGCTCGGTGGCCAGCGCCTGTGCCGCGGCGTCATCGGCCACCGAGCCTTGCAGGGTCTCCAGCAGCGGGGCATTGCCATGCTGCGCGCGTAGCGCGTCGAGCTTGGCGGCATCGCGTCCAATCACCAGCACCGGCATGCCGGCGTCGAGCAACGCGGTGACGATCCCGGCACCCACGTTGCCCGCACCGCCGATCACGACGGTTTCGGATTGGACCATCCCGATCATGGGACTTTCACTCCCGACATCGGGACAATTCCGCGCTGTGCCCAGCGCGCCTGCAGTCCAGTCCGCTGCATGGGCGCACCGCCAGCCTGCCGCTTGGGCGAAGCGGAAAAGCCACGTGAAACGCTGGCACGCGGGCTTCTTGCCGAGGAAACCACCGGATCGAAAGCGCTTTCAATAGCGCTGCGGGCGTTAGAGGACAAGCCGAAGACATCGCACAACCACATGGCCGTGCTCCTGCATGGAGGGGATGCCGCATAAGCTAGGCCTGAAAGTAGCACTTGATTAGTCCGGATTTAGGGGAATAATCGTCCCGCAAGCGGTCCAATCCCTCCTGACCCCCGGAAGGCAGTCCCATGACACACGATCTCAACGACACCCTGATCTTCGTCAAGGTGGTCGAACAAGGCAGCTTCATTGCTGCCGCCAACGCGCTTGGCCTGCCCAAGACCACCGTCAGCCGCAAGGTGCAGGAACTGGAAACGCGCCTGGGTGCGCGCCTGCTGCACCGGACCACGCGGCGCATCGGCCTGACCGAAGCCGGCTCGGTGTATCACGAACATTGCCAGCGCATCGCCCGCGAACTGGAAGAAGCCGAAAGCGCAGTCGGGCAATTGCAGTCCGGCCCGCGCGGCTGGCTGCGGTTTACCGTGCCGTATTCGCTGGGCATTACCTGGATCGCGCCATTGCTGGGCGAATTCCATGCGCAATACCCGGAAATCCAGCTGGATATGCATCTGGGCAACGAGAAGCTGGACCTGATCGGCGGCGAAGCCGATCTGGCATTGCGCGTCGGTGCCCTGCCCGATTCGAACCTGGTCGCACGCAAGCTCGGCAGCCTGCGCACGCAGGTGTTTGCCAGCCCGTCGTATATCGAACGCTATGGCGAGCCGCTGCATCCGGACGAGCTGCAATTCCATCGCACGCTGGCATTGCGCAAGAACCGCAACGTGCACAACAACCGCTTTTTCTGGTCGCTTAGCGATGGCAGCGATGTGCGCGATTTTCCGGTCAATCCATTGATGGTGGCCAATGACCCCGCCGCGCTCAACGGTGCGGTGTTATGCGGCGAAGGGTTGCTGCTGACCGGCGATGTGATGGCCAAACCGTTCGTGCAATCGGGCCTGGTGCGTCGCGTACTCGCTGGCTGGACCGGGCCGGAAGTGGATTTCAACGCAGTGTTTGCCGGCGGCCGTCTGGTGTCGCCAAAAGTGCGCGCGTTCGTGGACTTTCTGGTGACGCGGATGAACTTCGACGCGGATTACATGATGGCCCAGTGCCCGGCACGGTTGGCTGCGCAAAAGGCCAGCAGCGAGGCAGAAGTGGAAGTCGAAGTGGAAGCCGAACGTGCGGAAGGCAAGCGCATTCTGGAACACGTGACTGCGTGATTGCGTGCTTGAGTCGCGCGCGTTAGTTGAGCGGGCTTAGTTAGTCGAGTGCGCTTCGATGGATCCCGCTCTCGTCGGGAGAAGCTGCCCGACGGGCGGATGCGGGTACGTGCGCAGGTCGAACTGGCAACATCACGCCGCGCTTTCGTTTGAAATTTCTGGTTCGACATAAAAAAGCAGGCCGCTCTCGCGGCCTGCTTCAGGACTTCTGCGCTGGCGAGGAGTCACCAGCGCACACTTCACACGTACGACGTACTCAACGCATGCCGGTGTTGCTGGCAGCGCCTTCCGCACGCAGCGGAATCAAGCGAATTTCCACGCGGCGGTTCTGCGCGCGACCGGCGTCAGTGCTGTTGTCGGCGATCGGGTAGCGCTTGCCGGCACCCATGGTTTCCATGCGTTCGCGCTGCACGCCCTGTGCGGTCAGATACTGCGCCACTGCGCCGGCACGCTCTTCGGACAGGCGCTGATTCACCGCATCGCTGCCGACGCTATCGGTATGGCCCACCACTTCCACCATGGTCTGGTTGTACTCGCGCAGCGTGGAGGCAACGCCATTGAGCGCGCTGTAGAACTGCGGCTTCAACGCAGACTTGCCGAAGTCGAAGGTGATGCCGTCGGGCAGGTTCAAGGTGATGTTGTCGCCCTGGCGCTGCACGTCGATACCGGTATTGGCGGTGCGCTCACGTAGCGCACGTTCCTGCCGATCCTGGTACTGGCCAACCGCCGCGCCGCTCAGTGCACCGATACCAGCACCAACCATGGCGTGCTGACGACGCTCGGTAGCGCTGTCGCCGGTGAGCAGGCCCGCAGCCACACCGATCGCGGTGCCGATCAGCGCATTGCGGCCGGTGCGGTTCTGCTGTTGGGTCTGGTCGCCATATTGATCGCGCTGCACATACGAGCCGCCGGTAGCGCAGGCGGACAGCGCGATGGCGCTGGCCAGGGCAACGGCGAGACTCTTGGTGGCTGCTGGGGACATGGTGTTCTCCTGTGGCCGGAACATCCGGCACTCAATCGTGGTGGCGAGGATAAACAGGCCAACGCGACTGGCGCATGATGAAAATGGTCATGGATGACGTGCGGATAGCCGTCCATTCAGGAAAACGTTTTCGGTGGCCACATGCGAAAACAAGACGAAAACTGCAGCTGCCTGCGTTGCTACGCGACCGCATCGAAGACGCGTTGGGCGTTGCGACATGCCTGCACTGCAGGCGCACACGCACATGCCGCAGCACACGCGCCGCAGTCAGCCCCGCGTCTTTGCATAGGCGGCCAACGCCGCATCGCGCCCTTCTGCAAGACCAATGATCGGTGTGCGCGGATACTCCGGTGCGAAGCGTGCGAGCGACAACGGATGCAGCCACGGGGCGAAGCGTTCCTTCACCGCGAGCTTGCCGAGTTCGGGCACCCAGCGCGTGATGTAAGTGGCCTGTGGATCGAATTTTTCTGCCTGCGTGACCGGGTTGAACACACGGAAATACGGCGCGGCATCGGCACCGGTGCCGGCCACCCATTGCCAGCCCATGGTGTTGTTGGCCAGGTCCGCATCCACCAGCGTGTCCCAGAACCAGCGCGCGCCTTCGATCCAGTGCACGCGCAAGTGCTTGCACAGCAGACTGGCCACGATCATGCGCACACGGTTGTGCATCCAGCCGGTGTGCCAGAGCTGACGCATGCCTGCATCGACGATCGGAATGCCGGTGCGGCCGCGTTGCCAGGCCTGCAATGCGACCGGATCGACCTTGGCCCAGTCAAACCCTTCGAAGCGCGGATTGAGATTCTGATTGGTGGTGTCCGGAAAGTGATGCAGCAAGTGATACGCAAAATCGCGCCAACCCAGCTGGCGGATGTAGCCATCGATCTCGGCACCATTGCGCGCGTTGCGATGCGCTTCCAGCGTGCTGGCAATCCGCCACGGTGCGATCTCGCCGAAATGCAGATGCGGCGACAGTTGCGAGGTACCGACGCGATCGGGACGGTCGCGATTTTCGCGATACCCGTTGAGCGCACCGTCGATGAAGATCTCCAGCATTTCATGCGCACCGGCCTCGCCGGGCTGCCAGTGCTCCCAGAATCCTTGGTCCCAGTTCAAGCGCGGCAGCAACTGCAGCGACTCCAGCGCAACGGTTTTCAACTTCGCCGGCAACGGCGGCAAACTGCGCGGCGCCGGCACGGTAGTGGACAGCTGCAACTGGGTCAGCGCGTTGCGCCAGAACGGGGTAAAAACCTTGTACGGGCCGCCCTGTTGCGTCGACAACTGCCAGGGCTCCAACAGCAACGCGGAATTGCAGCTTTGCACCTCGATGCCGCGCTCACGCAGGCTGCGCTTGATCTGCGCATCGCGCGGCTGGGTGGCCGGTTCGTATTTGCGGTTCCAATACACCGCCACTGCGCCGGTCTGCGCGATCAGCTCATCCAGCACCTGCGCACTGTTACCGGCACGGATGACCAGGCCGCTCCCCAACGCACGCAGCGCGTTGTCCAGCGCCGCAAGCGAGCGATGCCGCCAGCTGCGCGAAGCCGCGCCAGGCGCCCACTCGCCTTCTTCGTGCGGTGCGTCGATGTAGAGCGGAATCGGGTCATGCCCGGCATCCAGCGCGGCACGCAGGGCCGGATTGTCCTGCAGACGCAGATCGCGACGGAACCAGACGATGGCGTATGACATGCGAACTCGGCAGCGGCGGTGAGGCTGCGCAGCATAAGCCAGCGCACGCAACGATGGCGCGATGCCCGGCCCACTCCGACATGCGGGTCGCCCGGCGGCAGCACATGTTGCGCGGCAGTGGATCGCTCACGCGTGACCGCAGCGACATCGATATCGCCGCACGCGCGCGCTTATGGATGGAGGCGCAAGCGTTGCCGCGCCAGTGCCGTTCAACCGCCGCCCACGACCGCAGGCAGCGCTGGCAAGGTACTTACTCGAAGCTGCCCACCGAGTCGTGCGACAGATTGTCGAAGCGGGTGTATTCGCCGAAGAACTTGAGCTTGCACGAGCCGGTCGGTCCGCCACGGTGCTTGCCGATGATGATCTCGGCCAGGCCCTTGTCCGGCGAATTTTCCTTGTTGTAGTAATCGTCGCGGTAGATGAAGACGATCATGTCGGCGTCCTGCTCGATTGCGCCTGATTCGCGCAGGTCGGCCATCACCGGGCGCTTGTCGGTACGGGTTTCCAGCGAGCGGTTGAGCTGCGACAGCGCAATCACCGGCACGTTGAGTTCCTTGGCCAGGCCCTTGAGACCACGCGAGATTTCCGAAATTTCGGTCGCGCGGTTTTCGCTGTTGCCCGGCACCGACATCAGCTGCAGGTAGTCGATGACGATCAGGCCCAGGTCGTGTTCGCGCTTGAGCCGGCGGCACTTGGAACGCAGCACTTCCGGCGACACGCCTGGCGTATCGTCGATGAAGATCTTGGTTTCTTTCAGCATCTTGATCGCGCCCGTCACGCGCGCCCAATCCTCGTCTTCCAGTGCGCCGGTACGCAGACGCTGCGCATTGATGCGACCGTTGGAGGAGATCAGACGCATCGCCAACTGCGAGGCCGACATTTCCATCGAAAATACCGCCACGCCCTTCTTGGACTTGATCGCAGCGTATTCGGCGATGTTCAGCGCCAGCGTGGTCTTGCCCATCGCCGGACGCGCGGCCAGGATGATCAGATCGGTCGGCTGCAGGCCGGCGGTCATCGCATCGAAGTCGGTGTAGCCGGTCGGCAGACCGGTGATGTTGCCGCCGTTTTCGAAACGGTTGCGCAGCTCTTCGAACGCGTCCTTCAATGCGCCCGGCATCGCCACGAAATCGGTGCGTCCACGCGCGCCTGCTTCGGCGATCTTGAACACCGCTTTTTCCGCCGATGCCAGCAGCTCCACGCTCTCGCGCCCTTCCGGCTGAAAGCCATCGTTGACGATGGTGGTGCCCACTTCAATGAGCTGCCGCAGCACGGCCTTGTCGCGCACGATTTCCGCGTACGCGGCGATATTGGCCGCCGACGGCGTGGTGCTGGCCAGCTCGATCAGATACGCGCCATCGCCCACCTGCTCCAGCTTGCCCTGAGACTCGAACCACTCGCCCAACGTCACCGCGTCGAACGGACGGTCTTTCTCGTTCAACTCGCGAATCGCGCGGTAGATCAGCCGGTGGTCGCGCCGGTAAAAATCGTTATCGGTGAGCTGGTCGTTGACCCGGTCGAACGCCTCCGGTGCCAGCATCAGCCCGCCAAGCACAGCCTGTTCGGCTTCGACCGAATGCGGCGGCACGCGCAACTGGTCCAGACGCGGCTCGGGACGATCGTAATCGTCGTCGTCGCGATCACGATTGCGCTTGGAACGGAAACCAGGACGAGCGGACATGGACGAACAAACCTGACGCGGGGAGACGAGGGCAGGAAGCATAGTCATCGACGGCGCCGACGACCATGCACAACTCTGTGGATAACTGGTGGACAGCCAGTGCATCACCCTTGTACGCGAGCGCTGTCGCAGCAGCCGCGACCCTTGCCCTGCCTGGCTTTCAGCACCCTGACCAGGCAGCCCGGCAAGCGCGCACGCGCCGCGACAACGCTGTGATCAACTCAATGCTTGAGGTGCGCGACCAGGCCCAGAAACGCATCGACAAAGCTTTGCAGGAACTTGCGGCTGTCGGCGTTGGCGATCTGATCGCCCGGGCCAAACAGACCGTCCTTGTACTGCAGGAAGACCTCCGGCTGGCCCAGCACATGCATGTTCAGATAGGCCAGCACATTGCGCAGATGCTGCTGTGCAGTCGCAGTACCGATCGCGCCGACCGAGATACCGACCACCGCTGCCGGCTTGCCGCTAAACGCACTGTCGCCGTAAGGACGCGAGCCAGTGTCGATGGCGTTCTTGAGCACGCCGGGAATCGATCGGTTGTACTCGGGCGTGACGAACAACACCGCATCGGCCGCGCGGATCTGCTGCTTCAGGCGCGTGCCCTCGGCCGGGTAGTCCCCGTCGTGGTCCTGGTTGTACAGCGGGATATCGCCGATTTCCACATACTCGAACACAGCCTTATTGCCAGCCAGATGCTCCAGTGCGCGCGCCAGCTGACGGTTGTACGACTCTGCGCGCAGGCTGCCGACCAGGACGGCAATAGTGATCTTGCTCATGGGGGACGCTCCGTGGAATCAGGGCCCCACCCTACCCAGCCCCATGCTCAGAGCTGGTGAAACGCCGCCCGGCACCGGCGGCTCAACCGGCGGCGCACGCATCGACGGCGCATGGTTCAAGAGGATTTCGCCTGCAAGGCGTTGACGCTCCGCTCCTACCCGGCCTGATGTTCGAGCCGCGGCGCCCAGCGTCACACTCCACGCGGGCGCAGCAACGCCATCACCCGCACCTAGGGACGGTTGATCGCCACGATCACGGTCAGCGCGTCATCGCCGCGCGTTGTTCGCGCCAGTGCGCCTGCCAGGCCTGGAACATCAGCACCGTCCACAGGTGCGTGTGCCATTTGCGTTCGCCACCGTTGAAGTCGCGCCATAGTCCGGCCACGGTGTCGGCGGCAAACACGCCCTCGCGCTCCAACGTGCCGTGCGCCAGCAGATCGTCCGCCCAGCCATTCAAATCGCCGCGCAGCCAGGCACTGACCGGCGCGCCGAAGCCGCGCTTGCCGCGGTAGACCATCGGGTCGGGCAGATAGCGGCACAGCACGCGCTTGAGCAGGTATTTGCTGACCCCGTCGCGGTACTTGAGCGAGAGCGGCAGCGACCAGGCGAATTCAGCCACGCGCCAGTCCAGCAGCGGTGCGCGCGCTTCCAGCCCCACGGCCATGGTGGTGCGGTCGACCTTGCACAACAGGTCGTCGGGCAGATACGCGGCAAAATCGGCCAACATCATCGCGTCAGCCGGCGTGCCGGAGCCGTGCAGCGGGTCGGCCAGGCTGTAGAAACTGTCTGGCTCGGTGGCGCCCAGCACCACTGCGGCCGGGTCGCGCCAGCGCGAAATGCGATTGCGGTAGATGTCGCCGATGCCGCGCGCGCCCGCTTCGGCCACCAGCGCGGCCAGCCCGCCGGTACGCGAGGATTCGCCATTGCTGCGCGCCGCCACCGCCATCAGGCGACGCAACGGGCCAGGCACCAGGCCGTGCATGCGCCAGTTGCGCAACGCGCGCTGGTAGCGGCCATAGCCGAAGAACAATTCATCGCCGCCATCGCCGGACAGCGCCACGGTCACGCCGCCGCGTGCCAGGCGTGCCACCAGCGCGGTCGGCACCTGCGACGCATCGGCGAAGGGCTCGTCGAACATGTCGGGCAAGGTCGGCACCACCGCCAGTGCATCGGCACCGCTGACGTACAGCTCGGTGTGGTCGGTATGCAGATGCGTGGCCACTTCGCGCGCCAGCGGCGCTTCATCGTGATGCGAGCCTTCAAAGCCGATGCTGAAGGTGTGCACCGGCTGGCTGCTTTGCGCCTGCATCATCGCGGTGACGATGGACGAGTCGGTGCCGCCGGACAGGAACACGCCAACCGGCACGTCGGCCACCATGCGTAGCGCCACCGCATCGCGCAGCACGCTATCGAGCTGTTCTTCGGCCTGCGTATCGGTGCCGGTAAATGGCGCTGCCAGGGCGCGCTGCATCGCTTCGCGCGCATTCCAGAACGGCTGTTGCGCCTGATCGGGACGGTGCGCGGCCGCACCTGCCGCCACGGTCTGCGCATCCATCCGCAACACGCGGCCGGGCATCAGCTTGAAGGTGCGCTCGTGGATGCAGGCAGGCGCCGGGATGTAGCCCAGCCGCAGCAGCAAGGTCAGCGCGTCGCGATCGACCCCGTTGTCGAAATCCGGGTGCTGCCACAGCGCCTTGAGTTCGGAACCGAACACCAGCGTGTCGCCGGCCCAGCCGTAGTACAGCGGCTTCTTGCCGACACGGTCGCGCGCCAGGAACAGGCAGTTGTCGCGCTCGTCCCACAGTGCGATGGCGAACATGCCATTGCAGCGGGTCAAGGTGTCGTCCAGCCCCCATTCCACCACCGCTGCCAGCAGCACTTCGGTATCGGAATGCCCGCGGAAGCGATGCCCGAGCGCAGCCAGTGCGGCACGCAGTTGCGCAAAGTTGTAGACCTCGCCGTTGTAGGCCAGCACATAGCGGCCGTCGGCCGAACGCATCGGCTGATGGCCCAGCGGCGACAGATCCAGAATGCTCAGCCGCTGGTGCGCCAGGGCCACGCCGGCCTGCGCATCGCACCAGGTACCTGCATCGTCCGGGCCGCGATGACGCAAGGCCGCACCCATCGGTCGCACCAGCGCGTCGAGCTGCTCGCCATGCAGGCGCGGCGACGCCAGCAGCATTCCTGCCAATCCGCACATGCTCAGCGCTCCTGCCGACTCATGCCGCCACCGCCGCAGGTGCGGGCATCGGCACGAAGCCCGACAGCGCCCGCACGCGTTGCAGCCAGGCACCGATCGCCGGCCAGCGCTCCAGATCGAAACCGCCGTCTTCGGCGCAGTGCGTGTACGCAAACAGCGCGATGTCGGCGATGCCGTAGTCGCTCCCGGTGAACCAGGCGTGCTGCTGCAGATGCTGCTCCATCACCGCCAGCGCCTGGTCGCCGCGCGCGCGCAGCTGCGGCAATTCG
This sequence comes from Xanthomonas sp. WHRI 10204, assembly GCF_040202875.1. Lineage (NCBI taxonomy): Bacteria > Pseudomonadati > Pseudomonadota > Gammaproteobacteria > Lysobacterales > Lysobacteraceae > Xanthomonas > Xanthomonas sp. WHRI 10204. The sequence goes on from NZ_JBEGDW010000002.1 coordinate 392,589, forward strand.
GCGCGGCGCGCGGCATCGCGCGGTGTCCACAGGCTGATGAAACGTGCCACCGCCAGATACGGTTCGTGGCTGTATTGCTCGAAGAACATCCAGCTCAGCGCCTGCGCACGTTGCCACGCATCGGTGGGCAGGTACGGCGTGCCTTCGGCCAGCCAGAACAGGATCGCGTTGGATTCGGTCAGCACGCGGCCGTCGTCGCGTTCCACCATCGGCACCTTGCCGTTGGGATTCTTGGCCAGGTACTCGGGCGTGCGGGTCTGCCCCGCCACGCTGTCTACTTCGACCCAGTGATAACGGCTACCCAGCTGCTCCAGCAGCAGACGCACCTTGTAGCAGTTGCCGGAACTGGACATGCCATGCACGGTCAACGGGGGACGCACGGTCGACATCAAGCTGGCTCCGCGACAACGACGAGGGGGCTGGCAGTGTCACAGCCCCGTGCGCCTTTGCAAAGCCCTTTGCACGCATCGGCAGCCGCCTGCTGCCACCGGTGCGTGCACTGCAATCGCCAGTCGGTCTGCAGCAGCGATGGCCCATCTCACCCCGTCGCCACGATCGCCACCGGTACGCCCAGCACAGCGACCACCACACCCAGCAGCGACAGCGTCAACGCCCAGGCACCGAAGGCGCGCGTGCGTCCGCACCCGGTGGCACCGGCAACGGCCTGCACCGAGCACACCGACCACCACAGGCCGCCGAGCATCAACAGCAGCACGCACATCGACAACTGCGCCATGCCGGCCGGATCGCTGGCACCGCTCTGCAGCAGGGCCGGCTTGCCCTTGAGCGCCACCAGCCCGGCGAGCACGCACACCAGCCATGGCAAGACGCTGCCCGCCATTGCCGGCAGCAGCCGCGCGACCTGCGCCGCGCCACCCATCCAGCGCAACAATTGTTTGAGCAGCACGCAGCCCAGCACCAGCACCGCGCCCACGGCCAGAGCACCGACCAGCTGCATCCACCATGGCAGCGCATGCAGCCACATCCACGCCGACACCAGCGTGGTCACGGCAAACACCGCCCAGGCACTGCGCTGCAGCCCAACCTGCTGTGGCATGCGCTGCGCCGTGCCGTGCGGGTCGAACAGCAGCCCGCCCAGCCCACCGCCACGCCACCAGGCCAGGCAACCCAGCACCAGCACGATCAAGGCCAGCAACCCGACCAGCGGATAGCTCAGCGCCCGCCAATCGGTCGGTTGCTTGCGCCGCTGCGGCTTGAGGTCGTGATTGAAGTACAGCAGGTCGCGCGCACGCTCCATATCGGCCGCCGCACGCTCCACCCCGTTAGCGGGAATGCGGTCGGTAAAACGCTGCCATTCGCCGACAATTTCAATGCGCCCATCGCGCATCGCGATCGTGCGCGAGAAGCGAAACCAGGGGTTGCTCACGCTCTGCGTGTCTGCATCCACTTTCGTCACCGGGTCGCTCTGCACGCGCACGGTCTGCCGCGCCAGCTGCGGCCCGCGCAGCACCAACGGGCTCTTGCGCGCCTCCTTGGGCAAGCTATCCATCCAGTCGCCGAGCTGAAACAGCGGAAAACCCACTTCGTCGCCTTCTGCCACCGGCCATTCCAGCCGATAGGTTTCGTGCGTGCGCACATTCAATGCATCGCTATCGTCGATGGTCGGCGCATCGACCTGTGTCAGCGCGGTGTAGTACTGCTGCATGAACTCCAGATAGCGCTCGCCCATCGCTTGCGCGCCATCGTTTTCGAAGCTCGATGTCACCCGCTCACCGCGTCCCTGCCGATACGTGGTGTCCACGCTGAAAGTGGCGACGCGCTGCGGTTTGCGCAGCGAAATCACGATGTCTTCGATGACCTCGACCTGCGGCAAGGTCGGCATCGGTGCCGGCACGTCGACCAGGGCGTCCTGCCCGGCCAGGACCGGCAATCCACGTACGAAGGGCAGCGGCCGACGCTGCGCAAGCGGGCCGTCCTCGCGGTCGCGCGTGGCATCTACCCACACATCGCCCTGCGGCAGATGTGCGCGCACCACCACATGGTCGAAGGCGTAGGGGCTGGGCAGGCGCTTGTCCAGTGCGGCGCCCTTGTCGCTGCTGACCAGCACTGGTTCGGCGCGGATGCCGGCCAGCTGCAACAACGCAATCAACAAGGTCGCCTTGTCCTTGCAGTCGCCGTAGCGGTTGCGCAACGTCACTTCCGGCGCATGCGGCGCGTGCGAGTTTTCGCCCATGTCCAGGCCGACGTAGCGGATCTCGCCCTGCACGAAGGCCACCGCGCGCAACAATGCGCCCTGCGCATCGTCGCTGTGCAGCCGCAGGCTCTGCCTCATGCTGGCGGCCACCTGCGCATCCTTGAACGCATCCGGATACAACTGCGCGGCCCATGCGGCCACATTCGCCCAGTTGCCGGCAGTGGACACTTCGATCACGCCATACGGGTCCACATCGTCGGGAGCGCCTTTTTCCTCCTGCACCGCGGCGATATTGCTTGCCCCGATGTTCAACAGCGTGACCCCATCGGCACTGCTGACATTGCGGCTGAAGCCTGGCGCGCTGATGCGCCACTGCAAGGCCATGTCGGCGGGATAACGCACACGAATCCGGCGTTCGCCCAGCGGCACGCCGTAGCGCGCATCGAAGATGTCGTAATAGCCCTTGCCGAACACCGGGTTGCTGCCGGTGATGGTCACCCCGTAATCCACCCGGTCGCCGACGCGCAGGTCCGGCAAAGTGATCGACAGCGTCAGCGCGCCATCGATCAAGCCTTCTTCCAGGCCGCTTTCGCGGCGTAGCTTGGCGTAATGCGCGCGGCTACGCATGTCGATGCGCTGGCCCGCGCGCCAGACATCCAGGCTGTTGAGCTGCAACGTCTGATACTGCGGCTGGTAGTCGATGGAGATCTGCCCGGCCTCGTCCAGACTCTTGGCCCGCTGCACCGTATAACTCAGCCGCCGATACGCGCGCGCCGCAGGGCCGGTCAGATCGACCTGATCGGAGACCAGTTCATAGCGCAATCCGCTCGCGCCCGGCACGCTGTCGGGCACCGCATCGGCGACCACCCATGCCGGTGCCGGCGCCATGCTCGGCGCCTCGTTTGCCTGCGCCGGCGGTATCGCAATTGCGGCAATCGCGCAGATCCCGCACACCGTCCAGAAGACGCCGCGTAGGCGCCGCATCACATCCTTGCCGATCAACACCTACTCCTCGTTAAAACGCGTTGAGTCCCGTCAGCGCACGTCCCACCACCAGCTGATGCACGGTTTCGGTGCCCTCGTACGTAATCACCGATTCCAGGTTGAGCGCATGCCGGATCGCCACATGTTCGGTGGTGATGCCGGCCGCCCCCAGCAGGTCGCGACACTCGCGTGCCACGTCCAGCGCCATGCGGCAATTATTCCACTTTGCCAGCGAGATCTGTTCCGGCCGCAACGTCCCGGCCTCCTTCAAACGGCCAAGCTGCAGCGCCAGCAGCTGTGCGGTGGAGATCCGTCGCGCCATGTCGGCCAGCTTGATCTGCGCGCTCTGGGTGGCCGCCAGCGGCCGGCCGAACAGGATGCGCTCGCCCGCGTAGGCCAGCGCCTCGCGCAGGCAGGCCACCGCTGCGCCGATGGCGCCCCAGGCAATGCCGTAACGCGCCTGGTTGAGGCAGCTCAACGGCGCCTTCAACCCGGCCGCGTTCGGCAGGCGCATCTGCTCGGGCACGAACACGTTATCCAGGAACAGCGCCGAAGTGACCGATGCGCGCAGGCTCATCTTGTGGGTGATGTCCTGCGCACTGAACCCGGGGCTGTCGGTGTCGACCAGAAAACCGCACACGCCATCGTCGGTATGCGCCCAGATGATGGCCAGGCTGGCGATGCTGCCGTTGGTGATCCACATCTTGGCGCCGTTCAAGCGCCAGCCGTCGCCATCGCGCACCGCACGGGTGGTCATCGCCGCCGGGTCCGAGCCGCCCTGCGCCTCGCTCAGGCCGAAGCAGCCGATCACGCGGCCGGCGGCCATCTCCGGCAACCAGCGTTGGCGTTGCGCGTCGCTGCCATAGGCATGGATAGGATACATACACAGCGAGGACTGCACGCTGACGAAACTGCGCAAACCGCTGTCGCCACGCTCCAGTTCCTGGCAAATCAATCCGTAAGACACCGCCCCCAGACCCGCACCGCCATCGCCGACCGGCAGGCTGGCGCCCAGCAATCCCAGCTGCGCCAGTTCCGGCACCCACTCGCGTGGGAACCGCCCCGCATCGAAGGCATCGCCGATCGCCGGCAGTACCCGGGCATCGGTAAAACGCGCGACGGCATCCTGCACCGCCCGCTCCTCGTCGGTCAGCAGCGCTCGTACATCGAACAGATCATCGGGACGCACCGGCATGCTGGTTTCCACCACAGGAGAAGCGGCGATTATCTGCCAGTTCCCGGCCCAGCATCGTGGTGTGCGTGCGGCAGCTCGCTGGGCTGAAACGAAAAGAGCCGGCAATGCCGGCTCTCTCGTTGCAGTGATGTCGATCCTTGCGGATTACTGACGGCTGCTCACCGCGTCCTGACGGGTGCCGGGATCGCCCGCCGTCGAGGCGGTCTGAGTCACCAGCTGACCATCGACCACGGCCAGACGATCGCTCGCCGGCTTGTCGTTCATCCGCACGGTCTTTTCGAAACCGTCGTAGCGGTAGGTCACGTCGTAGGCCACCACGTTGTCGGCATCGCCCAGCGAAATGCGCTCGCCCGGCTTGCTGTCCATACGCATAGTGCCGGTGGTGCCGTCGGCATTGCGGTAGGTCACGTCGTAGCCCACCACACGCGACGAGCTCGAATTGGCGTTTTCGGTATGGCACTGACGCTCGGTGCGATCCACCACGCGGCCACCGACATGGTTGCGGTCCACACGATTGCCGACCATGCCACCACCGACAGCGCCGGCAACAGTCGCCAGCTTGCGGCCATTACCGCCACCCACCTGGTTGCCCAGCAGGCCACCGATGACGGCGCCTGCGACGGTGCCGCCGACGTTGCCATCGCGCTCGGGCAGACGTTCCTGCACCACCACGTCGCGGCATACTTCGCGCGGCGAGGAACTGGTGGTGGTTTCGCGGATTGCAGCGCTGTTGACGACCTGCGCGTACTGCGGCTCGCGCTGGGTGATCGGTGCGACCTTGACCACGTCGGCGTATTCCAGACCGCGCGGCGCCGGCTGGCCGTTGGCGACGAAGTCGCCCGACGACGGACGGTTATTCATGAAGGCGGCAGTGGCCACGCCTCCTACCAGCAAGGCACCGGCAGCGACCAGTATAGTTGTCGTGTTGCTCTTCATGACCAGCTCCCTGCGGACGTGCCGCGTTGTTGACGGCGTGATTCCAGCACGTGAACCCTGAACGAAAACGCCCTCGCTCATGAACGCCGCGGTTAAGTTCAGCTAGCGGTTACTTCATGCACTTCTAACAGCCGGAGCTCTCGCATGCGAAATCCTCTGACCGCACGTGCCCTGGACTGGGCGGCCAAGCTGCGCTACCCCACGCTGTTCAAGCTGGCTGCGGCGTTGTTTTTGGTCGATGTAGCGTTGCCCGACCCAGTCCCGTTGTTAGACGAACTGCTGTTCGGCCTGACCACGCTGCTGCTGGCGAATTGGAAAACCCGCAAGGCGCCGCTGCCGGCACCGGTGCGCCGCCACTGATGGAGTTGATCGACAGCCATTGCCATCTGGACGCCAGCGAATTCGACCACGACCGCGCTGCGGTGGTTGCCCGCGCGCGCGCGGCCGGCGTCGTGCAACAAGTGGTACCGGCGATCACCGCGGCCAGCTGGCCGAACCTGCGCGCAGTGTGCACGCAGGCTCCGGGCCTGCATCCGGCCTATGGCCTGCATCCGATCTTTCTCGATCAGCACCGCCCCGAACATCTGGAACTGCTGGCCGAGTGGATCGAACGCGAGCGCCCCTGCGCGATCGGCGAATGCGGGCTGGATTTCTATCTGGAGGGCCTGGACGCGCAGGCCCAGCGCGACTATTTCGACGGGCAATTGCGCCTGGCCAAACGCTTCGACCTGCCGCTGATCGTGCACGCGCGCCGCGCCACCGAAGAAGTCATCGCGCGCATCAAGGCCATTGGCGGCCTGCGTGGCGTGGTGCACAGCTTTGCCGGCAGCCCCGAGCAGGCGCAGCAGTTGTGGAAGCTGGATTTCATGATCGGCCTGGGCGGCCCGGTCACCTACCCACGCGCCAATCGCCTGCGCGGCCTGGCCGCAACCATGCCATTGCAGCACCTGCTGCTGGAAACCGACGCACCCGATCAACCCGATGCCAGCATCCGTGGTGCGCGCAACGAGCCGGCCGCTCTGCGCACGGTGTTGGCGTGCATTGCGCAGCTGCGCGGCGAAGACGCCGACCATATCGCCACGCAAACCACGGCCAACGCGCGCGCCTTGTTCGGCTTGCCGGGCTGATAGGCCAGCTGCCGCCGCAGCGCGCGCGTGCAGTTATGGCGACGCGGCAGCAACCTCGGCTACTGGCTTGGACGCAGCGGCCTTGGGCTTGAGCAACATCTCCAGCGCCTTGCCCACCGCCACAAACGCGAACGTGCCGGTGATATGCGTGGCCGCGCCCAGCCCGGCACCGCAATCCAGCTTGAGCGTGGCATCGGCATCGAGCTGTGGGCGAATGCCGCACACGCTGCCGTCGGCCTGCGGGTATTTGACGTTTTCCAGCGAGTACACCGCCGGCACGCCGAAATAGCGCTGCGCATTCTTGGGAAAATTGAAATCGCTACGCAGCTTCTTGCGGATCAGCGCCAGCATCGCATCGTGTTCGGTGCGCGAGACATCGCGCACGCGCACCAGGGTGGGATCGGTGCGCCCGCCGGCGGCGCCCACGGTCAGCAGCGGCAGCTTGCGACGGCGGCACCAGGCGATGGTTTCCACTTTGACCCGGAAACTGTCGCAGGCATCGATCACCAGATCCAGGCCATCGCCCAGCAGCGTTTCGATATTGCCGGTGGTGAGAAACGCCTCCACCGCATCGACCTCGATCTCCGGGTTGATCGCCACGCAGCGCTCGGCCATGGCCCGCGCCTTGTTGCGCCCGTACTGCCCGGCCAATGCCGGCAATTGCCGATTGGTGTTGGACACGCACAGGTCGTCGGCATCGATCAGGCGCAGATGCCCGACGCCGGTCCGTGCCAGCGCCTCCACCACCCACGAGCCCACCCCGCCCATGCCGACCACTGCCACGCGGCAGGCGGACAACCGCTCCACCGTGCCGACTCCATACAGCCGGTCGATACCGGCAAAGCGTTCACGCCATTGTGCTTTCATCGGCCTATTTTACGCGCGCCACCTCCCGCGCGTCCGCCCCATCGCACGCCTTCCTGCCGGAGCAGCTCGCCATGTCCGCCACACCTCCCAACCAATCCCGCGCAGCCCGTTACGCCTTCATGCTGGTGCTGGGTGTGTTGATCGGGCTGATCACAACCGTGATGGTGGCGCGCGTGCTGCAGGCGCGGCGCGACCCGGTACCCGACAGCCTGATGCACGTGCTGGACTACCAATTGCGCGCATTGCAGCCGACGCCGGGCGCCGTCTGCACACCCTCGCAGCAACTGGCGCGGCTGCAATCGCTGCGCTTGCTGGCCGACGAACTGGAACCGGCATTTCCACAGATCGGCGAGGACCGCCGCTTCGGCGAACATGCCCAGGCACTGCGTGTCGCTCTGGAGCAGGCGCAGCGCAGCGCGCCGTCCAGCTGCGCCGCGTTCGTGCCGATCAAACGGCAGATTTCAGAGGCCTGCGAGGCGTGTCACCGCGACTTTCGATGAGGTTGGATGAAGGCGGCGCTCGGGTTTCGTTAAGCCTGGAGTGATCCAGTTGGCAGACCGTTCACCTGGACCAACACAGGATGACGTCGCCGCGGCCCTGACCGCCTTCAGAACCCTCCGGAGATAACTCATGAAGACCCGACTGCTTGTTATTGGCCTGGCTGCAACCGCGACACTGGTCGGCTGTGCCACGTCCCAGCCCCAGTACGGCAGCTATCGCGGCGACCGTGGCTACGACCAGGGCTATTCCCAGCCGGCGCCGCGTTGCGTGGATTGCGGCATCGTGACCCGTATCGATGAAGTCGGCCCCACCCGCTCCGCCCCCACCGGCACCGGCGCGGTGCTCGGCGGCATCGTCGGCGCAGTGGCCGGCCGCCAGATCTCCAAGGAAACCGGCGGCAGCAAGGGCAACAAGAATGTGTCGGCCGTGGCCGGTGCCGCCGCCGGCGCGCTGGCGGGCAACGCCATCCAGAACAACGTCACCAGCGACAGCTTCGACGTGCAGGTGCGCATGGACGATGGCCGCGTGGTCGTGGTGAACCAGCGCGACCTGGCCGGCGTGCGCGAAAACGCCTACGTGCGGGTGGTCAACGGCAAGGTGGTACTGCGCTGAGCAGCGGCTGCCGCCAACGTGCAGACAGCAAAAAGGCCCGGTAACGGGCCTTTTTGCTGGGCGCGCGAGGTATTACCCCCGGTGCAGTGGCTCAGACCAGCTGCACCGCATCGGCCTGCAGGCCTTTTTGACCTTGCACGACGGTAAAACTGACCTTCTGACCTTCCTTGAGACTCTTGAAGCCCTGGATCTGGATGGCGCGGAAATGGACGAAGACGTCTTCGCCGTTTTCGCGACTGATGAATCCAAAGCCCTTGGCATCGTTGAACCACTTCACGACACCATTCTCGCGTTCGATATTGGACATCTCGACTGACTCCCTACGACACTGTGATGGACTGGCGGTGGCAGCTGTGATTGCAAGGAGGAAGCGAGGTACAAGGATGTAGCGGATCGGGCGATCTACCGCATCAGGCCACGATTCACGGTGACCTTTGCAAACAGCAGCGGCTGCAACTTAACCCGCACAAAACCAATTTTCAAGCATCCCTTGCGTATTCTTGTAAAGCCTGAAATAGGACATTTCTAAACCATCATGGACACGACTGTCGTTTATTACGTGCTGGCTGGCGTGCTGGTGCTGGTGGGCCTTGCCGGCGTCATCCTGCCCGCGCTGCCGGGCTTGCCGCTGGTCTTTGCCGGGCTGCTGGTGGCCGCCTGGGCCGACGGGTTCACCCATGTCGGTTGGGTCGCGCTGGTGATCCTCGGGTTGATCACCGCGCTGTCTTTTGTCATCGACTTCCTGGCCACCCTGTACGGCGCGCAGCGCGTGGGGGCCAGCAAGATGGCGATGTGGGGCTCGGTGCTCGGCGCCATCGCCGGTATTTTCTTTATGCCGATCGGCTTGTTCGTCGGCCCGTTTGCCGGCGCGTGGCTGGGCGAGTACTACCAGACCCGCAAGACCGGCCAGGCCACCAAGGTGGGCTTCGGCACCTGGGTTGGGATCATGCTCGGCACGGCCACCAAGCTGGCGCTGGGCCTGTGCATGCTGGGCGTGTTTGCGATCGCCTGGTTCTTCTGACGCAGCAGTTAAAGGTCCCAAGCCGGCGCGGCCGCCGTCGCTCCAAGCATGCAGAACGCGCGGCAGCAGCGACCTGGCGAGCCTCGCGACACCTGTTTAGTCGACCCGCTGCAGATGTTATGCCGCCGTGTACACATCGCGTATGCAGACGCGACCGTTAAGCTACGCGCCTGACGCGCCTGCCTGGCGCCTACACTCGGCCAGACTGCCCATGTCCAAGCACCGCACCCGTCCCCTGATGCTGATCGCCCTGGCCGCCGCGCCGCTGGCGCATGGGCAGGAAATCGCTCCGCAACCCGCATCGCCGCAGGCCTGCACGTCCGTGACCTCGGATGCCGCGCGTCTGGCGTGTTACGACCAGGCGCTGGGCTACACCGCGCAGGCGGTGCAGGAGGCAGATGCCGCAGCGCAATTGGCCAAGCAGGCTGCCAAGGCGGAAGACAGCCCCAAGAGCAGCCGTATGGGCGATTTCTTTCGCGCCGACGTCCAGCAGCAGCCGAAGGAAGAAGCGGTCGCCAATGCCGGCCGCGGCTCGCTGCTGGATCGCCGCTGGGAACTGGCCAAGGACTCCAAGCTGGGTACGTTTCAGCTGCGTGGCTACAAGCCGGTCTATCTGCTGCCGGCGTTCTGGACCAGCGACACCAACCGCACCCCGCAATCGCCGAATCCGGCCAACTCGGTCAGCACGCCGCAGCAGCTGGACAGCGCCGAGCTGAAGTTCCAGCTGAGCTTCAAGACCAAGGTGGTCGAAGACCTGTTCGGCGACAACGGCGACATCTGGATGGGCTACACCCAGAGCTCGCGGTGGCAGGCCTATAACTCCGATGCATCGCGCCCGTTCCGCGAGACCAATTACGAGCCGGAAGCGATGCTGGTGTTTCGCAACAACTACAGCCTGTTCGGCTGGAAGGGCCGCATGAGCGGCATCAGCCTCAACCACATGTCCAACGGCCGCGAAGATCCGCTGTCGCGTTCCTGGAACCGGGTGATCCTCAACATCGGTCTGGATCGCGAGAACTGGGCGCTGACATTGCGCCCGTGGTTCCGCATCAAGGAAGACCGTGCCGACGACAATAATCCCGACATCGAGGATTACATGGGTCGCGGCGATGCCACCCTGGTCTACAACAAGGATGGGCATGAATTTGCGTTGATCGCGCGGCATTCGCTGCGTGGCGGCGACCGCTCGCATGGCTCGGTGCAGCTGGATTACGGCTTCCCCATCACCAACCTGCTGCGTGGCCATGTGCAGGTGTTCGACGGCTATGGCGAAAGCCTGATCGACTACAACCACAAGGCCACCTATATCGGCCTGGGCGTGTCGTTGCTGGAGTGGTTCTGACGCGTCGATGTCGGGCGGCACGGGTGTAGACACGCACCCGTCGCCTCCTGCGAACGTTGCCGCGCCGGTACTGCATCGGCGCCGCGTCCACAGAAGATCGCCACAAAAAAGCCGGCATTGCTGCCGGCTTTTTTTGTGGCGATGACGATGGCGGTCGGCAGGCGTGTGGAGGATCGCTACTGCCGCTTTTCATGCGCCGACTCAGACGTCGAAGAAATCCACCTTGCCGTCCTTGAGGGTGTAGTAAGCCCCCACGACGCGGCATGCGCCTGCGCTCAGCGGTTCGAGCAAGGCGGGTTCGGAAGCACCGCGCAGGCGGTCGACCGTGCGCTTGACGTTGGCCTTGACCGACGCTGCGAGCAGGTCGTCGCCGCCATTCTTCTTGGCGGTCAGCACGGCCGGGACGATCGGTTCGATCATGGCGCCGATCGCGCCGGGGAAGAACGCGCCCTGCTCCACCACCGACACCGCGGCGGCAACCGCGCCGCAGCTTTCGTGGCCCATCACCACCACCAACGGCACGCCGAGCTGGCTCACCGCATATTCGATCGAACCCAATGCCGTGGTATCGACGGTGTTGCCGGCGTTGCGAACGATGAACATCTCGCCCAGGCCGCGACCGAACAGCAGTTCTGGCGGCACGCGCGAATCCGAGCACGACACCAGGATCACGAACGGGGTCTGGCCCAGCGCCAGTTCCAAGCGGCGCTTGCCGTCGGAGATCACCTTCTTAGGACGGTTCTCGACAAATGCAGCGTTGCCGTCACGCAGGGTCTGCAGCGCCTGCTCGGCATTCAAATCGGTTTTCTTGCTGGGCGCGGCGCGCAACGAAAATGGCAACGACGCGGCGGCCGCGGCCACCGGCGCGCAACATGCGCATTGCAACAGCTTGCGACGGGATACGGACTGCAACATGGTAGAGCCCCTGTTCTCTGGTGTGTCGCGCGATCGTACACCCCAGCGGGCATAACCTAACGGACTCTAGCGGCGCTATCGACGCACCACTTCGCTTTAGCGTGCGCGCCGCAGTCAGGTCCAGTCGGTCAGGCCTTCGCGCCGGTAGGTTTCCTGGAACGCCGGCCGGGCCTTCATCCGCTGCGCATGCGCTTTCAGTGCCGGCCAGGTATCGGTCGCACGCGGCATATTGCGCGACCAGCGCATCAACATGGTCAGCATGAAATCGGCGGCCGACAGCGTTTGGCCGAGCAGATAGGGCCCGTGTTCCTGCAGATGCGCATCGACCTGGGTCCAGGCCGCTTCCAGTCTGTTGCGTGCCTGGGCCTGCGCCGCATCGGCATGGGCAGCGCCGGCCGGCTCGTGCGGGTAGAACCAGGCGCGATAGGCCGGCTGCAAGGTATTGGCGCAGAAAAACATCCACTTGTAGTACGCCGCACGCTCGGGCGTGCCGACCGGCGGCGCCAACCCGGCTTGCGGGTAGAGATCGGCCAGGTGCATGGCGATCGCGGCCGCTTCGGTCAACACCTGACCGTCCAGCACCAGCGTCGGCACCACGCCGGCCGGGTTGAGCGCCAGATAGTCCGGCGCCTTTTGCTCGCCGCGCTCGAAATCCAGCGGATGCAGCACGTGGGCAACGTCCAGTTCGATCAGCAGCCAATGGACGACCAGGGCGGCGGTACTGGGGGTGTGATAAAGCGTAGCGGCCATGCGGGCTCTCGGGTCAGTTGGTACAGGCGCGCAGGCAGGCGAGCTTGCGCGGTTCGCAGCGATTGTCATCGCTCTGCTGGGTGCAGTCGAAGACTTGCGCCATGCAGTTGGCCCGTTGCGCCGGATTCTGTACGTCGTCGCAGCGCTTTCCACGCGGTGCTGCCCTGCTGCTGCAACTGGACTCGCTGGGTCGGTCGGCGCGGCATTGTCGGGCGCTGCTGTTGCACTGTGCGATGCAGCGATCCGCAGCCGAGGGTCCGTTGAACCGAGTCGCGGTGTCGTTTGTCCTGAGCGGCTTGCGCTCTGCGAACGGCCCTGGGGCGGCAGGTGGCGGCGCGTAGTTGCGCGAGGGAAACAACACCGTGGGTGCCTTTTGCTGCTGCGCCGCCGAACTCAGGCTCAGGCACAACAACAACGCGATACAGACGAGTCGGAGCATTCCTGTTCTCCTTGGGGTACCGGCCAGTGCAGCGAGCATAGCCGGTTCGCGTGGGGCAACACCGGTCTTCCTCTGTCGAGAGGTCGCAGATGCTCCGCCTCCCGACAGCACCAGACCCTCTGCCGACAACCGCCTCCATCTGCCCGGTTATCTGCAGCAAACAGCAAGACGTGTCATCGCCTCGCCATTCCACATCAAGCCTGACGACCGCACTGGCGTGCACGGTCGTCAGCCGGATGCAGACAGTGCGGAGAAAACACACCCGCGTGTCCGCGTACGTCTTGCGCCAACTGGCGCAGCCCGCCTGGCTGACGGGCTGCACAGTCGGCGCCAAGAGTGGCTAACAAAACGTAGCGAGCAGTCGTCAGGTGGGTGTGGACGGCGCGCTCAGAACCGGAGTGTACGAGTGGTACATGCCGATTCCGAGCACCGGCCGCGCCCGCCTGGCGGCTGCACAGTAGTTTTGTCAGTTGCTCTAACGCGGTTACTCCACCACCACCGGAATCTTGCCGATACGCGACTGCCACAGCCGCGGGCCGGTCTTGTGCACCGATTCGCCGGTGGAATCCACCGCCACGGTGACCGGCATGTCCTTGACCTCGAACTCGTAGATCGCTTCCATGCCGAGGTCTTCGAACGCCAGCACGCGCGCGGCCTTGATCGCCTTGGACACCAGATACGCCGAGCCGCCGACCGCCATCAGGTAGACAGCCTTGTTGTCGCGGATCGCATCGATGGCCGCATCGCCGCGCTCGGACTTGCCGACCATGCCGAGCAGGCCGGTCTGTTCCAGCATCTGGCGGGTGAACTTGTCCATGCGGGTGGCGGTGGTCGGGCCGGCCGGACCGACCACTTCATCGCGCACCGGGTCGACCGGGCCGACGTAATAGATGAAGCGATTGGTGAAGTCGACCGGCAGCGTTTCGCCGCGATTGAGCATGTCGATCATGCGCTTGTGCGCGGCGTCGCGGCCGGTCAGCAGCTTGCCGTTGAGCAGGACCACTTCGCCCGGCTTGAAGCTGGCGACTTCTTCGCGGGTGATGGTGTCCAGATTCACCCGGCGCGCGTTGGTCGGGTTGTAGGTGAGCTTGGGCCAGTCTTCCAGCGACGGCGGGTCCAGCATCACCGGGCCGCTGCCGTCCAGGGTGAAATGCGCGTGGCGGGTGGCGGCGCAGTTGGGAATCAACGCCACCGGCAAGTTGGCGGCGTGGGTGGGATAGTCCTTGACCTTGATGTCGAGCACCGTGGTCAGGCCGCCCAGGCCCTGCGCGCCGATCCCGAGCGCGTTGACCTTTTCGTACAGCTCCAGACGCAGTTCTTCGGCACGATTGGAGGCGCCACGCGCCTGCAGGTCGACGATGTCGATCGGCTCCATCAGCGCTTCTTTGGCCAGCAGCATCGCCTTTTCGGCAGTGCCGCCGATGCCGATGCCGAGCATGCCCGGCGGGCACCAGCCGGCGCCCATGGTCGGCACGGTCTTGAGCACCCAATCGACGATGGAATCGGACGGGTTGAGCATGGCGAACTTGCTCTTGGCCTCCGAGCCGCCGCCCTTGGCCGCGACGATCACGTCCAGATGGTCACCCGGCACGATCTTGGTGTTGACCACTGCCGGCGTGTTGTCTTTGGTATTGGCGCGCTTGCCGGCCGGATCGGCCAGCACGCTGGCGCGCAGCTTGTTGTCCGGATGGTTGTAGGCGCGGCGCACGCCTTCGTTGACCATGTCTTCCACGCCCATGGTCGCGTCGTCCCAGCGCACGTTCATGCCGATTTCCAGGAACACGGTGACGATGCCGGTGTCCTGGCAGATCGGGCGGTGGCCTTCGGCGCACATGCGCGAGTTGATCAGGATCTGCGCGATGGCATCCTTGGCGGCCGGCGATTCTTCGCGCTCGTAGGCGGCGGACAGGTTCTTGATGTAGTCGACCGGGTGGTAGTAGCTGATGTACTGCAGCGCATCGGCGACGGACTGGATGAGGTCTTCCTGCTTGATCGAGGTCACGGCTGGCTCTACGGCTGGCGGGGGCAATCCGCACATTTTAGAGCAAACCGCGGCCGCGGCCGGATGTGGCATCTATTGAAGCGATTGACTGGGGCCTGCACCGCGCGCCGCCCAGGCGCGGCAGGATGAGTGCGCCACGCTCGCCGGCAACGATGGCGGCTGACGTGCGAGGGCGCAGGGAGCGCTGCGACATCGCACGCATGCCGCACCCGGAACACGGGCACGTGCAGAAGACCGAATGGACCTCCAACGGCTGTGCCGCTCTGGAAAAAGTCTCCGGCATTGCCCCCACGCTAGACGCGCGCCTGCAGGCCGCCGCGGCCCCACTCGACCCGCACAGGCGGTGGCGCTGCTGTCGCGGCTGGCCGAGGCATTGCGTCGAGCGGCAGATATCCCGGGCCGCTGCGACGCGTGCACGTCCTCCCCGGCGAGCGGCCCAACACTCCGCACCGACGCCGCGCGCGGCACACTAGTGCGATGTCAGCTTCCCGTACCAGCGCCACTGCGCCTGCCGCCCCCCGTACCGGCCCTACCCTGCGCGAGCGCCTGGATGCGCTGCGTAATCTGCCCCCGTTCCTGCGCCAGATCTGGCAGACCAGCCGCTGGCTGAGCGCCAGCAGCATCGGCCTGCGCGTGCTGCGCGCGTTGATGCCGGTGGCCACGCTCTACATCGGCAAGTTGATCATCGACGAGGCGATTCACCTGGTCGGCCAGCCGCCGGCATTTGAGTCCTTTACGCAGGCGCTGAGCAGCGGGCGCTTGAACCGCTTGCTGGAATTGCTGGCGCTGGAATTGGCGCTGGCGATCGGCTCGGACTTGCTCGGGCGCATGGTCGGTTACGCCGATGCGCTGTTGTCGGAGCTGTTCAACAACGCGGCCAGCGTGCGGCTGATGGAACATGCCGCGCAACTGGATCTGGAAGATTTCGAAGACCCCGACCGCCAGGACAAGCTGGATCGCGCGCGGCGTCAGACCATGAACCGCATGAACCTGATGAGCCAGTTGTTCGGCCAGGTGCAGGATGCGATCACCGTGATCAGCCTGGCGGTGGGGCTGGTGGTGTATGCGCCGTGGTTGATCGTGCTGCTGGCGGTGGCGCTGATCCCGGCCTTCATCGGCGAGGCGCACTTCAATGCGCTGGGCTATTCGCTCAACTTCCAGTGGACGCCGGAGCGCCGCCAGCTCGATTACCTGCGCCAGGTCGGCGCCAGCGTGGAGACCGCAAAAGAAGTCAAAATCCTCAACCTGCACCGCTTCTTGATCGCGCGTTACCGCCGCCTGGCCGACAAGTTCTTCCAGGCCAACCGCGCACTGGCGCGCAAGCGTGCGTCGTGGGGTGCGTTGCTGGCGGCGCTGGGCACGCTGGGCTACTACATGGCCTATGGCTACATCGCCTGGCGCACGGTGCGCGGCGATTTCAGCATCGGCGACCTGACCTTTCTGGCCGGCAGTTTCCTGCGTCTGCGTCAGTTGCTGGAAGGTCTGTTGATCGGGTTTTCGCAGGTCGCCGGCCAGGCCTTGTATCTGGACGATCTGTATTCGTTCTTCAACATCGTGCCGGAAATCCGCTCGCGCCCCAACGCCTTGCCGGTGCCGCGGCCGATTCGCCAGGGTTTCGTGTTCGAGGATGTGGGCTTCCGTTATCCGGACGCCGAGACGTGGACGGTGCGGCATCTGGATTTCGAACTGCGCGCCGGCGAAGTGCTGGCCCTGGTTGGCGAAAACGGCGCCGGCAAGACCACCCTGGTCAAGCTGCTGGCGCGGCTGTACGACCCCGACGAAGGCCGCATCCTGCTCGATGGGCAGGACCTGCGCGACTACGATCTGGACGATCTGCGCGCCAACTTGGGCGTGATCTTTCAGGACTTCGTCCGCTACCACCTGAGCGTGGGCGAGAACATCGGCGTGGGCCAGGTCGATGCAATGGACGATGCGCCGCGTATCCAGGCCGCAGCGCAGCGCGCGATGGCTGGCGAGCTCATCGACAGCCTGCCCGATGGCTACGATCAATTGATCGGCCGCCGCTTCAAGAACAGCGTGGATCTGTCCGGCGGGCAATGGCAGAAAATCGCCATCGCACGCGCCTACATGCGCGATGCGCAGCTGATGATCCTGGATGAACCCACCGCCGCGCTGGATGCGCGCAGCGAGTTTGAGGTGTTCCAGCGCTTCAAGGAGCTCTCCGACAACCGCACTGCGGTGCTGATCTCGCACCGCTTCTCAAGCGTGCGCATGGCCGACCGCATTCTGGTGCTGGCCGACGGGCGCATCGAAGCCAACGGCACCCATGCGGAACTGATGGCGCAGGGCGGGCGCTATGCGGAACTGTTCGAGCTGCAGGCGGCGGGGTATCGGTGAGGCCGGAATCGGGAATCGGGAATGGGGAATCGTTAGAAGCGGCGTCGCGGCGGCTGACAGGCACTGAGCCTCCCCATCCTGCAGAGGCCCCAGGTCTTGCGGCCCTGCACCCCATTCCCGATTCCCGATTCTCCATTCCCGCCAAATGAGAGTTCATCTCATTTGGCCAGCTTGAGGTAGAATTGCTGAGTATTCCTCCCACGACACTAAACCGGTATGTCTTCCGCTTTCGGCGCCGAAACGGTGCTTGAGGTCCGTCATTGGACCGATGCCTACTTCAGCTTCACTACCACCCGCGATGCCGGTTTCCGCTTCGAAAACGGCCAGTTCGTGATGATCGGGCTGGAAACCGAAACCCGGCCGTTGCTGCGCGCGTATTCGATCGCCAGCGCCAACTGGGAAGAGCATCTGGAGTTCTTCAGTATCAAGGTGCCGGACGGCCCGCTGACCTCGCGGCTGCAGCACATCCAACCGGGCGACAAGGTGCTGGTCGGCAAGAAACCCACCGGCACGCTGCTGATCAGCGACCTGCATCCGGGTCGCAATCTGTATTTGCTGGGCACCGGCACCGGCCTGGCGCCGTGGCTGTCGATCATCAAGGACCCGGAAACCTACGAGCGCTTCGACAAGGTGATCCTCACCCAGGGCGTGCGCTTCGTGCAGGATCTGGCCTATCGCGACTACTTCGAGCGCGAGCTGCCGCAGCACGAATTCCTCGGCGATCTGCTGCGCGAAAAACTGCTGTATTACCCGGCAGTCACCCGCGAAGCGTTTGCCAATCAGGGCCGCCTGACCGAGCTGATGGCCGATGGCCGCATGCAGCAGACGCTGGGCCTGCCGACCCTGGACCCGGCCAACGACCGCTTCATGATCTGCGGCAGCTCGCAGATGCTGGCCGACCTGCGCACGTTGCTGGACGCACGCGGTTTCCAGACCTCGCCACGCATCGGCACCCCGGGGCATTACGTGTTCGAGCGCGCCTTCGTCGAGAAGTGAGGCAACGCGCGGGCATGCCGCTACTGCACTGTCGTAGGAGCGCACCTGGGCGCGACGAAGCGTTCCCGGCACAGCCTCATCCCCGGTAACGCCTCGCATTTTCGGTAACGCCTCGTCGCGCCCGGGTGCGCTCCTACGATCCAGGCGCATCTAAAGATTGGGCGTGCGCCCGCGATGTCACGCGCCCAGCGCACGCTCGATGTCGGCGGCCAGGGCCTACGGCTTGGTGGTAGTGCGTAAGGTGTTCGAGCGCCGCCTTCGTCGAGAAGTGAGGCAACGCGCGGGCATGCCGCTACTACAGCGCCGTAGGAGCGCACCTGGGCGCGACGAAGCGTTCCGGGTACAGCCTCATCCCCGGTAACGCCTCGCATTTTCGGTAACGCCTCGTCGCGCCCGGGTGCGCTCCTACGAGCCCGCGGTGTTTGAAAGTTTGGGCATGCGCCTGCGATGTCACGCGCCCAGCGCACGCTCGATATCGGCAGCCAGGGCCTCCGGCTTGGTGGTCGGTGCGTAGCGCTCCAACACGGTGCCATCGCGGCCGATCAGGAACTTGGTGAAATTCCACTTGATCGCCTCCGATCCAAGCACGCCACGCTGTTCGTGCTTGAGCCATTGCCACAGCGGATGCGCGCTGCTGCCGTTGACCTCGACTTTGGACGCCAGCGGAAAATCCACCGCATAGTCGAGCGAGCAGAACTGCCGGATCTGTGCAGCATCGCCGGGCTCCTGGTGACCGAACTGATCGCACGGGAAACCGATCACTACCAGGCCACGCTCACGATAGCGCTGCCATAAGGCCTGCAACCCTGCGTACTGCGGGGTAAAGCCGCATTTCGAAGCCACATTCACCACCAGCACCACACTGCCGGCGTAGTCGCGCATCGATTGCGTGCGACCGTCCAGGTCGGTGAACTCAAAGGTGGATAGCGCGGTCATCGACAACTCTCGATAGGGAAAGCGCTAGCCTAACCCAGCCCTCTCGGCCCGCCACACCCTCTCCGCACAGCGCTACCTCTCGCCCATGTGACATCTGCGCACCACGATCCAACCGCGCATCGTTGGCTGTTCGCAGGTCTGTGTGCAGGACGACTCCGGCAGCGCATTCGCTGGAGCAGGCCTTGCAGCATGTCCCGATGTGTCGCCGAGCCGCTGGCGGCTGTCCTGGCGAAGTCCCGGCGTGTTGGCGGCCTTGGGGCCTGGCGTGACCTGGCGCATGGTCGCGTCCGTCAGCCAGACATGCCTTTTGTCACACGCCTGTCCCGGCGGGCTGGGTTAGCCTCGGCGGCTCGCACTTTGGAGCCACTCTCTTGACCACCCGTCTCGCTTTTGCCCTGGCCGCTTCCCTGGGACTTGCCATGCCGTCCTACAGCATCGCCGCACCCGCCACCACGCAGGCTGCCACCCAAGCCAACCCCTTCTTTGCCGACAGCACGCTGCCGCTGCATTACCCGCAGTTCGACAAGATCAAAGACAGCGACTTCGCACCCGCCTTCGACGCCGGCATGGCCGAGCAGTTGAAGGAAGTGGACAAGATCGCCACCCAGAAAGCCAAGCCGAGCTTCGACAACACCATCGTCGCACTGGAAAAGAGCGGCGCCACGCTCGATCGTGCCACCACGGTGTTCTTCAATTTGGTGGGTGCCGACACCAACGATGCACGCAAGAAACTGCAGGCCGACTACTCGGCCAAATTCGCTGCGCATCGCGATGCGATTTCACTCAACGGCAAGCTGTTCGCGCGCATCCAGACCCTGTACGACCAACGCGCCAAGCTGGGCCTGGATGCACAAGGCCTGCGCTTGGTCGAGAAGTACTACAGCGACTTCGTCCGCGATGGCGCCAAGCTCTCCGATGCCGATAAGACCACGCTCAAGGCGATGAATGCCGAGCTGGCCAACCTGGGCACCACCTTCAGCCAGAACGTGCTGGCCGAGGTCAATGCGGCGGCAGTTGTGGTGGATGACGTCAAGCAGCTCGATGGTCTGTCCGAGGAGCAGATCGCTTCTGCTGCCGAAGCAGCCAAGGCACGCAAGCTCGATGGCAAGTACGTGATTGCGCTGCTCAACACCACCGGCCAGCCGCCGCTGACCCAGCTGAAGAATCGCGACCTGCGCAAGAAAATCTATGACGCGTCGGTCTCGCGCGGCAGCCATGGTGGTCAGTACGACAACACCGCGCTGGTCTCACGCATCATGAAGCTGCGCGCCGACAAGGCCAAGCTGCTCGGCTTCCCGACCTACGCTGCATATTCGCTGGAAAACCAGACCGCCAAGACCCCGGAAGCGGTCAACGCCATGCTCGGCAAGCTGGCACCGGCCGCGGTGGCCAACGCCAAGCGCGAGGCGACCGATCTGCAGGCGATGATCGACAAGGAACAAAAAGCCGCACGCAAGCCGACCTTCAAACTCGAAGCCTGGGATTGGGCCTATTACAGCGAGAAGGTGCGCCAGGCCAAGTACAACTTCGACGAGTCGCAGCTCAAGCCGTACTTCGAGCTCAAGAACGTGCTGGAAAACGGCGTGTTTT
Organism: Xanthomonas sp. WHRI 10204; assembly: GCF_040202875.1. Classification (NCBI taxonomy): domain Bacteria; kingdom Pseudomonadati; phylum Pseudomonadota; class Gammaproteobacteria; order Lysobacterales; family Lysobacteraceae; genus Xanthomonas; species Xanthomonas sp. WHRI 10204. The sequence continues at coordinate 413,315 of NZ_JBEGDW010000002.1, forward strand.
ATGCAGCCAACCAGGAATACGGTCTGACCTTCAAGCAGCGCACCGACCTGCCGACCTACCGCGACGACATCACCGTCTATGACGTATTCGACGCCGACGGCAAGCAGCTGGCGATCTTCATCGCCGACATGTATGCACGCGAATCCAAGCGCGGTGGCGCATGGATGAACTCGTACGTGTCGCAGTCGGACCTGACCGGTTTCAAGCCGGTGGTGGCCAATCACCTCAACATTCCCAAGCCGCCTGCCGGCCAGCCCACGCTGCTGACCTGGGACGAAGTGACCACCATGTTCCATGAGTTCGGGCATGCGCTGCACGGCATGTTCTCCGACGTCAAATACCCGTATTTCTCCGGCACCAGCGTGCCGCGCGACTTTGTGGAGTTCCCCTCGCAGGTCAACGAGATGTGGGCCGACGAGCCGTCCATCCTGAAGAACTACGCCAAGCATTATCAAAACGGCACCCCGATGCCGCAGGCGTTGCTGGACAAGGTGATTGCCGCGTCCAAGTTCAACCAGGGCTTTGCCACCACCGAATATCTGGGTGCGGCGATGCTGGATCAGAACTGGCATCAGATCAGCGCCAACCAGGTGCCCGATGCGGCCGGCGTCATGGCGTTCGAGGCCAAGGCCTTGCAGCAGGACGGCATTGCCTACGCGCCGGTACCGCCGCGCTACAAGACTCCATATTTCAGCCACATCATGGGCGGCTATGCGGCGGGCTATTACGCCTACATCTGGTCCGAAGTGCTGGATGCCAACACCCAGCAATGGTTCAAGCAGAATGGTGGATTGAGCCGCGCCAATGGCGATCGGTTCCGCAAGACGCTGCTGTCGCGCGGTGGCAGCGTGGATGCGATGGAGCTGTTCCAGAACTTTGCCGGGCATGCGCCGCAGATCGAGCCCTTGCTTGAAAAGCGCGGTCTGAGCGCGCAGGGCGGCGATGGCGCTACGCCGGAAGCGCCGCAGTCCAAGCCGTGATTGGAGCTGCGTAACGACAACGCCGCCCGGAGCGATCCGGGCGGCGTTGTCGTTTTGGCGATGGCGTGCGTGGCAGCCATCGCGTATCGCTCAGGACTCTACGGCGTCCACGCCATTGAGCAATTTCTTGAGCAGTTTTTCCAGACGCGCCTGTTCGGCCTCGCTGATGTCGCCCGCCTGCTCGTGCAACAGCGTGCACGCTTCCGGCAACAGGCTTTCGATCAACGCCAGCCCGGCCGGTTGCAGGGACAGCACGATCTTGCGCCGGTCGTCAGGACTGCTGCCCCGTGCGATCAAGCCCTTCTCGCACAACTGATCGGTGAGCCGGGTGATGTTGGCCGGCTTCTCGCTGGCCGCCTCTGCCGCCTCGGTCGGCGTAATGGCCTGCTCGGGCGTGCCGTACAACATCATCAGGATCTCGTATTCCGGCGGACTGATCCCGTACGGCCTGAGTCGCACACAACTGATGGTGTGCAGCCTCTTGTAGAGATGCTTGATCAACCTCACCAGGACAGCCGGCTCCCGCGGAAAGGCTGGATAGCGCGCGCAGGTGTGGTCTACGCGATTTGCGGTTGGATCGAAACTGCTCATATCACCCGTTTGGTTACATTACTGAATGGCCTGAGCATTCAATCACATCACTTGCGGGGCGACATCTCAGCGAGCGAAAAGATGTACATATTCCGGCGCGACCCACGGCATCAACGTGGATGCAGCGACCTCGGCCGTTTGCGTGCCATCCGAATAAGGCCCGACCTGATAAGGCGGAAACACGAAGCGCACTGCGGTGATCTGTCCGGCCGCATTCAACACCGGCACGAACTGCGCGAAGTTGTCCACCTGCGCTGCGGTTCCTTCGGCAATCATGCGGTCGGCCGATGCGACTTGTTCGGCCTGTTCTTCGACCGGCACACGATCGGCTTCCACGCGCTGGGTGGCAGCGGCATGCAATTGCGCAGCGACATCGCGACCGATCTTTTCCCAGCCGGCCGGGTCGGGAATCATCGCTTGCGCGGTCAGTTGCTTGCGCTCCTTGATCAGCCAGACGAAGCGCGCCACCAGCGGATCGCCATGCGCGCCGCCGGTATAGCGGCTGCCATCGGCGGAGACGACGATCAAGTCGGCGGTCTGCAATAGTTTTTCGAATGCCAGCGACAACTCATAGGGCGCTGCCGGTTTGTCGTTGCCCAGACCGGTTACCGCTTCCATCAGTTCGCTGCGGGCATCCTGCGCATACGTGCGAATCAATGCTGCCAGTTCCGGATACGCATCCAGCCCAGGCGGATAGCTGATCCCGACCATATAGGCCGGCGCGTGTTCGATCACATCTTCTAGCGGGCCACTCTGCACCATCAGCGGTTCCGGAGGCGGCGTTGTCGCTGCGGCCGCATCGGCTGCCGGCTCGGTCGGCTCGACTACTGCCGGTTCGCGCTGCGTACAGCCCGCCAACAGGGCCAGCATCAGCAGACCCCGCACACTCTTGAATCCAAGCAACCGCACCATTCCCACCTGCTCCCCTGATCAAACCACCCACTGCTGTCCGTCAGGCCAGCAGATCCTGAAACTGTTGATGCCGGCGCACGTAGGCGGCGGCGTAGCTGCACGCTGGCACGACCTTCAGGCCGGCCTCGCGCGCATGCTGCAAAGCAGACTCGACCAACACGGCGGCAATACCGCGCCCTGCAATCGCATCCGGCACCAGCGTGTGCGTGATGGTCATGCGCGCACCCTCGAGCTGATACACCAGCTCTGCGCGATGTCCCTCGGTGTCAATAACGAATCGCTGCTGTGTCGGGTCGTGTTCGGCGTGCACTGTCGCTGCCTCCATCGTGGTGTGCGCCCGGCAGTGAATGTGCGGCAAGTGTGACCAGCGCGACGCCGCGCCTGCGTGAAAATGAATCCACGCTGTGACCGTTAGCCCGGCTCGGCAACGACATCCTTAAGTTCGCTCAACCAGCGCCGATAGCTGACTCGAAGGCGCTGCCTGCAACCGGTCTCCGGCCTGGCCAGCGCCCTCGCCTTACCAACGAGGAGTCACGCATGCAAAACGATTCGGCAGGAAACGGCACAGACAGCGACAGCTCGCTGCTGGAAGGCTTGTTCCAGTTCGCCATCAACGGCGACACCCACAACCCCGACTTCGCGCAACTCAACGATACCGTCTACGAGCGTCTGCAGCAGGCCTACGGCGCGGTGTCGGGTGCGGCGCTCAGTACCGACCGGGAACGCAGCGCAGCCTGATGCCTGCGGCGCTCCACCTGCCAGGACCTGTGACGCCATGGCGTCGGTCCTGGCCCGGTTGCCGCACGCAACCGCTGCACTGACGCATTACCGCAACCCCGGCCAGCCCGGTACCCGAGCGACCGGACCCGCCAGCGCCCTCAGCCGAAGCGCGGATTGGACAGCTGCTCCAGAAAGATCTGCCACACCCGCGGCTCCATGATCAGCATGAACATCACCCCGAATGCCGCGCCGGCTAGGTGTGCGCTGTGGTTGATGCGATCGCCGCCGCGGCGGTCCATCCACAGGCTGTAGCCGACGTAGAACACCGCATAGATGATCGCCGGTGCCGGAATGAACAGCACCAGGATGATGGTCCACGGCTGCAGCAGGATGAAGGCGAACAGCACCGCCGACACCGCACCGGAGGCACCCAGGCTCAGATAATTGGGGTTCTTCTGGTTCTTCAGATAGCTCGGCAGGATCGACACCACCAGCGCGGCCAGATAGAACAACGGATAGGTCAGCACGCTGCCGGTCAGCTGCGTCATCACCTTTTCGATCACCCGTCCGAAAAAGAACAGCGTGATCATGTTGAAAACCAGGTGCCCCAGGTCGGCATGGATGAAGCCGTAGGTCACCAGGCGGTCGTACTGCCGGTTCTTGTCCAGCGCCGGCGGCCACAGGATGAGCCGGTCGGCCAGCTTGCGGTTATTGAACGCCAGCCACGAGACGATGCCGGTGATGGCGATCAGGATCAGGGTAATCATGCGGACCTCAAACAGAACGGTAATTGTCGACCATGCGATAACGGCGCGCGTACAAGCCAAAGGCCAGTGCTGCCAGGAATGCGAAGGCCGCGAAGAAGAACATCAAAAATGCCGCTTCGCTGAGCCCAGTATCGGCGATATGCGAGGTCACGGTCGCATTGCGCACCGCCACGTTCGATAGCAGCACCCACAGATTGCCGACCGTGGTGGTCAGATACCAGAAGCTCATCACCACGCCCTTCATCGATGGCGGCGCCTGGCTATAAGCGAACTCGATGCCGGTGGCCGACACCAGCACCTCGCCGAAGGTAAGCAAGGCATAGGGCAGCATCTGCCAGGCGATGTGCATCGGCTCGCCGCCGTCCATGACGACCTGGATCGCGCCGACCGCAATCCACGCCACGCCACTGAAGGCGATACCGCTGGTCATGCGACGCAACGGCGTCGGCTCCCAGCCACCACGGCGCAACAGCGGATACAGCACCAGATTGTTGAAGGGGATCAGCAACATCACCAGCAGCGGATTGAGCGCCTGCATCTGCGAGGCGGTAAACCACGCCGGCATGGTCATCTCGCGTCCCTGCAGCACCCAGGTAGAGGCCTTCTGATCGAACAACGAAAAGAACGGCGTCACCAGCGCGAAGATCACCAGCACCCGCAGCAAGGCGCGCACGCCTTCGACCGCGGCATCCGGATGCGTACCGCGCGCGCGCTCCAGCTGCCACCAGGTGCCGCCGCCGATCCCGGCCAGCAGCAGCACCAGCGCCATGCACAGGCAGATGACGATGCCCAGCGGCTCGATCAGCGCCATGCAGGCCAGTGCAGCGACCACCGCGATGACTGCCAGCGCCAGACCAGGCCGCCCCTGCCCTGGCGCGCGTGCCAGCAATGCCGTGCGCAGCACCGCGCCGAACCCGTGCGGGTCTTTCGGCGGCAACGGCACCAGCACGTAGCGCTTGCGGCCCAGCCAGAACACCAGCGTGGCCACGAACATCAAGATGCCGGGAATGCCGAACGCCCACGACGGGCCCAGATTCTTCAGTGCGACCGGGATCAGCAACGAGGCGAACAACGAGCCGAAGTTGATGATCCAGTAGAAGGCATCGAACACCACCTTGGCCATGTGCTTGTTGGACTGGTCGAACTGGTCGCCCATGAACGAGGCCACCAGTGGCTTGATGCCGCCCGCGCCCAGCGCGATCAGGCCCAGCCCGACGAAGAAGCCTTGACGGCTGCCCTCGAACATCGCCAGACACGCGTGGCCCGCGCAATAGATCAGGCTGAACCACAGAATGGTGTTGTATTTGCCGAACAGCCGATCGGCCAGCCAGCCGCCCAGCAGCGGAAAGAAAAATACTCCGATCATGAAGCTGTGCAGGATGTGCTTGGCTTCGGCCTCGCGGCCCGGCCCGCCAACCTCCTGCAGCAGCAGCGAGGTGATCAGAAACTGCACCAGGATGTTGCGCATCCCGTAGAAGCTGAAACGCTCGCAGGCTTCGTTGCCGATGATGAAAGGAATCTGGCGCGGCAGGCGCGCGCCGGCCGTGGGGCCCGGCAAGGTCGAGGTGGTCAAAGGCGGTCCGACGAGCTGAAAACAGGCCCTATCGTACCGGCGCCGAGCTGCCGGCCGCCATGCACGCGCAGGTCGGCTGCTGGCGTTGCAGTCCAAGGACATCGCGCTGCGCGCAGTCGACGCCGAGTGCATGCGTGCGTAGACCGCATCGATAACCCGCAAAAACCGGCGTTTTCGATTCGCTCGCGTCCGCTTGAAGCCGGCGACCATGCCGCAGTGCAGATTGGCCTGCCAGCTCGGCTCGGCTACATTGCAAACGTTTTCCTGGAACACTGGACCGCTGGATGCCCCGCTTCACCCGCCTGGCCCTGAGCCTGTTGTTGTTGACCTGTGCCCCTGTCGCGCTGGCCGCCGAACCGCTGACCACCCAGGCCGAGCGCAGCGGCTTTGTGCAAACCGGTCGCTATGACGAAGTCATCGCGCTGTGCGATGCGTTTGCGCAGCGTTACCCGCAGGCGGTGCGCTGCGTCGAGTTCGGCACCACGCCGGAAGGCCGGCCGATGAAGGCCTTGATCGCCTCCACCAGCGGCGCGCTGGATGCGGCCAGCGCCGCGCAGCGCAAGCTGCCGGTGGTATTGATCCAGGGCGGCATCCACGCTGGCGAAATCGATGGCAAGGACGCAGGCTTTCTGGCCTTGCGCCAGCTGCTTGATGGCAAGGCCGGCAAGGGCGTGCTCGACACGTTGGTGTGGGTGTTCGTGCCGGTGTTCAACGTGGATGGACACGAGCGCTTCGGCGCCTGGAACCGCCCCAACCAGCGCGGCCCCGAGCAGATGGGCTGGCGCACCACTGCGCAGAACCTCAATCTCAACCGCGACTACGTCAAGGCCGACGCGCCGGAGATGCAGGCCATGCTGCGGCTGGTACAGCAGTGGGACCCACTGATGTACGTGGACCTGCATGTCACCGACGGCGCCAAGTTCGAGCACGACGTCTCGGTGCAGGTGGAGCCGGTGCATGCCGGCGACACCACGCTGCAGCGCGACGGCACGCGTTGGCGCGATGCGGTGCTGGGCGATCTGGCCAAGCAGGGTTCGCTGCCGCTGCCGTATTACCCCTCTTTCGTGCACGAAGACGACCCCAGCTCCGGCTTCGCCGACGACGTGTCGCCGCCGCGGTTTTCGCATGGCTATTTCCTGCTGCGCAACCGCTTCGGCATGTTGGTGGAAACCCACTCGTGGAAGGACTACCCCACGCGCGTGCGGGTCACCCGCAATGCCATCGTGTCGGTGCTGCAGCAGGCCGCAAAACATGGCAACGCCTGGCGCGCCGATGCGCTGGCGGCCGATCAGCGCGCCAGCCAGCTGGCCGGCATGCCCGAGCCGCTGCGCTTTGCCGCAGGCCCGGTTGCGCGCACCGTGGCGTTTCGCGGCTATGCGTATACGCGCACGCCGTCGCCGATTTCCGGCGCGTTGATGACGCGTTACGACGAGAGCAAACCGCAGATCTGGAAGGTACCGCTCCGCGATCAGATCAAACCCGATCTGGTGGTCGACGCACCACGTGGCGGCTATCTGGTGCCGGCAGCACAAGCGGCCTTCGTTGCCGAGAAATTACGCCTGCATGGCATCGATTTCCGCATCGTCGCCAGTGCGGCCGAGCATCCGGTGCAAACCTTCCGTGCCGACACCGCCACCTTTGCAGCGCGCTCGAACGAAGGTCACCAGACCTTGGAGGTCGGTGGACAATGGCGCGATGAAACCCGCAGCGTCCCGGCCGGCGCGTTGTTCGTGCCGATTGCGCAACCCAAGGCACGCCTGTTGATGGCGATGCTGGAGCCGCAGGCACCGGACTCGCTGCTGCAGTGGGGCTTTTTCAACACGGCCTTCGAGCGCAAGGAATACATGGAGGCCTACGTGGCCGAAGACGTGGCGCGCGACATGTTGGCCAACGACGCCGCGTTGAAGGCGCAGTTCGACCAGCGCATCGCCAGCGACCCGGAGTTTGCCAACAGCCCGCAAGCGCGCCTGGAGTTCTTCGCCAAGCGTCATTCTTCCTGGGACGAGCGCTACCAGCTCTATCCGGTGCTGCGTACCGCGCAGACCGACTTCTAACCGCGCCGCCGCTACAGGCGAGCGGCCGAACCGCGCCTGTGCGCGGCTCCCATCCGGGCATCTCGCTGCCCCCAATTTCGTAATGACTCAGCACCACAAGGACACCCCGTGCCACATCCCGCTATGAAACCGTTTACAACGACCGCTCTTCGCCCTCGCCCGCTCGTCTTGGCGGTGGTCATGGGCCTGGGCATTGCGCTGACTGCGCCGTTGGCACTCGCACAATCCGCAGCGGCAGCCCAGCCATGGATGGACACCGCGTTGACCGCCGACCAACGTGCGGACCGGCTGCTGGCGCAGATGACCGACGACGAAAAATTCCAGATGCTGCGCAGCTATTTCGGCCTGGGCACCGACAAGATTCCCAAGCCGGAAGGCGCGCTTGGGTCGGCAGGCTATGTGCCCGGCATTCCACGCCTGGGCATCCCGGCGCAGCAGCTGGCCGATGCCGGCGTGGGCGTGACCAATCCGGGTGGCATCCGCAAGGGCGACTTCGCCACCGCGATGCCGTCCGGCCCGTCCACGGCATCCAGCTGGAACCCGCAGCTGGCCTTTGCCGGCGGCAAGACCATGGGCCGCGAATCCTGGCAGCAGGGCTTCAACGTGCTGCTGGCCGGCAGCGTCAACCTGCAGCGCGATCCGCGCAACGGGCGCAACTTCGAATACGCCGGCGAAGACCCGCTGCTGGCCGGCACCATGGTCGGCGAATCGATCCGCGGCGTGCAGAGCGAACACGTGCTGTCGACGATGAAGCACTTCGCGCTCAACGACATGGAAACCCGGCGCAACTTCCATAGCGCCGACATTGGCGAGCAGGCGATGCACGAGTCGGACCTGCTGGCCTTCGAGATTGCGCTGAAGATCGGCGACCCGGCGTCGGTGATGTGTTCGTACAACAAGATCAACGGCATCTACGGCTGCGAGCACGATTACCTGCTCAACCAGGTGCTCAAACAGGAATGGAAATACCCCGGCTATGTGATGTCCGATTGGGGCGGCGTGCACAGCGGCTCCAAGGCCGCGCTGGCTGGACTGGATCAGCAATCGGCCGGCGAAGTGTTCGATGCTGCAGTGTTCTTCGATGCGCCGTTGCGCATGGCGGTGGGCGCCGGCGTGGTGCCGCGCGCGCGCTTCGACGACATGGTCAAGCGCGTATTGCGCAGCCTGTTTGCGCATGGCGCGTTCGATCACCCGACCCAGCGCCAACCCATCGATGGCAAGGCCGGGCAACTGGCCGCGCAGCATGTGGCTGAAGAAGGCAGCGTGCTGCTGCGTAATGAGCAAGCCCTGTTGCCACTCTCCAAGGACGTGCGCCGCATCGCGGTGATTGGCGGCTACGCCGACAAGGGCGTGATGTCCGGCGGCGGCTCCTCGCGGGTGGACTACACCATCAATGGCGGCAACGCGGTGCCCGGGCTCACCCCGACCACCTGGCCGGGCCCGGTGATCATCCACCCGTCCTCGCCGTTGCAGGCCCTGCGCGCCGCATTGCCGAACGTGCAGATCGACTACGTCGACGGCAAGGACCGCAATGCGGCCGCACGTGCGGCCAAAGCGGCCGATGTCGCCATCGTCTTCGCCACCCAATGGGCCGCCGAATCGGTGGACCTGCCGGACATGCAGCTGCCCGACAACCAGGATGCGTTGATCGACGCAGTGGCCAAGGCCAACCCCAAGACCACCGTGGTGCTGGAAACCAACGGCCCCGTGCGCATGCCCTGGGCCGAGCGCGTGCCGGCGGTGCTGCAGGCGTGGTATCCGGGTATCGGCGGCGGCCAAGCGATCGCCAACTTGCTGACCGGCGCGGTGAATCCGTCCGGCCATTTGCCGGTGACCTGGCCGGTCGACGAATCGCAGCTGCCGCGCCCGTCGATTCCGGGCCTGGGCTTCAAGCCGGCCAAGCCGGGCGAAGACAGCATCGATTACGCCATCGAAGGTGCCAACGTCGGCTACAAGTGGTTTGCCGCGCGCAAGCTCACCCCACGTTATCCGTTCGGCCACGGTCTGTCGTACACGCAATTCCGCATGGGCGGGCTGCAGGTGGACGCGCAAGGCAGCACCCTCACCGCGCGCTTCGAGGTTGAGAACACCGGCCCGCGCGAAGGCGCTGCGGTGCCGCAGCTCTACGTCACCTTGCCCGATGGCCATGCCACACCGCTGCGCCTGATCGGCTGGCAGAAGCTCACGCTCAAACCCGGCGAAAAGCGCAGCGTGCAGGTAGTGGCCGAACCAAAGACGCTGGCCGATTTCGATGCCAAGGCACGTCATTGGAAGATCGCTGCCGGCACCTACCGCGTGCAACTGGCGCGCTCGGCGAATGAGCCGGTGCAGAGTGCGGAGGTCCGCTTGCAGGCGACGCAACTGCCGTAACCAGCGGCGCGGCGCGCGCGATCCATGCGTCCGCCGCGTCCAGCTGTCGAGCGCTGCATGCCGCATACAAAAAATGTAGGAAAGTGCGTTGACAGCCGCACGCGCAGCTTGCACAATTCGCCCCCTGAGTCGCCCAGGTGGCGGAATTGGTAGACGCACTAGCTTCAGGTGCTAGCGGGGGCAACTTCGTGGAGGTTCGAGTCCTCTCCTGGGCACCACGACTCACGGTAGATCGTAAAAAACCTCGCTTCGGCGGGGTTTTTTGCGTTTGGGCGCTTGCTTTAGCGCACTACTGGCCGCTGAGCCGTGGTCTGTTGCAGGCAGTCTCCGGCGGCAGGTCCATCGAACGATTCCGCCATCACGCGGCCAGGGCACCAGCCAAGCTCACGCCGGGCAGTAAGCGCATGCGTGGTGGACCCCTGTAATGTGTTGCCAGCAACACATCACAGCGCGCAGCCGCGCCCAACAAACACCCAAGCGCCATAGCAATGACTTTCGACACGCGCCGCACGCGATCCAAACGCATGAGGATGCCTCGTCACCCTCATGGCAATCCCCGATGCGCCGCTCGCTGCCACTTGCCTTGATGCTGATTGCCACGTTCAGCACGCCCGCGTGGCCACAGCAGGTCCATCCCGGCGCGTCGCAGACGCATCGAGCCCAGGTGTCATCGCACCAATGCGGCCTCGGCACGGCGTTCAATGTGCTCGCCGACAGCGGCGGCATCTGGCTTTACCGCGACACTGGCGTGCCGCGCGAGGTGTTCTTCCACGCTGGCGAGCTGAGCATCGATCACCAAGTGCAACAGATCAGCGCTGCCGACAGCGAGCGATTGCGCGCGATGGAACAGCGCACCCGCGCGCTGATGCCGCAGGTCGCCGAGCTGGCACACGCGGTGGTCGACCTGAGCTACGACGCGCTGGGCGGCGTGATCGAGGTGCTGACCGGCAGTTCGCTCAACGCCCGCAAGATCACGCGCCTGCGCAAGCGTGCCAACGACTATGTCGATGGCACGCTTGGCAAGGGACGCTGGGATCAACAGGCCTTTGATGGGAACTTCGAGCGCTATGTCGAACACGAAGCCGAAGCCTTCAAAGGCAGCATCGCGCGTCACATGCTGTGGCAGATCATGACCGGCCGCTCGGATGCGATCGATGCACGCGCTAAGGCGATGGATGGCCAACTCGACGCCAGACTGGATGCGCGGGCACGCGCAATCGAAGCCAGGGCCAGCGCCTTATGCAGCGATGTGCAAACGCTACGCGCCTTGCAGGATGCACTGGATGTGCGTTATCAGGGCCATGCATTGCAGTTGCTCGATGCAATACCGGAAGACGACCGCAACACCATCACCGCAGCCGCGCGCGCACGCCCAGTGGTTGAAAAAGATATCGCCAACGATGGAGCGCTTGCGTTACCGCAACCGGTAAAACTGCAAGACGGCACCGAAGGTGCGCCGGCAGCTTCGATGACGCATCACTAGTGTGTCGGAGCGGCTGACAAATGCCGCGAGCGGGATCGGGCGCACCGCGCGGAGAAGCGGGTTGTAGGAGCGGCATCTGCCTATTGCGAACACCAGCCGCACTCGCCGGGAGATCGCGCAACGTTGTGTTAGCTGCACCTAGAGCGGCCAAAACGTGGCGAGCAGTCCTCAGGTGGGTACGGACGGCACGCTCAGAAACGCACTGTACAAGTGTGTTCTGTGCCGCACTGAGCACCGGTCGCACCCGCCTAATGGTGAGCACAGTCGGTTTGTTAGCGGCTCTCAGTCGGCCGTGCTGGACTTGTCCTTGATCGCTTGCCTGATGCGCTTGGAGCGTGCGAGGTCTCCGGCCGCCTCATACGCCTCGGCAAGACTGTCCAAGGCATTTCTGGATGCCGGAAACAAGTCCACGTTGAGTGCAAACACACTGATCGCGGCGGTGGCGCCCAGGTTGGATAGCACGGTGTAGCCGGTGGTGTTGATCGCCCGTTCGAGCGCCGCGTCGGACAGACCGGGCCGTGCCCGGAGTGCATGCGCAAAGGTGCGGGTCTCCTGCTCGTCGGGAGCGCGCAGTGCGAAGGCGATTAGTGTTTCAGCCAGCGATTTACTGGGAAACCGTTGCGCTGAGAGCGTGGCAAGGATGCTGTCCAGCAGCACCCTGCTCCACACACCGCGCGCACTGCCATTAGTGAGATAGACCACGCTGTAGCTGTCACCATCAAGCGTCGTATCGAACAGGATCCGCACCCGCACTCGCGCGCCGCCATCGTGGCCGACCGATTGATACGCGTCGTCTTGCCCGACCTCCCAACCACTGGCGAACCAGCCGCGCTGCCCATTGGGAAGCGTCTGCGGTTGCCAGAGCTTGTGCAGGGTGTCATTGCCCACCAGGCGCCCGGTCCGTACCGCCTCCAGAAACGTGCTCAGATCGTCGACGTTTGTGTACAACTGCCCATGCGCCAGCGCGTACTCCGGCCAGGCGACAGTGGGCTCCGGTTCCAGCTTGCCGTCGGTGCCGAGATACGCGCTGGCTACGCGATGCGCAGGCAGCAGTGGGAGTCCAATTGATGTGTGCGTCAGATGCAGCTTGGTGATGATCCGCTCCGATGCAATCTGCGGATACGGCTTGCGGTAGTGCGCCTGCAGTAGCTGCGCAAGCACCACGTAATTGGTGTTGGTGTAGCGCGTTTCGCTGCCGGGAACGGCAACCAAGGGCTGTGTGGCCAGTCGTTCGAACATCGCCTGCGCGCTGGCCGCAAAGCGCGTATTGGCCTCGTCCGCGCCACGCATCTGCGACGGCTCGAAGTACTCCGACAGACCGGAGGTGTGATCGAGCAGCTGCCGAACGGTGATGTGCTTCCAGGGTTCGGGTAACGCAGGCAGATACTGCCTGGCCGGCTGATCCAGGTCGATCTCACCTGCTTCCACTAATTGCATGATCAAGGTGCTGACAAACAGCTTGGCGACCGAAAACGCCGGAAAGATCTGCTCGGGCGTGACCGGCTGCTGCGTCTGCAGATCGGCAACGCCGTCGACTCCGCGAAACACCTGCTTGCCGTTGTGCACGACAACCACCGCCTGGCCGACGATGCCGTAGCGTTGCCGATTGAGCTGCATCTGCCGGGTCAGACGGTCGGCCAGAGGCTCAGGCGTGGCAGCAACGGGAAAGCAACAGCACACTGCAAGACACAGCAGCAACCATGCAAACCACTGCGGCAGGTGTAGTCGCCGCGCTGGCAGACGCGATGATCGCGTCGTGGCTGGCGACGCTCCATCCGTGAGTGCCCTACCTGCCCAACACCTGACCATCGGCGCTGCTCCTGAGTGAACAGCGCCAGTCTAGCCGAGCGAGACAACCTGCCGTGCGCTCAGTGCCCCCCAGCCGCCGCAGCGCCACCGGCGCCCGCACCGAACGGCGGCTTCGCCAGCCACAGGAAGAAGATGATCGCCAGGAATGTCCAGCCGAGCAGATAGAAGATGTCGTTGAAGCCCATCTGCGAGGCCTGGTGGTTGATCATGTTGTTGAGCGAGGCCGCGCCGCGTTGCAGGTCGCCCTGCCCCATCGCAGTGACCTGTTCCTGCATGCCGGGCGTGTAGACCGAGATGTGTTCGGTGATGTGCGCGTGGTGCACTTGTGTGCGACGCGCCCACAGATACGTGGTCAGCGATGCAGCAAAACTGCCGCCCAACGTCCGCAGGAACGTGGCCAGGCCGGAGCCGGCCGCGATCTCGCGCCCGTCCAGATCCGATAGCAGAATCTGCAGCACCGGCATGAAGAACAATGCCACGCCGACGCCCATCACCAATTGCACGGTGGCCACGTGGCTGAAGTCCACCTGCAGGTTGAAGTTGGAGCGCAGGAAACTGGTGAACGACAAAAAGATAAAGGCGACGGTGGCGAGCATGCGCAGATCGAAACGCAATGCGTACTTGCCCACGAACGGCGTCATCAACACCGGCAGGATGCCGATTGGCGCGGTGGCCAGGCCCGCCCAGATCGCGGTGTAGCCCATGTCGCGTTGCAGCCACTGCGGGATCAACAGGCTCACGCTGAAAAACGCCGCATATGCCACCACCATCGCCAATGTGCCGGCGCGGAAGTTGCGATGTCGAAACAGTTTGAGATCGACGATGGGGTCCTTGTCAGTGAGTTCCCAGATCACGAACACCACCAGCGCCACGGCGGCGACACAGGCCAGCACCACGATCTTGTCGGACGAGAACCAGTCTTCGTCATTGCCCAGGTCCAGCACCAGCTGCAGCGCGCCTACGCCGACCACCAGCAGGATCAGGCCGATGTAATCCATGCGCGGCTTTTCGAGCTGTTCGGGGCGATGCCGCAACTGCGAGCCCACAATACTGCTGGCGATGATGCCCAGCGGCACGTTGATCAGAAAGATCCATTCCCAGCTGTAGTTGTCGGTAATCCAGCCGCCCAGGATCGGACCGGCAATCGGCGCGACCACGGTGATCATTGCGAGCAACGCCAGCGCCTGCCCACGTTTTTCGCGCGGGTAGATCGACACCAGCAAGCTCTGGGTGATGGGATACATCGGCCCGGCGACAAACCCCTGCAGCGCGCGTGCGACCACCAGCATGCCCATGCTCTGCGCCAGGCCGCACAACAGCGATGCCACGGTGAACGCCAGCGTCGACCACACGAATAACTTGGTTTCGCCAAAGCGCCGGCTCAACCAGCCGGTCAGCGGCAACGCGATCGCCGTACTCACCGCGAACGAGGTGATGACCCAGGTGGCCTGCTGCGAACTGGCGCCGAGATTACCGGCGATGGTCGGCAGCGAGACGTTGGCGATGGTGGTGTCCAGCACCTGCATGAACGAGGCCATGGCCAGGCCCATGGTGCACAACGCCACGCTGGCCGGACGAAAGCCGGCAGCGGGCGCCGGCGCCGCCGGGCCGCCGGACGCGGTGGGAGCTTGCGAAGACATGGTGGCTTAGCCCGCCTTGCTGGCAGCCTGCGACGGCAGGTTGTCCTGGATGATGCGATGGATGTCGGCGTCGGCAGCCTGCAACTGCTGCGCATACACATCGGTGGAGAACACCGAGCCGGTCGCCAGCTTGGTCGGCAGCACGCTGCCCTGCTGGTCATGCAGATTGACGTCGACCTTCATCGACAAGCCAATGCGCAGCGGGTTGTCGGCCAGTTGCTTGCTGTCCACCGCAATGCGCACCGGCACGCGCTGCACGATCTTGATCCAGTTGCCGCTGGCGTTTTGCGCCGGCAACAGCGAGAACGCGCTGCCGGTGCCCAGGCCCAGGCTCTCGATACGACCGGTGTAGTCGACGCCACCGCCGTACAGATCCGAATGCAGCTCCACTTCCTGGCCCAGGCGCATGTGCTTGAGCTGGGTTTCCTTGAAGTTGGCTTCCACCCACACCTGCTCCAGCGGCACCACCGCCATCAGCACGCTACCCGGTTGCACGCGCTGGCCAACCTGCGCCGAACGGCGTGCGACATAGCCGGACACCGGTGCCACCACACCGGTACGTGCGTGGTTGAGATAGGCCTGACGCACCTGCGCTGCAGCCGTCTGCACATCCGGCTGATTGGACAGCGCGCTGTCGTCGATCAACGCACGGTTACGCTCGAAGCTCTCGCGCGAGCCGCTCACTGCTGCTTCGGCGGCGGCCAGTTCTTCGCGGACATGCGCCAGTTCTTCGTTGGAGATGGCGCCACTGGCGGCCAGATTCTTGCGTCGCGCAAAGTCGGCACGGGCACTGCGCAAGGTGACTTCGCGTGCCGACAATTCGGCCTGCGCGCCTTCCACGCTGCGGTACAGACCACGCACCTGGCGCACGGTCTTGGCCAGGTTGGCTTCGGCCTGCTGCAACGCCACTGCGGTATCGGCCGGGTCCAGTTGCACCAGCAGCTGGCCGCGTTCGACGCGCATGCCGTCTTCGGCGCCAATGCTGACCACCGTGCCGCCCACCATCGGGGTGATCTGCACCTGGTTACCCTGCACGTAGGCGTCGTCGGTGTCCTCGTACCAGCGGCCGACCAGGACGTACCAGGTCACGATGCCGATGATCGCCAGGATCACCACAATGGCCACGATGCGCAGCGCCGCACGGCGCTTGCTGGGTGCGGCGGGCGCGGGTTGGGAAGAAGTTGGAGTCGTCTGGCTCATCGTCGATGTCTCAGGAATTCGGTTGTGCGGAAGTGGGCGCGGTGTGTGCGGTGTCGCGTGCGGGCTCCGGCGTGAATCCGCCGCCCAGCGCACGTTGCAACCTCACCGAGGCCAAAAGTTGTTGCGACTGCAGCCCGGCCATGCGCTGGCGTGCGACGAGCAATTGCTCCTGCACGCTGAGCACGTCCAGATAGCCGCCGATACCGGCGCGGTAGCGCTGCTGCGCCAGATCGAATGCCGCAGCAGCGGTCTGCACGGCGTCGTCCTGCGCACGTGCGCGTTGCTCCAGCGAACGTACTGCGTTGGCCTGGTCGGCCACTTCGCGCAGCGCCGCGATCACCTTCTGGTTGTAGTCGGCCACCGCCAGGTCGTATTGGGCATCGCTGCCGGCCAGACTGGCACGCAGCTTGCCGCCGTCGAAAATCGGCAGGCTCAATGCCGGCGCAACCACACCGAACACCGACGCGTTTTCCAGCAACTGGCCGACATCGCGGTTCACCACGCCGCCCAGGGCGATGATGTTGAAGCTGGGATAGAAGCGCGTCTTGGCCGTGGCGATGTCCTTGTCGGCCGCCTCCACGCGCCAGCGCGCAGCCACCACGTCCGGGCGACGGCCGAGCAGATCGGCCGGCAGGTTGCTCGGCAGCTGCGCGGCAATGGTCGCGCCCAGCACCGGGCGTGCGATGTCCAGCCCGCGGTCAGGGCCCTGGCCAAGCAACGCCGCCAGCGCGTTGCGCGCCTCGTCGATCTGCTGCTGCGCCGACTGCACCTGCTGCTGCGCGGCCGGCACCCGGGCCTGCGCCTGACGCAGCTGCAGATCGCTGTCGATGC
Organism: Xanthomonas sp. WHRI 10204; assembly: GCF_040202875.1. Lineage (NCBI taxonomy): Bacteria > Pseudomonadati > Pseudomonadota > Gammaproteobacteria > Lysobacterales > Lysobacteraceae > Xanthomonas > Xanthomonas sp. WHRI 10204. Next base: position 430,245 of record NZ_JBEGDW010000002.1, read on the forward strand.
CGGCACTGCGGCGCTGCTGGGTGAGCTCCACGGTCTTGCGCGAGCGCGCCAGTTCTTCGTCGGCCACATCGTGCAGACGCCAGGCGTAGTCGAGCTGCGCATAGGCTTCGGCGATCGCCGCCGACAGGTTCAGGCGCGCTGCCTGCGCATCCACCTCGGCCGCGTGCGCGGTGTCCACTGCCGCTTCCCAAGCGGCGCGCTTGCCGCCCCACAGATCCACGCCATAGCGGAAATCCACCACCAACTGACCGTTACCGCCGAAGCGTCCGCCGCGTTCCTCACCGGCAACCGACTCGGGCAACTGCACGCCTGCGTAGCCGCCGGAGACCGACAGGCTGGGGCCGCGATCGGCCTGCGCGGTGCCGATACGGGCCTGTGCCTGGCGCAGGCGCGCGTCGGCGGCGTCGAGGCTGGGGCTGTGCTGCAGGCCTTCGCCGATCAGCGCATTCAATTGCGCATCGCCCAGCGCGCGCCACCAATCGCTAGCCGGCCATGCGGCCGGGCTCAGCCCGGCTTGCGCCAGCGTGCGCTCGGCATGCAGCTGGCTGGCGTCGAGCACGGTACCTTGCGGCGCCAGCCCACGGCTGCTGGCGCAGGCGGCCAGCGCCAGCGTCAACGCGGTGAGAACAAGCGGCCGCGCCAGGCGCATCGAGCGCGGGCGCAGCGTCTGGATGAAGGAACTAGCAGCGTTCATGAGTTGAGTGCATCGCGGACACGGATAAGAAGGGAGGTGAGTTGCTCGCGCTCAGGGGCATCCAGGTCGCGCAGGCCATGCTCAATCGCACGTTCGCCGCGCAAGCGCAGCCGTTCCCACAGCGCCACGCCCTGCTCGGTCATGACGATCTGCAGCGCGCGCCGGTCCTGGGCATGCGGCTCGCGCCGCACTGCGCCCAAGGCCTCGAGCTTGTCGAGCAGGCGGGTCACCGCGCTCGGCGTCTGGTCCAGAGCCTGCGCCAGTTCGTTGGCCGTGCAGGGCGAACGCACTGCCAGGATCTTCAGACCGACGTAGTGACTGAAACCGAAGTCGGGCAGCTCGCCCTTCATCTCGGCCTCGAGCTGACGCATCAGCGCGTCGCGCACCTGGCGCAACAGCAACCCGAACGACGGCGGAGCGGTGGGGGTTGAATTCATGCAGCACATTTTGTTCCGAAAAATATATTTGTCAACGCAAATATCTCAGCCGGGATTAAACCGTCAGCAAGGATCGTCACCTTACGCGCCACTCTGCCTGGCCCGGTAATACAATCAGGCCAATGACTATCGAAAACTCGCCAACGACCGTGGACGCCCTTCCCCCTGGCGTACGTGCCAGCTTCGAATGGGCCGACGGGCCGGTGCTGATCGCTTTCCTGGCCGACCTGCGCGCGGTGTGGGCGCCGGAGACCGCCTGGCATACGCATGTGCGTGGGCAGCTGATGTTTGTCGAGCAAGGGGTGCTGACCGTGCACACCGAGCAAGGCGCGCTGTCGCTGCCACCGGGCTGCGCCGGCTGGATGCCGCCCGGCCAGCAGCACACCGTGGAGCTGGCCGGTCCGATGCGCGGCTGGGGCGTGGTGGTGCGGCCGGATGCCTGCGCCGCCCTGCCCGCGCAAGGCGGCGTGATCCGGCTAACCGGGTTGGCGCGCGAAGCGATCATGCGCGCCGCCAGCTGGCCGCTGGATCAGCCGCTGGATACCGCCCAGCAACGGCTGGCCGCGGTGCTGCTGGACGAGCTATGCCAGGTCCAGATCGACCACCTGCACCTGCCGATGCCGGCGGACCGCCGCCTGCTGCGGATTGCCCGGCAATTGCTCGCCACCCCCGCCGACCCGCGCCCGCTCGATGCCTGGGCCGATTGGGGCGGGCTGTCGCCGCGCAGCCTGAGCCGACATTTTCGCGACGAGACCGGGTTGAGTTTTGCGCAGTGGCGCCAGCAGGCCCGGCTGGCCGAAGGCCTGCGCCGGCTCAGCCAGGGCAGCGCCGTGGCGCAGGTGGCCGACCAGCTCGGCTACAGCAGCCCCAGTGCCTTCGTCAGTGTGTTTCACCGCCATTTCGGCGCCCCGCCCACCCGTTATCTGGCTGCCGGCCACGCGCGCGGCTTGGCATCCCCCGCCGCATCCGGATAATCGGCGCTCTTCGAGTCCGCGCTCTGGTGCGGGTTCTTCTTTCGCAGGACCTGGCTTTACATGACCGATCTGACCCGCCCCACCTTCCACGGCTTCGAACAGCTGCCGCTGCGCGAGTACGCCGAACGCGCCTATCTCGATTATTCGATGTACGTGGTGCTCGACCGCGCCCTGCCGTTCCTGGGCGATGGCCTGAAGCCGGTGCAGCGCCGCATCATCTTCGCGATGAGCGAGCTCGGCCTGAACGCGGCCGCCAAGCCGAAGAAGTCCGCGCGCACCGTGGGCGATGTCATCGGTAAGTACCATCCGCACGGCGACAGCGCGTGCTACGAAGCGCTGGTGCTGATGGCGCAGCCGTTCTCGTACCGCTACCCGCTGATCGAAGGCCAGGGCAACTTCGGTTCCACCGACGACCCCAAGTCGTTCGCGGCGATGCGTTACACCGAATCCAAGCTCACCCCGATCGCCGAAGTGCTGCTGGGCGAGATCAGCCAGGGCACCACCGACTGGGCGGCCAACTTCGACGGCACCCTGGAAGAGCCAACCTGGTTGCCGGCCCGCCTGCCGCATCTGCTGCTCAACGGCACCACCGGCATTGCCGTCGGCATGGCCACCGACGTACCACCGCACAACCTCAACGAGATCGTCAGCGCGCTGCTGCGCCTGCTCGACGACCCCGATGCCACGGTCGCCGACCTGTGCGAACACGTGCTGGGTCCGGACTATCCGACCACTGCGGAAATCATTACCCCGGCCGCCGACCTGCGCGCCATCTACGAGACCGGCCATGGCAGCGTGCGCGCACGTTCCACCTATAAACGGGAACACGCCAACATCGTCATCGATGCGCTGCCGTATCAGGTGTCGCCGTCCAAGGTGATCGAACAGATCGCCCAGCAAATGCGCGCCAAGAAGCTGCCGTGGCTGGAAGACATTCGCGACGAATCCGACCACACCAGCCCGGTGCGTGTCGTCCTGGTGCCGCGCTCCAATCGCGTGGATGCCGAGCAGTTGATGGGCCACTTGTTCGTCACCACCGATCTGGAACGCAGCTACCGCGTCAATCTCAATGTGATCGGTCTGGATGGCCGCCCGAAGGTCAAGAACCTGCGCCAGCTGCTGACGGAGTGGCTGACCTTCCGCAGCGACACCGTCACCCGCCGCCTCAACCATCGCCTGCAGAAGGTCGAGCGTCGCCTGCACCTGTTGGAAGGCTTGCTGATCGCTTTCCTCAATCTGGACGAAGTGATCCGCATCGTCCGCAGCGAAGACGAACCCAAGCCGGTGTTGATCGCCCGTTTCGCGCTCAGCGAGGAACAGGCCGAATACATCCTGGAAACCAAGCTGCGTCAGTTGGCGCGCCTGGAAGAAATGAAGATCCGCGGCGAGCAGGAAGCGCTGGCCAAGGAACGCGCGCAGTTGATGGCCATCCTGGAAAGCAAGACCAAGCTGAAGAAGCTGATCAAGGACGAGCTCACCGCCGACGCCAAGAAGTTCGGCGACGCACGTCGCTCGCCGCTGGTGCAGCGCGGCGCCGCGCAGGCGATCGACGAAACCGAGATGGTCGCCAGCGAACCGATGACGGTGGTGCTGTCGGAAAAGGGCTGGGTGCGTGCAGCCAAGGGCCACGAGGTCGATCCGGCCGGCATGTCGTATCGCGATGGCGACAGCCTGCTGACCGCGGTGCGTAGCCGCAGCACGCATCAGGTGGCGTTTCTGGATTCGGACGGCCGCGCCTATTCCACTGCCGTGCATACCCTGCCCTCTGCACGTGGTAACGGCGAACCGCTGACCGGGCGTTTTTCGCCGGCCTCCGGCGCCTCGTTCCAGGTCATGGCCAGTGCCGACAACGCCACCCGCTTCGTGCTGGCGTCCTCGCACGGCTACGGCTTCGTGACCCGTTTCGAAAACCTCACCGGCCGCAACAAGGCCGGCAAGGCGATGCTCAACCTGACCGCGGGCTCGCATGTGCTGAGCCCAGCGCAGGTGAGCAACCCGCAGACCGACCGCATCGTTGCCGTCACCAGCGCCGGCAACCTGCTGGCCGTGCCGGCCACCGACGTGCCTGAGCTGGACAAGGGCAAAGGCAACAAGATCATCGAGATCCCCAAGGCCAAACTCGGCACCGAGCGCGTGGTGGCGGTGGTCGCGGTGGCACCGGGCAACACCCTGTTGGTACGCAGCGGCGCGCGCACCATGAGCCTGTCGTTCAAGGATCTGGACACGTATGTGGGCACACGTGCGAGTCGTGGGTCGTTGTTGCCGCGAGGGTGGCAAAAGGTCGATGGACTGGAAGTGCAGTAACGATCTGTCATCCAATCGGCGCGCGGCGGCGCGGTTGGTATCTTCGCCGCCGCGGTTTACTGAGGCGCGGCAAAAGATCGACGGACTGGAAGTGCAGTAACGGTCTGTCATCGCGGTGATGCGCGGTGATGCGCGGCGGCGCGGTTGGCACTGACGCTGAGCCCTGATTCACTGAGGCGCAACAAAAGGTGGACAGGCTGGAAGGTCAGTAACGGTGGTTCGCTGACGCGCCGCGCGACTGCACGTTGTCCGGGCGTTTTGAGTGGCTAATAAAATCACCGCCAGATAGGCGCGGCCGGCGTTGTGGTTCCTATCAGCACACGGCCAAATTGCAGGTGCGATGTCCTCAGCGCTCGCGGGACCCTGTGGCGACATGGATGTCGCCACGGAGTCTCCATGGATGGATATACGACGTGTCCCGCGAGCGCTGAGGGCATCGCGCCCTCGATCAGCTCGGCTTGGAACAACGAGACGACGCTGAAGCTCAAGCTCTGCCTCGCACGGTGCAGATGCGTCGGTTGTAGCGTGGTTGATCTGCGGATTTACTGCAGGGCCCTTGCCCGCCCACCATCGCAGGACACGCTGCAAGTACGTCCATGTAGCTCTTATGCGGCATCCATGCCGCATAAGGTCCCGCGACGGCTGGCGGGCAAGGACCAGTCAAGATGGTCGGTGTGCATGTCGCGCGGATGCCCGGCGCGGTGCGGTCTGATCGGCTCCTTTAGATCTGAGATGTCACTGCTATTCCCGCCACTACGTCACTCGTCAACGCAAACCAACAAGGCAACAGCATGGACACAAACTTCTGGCTACAGCGCTGGCAGGACGGGCAGACCGGCTTTCATCAGGATGAGGTGATGCCGCTGTTGCAAAAGCACTGGCCCGCACTGCAGTTGCCACACGCTGCACGCGTATTGGTGCCGCTCTGCGGCAAGACGCTGGATCTGCATTGGCTGGCTGCGCAAGGCCATCGTGTCCTGGGCGTGGAGCTCTCGCCGCTGGCCGTGACGCAGTTCTTCGATGAGGCCAACCTGCAACCGCAGCGCCACACCAGCAGCGCTGGCGAACATTTCGTCGCCGGCCCCATCGAGATCATCTGCGGCGACGCCTTTGCGCTGGACGCAAGCGTGTTGGCCGATTGCACGGCGGTCTACGACCGTGCCGCGCTGGTGGCCTTGCCGGCGGATCTGCGCCGGCAGTACTTGGAAACTACCTACGCGCGCTTGCCTGCAATGTGTCGCGGGCTGCTGATCACGCTGGATTATCCGCAAGCCGAAAAGGCCGGCCCACCCTTCGCGGTGGATGCGGCCGAGGTGCAGACGCTGTTTCATGCGCAATGGCAGGTGCAGCAGTTGGAACAGCGCGACATCCTGGAGCAGGAACCGCGCTTCCGTGCCGATGGCGTCTCCGCACTATCCACCGCGGTGTATCGCCTGCAACGCAGCTGACACCCGGCCTCACCGCCGGTGTCGGCTACATCGCGGCTGACCCCAGACAACGTCGAGACAAGGTCTGCAACACCACTCTCGACGCCTGGACGGCCCTGACGAAAAACGCCGGCACCAAGCCGGCGATCTAGCTCAGCTCGACGAGCGGTAGAGCGATGAGATCAGCACATCCGATCGGGGCGCAATCGATGCGTGGGCCGTCTATCGCGCTGGCCCATACGCCGCCACCGCCACCGCCGCGCGGCCTTGCACCGCACAGCGGTCAGCAGCGATCCCGCAATCAACCGGCCACGTGGCCCTTGTCGATCTTCGAGGTCTGGTACAGCTCCAGGCCGATCCGCTTGATCAGGCCGAGCTGCTGCTCCAGCCACCAGGCATGATCTTCTTCGGTGTCCTGCAGCTGCTTGAGCAGCATGTCGCGGCTGACGTAATCGCCGTGCTCTTCGCACAGCTTCATGCCGGCAGCGAGCGCCGCGCGTACTTCGTATTCCACCACCAAATCGCGCTCGAGCATCTCGACCACGGTCTTGCCTGGCGCAAACTCCGCCGGACGCATATCCGGGTCGCCTTCCAGGAACAGGATGCGACGCAGCAACGCGTCGGCGTGCTCGGTCTCTTCCTGCATCTCATGGTTGATGCGCTCGTACAGTGCCATCAGGCCCTGATCCTCGTAGCGGCGCGAATGCAGAAAGTACTGGTCGCGTGCCGCCAGTTCGCCGCGTAGCAGCTGCTTGAGGTAATCGACGACTTCGGGATGGCCTTTCATGGTGTGCTCCAGCAACGCAATGCGCGCATGGTGCACTAAGCCGGCAGGCAATGATCTAATCGGAATCACTTTCAGTTGCGCTTGCGGCAAGACCACTCGCAGTCATGATCTGCGGCCACACTAAGACGCCCCACACCACCCCGGCGCAGCGGCAAACGGGCGGTGTCGGCCGGCACTGCATTTGATGCGCCGGTGCTGCTGCTCCCGCCCCACTGCCCGCCCAGGTCTGTCGGCTACCCACGAACCACGCTCCAAGGAATAGACGATGCGCAAATGGCTGACCCGGCTGATGTTGGCAACTGTGGTGCTGGTGCTCGCCGCCGGCCTGACGCTGTATCTGCTGCTGCGCGGCAGCCTGGCGCAGTTGGACGGCGACACGCCCTTGACCGGCCTGACCGCCCCAGTCGGCGTGCAGCGCGACCACAACGGCGTGGTCACCATCGACGCGGCCAGCCAGGCCGATGCGATGCGCGCACTCGGCTACGTGCATGCGCAGGAGCGCTATTTCGAGATGGATCTGATGCGCCGCGCGCCTGCCGGTGAATTGTCCGAACTGTTCGGCCCCAAAGCGGTGGATCTGGACAAGCGCAACCGCGTGCATCGGCTGCGCGCACGCGTGCATGCCAACCTGGACATCGCCGCCGGCAGCCAGCGCGCGGCTCTGCAGGCCTACACCGACGGCGTGAATGCAGGTCTGGCCGCGCTGCCGGTGCGGCCGTGGCCATATCTGCTGCTGCGCCAGACCCCGCGCGCCTGGACGTTGGAGGACTCCATCCTCACCGGCCTGGCGATGTATGCCGACCTGCAGGACAGCGACAATCAGACCGAACTGGCTGCCGCGCGCATCCGCGCCGTGGTGCCGCCCGCCCTGGCGGCGCTGCTCGATCATCAAGGCTCCAGCTGGGACGCGCCACTGTTCGGCGCCGCGCACGGCGATGCCGTGTTACCCGATGCGGCTGCGCTGGATCTGCGTCGCTTGCCGCATCCGCCCGCTACACCGCCTGCCGAGCAACCCACCCCGGGCAGCAATAATTTTGCAGTGGATGGCAGCCTCACGGCCGACGGCCGCGCCATCGTCGCCGACGACATGCATCTGGGCCTGCGCGCGCCCAACATCTGGTTCCGCGCGCGGCTGCGCTATCCCGACGCCGCGGCGCCGGACGGCAAGGTGGACGTCACCGGCTTCACCCTGCCCGGCCTGCCTGCGGTGGTGGTCGGCAGCAATGGCCATGTGGCCTGGGCGTTCACCAACAGCTATATCGACACCGCCGACTTTGCGCGGATTCCCGCCGCCACGCCCGAGCATCCGCAAGCGCTGACCACGCATGTGGAAACGATTCGTGTGGCGGGCGCTGCGCCGGTGCGTCTGGACGTGCGCGAAGCCGCGTGGGGGCCGATCCTGCATGAAAACCCGGATGGCAGCCTGCTGGCGCTGCGCTGGGCCGCGCAGCTGCCCGGCGCGATCCGTCTGGACTTCGCACAGATGAGCAGCGCACGCGACCTGCAGAGCGCATTTGAAGTGGCCGACCGCTCGGGCATTCCGGCACAGAACCTGTTGCTGGCCGACCGCAGCGGGCGCATCGCCTGGCGCCTGATCGGCGCACGTCCTGCACGCAACGCCGGATGCGGCCCGACCGGCATTGCCGAGCTTGCGCCCCCCGCAGCGCAGCCGACCTTGCCCACACCTCCTGCGCAGACCGTCACACCACCGGCCACCTGCATGCCATGGCCGGTGCGCAGCGATGCGGCGCCGGCATTGGTCGACCCGCCCTCGCATCGGCTATGGACGGCCAATAGCCGCGTGGTCGATACGCAACAACTGGCCACGCTTGGCAATGCCGGCTACGACCTCGGCGCGCGTGCGCAGCAGATCCGCGACGACTTGTTCGCAAAGCAGCGCTTTAGCGAGCGCGATCTGCTGGCGATCCAGCTGGACGACCGTGCGCTGTTGCTGACGCGTTGGTGGCAGCTGCTACGCGGCGTGGTCGAGCACAGCAAAGACCCGGCGTTGCAGCAGATCGAACAAGCAACGCGCCAGTGGGACGGCCATGCATCCACCACGTCGGCCAGCTACCGCATCGTGCGCGATTTCCGCAGCAAGATCATCGATGCGGTAGAAGCCGGTCTGCTGGCGCCCGCCCAATCCGCGTTGGGCGAGCAGTTCCTGACGCCGCGTCGCGCACAGCTGGAAGGCATCGTCTGGCCGATCTTGCAGCAGCGCCCCGCCAACCTGCTTCCACCTGCCTTTGCGAGCTGGGACCAATTGCTGAGCGATGCCGCACGCAGTGCGAAGGCAGAGTTGGTGGCGCAGGCCGACCCAGGCCAGCCACTCGACAAACGCACCTGGGGCGAGCGCAACACCGCCGCCATCTGCCACCCGATCGCACGCGCGCTGCCGGCGTTGGCCGCGCGCTGGCTGTGCATGCCGGCCGACCAACTCCCAGGCGATCGCGACATGCCGCGCGTCCAGGGTCCGGCCTTTGGCGCCTCCGAACGCATGGTGGTGTCGCCCGGCCACGAGCAGGACGGCATCGTGCACATGCCCGGCGGCCAGAGCGGCCACCCACTATCGCCGTTCTGGGGCGCCGGCCACGACGACTGGGTCCACGGCCGCCCCACGCCATTCCTGCCGACCACCACAACCCACACGCTGCGTTTGCAGCCGCAGTAAGCGCGCTGGCGTTGTCCGATCTGTCGGATACCGGTCTCGATGCAAGCGAAGAAATGATTGAGCCGCAGTAGCCCCTCTCCTGCGGGAGACCTGCCGACCACCACAACGCACACGCTGCGTTTGCAGCCGCAGTAAACGCGCTGGCGTTGTCCG
>NZ_JBEGDW010000002.1:439781-957486 GCF_040202875.1 Xanthomonas sp. WHRI 10204
CGTTGTCCGATTTGTCGGATACCGGTCTCGACGCAAGCGAAGAAATGGTCGAGCCGCAGTAGCCCCTCTCCTGCGGGAGACCTGCCGACCACCACAACGCACACGCTGCGTCTGCAGCCGCAGTAGGCGCGCTGGCGTTGTCCGATTTGTCGGATACCGGTCTCGACGCAAGCGAAGAAATGGTCGAGCCGCAGTAGCCCCTCTCCTGCGGGAGAGGGGTTGGGGTGAGGGTACGTGCGCACGCATGCGACCGATGGCATGCGATGCGACGCATCCTCGGCTTGTTTCAAGCGGCTTGTGCATGACAAACACCACGAGGCTTCGTGTGTCCCCTCATCCGCGCTTCGGGCACCTTCTCCCATCGGATGAAGGAGAGCACTGCACTTCTGACGTCTGCATTTAAAGCAGCTAAAAAAAGACTGTGCAGCCATCAGGCGGCCGGTGCTCGGTGCGTTATGTAGCATGCGGACGCTCCTGTTCCTCCGCGCCCCCAACTGACGACTGCTCGCTACCTTTTGTTAGCCACCCTTATGAGTTGCGTTTGGCATTTGGCATTTTGGCTGCTGCACCTCGCATATCTGCACGTTCCAGCGTCCAGACATCCGCACGGCTGGCAGTGCATGTCATCAAGCGAGCACAGCATGATAAGATGCATTTGATAACCATTATCATTAACGACCAATGCGCCCCACGCTTCTTGTCACCGCGCTGACCGCTGCGCTCGCCCTGCCCTCGCCCTCCGCTTTCGCTCAGCACACCAGCACCTCGCCTGCCGTCACCGAACTCGATGGCATCAACGTGGTCGGCCGTGCGCAGACGTTATACAAATCCGACGATGCAGCGGTCGCCACGCGTACCGACACGCCGCTGGCGCTGGTGCCGCAATCGGTGCAGGTGCTGCCGCGCGAGTTGATCGACGACCAGGCCGCGCGCCAGATCACCGATCTGTATCGCAGCATCAGCGGCATCAGTTTCTTCAGCTACGCGGGCGTCACCTTGCGCGGGTTCCGCCAGGAAAACGTGCTCTACGACGGTCTGCGTGGCGATCCGTATGCCGGTTTTTCGGTGCCGCAGCTGTTCAACATCGAACGCGTGGAAGTGCTCAAGGGTCCGGCGGGGGCGTTGTATGGCGGCGGCGAACCCGGCGGCGTCATCAACTACGTCACCCGCAAGCCTGCGCACCAGGCGCAGCGGCGGGTGGAGCTGCAGCTGGGCAATCAATCGTTCGGCGCAGCGTCGTTCGAAGCCACCGGCCCGGCGCGCGAAGACGGCCGCATCCGCTATCGCATCGGTGCCTATGCCGATGGCGAGGATGGCTTTCGCCGGAACACCGATAGCCAAAGCCAGATCGGCGATGCCTCGGTGGCCTTCGATGTCGGCGACACCGGCGAGCTCACCCTGCAATACACCGATATCACCCAGAACCTGGGCGGCAATCGTCTGCGCGGCGTGCCGGTCGATGACGACGGCAATTTCCTCACCGACCGTCGCTGGAACCACAACGAGCCCACCGATTTTCTCGACATGCGCGCCAAGGTCGCCTTCGCGCAGTATCGGTTTGCCCCCTCCAGTGCGTGGGATGTGGACATGGCGCTGCGCTGGTTCAAAAACGATGAGCATCAGATCTATCACGAGCCGATGGGCTTGATCGACCGCGATCGCGACGGCACCGCCGAGTGGATGACGCGGCAGTTGCGCAACCAGTACCGCGACAACGATGCCATTTCCAGCAACGTCAATGCGGTGTTCCGCACCAGCACCGGTGCCATCGCACACAAGCTGCTGATGGGCGCCGATTACTATCGCCTGGATGCCGATTTCCGTGCGCAAACAGCCAATACCGCAGATAGCGGACGCGTGCGCGGGCCGGTGCCGGGCATCGACCTGTTCAACCCGGTCTACGGGCGTAGCGGCTTTTACGATTACGGCCTGGACACGCTGCCCTGGCGTGCCACCAGCACGCGTAGCCTGCGCTACGGCGCGTATCTGCAGGACGAACTGACGCTGACACCACGCTGGTATGCGATGGCCGGACTGCGCTGGGATGGCTTCAAGGACGACAACCTGCTGGATGGCTCGCGTATTACCGGCAACGACCTCAGCTGGCGCGTGGGCAGCACCTTCGTGCTGCGCGATGGCGTCAATGCCTATGCGAGTTACGCCAGCGGGTTTGTGCCGCAGGACGCGGCAAATCAGGATGCGAGCGTCGGCGGGCCGTTCGACCCGGAGCGCAGCAAACAATGGGAGCTTGGCCTGAAGACCGCGCTCAACGATGGCGGCTTGACGCTCAACACCGCGTTGTATCGCATCGAGCGCAGCAACATCGTGCAGGCCAATGGCAGCGTCGTCGATGGCGTCAACCAACTCTCTGCGCTGGGCCTGGTGCGCAGCGAAGGGCTGGAGGTCGACCTGCTGGCCGATCTGACCCAGCGCTGGGTGCTTAACCTGACCTACGCCTACAACGATGCGCACGTGCTCGATGCCGGTAGCGACGGCATCACCAATGCATCGGGCGATCGCTTCGCCAACGCACCGCGTAACACGCTCGGGCTGTGGACCCGCTACGACTTGCCGGCCTGGCGCTCGGCGGTAGCCTTCGGCGCCGACTACGTGGGCGAGCGCGTCAGCCTGGACGGCCAGCGCGTCAAGCCGTACGCCATCTACGACATCAGCTGGCAGACGCAGTGGGATGCGTGGAAGCTGCAGATCAACGTCAAGAATCTATTCGACAAGGTGTACGCGATGAGCGGCTTCAATGCGCGTGGCGGGCACTTTCCGGGCGAGCCGCGACGCATCTATGCGCAGTTGGCCTATACCTTCTGAGCACGGCGACTCGTCGCTCAAGCATCCGCAGCACGCGACGCTTGCAACGCCGGCGCGCCCTCCGGCAAGCATCGCCATCACGATCACGCCTGCGTCCATGCAACACGCACTCGCCACCACCGCAACTGCGCGTTGACGCACAGTTGCACTGCGCACAATTGCCACGCAATGAACCTGCGCCGAATCGCGCAGGCGGTCATGGGCTGGAACTTAACGTTCGGTGGGACACACTAGAGGCCGTCGCGATCTGGAGATCTCTCCACACCGATCGCCCCCCTCCCCTCACTGACCGGAATCCGCATGCCTCAGCTTGCCCGCTCCGTTTCCGCCCTGTTGCCCCTGGTGTTTGCAGCCGCCTGCTCGGCCGCACCACCGGCCAAATCCGGCCCACCCGACGCGCCTGTCGCCAGCTGCACCGCCAAGGTGAAGCCGGGGCAGGATCTGCAAAAGGCCATCGATAAACTGCCGCAAGGCGATACGCCGTCGGTGTTGTGCCTGGAAAAAGGCGAATTTCCGCTGCGTGGGCTGGTCTCGATCCACCGCGGCAACCTGACCTTGCGCGGCAAAGGCCCAAGCACGGTCTTGCGTATGGCCGATGGCGTGCAGCAACCAGCACTGGTGGTGGGCGACTACGAAAACCAGCAGCCGACCGGCGTGATCCGCAACGTCAGCATCGAAGACATGCAGATCGTTGCCAGCACCGGCGACAAGGAATTCATGCCCGAGCGCCCGTACCTGAGCAACAGCGCAGTGGTGGTGCGCTCCGGCCAAGGCATTCGCCTGGCTGGGTTGCAGGTCAACAAGTGCCGTAGCGCCTGCCTGTTGAGCGAATACGACACGCGCGAGATCACCATCGAAAACAACGATGTGTCTGGCGCGATCTGGGACGGTGTGTCGTTCAACCGCACCGCCAAGGTGACCATGGTCAACAACTACATCCACGACAACGTGGCGGCCGGGTTGACCACCGAACATCTGGAAGACAGCGAGATCCGCAACAACCGCTTCGAACGTAACGGCAGCCAGGGCATCTATCTGTCCGATGCGCGGCGCAACCGCTTCAGCAACAACGTGTTCGATGGCAACAAGGTGGCCGGCGTGTTCCTGGCCTGCGCCATCCGCTATCGCACGCCGGAAATCCTGTGCTGGGACAACAGCATGAGCCAGGACAACGTGTTCGAGAACAACCGCTTCTCCAATACGCCGTTCACCTACACCATCGGTGTGGACCGTGCAGCCAACTGCACCGCGGCCGACTTCAAGCCCAACCTGTGGCGTAACAACCAGGCCGATGTGGCCGGTGTGGATATCGAGCCGCAGCGCTACGGCTATTGCGTGCGCCACGAGCAATAAGCACCTGTACTACAGGGCGGCCGGCAGCGCGTTGGCGCATGCCGGCCGCTGCAGTTGCAACGCGCGTTACGAGGCCAGTGCCTGTTCGTGCACGCCGGCGATCGCACGGCCCGACGGGTCGGCCATTGCCGCAAAACTCGCATCCCAGGCAATCGCGGTCGGTGACGAGCACGCAATCGACTTGCCGCCCGGCACCGTTTCTGCCGCCGCCTGGCTCGGGAAAAACTGCTCGAACAGGCTGCGATAGAAATACGCTTCCTTGGTCTGCGGCGGGTTGACCGGAAAACGCCGGTCGGCCGCGGCCAGCTCGCGGTCGCTCACATGCGCGGCGGCATGCGCCTTGAGCCCATCGATCCAGCCATAGCCCACGCCATCGCTGAACTGCTCTTTCTGCCGCCACAGGATCGATTCGGGCAGATAACCGGCGAACGCTTCGCGCAGCACGCCCTTTTCCATGCGCGTGGCGCCGGTGCTGGTCTTGTCGATCATCTTGAAGCTGGCATCCATGCGCATGGCCACATCCAGGAACTCGCGGTCCAGGAACGGCACGCGTGGCTCAACGCCCCAGGCCATCATCGACTTGTTTGCGCGCAGGCAATCGAAGTTGTTGAGTGCATCCAGCTTGCGTACCAATTCCTCATGGAATTCGCGCGCGTTCGGTGCCTTGTGGAAATACAGATAGCCGCCAAAGATTTCGTCGCTGCCTTCGCCCGACAGCACCATCTTGACGCCCATCGCCTTGATGCGCCGTGCCAGCAAAAACATCGGCGTGGACGCGCGAATGGTGGTGACGTCGTAGGTCTCGATGTGACGGATCACTTCCGGCAACGCGTCCAGGCCTTCTTCGAAGGTGTATTCGAACCCGTGGTGCACGGTGCCCAGTGCTGCGGCGGCCACTTCTGCAGCGGCAAGATCGGGCGAGCCTTTCAGGCCGATCGCGAACGAATGCAGGCGCGGCCACCACGCTTCGGTGGTGTCGTTTTCTTCGATGCGATGCCGTGCATAACGCGCGGCGACGGCTGCGACCAACGACGAATCCAGACCGCCTGAGAGCAACACGCCGTACGGCACGTCGGTCATCAGCTGACGATGCACCGCCCGCTCAAAGGCTTCGCGCAATTCCTGCAGTTGCACCTGCACGCCTTCCACTTCTCCGTATTCGCGCCAGGCGCGTTCGTAGTAGCGGCTCAATGCGCCGGTGGCGCTGTCGTACCAATGGCCCGGCGGAAACTGTGCGGCATCGGCGCAATCGTCCACCAGCGATTTCAGCTCGGAGGCCACGCGCAGGCGGCCTTCGCGATCATGCCCCCAGTACAGCGGCACCACGCCGATCGGGTCGCGCGCAATGATCACGCGTCCGGCCGCCTTGTCCCACAGTGCGAACGCAAAGATGCCGTTGAGGCGGTTGAGATACGAGGCCGGCGCATCTTCGCGATACAACGCGTTGATCACCTCGCAATCGGAGCCGGTCTGGAAGGCGTACGGCTGCTGCAGCTCCTGCTTGAGTTCGCGATGGTTATAGATTTCGCCATTCACCGCCAAGGCCAGCTGCCCATCTTCCGAGAGCAAGGGCTGCGAGCCGCCGGCCGGGTCGACGATGGCCAGCCGCTCGTGCACCAGGATCGCGCCGGTGTCGACATACACGCCGCTCCAGTCCGGACCGCGATGCCGCTGCCGCTGCGAACATTCCAGCGCCTGCCGGCGCAGGGCCTGCAGATCGTCGCCGGGTTGCAGGCCGAAAATTCCGAAGATGGAACACATGGAAACACTCCTGATGAAACTGCGGGGATGGATGGCCGGTGGACGAGCATGCTGCTTGGAAGTGACGCCCAAAAAAAAACCCGCATCGGCCGATGCGGGTTTTCTGATTCCTGGGCGTTTGGATGTACTTCGCCTAGTCGCAGACCCGCATCGGCCGCGCACGATTATTCGCGCGCAGCGTGTTGCGGTTGGCGTTATTAAGCTTGGCGAGGTGGATGACCATGTAGCCGACGCTAACCGTTCGTTTTCGCTGGCGCAACTGTTTCAGCGGCAACGACGGCGGCGCAGCGCTTGCTCAACCGATCAACAAGCGTTCGACAAGCGTGCGGTACAGCGACGGCAACGCCTCCAGATCGGCCACGCGCACATGCTCGTCCACTTGGTGGATCGACGCGTTGACCGGGCCGACCTCGATGCATTGCGCGCCCAGCGGCGCGATGAAGCGCGCATCGGAAGTGCCACCGCCAGTGCTCTCTTCCGGCGGCGCGCCGGCGAACTGGCCCAACACCTCGCGCGCAACGCTGCGCAGGCGCCCCTCCGGGGTGTAGAACGGCTCGCCGCTGCGGTGCCAGCGAACGCTGTAATCCAGCGCATGGCGATCCAGCACTGCGGTAATTTCCGCTTCAAGACGCGGCGCATCCCACTGCGGGGTGTAACGCAGATTGAAGGCGACCTGCAGCTCGCCGGGGATCACGTTGTTGGCACCGGTGCCGGCATGGATGTTGGAAATCTGCAGACTGGTGGGCGGGAAACTTTCGAAGCCGTCGTCCCAGCGCCGTGCGACCAATTCGGCCAACGCGGGCGCTGCCAGATGGATCGGGTTGCGCGCCTTGTGCGGATACGCCACATGGCCCTGCACGCCATTGACGGTCAGCGTGCCGGACAGGCTACCGCGGCGGCCAACCCGCAGCAGGTCGCCCAGTCGCTCGGTGGACGATGGCTCGCCGGTGATGCACCAATCGATCGCTTGCCCACGTTCGCGAAACAGATCGGCCACACGCCGCACGCCATCGATGGCATCGCCTTCCTCGTCGGAGGTCAACAACACCGCCAACGTACCGGGGTGCTCCGCATGGGCCGCAACAAACTGCTCGGCGGCAATCACGAAGGCAGCCACGCTGCCTTTCATATCGGCGGCACCACGCCCGTACAGCACGCCATCGCGGATCTGCGGATCGAATGGATCGCTGGTCCACGCCTCGCGCGGGCCCGGCGGCACCACATCGGTATGCCCGAGCAACACCAGCACTGGCGCACCGCTGCCATGGGTTGCCCACAGATTGTCGACCTCGCCCAAGCGCAGGTGCTCGCAGGCGAAGCCCGCGGCAGTCAAGCGCCCTGCAAGCAGTGCTTGGCAGCCAGCATCGTCAGGGGTCACCGAGGGGCGTGCGATCAGATCGCAGGTCAGCTCCAGCACATCGTTCATGTCGTCAGGCCTTATGTGATCACACGGTTGATGCATGCATCGCTGGGGCGGCATCCGGGCCATGCCACTGCATCGTCTGCACGCGCACTGCAAAACGCTCGTTTCCCGGCATGCGGCCGCCGTGGCTGCCGGTGACGACGAAGCCGCAGCGTTGGTAGAAGGCCAGTGCTGCGTCATTTCCTTCCAGCAATTCCAACGACAGGCCGTTCGGACGATCCCGCTGGACCGCTGCAACAAGCGCTGCGCCAACGCCGCGCCGTTGCGCGCCCGGCGCCACGTACAGCCAGGCGAGTTCCTGCGCATCGTAGGCAACGAAACCCATCACGCGTCCATTGAGCTCGGCCACGCGCAGCGTGTAGTCAAACAGTGACTCACGCTCGGCGGCGATCGGCAGGGGCAGGAATGCTTCGGGCAAGCCGGCCGCTCGCAGCTCTTGCTGCCGCGCCGCATCGTGCACGGCACACAGCTGGAGCCAGTCCTCGCCCTGGTAGGGCCGCACGTTCACTCGATGCCGAACCGCTTCTTGAAGCCGTTATCGGAGAATCCCTGGCTCAACGCGCCATCGTCGGTCACGACCACGGGCCGTCGGATCAGCTGCGGATACTCGCGCAGCAGCAGCTTCCATTCGGCCTGCGAGCCAGGCGTTTTTTTGTTGTCGGGCAGCTGCCGCCAGGTGGTCGAGGACTTGTTGATCAAGGCATCGAAGCCGCCCGCCTGTTCGGCCCAGGCGACCAGCGTCTCCGGCTCCGGCTTGTGCTCGCGGTAATCGACGAACGTATGGGCCAAGCCGAAGCGGTCCAGCCACTTGGTGGCCTTCTTGCAGGTGTCGCAGTTCTTCAATCCATACAACGTGGTCATGTCGTGCTCTCTTCAACTGCATGGTGCGCGCCTGCACGCGCCAGCAAGGTGGTGGCCAACGCGGTGGGGTCTTGCCCGCGCGCAGGCAGGAACACCACCCGTGCGCGCTCACCGTGGAATTTCAACGCCAGCCGCACCGGTGGAACCAGCCAGGCCGGATCGACTGCACGCAACTGCGCCAGGTCCACACGCTGCGACCGCCCCTGCTGCACGATCTCCAGCGCATCGCCGGCATCGCGCACCTGCGCCCATCGCCTGCACAACACGATATGCCGCACGGTCAGCCCAAGCATGGCGACAGGCGCCAGCCAGCGCAGCACGTCCAGCTGCTGCGGCACGCCGTCGCGCGCCAGCGAGCCCGCCACGTAGACCGCAGCCCATCCCAGCCACAGGGCCGGGATGCCCCACCGGATCCAGCCGCTGGCTGGACGCGACAGCAAGGTGCCGGCAGGGGCGGGTGCGGTACTCAATCGGCCAGACCGCGCAGCAGCTCGTTAACGCTGGTCTTGCTGCGTGTCCTGGCATCCACTTGCTTGACGATCACTGCGCAATACAGCGAATGCGAGCCGTCCTTGGACGGCAGCTGGCCAGACACCACCACGCTGTACGGCGGCACATAGCCGTAGGAAATCTCGCCGGTAGCGCGGTTGTAAATACGCGTGCTCTGCGAAATGAACACACCCATGCCGATCACGCTGTGATGGCCGATGACCACGCCTTCGACCACTTCCGACCGCGCGCCGATAAAGCAATGGTCTTCGATGATGGTCGGGCTGGCCTGCAGCGGTTCGAGCACGCCACCGATGCCGGCACCGCCGGACAGATGGCAGTGCTTGCCGATCTGCGCGCACGAGCCCACCGTTGCCCAAGTGTCGACCATGGTGCCTTCGCCGACATAGGCGCCGATATTGGTGAAGCTCGGCATCAGCACCACGTCCTTGCCGAAATAGGTGCCGCGACGCGCGACCGCACCGGGCACCACGCGCACGCCGGCCTTGCGGAAGTCGGCTTCATGGAAGCCGGCAAAGCGCGATTCCACCTTGTCCCAGAACGGCGCCGGCTGGGCGTCGATCACCGCCATCTCGTTGACGCGGAAATACAGGAGCACAGCTTTCTTCAACCACTCGTTGACGGTCCAGCCGCCCTGCCCGTCCGGCTCGGCCACGCGGAATTCGCCGCTCTCCAGGCCATCGATCACGCGGGTGACGATCGCGCGGGTGGAGCCGTCGATCTCATCCATCGTCAAGGTGGCGCGGCGCTCGAAGGCGCTTTCGATGCCGAACTTCAGTTCATCGTTGCCTACATGGGTTGCCGCGCTTTGCACGGCCTGCTCGGCAATCGGCCGTTTCTTTGCAGCGGCCGCCTTTTTCGCTGCTGGCACCGACACCACGCCGGTCGCCTGCCTGGCCACGCGCGGAGCGCTGGCGGCCTTCTTTTCAGCAGTCTTCTTTTCAGAAGCCTTGTTTACAGCGGTGTTCTTGACCGGCGCGGCCTTGACCGCCGCCGTCTTGACGGCGCCTTTCTTGCCGACTCTCGCGACCGGCTTGGTCGTGTCTGCTGCGGTCGTCTTGCCGGCCTTGGCGGTGGGGGTGGCTGCGCGCTTGGGTGCGGCGCTGGCGGTGGTCGCGCCGGGCTTGCGCGCGGTCTTCTTGGTGGTGGCCATGGGGGTCTCCGGACGTACTAGGCGGGGTCGAGACAGGCGCACAACGCATCGCGCAGGGCCTGCCGGGCGGATTCGGACAACGGGCGATCGTGCTCGTCGGTGATCTGGAACTGATCTTCCGCACGCTCGCCAAAGGTGGCGATGCGCGCGTCGTGCACGCGGAGATGTTGCATGCGCAGGACATACGCCACATCGGCCAGCAGGCCAGGACGATCGGGGGCGACCAGACTGATGCGGGTGCGGCGGCCGCCAGCGCTTTCGCTGAATTCCACGCGCGGCGCAAAGCGGAAATGCCGCAACTGGCGCGGCACGGCACGCCGCGATGGCCGCACTTTTTGCAGGTCGCCGGCCAGCACCTGGCGTAGCGCGGCGGCAAGACGCTGCGGATCGCCATCGGCATAGCCTTCCTGCGGCAGCACTTCGAACACGTCGAAGATCGCGTCGTGCGGCGCGTCCAGCACGCGCGCGCGATGGATGCCGTAGCCCTTGCGATCCAGCGTGGCGACAATCGCCGAAAACAGGCCATCGCGGTCTGGCGAATACACGAACAGTTCCAACGCATCGTTGTCCGGCACCGCACGACGCGCCTTGACCAGGGTCTGGCCGATCTGCACTTCGATCAGCGAGACGGCCTGCCAGGCGAGCTGCTCGGGACGGAAGCGCAGGAAGTTTTCGTCCGGCATGCCAGCGAACTGGCGGTCGATGGTGGCATCGTCATGGCCTTGCGCCTGCATCAGCGCGCGTGCGGAGTCGCGTGCTTCGCGCAAGCGTTCCTCGCGCGGCGGCGGATGTTCCAGGCCTTCGCGCAGCGCGCGACGCGCGGCGAAATACAGATCGGCCAGCAACCGGTCCTTCCATGCGTTCCACAGCTTGGGGCTGGTGCCGGCGATGTCGGCGCAGGTCAACAGATACAAATAATCCAGACGCTCGCGGGTGCCGACCAGGGTGGCGAAGCGATGGATTACCTCCGGGTCGGAGATGTCCTGCTTTTGCGCGGTGACCGACATGCGCAGGTGCTGCTCCACCAGCCAGGTCACCAGTTCGGTATCGCCTTCGCTGAGCCGATGCGCAAGACAGAACGCGCGCGCATCGACTGCGCCCAGTTCGGAGTGATCTCCACCGCGGCCTTTGGCGATGTCGTGAAACAACCCGGCCAGCAGCAGCAATTCCGGCTTGCGCAGACGCGGCCAGACTTCGTGGGTGATCGAAAAACGCTCGTCGGCACGGCCGGCGGCGAACAGCGCGATGTTCCGCAGCACCATCAAGGTGTGCTGGTCCACCGTGTAGACGTGAAACAGATCGAACTGCATGCGCCCGGACACACTGGCAAACGCCGGAATCCACTGCCCCAGCACACCCAGCCGCGCCATGCGATTGAGCGTTTCCACCGCACGCGGGCCGCGCAGCAGCGCCATGAAACGGTCGCGCGTGGCGGCATCGGCTACGTCGTAAGCCGGCAGTTGCTGCAGCACTTCGGCCAGCGCGCGTGCGGTCAACGAATGCAACCCGCGCACATCGCGATGCGCGGCCCACTGCGCAAACAGCGCGAATACCCGCAGCACATCGCCATCCGGCCAGCTGTCGGCATCGGCGGCCAGATAACCGCGACGCAGGCTGAAACCATCGCCCAACGGCTCCGGTACCGCCTCGCCATCGAACTGTTCTTCGAAGCGCTGCAGCAGCCGATCGCTGATCCGGCGGATCAACGCAGCGCTGCGGTAAAAGCGCTGCATCATTTTTTCGACGCCAAGACTTTCCGGGTCGTCGGCAAAGCCCAGCCGCTGCGCCAGGGTCTTTTGGTAATCGAAACGCAGGCGTTCTTCCGGCCGGTTGGCCACGATGTGCAGCCCGAAGCGCAGCCGCGCCAATTCTTCGCGCTCGCGTCGCAACGCAGCCGCTTCGTCGAAGCCGACATGGCCCAGCCCGACCAACGCTTCCAGATCCTTGACCCCGAACGCGCGCAACGCCATCCAGCCCAGGGTCTGCAAATCGCGCAGGCCACCCGGGCCGTCCTTGATGTCGGGTTCGAGATTGTCGGCGGTGTCGCCAAAGCGCTGATGCCGCGCCAGCAATTCTTCGCGCTTGGCCTGGAAGAAATCGCGCGGCGGCCACACCCATTGCGGCGCGATCGCCGCAGCCAGTGCCGCGCGCGCGTCGCCGTCGGCCACCAACGGCCGCGACTCGATCAACGCGGTGAGCACGGTCTGATCGATCGCAGCGGCGGTGCACTGCGCCGGCGAGCGCACCGCGTGACTGATCGGCAGGCCCACATCCCACAACAACGCGAACAACCGCGCCAGCGCCTGCTCGTGGCGCTGCTGCACGGCGGTGTCGCCCAACACCAGCACGTCCACGTCCGAACGCGGAAACAGCTCGCCGCGGCCATACCCACCGACCGCATGCAGCGACAGGCCGCTATCGGCCGAAATACAGCGGGTCCAGGCGTTGCGCATCAACTGGTCGACCGCGCGTGCGCGTAGCGCAACCAACCGTTCGATCGGTTCGCCCTGATCGAAGCGTTTGCACAGCCGCATGTCCGCGTGCACCAGCAGCGGACGGGCCTGCGCGGCCCATTCCGCATCGCCGGCGACGCCCGGGTCGGGTCGATCCGCCGGCGTGGCCGTCATACCGGCGCGGGCGAATTGGCAGACAGCGTCAGCACATCCACGCCGTCTTCGGTCACTGCGACCATGTGCTCCCACTGCGCGGACAACTTGCGATCCTTGGTGACCACGGTCCAGCCGTCGGGCAGTGTCTTATGGTGATAGGTGCCTTCGTTGATCATCGGCTCGATGGTGAAGGTCATGCCCGGCTTGAGCACCAGGCCTTCGCCCGGACGGCCGTAATGCATCACCTGCGGTTCGTCGTGATAGACCTTGCCGATGCCGTGGCCGCAGTAGTCGCGCACCACGCTGAAACGTTCGGCCTCAGCAAACTTCTGGATCGCATGGCCCACATCGCCCAGCGTGGCGCCCGGCTTGACCGCGCGGATGCCGCGCCACATCGCTTCATAGGTGGTGTCCACCAGGCGCTTGGCCATTACCGACGGCGTGCCCACGTAATACATGCGGCTGGTGTCGCCGTGCCAGCCGTCCTTGATCACGGTGACATCGATATTGACGATGTCGCCTTCCTTCAACACCTTGGCCGCGCTCGGAATGCCGTGACAGATCACGTTATTGACCGAGGTGCATACGCTCTTGGGAAAGCCGCGATAGCCAACGTTTGCAGGAATGGTGCCCTGCACGTTGACGATGTGGTCGTGGCAGATGCGGTCGAGCTCGGCAGTGGTCACGCCCGGCTTGACGTGCGGGCCAACGATGTCGAGCACCTCGGCGGCCAGACGGCCGGCGATGCGCATCAGTTCGATTTCTTCTTTGGTTTTTAGATTGACGCTCATGCCCCCGATTATCGCCGATCCGGGCTGAATCTGAACGACCCGCGACAGCGTTTTTTGCAGGACACAGTGTCGACAGCACAAGCGGACCGGGCAACAGCAAACCGTCGCGAGCGCCTATTCATGTGTGACGCAGTTCCTCTCGCGTCAAGAATCCTGCGAGCGAAGTCATCAATAGGACATCGCAAATTTCGCAAAAGATGCAAGCGAAACAGCTAGATACAAGATGAATTCGCAGTTATTTTTGGCACAGTTGATGCATTGCATGGAGGGCGACAGCTTGTCGCGTCATCAAAGACCTGACCGGTCAAGGAAATGTCCATGCGCACTGTCCGCCCTGTCCTGCTCTCCATCGGCCTGCTCTCGACCATCGGCATGGCGACGGCAGCAGATACAACCACCTTCAACGTCAAGATCGCCGTCACCAAGGCCTGCACCATCACCGCCGCTTCCGCCACGGACGTCGACTTCGGTTCGGTGCTCTCCACCTCGACCGCCAACGCCGATGCCAACGGCAGCGTGACCGCCCAATGCACCGCATTGACGCCCTACAACATCGCGCTGAGCGCGGGCAGCAACGCGGGCACCTCTAACGATGTGACCACCCGCCGCATGAAGAACGCCGACCCACTGGTCACCACCAACAACTTCATCGCCTATCAGCTCTATCAGGATCTGGGCCGCAGCACGGTCTGGGGCAGCACCACCGGCACCAACACCCTGAGCCGCACCGCCACCGGCATCAACCAGGTCTACCCGGTCTACGGTCGTGTGACCAATCCGTCGGTCAACAACGCCGCGACTGGTAGCTACCAGGACACGATCACCGCGACCATCGTCTATTGAGCTCACGCATGCCATCGCAACAGCTGCCGTCGCGCCTCCGTGCGTGGCTGGTCCCGCTGGGACTCGCCCTGAGCCTGTCGCTGAGCTGCGTCTGGCTGTTGCCGCCTGCGCAGGCGGCCAGCCTGCAGCTGGCGCCGACCTCGCTGACCCTGAGCGCAGAACAGACCGCCGACGGCCTATGGCTGAGCAACAGTGGCGGCGCACCGGTGCAGGTGCAGACCCGCGCCTATCGCTGGACCCAGCGCGATGGGCAGGACCAGCTCGATCCGACCCAGGAAATCCTGATCAGCCCACCGATGCGCACCCTGGCTGCAGGCGAGCGCCAACTGATTCGCGTGATCCGCGCCGGGCCTGCGCCCAGTCGCCAGGAGCTCTGCTACCGCATCATCGTCGACGAACTGCCCAGCGCCGATGCCGATCGCAAGGGCATGCAGTTCGTGCTGCGCTACTCGGTGCCGATCTTCGTCCTGCCACCCGGCAAGGCCGAGCCCACGCCCACCCTGAGCGCGCAGGTAATCGCCGGCACCGACGGCAATGCGCAGATCCAGATCAGCAACAGCGGCTCCGGGCATGCGCAGGTCGCCGATCTGCAGCACCGGGTCGATGGCGCAACCAAGACCACCTTGAACGGCTTGGTCGGCTACGTGTTACCGGGCCAGACCATGCGCTGGTCGCTGGGCGCACCGCTGGCGCAGTTCGGCCGCGGCTCCATCGTCGCGAGGATCAATGGTGAGGCTGACGAACGCACCTTGTTGGCCGCGCCCACGGCGCCGTGATACGGCCCGGCTGGCGATGACCCTGCTTGCGACCGCCACCGGGTTGGCGAACGCCATGGCCGGCGATCTCGCCGATGTCGCATCGTTGCCCGACCAGATTGCGCAAAGCGCCGCCACACAACCGCAGTCGCTGTATCTGGACGTCACCTTGAATCAGGCCGATCGCGGCCTGGCGCCCTTTGAGCTGGTCGACGGCCATTTGCGTGGCTCGGTGGAAACGCTGCGCAAACTCGGCTTCATCCTGGCCGATCGCCTGCCCGGCGAATTGGTCGATCTGGATCGGCTACCCGATGTGGAAGTGCGCTACGACGCCGCGCTGCAGCGGCTCGCGCTGCAGGTACCGCTGGCGCAGCTGTCGCTGTCCACCACCGTACTCAAGGCCGAAGAAGCCGCCCCGCCCAGCGCCACCGCATCGCCGGGCATGCTGCTCAATTACGACTTCTATGCCACGCGCAATGCCGGTTCCAGCAGCATGTCGCTGGCCACCGAACTGCGCGGCTTCGGCCTGGGCCGCGGCATGGTCGATACCACGGCCATTTTTCTGGCCTACGACCGCCCGCAGGACCAACGCTGGCGCAGCGAGGCGGTGCGCCTGGACAGCGCCTGGCAGATGGATTTCCCCGACAGCGCCACCAGCCTGCGGGTGGGCGATTTCTACAGCGGCTTCGTCGACTGGAGCCGTTCGCTGCGGCTGGGCGGCGTGCAGATCGGCCGCAATTACGCGCTGCAGCCCTATCGCGTGCTGACCCCGACGCCCAGCTTTCTGGGCGAAGCGGCGGTGCCCTCCACGGTGGAGCTGTATGTCGATGGCCTGCGTCAATACAGCGGCCAGGTGCCGGCCGGGCCGTTTCAACTGGCCGCGCAACCGGGCATCAGCGGCACCGGGCAGGCGCAGATCGTGGTGACCGATGCCTTCGGCCGGGTGCGTCGGCTGGACTTCGCGTTTTACGGCACGCCGCAACTGCTGGCGCGCGGCATTTCCGAGTGGTCGGCAGGCATCGGCCATCTTCGCCGCGACTATGGCGTGCGTTCGTTTTCCTATGCCTCGCAGCTGGTCGCCAGCGCCAGCTTGCGCAAGGGCCTGCGCGACGACTTCACCATTGAGGCGCACACCGAAGCCGGCGGCGGCGTGATCAATGCCGGCGCAGGCGGGGTGTGGTTGCTCGGCGCTGGCGGCGTGTTCAATGCAGCCTACGCACACAGCAGGATGCATGCGCTGCGTGGCGGCCAGTCTGTGCTGGGCTACGCCTGGAACAACCGGCGTTTCAACGTGAATCTGGGCACCCAGCGCACCCACGGCGATTACCGCGACCTCGGCGCGTTGCAGGGCAGCCTGCCGGCGCGTGTCAGCGACCGCGCCGCATTCGGCGTCAATGCCGACCCGATCGGCTCGCTGGGCACCAGCTACGTGCGCCTGAGCTATCCGCAAGGCGACACCTCGCGTTATGCCAGCGTGTTCTGGTCGCGCAGCTTCGGGCGCAACTGGGCCGCCAATCTGTCGGGCAATCAGAACCTGGATATCCGCAGCGACCGCAGCCTGTATCTGTCGCTGTCCACCACCTTCGGCGAATTGCGCCAGGCCAGCGCGTCGATGCAGCGCAACGGCAATCGCACCGGGTTTGTGGCCGATGTCAGCCAGCCGCTACCCGGCGACGGCGACCTGGGCGGCATCGGCTGGCGCGTGCAGGCACGCGCGGGCGACGATGCCAGCGGCGGGCTGGCCGAGCTGGGCTGGTTGAACCGCATCGGCCGCTACAACTTCGGCGCGGCCACCCAGGACGGCGACCAGTTCGGCTATGCCAGCGCCAGCGGCAGCCTGGTGTGGATGGACGGCCGCAGTTTTGCGGCGCGCGACGTCCAGGACGCGTTTGCGGTGGTGTCCACCGACGGCCAGGCCGGCATTCCGGTACGGCTGGAGAACCGCTTGATCGGGGTCACCGATGCACGCGGCACCTTGTTGGTGACGCCGCTGCAATCGTGGCAGCGCAATCAGCTATCGATCGACACGCTGAGCCTGCCGGCGGACCTGCGCGTGGATCGGGTCGACACCACGGTGACGCCGCGCCAGCAATCCGGTGTGGCAGTGCGCTTCGGCATCACCCGGGTGCGGGCTGCGGTGATCGTCTTGCACGACGCAAATGGCGCGCCGGTGCCGGTGGGCAGCGTGGCGCAACGCGAAGGCGATGCCGAACGCGTGGTGGTCGGCTACGACGGCGAAACCTATCTGGACAATCTGCAGAACGACAACCGCATCCTGGTGGAATTGCCGGAGGGCCGCTGCATCGCGCAGTTCGCGTATCCGGCCGACGCTGGCCGCATTCCGCGGGTCGGCCCGTTGCGCTGCATCGCGGAGCCGACGCCATGAGCGTGCAGGCGCTCTGGCGGGCCTTGCTTGTACTGAGCCTTGCATTGCTGTGGCTGACGCCCAGCCAGCCGGCGCATGCCGATACCACCTGCACGGTGACGTTGGGGACGCCCTTGGCCTTCGGCAACGTGGCCGCCAATGGCGCCACCGATGCGGTCGCGAGCTTCAACGTGTCCTGCGCCACCACCGCGCTCAGCGTGCTGGGCCAGGCGCGGGTGACGCTGTGCCTGGACCTGGGGCCCGGCAGTGCCAGCGCAGGCGTGTATACGCCGCGCCGCATGCTCAACGCCACCAGCGATGCGTTGAGCTATCAGATCTACAGCGACGCGGCACGCACGCAGGTCTGGGGCGCCACCGGATCGAGCACGCCGTCGCCGCTGGTACTGAGTTTCGCCTATTCGGTACCGATCCTGGTCGGCGGCTCGCAGACCACCACGGTCACCTTCTACGGACGCATTCCAGGCAGCCAGACGCTGTCGGTGGGCAACCACACCAGCAGCTTCGGCGGCGCCGATACGGTGATGCGCTACGCTTACAACGAAAGCATCATCGGCGGCATCCAGCCGCCGGCCAGCTGCAACACGGGCGGCAGCGGCGCCAAGACCGCCAGCAATGCATTTCCGTTCACCGCCTCGGCCGATGTGCCGGCGCGCTGCAATACCTATGTCACCACCGATCTGGATTTCGGCAGCATCGCCGGCAGCATCGACACCCAGATCGACCGCAGTTCGACCATCAGCCTGGCCTGCACCAACCGCACCGCCTGGAACATCGGCCTGGACGTCGGCGTCAACGCCAGCGGCGGCACCCGACGGATGCGCCACGCCAGCAGCGCCAACTTCATCACCTACGAGCTCTACAAGGACTCGGGCCGCAGCAACCGCTGGGGCACCACGGTCGGGGTCGATACCCTGGCCGGCACCGGCAACGGGGTCGCGCAGACGGTGACGGTCTATGGCCGCGCGCCGGCGCCGCAGCTACCCATCGCCGGGGCCTATACCGACACGGTGACTGTCTCGATCACTTACTGACCGTTAATTAAGTTCGCTTCGGGGGCGTCGCTATTTGTAACGACTCCAATGCAAACGATTGCCTTCATGACGCCGGTCACCTTCCTGAAGTGCTTCACGCTGGTCGCCCTCGCTTGCAGCGCCGCTGCCGCAACTGCGTCCACTAACCGCGGCCCGGACAACTCCAGCCTGCACATCGGCCTGCGCCTGCTCAGCGGTTGCGAGCTGCGCACGACCCCGCCGCGCGCCAGCTGCTCGCGTGGCACGCCAGTCGCGGTTGCGCAGCCGTCGCGCAACGTCAACACCCCGTCGACCACCAGCACTGGCCAGGACGCCAGCGCACTTGCAGGGCCTGCGCCCAGCGGTGCGACGCGCATCACCACCATCGCGTTCTGAGCATGGCCGCCACCCGCCCGCGCTGCAGTTGGCTGATCCTGGGCCTGCTATGCATGGCCGCTAGCGGCAGCGCTGTCGCTGCCGAGATCGCCATCGCCCCGACCACCGCGCACATCCCGGCCGATAGCGACCAGGCGGCGGTCTGGCTGTACAACCAGGCGGCGCAACCGTGGCGCGCCGATGCCAAGCTTTACCGCTGGAGCCAGGACGGCGGGCGCGAAGTATTGGAACCGGCCGTCGGCGCCACCGTCAGCCCCAGTCAGTTCGAAATCCCGGCGCAAGGCCGCCAGCTGTTACGGGTCATCCGCCTCGGCCCTAGCCCGGCTCGGACCGAAGATAGCTATCGGTTGGTAGTGACCCAACATGCCGTGGGCGATGAAACCGAGCTGCTGCGATATTCCACGCCGGTGTTTGCGATGCCCAGCGAGCCGGGCGAGTTGCACCCGCAGCTGCAGGCGACGCTGTCCGGCCAGGGCGGCGGCCGCAGCTTGCGCATCCACAACGCCGGCGTGCACCACGCCCGCCTGGCTGACCTGGCCTTTATTGATGCCGGCGGTACCCGGCACAGCATCGGCAACGATCTGGCCGGCTATGTGCTGCCCGGCCAGACCCGGCAATGGGCGCTGCCGGCAACCCTGTCCGCCGATCTGGGACGCTTCGTGGCCCGCGTCAACAGCGATACCGAAACCACGCTCGCACTGCAGCCCTGAGTCCCCTCGCCCGCCAGTCCGGGCGATGCCGGCAG
This sequence comes from Xanthomonas sp. WHRI 10204, assembly GCF_040202875.1. NCBI lineage: Bacteria > Pseudomonadati > Pseudomonadota > Gammaproteobacteria > Lysobacterales > Lysobacteraceae > Xanthomonas > Xanthomonas sp. WHRI 10204. The sequence goes on from NZ_JBEGDW010000002.1 coordinate 459,201, forward strand.
TGCACATTGCATACGACCGGCCCGGCCGGCTATACTCCGCCGGCTGTTTTGCGTCTTTGCCGCATCGCGCCGTCCACGTCGGACGTCACCGACGAATCCACACCTGCTGCCGCCATCCGTGCCGGGGTGCCCTCACAAGGGTTCGTCGCGGAGGCAACAGGGAAGCCCAACCCCGGAATCTTGTGCGTTTGATGCGAGTGTTCTCGCAGCGCTCGCACTCCCTGCGCTGACTTCAAACAACAGCTGCGCACGGCGATTCCGCTACCAGGAGTTTTTTCAATGCCTCAGGTCACCATGCGTCAGATGCTGGAAGCCGGCGTCCATTTCGGCCACCAGACCCGCTACTGGAACCCCAAGATGGCGCCGTACATCTTCGGCGCGCGCGGCAAGATCCACATCATCAACCTCGAGAAGACCGTCCCGCTCTTCAACGACGCGATGAACTTCCTCTCCTCGATCGCGCAGAAGCGCGGCACCGTGCTGTTCCTGGGCACCAAGCGCAGCGCGCGCGAGTCGATCAAGGAAGAAGCCGAGCGTTGCAACATGCCGTTCATGACCCAGCGCTGGTTGGGCGGCACGCTGACCAACTTCCGTACCGTCAAGCAGTCGGTTGCCCGCCTGAAGGAACTGGAAGCCGCTGAAACCGACGGCACCTTCGAAAAGCTGGTCAAGCACGAAGTGCTGGGCCTGCGTCGCGAGCGCGAAAAGCTGGACGCGTCGCTGGGCGGCATCAAGGAAATGAACCGTCTGCCCGACGCGATCTTCGTGATCGACATCGGCCATGAAGACATCGCCATCAAGGAAGCCAAGAAGCTCGGCATCCCGGTGATCGCCGTGGTCGACACCAACTACGATCCGGCCCTGGTCGACTACGCCATCCCGGGTAACGACGACGCCATCCGCGCCGTGCAGCTGTACGCACGTGCCGCTGCCGATGCCGTGCTGGAAGGCAAGGCTGCTGCGCCGAACTCGGCGTCGGTGCGCGAAGAAGAGTTCTCGGCTGACGCCGGCGACGAAGGCAAGGGCCGTCGTGCCCCGGCCAAGAAGTCCGCCGAGAAGAAGGCCGACGCACCGGCCGCTGCTGCGGCACCGGCAGCAGCTGAAGCACCTGCAGCACCGGCTGCCGAGTAATCGGCATGCAATGCGGCCGCTCCATGCTGGGCGGCCGCAGCCCCGACGGGTCCATCGCGACCCGTCGCTGAGGCCACCAAAGATTTTTACGGGGGCGGCCCGCACGCTGCACCGTCTCCTCACTGGCGGAACACTTCCGCCGTACGCATTCGTCCATACGAGGTAATTCCATGGAAATCACTGCTTCCCTGGTCAAGGAACTGCGCGAGCGCACCGGCGCCGGCATGATGGAGTGCAAGAAAGCACTCGTCGAAAACGCTGGCGACATCGATGCCGCTGCCGAGTGGCTGCGCAAGTCGGGTCTGGCCAAGGCCGACAAGAAGGCCGACCGCGTTGCTGCCGAAGGCCGCATCGCCACCGCACAGGCCGGCGGCAAGGCCGTGCTGGTCGAAGTCAATTCCGAGACCGACTTCGTCGCCAAGGATGAGAACTTCCTGGCCTTCACCGAGGTCGTGGCCAACGCCGCACTGAACTCCGACGTCGCCGATGCCGAAGCGCTGAAGAGCGTCAAGCTGGACAGCGGCGAGACCATCGAAGAGCGTCGCGCTGCGGTCATCGCCAAGGTTGGCGAGAACCTGCAGGTGCGTCGCCTGGCCCGTATCGACAGCGCCAACAACGTCGCGGCCTACGTGCACGGCGGCCGTATCGGCGTGCTGGTCGAGCTGAAGGGTGGCGACATCGAGCTGGCACGCGGCATTGCCATGCACATCGCCGCAATGAACCCGCCGCACGTCAAGGCATCCGACGTCCCGGCCGAGTTTGTCGCCAAGGAAAAGGAAATCGAACTGGCCAAGATGTCCGAAAAGGACAAGTCCAAGCCGGCCGAGATCCTGGAAAAGATCATCAGCGGCAAGATCAGCAAGATCGTCAACGAAGTCACGCTGTACGGCCAGCCGTATGTGCTGAACACCGATCAGACCGTCGAGCAGGCCGTCAAGGCCGCTGGTGCCGACGTGATCGGCTTCCAGCGCCTGGCCGTTGGCGAGGGCATCGAGAAGGTGGTGGAAGACTACGCCGCCGAAGTGATGAAGCAGGCCGGTCTGGCCTGATCTTCGCCACAGCGTGAAAAAAAGCCGCGGCCATGCCGCGGCTTTTTTTTGCCTGCCAATCCGCGCTGCATCGAAGCGCGCGAAACTGAAGCACACACATCCGTGGTGCCTGCAACCGGCCTCGACGCTATAGATGTTGTCGGCCGTGCCGCTAAGCCTAGATGCCAACCAGACTCTCAGCACCCCTCACGCATGCGTTCCAGCGCAGCGACTGCGAGCCGTGGCGTGCTCAAACTCACCGAACGCAGCTGTATGCTTGCGTTCACTGTTGGCGATGACTCATGCAACCAGATCTCCAGGCCGCCCTGCACTACTGCCGTAACCTGCCATCGCCGCCCGGCGTCGCGCTGCGCATCATCGAGCTGGCGCAGGACCCGGATGTGGACATGACCACCACCGCGAAAGTCATCGGCATGGACATCGCCCTGAGCGCACGCATGCTGCGCGTGGCCAACTCACCGCTGTACGCCAGCCGCCGCCGTGTCGACAACCTCGGCCAGGCGCTGACCATGCTCGGCCTCAACGCGACCCTGAGCCTGGCGCTGGGATTTTCGATGGTGCACGGCGTGCGCAGCACCTTCGTCGCGCACCCGTTGCATGAGCGCATCTGGCGTCGTGCCGGGCTATGTGCGCTGGCCAGTCGGATCCTGGGTCAGGCCTATGGCATCCGCAAACCCGAAGAATTGATGCTGGCCGGCCTGCTGCAGGACATCGGCAAGCTGGCACTGCTGCAAGGCGCACCCGAGCTGTATGCGCCACTGCTGGAACAGGCGCCCGACAACGCATCGCTGCTGGATGCCGAACGCGAACACCTGGGTGCCACCCACGCCGAAATCGGCGCCTGGCTTGCGCACCAGTGGCAGTTACCGCACTACCTGCAGAACGCGATCGCGAAAAGCGAAGAAGAACCGTCAGGCCTGGAGCCCTTCATGGCCTGCGTCGCGCTGTCCGGACGTCTGGCCGACATCTGGCTCTCCGCCAGCGCGGCCACCGCCACCGAGCATGCGCAGCGCCAGGCGCAGGACGTGCTGGAACTGGATGCCGAACGCTTCGAAAAAGTGATCGAACGCATCGCCGAATCCTTGCCCGAGCTCGAAGCCTTATTCGACATCCGCGTGCCGCAACCCGAGCACATCCAGCTGATCTTCGAGCAGGCGCGCGAGCTGGCCCTGCTGCGCAGCCTGCGCGAATTGCAGGATGTGGCCGAAGCGCGCCGCCATGCCGACGAATCGGAAAACCGCATGCGTCATCTGGCCGAGCAGGCCAGCCGCGATGCGCTGACCGGTGTGTTCAATCGGCATCAGCTCGGCACCGCGCTGGCGCATGAGTTCGAACTGGCATCACGGCAGGCCTGGCCGCTGTCGATCGCCTTCATCGATCTGGACGATTTCAAGCGCGTCAACGATGCGCACGGCCACCTGGTCGGCGACGAGGTGTTGCGCAACTTTGCGCAGACGCTGCAACGCATGGTGCGCACCAGCGACCTGGTGGCACGCTATGGCGGCGAAGAATTTCTGGTGATCCTGCCCAACACGCCTGCCGATGCGGCGTTGATGGTGATCGAGCGCATCCTTGCCGAAACCGCGCGCACGCCGATGGCGCAACTGCAGGGCGGCCCGCTGCACATCACCTTCTCTGCGGGCCTGGCCACGCATGGCGGCATCGAGCGCCAGTTCGAAAGTATCGAACACCTGTTGCAGGCCGCAGACAGCACGCTGTACCGCTCCAAGCATCGCGGCCGCAACCGCGTCACCGCCTACGATGCGACCGATGTTCCGACGCCACCGAACCCGCGGGCGCACTGAGCGGCACGTCACCTCGATGACGACAAAGGAATTTTTACCACGCCCGGTGGCACGCTTCCGCTAGAATTGCCGGCGTTTGTCGTCCCCCACCCCCGAGGTCTCCCCCATGTCCGAACTTTCCTATCGCCGCATTCTTCTCAAACTTTCCGGGGAGGCGCTGATGGGAGACGGGGATTACGGAATCGATCCCAAGGTGATCAACCGCCTCGCCCATGAAGTGATCGAAGCGCAGCAGGCCGGCGCACAGGTCGCATTGGTGATCGGCGGCGGCAACATTTTCCGCGGCGCCGGCCTGGCCGCCAGCGGCATGGACCGCGTCACCGGCGACCACATGGGCATGCTCGCCACCGTGATCAACGCGCTGGCCATGCAGGACGCGCTGGAAAAGCTCGGCGCCAAGGTGCGCGTGATGAGCGCGATCAAGATCAACGACGTCTGCGAAGATTTCATCCGTCGCCGCGCCATGCGTCACCTGGAAAAGGGCCGTATCGCGATTTTCGCCGCCGGCACCGGCAACCCGTTCTTCACCACCGATTCGGGCGCGGCGCTGCGTGCGATCGAAATCGGTGCCGACCTGCTGCTCAAGGCAACCAAGGTCGATGGCGTGTACGACAAGGACCCGAAGAAGCACACCGATGCGGTGCGCTACGACAGCCTGACCTACGACGAAGTCATCATGCAGGGCCTGGAAGTGATGGACACCGCCGCCTTCGCGCTGGCACGCGACAGCGATCTGCCGCTGCGCATCTTCGGCATGAGCGAGCCCGGCGTGCTGCTGCGCATCCTGCGCGGCGAGCAGATCGGCACCTTGGTGCAGGGCCGTAGCTGAGTTTTTCGGATTAGAAAATCGGGATTTGTGATTCGTCACAGCGTGGATCGGGCGCTCCGCTCGTGTCCGATCCACCGCAGCGCCTGGCGTGAACGCGCCAGGCAGGTGAACCGGCTGCGCCGGCTCATGTAGGCCGGCGAGTCGTGAAACCCCAGTCCCGGCTATAATCCCCGGATTCAGCTCCACACGGATTCCGGCGATGCTCAACCAGATCAAACAAGACGCGCAGGCGCGCATGACCAAGAGCATCGATGCTCTGCGCCATTCACTGACCACCGTGCGTACCGGCCGCGCTTCGCCGGCGCTGCTGGACGGCATCAAGGTCAAGGCCTACGGCACCGACACCCCCCTCAATCAGGTTGCCAGCATCAGCGTGTCCGAAGGCCGCTCGCTGGTGATCAGCCTGTTCGACAAGGGCATGATCAAGGACGTGGAAAAAGCCCTGTACGCCTCGGATCTGGGCCTGACCCCGACCGTGGTGGGCACCGTGATCCGTCTTAACCTGCCGCCGCTGACCGAGGAGCGCCGCAAGGAGCTCAGCAAGTCCGTGCATGGCGAAGGCGAAGACAGCAAGGTCGCCATCCGCAACATCCGTCGCGATGCCAATCAGCAGGTCAAGGATCTGCTGAAAGACAAGAAGGTCACCGAAGACGAAGCCCGTGCCGCCGAAGACGACATCCAGAAATTGACCGACAAGGCCATCAAGGATGTGGATGAGGTCGTCAAGGGCAAGGAACAGGAATTGATGACGGTCTGATCGTGGCAACACCTGCCATGCATCCAGTCCCTTCTACCGACGCAGTCCCGCGCCACATTGCCATCATCATGGATGGCAACGGGCGTTGGGCGCAGCGTCGGCGACGTCCGCGCATGATCGGCCATCGCGCCGGTGCGCGGGCGGTCAATCGCACCATCGATTTCTGCCTGGAAAAGGGCGTGTCGGCGCTGACCCTGTTCGCGTTCTCCAGCGAAAACTGGGGCCGCCCGCAGGAGGAAGTCGATTCGCTGATGAAGCTGTTCCTGCATGCGCTCGACCGCGAGGTCGAAGAACTGCAACGGCGTGGCGTGCAGGTGCGTTTCATCGGCGAGCGCAATCGCTTCGCAGCGCCGTTGCGCGACCGCATGGCCGCTGCCGAACGCAGCACCGCGGGCAATGCGCGCCTGGTGCTAAGCATCGCGGCCAGTTACGGCGGCCGCCAGGACATCGCGCTGGCGGCACGTGCGCTGGCCGAAGAGGTGGCGGCCGGCCGCCTGCAACCGCATCAGATCGACGAGGCCCTGTTGTCCAGCCGCGTCGCACTGTCCGACCTGCCGGCGCCGGATCTGTTCATCCGTACCGGTGGCGATACCCGCATCAGCAATTTCCTGCTCTGGCAGCTGGCCTATACCGAGTTGTGGTTCACCGAAACCCTGTGGCCGGAGTTCGATGCCGGCGTGCTGCAGCAGGCGCTGGACGACTATGCCGGGCGCGAACGCCGCTTTGGCCTGACCAGTGCCCAGATCGCCGACAAGGCGACGGAGATCTCCTCCGCATGACCAAGACCCGCGTGATTGCTGCGCTGATCATGGCGCCGCTCGCCATCTGCGCGATCGTGCTGCTGCCCACCCAATGGCTGGCGGCGCTGGCAGCGATTCTGTTCCTGACCGGCCTGTGGGAGTGGCTCAAGCTCTCCGGCATCGACGACAGTCTGCCGCGCACCGTGCTGCTGATGCTCAATCTGCTGCTGATGGTGCTGATGGTGTGGGCGTCGGCCGGCTCGATGGTGCTGTTCCAGATCGCCGCCCTGGTGGGCGTGGCCTGGTGGGTGCTGGCGCTGCTGTGGCTGCGCTTTTTCACCTTCGGTGCCGATCATGGCAACGGTCAGGCGCGCGCGCTCAAACTGGCGGCCGGCACCCTGGCGGTGCTTCCCGCCTGGGCCGCGCTGGTGCTGCTGCACGCCAACCCGGACAAGGGCAACCTGTGGCTGCTGACCGCCCTGACCATGGTCTGGGCGGCCGACTCGGGCGCGTATTTCGCCGGACGTGCGTTCGGCAAGCACAAGCTGGCACCGCGCATCAGTCCGAACAAGACCATCGAAGGCCTGCTCGGCGGGATGGTTGCCGGCATCGCGGTGGCCTGCGCCTTCGGCTGGCTGGCCGGGCTGACCCTGGCGCATGTGCCGCAGTTGGTCCTGGTCGCGGCGGTGGCGGTGCTGGCGTCGGTGCTCGGCGATCTATTCGAGAGCCTGCTCAAGCGCCACGCCGGCGCCAAGGACTCGGGCACGGTGATTCCCGGCCACGGCGGCGTACTGGATCGCATCGATGGCGTGCTCGCCGCCCTGCCGGTGTTCGCACTCGGCAAGGAAATTCTCGGATTCTAAGCATGGCTGGCTCTTCTCCCCGCCAGGTCGCCATCTTCGGCGCGACCGGCTCGATCGGTACGTCGGCACTGGACGTGATCGCCCGTCATCCGCAGCGGCTGCGCGCCAGCGTGCTTTCTGCGGGCCGCCAGGTCGACGCCTTGCTGGCGCTGTGCGCCACGCATCGGCCAGCGCATGCGGTGATTGCCGACGAGGCGCTTTACCCGGCCCTGCGTGACGGCTTGCGTGCCGCCGGCCTCGCCACCCAGGCGCACGCCGGCACCGCGGCGCTGGATGCGCTGGCCGGCAGCGATGCCTGCGACACCGTGGTGGCTGCCATCGTGGGCGCCGCCGGCCTGCCGTCGACCCTGGCTGCCGCCCGCGCCGGCAAGCGCCTGCTACTGGCCAACAAGGAATCGCTGGTGCTGGCCGGCGAGTTGCTGACCCGCACCGCTGCTGCGGCGGGCGCGGAAATCATTCCGATCGATAGCGAACACAGCGCCATCTTCCAATGCCTGCGCTCGTGCGACGCCAGCCGCGGCGTGCGTCGTGTGGTCCTGACCGCATCCGGTGGCCCGTTCCGTGGCTGGGATCGCACCGCGCTGGCGACAGTGACGCCCGCGCAGGCGGTTGCGCACCCGAGGTGGTCGATGGGCCCGAAGATTTCGGTGGACTCGGCCACCCTGATGAACAAGGGCCTGGAAGTCATCGAGGCGCATCATCTGTTTGGCCTGCCCGGCGAGCAGATCGACGTGCTGGTACACCCGCAAAGCCTGGTGCATTCGCTGGTGGAATTCGTCGACGGCTCCACCCTGGCCCAGCTTGGTCTGCCGGACATGCGCACCACGCTGGCAGTCGGTCTGGCGTGGCCGGAGCGGGTGGAATCGGGCGTGGCGGGACTGGATCTGCTGCAACAGGGCCGCCTGGATTTCGAGGCGCCCGACACCGATGCATTTCCCTGCCTGCACCTGGCCTGGGAAGCTTTGCGCGCCGGCGGAACCGCGCCGGCGATCCTGAACGCGGCCAACGAAGTGGCTGTTTCAGCGTTTCTTCAGGGCCAAATAGGTTTCCTAGCGATCCCTGCGTTGGTCGAACACACGCTGACAACGCTCTCACGGCACAATGCCGACTCCCTCGACACCCTGCTTTTTGCCGATGCGCAAGCCCGGCAAATCACTGAACGCGCCCTCGCCAACTACACCCATCATGCTTGATCGATCCACGCAGCCGAGTTGCATCCATGGGTGATTTCATCGGTTCGGTCTGGTGGATGATCGTCAGCCTGGGTCTATTGGTGACATTCCACGAATTCGGACACTTCTGGGTCGCGCGCCGCTGCGGCGTCAAGGTGCTGCGGTTTTCGGTGGGCTTTGGCAAGCCGCTGTGGATGCGCCGCGACCGCCACGGCACCGAGTTTGTGGTGGCCGCGATCCCGCTAGGTGGCTACGTCAAGATGCTCGACGAGCGCGAAGGCGACGTGCACCCGGCCGAACTGGATCAGGCCTTCAATCGCAAGACGGTGTGGCAGCGTATTGCCATCGTCGCGGCGGGCCCGATCGCCAATCTGCTGCTGTGCATGGCGATGCTGTGGGCGATGTTCGTGGTCGGCAAGCAGGATTATTCGGCCACCGTCGGCCGCGCCGATGGTCTGGCCGCCGAAGCGGGGCTGACACCGGGCGAGCGCATCGTGCGCATCGACGGACGCAGCGTGAGCAGCTGGAGCGATGCCAGCATGCAGCTCACCACTGCGGCCATGGATCGGCGCGATATCCAGCTGCGCACCGCCGCCGAGGGTGGCGGCAACGGCGAGCACACCTTGCGTCTTTCGCAACTGCCGGTCGGTTTCGACGAGCGCCGGGTGGCATCGCTAGCCGGCATCGGCTGGCGGTTCATGTTGCAGCCGCCGGTGATTGCCGAGGTCGTGCCCGGCTCGGTGGCCGACGGCCTGCTCAAGCCGGGCGATCGCATTGTGGCCATCGATGGCCAGCCGATCCGCTCTGCCCAGGACATCATTCCGCAGGTGCAGGCGCTGGGCGCGCACGGCGGGCCGGGCATGATCGAAGTGGCGCGCGGCGAAGACCGCCTGGCGCTGGAAATAGCACCGCGCAAATCGCCGCAAGGCCAGTGGATGATCGGGGTCCGCCCCGCCGCCGCGCCGGCGCCGGAATACGATAGTCGCCAGCAATACGGCATCTTCGCTGCGGTGCCGGCAGCCATCCGCGAAACCGGCAAGATGACCGCCGATTCGCTGGGCATGATGAAGCGCATGCTGACCGGCCAGGCCTCGGTCAAGAACATTTCCGGCCCGGTCACGATTGCCCGCGCCGCCAACGCCTCTGCCGAACGCGGGCTCGACTGGTTCCTGTATTTTCTGGGCTTGCTGTCGCTCAGCCTGGCGATCATCAACCTGATGCCCATCCCGATCTTGGACGGTGGGCATCTGCTGTATTACCTTATTGAGTTGGTCAAGGGCAGCCCGATCAGCGAACGGGCCATGATTGCCGGGCAATATGTCGGCCTGGCGGTCCTGGCCGGGTTGATGGGACTGGCGTTCTACAACGACATCCTCGGCCTGGTTCCACGATGAAATTGCTCCACTCTTTCCGCCTGTTGTCGTCGTCATACGTCGGCATCCAGCAACACCCGAATCGACTCCAACCGGATGTGACATGACGCGTCTTCCCACTCGCCGCCTGCTTGCCCTCGCTCTTGCCGCCGGCCTCAGCCTGCCAGCCGTTGCCCTGGCCGCAGAGCCGTTCGTTGCCAGCGACATCCGCGTCGACGGCCTGCAGCGCATCGCTTCCGGCACCGTGTTCACCTATCTGCCGGTGAACCGCGGCGACACCGTGGACGACACCAAGGTGGCCGACTCGATCCGGGCGCTGTACCGCACCGGCTTCTTCGAAGACGTGCAGCTGGACCGCCAGGGCAACATCCTGGTGATCACGGTCAAGGAGCGCCCGGCGATCAACAAGCTCACCGTGACCGGCAACAAGGACATCAAGTCCGAAGAGCTGCTCAAGGGCCTGGGCGATATCGGCCTGACCGAAGGCGGCACCTTCGATCGCCTGAGCCTGGACCGCGTGACCCAGGAACTGACCCGTCAGTACAACAACCGCGGCAAGTACAACGTCGAGATCACTCCGACCGTCAGCCCGCTGGACCGCAATCGCGTCGATGTGGCCATCGCGATCAAGGAAGGCAAGGCGGCGAAGATCCGTCACGTCAACCTGATCGGTACCGAAAAGTTCGCCAACGAAGACATCCTGGAAAACTGGGAATCCAAGGAGCACAACTGGGCCTCGTGGTATCGCCGCGACGACCAGTACTCCAAGGAAAAGATGTCCGGCGACCTGGAGAAGCTCAACTCCTGGTACCTGGACCGTGGCTATGTCGACTTCAGCATCGACTCCACCCAGGTGGCCATCAGCCCCGACAAGCGCGACATGTTCGTCAGCGCCGGCGTCACCGAGGGCGAGCAGTACAAGATTTCCGACATCAAGGTCACCGGCGACACGGTGCTGCCGCAGGCCGATATCGAGCGCCTGGTGATTCCCAAGGCCGGCGATATCTTCTCGCGCGCGCTGCTGGAATACACCTCCGATGCGATCACCAACACGCTGAGCAACGTCGGTTACGCGTTCGCCAAGGTCAACCCGCTTCCGACGCCGAACCGCGAGGACCGCACCGTTGCGGTAAACCTGCAGGTGGTGCCGGGCCCGCGCGTGACCGTGCGCCGCATCCTGTACAAGGGCAACAGCCGCACCTCCGACGAAGTGTTGCGCCGCGAAATGCGCCAGTTCGAAAACACCTGGTATTCGCAGGCTGCGATCGACCGTTCCAAGATCCGTCTGCAGCGCCTGGGCTACTTCGAGTCGGTGAACGTGGAAACCCCGGCGGTGCCTGGCAGCAACGACCAGGTGGACGTGATCTACGACGTCAAGGAAACCACTTCCGGCAGCTTCGTGTTCGGCCTGGGTTACTCGCAAAGCTTCGGCGTGACCACCTCGGTGCAGTTGTCGCAGAACAACTTCCTGGGCGGCGGTAACCGGGTGGCGGTGGAAGCCTCGCGCAGCACCTTCCAGCAGCGTTACGCGTTCTCCTACACCAACCCGTTCTTCACCGACGATGGCGTGTCGCTGGGCTACAACCTGTCGTGGCGCTCGCTGGATTACTCGGACTTCAACACTGCGCAGTTCAATAGCCAGAACGGCTCGGCGCAGGTGGTGTTCGGCGTGCCGATCACCGAGAACGACACCGTGTCGGCGATGATTGGCGTGGACAGCAACCAGATCACCACCTTCCAGGGCACCACGCCGCAGTCGATCGTGGACTACATCCGGGCTGTCGGCACAGACACCTTCAAAGCCGTGCGCACCGAATTCGGCTGGGCGCGCGACACCCGCAACGACTTCTTCATGCCGACCCGCGGCATGTACCAGCGCGTCGGCCTGGAAACCACCCTGCCCGGCTCCACTGTCGAGTACTACAAGCTCAACTACCAGATCTCCAACTACTGGCCGATTATCCCGGCGCTGGTGCTGAACACGCGCTTCGAGTTGGGCTACGGCGACAGCTACGGCAAGGACAGCACGCGCGACGTCTGCGGTGTCGTCAACAACGCGACCCTGACCGAGCAGGCCTGCGACGGCAGCAACCGCCTGCGTAGCGTTACCGCCACCGGGCTGCCGTTCTACGAGAACTTCTATGCCGGCGGTACCAACTCGGTGCGCGGCTTCGAAGACAACACCCTGGGCCCGCGTTCGGAAGCCATCAACGGCTTCACCCGCGGTCAGCCGCTGGGTGGGTCGTTCAAGACAGTCGGTTCGGTGGAAATGTACTTCCCGAAGCTGTTCGACAGCCCGTCGGCGCGCATCTCCGCGTTCTTCGACTTCGGCAACGTGTACAGCGGCGTGGACAACTTCAAGGCCAACGAGTTGCGCGCCTCCACCGGTGTGGCGCTGTTGTGGCGCGCCCCGGTCGGCCCCATCTCGATCAGCTACGCGTTCCCGCTGAAGAAGGAAGACAACGACGAGATCGAGCGCCTGCAGTTCACCTTCGGCGGCCAGTTCTAAGACGCACGCAAAACAATGGCGGCCCGACTGGTCGGGCCGCCATTGTTTGTCTGTCATGCCTGAGGTGTTACAGGCTCAGAAGTAGCTCTGGAACAACGTGCTCAGACAGGTCGCCGTCCCGCTCCAATCGGATGTATCCACACACTGGACCTGCTGGTCCCAGAAGCTATGAGCGTCGGCACGCTCCTGCGCGAAATCATCGGCCGAGGCGCTGCTGACTGCGCCCAACAGGACCACGCCTGCGAACATGGAGAGGAGAGTTTTCATATGCTTCTTCCTGGGTTAGCCGCTCGGTTGCGGCCAGGCAACAGATACGCCTGACTGTTTAGCGAATTTTTGGCGATGTTTTTTTTCCGTAAAAACAGCCACTTACTGTTTACGCGAGGTTCACCTGATGCCCCTGACTGCCAGTGCGATTGCCGAACAATTTGGTCTGACCGTCGTGGGCGACGGCGCGACCGAGGTCACCGGGGTGGCGACGCTGGCGCACGCCGGAGCGGGCCAGCTGAGCTTCCTGTCCAACCCGCGCTATCGGCCGCAGTTGGCTGACACACAGGCTGCCGTGGTGGTGGTGCGCGCCGAGGACGCCGAGGCGGCGCACAGCACCGTGCTGGTTGCCAAGGACCCGTACACCGCATTCGCCAAGATCGCCGCGTTGTTCGATGTGGCACCGGTACGCGAGCCCGGCATTCATCCCTTGGCGGTGATCGACCCCAGCGCACAGGTGTCGCCTGGCGCGCATGTTGGCCCGTTCGTCAGCATCGGTGCGCGCAGCCGCGTGGGCGATGGCTGCATCATCGGCACCGGCAGCATCATCGGCGAAGACTGCGTGGTGGACGATGGCAGCGAGCTGATCGCCCGGGTCACCCTGGTCACCCGGGTGCGGCTGGGCAAGCGCGTGCGGATTCATCCCGGCGCGGTGATCGGCGCCGATGGGTTCGGCCTGGCGATGGATGCCGGCCACTGGATCAAGGTGCCGCAGCTGGGCGGCGTGGTGATCGGCGACGACTGCGAGATTGGCGCCAACACCTGCATCGACCGCGGCGCGCTGGAAGACACCGTGCTGGAAGAAGACGTGCGCGTGGATAACCTGGTGCAGATCGCCCACAACTGCCGGATCGGCGCGCACAGCGCGATCGCTGGCTGCACCGGCATCGCCGGCAGCGCCAAGATCGGCCGCTATTGCCTGCTCGGCGGGCATGTCGGCGTGGTCGGCCACCTGGAGATCTGCGACAAGGTCGTGATCACCGGCAAGTCGGTGGTGCGCAATTCCATCCATGAGCCGGGCGAGTATTCGTCTGGCACCCCTCTCACCGACAATCGCACGTGGCGCAAGAATGCCGCGCGCTTCAAACAACTCGATGCGCTGGCAAGGCGCATCCTGGCTGTGGGCAAGGAGAACGCATGAGTTACCCCGTTTACGAGCTGCCGATCGACGTCAATCAGATCCAGACGCTGATCCCGCACCGCTACCCGTTTCTGCTGGTCGATCGGGTCATCGAACTGGACCTGGAAGCCAAGCGCATCGTCGGGCAGAAGAACGTCAGCATCAACGAGCCGTTCTTCCAGGGCCACTTCCCGAACCGTCCGGTGATGCCGGGCGTGTTGATCATCGAAGCGCTGGCGCAGGTGGGTGGCGTGATGACCCAGCTCGGCCTGGGCCGCGATGCGTTGTCCCAGCTGTTCTACATGGTCAAGGTGGACAATGCGCGCTTCAACAAGCAGGTGGTCCCCGGCGATGTGCTGATCATGGAGGTGCAGATGAAGCGCCTGATCCGCAATGTGGGATGCTTCTATGGCGAGGCCAAGGTCAACGGCGAAATTGTGGCCAGTGCCGAGGTGATGTGCGCCGGCGCCAGGTAATGACCCGCTCCCGGAGTGAGACACGATGCGTGATTCGACACCTTTGATTCATCCCACCGCCGTCATCGACCCGTCGGCGCAACTGGCCGACGACGTGCGCGTTGGCGCGTTCTGCCTGATCGGCGCCGATGTCCACATCGGTGCCGGGACCGAGGTGGGGCCGCATTGCTCGATCCACGGCCCGACCCGGATCGGCCGCAATAACCGCTTCATCGGGCATGCGGCGATCGGCGGCGAACCGCAGGACAAGAAGTACGCCGGCGAGCGCACCGAGCTTACGATCGGCGACGGCAACGTGATCCGCGAATTCGTCACCATCAATCGCGGCACCGGCGGCGGCGGCGGCATCACCGTGGTCGGCAACGACAACTGGATGCTGGCCTACACGCACGTGGCGCACGACTGCCATGTCGGCAACCACTGCGTGTTCTCCAACAACACCACGCTGGCCGGCCATGTCACCGTGGGCGATTACGTGATCATCAGCGGCTTTGCCGGCGCGCATCAGTTCTGCCGTATCGGTGCGCACGCCTTCCTGGGCATGGGCGCGCTGACCAACGGCGACGTGCCGCCTTTCACCATGGTCGGCAGCGAGTCGCTGGGCCGCCCGCGCGGCATCAACAGCGAAGGCCTCAAGCGCCGCGGCTTCGATGCCGAGCGCATCACCGCCATCAAGCGCGCCTACCGCACGCTGTACGTCGCCGGCCTGCCGCTGGCCGACGCCAAGCTGCAACTGGCCGAACAAGCCAAGGACAGCGAAGACGTCCGCGGCATGCTCGAGTTCATCGAAGCGGCAGAAAGGCCGTTGCTGCGATGACGGGAATCGGGAATCAGGAATCGGGAATCGTGGACGGCCAGCGCAACGGCCCGTCGGTCGGCAGCGTTCCGACTGCACGACCGATTCCCCATTCCCCACTCCCGATTCCCGGCGCGCGCAAGCGCGCGCCCCGCATCGCCCTGATCGCTGGCGAAGCCTCCGGCGACATCCTGGGCGCCGGGCTGATTACGCAGTTGCGGCTACGGTATCCCGATGCGGAATTCGTGGGTATCGGTGGCGATGCGATGCGCGGTGCCGGTTGCCAGACCTGGTTCGATGCCAGCGAGCTGGCGGTGATGGGGCTGACCGAAGTACTGCGCCATCTGCCGCGCCTGCTCAAGCTGCGCCGCGCCTTCCGCGAGCGCGTGCTGGCGTGGAAGCCGGACGTGTTCATCGGCATCGATGCGCCGGATTTCAATTTGCCGGTCGAACGCTGGCTCAAGCAGCGCGGCATTCGCACCGTGCACTACGTCAGCCCATCGGTGTGGGCATGGCGCGAGAAACGTGCCGAGAAGATCGGCGCCAGCGCCGACCTGGTGCTGTGCCTGTTCCCGATGGAGCCGCCGATCTACGCCAAGCACGGCGTGGATGCGCGCTTTGTTGGTCACCCGATGGCCGACGACATCGCTTACAAGGCCGACCGCGAAGCGGCCCGCGCTCAATTGGGAATTTCCGCCGCCAGCACTGTGCTGGCGGTGCTGCCGGGCAGCCGGCATGGCGAAATCAGCAAGCTGGGCGACACCTTCTTCCAGGCCGCCTGGCTGGTCTCCGAGCACCTGCCCAACCTGCATGTGCTGGTCCCCGCCGCCAACCCGGGCTGCAAGCAGTTGCTGGCCGAACAGCTGTCGCGCAGTTCGTTGCCGGTGATGCGCTCGCACCTGCTCGACGGCCAGGCGCGCACCGCGATGCTGGCGGCCGATGTGGTGCTGCTGGCCTCGGGCACCGCCACGCTGGAGGCGATGCTAGTCAAGCGGCCGATGGTGGTCGGCTACAAGGTCGCGCCGCTGACCTATCGCATCGTCAAGACGCTGGGCCTGCTCAAGGTCAACCGCTACGCACTCCCCAACATCCTGGCCAACGCCGACCTCGCCCCCGAGCTGATGCAGGACGACTGCACCCCGGAACGGTTGTGCGTGGCGCTGCTGGATTGGTTCAAGCACCCGGACAAGGTCGCCGCCCTGCAACCGCGTTATCTGGCCCTGCACGCCGAACTCCGCCGCGACGCCTCCGCACGCGCAGCCGATGCGGTGGCAGAGCTGCTGACGCAGCGGGAATCGGGAATCGGGATTGGGGAATCGACAGGAGCAAGTCCATGAAGCGCTCCATCTCCCCTGCTGCCGTGGTCGCTCCGACGACGCAGAACACGCTCTTCCACGATTCCCCAATCCCCATTCCCGATTCCCGGCTCATCGCCGGCGTCGACGAAGCCGGCCGGGGGCCGCTCGCCGGGCCGGTGGCGGTGGCGGCGGTGGTGTTCGACCCGAGCAAGCCGCGCATCAACGGGCTGGACGATTCCAAGCAGCTCAGCGCCGAGCGCCGCGAGCAGTTGTATGCGCGCATCGTCGACCGGGCGCTGGCGTGGTCGGTGGTGTTGATCGACAGCGAAGAAATCGACCGCATCAACATCTACCAGGCCACCATGCTGGGCATGCGGCGGGCGGTGGAAGGCGTGGCGCACGTGGCCGGGTTTGCGCGCATCGACGGCAACCGTGTGCCCAAGGGACTGCCCTGCCCGGCCGAGGCGCTGATCGGCGGCGACGCGCTGGACCGCGCCATCATGGCCGCCTCGATCGTGGCCAAGGTCACCCGCGATCGGCTGATGCACGAACTGCACGCGCAGCATCCCGAATACCGCTTCGACCAGCACAAGGGCTATGCCACGCCGGTGCATCTGACCGCGCTGCGCACCCATGGGCCGTGTCCGCAGCATCGCCGCAGCTTTGCGCCGGTGCGGCTGGCGCTGGAAGGCCGTGAAAGTCGGGACCCGGGACCGGGGACCGGGGACCCGCAACAGCTGCAGGTCGTGGAGCTGGTTGTCCGGCCATAGGCGGCGGGCGTTCTGGCACCGTTGGTTTGGTTTTTCCTCGGGACCTGTGATCGGAACATCTGCACATTGTGCAATCCGTCGCTGGGGTTGCAGACATGGATCGTTCTACCCGCACAGAACCTGAATTCCTCATCAGCCAAATGCCTCCCCAAGGCCCCGGCAGCTGGCGATTCAGCGCTTTCCCGGCCCCCTGCTGCCCGATCCCGGGTCCCGCACCCACCTGTCAAGCCTTGTTCGTCCCCGCCCCCGCCGGTACCCTGACCGCGCATTATTCCGGTCTCGCATGTCCACTTCCCGTTTTGTCCATCTGCACGTCCACACCGAGTTCTCGTTGGCGGATTCCACTATCCGCGTGCCCGAGAAACCGGATCAGGCTGACCCGAAAAAGGCCAAGCAGGCCAACCTGCTAAGCCGCGCGGTCGAGCTCGACATGCCATCCCTGGCGGTCACCGACCTCAATAACCTGTTCGCGCTGGTCAAGTTCTACAAGGCCGCCGAAGGCGTCGGCATCAAGCCGATTGCCGGCGCCGACGTGATGATCGCCACCCCGGACATGACGCCCTGGCGCATGACCCTGCTGTGCCGCGACCGCGAAGGCTACCTGAGCCTGTCGCGGCTGCTGACGCGCGCCTGGATGGAAGGCCACCGCCCCGAAGGCGGCGTGGCGATCCACCCGGAATGGCTGCAGGCCGGGCACGCCAATCTGTTCGCCCTGGCCGGCCGCGACAGCCTGGCCGGCCGCCTGTTTTCCGAGGGCCGCGCCGATCTGGCCGAGCAACAGCTCGCCGACTGGCAACGCGTATTCGGCGATGGCCTGCACCTGGAGCTGACCCGCACCGGACGCGAGGGCGAAGAACGCTTTAACCAGTTCGCCCTGCATGCCGCCGGCGTGCGCGGGCTGCCGGTGGTGGCCAGCAACGATGTGCGCTTTCTGTATGCCAGCGACTTCAATGCGCACGAGGCGCGTGTGTGCATTTCCTCCGGCCGCGTGCTGGACGATCCCAAGCGCCCGCGCGACTACAGCGACCAGCAGTACCTGAAGTCCGGCGATGAAATGGCCGCGCTGTTCGCCGACGTGCCCGATGCGATCGACAACACGCATGCGCTGGCGCAGCGCTGCAACATCGAGATGCGCCTGGGCACCTACTTCCTGCCCGCCTATCCGGTGCCCGAAGACGAGACGCTGGACAGCTGGATCCGCAGCCAGTCGCGCGACGGTCTGGCCGCGCGCCTGGAAAAGAGCCCGATCGCGCCCGGCAAGACCCGCCAGGACTATGTCGACCGGCTCGAATTCGAGCTGGACACCATCATCAAGATGGGCTTCCCCGGCTACTTTTTGATCGTTGCCGACTTCATTCAGTGGGGCAAAAATCAGGGCATCCCGATCGGCCCGGGCCGCGGTTCCGGTGCCGGCTCGCTGGTGGCCTGGGCACTGCAGATCACCGATCTGGACCCGCTGCCGTACAACCTGCTGTTCGAGCGCTTCTTGAATCCAGAGCGCGTGTCGATGCCCGACTTCGACATCGACTTCTGCATGGATCGCCGCGACGAAGTCATCGACTACGTGGCGCGCAAATACGGCCGCGAGCGGGTCAGCCAGATCATCACCTACGGCACCATGGCCGCCAAGGCGGTGGTGCGCGACGCCGGGCGCGTGCTTGGCTTCACCTATGGTCTGGTCGACAGCGTCGCCAAGCTGATCCCCAACATCCTGGGCATCACGCTCAAGGATGCGATGGGCGAAGGCAAGGATTCGGAGATGGCCTCGCCGGATCTGATCCAGCGCTATCAGGTCGAAGACGACGTACGCGACCTGATGGACCTGGCGCGCCAGCTCGAAGACCTCACCCGCAACGCCGGCAAGCACGCCGGTGGCGTGGTGATCGCGCCCGAACCGCTGAGCGAATTCTGCCCGCTGTTCGCCGAACACGACGAAGACGGCCGCGGCAAGAATCCGGTCACCCAGTTCGACAAGGACGACGTCGAAGCGGTGGGCCTGGTGAAGTTCGACTTCCTCGGCCTGCGCACGCTGACCATCATCGACTGGGCGGTCAAGGCGATCAACGTGCGCCACGCGCGCGCCGGCATCGATCCGGTCGACATCACCACCATTCCGCTCGACGACGTGCCCACCTACAAGGGCGTGTTCGCCTCGGGCAATACCGGTGCGGTGTTCCAGTTCGAATCCTCGGGCATGCGCCGCCTGCTCAAGGACGCGCGCCCGGACCGTTTCGAAGACCTGATCGCGCTGGTGTCGCTGTACCGCCCCGGCCCGATGGACCTGATCCCGGACTTCAACGCGCGTAAGCACGGCCAGCAGGAGATCATCTACCCGGATCCGCGCACCGAAGCGATCCTGAAAGACACCTACGGCATCATGGTGTATCAGGAGCAGGTGATGCAGATGGCGCAGATCGTCGGCGATTATTCGCTGGGCGGCGCCGACCTGCTGCGTCGTGCGATGGGCAAGAAGGTGCCGGCCGAAATGGCCAAGCACCGCGAGATCTTCCGCGAAGGTGCGGCCAAGGGCGGCGTGAGCGCGGCCAAGGCCGATGAAATCTTCGACCTGATGGAGAAGTTCGCCGGCTACGGCTTCAACAAGTCGCACGCCGCCGCCTACGCGCTGGTCAGCTACCAGACCGCGTGGCTGAAACGCCATTACCCGGCCGAATTCATGGCCGCGACGCTGTCCTCGGACATGGACAACACCGACAAGGTGGTCGGCTTTCTCGATGAGGTGCGCAACCTCGGCCTCACCGTCAAGCCGCCGCGCGTCAACGAATCGGCCTATATGTTCGAGGCCGCCACCCCGGACACCATTCAATATGGTCTGGGCGCGATCAAGGGCGTGGGCCACGGCGCATGCGAGGCAATTGTCGAAGAGCGCCAACGCGGCGGCGCGTACACCACGTTGCTGGATTTCTGCACGCGCGTAGGCACCGCAAAGCTCAACCGCCGCACGCTGGAAGCGATGATCAATGCCGGCGCGATGGATGGCCTGGGCACCAACCGCGCCTCGCTGATGCTGCAATTGCCGGAAGTGATGAAGGCGACCGAGCAGATGGCACGCGAACGCGCTTCCGGCCAGAACTCACTGTTCGGCGGCGCAGATACAAGTGCGCCGGCGCTGCGTCTGGACCTGCCCGAAAGCAAGGAATGGCCGCTGGGCCAATTGCTCACCGGCGAGCGCGAAACGCTGGGTTTTTATCTCAGTGGTCACCCGTTCGACCCGCACCGCGACGAAGTCCGCGAGCTGGTCGGCTGCGATCTTGGGTCGCTGGAAAAGATCCTGGCCTCGCAGCAACGCGGCGGCGGCGGGGGTGGCGGCGATGGCGAAAAACGCGCCTGGCGCCCGGAAGTCAGCGCCATTCTGGCCGGCCAGGTGATCGGCGTGCGCCGCAAGGGCGACAGCCAGGTGTTCGTGCAACTGGAAGACGGCCGCGGGCGGGTGGAATGCAGCGCTTTCTCCGATGCGATGGCCGAATTCGGCCACCTGCTCACCCGCGACCGCATTCTGATCGTCAAGGGCGGCCTGCGCGAGGACGAATTCAACGGCGGCTACAGCCTGCGTATCCGCCAATGCTGGGACTACGAGCAGATCTGCGCCGAGCATGCGCAACGGCTGTCGCTGCGCCTGGATCTGCGCGAAAAACAGGCCTTCAAGCGCATCGACGCCCTGCTGGCCAAGCACCGCCCCGGCAAGACGCCGCTGCGTCTGGACCTGCTGCTGCGCGCCCCCGGCGGCGGCGTGGCCGGCATGCTCGACCTCAATGGCAGCAACTCGGTGCGCATCGACCAGCACCTGATGGACAGCCTGCGCGCCGATCCGGCGGTGCGCACGTTGAAGATCAAGTACAGCCCACCGTGGGCGTGAGAATGGGGAGTCGGGAATGGGGAATCGCAAGAGCGAACCCCCGATTTCTTGCTCTGATTCCCCATTCCCGATTCCTCTCCCAACCCCACCGTACGGGTCCATCGGACGCATTCGGCTACACTCCCCGCCTTACGTTGACGACGCCATTGCATGAATCCTAACTACCTCGACTTCGAGCAACCCATCGCCGATCTGGAAGCCAAGATCCAGGAACTGCGCAACGCCAGTACCGGGCCTGCAGTCAATGTGGAGACCGAGGTGCGGGCGCTGCGCGACAAGGCTCGCGTGCGCACCGCACAGATCTTCCGTGACCTGTCGTCGTGGCAGATCTCGCAGCTGGCGCGCCACCCGCAGCGCCCCTACACGCTGGACTACATCAACACCATCTGCGACGAATTCCAGGAACTGGCCGGCGACCGCGCCTATGCCGACGACAAGGCCATTGTCGGGGGCCTGGGCCGTATCGACGGCCGCCCGGTGGTCATCATCGGGCACCAGAAGGGCCGCGACACCAAGACCAAGGTGGCGCGTAACTTCGGCATGCCGCGTCCGGAGGGTTACCGCAAGGCGCTGCGCCTGATGAAGCTGGCCGAGCGCTTCCGGCTGCCGCTGCTGACCTTCATCGACACCCCCGGCGCCTATCCCGGCATCGGTGCCGAAGAACGCGGCCAGTCCGAAGCGATTGCGCGCAACCTGCTGGAAATGGCCGAGCTGAAAGTCCCGGTGATCTGCACCGTGATCGGCGAAGGCGGCTCCGGTGGCGCGCTGGCCATCGGTGTCGGCGACCGCACCCTGATGCTGGAGTACGGCACCTACTCGGTGATTTCGCCCGAAGGCTGCGCCTCGATCCTGTGGAAGGATGCGGGCAAGGCCAAGGACGCCGCCGAACAGCTCGGCCTCACCGCCAAGCGCCTCAAGGGCCTGGGTCTGGTCGACAAGGTGATCCGCGAGCCTACCGGCGGCGCACACCGCAATCCCGAGCAGATGGGCAAGCGCCTGAAGGCCGTGCTGCTCAACGAGATGGACGCGCTGGAGAAAATCCCGGTCGAGGCACTGCTGCAACAACGCTACGAGCGTCTGCGCAGCTACGGCGCCTACGAAGGAAACTGAATCCTGCGGCTCCGCGTGGCGGAGCCTCAAGGAACTTGCACCAAGGACAAGGACTCCTACCGGCATGAGCCCACTCATTCTGCTGTCGATCGTGTTGCAAATCGCCTGCTGCGTGCATGTCGTGCGCAGCGGCCGGCCGCTGTACTGGATCTTGATCCTGCTGACGTTCTCGTATCTGGCGGTGTTGATCTACGCGTTTGTCGCGGTCATCCCGGACATGCGTAACGACCCGACCGCACGGCGTGGCTTGCAGCGCGTGCGACGGAAGCTGGACCCGCAGCGCGACCAGCGCGATGCCGCCCGCAAACTGGATGTCTCCGACACCCCGGAAAACCGCCGCCAGCTGGCACGCACGCTGCTTGAGCAGGGCAACTATGCGCAGGCCGCCGAGGTGTACGAAGGCGCCTTGCGCGGCTTGTATCGCGACGACCCGGACCTGATGCTGAGGCTGGCGCAGGCGCAGTTCGGTCTTGGCAATGCCGCGCAGGCACGCCAGACCCTGGATGCCTTGATCGCCGCGAACCCCAACTTCCGCTCGCATGACGGGCATCTGCTGTACGCACGCGCGGTGGAAAGCAGCGGCACCATCGAAGAAGCGCTGCACGAATACGAGACGCTGGTGCAGGGCTACCCAGGCGAAGAAGCACGCGTGCGCTATGCGCAGCTACTAAAACGCGCCGCGCGCCCGGAGGAAGCCAAGGCCGTGTTTGACCAGGTGGTGCGTCGCGCTGCGGCCTCGCCCAAACATTACCAGCGCGAGCAACGCAGCTGGATCGATCAGGCACGCAAGGGTCTGAGCGAGTTGAGTTCGATCGCCTGAGTCAGGCCTGCGTTTTGCGTGCGCCTATCCGTCGCGATGCTGGCGCATTCGCTGCGTAGATGGAACGCAAGCCAATCGCACTCCGCTGCGGGATATCGCCAATGACGAGCATCGTGTTGCTGGTCCGGATGTGCTGCGCGATCGCTGCAGAGCGTGCAGCGCACGGCTGCACTGCAGGCCGTGCTCCGCCAGCCCGCAGTGTTTTTTCCAGCGAACGCATCGGCATCGGTCGATGTGCCTGCCGCCGAGGCGACGCCAAGAGCAGCTAGCAACCCTACTGCGCTTACCAGCCAGGCAGGCAGGCACCGCTGCTGCGCGATAGGGCTGTACCACACGGATAATCCTGCTCATGGCGCGCCGTCCACGCCTACCGGACCACTGCTCGCCATGTCTTGGTAGCCGCTCCACGCCGCCTTGCGCGCATCACCGCTTAAAAAGGCTTGGCCAGCACCAGCCAGATCACGCCGACCAGCAGAATCACCGGCACCTCGTTGAACAAGCGCAACGCCCGACCGCTCGGGACCGCACGGCCCTGATCCACGCCCTTCAACCAGCGTCCGGCCACGATGTAGTGCGCCAGGATCAACGCCACCGCGAACAGCTTGGCGTGCAGCCAGCCGCCGGTCACCATCGTGGGGAAATCCGGTATTACCCGGTAGCCTTGCCACAGCACCGCGCCCAGCAGCAGCGCCAGACCGAGCATGCTGTGTCCGAACCTGTAGAGGCGGCGGCCCATCAGCACCAGCCGTGCACGCACGGAGGGTTCGCTGCCGGCTTCGGCGATGTTGACCAGAATGCGCGGCAGGTAGAACACCGCTGCCATCCAGGCGATCACGAACAACAGATGGAAGGTCTTGATCCACAAATACAGGGTCATGCGCTGGCTCCGCTGGCTCGCGTAGGATGACCCGCATTTTCACCTATCCGCGCACGCGAAAGCAGCTGAGCCCCATGCAGCAGTCAGACGAAAAACAGTACGACGCCCAGTATTTCCGCCGCTGGTACCGCGATGCCGGGCTGGCCGACCCGGCCCGACTGCGACGCAAGGTCGCACTCGCCGTCGCGCAGGCCGAGTACTACCTGGAGCGGCCGATCCGCAGCGTGCTGGATATCGGCTGCGGCGAAGCTGCCTGGCGCGCCCCCTTGCTGGCGCTGCGGCCCAAGCTCAGCTACCTGGGCTTCGACAGCAGCGCATACGCCTTGCAGCGCTACGGACGCAGCCGTCAGATCCACCCTGCCCGCTTCGGCGATTTTGCCTGGCTACGTCCCTGCGCACCGGTGGACCTGCTGATCTGCTCGGACGTGCTGCATTACGTGCCCACGCGCGAATTCAACCAGGGCCTGCCGGGGCTGGCCGACATGTGCGCAGGCGTGGCGTTTCTGGAGACGTTTGCGCAGGAAGATGCATTCGAAGGCGACCACGACGGCTTTCAGCCACGCCCGGCGCGCTGGTATCGCAAACGCTTTGCCAGCGTCGGCTTCGCCGCGCTGGGTTCGCATTGCTGGTTGTCGCCGCACCTGGTCAGCGAGGCGTCGGCGCTGGAGCATGGTTGACGCAGCGTTGGCTGTTTGAGGCAGTTATCGTGTGTAGCGTCGCTCCGTACCCTGACCAATCTCCCGCAGGGAGAAGGGCTTACTCCCGTCAGACCCGCCGTTACCCTGCGGGCGAGCGCGATCTTCCAGCCCAGCGAGCTGTTCCTTCTCCCACCGGGAGAAGGTGCCCCGCAGGGGCGGATGAGGGTACGGACGAAGCCACAGAAAGTTGGATGCACATGTGGCTTCGCCCGTACCCTCCCCCCCCTCTCCGGCAGGGAGACAGAGGCTTACCCCGCCGGCGAACGCGGTCTTCAAGCCGTGCGAAGCCGCTCGAAAGACCACGACCAGCGGCAGCTAAAGCTGCTTACGCCTGCCCTAGCTTCTGTGACAGCGTCTACCGTCCGGAGCCCCATTAAGGTGCAAATGCGCCAAACCCGGTATGCTGCGCGGCAGCAAAACCGCACGGATGGGTGGAATGCTTTATCAACTGCATGAGCTGACCCGCAATCTGCTAGCCCCCTGGGTGCATCAGGCCCAGGCGAACGCCAAGATGTTTTCCGACCCCGACAGTCTGTGGGCCTCGCTTCCCGGCGCCGAACGCATGGCGGCCAGCAATGAGCTGTTCCATCGGCTGGGCAAGGAATACGAAAAGCCTGCCTGGGCGCTGGACGATGTCGAGGTCGACGGCCACTCGCTGCCGATCATCGAACGTGAGGTCCTGAGCAAGCCGTTCTGTCGCCTGCTGCGCTTCAAGCGTTTCAGCGACCACGTCGAGCTGATCGGCAAGATGAAGGAGCAACCGGCCGTGCTGGTGGTGGCGCCTTTGTCCGGCCATCACGCCACGCTGCTGCGCGACACCGTGCGGACCCTGCTGCGCAACCACAAGGTCTATGTGACCGATTGGGTGGACGCGCGCATGGTGCCGCTGGAAGCCGGTGCGTTCCGGCTCGAGGACTACATCACCTATATCCAGGACTTCATCCGCCATATCGGCGCCGAGCGCCTGCATGTGGTGAGCGTGTGTCAGCCCACCGTGCCGGTGTTGGCGGCGGTGTCGTTGATGGCGACCAACGACGAGCCTACGCCGCGCTCGTTGGTGATGATGGGCGGCCCGATCGATGCACGCCGCAGCCCCACCCAGGTCAATAACCTGGCGACGGAAAACGGCATCGAGTGGTTCCAGAACAACCTGATCCACACCGTGCCGTTCCCGTATCCGGGACATGGCCGCCAGGTGTATCCGGGCTTCTTGCAGCACGCCGGTTTCCTGTCGATGAACCCCAATCGGCACGTGATGTCGCACTGGGATTTCTACACCGATCTGGTCAAGGGCGATCTGCAGGATGCGCAGGCGCATCGGCAGTTCTACGACGAGTACAACGCCGTGCTCGACATGCCGGCCGAATACTATCTGGACACGATTCGCGTGGTGTTTCAGGACTTCTTGCTGCCGCAGGGCAAGTGGAAAGTGGACGGCCAGCTGGTCAAGCCGTCGGCGATCCGCAACACCGCCTTGTTGAGCATCGAGGGCGAACTGGACGACATCGCCGGCCTCGGCCAGACCGAAGCAGTGCACGATCTGTGCACCGGTATCGATGCGGCGCACCGCCGCCATTTGGTGGTGGAAGGTGCCGGTCATTACGGCATCTTCAGCGGCCGTCGTTGGCGCGAAGTGGTCTACCCGCAGGTGCGCGAGTTCATTGCGCGCTATGACGCAGACCCGGTCGGCAGCCGCGACCCGGCCACCGTCACTCCCATCCGCAAACGCGGCAAGCGCGCCTGATCTGCACAACAAAAAATCCCCGGCATGTCCGGGGATTTTTTTATGCTGAAAAATCGAGAGGCAATTTAAACCGTGTCATGCAAAGTGCGCTGCGCTAAGGCCACGCGCGTGTTGCACGCCACTCTCGATCATCACGCCTCCACATCACCGCTTTTGACCAGCAGATGCTTGGCCAGCATGCCGTGCAACGTGCCTATCCCGCGTGCCGCATGCAGGGTGACGAACAGCAACAGCACCCCCAGTAGAGACAACGGCACCACCATCAGCGGCATCACGATCACCTGTCCGTCCCAGGTGATGGACATTCCTTGATCGAAGAACAGCGCCAGCGGTGCAGCAGTGAGCGTCAACGACACGCTTAGCAGAGTAGTAAACAGCGTGAAGTAGACACTGCCCAACGGCAGCATCAACACGAAGTACAGCAGCGTGCTCCAGGTCCGCAGGTCGGTAAACATCGCAGCGATGCGCTGTAGCCAGCCGCCTTGCACGCCCGGATGTTGCGGGCGACGTGGCATGCGCACCCCGAGCAGGGTTTCCACCATGCGTCCTTCCACCAGCGACAACACGCGCACCGAGCCGAAGAACAGCACCAGCAGCGGCACGCCGATGATCAGGATCAACAGGCCCAGCGACAGGCTGACCCCGGTGACCACCCAGGTGAAATAGAACACGCCGGTGAGTAGCGACAGCAACATGTAGAACAGTGCGCCGTAGGTGCGCGGGTCGGCGGCCACGCCAAAGAACTTGCCGATCAATGAAGGACGCTTGGGCGGCAGTGGCGGGCGCAACGCGCGGCTGACCGTGACCTCGGTTTCGCGATAGATCTCGGCCACTTCATCGGGCGCACCGTAGCTGGCGGCAACCCCTGCAATGACGTCGGCTTCGCTCTTGCCGCTCTGTTCGGCTAGCTCGGCGCGCAGATATTCTTCGGCGTCGTAAAGCGCATCCTGGATCATCGCCGGGTCGGCACCAACCAGCGCCTGCCGCAGCTGCAGCAGGTAGTCGGCAATGGTGGTCGGCAACGGACGTGTCGGTAAGGTCGTCATCATGGGTGTGTCCCCTGCAGCACTGAATCAACGGAATCACGGGTGGCGCGCCAGGCGGCGGTCCATTGGCGCAGGCAGTCACGCCCGCTGTCGGTAATGCGGTAGTAGCGGCGTGGCGGCCCCGATGCGGACGGCTCGATATGGCTGTGCAACAGTCCCGCCCCTTCCAGATTGCGCAACACCGGATACAAGGCGCTCTGCTTGCCGCTCAGCACGCCTTCCAGATGCTCGAGCCGCTTGGCGATCAGATAGCCGTACAGCGGTTCGTCGGCCTGGGCCAGCACCGCCAGCAAAGCCAGCGACACGGTGCCGGCGCTCAGCTCCTTCTGAAATTTGCGTAGGTGGACATCCGGCTCGGTCATCGGTCATCTCCGCTAGGTCGAAGGTGATGCTATGTAGAACCTAGCTATAGCGAATGTGCCGGTAGTCATGGGCGGGGAGTCGGGAGTCGGCAGTGGGGAGTCGCAAAGGCCAAGGCAGAGGCCTGGTCGGCCAGCCACGCTTGAGCAATTGTTGGTATCGCAATGAAGTCACCGCATCCCACATCGGCGCCGTTGCGAATCCCCACTGCCCAATCCCCGCTCCACTAGCGCTCGCCTGCGCAAACCCTAGTGCGTTCATGAGCTTAGAACCTTTGGGTTACTGCCTTTCTGGCGCGGCTTTACTACAGTCGACGTCCCCCGTGCCGATAAGTTTCGCTCAGGGGTTTTTCACTTTTCGATGGGGCAACACGATGCAATTGACACGCTTGGCGCAGCCGGCCATGGCTGAAACTTCCTTTGGAGCCACCCGGCGCCTGTGCCTTGCGATCGGGTTGGCGCTGCCGGTACTGGGCTTTGCGCAGACACAACCGGCGCCGGCCAATGCCGAACAGACCCAGCCGGAACCCGCCAAGCCGCCGGTCACCGCCGCGCCCGCCACCGCCAAGGGCTATCCGCTCGAAGCGCGGGGCTGGGGCGCCAAGCAGGGCGGCAACATGTGGCAGGTGCGCTGGGCCGAAGACTGGTCGTATCTGAAGGATCCGTCCAAGCGCAAGAGCCCGTTCGACCCGCTCAAGTACATCCCGCTCACTGCGTCGGGCGATGTCTACGTCTCGCTCAGCAACGAGCTGCGCGTGCGCAGCAATACCATCACCAATCCCGGTCTGATTCCCGGCAGCCATTCGCAACAGCAGTACCTGTTCCGCGCGTTCTTCGGTGCGGACCTGCATGTGGGCGAGCACTTCCGTCTGTATACGGAACTGGCGCACGGCAGCCTGGATGGACGCAACGAAGGCGCCAAGACCGGCACCCAGGAAAACAACGCGATCCTGCAACAGGTGTTCTTCGACGTGAAGGGCAACATCGGCGGCGCCGACACCGGCCTGCGTGTCGGCCGTCAGGTGTTCGTCGACGGCCCGACCACATTGATGGCGCTGCGCGACAACACCGATATCTTCGTGACCTTCAACGGTGTGCGCGCCTGGGCCATCGGCGAAAAGACCCGCGTGGATGTGTTCGATTTCAACTTCAACCTGGATGGCACCGAAGGATTGGGCGACGACCGCATCGACCGCTCGCGGCATTTCCGCGGCGTGGTGGGTGGCTATCGGTTGCCGACCGCCAAGCCGATGTATCTGGAACCGTTCTTCTACCAGTTCCGCAACGACAATCAGCTCTGGGGCCGCCAGACCGCCGAAGAAAATCGCAACTACTACGGCCTGCGGTTGTGGGGCAACGTGGGCAAGCTGCGCACCGATTCGTTCGTGACCGTGCAGCGCGGCAGTTTCGGCGGACGCGACCTGCGCGCCTATATGGCCAGCACTTCCAATGCGTGGACGCTGAGCGACAGCGGCTGGAAGCCGCGCCTGGGCTTCCATAGCGAAATCGCCTCCGGCGGCGGCGGCACGTCCGGCACCGGCACGCTGCGCAATAACAATTTCCTTTACGGCAACACGATCTACTTCAGCTGGGCCACGTTCTTCGGCCCGGTGAACCTGGTCACTGCCGCGCCGACATTCACGTTCTCGCCCACCTCCAAGCTCACCGTGAATTTGGAATGGGAAACCCTGTGGCGCCAGACCACCAGCGATGCGATCTACAACAACCAGGCGCGCGCCTACGCACGCACCCAGAGCACCGGCGAGCGTCGCATCGGCACCATGCCGCGTATCAACGCCACCTGGAACATCGATCCGAACTGGTCGGTGACCTTCCGCGCCGAGCACCTGATGGCCGGTCCAGCGCTGGAAAAAGCCGGCTACGGCGATTCGACCTTCGTGATGGGGTGGTTGAACTTCCGCTTCTAAACGCGGTGTTTGGTCAGCGCGCTGCACTGTGCTGACTCGATGTGCAGGCGTTTTGTTTTAACGAGTCGTTGCTCGATCACATGCCGCGTCCCGCAAGGACGCGGCATGTTGGTTTTCAGCGCTGGTGTGTCTGATGACCACGCACTCTTTTCACGGTGCACGGTGCACGGTGCACGGTGCACGCAACAGAGAATCGCTGCGTTCGGTCACTTGTGGCGACTGGTTTTCGCGCGGCTCCGACGGTCGACCGATACCGCAACTAGCTGTTTTGCACATGCAACCGCGGTACACATCCGCAATCGGCCTGCCCATGCCAGTCACGTCGAAAAGCGCTTTTCTTACTGAATCGACGGCGCCCGGCGCTCTGCCGCAAGCGCACTGCCCGCCAACGGCCAGCGGTCGTCAGCCGCGTTTCCTTCTGGCCGTGCGTACTGCCGCAGCAGCAGGCTATTGCCGTCAGGGCCCGGCTGCAGCGCACGTGCCTGCCCGCGTAGCGCAGGTGGCAGGTCGGCAAGCCGCTGCGCGAGCGGCCTTGCGTCAGTTGGGTGATCGCGCAGCCACTGCAGCGCCGACAGCGCGCGCAGTGCAGCGGCGGTGTCCTGCATCTTGTGCTGGTAATTGGCGTAGTCCGGCTGCCCCGCACTTGCCAGCAAGCAGCCCATCGCATTGGCGACGCAAGCCACCGATGCCGTTTGAGGAGCAGGAATCCATGCCTGCGGCACCGGCTGATCCTGCGCCAGCAAGGTGCGTACCGGTGCGCTGCAGGCCCAGGTATAGGTGGGTGCGAGCAACGCCTGGGTGCGTTCCTGATCAAACGCGCGCAGCGACATGCGCTCTTCCCAGGACAGGTTTTCACCTTGCCTGAGCACCTTTTCCTGCAGAAGCGAAAACGCCATGCGCGACTCGCCATGCAAGGCGTTGCACAGCGTAATGTCTTCCACCGCCAGCGGCGCAAAGGCAGTGGCGCACTGCGCCGGCAACGGGTGCTGCGCAGGCAGTTCGGCCAGCATGTCGGCGAACAGATGCGCATTGCCACGCAACATCGCCGCGCCGATCAACGGCATCACCAGATTGTCGCCACTGCGCAGCAACACTCGCGCAGTCTGCGCATCGGCGCAGACACCCGCTAACGCCTGCAAGGTATGTCCCTGCACGAAATCCACTGCGTTGCCGGTCATCGATAACGGCAACCGTGGCGGCTGCGGCAGCGGTGCGTTGATGTCTGCGCGGAACGGGCTGCGGTAGTCGGCATACTCGGCCAGCGCACGCAGCCTGACCAACAACGGCGCCTGGGCGGCCAGCGCATCGGCATAGGCCTGCGGGTGCTGACGCACGCGCTCCAGACAGCCTCCGGCGCTGGCACTGCACAGCGCGGGCGCAGACGATGGCCAGCGCGGCGAGCCTGGAAGGCGCGGCGCAGCGCTCTGAAAGGGGCTACCTGCCGGCAACCGGTTGAACCGTTCCACATCCTCGGCCAGCAAGTGCTCCCGCTGCGCCTCGGGCATGGCGTACGACAGCGACCAGAGTGCGACGAACATATTGGTTCCGCGCAACGGCGGCGGCGGTTGACGCAGCTGCGCCAGCGCCTGGCGTTGCGCCTCAGGAATCGGCCAGCGTTTGGAGACCGCATACAGCGCCACCAATGCTGCCAGCAGGATGCAAACACCCAGCAACGCCGACTTGAGAAACCTGGCAAGCATGCGTGTTCAACCTTCCCTGGGGAGGCACACATATTAATGCGACAGCTCGCCCATACGACAACCTGAGCGAAGGCACATCGACACAACGAGAGCGAGGTATTTCAGGATGCAAAAACATCGACAGCCATTCGCCTGACAAACGCGACGGGCTAGGCCAAGACACCGCATTCCTGACCACCCGCCGAAAGCCCGTGTTTCACTTGAGCAAAGCGGCACCAGCGCCGGTCACCCAGGCAGTCGCGGCTGTCATACGCGCATCCAGCGACGCGCGTCCCTTCTCCTGGCGGAAGTAAGAAGTGACCTACTGCAGCCGTGGCCACTCGACATCTCACTGCTCAATGGCAACGTTACACCACGCAGCAGTGCATCTTTTACCAATCCCCACTGCCCAAGCCCAAATCCCCGCCTCCCCTGCACCGGACGCGGCCGAATGCCTACACTACGCAGATGTCTGAATCCCCCACTCCGCACACCCGCCCTTCCCTGCAACGCGTGTTTCTGACCGGGTTGCTCACCCTGCTGCCGGTCTGGCTGACCTGGGTGGTGGTGAAGTTCGTCTTCTCGCTGCTCTCTGGCATCAGCAGCCCGTGGGTGGTGCCGCTGTCCGGGCGCATCGCCGCCTCGTTTCCGGATTACCTGGGCTGGATCAAGGCGCTGTGGGTGCAGAACACCATCGCCTTGGTCGCCACGGTGGCGGCGATCCTGTTCGTCGGCATCCTGAGCCGGCGGGTGATCGGCCAGCGTCTACTGCGCTGGTTCGAGGCGATCATGCGGCGCATCCCGCTGGCCAGCGTGGTCTACGACAGCGCGCGCAAATTGCTCGACATCCTGCAGACCCAGCCCGGCAGCACGCAGCGCGTGGTGCTGATCGACTTCCCGCATCGCGATATGAAGTCGGTCGGCCTGGTCACGCGCGTGATCAAGGAGCAAGGCACCGGCCGCGAGCTGGCGGCGGTGTATGTGCCGACCACGCCCAACCCCACCTCCGGCTATCTGGAAATCGTGCCGGTGGAGCTGCTCACACCCACCGACTGGACTGTGGATCAGGCAATGAGTTTCATCATCTCCGGCGGCGCGGTTTCGCCGGAGTCGGTTCCCTTCACCCGTACTGCGGATCGCTAAGGCCATGACACACACGCGTACCCTCGATGATCGTGCGGTCCGCCTGTTCATTGCCTTGGCGGCGTTCTTCTGCGTCAACGCGGCGCTGGCCGAGTTCATCGGCGTCAAGATCTTCGCACTGGAAGACACACTCGGCATCGCACCGCTGAACTGGAACCTGTTCGGCCAGACCGGCTCGCTCAGCTTCACCGCCGGCACCTTGTTATGGCCAGTGGTGTTCATCATGACCGACACCATCAACGAGTTCTTCGGCAGCCGCGGGGTGCGTTTCATCTCGTGGGTGGCGGTGGCGCTGATCGGCTACGGCTTCGTGTTTGCATTCGCGGCGATCGCCCTGGCGCCGGCCGGCTGGTGGGTGACCGCAGCGCAGAGCCAGGGTGTGCCGGACTATCAGGCTGCATTCGCCGCGGTGTTCGGGCAGGGCTTGTGGACGATCGGCGGCTCGCTGGTGGCGTTTCTGTTCGGCCAGTTGATCGACGTGTCGGTGTTCCATCGCATCCGCAAGGTCACCGGCGAAAAACACGTGTGGCTGCGTGCCACCGGCTCCACCGCGGTGTCGCAGTTGGTGGACAGCTTCGTGGTGATCTACATCGCCTTCGTGCTTGGCCCGCAGCATTGGTCTATCGACCAGTTTCTGGCGGTGAGCACGCTCAACTACATCTACAAGATGGGCTTTGCGATCGCCCTGATTCCACTGCTGTACGTCGCGCGTCGCGCCATCAGCGCATATCTGGGCGCCGATCGCGCCGAGCAGCTGCGCGAAGAAGCCGCTGCCGACTAAGCGCAGCTCGCAAAACGACTGTGCTCACCACCAGGCGGGCGCGGCCGGTACTCGGTGCGGCATGTACCGTTCGTACACGCCGGTTCCTCCGCGCCGTCCACACCCACCTGACAACTGCTTGCTACGTTTTGTGAGCCGCTCTAAAGGCTGCGCAGCGCCCACCCACTGCCTGCCCGTGGCCGGCAGTGCCCGTGGCAGCACGCCGCGCGGTGCGTTATCGCAGCGCACCATTCCAGCGATGCACTGCGCCTGCCCGTGCCGCATCTGAATTGCATGTGCGCCGCATGCCCCGGATAGCTGGCCGTAACGGTGCGGATCGGGCAAGCTCCCCGCTCGCTTGTTTCCGGAGCCGGTAATGCCCCTCAGCTTTTCCCGCCTGCTGTCGCTGGTCCTCGCCGCTGTGTTGAGCCTGTCAGTGGCAGCGCCCGCCGATGCGGCCAAGAAGAAGACCGCCAAGGCACAGACCTCGCAAACGCGCGCGAAGGCGAGCAAAGGCAAGAAGACCACCAAGCCGGCGGCCAAGGCGTCGAAGACGGCCAAGGGCAGCAAGGCCGCCAAGGCCAGGCCACGCGCGGTCGCCGCGCCAGTGGTGCTGACCAAGGCCCAGCAGCTCAACCTGCTCTACGACCAGTACTGGGACGCCTCGCTCAAGCTCAATCCGCTGCAGGCTACCTTCCAGGGCGAGAGCCGCTACAACGACCAGCTGCCCAACTTCCTCTCGCCGGCGTTCCGCCAGCAATCGCATGATTTCACCGTGCTGTGGCTGGGCAAGGCCGAAGCGCTGGGCCCGGACGGCCTGAGCGGGCAGGACCTGCTCAGCTACCAGATCTTCGTGCGCGATGCGCGCAGTGCGCTGGCCGCCGAGCAGTTCCCCAGCTGGATGCTGCCGATCAACCAGTTCTACAACATCGCCAGCATTGCGGTGGTGCTCGGTTCCGGCACCGGCGCGCAGCCGTTCAAGACGGTCAAGGATTACGACAACTGGTCGCGGCGTGCGCTGGGCATTCCCGACCTGTTCGACCAGGCCATCACCAACATGCGCGCCGGTATGCAGGCCGGCGTGGTGCAGCCCAAGGTGCTGATGCAGAAAGTGCTGCCGCAACTGGATGCGATCATTGCGCGCAGCGCCGAAGACAGCCTGTTCTGGGGGCCGATCCGCAACCTGCCGGCCGATATGCCCGAGGCCGACAAGCAGCGCCTCACCGCCGAGTACAAGCGGATGATCGAGGTGCGCATCCTGCCGGCGTATCGCGCGCTGCGCGGCTTTATCGCCACCGAATACCTGCCCGCCTGCCGCGACACCGATGGCTTGGCGGCGCTACCCAACGGCGCGGCGTGGTACGCCTACGACGTGCGTCAGAGCACCACCTCCGACCTGAGCCCGGAGCAGATCCATCAGATCGGGCTGGACGAGGTCGCGCGCCTGCAGGGCGAGATCGCCGCGCTGGCCAAGCAAGTCAAGTTCCGCGGCAACCTGCCCAAGTTCTACAAGTTCATGCAGACCGACAAGCGCTTCAGCTTCCGCAGCGATACCGAGCTGCTGGGCTATTACCGTGGCCTGCAGGGGCGCGTGCAAGGCGCGGTGCCGCGTCTGTTCGCCAGCCAGGACATGCCGCCGCTGGAAGTGCGCGCGGTGGAACCGCAGCGCGCGCAAGCGGCGGCCAGCGGCTCGTACATGCGCCCCAGCGTCGGTGGCAGCACTGGCGCCACGCCGGGCATCTTCTACGTCAATACCTCCGACCTGCCCTCGCGCAAGACCTGGGAAGCGGAGAGCCTGTACCTGCACGAGGCGATTCCCGGCCACCATTACCAGCTTGGACTGCAGCAGCAGCTGACCGACCTGCCCAAGTTCCGTCGGCTCGGGGGCGAGACCGCCTACATCGAAGGATGGGGCCTGTATGCCGAGTCGTTGGGGCGCGAGCTGGGGCTGTATCAGGACCCGTACAACACCTACGGCTATCTGCAGAATGCGCTGTGGCGCTCGATCCGGCTGGTCGCCGATACCGGCCTGCACAGCAAGGGCTGGACCCGCACCCAGGCCATCGACTACATGCTGGACAACTCGGCGATGAGCCGCATCGACGCCGAAGCCGAAGTCGACCGCTACATGGCCATCCCCGGTCAGGCGCTGGCCTACAAGGTCGGCGAAATGAAGATCGCGCAGCTCCGCGAGCAGGCGCAGCGCGAGCTGGGGCCGCGCTTCGACATCCGCGCCTTCCATACCGAAGTGCTCAAGGACGGCTCGGTGCCGCTGGAGATCCTGCAGGACAAGATCCAGCGCTGGATCGCAGCGCAGAAAGGCTGAGGGCAACGATTGCGGCCGATGGAAGGGTTATCGGCCGTCGCGGTCAGGCCGGTGTTAGGCCTGGGTGCGGATCTGCGCTTGGCATGCGTCGCGCAACACCGGCATGACGTGCCGGTTGCCGGTTGCCGCAGCGGACACGCTCGCCGATTGAGGCGCCCCATCAAGGCGCGCCATCGATAACGGTGGCGCCCTCAATCCACCGCCCGCGCCGCGGCCAATGCGGCGATATCGCGCGGCGTGGTGCGGCAGCAGCCACCGATCAACCGCGCGCCTGCGGCCAGCCACTGCGTGTGCTGGTCCGCCAGGCTGCACGCGGGCGCATCGCCGGCATGCCAGCGTTTGTCGCCAGCGTCGTAGTGCTCGCCCGAGTTGGGATACACCACCAGCGGCAAGGCGGTCAGCGCCGACAGGCGCTGCAATGCGGCGGTGACCTGATCCAGCGCAATACAGTTGACCCCCACCGCGATCACCTGCGCGCAGGCATCCAGTGCCGGCATCACCTGCGCCAGCGGCGTGCCATCGCTCAGATGGTCGGCATCGCGCAAGGTGAAAGAGAACCAGGCATGCAGCTGCGGAAATTCTTCCAGCAGCAGACGTAACGCCACGATCTCGTTCGCCGAGGGCAGCGTCTCGCAGGCTAGTACATCCACACCCGCCGCTGCCAACGCGGCGATGCGTGGACGATGGAACTCCATCAGCTGCGCCAACGGCAACGTGTAGTCGCCACGGTATTCGGAGCCATCGGCCAGATACGCGCCATATGGCCCCACAGACCCTGCCACCCACAACGGCGCAGCGTCAGGCTGCGCCTGCAAATGATCGGCACGCGCCTGTGCGGCCAGGGCCACGCTACGGGCGATCAAGGCTTGCGATTGCGCCAGATCCAGCCCGCGCGCCGCAAAGCCCAGCGGCGTGGCCTGGTAACTGGCAGTGATCGCGCATTGCGCGCCGGCAGCGAAGTAGTCGCGATGCACCTGATAGATCAGCTCCGGTTGCTCCATCAGCACGCGCGCCGACCACAGCGCATCGTTGAGATCGCAGCCGCGTTGTTCCAGTTCGGTGGCAAGTGCGCCATCCAGCAGCACATAGCCATCGTGCTGGAGCGCCGCACTGAAGGGCGCATCTGCGCGCGGCTGGCGGGGAAGAATCGTCATGTGTGCAGTCTCCTGGCCGCGAGCCATTGGGTCAGTGCATAGGCGCCGTAACACAGCGCCACAAATGGAATGCCGCACCACAGCGCGATGCGCTGTTGCGGATCGAATGCCAACCCGATGCAGGCCAGCAGACACAGCGCGAATCCAAGGATCGGCGTCCACGGATACCACGGCGCGCGATAGGCCAGCGTCTCCACGGCAATCCCGTCGCGGACCAGCTGCTGACGAAAGCGGTAATGCGATGCGCAGATGCTTAGCCACACCACCACCACCGCAAAGCCGGACACTGCGGAAATCGCAACGAATACCGTCTCGGCCGCGTACACGCCGGTGAGCAGGGCCAGCAGACCGCCCAGCATGCTCAGCAGCAAGGCCGGCAACGGAATGCCGCGCCGGGTCAGGCGCGCAAGGCGTGCCGGCAGCGTGCCTTCGTTGGCCAACGACCACAGCATGCGCGCCGCCGCATACAGACCCGAATTGGCCGCCGACAGGATCGCGGTCAGGATCACCGCATTCAAGATGTCCGCCGCGTACGGAATGCCCAGCAACTCGAACGCGCGCACGAACGGGCTGGTTTCGACGGCCGCCTGGCTGGCGGGCAGCAAGGCAGCAAGCACCAGCACGGTACCTACGAACAGCACCACCAGCCGCACCAGCGTCGTGCGGATCGCTAGCGGAATGGCGCGTGCCGGCTGCGCGGTTTCGCCGGCGGCCACGCCGATCAATTCGGTGCCGGAAAACGCGAAGTTCACCGCCACCATGGTCATCAGAATCGGCAACGTGCCGTGCGCAAACCAGCCATCGGCACGCAGATGGCGCAAGCCGGGCGCAGGCGCGCCATCGGCCAATGGCAGCAGGCCGATCACCGCCGCGCCACCGAGCACGATGAAGACCAAAATCGTGATCACCTTGATCAACGAAAACCAGAATTCGCCCTCGGCAAACCAACGCGCCGACACCGTGTTCAAGCCGAAGATCAGCGCGCAGAACAACAGACACCAAGGCCACGCCGGGCTATGCGGAAACCAGTACTGCATGCAGAACGCAGCGGCAGTAAGGCTCGACCCCAGCGCCACCGTCCAGGTCAGCCAATATAGCCATGCCACCACATACCCGGTGGCCGGCCCCAGATAGCGCGCCGCATACACATGAAACGCCCCGGTCTGCGGCATCGCCACCGCCAGTTCGCCCAGGCATTGCATCACCAGATACACCACCAGCGCACCGATCAGATACGCGATCACCGTGCCCAGCGCACCGGTGCTGGCGATGATGTAGCCGGTGTTGAAGAACAGCCCGGTGCCGATCACCCCGCCCAGCGACAACATCACCAGATGGCGCACCTGCATGCTGCGCTGGAACTGCGGTGCGGCGCTGGAAGAAGGGTCTGGCATGCGTCGGTCTGATGGGCGGCGCACCATCCTGCCACGCGCATGCAGGCGAGCACAGCCATGCGGTGACGAGCTGTGACGCTGTACAAGCACTTCAGGCAGCCGCGGGTATGCTCGCGTGCCGATCTTGCGGAGCACCGTCATGTCTGAGACACGTTACCTGCGCCTGCCTGCAGCGTTGCCGCCCCGCGCACGCTGCGCGCTACCTGCGCATGCGCAGACGCCTCACAGCCGCGCGACCGTTTTACGTGGTGCGGTGGTGTTGGCGGATCGCAGCCAGCAACACGATCTGTCGGTATGGCAGCGGAGCGCAGCATGAGACTGGCCGGCATCCACCATGTGGCGATCATCGCGGGCGACTACGCGCTTTCGAAACAGTTTTATTGCGAGATCCTGGGCTTGCGAGTGCTGGCCGAGCATTACCGCCAGGCACGCGATTCCTGGAAGCTGGATCTGGCGCTGCCCGACGGCGGCCAGATCGAGCTGTTCTCGTTCCCCGGCGCTCCGCTGCGCCCCAGCCGCCCGGAAGCACGCGGCCTGCGTCACCTGGCCTTTCGCGTAGAAGACCTGGATAGCGCGGTGGCGCATCTCAACGCCCATGGCGTCATCACCGAAGACATCCGCATCGACGAATACACCGGCCGGCGGTTCACCTTCTTCGCCGATCCGGACGATCTGCCGCTGGAGCTGTACGAGATCGGCTGAGGAAGCACCACGCCGGGCATCGGCTCGACGGGCACCGGTTCGACATCCACTCAGCGGCGCTTCGCTAATCGATCCTCCACATGACTTCCGGCCGATGCGGCGCCGCAGCAACGCAATGAAGATCTAAGCATCCCGGGACACAGGAACGTCCATGCTGCAGATCCGTGCGTTGTCCAAGACCTACGCCAACGGCGTGCATGCGTTGCAAGGCGTCACACTGGACATTCCTCGCGGCATGTTCGGATTGCTTGGCCCCAACGGGGCCGGCAAGTCTTCCTTGATGCGCACGCTGGCCACGTTGCAGGAACCCGATGCCGGCAGCGTCAGCCTCGGCTGCGCCGACGGCAGCAGCATCGACGTGCTCAGGGACAAGGACGCGTTGCGCCGCCGGCTGGGCTATCTGCCGCAGGATTTCGGCGTGTATCCGAAGGTCAGTGCGCTGGACATGCTCGATCACTTTGCGGTGCTCAAAGGGCTGACCAACCGTGCACAGCGCAAGGAGGTGGTCGAACGTTTGCTGCAACAGGTCAATCTGTGGGACGCGCGCAAGCGCAAGCTCGGCACCTACTCCGGCGGCATGCGCCAGCGCTTCGGTATCGCGCAGGCGCTGCTGGGCAACCCGCAACTGGTGATCGTCGACGAGCCCACCGCCGGGCTGGACCCGGAGGAACGCAACCGTTTTTTGAACCTGCTGGCCGAAATCGGTGAGAACGTGGTGGTGATCCTGTCCACCCACATCGTCGAAGACGTCACCGACCTGTGCACGACGATGGCCATCATGAACAAGGGGCAGGTGTTGCTGACCGGGAAGCCAGCCGATGCGATCGACATGCTCAACCAGCAGGTCTGGCGCAAACAAGTCAGCAAGAACGCCTTGCCCGATTACGAAGCGCGCTTCACCGTGTTGTCCACGCGCCTGATTGCCGGCCATCCGGTGATCCACGTGTTCAGCGCCGACTGCCCGGAGCCGGGTTTCGAACAGGTCGCACCCGATCTTGAGGATGTCTATTTCCAGCGCCTGCGCAAGCAAGCGCTGGCTGCCTGACGGAGCGCCGCGATGATCCTGGCGTTCCTGCGCTTCGAGCTGCGCGAACAACTGCGCTCGCCCTTTTTGTGGTTGCTGGCCGCGCTATACGCATTGTTGGCCTTCGCCGCACTCTCCAGCGATGCCGTGCAAATTGGTGGCGGCATCGGCAATGTGCTGCGCAACGCGCCGACCGTCATTGCCAGGGTACTGGCGATCTTCAGTCTGCTCGGTCTGCTGGTGGCTGCCTTGTTCGTCAGCAACGCGTTGCTGCGCGATTTCGAGCTGGGCACTGCGGAGCTGGTGTTTTCCACACCCGTGCGCCGCCGCGATTACCTGGTCGGCCGCATCGGTGCGGCACTGATCGCCGGCACGGTGATGTATCTGGTGATCGTGCTGGGCATGTTCGTGGCGCAGTTCATGCCGTGGATTGACCAGGCGCGGCTGGGGCCCGTCGCGCTGCTGCCATACCTGTGGTCGCTGCTGGTGCTGGTCCTGCCCAACCTGCTCTTCACCACCGCGTTGCTGTCGGTGCTGGCGGTGACCACGCGCAGCATCCTGTGTGTCTACATCGGCGTCATCGTGTTTTTCGTGTTGTATGGCGTGAGCGGTGCGCTGCTGGCCGATCTGGACAACGTCTGGATCGCCACCCTGGCCGACCCACTCGGCATCCGCGCACTGTCGCAGACATTGCGCTATTGGTCGGCCGAACAACGCAACCTGCAGCTTCCTCCGCTAACCGGTTACCTGCTCGCCAATCGCGCCCTATGGCTGGGTATGAGCGGGCTGTTGTTCACTGCGACCTTCGCACTGTTCCGCACCGAACGCAGCGGCACGCGTCGTCGACGCGGCGCGGCGCCTGCTGCATCCACCAGCGCACAGGCAGCCAGCGTGCGCGTCACCACCACCCGCCTCGCAGTGACACCCGCCTTCGCGGCTAGCACCGCTTTTCAGCAACTGCTGCGCCAGATCCGTTTCGATACGCTCGGCGTGCTGCGCAGCGCGCCGTTCGTGGTGCTGCTGATCCTGGGCCTGGCCGACTTCATCCCGACCGCCCTGTTCAATGCGCGCATGTACGGTACCGCCGTGCTGCCGGTCACCTCATTGATGCTGCAAGCACTGCAGAACAGCTACAGCTTTCTGCTGATCATCGTGGTGCTGTTCTATGCCGGCGAACTGGTGTGGAAAGAACGCAGCAACCGCATCGACGGCATCACCGATGCCATGCCGGTGCCGGACTGGGTTCCCCTGCTTGGCAAGTTTGTGGCCTTGCTGGCAGTGATCGCCAGCTTCCAGCTCGCCGGCGCGTTGACCTCGATCGCGCTGCAACTTGGCCGCGGCTACACCACGATCGAGCCGCTGCTGTATCTCAAGACCCTGGCGCTTGGCTCGGTGCTGTATGTGCTGATGGGCGGCATGGCCCTGGTGCTGCAGGTACTGAGCAACAACAAGTTCGTCGGCTACGCATTGCTGATGCTGGTATTGATCGGGCAATCGGCGTTGTCACTGCTCGATTACACCCAGAATCTGTACAACTTCGGAGGCTGGCCCAACGCTCCGTATTCGGACATGAATGGCTTCGGCCATTTCCTGCCCGGGCAGTTGTGGTTTCAAGGCTATTGGGGCGTGTTCCTGCTGGCCTTGTTGCTTCTGTCCTCGGCGTTGTGGCCACGCGGCGTCGGCCATGGACTGCGTCAGCGGGTGCGCCTGGCATTGCAGCGCTTGCGCGGCGCGACCGGCGTGGCATTGGCGGTCAGCCTGCTTGGCTTTACGGCGATCGGCGGCTGGCTGTACTGGAACACCAACGTCTACAACAGTTTCCTGTCGCCGGAGCAGCAGCTAGACCTGCAAGCGCGCTACGAGCGTGATTACAGCAAGTACAGGGACCTGCCGCAACCACGCATCATTGCCGTGGATAACCATGTCGACCTGCATCCGGAAACGCAATCGGTGGTGATCGATGCCACCTGGACCGTGCGCAATCCTCATAGCGCGCCGATCAGCGAAGTGCATATCGGCATGCAGGGACGCACTGGCGACCGCAGCCTGGTCAACGTGGATCTGGGCGGGCAGACGCTGATCACCCACGATCGTGCGGCCGGCTACCGCATCTACCGGTTGCAGCGCCCGCTGCAACCAGGCCAAGTGCGCGTGTTCCGCTTCCGCGTGGACCAGCAACCGCATGGCATTACCGCCGCGCAGGCACAGACCGATCTGGTCGCCAACGGCAGCTTCTTCAATAGTCAGGTATTGCCTTGGTTCGGCTACAACAGCCAAAACGAGATCGCCGACCGCAACGATCGCCGCAAGCGTGGTCTGGGTGAGTTCACGCGCATGCCTAAATTGGAAGACCAGGCCGCACGCGCCAACACCTATGTCAGCAACGATGCCGACTGGCTCAGCTTCGCCAGCACCATCTGCACCGCACCGGACCAGATTGCGCTGGCGCCGGGCTATCTGCAGAAAGAGTTCCAGCAGGCTGGAAGGCGCTGCTTCCGCTATGTAATGGATCGCCCGATGCTGAACTTCTATGCCTACCTGTCGGCGCGCTGGCAGGTACGCAAGGCCTACTACAAAAAGATTCCGATCGAGATCTATTACGACCCCAAGCACCCGTACAACGTGCAACGCATGATCGAGAGCGTGCAGAAATCGCTGGCCTATGACGAGGCCAATTTCACCCCGTACCAGCATCACCAGGTGCGCATCATCGAGTTTCCGGGCTATGCGGGGTTTGCGCAGTCGTTCGCCAATACCATTCCTTATTCCGAATCGGTCGGTTTCATCGCCGACCTGCGCGACAAGGACGACATCGACTACGTGTTCTACGTCACCGCGCATGAAGTGGCGCACCAGTGGTGGGCGCATCAGGTGATCGGTGCGAATGTGCAGGGCGCCACGATGCTGTCCGAATCGCTGGCGCAGTACTCGGCGCTGATGGTGATGGAGCGCGAGTACGGGCGTGCGCACATGCGCCGCTTCCTCAAGTACGAACTGGACCGCTATCTGGAGGGCCGCGGCGGCGAGATCGTCGAAGAACTTCCGTTGTACCGGGTGGAGAACCAGCAATACATCCACTACCGCAAGGGGTCGCTGGCGTTCTACCGCCTGCGCGAAGAACTCGGCGAGCAGGCGCTCAATCGCGCGTTGCAGCGTTTCCTGCAGGCCAAGGCGTTTCAGCAACCGCCGTACACCACCTCGGCCGAGCTGCTGCAGGCGATTCGTGCCGAGGCCCGCCCGGACCAGCAGGGAATGATCACCGACTTGTTCGAAAAGATCACCTTCTACGACAACCGTGTGGTTAGCGCACAGGCCCGCAAGCGCCCGGATGGACGCTTCGATGTGACCGTGCAGGCGCAGGCGGCCAAGTTGCAGGCCGATGGCCGCGGCAAGGAGCATGCGGTGCCGATGGACGACTGGATCGAAGTCGGGATCTACGGTCTGCCCGCGGGCAAGAACGCGCAGGCGCCGGTACTGGCGCTGCAGCGGCAGCACGTCACCAGCGCCACGCCCAGCTTCACCCTGACCGTCGACGCCCTGCCCATCGAAGCCGGCTTCGATCCCGACAACAAGCTGATCGACCGGGTGCCGGACGACAATCGCAAGCGGGTGACGCTGCAATAGCGGCAATCGCGGTCACTGGCCGATGCTCGCTGGGCGGCCAGGACCGGCGACGAGTACAGCCAACGACTGCAAGCGAGCCGAATGATTCCGCGACAGCCGACGTGACGACGCGCACTGCGCACGTCGTCGACTCAGTCGCATCGAACGGACTGCGTTCGCCCATCCTCCCGGATGTCGGACAACGCGCGTCGCACGACGGGATTTGCCGACTCGGCGCCGGACCGCAAGCAGTCAGCCTGCGCAGCCGGCGTTCTCAGTGGAGCGGCTCGGCGACGGCACCGCAGCCGCGCGGTATGAACGCATCCCGCAGTGCGGCTTTCCGCCACCATACCCCACGGTATACATTCGCCATCAGGCCGCCGACGGCGGCCACAGCAATCCCTGGGAGGGGAATCATGCGCAAGACCTTCAAGACCCTGATGGTGGCCCTGCCGCTGGCGGCCGCCTCGCTGCTGGCCCAGGCGTCCGATTCGCCGGTGGGTCGCTGGAAGACCATCGACGACGAGACCGGCAAGCCCAAGTCGGTGGTGCAGATCGAACAGGCCGCCAACGGCACGTTGAGCGGCAAGGTGGTCGAGATCCTGCAGTCCAACAATGGCCCCAATCCGATGTGCGACAAGTGCGACGGTGCGCTGAAAGGCAAGCCGATCAAGGGCATGACCATCCTGTGGGGCCTCAAGGCCGACGGCACCGCCGTGTGGGGTGGCGGCTCGGTGCTGGACCCGGCCAAGGGCAAGACCTACAAGGCCAAGATCACCCTGACCGAAGGCGGCAAGAAGCTGCAGATGCGCGGCTACGTCGGCATCGAAGCGCTGGGCCGTACGCAGACCTGGGTGCGTGAGTAGCCGGGAATCGGGAATCGGGAATCGCAAGAGCGGGCGTCCTTCGGGGCGCCTTTTTTTGCGAACCCGGAGTACCGGCAGGCGAGAAGACCTGACACGCAAAGGTGACCGTCATTGCGCTCCCACAGCCGGCGACTAGCCTGCGCACATCAACATCGCGACAAACCTGGCCTGCTTCAACCGATTCCCCATTCCCAACTCCCCATTCCCGCCCCTTTCCCGACTAGTGCGATAATCGCGTGTCCCCCGCATCACGCCTGCCATGACCCGCACCGCACTTGTCACCACCGCTCTCCCGTATGCCAACGGTCCGCTGCATCTTGGCCACCTGGTCGGTTATATCCAGGCCGATATCTGGGTGCGCGCGCGCCGGTTGCGCGGCGACAAGACCTGGTTCGTCTGCGCCGACGACACCCACGGCACGCCGATCATGCTCGCGGCCGAGAAGGCCGGCGTCACCCCGGAAGCCTTCATCGCCAACATCCAGGCCAGCCATGAGCGCGATTTCGCCGCGTTCGGGGTGACCTTCGATCATTACGATTCGACCAATTCGCCGGTCAATCGCGAGCTCACCGAGGCCTTCTACAACAAGCTGGAAGCAGCCGGCCATATCAGCCGGCGCTCGGTGG
Organism: Xanthomonas sp. WHRI 10204; assembly: GCF_040202875.1. NCBI lineage: Bacteria > Pseudomonadati > Pseudomonadota > Gammaproteobacteria > Lysobacterales > Lysobacteraceae > Xanthomonas > Xanthomonas sp. WHRI 10204. The sequence continues at coordinate 503,889 of NZ_JBEGDW010000002.1, forward strand.
CGCAGTTCTACGACCCGGCCAAGGGCATGTTCCTGCCGGACCGCTACATCAAGGGCACCTGCCCCAACTGCGGCAGCGCCGACCAGTACGGCGACAACTGCGAAGTGTGCGGCGCCACCTACGCGCCAACCGAGCTGAAGGAGCCCAAATCGGTGATCTCCGGCGCCACGCCGGAGCTGCGCGATTCGGAGCATTTCTTCTTCGAGGTCGGCCATTTCGATGGCTTCCTGCGTGAGTGGCTGGCCGGCGATGTGGCGTTGCCGGGCGTCAAGGCCAAGCTCAAGGAATGGCTGGATACCGAAGGCGGCCTGCGCGCGTGGGACATTTCGCGCGATGCGCCGTATTTCGGCTTCCAGATTCCCGGCCAGCCGGGCAAGTATTTCTACGTGTGGCTGGATGCGCCGATCGGCTATCTGTGCAGCTTCAAGACGCTGTGCGCGCAGATGGGCGAAGACTTCGACGCGCATCTGGTGGCCGGCACGCAGACCGAGCTGCATCACTTCATCGGCAAGGACATCGTCAATTTCCACGGGTTGTTCTGGCCGGCGGTGCTGCACGGCACCGGCCATCGCTCGCCCACGCGCCTGCACGTCAACGGCTATCTGACCGTGGACGGCGCCAAGATGTCCAAGTCGCGCGGCACTTTCGTGATGGCGCGGACCTTCCTGGATGTCGGCCTGGAGCCGGAGGCGCTGCGCTATTACTTCGCGGCCAAATCCTCGGGCGGCGTGGACGATCTGGACCTCAACCTGGGCGATTTCATCGCACGGGTGAATGCCGATCTGGTCGGCAAATTCGTCAACCTGGCCAGCCGCTGTGCCGGCTTCATCGGCAAGCGCTTCGACGGCAAGCTGGCCGACACGCTGCCCGATGCTGCGCAGTACGACCGCTTCGTCGCCGCGTTGGCGCCGATCCGCGAGGCGTATGAGCGCAACGATGCAGCCAGCGCGATCCGCCAGACCATGGCGCTGGCCGACGAGGCCAACAAGTACATCGACGACACCAAGCCGTGGGTGATCGCCAAGCAGGACGGCGCCGATGCGCAGCTGCAATCGGTCTGCACCCAGGGCCTGAACCTGTTCCGCATCCTGGTTGCCGGACTCAAGCCGATCCTGCCGCGCACCTGTGCCGAAGCCGAGGCGTTTTTGTCGGCGCCCATGACCAGTTGGGAAGATGTGCAGCGCCCGCTCACGGCGCACACGATCCAGCCCTACACCGCCCTGTTCACCCGTATCGACCCCAAACAGATCGACGCCATGACCGACGCTTCAAAAGACACTATGGCCGCACCTGCGGCTCCGGCTGCGACCAACGCCAGCAATGCAACGGTGGCCAAGACCGATGCAAAAGCAACTACGCCGGCCAATCCCCCCGCCTCCGTCTCGAATCCAGGGCTTATTGGCATCGACGATTTCGCCAAGCTCGATCTGCGCATCGGCAAGGTGCTGGTGTGCGAGTTCGTGGAAGGCTCGGACAAGCTGCTGCGCTTCGAGCTGGATGCCGGCGAGTTGGGCAAGCGACAGATCTTTTCGGGCATTCGCGGAAGTTACGGCGAACCGGAAACACTGGTCGGCCGCAGCGTGGTGTTCATTGCCAACCTGGCCCCGCGCAAGATGCGTTTCGGCATCAGCGAAGGGATGATCCTGTCGGCCGGCTTCGACGGCGGCGCCCTGGCGCTGCTGGATGCTGATAGCGGCGCGCAACCGGGTATGCCTGTCAGGTGAAGCGGGGGTGGGGAGTCTGGCTTGGGATTCGGGATTCGGGATTCGGGATCAGTAAAAGCCAGAGCCGATCGTTGGGGGAGACCTGACACGAGTGCTTGGCGCGTCCCCTCATCCGCCCCTGAGGGGCACCTTCTCCCGCACGCGGGAGAAGGAGTTAGATCAACGCTGGAGCAGCCCATCTCCCGTCGGGAGAGGGGTTGGGGTGAGGGTACGTGGCGAAGCCCTGGTACCGTTGCACCTGCACGTGGCTCCGTCCTTCCCCTCATCCGCCCCTGCGGGGCACCTTCTCCCGCGCGCGGGAGAAGGAGATAGATCAACGCTGGCGTAGCACCTCCCCCGCATGCGGGAGAGGACAGCAACCAGTCACCGCGCCCTCACCCCATCCCGAATCCCAACTCCCCAATCCCAGCCCCCATGCACCTGGCCCTGTTCGACTTCGACCACACCATCACCACCTGCGATACCTATGCGCGCTTTCTGCGCAAGGTCGCGGCGCCCGCGCAGTTGGCGTCGGCAAAGTGGCAGGTCGGTCCGTGGGTGCTGGGTTATCGGCTGGGCCTGGTGTCCGCTGCGGCGTTGCGTGCACGTGTGACCCGCATTGTCTTCAGCGGCCGCACGCTGGATGAGATGGCCGCACACGGCGTGGACTACGCGCGCAGCGCACTGCCGGGCGTACTGCGTGCAGAGATGATGCAGCGCATCGACTGGCATCAGGCGCAAGGGCACGAGGTGGTACTGGTGTCGGCGTCGGTGGATCTGTATCTGCAGCCGTGGTGCACCCAGCACGGGCTGTCGCTGATCTGCAATCGGCTGGAGCACAGCGACGGCCGCCTGAGCGGGCGCTATGCCGACGGCGATTGCGGCCCGCACAAGGCCGCGCAGATTCGCGCACGCTACGATCTGTCGCAGTACGCATGCGTGCATGCCTACGGCGACAGCCGCGAAGACACGCCGATGCTGGCACTGGCGCACCAGCGCTGGTATCGCGGCAATCCGGTGCACTGAGCGCGCATGCCCGACCCCGCGCCCACGTTGGTCGAACGGCTCGACCGCCTGCTGCCACAGACCCAATGCGGTCAATGCGGCTACGACGGCTGCCGCCCCTATGCGCAGGCCATGGCCGATGGGCTGGCCGGTGTCGACCACTGCCCACCCGGCGGCGATGCGGGCGCGCGGGCCCTGGCGCAGGTGCTGGAGGTACCGGCACGCCCCTTCGATCGCAGCCGCGGCGCGCACAAACCACAACAAGTCGCCTGGATCGTGGAGGCCGATTGCATCGGCTGCACCAAATGCATCCAGGCCTGTCCGGTGGATGCGATCGTCGGCGGGGCCAAACACATGCATACGGTGATCGCGCCGTTGTGCACCGGCTGCGAGCTGTGCCTGCCGGCGTGCCCGGTGGATTGCATCGAGCTGCGCGCCATCGGCTAGGTGCCGCAAGCGCGAGCCGCTGCGCCGCGAGCCCAGCACGGCCGGCGCCGGATGTCGCAACCGTCGCAGGTGGTTCTGCCGCTGCCGCGCACAAGCGCTCAACCGATGACACGCGTGCCGCGGTGTGCCAGGTACCCGAATGCACGCCGCAAGGATGGCGTGGTCTTGCGGCGTGATCGCAGGCAGGTTCCACGCGCAATGCCCGGCATCGCGGCGCCGTCCAAACCACCAGCCCGCGCGACCGCGTCCTACATTTCGTCAGGAACGTCCTGACGCCGCCGGCGCATCCATGCTGCGGCGGCGCCCGTATGAGTAGGCACTCCCATCGAGGAATCGGCCGATGCGCCCACTTGCTGCTGTCGTTGCTGCGCTGGCACTCCGCTGCCGGCCGATTCCGCCATTGTTGCTGCTGGTGCTGGGCAGCGTGCCGCTCAACGCGGTGGCGGTCACGCGGGTGGATGGCGACGTCTTCGATGCCGACAAGGGCGCTCTGCGCTACCGCGAATCGCACTGGCTGCTCGACGGTGGCGGGCGGCTGGTGCTGTACCGCTGCCCGAATGGGCAACCGTTCGCACGCAAACAGGTCGATGGCGGCAGCAGCTCGCCAGACTTCAGCCTGATCGATGGGCGCGATGGCTACCGCGAAGGCGTGCGCACGCGCGGCGGCGTGCGCGAGATGTTCCAGCAACAGCCCGGTAAACCCGAACGCAGCACGGCATTGCCGGCCGGCAAGGACGAGCGTGTGATCGATGCCGGTTTCGATGCCTATCTGCGCACCCACTGGGAGGCACTGGCCAGCGCATCGCAACGGGTGGACTTCGTGCTGCCCAGCCTGCAACGGCAGTTGGCGTTCCGGGTCGAACGTCTCGACGACAGCGCCGGCCAACGTCGCTTCCGCATTTCGCTCGATGCCTGGTATGGCGCAGCAGTGCCATCGCTGGAGGTGCGTTACTCCATCGCCAACAAACGCCTGCTCGAGTTCCGCGGCGTGGGCAATCTGCGCGATGCGCAAGGGCGCTACCCGCGCGTGCGCATCGTGTTTGCGGACACCGCTGCGCGTGCTGCCAGCGCGGACGACCTGCGCCAGGCACGCGAGCAGCCGCTGACCAAGAGCTGCAACGCGTCGTGAGCCAGGCCCGCGCCATCTTCACGTTCGACCACGCGCCGTTGCGTACAACGGCCCGGGCACCCATTCCCCGTACAGGAGCACCTCCATGGCAAAAGCTTATCTCTGGCTCAACGCAGTGCTCTACGTCGCCCTGGCGATCTGGTGCACGCTGTCGCCGGCCAAGACCGCAAACGCAGTCGGCTACACCCAGCTGTCGCCGGCCGGGCAATCGGAGTATCTGGTCATCTATGGCGGCCTGCAGTTGGGCATGGCGTTCCTGTTCGGTTACTTCGCCTGGATCAATCAACCGCGCACCGGGCTGCTGGTCGCGCTGGCGTTCTACGTCCCCATCGTGCTGTTCCGCAGCGTCTCGCTGTCGCGCTTGTGGCCGGTTTCCGCACCAACCGTCGCGCTTGCCGGTGTCGAGATCCTGTTGCTGCTCGCCGCCGTGCTGTTGTGGCTGCGCAAGTGACAGACAGCGCCTGCACAGTCCGGTAGCATCGCCCCCACCTTACCCAACGCCCGATCGCATGAGTGCCATTCCTGGCCAGGACGACGATGAAACCGGACGCCTGCTGACCGCAACTGCGGGCGGCGACCGGCATGCCTTCGAAGCGCTGTACCGGCAGACCTCGCCCAAGCTGTTCGGGGTCTGCCTGCGCATGATCCCGCAACGTGCCGAGGCCGAAGAGGTGCTGCAGGACGTGTTCACGCTGATCTGGCACAAGGCCGGTCAGTTCGATCCCAGCCGTGCCCGCGGGCTGACGTGGCTGGCGATGATCGCGCGCAACAAGGCGATCGATCATCTGCGTGCCAACGCGCCGCAGCGCCGCAACCTGGCGCTGGACGATGCCGGCGAACTGCGCGATGGCGATGCGTCTCCGCTGGAACGCACCGAGCGCGCCAGCACGCGTCGTCGCATCGACCACTGCCTGGCCGAACTCGAACCGCCGCGTAGCGAACTGATTCGCACCGCGTTCTTCGAAGGCATCACCTACGAAGAGCTCGCCGCGCGCACCGACACACCGATCGGCACGATTAAAAGCTGGATCCGTCGCGGCCTGGCCAAACTCAAGGCATGTCTGGAACGATGAGCACGCCCTTTCCCATCGACCAGGAACCGCCGCGCGACGTGTTGGCCGGCGAATACGTGCTCGGCCTGCTGAGCGCAGAAGAACGTCTGGCGGCAGAACAACGCATTGCGACCGACGGCCAGTTCGCCCAGGCGGTGCTGCAGTGGCAGGATCTTCTGGCCCCGTTGCTGGAAGAAATCTCCGCCGTGACCCCGCCTGATCAGGTGTGGGCGCAGGTGCGGCAGACGCTTGGCTTCGACACGCCGCTCCGTGCAGTGACATCGGCCGCGCCGGTAGCCACCACCGACAAGCCGGCCGCGCCATTGTGGAACAACGTGCGCGTGTGGCGTTGGGCCAGCGCTGGCGGCCTGGCGACCGCTGCGGTGTGCGTGCTCGCGTTGTTGAACCTGCGCACGCCGCCGGCACCGGTACCGCCTGTTGGCGATACGCCGGTGGTACAGACCCCGGTCACCCCGCCTGCGGCCACCACACCACCGGCCACCGGCATTGCAATGACCTCCACGCTGGCCACCGAAGACGGGCGTCCGGGCTATGTGGCGCTGATGGATGCCGACAAGCACACCATCACGGTGACGCCGCTGGATCGCACCGCCACGGCCGACAAGGTACCCGAGCTCTGGCTGATCACGCCGGACGGCAAGGCGCATTCGATGGGTATCTTCGACGATCAGCGTGCGCGTCGCGCGCAGATCCCGGATCAGCTGATGCCCATGCTCAGCAACGAGGCGATTCTGGCGGTGACGCTGGAACCGCCGGGCGGTGCACCGGGTGGCGTGGCCACCGGCACCGTGGTTGCCAAGGGCGGCATCAGCACGTTGGCAATGGCGCCCTGATCGGGCGCATGAGCACCTGCTGCGCGGCCGCAAGACGCGGCGCAGCAGGTGCCTGAGAGGGCCACCTCTCCTCACTGGCAATGCGTGCCATCCGTCCGGGATGAGCACGCCTGCGTAGCGCTGCTCCTGCACGCTCGCCTGCGCCGCCCACGCAGGCAACTTCACAAGCCACCTCATCAGCGTCAGTGATACTGAGCGCACACATCCGGGTGCGCGGTTGCGTCATTGCGCTGCGCAAACGCGCCAATCCTGTCCTTGCATGCGACGATCAAGCGACCTGGTGCATCTGTTTGCCGGCAGCTTGCGTAAAGGGTGTCGATAACCTACGGAGAACCACGCGTGCCGAGCACTGGACTCGACCCCCGCGCCGCAACGCCTCAACCCTCTCCCACACGTCGTGGCTGGGTTGCATCGCGCATCGGTAGCCTGCGTCGCTGGGTAGATTCGCAAACCGATGAGCCACTGGACGAGGCGCGCGCCGATCGTATCGACTGGCTGCGCGCCCTGCCCTTCATCGCGCTGCACGTGGCCTGCCTGTCGGTGATCTGGGTGGGCGCATCGTGGTTTGCGGTCGCCCTCGCACTGGCGCTGTACGCGCTGCGCATGTTCGCGCTCACCGGCTTCTATCACCGCTATTTTTCTCATCGCGCGTTCAAGACCTCGCGCGTGTTGCAGTTCGTGTTTGCCGCCATCGGTGCGACCTGCGTGCAGCGCGGGCCGCTGTGGTGGGCGGCGCATCACCGCAACCACCACCGGCATACCGACACCGGCCGCGACCCGCATTCGCCGGCCCAGCACGGGTTCTGGTGGAGCCACACCGGTTGGTTCCTGACCCCGCGCAACTTCCGCACCGATTGGGAGGTGATCCCGGACCTGCGCCGTTTCGGCGAGCTGCGTTTTATCGACCGCTTCGACATCGTGATGCCGGTGCTGCTCGCGCTTGGCCTGTATCTGCTTGGCGACTGGCTGGCCGACGCTGCGCCCGCGTTGCACACCAACGGCCCGCAGCTGCTGGTCTGGGGATTCGTGCTGTCCACCGTGGCGCTGTTCCATGCCACCTTCACCATCAATTCGCTGGCGCACCGCTTCGGTAGCCGGCGGTTCGAGACGCGCGACGACAGCCGCAACAACTGGCTGCTGGCGCTGATCACCTTCGGCGAAGGCTGGCACAACAACCACCATTTCTTCCCCGGTTCGGCGCGGCAAGGCATGCGCTGGTGGGAGTACGACGTCACCTGGTACGGCCTCAAAGCGATGTCGTGGGTGGGGTTGGTGTGGGATCTCAAGCCGATGCCGGCAATGCTCACCCGCCGCGCGCAACGGGTGACGCGATGAGCGAGGGCAGGATTGCCGTGGTCGGCAGTGGAATCGCCGGCCTGGGCGCAGCGTGGCTGTTGTCGCGTCGCTATGAGGTTTCCCTGTTCGAGGCGGCCGATTATCTCGGCGGCCACACCCACACGCACGACATCCAGCTGGACGGCCAGCGCTATGCGGTGGACAGCGGCTTCATCGTGTTCAACCCGCAGCACTATCCGTTGCTGACCCGCATGTTTGCCGAGCTGGACGTGGCATCGCAGCCGACCACGATGAGTTTTTCGGTGCACGATGCAGGCAGCGGGCTGGAATACAACGCCGGCAGTCTGGATGGATTGTTTTGCCAGCGGCGCAATCTGCTCAGCCCGCGCTTCTGGCGCATGCTCGCGGACCTGCGGCGTTTTTATCGGCAGGCACCGGCCGTGCTGCACAGCGACGAGCGTTTCAGCACGCTGGGCGCGTATCTGCAACGGCATGGTTACTCGGCAGCGTTTCGCGACCAGCACCTGGTGCCGATGGCGTCGGCGCTGTGGTCCTCGCCGTCGCAGACCATTCTTGAATTTCCGATGGGCCAGCTGATCGGCTTCATGGCCAATCACCACATGCTGCAGATCAGCGGCCGGCCGCAGTGGCAGGTGGTGCGCGGCGGGTCCAACAGCTATATCCGTGCATTGCGTCGGCGCTGGCAGGTGCTGGAGCGCCTGTCCACGCCGGTGCATGCGATCCGGCGCACGCCCGATGGCGTCATGCTCGCCTCGCTGCGCGGCGAAGAGTACTTCGACGAGGTCGTGCTGGCCTGCCATGCCGACGATGCGCTGGGATTACTGAGCGATGCCACCCCGGCCGAGCGGGAAATCCTGGGCGGCATCACCTACCAGGACAACGACACCGTGCTGCACACCGATGCCCGCGTGTTGCCGCGCGACAAGCGCGCCTGGGCAGCGTGGAATGCACATGTGCCGGCCGACCCGCAGGCGCCCTGCACGGTGAGTTACTGGATGAACGCGCTGCAGTCGATCGATGCGCCGCAGCCCTTCATCGTCAGCCTCAATCGCGACCATGACATCGACCCGGCCAAGGTGCTGCGGCGCATGCGCTATCGCCACCCGGTGCAGAATGCTGCCGCGCTGGCGGCGCAGGAGCGCAAAGCGGAGATCCAGGGCCGCCACCACACCTGGTTTGCCGGTGCCGCATGGGGCTTCGGCTTCCACGAAGACGGCCTGCGCAGCGGTGTGGACGTGGCCCACGGCCTGGGAGTGAATTGGTGATGCAGCTGCTGCGCGAAGCCAGCACCGACGCCGTGCCGCTGCCTCCCGGTGAGGACAGCGGCACCGGCAGCGTGGCCGGCGGCTTGCGCAGCGCAATCTACACCGGATGGGTGCGGCATCGCCGCTTCGCGCCCAAACCGCTGGATTTCCGTTACCGCCTGTTTTTGATGTATCTGGACCTGTCCGAACTGGATCAGGTGTTCGCCCATCGCTGGCTGTGGTCGGTAGGTCGCGCCAATCTGGCGCAGTTCCGCCGCAGCGATTATCTGGGCGACCCCACCGTTCCGCTGGATCAGGCAGTGCGTGATTGCGTGCAGGCGCAGACCGGCGAGCGCCCGGACGGCGCCATTCGGCTGCTGACGCATCTGCGCTACTTCGGCCATGTGTTCAATCCGGTGAGCTTTTATTACTGCTTCGATCGGTACGACGGTTTGCGCTGGATCGTGGCGGAAATCACCAATACACCCTGGCAGCAACGGCACACCTATGTGCTACCGGTTGCGCATGCACGCACGCATCGCGATGTCCATGCATGGCGGTTCGACAAACGCTTCCACGTGTCGCCGTTCATGGGCATGCAGCACCGCTACGACTGGCGCTTCAGCGTGCCGGATGCGCAGCTGCGCGTGCATATGGACGTGCTGGACGCCAATGACGACGACGCTGCCGGCGCAATCGACAACAGCGGCACGCGCCGCTTCGATGCCACGCTGGTCCTGCAACGCCAGCCGCTGACCGCACGCACGTTGGCGCGCACCTTGCTCGCCTATCCCTTGATGACCGTGCAGGTGGTGCTCGCCATCCACTGGCAGGCCTTGCGCCTGTGGCTGCGCGGCAATCCTGTCCACGATCACCCCCATCCGCCTGTGCGAGATCCCCGATGAACGCCACGTCCCTGCCCGATACTGCTGCGCCACGCGCGGCTTCCTGGACGGACCGCCTGCTGCGCAAGCGCCTGCTGGCCACCTTGGGCGAACTGCGCGACGGGCAGCTGCAGCTGCACGAGGGCGACGCGGTGACCACGCTGGGCAATGCCAGCGGTGCGCACGCGCTGCAGATGCAGTTGCGTGTCATCGACCCGGATTTTTATCGGCAGGCCGCACTCAACGGCAGCGTCGGTGCGGGCGAGTCGTACATGGATGGTCAGTGGCAGTGCGACGATCTGGTCGGGCTGATGCGCCTGCTGCTGCGCAATCGCGACCGACTGGATGCGATGGAGACCGGCACCGCGCGCCTGGGTGGCTGGGCGATGCGCAGCCTGCATGCATTCGCCCGCAATACCCGCAATGGCAGCCGACGCAACATCGCCGCGCATTACGACCTGGGCAACCCGCTGTTCAAGCTGTTTCTGGATGACAACCTGATGTACTCGTCGGCAATCTTCGTCGATGGCGAAGAAGCGCAGGGCGAAGCGGCGCTGGAACGTGCGGCCACGCGCAAGCTCGAACGCATCTGCCAGAAATTGCGCCTGGGTCCGCAACACCATGTGGTCGAAATCGGCACCGGCTGGGGCGGTTTTGCACTGCATGCGGCGCGCGAACACGGTTGCCGGGTCACCACCACCACCATCTCGCGCGAGCAGTTCGATCTGGCGACGCAGCGTATCGCCGATGCCGGCTTGAGCGACCGGGTCACCGTGTTGCTGAGCGACTACCGCGACCTGCAGGGCCGCTTCGATCGCGTGGTCTCGATCGAGATGATCGAGGCGATTGGCCACCAGTATCTGGACACCTACTTCGCCAAGGTGGGCAGCCTGCTTGCCGACGATGGCGAGGCGCTGATCCAGGCCATCACCATCGAAGATCACCGTTACAAGCAGGCGCTGCATTCGGTGGATTTCATCAAGCGGCATATCTTTCCCGGCAGCTTCATTCCGTCGGTCGCGGCGATGACCGGCGCGGTGGCGCGTGCCAGCGATCTGCGCCTGTTCAACCTTGAAGATATCGGTCCGAGCTATGCGTTGACGCTGCGCGCCTGGCGGCAGCGCTTCATGGCGCAGCTGCCGCAGGTGCGCGCACTGGGCTACGACGAACGCTTTATCCGCATGTGGGAGTTTTATCTGGCGTATTGCGAAGCCGGCTTTCTGGAGCGTTCGATCGGCGACGTGCACCTGTGGCTGAGCAAGCCCGGTGCGCGCCCGCCGCAGTTCGTGCCCGGTCTTGCGTGAGACATGAAGCAGCTCGGCAACTACCTCGGCTTGCAGGTGCTCTGGGTGGTGGCAGTGGCCGCCGCCGCGCATGCGCGCGTGTGGCCGACGCTGCTGGTACTGGCGCTGTTTGCGCTGTATCAACTGTGGCCTTCGCGACGCGCGGTGGGCGACGTGCCGTTACTGATCGCGGCATTGGCACTGGGCTTGCTGCTGGACACCACGTTGGCGGCTGGGAGCTGGGTGCGTTATGCCGCGCCCTGGCCTGGCAGCGTGCTGGCTCCACCGTGGATTCTGGCGCTGTGGCTGGGCTTTGCGCTCACGCTCAATCATTCGCTGCGCAGCGTGATGCAACGCCCCTGGTTGGCGGTGTTGCTGGGCGCCATCTTCGGGCCGTTTTCGTACTGGCTGGCGCAACGCAGCTGGCATGCGGTGGAACTGGCGCCACCGTTGCTGCATGCGGTCCTCGCGGTCGGCATCGGCTGGGGCGTGGCCTGCGGCGTGTTGTCGCTGTATGCACGGCGTCTGGCGCGACCATTGCCACACCATAAGACCGGAGAACTGCAATGACTGTGTGGCCGCTGCTGCATGTGGGCGTATTCGCAAGTGGGGTGATGGTGCTGGGCTGGCTCTGGCAGCGCCGCAGCGGCAATGCCGGCCCGGTCGACGTGTTGTGGGCCGCCTGTCTGGCGGTGGCTGCGCCGTATTGCGCGTGGATGTCCGACGGTGCGCTGCTACCACGCGTGTTGGTGGCAGTGCTTGGCGGTCTATGGGGCGCGCGTCTGGCCTGGCATCTGGGCGTGCGCGTGTTCGGCGACCCGCACGAAGACGGCCGTTATCGCGCGCTGCGTGAGCATTGGAACGGCGACCAGCGCAAGTTCCTCGGCTTCTTCCTGGCCCAGGCGGTGGTGGTGGTGCTGTTTGCGGTGCCGTTCCTGGCTGCGGCCAGCAACCCGAACCCGGAATGGAGCGTGTGGAGCACCTTGGCGATCGTGGTGTGGTTGATTGCGGTCGGTGGCGAGGCACTGGCCGACCGGCAGTTGTCTGCACACAAGGCCGACCCGGCCAATCGCGGCAAGACCTGTCGCACCGGGCTATGGCGATATTCGCGTCACCCCAATTATTTCTTCGAGTTCGTGCACTGGTTCGCCTATCTGGCCCTGGCGGTCGGCGCCGGGCCCTGGCCGGTGGCGCTGTGCGCGCTCGGGCCGGTGGTGATGTTCGTGTTTTTGTATCGCTTCACCGGTATTCCCTACACCGAGCAGCAGGCCCTGCGCTCGCGTGGTGAGGATTACGCGCAGTACCAGCGCACCACCAGTGCGTTTTTCCCGCTTCCCCCTTCGTCCTGAGTTGCCTGGAGAGTTGCATGTCCACCGTCACCGCCCCGCCCTCCGCGCTGCCCGAAGAAGCTTTTGCCACCCGTCTGGCCGAATCCGGCGTGCTGCCCGACGCCGCGTTGCGTCACGGCATCCGGCGTCTGTGCGCGCAGCGCCTGCGCGATGAGCGCGGCGGCGATGCCGATGCCAACGGCGAGCGGCAGCGCGCTTTCATCGACAGCCTGCGCGCCAGCGCGATCGCGATCGAAACCGATGCTGCCAATCGCCAGCACTACGAATTGCCGCCGCAGTTCTTCACCCTGTGCCTGGGCAAGCGGCTGAAATACAGCAGCTGCTATTGGGACGCGAGCACGCCGAACCTGGACGCGGCCGAAGAACGCATGCTGGGGCTATACGGCGAGCGCGCCGAGCTGGCCGACGGCCAACGCATTCTGGAGCTGGGCTGCGGCTGGGGCTCGCTGACCTTGTGGATGGCCGAGCGCTACCCCAACGCCACCATCACTGCGGTGTCCAACTCGCGCCCGCAGCGCGCGCATATCCTGGAGCAGTGCCGCGTGCGCGGCCTGGGCAACGTGCAGGTCATCACCGCCGACGTCAATGCGCTGGCACTGCCGCCAGGCAATTTCGACCGCGTGGTATCGGTGGAAATGTTCGAACACATGCGCAACTACCGCGATCTGCTTGCACGCGTGGGCAGCTGGCTGGCGCCAGGCGGCAAGCTGTTCGTGCACATCTTCTGTCACCGCGATCTGGCCTATCCGTTCGAGGTGGCCGGCGAAGACAACTGGATGGGGCGGCATTTCTTCACCGGCGGGCTGATGCCGGCGGCCGATACGCTGCTGCACTTCCAGCAGGACGTGGTGATCGAACAACGCTGGGTCTTGTCGGGCGAGCATTATGAAAAAACCGCCAATGCCTGGTTGGAAAACCAGGACCGCCACCGCGCGCAGATCATGCCGCTGTTGAAGCAGACCTACGGCGACGACGCGCAGCGCTGGTGGCAGCGTTGGCGCATGTTCTGGCTGGCCTGCGCGGAGCTGTTCGGCTACGACCACGGCCGCGAATGGGGTGTGGCGCACTACCGCTTCGTCAAACGCTGAGCGCACGGCGCGTTCAAACGCCTGCGTGGCGATGACTGGCAGGCAGGGGCGCACCTCGATAGGCATCCGCGTATACGCATCACGCGAGCCGTCGCACGGTTTGGCAATGCAGCGTAGGCGCAACCCGCGAGGCACACCGATCGCGCGACGGGCGCAACGCGTCGCAAGCCAGGTCAGCGGCCAACGCGCTTCAACCCGCCGACGGTGAAGCGCGCCCTGCACAACCCGGCTGACCCAATGCCATTCAGCGTCATCGGTGCCAGGCGCTTACGGCGTTTACGAAAACGCAGTACGCGGGGATGACAAACCGATCACCGACACCGCCGCACACCCTGGCGGATGCGCGGCCGTGTTGGTTACCGCATGGAGTGCGCGATCAGCCCGCCGCTGCGGTGATCACGATCTCCACTTTCCATTCAGGCCGCGCCAGTTTGGCTTCGACCGTGGCGCGTGCGGGCGTGAAGCCGTGCGGCACCCATTCGTCCCATGCGGCATTCATGCCGTCGAAATCGGCGATATCGGCCAGGTAGATTTCGGCGCGCAGGATCTTGGTCTTGTCGCTGGCCGCCAGCGACAGCAGTTTGTCGATCTCGGCCAGCACCTGGCGGGTCTGCCCGGTGATGTCTTCGCTGGTGTCATCGGCAATCTGGCCGGCCAGGTAGCACACGCCGCCATGGACGGTCATCTCGGACATACGCGGACCCGCATCGAATCGCTGCAGCATTTCAGACTTCCTACGGTTGATTGACCCGGCCATTGTCACGCGAATGCGCGATGCGTGCAGCCCCGCCCCGTACGGTGCGCGTCAGCCACAGCCCCACCCGCACCATCCAGACCACGATCAGCACGATGGCGATCTTCTGGCTGATCCCCAGCGGTGCGCTGGTAACCGTGACGTGGAACAGCAAGGCCGCAAATGCCGCCCAACCGAGCACGCATGCGCTGAAAACATGTGCGCGCCACGCGCGATCGCGGCGGAAGTACCACGACTGCAGCAACACCGCTGCGATCACGCACAGAAACGTGGCATCGGCCGACAGCACATGCACCAGCTTTGCCGCGTTCGGCGCCAGCACCGGCATCCAGCTGTCGCCGATGGAGACCGCGCACAAGCCCAGCGCTGCCAGCCAGAAAAATCCCAGCACCGTGCGGCTGCGCGCCGTCGGTGCCAGTGCCGCATACAGACCAGCGGCCAGCCATGCCATCGCCGCAGCCAACAGGCAGTAGGCGGTGCGCAGCAGCAGACCGTAGGCGCCATGCAGATAGGCGCTGAGTTGTGCATCGATCCACCACAGATCGCCACGCAGCCATTGCAACGCGAACACCAGGCCGATGAACGCCATGCCGGCAACTGCCGCCACCCCACCGGCATGCCCGCTCCAGCGTGGCGCGCGTCCCGGCAGGGTCTGCGCAACATGCGCGCGAAGGTCGGTCGTGGGCATCAGCAGCCTGTCTGCCTTGCAACGGTGACGCCGTCCATCGGGTTCGCCTGCGGCACGCATATGCGTCTTTGCCCTATGATGCGCGCGGCCGTCCCGGACCGACAGATGTCGGCTCTTACGAGCCTGCGTTCACCCCCGTTTCGGCACATCGCGATCACGCTGCATGCTTCTTCAACCCGCCTGGCACATGCAGATCTTTGCGCACGCGGCACGTATCGTGCAGGCGTCCTTCTTCCCTCTTATGCAGATCCCGTTGCCCTCATGACGGATACCCCCGTGTCTTCCGAAGCGTCTGCCAGCGGTTGGCGTCGCGCCCTGCCGGTCATCATCAGCCTGGCGATCCTGGCGATGGCGCTGCACGCGCTGTCCTCGCAGTTCACCGACCATGGGTACCGCCAGATCCGCCAGGCGTTCCGGGCGTTGGGTGCGGGGCAGATCGCACTGACCTTGCTGCTCGGGTTAAGCAGCTACGCCTGCCTGGTGGGCTTCGACTGGGTCGGGCTCAAGCGCACCGGCAAGCGGCTGCATCCGGCGCGGGTGGGCATCACCGCCTTCATGGCGCATGCGGTCGGCCAGACCCTGGGCTTTGCCGCGCTGACCGGGGGCGCGGTGCGCTTGCGCGGCTATGGCAGCGTCGGGCTGAGCCTGGCCGAGATCGGCCAGGTGGTGCTGATGAGCACGCTGGGCTTCATCTTCGGTGCCTGGGTGCTGCTCGGGCTTGCCCTGATGCTGGAACCGGAAGCGGCCGCGCGTGCCCTGCCGATCGCTGCCGAAGGCATTCGCATTGCCGGCATCGCCTTACTGGTCGGCTATGTGGCGATGCTGGTATTGGTCGGCAAACAGGGCCGCGAATTCGGCATCCGCAGCCATCGCTTCTGGCTGCCCGACCGCACCACCGTGCTCGGCGTCACCGCCCTCAGCCTGGTCGAGCTGGGCCTGGCCGCGGCGGCGTTCTACGTGCTGCTGCCGCCGGACCCGGGCACCGGCTACTTCGGTTTTATCGGCATCTGGCTGGTGGCGGTAGTGGCCGGCCTGATCTCCACCGTACCGGCCGGGCTGGGCGTGTTCGAGTGGAGCCTGCTCAAGCTGCTGCCGCATGTAACGCCTGCCGCCGTGCTGGCCGCGGCGCTGGCGTATCGCGTCACCTACTACATCGTGCCGTTGCTGATTTCAGTGGCGATGGCGGCCGCCTCCGGGCTGGGGGCACCGGTCCGCGCCAGCGCCAGCACCGCACGCACGGTGTGGAAGGCGCTGCGCCCGTGGCTGCCGCAGATCCTGGCCCTGGCGGTGTTTGCGGTGGGCGCGGCGCTGGTCATCGACGGCACCCTGCCAACGCCCCGCGCGCGGCAGCAGGTCGCGCCGCTGCCACTGATCGAAACCTCGCATCTGCTGGTCAGCCTGGGCGGCATGCTGCTGCTGTTGATCGGCCAGGGCCTGCAGCGCCGCAGCCATGCGGCCTGGATGCTGGCGCTGGGCGTGTGCGTGCTGCTGCCGCCACTGTCGCTGCTGCGCGGCAGCCATATCTCGGTGTCGTTGTCGGCGGCGCTGGCAGCAGTCGCGCTGTGGGCCGCGCGGCGCGAGTTCTACCGCCAGGGGGCGCTGCTGGACGAAGCCTGGTCATGGCGCTGGCTGAGCAACCTCGGCCTGGTGCTGGTGGCTACCTTCTGGCTGCTGTTCTTCGTCTACAGCCATGTCGAATACAGCAACGACCTGTGGTGGCAATTCGCCACCTCGGCTAACGCACCGCGTGCGCTGCGCGCGGCGTTGATTCTATGCGTGGGCGTGATCGTGTTCGGCATGGCGCGGCTGCTGCGTGGCGGGCGCCGACCGATGCCGGCTGCCGATGCGCAAACCCTGCAGACGCTGGCCCCGATTCTGGAGATCAGTACCGACACCCAGGCCTGCCTGGCGTTGACCGGCGACAAGGCGTTTCTGTTCGATGCGCAGGGCCGTGGCTTTGTGATGATGCAGCGCTACGGTGGCTCGCTGATTTCGATGGGCGACCCGGTCGGCCCGCCGGAGGTGGCGCGCGCGCTGATCTGGCGCTTCCGCGAGGAGGCCGACCACATGGGCCTGCGCCCGGTGTTCTACCAGGTCGGCGAAAAATACTGGCAGACCTATCTGGACATGGGCCTGACCCTGGTCAAGCTTGGCGAAGAAGCGATCGTGCCGCTGGAGGGCTTCACCCTGGAAGGCCGCGACCGCGCCGATCTGCGCCAGGCCTGGAACCGCGGCAAGCGTGGCGGCCTGACCTTCCGCATGCTGCAACCCGAGCAGGTGGACGCGGTGTTGCCGCGCCTGGCCGAGGTGTCCGAACAGTGGCTGGAAGAAAAATCCGGCGAAGAAAAAGGCTTCTCGCTCGGCAGCTTCGATGCGGAGTATCTGCGCCGTTTCCCGGTGGCAGTGGCCGAGGCAGAAGGGCAGATCGTGGCCTTCGCCAACGTGTGGTGGGCACCGGCCGGCGGCGAGCTGTCGGTGGACCTGATGCGACATAGCGCCGAGGCGCCCAAGGGCACGATGGATTTCCTGTTCATCGAGCTGTTCCTGTGGGGCCAGGCCAATGGCTATACGCGGTTCTCGCTGGGCATGGCGCCGTTGTCGGGGCTGGCCGAGCACCGCCTGGCTGGCCGCTGGAACCGCTTTGCCAGCCTGGTCGCACGCCATGGCGAGCGCTTTTACGGCTTCAGCGGGCTGCGTCGGTTCAAGTCGAAGTTCGCCCCGACCTGGCGCCCGCGCTATCTGGTCGCACCCGGCGGCATGCATCTGCCCGCCGCGCTGCTGGACGTGACCCGGCTGATCTCGGTGGACCCCGGCCGGCAAGAGTAAGGCCGCTGACGCACCTGTGCCCTCTTCGGCGCAGGTGGGTTCATCGCTCGCACAATGTGGTTGCACGGCTTGAAGCGGCTGGCAGCACGTAGCGAGCCGCCGTCGGGTTGGCGCACGCAGAACCAGCGCGTGCAGCTGGCACCTGTCATACCGAAGACCGGCCCCGCCCGCCTGGCGGTGAGCGCAGGCATGTTGTCAGCCGCTCTTGATTGCGTGCTTGCCGCAGCGACGGATCAGCAGGGCATCAACGCGATGCCCTGCACTTTCAGGGTTTGGACAGGCCGTGCATCTGCTCCATGATCACCTTGGCCAGGGTCGCGTAGTCGCCCTTGAAGTGGTGATCGCCCGGCAGCGCCACGCGCTTGGCGGCCTGCGCAGGCAGGCTCGGGCACAACGC
Source organism: Xanthomonas sp. WHRI 10204 (assembly GCF_040202875.1). Taxonomy (NCBI): domain Bacteria; kingdom Pseudomonadati; phylum Pseudomonadota; class Gammaproteobacteria; order Lysobacterales; family Lysobacteraceae; genus Xanthomonas; species Xanthomonas sp. WHRI 10204. The sequence continues at coordinate 521,909 of NZ_JBEGDW010000002.1, forward strand.
ATCGTCGTCGTCCTGGCCGTAGATGCACACCGTGGTGCCGGCCGGCAGACGCTGTACTTCCGGCGCGATCGGCAGACCTTCGTCGTCCGAGCCCAGCCAGTTGCTGACATGGAATTCGTAGTCGGCCAGCTTGCCCACCGACAACAGTGCGGTCATGCGGATGTTCTGCTTGGTCTCCGCCGGCAATTTATTGATCGCCGCCGGCAACACATCCGCGCCTTGCGAGAAGCCGATCAGCACCACGCGCTTGCGCTGCCAGCGCTGCGCATAGACGCGCGCAATGCGGTCCAGGTCGGTGGCGAAGCCTTGCGGCGTGCGCTCGGTCCAGAAGTAACGCAGCGAATCCAGCCCGACCACCGGAATGCCCTGCGCGGCAAGCGCGTCGGCCACTTCTTCGTCCAGCCCGGCCCAACCGCCATCGCCGGACACGAAAATCACGAAGGTATCGTCGTCGCTGTCGCCGTCCGGCTTGGCCGGCAATTCGACCACCGGCAGGTCGGTCAGACCGCCCGGTGGCGGCGGCAGGGCCACCCCCTTCTGTTCGCCCAGCGAACGGGCGGCGGCGCGCAAGCCAGGCACGATGTCGCCTTGCGCAGACCGCTTGAAGGTGCGGGCCTGCGGAATCTGTTTGAGAAAGGCGTCTTCGGCTGCCGCAGGGCAGCGCTTGTCCTGGCTGCCGGCCAGCACCCAGGGAATCTGCAGCGTCACCGGAACCAGGCTATTGCTGCCCGGGCGCACACCCGGCTGACAGATCGCCTGATCGGACACCGTGGCCGGGCACAGGCCGTCGGTGAGCACGCCAGCCAGCACATGCGGCTTGGCCTGCGCACCGATGGCGTACGCCAGCGCCGCACCTTCGCCATCGCCCACCAGCAACGGCAGCCGATAGGTGGGGATGTGATAGAAGGCCTGCAGATAGCGCGAGAAGTTCTCCACATCGCCTACCGAAAACGTACACGTGCCGCCGGCCTTGCGCAGGACCGCGTACAGATGCGCGGTATCCACCACCGCCACCATCGCGCCATCGTCGCGCAGGGCTTGCGCCTGAGCCTGACGCGTGCCGGCATTGCCCGCGCCCGCCAGCCAGATCACCACCCGCTGCGGCTCGCCCTTGGGCATCAACACCGGGATCTGTTCAAAACGCCCGTGGCTGACCGGTTCCGGAGCCTGTGCGGCGGCCACTCCCGACAGCGTCAACACCGCCGCGCCGCAGAGCGCGCTCCATCGTTCAAGTCGTCGCATGTCGCACCATCGGGAAAAGTGATCCAAAGATAATCGTTCCGGCAGTCACCGCGAAGCGCGACCCTTCGTTCATCGCGCCTGTGCCGCCTGACGTTCTTCCCAGGCGGCCAGGGCCTGGCGGTAACGTGTCAGCTCCTCGGCATACAGATCGTGCACGCACAACGGGCAGCCGCTCTCGCAACACTCGTTGGGCGCGGGTGCCTGCGGCGCTTGCGGACGTGGATCGGAGGCGGAACTGGCGCTGTCGTGCATGCGGCCATTGTAGCGTGCGCATCCGCAGCGTCTGGTTGACGCGGCGCGCGGCAGAAGCGCCGGCTCAGCGGCCCAGCCGGCGACGCAGGTTGTCGCGCGCTGCCGAATCGATGCGTGCGTGAAAATACGCGCTGAGGAAGATGCGCGGCCGCTTGAGCAGCCCGGCCAGGAAGCGGCGGCGATTGAGCCGGAACAGCAACGCGGGGACATGGCCGCGGTATTCCTCGGCGATCGCACGGTCGTAGGCATCGAAAATGGCGGCGGGCGCGGCCAGAATCGCCATGTCGCAATCCAGGAACAGTGCCGCCTCCTCGTCCACATCCTGCGGTTGCAGTTGCCCATGGCGCGCTGTGAGCAGAATCAGCGCCTGCACGCGTTGCAGATCCACCTCGGCCTGCGGCCACCAGCGCGGGATGCAGTCCATGGCCCACTGCGCAGATTCGGCTTCGTTATCGCTGCGCCCGGGCTGATAGATCGCATCGTGGAACAGCACCGCCAGCCAGACCTCCACCGGCTGCTGCCACCCCGGCCCGGCAGCCACCTCGGCATAGTGCTGCAGCAGTGCGCGCACATGGCCGAAGTGATGGTAAGCGCGCGGCGGCGTGGCATAGGCCTGCTCCAACGCGGCCAGATGGTCGGCATGCAACGGCAGGGGTGTGGTGGCATCCATGCGCGCAGGCTACCGCGTGCGTGCGCGTCTGCACACACCGTTGCGGCTCAACGTAGCGGCCAGCGGCCTTCGATCTGGTAACGCGACTGGCCAAGAAAGCTGCGCACCAACGCAAAGTCGCGCACCGTCCAGGCAAGCGCATCGCAGCGCCGTTGCGGCAAGGTCTGGTTGCAATACAGCAGCGTCATATGCGGCGTGTACTGCGCATCGCCGGCGATGCCCACATGCGCGAGCTGACGACCAAGCGCCCCTTGCAACGCATACAGCCCGCGCACGCGCTCTTCGCCACGCAGCACGCACGGCAGTTGCGAGCGTCGCCCGCCGAAGGTGCCGACGCGATCGAACTCGACCTCGAAGGCCTCCATTGCCACACGCTCGGCCGCTTGACTGGCGCGGCTCACCAACGAAGGCGGCAGCCCACCGGCGTAATCGCCCAGATGGTGCAAGGTCACATGCAGCCGCTCGCGCCCCAGCGGTTTGCCATCCACCTGCCCGCTCTGCAGCAGCCCCTCGGCGATGCCGGCCGCAAGTCCGGCAGTGGCCGCATCGGCCATCACCGCAAAAAACAGCCGCTCGGTGGTCTTCTCTTCCCCCAGGCCCAGCGACAACTGCGCCTCGGCCGATGACAGATATAGAAACTGCTGCTTCATGAGTAATTCCACGACCGCCTGCGCGGGCCTGGCTGAAGAAGGGCGGCGGATACTAGCAGACCTGATGCGTGTGCGAATACGCCGCGCAATCCCGCGCTCACGTGGAACACTTCGTCAGCGTGGAACTGTACTGACGCCGTGGTGATTTGTTCGCCAGCTGGCGTGCGGCATGCCGCACGCACAAAAAGAAACGGGCAGCTTGCGCTACCCGTTTCCCGCCTGTATCGATTTACTCCGAGAGCTGCATCAGTTCAGATGCACTTCGGTCTTGCGACGCCTTACGCGGCGTTTTTCATCGCATGCTTGCGGTTGCGCATCACGTCGTGACATGCACGCACTTCCGGCAACAAACGCAGTGCAGCGTCGCGTGCGGCAGCCGGCGTGTCGGCATCGGCGATGGTTTCATCGAAGGCCTTCAGCAGGCGATCTTCGGACTCTTCCAGCTCGGCCACGTAGCCGTACTTGGTGTCGCCCAACGTTGCGCGCACCTTGCCGTAGAACTGCTGCATGCTGCCGACCATGGTGCCGTGCTTTTCCGGCGTGCCGCCGGCCGATGCGACCACGCTGCTCAGGCTGCTGACGATGTCGGTCTTGACTCCGGCAATGCGGCGGAACAACGTCGCCAGCTCTACATCGCCTACTTTGGCAGCGGCTTCGTCGTAGAAGTCCTTGCCGTCGCGGGAGATGGCGATGAGGTCGTTGAGGCTATGCTCGGTCTTGCTCTGAATGCTCATGTGTCGCTCCTTGTTGGATGCACCAGCGTCGCGAGGGATGCAATGCGCTGGCTTTCGGGGAGAAGCGCAATCGATGGTTTGATTGCGATGCCGTGACCTTGTGTACGACTGCATCGTGGCGGCGCGACCATAATCGGCATGTGAGCGATACGGGCATCGTCCTCACGCCATCGTGCGGCCGATGAATTGCGATTCATCGTTGGCAACGACGCATCAAGACCCCTTCGGCTGGCGACTCGCCCACATGTTGTCGACCAGATTCGGATAGGGGCGCCCGGCCTCTTCTGCACGCTGCTTCGCGGCGGCCTTCTGTGCGTCCGTCAACGGTGTGGAGGCGGCCTTTCGCTTGGGATTGGGACGCTTCCACGGCGGTGGAGTGAAGTCGGTCATGGCGCTGTTCGGTCCGGTTGCAATGCGGGCAGTCTCGACGCGCGGCCGTGAGTTGTGTGTGGATGCGATGCCCGCACGCAACCGCCACTTGCATCTGCAGCGAACGCGAGCGCAATGGGTCGCTGCTCAACCACTCGTGCTGTCAGCGAGCACGCGCCGTGCACGTCACAGATGCAGGGATCGCACGTAGATAACCAGGGTCTACAAAGCGCCGCGATCAGCGGCGCAGCGCACGCCCATCAGCGCACGCAGCGACGACGGTCAGCCACTCAGTCGTTGGTCGCCACACTACGCTGACGTTGCTCCTGCCACACCGCCAGCGCGTAGACCAGCAACCCGCCGAGTGCGGTGGCTGCACCCACATACCCGGTAGAGGTCCAGCCCCAGCCGGCGGTGATCGCCATGCCGCCCAGCCAGGGGCCCAAGGCATTTGCGGTATTGAAGGCAGCGTGGTTGGACGCTGCGGCCAGCGTCTGCGCTTCGGCTGCCACGTCCATCAGGCGGGTCTGCAACGCCGGCGCCAGAGCGCCCATCGTGCCGACCGCCACAATGGAAACGAACACCCACAGGCCCGAATGCGCAGCCAGCGGGAAGGTCAGCATCACCACGATCGACCACACCAACAGCACCGGCACCGCGCGGAATTGCATGCGGTCGAACAACCACCCGCCCAGGATGCTGCCGAGCACGCCACCGACGCCGAATGCGGCCATCGCCAACGGAATGCGCGCAGGCGCTACGCCAGTGACCGCGGTCAGGGTCGGCGCCAGATAACTGAAAACGCAGAACATCCCGGAAAACCCCACCGCGCCGATCGCCAACGCCAGCCACACCTGCGGCTGGTTGAACGCACGCAGCTCGCGCAATGGCTGCTGACGTGGCTCGTCCGGCGCAGGCGGCAACAACGCAGCCACCGCCGCGACCGTGCCCAGCGCAATCACCGACACCGACGCGTACGCCCAGCGCCAGCTCACGATCTGCCCCAGCCAGGTCGCCAGCGGGTTGCCCACCAACAAGGCAACGCTCAAGCCCAGCAGCACGCGCCCCACCGCAGTGGCGCGTTGATTGGGCGGGCTGATCGAGGCGGCAACGAGAGAAGCGACGCCGAAATACGCGCCGTGCGGCAGGCCAGCGATGAAGCGACACAACAACATCGTGTGGTAGCTCGGCGCCAACGCACTGGCAATGTTGCCCAGCGCGTAGAACACCATCAGCAGCAACAACAAGGTGCGACGCGGCCAGCGCGCGCCCAGGATCGCCAGCAACGGCGCGCCGACCACCACACCCAGCGCATACGCACTGATGACATGGCCCACCTGCGGCTCGCTGATCTGCAGGCCCTGCGCGATCTGCGTCATCAGGCCCATTGTGGAAAACTCGCTGATGCCGATCGCAAAACCGCCCATCGCCAGCGCAAGCAGGATCAGCACGTAATCGCGCCGTGGCACGCGCGGCGTTGAGAGATCGATATCGGACATGCCCGACTCCAGGATGACGGGGCGGCTTATTATTGTGCAATGCAGCAATCAGCGAAAGGCTTCTGCTCGCAGCGATTCAGCGCCAACCCGCAGCACATCACAGTTCACCGCGCGTTGGCGTGCTGGAGACGCAGTGTCCTACTGGCATCGCTCGAATCTGCTTGGGTCCGCCACCATCGCTGTGGGGCACCGCGATCGGCGTGGTGCCGCGCCTGGCGCGCGATCCAACTCGAACTGGTTGCTGATGTCCAAATCCACTGAATCTCCGTTGTTCTCCCCGGTGCGCCTGGGCGCATTGGATCTTGCCAACCGCGTGATCATGGCGCCGCTGACGCGCAACCGCGCCGGCGCCGGCCAGGTGCCCTCGCCGCTCGCCGCCGAGTATTACGGCCAGCGCGCCACCGCCGGCCTGATCGTTGCAGAAGGCACGCAGATCAGTCCGCTCGGCCAGGGGTATCTGGACACCCCCGGCATCTACACCCAGGCGCAGGTCGAAGGCTGGCGCGCAGTCACCGACGAAGTGCATCGCCGTGGCGGCAAGATCGTGCTGCAGCTATGGCATGTCGGCCGCGTCTCGCACATCAGCGTCTTGCCTCCGGGCGAAGTGCCGGTTGCGCCCAGCGCCATTCGCGCCGAAGGCAAGACCTACACCAAGAGCGGCTTTGAAGATGTATCCGAGCCGCGCGCCCTGGCACTGGATGAAATTCCCGCACTGATCGAGGATTACCGTCTCGCTGCGCGCAACGCGATCGATGCCGGCTTCGATGGCGTGGAAGTGCATGCCGCCAACGGCTATCTGCTCGACCAGTTCCTGCGCGATGGCTCCAACAAGCGCACCGATGCCTACGGCGGCGACATCGAAAATCGCACACGCCTGCTGAGCGAAGTGGTGCAGGCCATCGCCGACGAGATCGGTGCCGAGCGTACAGGGGTGCGGTTGTCGCCGGTGACCCCGGTGTACGGCGCATACGACTCCGATCCGCAGCCGTTGTTCGAACGTGCGGTCGAGCGGCTCAACCTGATCGGCGGGCTGGCCTTCGTGCACGTGATCGAAGGCGCCACCGGTGGCGCGCGCGACAACATCGCCTTCGACTACGCTGCATTGCGCACCAAGTTCGATGGTGCATGGATTGCCAACAACGGGTACGACCGTGGCATGTCCGAACACGCCATCAGCAGCGGCTACGCCGATGCGATCGCTTACGGCCGCCCCTTCATTGCCAACCCGGATCTGGTGCGTCGCCTACACGAGAAAGCACCGCTGGCAGCCGTCGACCAGGCCACCCTGTACGGTGGCGGTGCCAAGGGCTATACGGATTACCCCGCACTGGCGGACTGATCAGAACGCCGGCAAGCCCGATCTCCGCCGCAGCGATGCGTCGGAGATCGGGTAGCGAATGCATCGCGCGTACAACGCGTGACGCCGCGCAGCGCGGCGACCGCAGACCAGCCCGGTTGATCAGCCTGCGTGCAAGGCCACCCTTCGCGTGACGCGCCGACACCACAGCGCCGCTACATGACGCGCCCGTTGCATCCGGATAGCATCCAGGCGGCCCTTGCTGCTGGAATTCCAATGCGCCGCTTTTTCTCGTTTGCCCTGTGCTGCACGCTGCTGATCGGCGGGCAAGCGCTTGCCGTGCCGTTCTGGGGCGCGCGCCAGTCCAGCCCTGCCGATACCCTGCCCACGCAACTCAAGCCGGGCGAATGGATCTGGGGTGGCGTCAGCAAAGGCTGGGGGCCAATGGCGGTGATTGTCAGCCTGACCGAACAACGCGCCTATGCATATCGCAACGGCATTCTGATCGGCGTGTCCACCATCAGCTCCGGCAAGCCCGGGCACGAAACGCCGACCGGTGTGTTCACCATCCTGCAGAAGGACAAGGACCACCGCTCCAACATCTACAACGCCGCCCCCATGCCGTATCAGCAGCGGCTGACCTGGGACGGCGTCGCCTTGCACGCCGGCGGCCTGCCCGGCTATCCGGAGTCGCACGGTTGCGTGCATCTGCCGTCCGAGTTTGCGCGATTGCTGTTCGACAATTCCAACATGGGCATGGTGGTGGTGGTCGCGCAGGCCGGCATCAGTGCCGACGATGTGGTGCATCCACGCGCGCTCAGCCCGATCGATCCCACCACCGGCGCCGAGCGCGCCTTGCTGCCGCTACCCAACGGCCAGGCATTTGCCTGGCAGCCGGATCTGGCGCCGGCCGGCCCGATCTCGATGCTGATCAGCAGTGCCGACCAGCAACTGGTGGTCTACCGCAACGGTGTGGAAATCGGGCGCGCGCAGGTCGCCTTGCACGCGGAGCCCGGCGCGGCACCGCTGGGCACGCAGGCTTTCATCGTCGGCCAGGGCTTTTTGCCGGGCGACCTCCCCGGGCTGCCCGGTCAGCGCATGCCCAACTGGATGCGGATCGGCATTCCCGGCAGTACTGCCGCCGCAGGGCAGGCGCTGGATGCCGCCACCGTCGCGCGCCTGCAGGTACCGCCCGCATTTCTGGCCGGGCTGTTGCCGCTGCTGACCCCCGGCGTGGTGTTGGTCGCCACCGACCAGCGCATCCTGCCCGAGACCACCGGCGCCAAGCTGCAGGTGCTGGATTCGGACCCGCCTGAAACGCCATGAGCGCGCTATCAGCGCGCTGCCTGGACAGGCCGGCCACTGCGGCGTTCGCTGCGTACTGCATGCCGCCATCCCCAGCGCGCGGCGTGTTGTTTCGACCGGGTGCTCCTTCGCTGCGGATGCGCGATTGTCAGCACAGCGCTGCTGGCACATGATGCGGTTACCTCATTGCCAAGGATGTGCGTGATGCGCCTGCTCGCTGCGGTTCTGTTCGGCATCAACGTTGTGGCATGCACCATGGCCGATGCATCGGCACAAACCACGCGTCCTGCGCCGCCAAGCGCGGACTGCCTGGATGCGCGCCAGGTGACGGAATTGCATCAGGCCGATGCGCGCACGCTCGCTGTAGCACAACACGACGGACGCCTGTTCCGCCTGCAGTTGGCGCAGGACTGCCCACAGCTCGCCGCGCAGGCAGATGCCAATCTGCTCGCGCCGCACGGTTGGGTCTGCAATGGCGCGCAGGCGTATGTCAGCGTCGGGCAGCAACGGTGCGCGATTGGCCAGGTCACCACGCTCAGCGCGCGCGACTACGCCGGCATTGCCCGGCAGCGCGACCGCGACGGTGTGCCCACGCTGGAAGGCGTCAGCGTGCGCGAAGCACGTCGTCGCAACTTCGCCGGCTCGTCCAGCTACTGCTTCAATCCCAGCATGCTGCGCGCCTGGTCGGAAGACGCGCAGGGCCTGGTGGTGGAAGTGTCGCCACGCCACCCCGGCACGCATCGCCATTATCGCGTCGAGTTGATGGACAGCTGCCGCGAACTCAGCGGCGCACCGCCGATCCGCTTCGTGTCCGGCATGGGCTTGAATGCGATCTGCGGCAATCCCGGCGACAAGGTCGATGTCCTCGACGAAATCGGCCTTGCCGGCGCAGGCGTCGGAACGGGCCAGCAAGGCGACCTGAGCACCATGCGCGGCGGGCAGTTTGCGCGGATGCGCCAGAGCTGCATGGTGGCGGCGGTGTATCCGCGCGATTGACGACGCCTGCAAGACAGGCGCTGCACTGCACCGCGGGAGCGCGCGGTGCAGCTCTGCTGCCCGCATTGCGCACAAGCGCATTCCTGCGCGAGCGACTTACCCGCGGGTGACGCTCACGCCTTGCGCAAGAAGCAGGTCTTCAGCACCAGCCCCTTGATCTTTTCCGAGTTGCCTTCGATATGTTCGGCATCGTCTTCGACCAGGCGGATATTGCGGATCACCGTGCCCTGCTTGAGCGGAATCGACGCGCCCTTGACCTTGAGATCCTTGATCACCGTCACCGTATCGCCGGCCTGCAACACGTTGCCGTTGCTGTCGCGCACGACCGTCGCGCTCGCGGTGGCCTCGCCTGCACTCCATTCGAAACCGCACTCCGCGCAGATCGACAACGCGCCGTCGGCATAGGTGTTGTCCTGGCCGCATTGCGGGCAGGCGGGAACGGTAGACATGCAATTCCTTGATCGAAACGGGCGTGGATTGTAGCTCCCCGGCGCTACGATCACGATCACGCACCCGGCACGGCCACGGCCACGGCGCGATAGTGCAGCGCTTATCGAATACCCAGCAGGTCGCACGTGTCCAACCCGCCAGTGTCCCCCACATCGAGCGCCGCACACGCTGGCAACGCCGACGGCGGACCCAGCGATGCCGGGTCCGGCGGCCCTGCAAAACCCAAGGGCTCGCACCTGGTGGTTTACGTCGCGCTGGCCGGCAATCTGTCCATCGCAGTGGCCAAATTCATTGCTGCAGGCATTTCCGGCAGCTCGGCCATGCTCAGCGAAGGTGTGCATTCGCTGGTGGACACCGTTAACGAGGTGCTGCTGCTGTACGGCTTGCGTCGTGCCGCGCAAGCACCTACGCCGACACACCCATTCGGCTACGGGCGCGAGCTGTACTTCTGGAGTTTCATCGTCGCGCTGTTGGTATTTGCGATGGGTGCCGGCGTCTCGCTCTACGAAGGCATCGTGCATCTGCGTCATCCCGAGCCGGCCAAGAGCCATCTTGTCGCCTATTGCGTGCTCGGTGTCTCGATCGTGTTCGAAGGCATCTCCTGGGTGGTGGCACTGCGCGAATTCCGCGCCAAAAAGGGCCGCATGGGCTACTTCGAGGCGTTTCGCCAGAGCAAGGATCCCAGCACCTTTACTGTCTTGCTGGAAGACAGCGCGGCGTTGATCGGCCTGTTCATGGCACTGCTTGGCCTGGCCGGCGCACAGCTGTTCGACATGCCCGAGCTCGACGGCATCGCATCGATCGGCATTGCCGGTGTGCTCGCTTTCACCGCGTTCCTGCTGGCGCGCGAAACCAAGGGCTTGCTGATCGGCGAACCCGCGCATGCGCATGTCACCGAGTCGCTGCTCCGCATTGCCGCCAGCGACCCGGATGTGCGCGCCGCCAACGGCGTGCTGACCATGCAGATGGGCCCGAACCAGGTGGTTGCCGCGCTCAGCGCCGAGTTCGAAGACAGCCGCACCACGCCGCAGATCGAGGCCTGCGTCGGGCGCATCGAAGCGGCAGCCAAGCGCCAGCATCCCGAGCTCACCGCGTTGTTTATCAAACCGCAAACACCGGAAACCTGGCGCGCGCGCCGCGCACAGATCGAGCGTGGCGCGCAGACGGAGTGAATGCGCACACAGTCGGCTAATGCAGCTGCGCTGCGCGCTCGATGTGCGGCGTTTTAGCGCCATGCGTGCTGTACCGTGAAGTAGCGAACCGGCGGCAAACGCATTAGAACAGCCAACAAGACGACTGTACTCACCGCCAGGCGAGCGCGGCGGGTGCGCGGTGCGACATGGACCACGCGTGCACTCCGGTATTGAGCACGCCGTCCACACCTCTCTGGCCACTGCTCGCTATGTGTTGCTAGCCGCTCTTGCTACACGGGCCGTGTAGCGAGCCGAACCGCACAAACGTCGCACACAAGCCTGCGTGGTACCGCACTGGCTTGCAGCAGCGCCGTGCCATGCAGTGCACCAAGCTGATCCTCGCCCAAACCGCAACGCCTGCTGCGGTTGCATGATCCACTGCGATTGCCTACGGTGTGCAGGCAGCATCTCTTCGCATCGTGAATCAGCCGATGCACTCCCCTCGATCACCCGTCATGGAGGTTTCCAATGGAAATCAGCCAAGGTCGCGTTGCGACCATTCACTACACGCTGTCCGATGACAGCGGCCTGGTACTGGACCGCTCCACCCCGGACACCCCGCTGAGCTATCTGCACGGTGCCGGCAACATCGTCCCCGGCCTGGAGCAGGCACTGGACGGCAAGCGCATCGGCGACACGCTCACTGCCGACGTTGCGCCCGAACAAGGCTATGGCCCACGTCATGAGCAGCTGATCCAGCACGTGCCACGCGATGCCTTCCCCACCGATGTCGACGTCGTGCCCGGCGTGCAGTTCGAAGCCCGCACTCAACAGGGCCCGGTCCTGGTGACCGTGACCGACGTCGGCCCGGAGCAGGTGACCGTGGACGGCAATCACCCGCTGGCCGGGCAGACCCTGCACTTTGCAGTCGAAGTGGTTGAAGTGCGCGAAGCCACTACCGATGAATTGAACCAGGGCCACGTCGACGACATCGCAGCCTGATGCAAGATGCCGCGTGCCGCCCGGCACGCGGCACATCGGCCCGGGCGCAATGCCTGCGCGCCGGTCTGGACGGTGGACGCGGCAGCCGTAGTAAAGTGCGCGGCCCGCTCTCAGGCACTCTGCATGAAACTCGGCATCGACTTCGGTACTAGCAACTCCGCCGCCGCGGCGATCGTCGACGGGCAGGTGCAACCGGTGCGCTTCGGTGAGGCCTTGCAGTTCCGCACCACGGTGTATTTCCCCGACACCATGCGCGATCCAGAGAATTTCAGCCTCACGCCCGCGCTGGAATACGAGATGGAGCGCTTGATCGACTCCGCCCGCCGCGATGCGACTGCCGCCGGCCGTACCCCAAATCAGGACAGCCTGCGCCGCGAGGCGTTGCGCATCGTGCGCCGGCAATGGATGGAAGAGCAGGTGCGCGAGCCGCGCAGCTCGGCGGCGCTGCTGCAGAACGCGGTGTACGGCGACGACGCGCTGGATGCCTACTTCCTCGAAGGCGAAGGCAATCTGGTGCAAAGCCCCAAGTCGATGCTGGGCTACAACCTGCACCCGCGCGCGCGCCAGACCATCACCGGCATCGCCACGCACGTGCTGGAACATATCCGTCTCACCGCCTCGCGCCAGTTCGATCTCAACATCCGCAACGCCGTGCTCGGCCGCCCGGTGCAATTTCGCAGTTCGATCGGCGAAGCCGGCAATGCACAGGCGCTGGAGATTTTGCAGACCGCCGCCATCGCCGCCGGTTTCGACAGCGTGGAGTTTCTCGAAGAACCCGCAGCGGCAGCGATGCACTATCACGTCAGCCACGACACCCGGCACGACACGGTGGTGGTGGACATCGGCGGCGGCACCACCGACATCGCGCATGCCAGCGTCGGCGGCAGTGCCCCGCCGCAGGTGCATCGCGCCTGGGGCATTCCGCGCGGCGGTACCGATATCGATCTGGCGCTCAGTCTCGCCGCCTACATGCCGCTGTTCGGCCGCGGCATCACCCGCGTGCCGGCGCACCACTATGTGGAAGCGGCGATGGTGCAGGACATGACCCGCCAACGCGAATTCCGCCTGCACAAATACCAGGACGTGCCTGCCCCGTTCGACAAGCGCCTGCAGGCATTACAGGACACCGGCAATACCGCGCGCCTGTATCGCGGCGTGGAAGCCTGCAAGATCGCGCTCAGCGAGCTCGACCAGCACCAGGCATCGCTGGAGTTCATCGAACGCGGGCTGGGCGTGGACGTGCAGGCCAGCGCACTGGTGGCGTCCGCTTCCAGCTATTTGCGCGAGCTGGAAGGTTTGCTTGCGCAGGTGCGGGCCGACATGGCCGCACCGCCGGCCACCCTGTTCCTGACGGGCGGCATGTCGCGCGCCGGCTATATCCGCGACACCGTAGCGGCGGCCTTTCCGGAATCGCGCATGGTGCATGGCGATCCCTCGTTCGGCGTGGTGCAGGGCCTGGCTTGGGCGGCGGCCCAGAGCGCCCGCCCGTCGGACGGTTAACACAAATCGGCGCTCAGTGCCTATAATGCGCGGTTGCTGCCTGACGCTCAGCCGTCTCGCCTGCAAGGCACGCCCGTCGTGCCGCCGCGATTGCGCACCGAACGCGATCGCACTTCTCGACACCGCTTTCGCGCGCACCACCCTCGCCGCACGCGGTGTCATTGCACTTCCCCGCTACAGGAGGCCACATGGCACGTCCCGCGACCAAGCAGAAATCCCAGCCCAGCATCGCTCGCAGCGAAGGCAAGTCGCAGCCGCTCAGTCGTGAGCGTATCGCTGCCGACATCGCCGCGTTCCGCAAGACCGGCGGCCGGATCGAAGTGCTCACCACCAACTTCGGCCCCGCCCGCAACGACGGCGACAAGATCGCGTAAGCAGCGAGCACGCTGTCACTTGCGCCCGCATCGCAGCGCGCGCTTGCGATAGCTGCCGCCAAGGGTTGCCTTGAAGTGTTACCGACGTGCCACCGCAAGGTGGCACGTCTGTTTTCGGCGTCAGTTGCTGTAGTCGATACGCACCGAACCCGAGTGCGACTCCAGTTTGATATCGCCGTTGCCGGCTCCCAGCGTCGCGCGCAGGCTCTTGCCAGGGCCGTACTCAGGCCGCTCCACCCGCCCGGCAACCGAGTGGATGTCGCCACTGAAGACCTCCACATTCAGCGCCGCCGAGACGTTGCGCGGCACGCCCAGCGTGATCGTGCCGCTGACACTCTCTGAAGAGATGCTGCCGCCCGGCGCCAGCCCGGCCACCGTGACCGAGGCTGAGCCAGACACGCTTTGCGAACGCAACTGCGAGACCTGTCCCGCGCCGATCCGGATATCACCGGAAACGGACTCGGCCGACACCACGCCGCTGGCGCCGGCTTGCGCGTCGATTTGCCCACTGACCGTGCCCAGCGTCACCCGCCCGCTGCTCACCGTGCTGCGCAACGTCCCACTAACCGTCTCCAGCTGCGCTTCCTTGGCACGACCGCGCGCCACTACGTCGCCACTGACGGATTTGAGCCGCAGCTGCGCAAGATCGACCTGGTCCACATCGACCGACGCGCTGACCGCAGCCACCTGCAGCATGGCGCCGCGCGGCACGCGCAACTCCAGCTGCGCCCCCTTGCTACTGCGGCTGGTATGCGGATAGATCACTTCCAATTGCAGCCGATTCGAACTCGCATCGACATCCAGCCGCTGGCCCTCGCCCAAGGTGCCGGTCAGCGCCACCTCGTCGCGGTCCCACCCACGCACACGGATCTGCCCGGCGATGTTTTCCAGCTCCACGCGCCCGCCACGTGCCAGCGGATGACTCTGATTGACCGCCGTTTGGGCCGCCGCAGGCGCAGCGCAAACCGCAGCCAATAGCAACAGGGAAAGATGTGCGTAGCGCATGAACATGCTCCTCAACTTGGGAAGGATGCCTCGCCCTGAGAGGCAAGACGGGTCAATTGCAGCCGTTTGGCGTAGGTGCGCTGCAGTTGCGACAACAAAAAGGCGGACTGCGGACTCTGCGCGATGGCCGCGTGGATGGCCCGCGCGCTTTGATCCAGCTCGTCCAGCGCAGGCCGCAGATCGGCCGGCACCTGCTGCAGCGGAACCTGGGCGATGGCCTGCTGGTATTGCCCGGCCATCGCCTGCGCCTGCGCCACCAGCGCCGGCTGCGCAGCACGCGGCGGCGATGTGTGCTGCCTGATGCCGGGCACGACAGCGACCAAGGCCACGACCGCTGCCAACGCAACGCCAAGCACCGGCAGCGCCCAGCGACGACGACGCGGCCGGCGTGCCACCACAGTGGCATGCGGCACCAGCGCTGGCGCGATGCGCTCCCACAGCTGCGCAGGCGGCAAGCGCTGCTGCGGCAATGCCTGCAAGCGCGCAACCAGCGCAGCGTCTTCGGCCCGGGACTCGGCTTCGATGCGATCAGGGTGGTCGGGGTGGTCGGGGTGGTCGGGGGTCATGCGTGTTCTCCAAGCCGCGCGCGCAACAGACCGCGCGCGCGATGCAGTTGTGCCTTCGAACTGCCGACTGCCATCTGCAATTGATCGGCAATTTCCTGGTGTTTCCAGCCTTCGATATCGTGCAGCACCAGCACCGCCCTGGCGCGCGGCGGCAACGTTTCCAAGGCGCGCTCCAGATCCATCCGGATCGAGTGACAACCCGCTGCGTCGGGAACTGCCGCAAGCTCGGTGTCGTCACTGGCGTGATCGCCAAACGCCGCACGCGCGCGCAGCTCCATCAACGCGGTATTGACGGCAAGCCGATGCAACCAGGTGCCCAACGCACTCTGGAAGCGAAACTGCGGCAATGCCTTCCACGCGGCGATGAAGGTGTCCTGCAATACGTCATCGGCGCGCGCGGCATTGCCGCCACACAAACGCCAGACCAGCGCATACAACCGCGGCGAGTGACGGCGATAGATCGCCTCATACGCTGCACGCTCGCCAGCCGCTGCCGCACGCGCCAACGCCGCATCGTCGCGGTCGGCGGGGGTGGCACACGGCAGGGCATCGATGGGCACGGAGGTGTCGAGCATAGCCAGTTGGATGCACCGAACAGCGCAATGGTTTAAACCCGCGCAAACTTTTTTGGAAGCCCGCAGAACGGCGCGAGCCCTGGCCAGTGCTGGCGGTGCCGCATGGCTGGATCCGTGGCGAACAGCCGTCTCGCCACTGCAATCGCTGTAGTGCTCGCTAATACTCAGCGCAGCAGCCGATCACCACTGCGAGAGCGGCCGAT
The DNA here is from genome assembly GCF_040202875.1 of Xanthomonas sp. WHRI 10204. NCBI lineage: Bacteria > Pseudomonadati > Pseudomonadota > Gammaproteobacteria > Lysobacterales > Lysobacteraceae > Xanthomonas > Xanthomonas sp. WHRI 10204. The sequence goes on from NZ_JBEGDW010000002.1 coordinate 537,731, forward strand.
AAAGCGTAGCGAGCAGTCGTCAGGTGGTGCGCGGGCAACGCACTCAGAGCCAGGCTTACAGGTAGTCCCTGCCGATTCCCGGCCACGGCCGCCTGCCGGTAAGCGCAGTACGCATGTTCGCAGCTCCAAACCTTTTGGCCGGCCACCGCATCCAAGTCTGCAATGGCGCACTCCCGCGCCGCATCGCCGCCCGCCGACGCTACTGCGGCGTAGCGCCTGGTTTACGTTGGAGATCGTCATGCCACACCTGCTTGGACTGGCTCTGGCCTTGTGCACGTCCCACTGCCCCCAAGTGCAGCGACTGGACGCAGTGCAGCTCAGGGTGACGCATGCCCGGATCGACGTCTGCCTACTGCATGCCACCATGGAGCAGGACTCCTGCATCGGTGCCAGTAGACCGGATCAGTGGGCACCGGTCCACGCGATCGCGCAGACCTGGCGGCGCTTGGCGGTCTTGGTCGCGCATGACGTGCGTATCGGCACTGAATGGCAACAATCGGGTACAGCGAAGACGAGGTGGCTCCCAGCCAGCGCGCATCCGCCATCGGCAGGACGCGATTGCATCGAGGTCCGACCACTAACGCATCTGTAGAGCCGCTAGGCAAGTGTTGTACGGCGCTGTCATGCCAGGTATCTGGTTCGGCGCATCTAGCGTCGCCGCGGCCGTGAGCATCGCTGCGTCGCAGGAATACCGTCGGTTTCGCCAGTCCGCATCCACCTCACTCACCTTAAAAAACAGGACAAGCACGAGGTGTAGCGACAGCGCCTGCTGCAGCCGGACAACCCAGGCGCGCGCGCATGTTCATCCCCTGCACCTGTCGCGTGCAGGTTGCGCCGTTACAATGGCGGTCCACCCCGCTTTTTGCCTGATCTGATGTCCGCGTCCGACCCCTTACCCGCCATGATCCGCAGCCTGTTGCCTCACTGGAACCCGGAGTGGCTGGCAGTCGCAGTGCCAACGATCAAGATCGTGCTGATACTCGCCTTGGCGGGCTTGCTACGCCTATTATTGCGGCAATTGCTGCGGCGCGTATGCACGCGCTACAACGTGCCCGCCGAGATGATGATCGGTATTCGTCGCGTTGGTAGTTTCATCATTTCGACCAGCGCGTTGCTGATGGTCTTGCACGTTGCCGGTGTCTCTAGCGAAACGCTATGGACGGCATTCACCGGCTTTGCTGCGGTTGGCGCGGTGGCGTTTTTCGCCGCATGGAGCGTGCTATCCAATATCTTCTGCACCTTCCTGATCATCACCACACGTCCGTTCCGCCTGCACGATCACATCGAGCTGCTCGAAGGTGGCGACAAGCCCGGCCTGAAGGGACGGGTGATCGATATCAACGTGATCTACACGACATTGGAAGAAACCGGCGACCATGCGGGCAGCGTGCTGCAGGTCCCCAACAGCCTGTTTTTCCAGCGCACCACGCGCCGGTGGCGCGAAAGCAGCGGTTTCAACGCGAACTGAGCACACAGGTGCGTGGAGGGAATGGGCCACCGTTGTTGCCGACCGGAAAGCTCCCAAACGTCCGCACCTGCCGGAACAATGTGCTCTCGGCAACGCATGTTTGAGGTCAACAAGACACTCACAGTTCGCGAGCGCACCAACGCGCTCAACGCAGTTGGCTGTCCTTGCTGCCGCGACGGTTGAATCCGCCTTGCGCGCCCTGCTCCAGGTCGTGCGCCTCCTGACAGTTCACGCAAAACTGCACGCCAGGCACGGCCTTGCGTCGCGCTTCGGGAATCGGCGCATCGCAGGCTTCGCAATGGGTCAGGCTCGGCCCCTGGTGCAGCTGACTGCGCGCACGCTTGATCGCGTCTTCGACGGTGGCATCGATCTGATCCTGCACTGCCCCATCACCCGCCCATCCGGTCGCCATGATCGTCTCACCCTTATCTGGTCAGGCTGGATAGATGGTCATTGGCGCAGGCAAATCCAAGCCGGCCGTGCACAGTGCCCTCAAACTGGGTGCTCTAACATTCAGTCATCCGCACCCACGAGGGATTTGCAATGGAACACCCTGTCCACCCGTTCTCCGAATTGTTCGCCCAACTTGGCTTGGCCTCCGATGAGGCCAGCATTCGCAGCTTCATCGCCGAACATTCGCCATTGCCGGGCGATATGCGCCTGGAAGAAGCGCCGTTCTGGACGCCCGCACAAGCGCAGTTGCTGCGTGAAGAACGTCTCGACGATGCCGACTGGATCGTGACCATCGACCAGCTCAATATCGCCCTGCATACGACCGCCGACGATACCGGCGTCTGACGCAGGCCGGCTTGATGCCTAAGGTAGAGATCGCCTTCAGCGATCGCGCTGTACAACGCGCTGATAGAAAAAGAGCGGCCAATGGCCGCTCTTTTTTGCAGCAGTGCAGCTGACAGCGCAACACCGTCCAGCTGCACACTGCGCGTCAGGTCACCTTCTTGGCGATCGTCATGCCCAACACAAACAGCACGATGGCGATGATGATGCCGGCCCAGAACAGGAACTTGGCAATTCCCATCGCAGCGCCTGCCATCCCGCCGAATCCGAGCGCACCGGCGATCAGTCCGATGATGGCGAAGATAATGGCCCACTTGATCATGTTGTTGTCTCCTAATCCGGCACGCTGCCGTTGTTCGATCGTGTGCTTGCGACACATCGCCGCAAAACATGCGCTGCACGCTACCCATCCACATGTGCCGCATTCGTGAATACACCTGACACACGCTGCCACACGCAGGCGGCGTTCAGCGCTAACGGCGTGCAGGTTTCCTGCAAAGACACTGCGCGTTGACGCTTCGTCGACGTCACCAGGCAACTCGCGATCAATGCTGCTTTCAACACTGATCGAGTCGATAGCGACCACGCAGCAGGCGAGCTGATCGCGCTTCCCCGCATGAAACTGATCTCATTGACCGCAATCGTCGGGAACCATTCAAACGCTCTGCAGTGCGTCTGCTCCTCACGGTTAAGACAGATTCGCCAGCATCGGCGATCATGCAGCTCTTGCAGCAGTCGATCGCCATGGACACTCTTCGCTATCTCACCGGTTATCCGCCCGCCGTCCTGGATCAGGTGCGCGAGCTGATCGCACAGGACAAGCTCGCCACGGTCCTGGCGCGGCGCTATCCGGAGCGACACAGCATTCGTACCGATCGCCATCTGTACGATTACGTCAAGGCGATGAAGGAGCGTTACATGCGCTCCTCGCCCACCTTGCACAAGGCGATCTACGACAACCACCTGCAGGTGGTGAAGCATGCGTTGGGCACGCACACGGCCATCTCGCGCGTGCACGGCGGCCGGCTCAAGGCCAGTCGCGAAATTCGGATTGCCTCGGTGTTTCGGGATGCACCGGAGCCCTTCCTGCAGATGATCGTCGCCCACGAGCTGGCGCACTTGAAAGAGGCCGATCACAACAAGGCCTTCTATCAACTGTGCAACCACATGACCCCGGACTACCACCAGCTCGAATTCGACCTGCGCCTGTATCTGACCCACCTGGCACTCGCAGCAGACAGCTGATCGCGTTGTGCCGGGTCACGGATTAGGATGCAGCCATGCACGCCTCGTCCCTCGCGCAACTCACCCTCGCCGCACAAGGCCAACAGCCCGCGGCCATCAATGCGTTGGCGCAGGCGCTGGTGCGCGCCGGTGAGACGGAGCAAGCTCTCGCCTGGTACATCCGTGGCGCAGCCGCAGGCGATGCCACCGCCCAGATCGAAGCCGGTCGCATGCTGGCCTACGGCATCGGCGGTCCAGTGGATGTGGCTCAGGCCATCGCGCACTGGCAACACGCCGAACACAACGGCGTGGCTGCAGCGTCGTATCTGCTGGCGACGCTGGCTGTGGGCGAGGACCCTGGGCAGTTGGGAACACAAGCGCATGCGCGGTTGCACGCGGCTGCGACCGCACACTACCCGCCGGCGCTGCGCGCGCTAGCCATTCAATACGGTCGAATCGATCACCCGCATCAGCAACAACACTGTGTGCGCCTGCTGGAGCAGGCTGCATCGGCTGGCGACGTGCCAGCTGCGGTGCTGCTCGCCGAGCGCCTGCTGCGCGGCGAAGGCATTACCGCCCAGCCCGACGCAGCAGAGCACCTGCTGCGGCAACTGCAGCCGCTGGGAGTCACGGCCCTCCCCGAGGTCCAGATCGCGCCCCCCGATCCGGTCGATGACAGCGCGCGCGAGCACATGCACTTCACCCCGCGCAGCGCGCCGTCGCGGCTCCACCAGTGCCCAACGATCGAAAGCCACTCCGCGGTGCTGTCCGCCGACGAGTGCCGGCTATTGATCCTGCTGGCACGCCCACATCTGCGCGCCTCCCAGGTGCTCGATCCGAATGATGCAAGCAGCCAGCGCACGCCGATCCGCACCAGCCGCGGCGCGACGCTGGACCCGATTCTGGAAGACTTCGCTGCCCGCGCTGCGCAGGCGAGGCTGGCGGCTTGTGCGCGGCTACCGCTGACGCATGCCGAGCCATTGTCGGTGCTGTGCTACGCACCAGGGGAGCACTATCGCGCGCATCGCGACTACCTGCCGGCCAGCAGAATCGCCGCTGATCGTCCCGCTGCCGGTAATCGCCTGCGCACGGTCTGTGTGTATCTCAATGCGGTCGAGGCAGGTGGCCAGACCGATTTCCCGGTTGCAAGGGTCTGCGTGCCGCCCCGCGCAGGGTCTGTGGTGTGTTTCGACAACCTGCACGCCGATGGCCGGCCCGATCCTGATTCGCTGCATGCCGGCCTGCCGGTCGCGGCCGGGAACAAGTGGCTGGCGACGCTGTGGTTCCGGCAGCGACGCTATCGGGATTGGTGAACAGGTTCATACACTGCGCCCCACTGACGTGGTTTAAAATGTTGCAGCGCGACGTGATCGGACAGGGTCTGCAGACGTCGTTTTTTTGTTTCCCCAGTGCACGGGTGCATGCCCGGTGTCAGGGGAGGCACATCACGCAGCCCCGCGGAGCCTTCGATGCTTTTCGAAACCCTCGATACCACCGGTCACGAGCAGGTGATCTTCTGCCACAACCGCGACGCCGGCCTCAAAGCCATCATCGCCCTACATAGCACGCGGCTCGGGCCGGCCCTGGGCGGCGTGCGCATGCGCCCCTACCCCGATAGCGAAGCGGCGCTTACGGATGCGCTGCGGCTCAGCCGCACCATGACCTACAAGAACGCGTTGGCGGGACTGAATGTCGGCGGCGGCAAAGCGGTGATCATCGGCGACCCCAAAACCGACAAGAGCGAGGTGCTGTTTCGCGCATTCGGCCGTTTTGTCGACACCTTGGGCGGGCGCTACATCACCTCCGAAGATGTCGGCACCGACGTCAACGACATGGAACAGATCTACCTGGAGAGCGAGTACGTCACCGGCGTGCATCAGGTGCATCGCGGCTCCGGCGACCCAGCGCCATTTACCGCCTACGGTGCGTTGCAGGCGCTGATGGCCTCGCTCAATCGCAAGCTCGGCCACGAAGAGGTGGGCAAGGCGAGCATCGCGATCCAGGGCCTGGGCCATATCGGCATGGAACTGGTGAAATTGCTCAAGGAACGCGGCGCAAAGCTCTATGTGGCCGATCTGAATCAGGCGCTGGTGGATCGCGCAGTGGCCGAATACGGCGCCGAAGCCGTGCGCCCGGACGAAATCCATCAGGTGCCGGCCGACGTGTTCGCACCGTGCGCACTGGAAGGTGCGATCAACGAAAACACCTTGCCGCAGCTCAAGGCCAAGATCATCTGCGGCACCGCCAACAATCAGCTCGCCAGCGCTGCGATCGGTGACGAGCTGCACAAGCGCGGCATTCTGTATGCGCCCGATTACGTGGTGAATGCCGGCGGGGTGATGAATGTGTCGCTGGAGATCGACGGCTACAACCGCGAGCGCGCCATGCGCCTGATCCGCAGCATTTATCACAATCTGGAAAAGGTCTTCGACCTGTCCACGCAGTTGAACGTATCGCCGCAGCAGGCAGCCGATCAAATTGCCGAAACGCGCATCGAGGCCATCAGCAAACTCAAACTGCCGCTGGGCCGCACTGCACCGCGTTTTTTGCATAAATTGCGCGGCGAATAAGCACGCCAACGGGCGGGCCGCATTTAACGACACGTGCGATGACGCAACCGCGGCCGCACACACGACGCCCGGGCATTGCGCCCGGGCGTCATGCACACCGATCAGAAATCGGCGCTGTACTTCAGGCTCACCGCGCGGTCGTCGCCGCGCTCGCCCACCCGCTGGTCGTAGCCGAAACGTAGCTGGCTCTGCTGGCCCAACGGCGCCGAGGCCGCAATGCCGAACACGCCGCCCGGACGCGCCGGCTGCATGCCGCGCAGCGGTGCCCATGCCTCCACACCGATGAAGCTGGCATCCAGCATCAACCCCTGGCTGCTCAACGCCTGCTGCCATTCGGCATAACCGCCCAACTGCAGGCCGCGCCAGCGATAGGCCGAACGCATGCCGGCCAGCACTTGCGTGCGCGAGGACGTGCTTGCATCGGCACGCAGACCGAAACCATCGCCACCGCTTTCGCGGAACCCTTCGCTACGCAGACGCACGTAATCCAGGCCCATGTACGGCGTCAGCGACGCAGCTGCATGGCCCCAGCGATACCCGGTTTCCAGGTTGCCGCTGAGATAGCTGCCGCTGTAATCGCTGAAGGCACTGCTGCGGTCTTCGCCCAATTGCAGGGTGCGCTCGATCTGCCGGTTGACGTTACCGAAGCCCAGCTGGCCCAGCGTGTACGCCGACCCCAACGTGGTGCCCCAGTACAACTGCGCCTGCACCTGCCGATCGCGGCCGCGTGCGCCATCCAGATCGCCCAGGCTATTGGAACGCGTTTCGCCGAAAGCAAAGCCGGTGACTGCACCAGACGCCAAGCGCAGATCGTTGCCCATCATCCAGCCGGAGGTAGCGAATCCTGCAGTGGTCACCCCACCCTCGCCCGGCCCGCCCAGTGCGCGCTGCCAGGTGCCCAGCAGGCGCGGCTGTTGCGACAGACCATCGAAATGCGCGGCCAACGCGCGCCTGCTCAGATCGATGGTGTCGAAGGTCATCGCTGCAGACGCCGCATGCGCACGTCCGGACAGACTGCGCAGCGAGTCCGCTGCGGTCTTGGCATCGGGTGATTGCTGCAACGCCGCCGCGGCACGAATGAAATCGCCACTGATGCCGCCGTTGCCCTGCAGCTGCTGCGCGTCCACCTTTTGGAACGCCTGTTCGACGCGAATTGCCGACTCCATCGATGCCGTGCCGATTGCGCCCAGCGATGCGGCGACGGCCGTGACATCCATGCGCTGCAGCGACACGTACGCGTTATTGGCGTCGTAGCTCAACGTGGCATTGAGAAAGGTGACTGCAGGCCCGTTGCTGAGACTGGCAAACGTCCCCTGCAGACCGTTGGTTGCTTGCAGCACAGGATAGGTGGTGTTGTTGACCACATAATCCCGCCGCCCGAGCAACTGCAGGTCACCGTCGATCGTCGCTGTACCGCTCACGTTCAAGCGGTCGCCCACATTTAATGCCAAGCGTCCGAAGTCATCTTGAGTGTAGTTACCTCCGATTGCCAAAACCGCGCTACCGACCTGCAGCGTACTTCCGCGATTGGAGACGGTGCCGGCAATGCGTCCTGCTCCGATCAACGTTGCACCATTGAGGACGTCAACCCGCGCGCTCTGCAGACTGGCCGTTTGCAACGTGCCATCCCGCACTTGGGTATCGCCGGCAAACGTATTGTTGCTACTGCTGAGGATCAGCGTGCCGGATCCGCGCTTGGTTAATCCGCCGCTGCCAGTGATGTCGTTGGCCCAGGTCGAACGCAAGGTCGTGACCTCGACATCCACCGTCCCCCAATCGAACCGCGCGGGCCCCAGCACCGCCTTGCCCACGTTGAGCAGGCCGTAACCGAACGTCGGATCGACACCAGGCGCGCCCAGATCGGTGGCTGTTCCCAGCAACGTCTGACGCACCAGATCGTTGTTGAAATACGGAAACGCCTGCCACACCAATGCCGCCGCACCCGATACCAGCGGCGCAGCGTAGGACGTACCGCTGCCATAGAAATAGCGGATGTTGCTGGCGGTTGCATCGGGATCGATAAACAGCGCCGTGCCCGGTGCCACCAGGCAATAACGCATTGCCACGCCGCATGCATTGGAGTACGACGCCAGCTGCGTGGGATTGGCGGTATCCAGCGCGCCAACCACTAGCCAGCCACGCTCCAGGTCTGCGGCCGGAAGCGTACCGTTCGGACCCAACTGACTGGGAAGCGCCGCCGTGTCGGACGGCTGCGCACGCGACTCATTGCCCGAGGCAAATACCACCAACCCATCGTTGCCGATGATGAAGGATCGATATTCCTGCGCGATCTGATTGGTGACCGTCGGGTCGTTCCAATACAGGCCGCCCCATGAGTTATTCATGATGCGCACGCCGACGCTGATCAGATCGGCATGCACTGGGCCCAGACCGAGCGGCCCGTCGACTTCATTGCCTTGGCCACTGCCATCGTCCACCGGCGCGCGGTCGCTGATGATCCGCGCAGACACCAGGCCTGCACCCGGCGCAATGCCGCCCGGCCATTGCCCCACCGCACGCCCGGCCGCCAGTTCGGCGACAGCCGTGCCATGCCCGAGCACATCGCCCACTGCGACATTGCTGGTGCGCGGGTCGACATAGAGGAAGCTGTCGCTCACCCGCCCCTGCAGGGCCGGATGATTGGTATTGATACCGCTATCGATGATGCCGATGCGATAGCCCGCGCCAGTGAACCCCAGCGCCTGCGCTGCACGTGCATTGGTCAACGCCAGATGTGCGTCGATTGCCGGTTGCGGTGCAGTGACCGGCGGTGGAGGCGGCGGCGGTGAGGTGGGCGGCGGCGGCGGAGGTGGCGAGGTCGGTGGCGGTGCAGTCGGCGTGGTCGGACGAATACCGCCTCCACCACCGCCTCCACCACACGCGGTCAACGCCACAGCCAACGCCGAGGCCAGGACAGTCCTGGCGACGTTTCTCTTCTTCATTCAAGTGTTCTCCCCGAACCCATTCCATGGATTGGGCCCCATCCCGGGCCCTAATCTCATCATATACGGCATCGCTTCGGGTCTGCAGCCGCACGTCAGCTTGCTGGCGCGAATCGGCCATGAGGCAGATAATCGTTTCACTTTAAACGGTATCCCCCTATGTCCGACATCGTCATCGTTGCTGCCAAACGCACTGCCATCGGCTCGTTTCTCGGTCAATTCAACGGGGTGCCGGCGCAGACGCTCGCCGCTGCCGCCATCGAAGGCGCGCTAGCGCAATCGGGAATCGCACCGGCCGACGTGTCCGAGGTCATCGTTGGCTGCGTGTTGCCGGCCAACCTCGGCCAGGCCCCGGCGCGTCAGGCGGCCATCGCTGCAGGCATCCCGACATCCACCGGCGCCACCACCATCAACAAGGTGTGCGGCTCGGGCATGAAGGCAATCATGTTCGGACACGATTTGATCAAGGCCGGTTCGGCCAGCATCGTGGTGGCCGGCGGCATGGAGTCGATGAGCAATGCCCCGCACCTGCTGCCGAACTCGCGCACCGGCAATCGCTATGGCAATTTCCAGGCGGTGGATCACATGGCATGGGATGGCTTGACCAATCCCTACGATGGTCAGGCGATGGGCGTGTTCGGCGAAGCCACCGCAGAAAAGTTCGGTTTCAGCCGCGCCGATCAGGATGCTTTCGCCATCGCCTCGGTCGAGCGCGCGCAGGCCGCGCAGCGCAGTGGCGCGTTCGCCGATGAAATCGTTCCGGTGACCGTGGCCACGCGCAAGGGCGAGATTATTGTCGACAGCGATGAGCAGCCGGGCAAATCCGACGTTGCCAAGATCCCGACCCTGAAGCCGGCCTTCAAGAAAGACGGCACCGTGACGGCGGCCAGTTCGTCGAGTATTTCCGACGGTGCGGCAATCACGGTGCTCATGAGCGCCGACGATGCGCAGCGCCGTGGCGTGACGCCGCTGGCGCGCATCGTCGGCCACGTCACCCATTCGCAGGACCCGGAATGGTTCACCACCGCGCCGGTGGCGGCGATCCAGTCGCTGGTCGACAAGATCGGCTGGACGCTGGACGCGGTCGACCTGTTCGAAATCAACGAAGCCTTCGCCGTCGTGGCGATGACACCGATCAAGGAACTGGGCATCGCGCATGCCAAGGTCAACGTGCATGGCGGTGCCTGCGCGTTGGGTCATCCGATCGGCGCGTCTGGCGCAAGGCTGGTAGTGACATTGGTGAATGCGTTGCGCACGCGCGGCGGCAAGCGCGGAATCGCAACGCTGTGCATCGGCGGCGGCGAAGCGACCGCCATTGCTATCGAATTGATTTAATTGCCATTAACAGCGATTTTGCAAAGCTGAATGGGCGCGCGCTTGACACTCGTCTTCGGGCCGTCATCATGTCTGGGGCGCGCAATAGCGCGTTGCCTAATCTAATCGACGAGGATTGAAACAATGACCATCAACAAGCTGCTGATCGCAATGGCTCTGGGCCTGGCCCTGACCGCTTGCTCGAAGCCGGAACAGGCTCAGGACGCTGCTGCTTCGGCTAACGAAGCTGCAACCGACGCTCAGACCGCTGCTGACCAGGCTGCTGCCTCGGGCTCGCAGTCGGCTGACGCCGCTCAGGCTGCTGCCAACACCGCCGCTGCTTCGGCCGACACCGCTGCTGACGCTGCCCAGGCTGCTTCCGGCGCCGCGACCGACGCTGCTGCCGACCAGGCTGCTGACGCTGCCAAGACGGCTGAAAACACCGCCGAAGCTGCTAAGGACACCGCCGAAGAAGCCAAGAAGTAATCACTTCTTAGCTCCAAGCGAGTTCGGAAAAAGCCGCTGGTTTCCAGCGGCTTTTTCTTTGCCTGCACGGCGGGCGCGACCGCCGGTTTGCACGATGGCACGGCGGCTCGGTTGGCCACTCCAGTCCGTATGCTGCCCGTAAGCTGAATGCGCAAACGCGTATTGACGCGGACTGCATCGGCCCCTGCATAAGCTCCGCGTTCCAACACCGGAACAGGAACAGGACCACCCATGAAGACGATCCGCATGCTGTCGTTGAGTGCCATCGCTGCACTCACTCTCGCCGCCTGCCAGGGCCCTGATGCCGAGCAAGCGCGTCGCGATGCCGCGTCCGCTGCCAAACACGCTGCCGCTGCCACCGAGCAGGCCGCCGACCGCGCGGCGGTACAGGCCAAGGCCGCCACGGCCGATGCGCGCGTGGCCGCACGCGACCTGGCTGCAGACGCCAGCCGCGCGACCGCAAATGCTGCCGACGCCACCGCCGACAAGACCCGCGAGATGGCCAACAAGGCCGAGCAGAACGCCGACAAGCACGACGCCGAGCATCCGCAGCACTAAGCACACCGAAAACCACGCTGCGCTCACCGACAGGTGGGCGCAGCCTGCCGCAAGAGTGGCGTTTCCTCATGCACACGAGTGCCGGCGCAGCCCCAGCCAGCCGACCGCAGCCTGCAAGTTGTGTCAGCTGCTATGAACCGCTCACACTGCTGCGTCTGCTCGCACACAATTTCGTGCCGATGCACACGTCTTGCGTCGAGATTGAACTCGTGTTGTCGAGCTTGGCAGGCTAGCATTCGGCATGCCCACCTCTTTTACATCGCGGCGCCGCAATCAGCTGGCGCTGGTCTTCTCTGCGCTGATCTTTATCGTCATCGGCATCGGCATCTTTGTCGGCGCGCGCCGCTCGCTGGCCGATGCAGCGTTGGTCTCGCATACGCATGAAGTGATCGGGCGGGTCGACGAGATCCAGGCGCGCTTGCTGGATGCCGAATCGGCGCAGCGCGGCTTCCTGCTCACCGGCAACGAAGCCTATTTGCTGGACTACCAGACCAGTGTGGAACGCCTGCCGATCTTATTGAGCAATCTGCGCAGGTTGATTGTCGACAACCCTGCGCAAGAGCAGCATCTGGATCAACTGCAAACCCTGGTGGAGACACGGCTGCGGCAAATCCAGCACACGCTGGATGTCTATGCACAGGGCGGCCTGGAACCGGCACGCGCCGGCATCCGGCAGAGCGCGTTCCGCACCACCAGTGCCATCCGCGAGCAGGCGTTGACGATGGTGCAACGCGAGCAGGAGCTGCTGGCGCAGCGCGCGGAAAGCAGCCGGCAAAGCGCCACCTTGTTGCTGACGCTCGCACTGGCCGGCATTCCGTTCGGGCTGCTGGTGGTCGGCGGCGTCTATGCGCTGCTGATGCGCGAACTGCGGCATCGCGCGCAGGCCGAACGCCTTGCCGCAGACGCCAATCGCGAGCTGGGCGACAGTGTCGGCGCGTTACAACGCAGTACTGCCGATCTCAATCTGCTCAGCCGTTACACCGGCCTGCTGCAAAGCTGCATCAGCGCCGAAGAAGCATTGGTGGTGACCAGCCGCACCCTGGCCAGCCTGCTGCCGGGCATTGCCGGAAGCGTGTACTTGCTGCGCGCCTCGCAGGATCGCGCCGAAGCGATCAGCCACTGGGGCGAGCCACTGGTGCAGAGCGCGCCGCATCTCTTGCCGGAAGAATGCTGGGCATTACGCCGCGGCCAGCCGCACATCATCGAGGACCTCGCGCGGGATGCGCTGTGCGCGCATATCGACGTGCCGGACACCCAGACACCGATCACCACCGCATGCCTGCCGATGTCGGCGCAGGGCACGCAGCTCGGCTTTCTGTTCTTGTCGTCGCCCGGTCCAGGGCCGATGCCGCGCCTGGAAATCGCCGAGGCGGCCGCCGAGCAGCTGTCGTTGGCGTTGAGCAATCTGCGCCTGCGCGAGTCGCTGCGCCGCCAATCGATCCGCGACGCGCTGACCGGGCTGTACAACCGCCGCTATCTGGAAGAATCGCTGAGTCACGAACTGGCGCGTTGCGCGCGGCGCGGCCTGCCGTTGTCGGTGCTGATGCTGGACGTGGACCACTTCAAGCAATTCAACGATAGCCAGGGGCATGCCGGCGGCGATCTGCTGCTGGCAGCGGTCGGCGAGCTGTTGCTGACCCGGTTGCGTGCCGAAGACGTGGCCTGCCGCTATGGCGGCGAAGAATTCACCGTGATCCTGCCCGAGTCCGATAGCGAGGAAGCCATGCGCGTGGCCGAGCAGATCCGCGGCCATATCGCGGCGCTGGCGGTCAGCGATGGCCAGCGTGCGTTGCCGCGCGTGACCGCCTCGATCGGCGTGGCCAGCTTTCCGGTCGATGGCGAACTCGGCGCAGGTCTGATCCAGAAAGCCGACGCAGCGCTGTACGCAGCCAAGCATCGCGGGCGCAACCGGGTCGAGCGTCATGGTGCCGCACAGCCGCGCGGGACTGACACGGAGGCGTGAGCAGGCACGGCGTCGATGTCGGATTGCGCGCTCTGTCACACAAAAGATCGATTGACGCAGCGATAGTCGGCCTTGACCCCCGAAGCGAGGCAATCCGATGTCGATGTGGCGCGATCAAGGTCCCAACAAGAAAGACGGCGTTCCCGCAGCGCCGGATGCTCCTGCCGCCGATGGGCGGCTGTTCAACGCCGACGCCAGCCCTGCCCCGCCAGTGCCGGCCGCAGCCGCCACGCCCAGCGTCGTCCCTACCGCCGCGCCGCAGCAGCGCCAGAGCGAGGCCAAGGAATCGCTGATCGCCGCCGACATCAGCATCGAAGGCAAGATCGAAGGCGCCGGCCACGTACGCCTGGCCGGCCGCTTCAAAGGCGACGTCAACGTCAAGGGCGATCTGACCATCGAACGCGGCGCCAAGCTCAATGGCGGCGTGCGCGCCAACAAGGTCATCATCGCCGGCGAGCTGGAAGGCAATATCGAATCGGCGGCGCAGGTGGAGCTGCAGACCTCCGGCGTGTTGGTCGGCGACGTCAAGGCCGGTAGCCTCACCGTGGCTTCGGGCGCCCGCATGCGCGGCCAGGCCGACTTCGGCTGGGGCGAGGACACCGGCAAACCGACCGCCACGCCCAAGCCGGTGGTGGGCGGAGACAGCGACGCCACATGAGTGCACCCCGCCCGGGCACGCCCGGAGCCACGCGCAGCTGCCCGCATTGCAAGGCGACGATTCTGGAAAGCGCCATCATCTGCCCTGCCTGCAAGCATCATCTGCGCTTCGACTCGGCGGCTGCGCAACACGCGCAGCCGGCGCCGATCGTGCCGTTGAAGGTCGACGGCACCATCCGTCATCCCGCCGATGGCGATCCATGGGAATACACCGTGGTCGTGGTGGTGCGTAACGGCAAGGGTGAGGAGATCCGCCGCCACGTGGTCGATGTGGGCGCGATGCACGGCGGCGAAGAACGCGGATTTACCCTGGCGGTGGAAGCTAGCGCGGTGCGTGGATCGGGACGACGGACGCGGCATTAGCGCGCTAGGTGCGGCATCGCCGCTGTGGAATCAGACTGGCGCCGTGGCGGCGCAGCTTGCGCAACAGCAGTGACGCTTAGGACAACGGCGTCCATCGCAAAGCCGCGTATCGCTTTGCCGCTGCGCGCCGACGCAGGCCGACTATCGGCATCGCACTCCAAAGCTTGGAGCGGCTAACACCACCTAGCGAGCAATCGTCAGGCGAGTGTAGACGGCGCGCTCAGCACCGGAGCGTACGCGCGCTACATGGCGACTCGGCGCACCCGCCGCATCTGCATGGTCGCGCCGATACGCGCCATTCCCATTCTCAGGATCTGCACACCGGCTTGGCCAGAGTTGCGGGCATGCGCAACGGCAACGACACGAACACACGCGGCGATCTGGTGGTGCTTGGCCCCGAGGGGCTGTATTGCCCGCAGGGCGACTTTCATATCGACCCTTGGCGGCCGGTGCCGCGTGCGGTGATCACGCATGGCCACGGCGATCACGCACGTGGCGGCATGGGCGAATACCACTGCACGCGCGACAGCCTGCCGATCCTGCAATGGCGGCTGGGCGAGCAGGTCTATCACACGCATGCCGATGGCGAAGCGTTTACGTTGGGACGCGCGCGCGTGTCGCTGCATCCGGCCGGACATGTACTGGGCTCGGCGCAGGTGCGTATCGAAGTGGATGGCGAGGTCTGGTTGGCATCCGGCGATTACAAGCGCCAGCACGACCCCACCTGCACGCCGTTCGAAGTGGTGCCGTGCGACACCTTCATCACCGAAGCGACCTTTGGGCTGCCGGTGTATCGCTGGCCGGAGACATCCGAAGTAGCGGCCGATATCGTCGCCTGGCGGCGCGAATGCGCCGAACGCGGCGAGGCCGCCATCTTGTATTGCTACGCCTTAGGCAAGGCGCAGCGTGTGCTGGCCGAATTGCGCGCCTGGGACACCCAGCCTGCGCTGTTGCACGGTGCGATTGCGGCCGGGGTGGAGGTGTATCGCCAGGCCGGCATCGCGATGCTGGACACCCAACCGGTGAGCGAGCATGCGCGCGGCGCCGACTATGCCGGCCAACTGGTGCTGGCGCCGCCGTCGGCGGCGGGCAGCCCCTGGATCCGCCGCTTCCGGCATGCGCAACAGGGATTCGCATCGGGCTGGATGCGCATTCGCGGCAATCGACGTCGGCGCAATTACGACCGCGGCTTTGTGGTGTCCGATCATGCCGACTGGCCGGATCTGCTGCGCACCATCGAAGACACCGGTGCGCGCCGGGTGATCGCCACCCATGGCAATACCGATGCGTTGATCCAGCACCTGCGCGAGCGCGGCGTTGCGGCGGAAGCCTTCCGTACCGATTTTGGAGCCGAGGAATGAACCCGCTCCCCGCCTGCAGCGATGCGTGCACGCGTGCGCGTCTGCGCTTGAGTGGCGCACTGGCGTTTGGCCGGCATGCACTGGCTTGTCGCGCGCATCGCTGGGCTCCGGCTGCGTCAATCGGCCCACTCCGCCTGCTGCGCCGTGTGCGCACGTTAGGCGCATGTGCTCGCCGTGCGCCGGAGCTGCGCGCTGCAACTCCCGACACAACGTCCCAGGCGCGGCCGTGAAGCGTTTTGCCGCGTTGTACCGCACCCTCGACCGCAGCACCGGCACGCTCGACAAGCGCGCTGCGCTGGTGGCGTATTTTCGCCAAGCGCCAGCGCTGGATGCGGCCTGGGCGCTGTATCTGCTGGCCGGCGGCAAGGTCGCCGGCACACGCATGCGCATCGCCAGCAGCGGCGAGCTGCGCGAGTGGATCACCGACACCGCCGGCATTGCCGATTGGTTGGTCGCCGACAGCTACGACCATGTCGGCGATCTGGCCGAAACGCTGGCGTTGTTGCTCGACGACCCGATCACCGAAGCGGCTGATCTGCCGCTGGCGGAATGGATCGAACAGCGCTTGCTGCCGGTCGCCAACCAGGACGTTGCGGTGCGCAAGGCATGCATCGTGCAGGCCTGGCGCAGCCTGGCCTTCGATGAGCGGCTGGTGTTCAACAAACTGTTGACCGGCGCATTGCGCGTGGGCGTTTCGCAGCGGCTGGTGCAACAAGCGCTGGCCGAACTATCGGGCGTGGACATCGCACGCATCGCCCAACGCATGCTCGGCAATTGGCGACCGCATCCGACCTATCTTGCCGATCTGCTGACCAGCGAAGAACTGCCGGGCGATCGTCAGCAGCCCTACCCGTTCTTTCTCGCCTCGCCGCTCGAAGCCGAGGTCGACACACTGGGCGCCATCGACGACTGGCTGCTGGAATGGAAATGGGACGGCATCCGCCTGCAGCTGATTCGACGCGCCGGCGAAGCGGCGCTGTGGTCGCGCGGCGAAGAACGCCTGGATGGCCGTTTCCCGGAAATCGAACATGCCGCGCTGCAGTTGCCCGACGGCACCGTCATCGACGGCGAGCTGCTGGCCTGGCAACCGGAGCAACCGGTGCCGATGCCGTTCACCGCCTTGCAAACGCGCATCCAGCGGCTCAAGCCCGGCCCCAAGACATTGGCGGCCGCGCCCGCGCGCGTGGTGGCCTACGACCTGCTCGAACTGGACGGCGTGGATCTGCGCGAGCGCCCCCTGCACGAGCGGCGTGCGCTGCTGGAGAGCGTGCTCACCGCGCTCGACGATCCGCGCATCGTCGCCTCGCCACGGGTGCAAGCCGGCGATTGGCACGCCGCCGCACAGCTGCGCGTACAAGCACGCGAACGCGGCGTGGAAGGGCTGATGCTCAAGCGCGCCAACTCGGTGTATCAAGCCGGCCGCCGACGGGGCGATTGGTGGAAATGGAAGATCGACCCGCTCACCATCGATGCGGTGCTGCTGTATGCGCAGGCCGGCCATGGCCGCCGCAGCACGCTGTATACCGACTACACCTTCGGGCTGTGGCACGAGGGGCAACTGGTGCCGATCGCCAAGGCGTATTCGGGGCTGGACGACAAGGAGATTTTGCAACTGGACCGCTGGATTCGCGCCAACACCACCGAACGTTTCGGTCCGGTGCGCGCGGTCAGCCCGCAGCATGTGTTCGAGCTGGGCTTTGAAGCGGTCAACCGTAGCGCGCGGCACAAATCCGGCATTGCGGTGCGGTTTCCGCGCATCCTGCGCTGGCGGCACGACAAGCCGTTTGCCGAGGCCGATCACCTGAGCAGTCTGCAGGCATTGGCGCGGTGACGGCGACGCAGCAGGCACGCGGCACGCCATTGCAGCAGTGGCGCGACTGGTTCGCACAGCGCGGCTGGGCGCCGTTGCCGTTTCAACGCGATGTGTGGAAGCGCTATCTCGCTGGCGAATCCGGCTTGCTGCATACGCCGACCGGGAGCGGCAAGACGCTGGCAGCATTCGGCGGCCCATTACTGGACGCCCTGGCCGCGCGTGGCCGCACGCTGCCGGTTACATCGGCCAAGCCTGCCGCTGCCGCACGCCGACAGCAACAACGCAACTTGCAGGTGCTGTGGATCACGCCCTTGCGTGCGCTGGCCGCAGACACCGCACGCGCACTGCGCGAACCGGTGGACGCGCTGGGACTGGATTGGCAGGTGGGTTTGCGCACCGGCGATGCCAGCGCGCGCGACAAGCGGCTGGCACGCAGCGGCAAGCTCGATGTGCTGGTCACCACCCCCGAATCGCTGGCCTTGTTGCTGTCGTATCCGGACACTGCACCGCAGCTATCCGCGCTGCGCTGCGTGATCGTCGACGAGTGGCACGAACTGCTCGGCAACAAACGTGGTGTGCTGCTGCAGCTGTGTCTGGCGCGGCTGCGCGGTTGGGCGCCTGCGCTGCGCATCTGGGGCCTGTCGGCCACGCTGGGCAATCTGGCGCAGGCACGCGATGTGCTGCTGCCGCATCGCCCCGATGCGGCGCTGGTGTCGGGGGTCAAACCGCGCGCCATGACGCTGGAGACGCTGTTACCCGACAGCGGCGAACGCTTTCCGTGGGCCGGCCATCTGGGTTTGGCGCAGTTGGCGCGCGTGCTGCAAAAAGTCATGCAGCAGCGCACCAGCCTGGTCTTCACCAATACGCGCGCACAGGCCGAGTTGTGGCACCAAGCGTTGAGTGCGGTATGGCCGGACGATCTCGCCACGCTTGCGCTGCATCATGGCTCGCTGGACCCCAGCCTGCGCGCCGCCGCCGAACAGGGGCTACGCGACGGCAGCCTGCGTTGCGTGGTCGCCACCTCCAGCCTGGATCTGGGCGTGGATTTCCCGGCGGTGGATCAGGTGCTGCAAGTCGGCAGCCCCAAGGGCATCGCGCGCCTGCTGCAACGCGCCGGCCGCGCGCGGCACCGCCCCGGCGAATCCGGGCATGTGGTGTGCGTGCCCTCGCACGCCTTGGAACTGGTCGAATACGCCGCGGCACGTCGCGCAATCGCGCACGGCCATATCGAAGCGCGGCCGCCACCGCGTTTATCGCTGGATGTGCTGGCCCAGCACTGCGTCACCCTCGCATTGGGCGGCGGCTTCGATGCCGCTGCGTTGTTCGAGGAAGTGCGCGGCACCGATGCCTTCGCTGCGCTGGACACACCCACCTGGAACGCGGTGCTCGACTTCATCGTGCAAGGCGGCAGCGCATTGGCGCATTACCCGGATTTCCACAAGGTGGTGCACGACGAGAACGGCGTGTATCGCGTCACCGATCGCCGCGTTGCGCTGCGCCATCGTTTGTCCATCGGCACCATCAGCAGCGATGGCAGCGTGCGCGTGCAGTTCCTGCGCGGCGGCCGACTCGGTGCGGTGGAAGAACAATTCGTCGGCCGCCTGCGCCGCGGCGATCGCTTTCAATTTGCCGGGCGTTTGCTGGAACTGGTGCGTCTGGAAGACATGACCGCCTACGTGCGCGTGGCAAAGGGTGGCAGCGGTGTGGTGCCCAAATGGATGGGCGGGCGCATGCCGTTGTCGTCGGCATTGGGCCGCGAAGTGGAAGCGCTGTTCGCCGCGCCCGGCGATGCGCCTGAAATGCAGGCGCTGGCGCCATTGCTGCACTTGCAGGCATCGCTCTCGGCGCTGCCCGGCCCGGATCATCTGCTGGTGGAAAGCATCAAGGCGCGCGATGGCCGGCACGTGTTTGTGTATCCATTCGCCGGGCGGCAGGTCAACGAAGGGCTGGCCGCGCTGCTGGCGGCGCGCTGGGGCCGACGTCAGCGCAATACCTTCAGCTTCGCTGCCAACGACTACGGCTTTGTGCTCTCGCCCGCGCAGGATGTGGAGATCGACGCCGACGTGCTACGCGCCTTGCTGTCGCCTGCCGGGTTGTTGGACGATCTGCGCGACAGTCTCAACCTGGGCGAGCTGGCACGCCGGCAGTTCCGCGAAATCGCGCGCGTGGCCGGGTTGCTGTCGCCGTCCCTGCCCGGCCGTGCGCCACGCAGCCTGCGCCAGCTGCAGGCCTCCAGCGGACTGCTCTACGACGTGTTGCAGCGCTTCGATCCGGAGCATCTGTTGCTGGCCCAGGCCGAGCGCGAAGTCTTTGAAGGCCAACTCGAACTGGCACGCCTGGCGCATGCGTTGGAGGACTGCGCACGCCGCGCACTGCGCCTGTGTACGCCACGCAGCCTCACCCCGTTGTCGTTCCCGCTGTGGGCCGAACGCATGCGTGGTCAATTGAGTACCGAGGACTGGAAGGCGCGTGTGTTGCGCGCCGCAGAGCAACTGGAGCGCAAGCATGGGCGATAGCGTGCAGCTGCAGTTGGCCGGCGAAACGGTGGAACTGCTCGGCGAACGTGCGTTGTATCGACCAGCACAGCGCGCCTTGCTGATCGCCGACCTGCATCTGGGCAAGGCCGATGTGTTCCGACGCGCCGGTATCGGCCTGCCCGCAGGCGGCACCGCGCACGATCTCGAGCGCCTCGATGCACTGCTTGCGCAGCGCCAGGTCGAGGCACTGTGGATACTCGGCGACCTGTTGCATGGTCCTGCGCCGCGCGCAGCCTGGCATCGCCGTTGGAGCGCGTGGCGCGAGCAGCATGCCGACCTGCGCGTGATTGCCATCCGCGGCAACCACGACCGCGCCGTGGCCGGTGCCGATCTGCAGATCGAAGCGGCCGGCGAACAGGTCGAAGACGGGCCGTTCGTACTGCGCCACGACCCGTTGCCACATCCCACCGGCCACGTGCTGTGCGGGCATCTGCATCCATTGGCGGCACTGCCGGGCCTGTCGCGGCGCTGGCCGGCGTTCTGGTTGCGCGACCGCGTCACCATCCTGCCGGCGTTCTCGCATTTCACCGCGGGCGTGGTGCCGACACTGCTCGAAGGTGAGCGTCTGGTGGCCTGTGTGGAAGGCGATGCGGTGGCCTTGCCGGTGCGTTAGCCACTGCGCCGCTGGGAGCCGCCAGCAAAAGGACTGCGCACTGCCAGGCGGGCGCAGCCGGCGCTCTGTGCGGTATGGATTCCTCGCGCACTCCTACTCGCGCACTCCGGTGCTGAGTGCGCCGTCTACACCCGGCGACTGCGCGCCAGGCTTTTTAGCTGCTCCTGGCAGCCGTGCGTACACCCGCTACGTTAGCGTTGCTACGACACGTAATGGCATCACGTACACACACAGCCCCGAAGCATCGTCGAGCGGTGTGGCCGATACGCTCGACACCGAAGCATCCAACGATACCTACCCCTTCCAACTACCCGCCACGCGCGGCGAGCACCTGCGTGCGCTCAGCCGCTGTTGGCAACGCTCTGCGGCCGTGGCAGCGCTTGCGGTAATGGTTGCGACAACGCGTCCACGAACTCCGGCGCCAGCGCCAACTTGCCGAACCAGCCGTGCTGGGTGCCGCTGAGTACGCGCAGCATGTGGCCACGACCGCCCGGTACGCGCCCCATCGGCTGCAGCAACAGATCGCGCCCGCGTGCCCATACATCGCGCTCGGATTGAAACAGCGGCGTGAGCCAGCGGCTCCAGCGGTGATAGATCGCCACATGCGCCTGGCGCTCGCGCTGATAGCGCTGCAAGGCGTCATCGATATCCTCGCCCGCGCGCAAGGCATCGCGCATGGCCAATGCGTCCAGCAATGCCATGTTGACGCCCTGGCCCAACTGCGGGCTCATTGCATGTGCGGCGTCGCCGGCCAGCACGAAACGGCCACGGTGCCAGCGCGTCATCACCGCATCGCGGTAGCTGGCGCGTGCCAGCGCGGTGTGCACCTGCACGCTGTCCAGACGCAGATGTGCGTCCGGCCACATCTGCGCCACCTCATCGCGCCACGCGCCGATGCCGCGCTGCTCCCAGGCAGCAAAATCGCTGCATGGCAGGCTCCAGAAAAAACTCAGGCGCGGGGTGTCGTCGCCAGGCCGCGTGCCTACCGGCAGCAGCCCGATCATCTTGCGCGCACCGATATAACGCTGGCGCAGTTCGTCGACAAACGGCCAATCCTCGCGCGGCAACAGACACCACAGCGCGCCCCACGGATACACCCGATCCAGCCGGGTGCCCTGCACCTGCGCGCGCAGCGTGGAAGCCGAGCCATCGGCGGCGATGATCAGATCGTAAGGACCATGCCATTGCCCGCGCTGATCCTGCACGCGCCTGCCATCGTGATCGATGGCGGTGATCTGGGTATCGGTCTGCAGCTGCGCGTACTCGGGCCAGGCATCGCACAACAGCGAGAACAACGCACCGCGCTGCATGCCCAGACCCATCAGGCGGGCATCCAGATCGCGGTATTGCATGTCCATCACCGCGCGCCCGCATGGCGTTTCGCCGTATAGGCGGCGCACCGGCGCGCCATGCATCAGGGCCTGCGACAACAAACCCATCTTCCACAACACCTGCAGGCCGCTGGGCTGCAGCAGGAAGCCGGCACCGACCGGCCCCGGCTTGGCGGCGCGCTCGAAGACGTCCAGTCGATGGCCATCGGCGCCCAGCAAGACCGCCAGCGCCTGCCCTGCCGTTCCATAGCCCACTACCGCAATCCGTAATGCTTGTTGCATCGTCCCTGCTCTGGTTCGCGAACACCGTCCTGCGTGGACCGGTGCAAAAAAAACCCCGCCGTGGCGGGGTTCTTCAACCGCACAATCGAGTCAGATTACTCGACCGGCGTGATGTTCGAAGCCTGGGCACCCTTGGGACCCTGGGTCACGTCATAACTGACGCGCTGGCCTTCCTGCAGGCTGCGGAAGCCCTTGGAATTGATCGCGGAGAAGTGCGCGAAGACATCGGCGCTGCCGTCCTCCGGTGAGATGAAGCCAAATCCCTTGGCGTCGTTGAACCACTTGACGGTACCGTTCGGCATGGTGATGCGAGACCTTTGCAATAATTAATGGGTGGTGTACGGCGGTGCGTACGCGCCGAGTATGCAAAGCTTATTCCCCAATGACAATCACCCGCGTGCAAGTTCGCCAATCAGTTCGGGCAACCCGGACGAGGCGGCATCCACGTTGGCCAACACCTCGGCCATGGTGATTTCCTGCGCGTCGCCGCAACCGGCCGCCCAGTTCGCCACGATCGCCAAACACGCATATTCCAGGCCTTTTTCGCGCGCAAGCCCGGCTTCGGGCATGCCGGTCATGCCGACCAGATCGCAGCCGTCGCGACGCATGCGGGCGATCTCTGCAATCGTTTCCAAACGCGGCCCTTGCGTCGCGCCGTAGCACCCGCCGGCCACCATCGTGACGCCGGTCACCTTGGCCGCAGCGATGACCTTGCTGCGAAACATCGGCGAATACGGATGACCGAAATCCACGTGCTGCACCTCGCTACCCGGCTCCTCGCAGAAGGTGGACACGCGCCCCCAGGTGTAATCGATCAGCTGATCGGGGCATGCCAGCACGCGCGGGCCGAACTTGTCGGTAATGCCGCCGACCGTGTTGAGCGCAAGCACGCGCGAGGCGCCGATTTGCTGCAACGCAGCGATGTTTGCGCGGTAATTGACCTTGTGCGGCGGCAGCGAATGGCCTTCGCCATGCCGGGCCAGGAACGCCACCCGATGGCCGAGCAGCATGCCGACGCGGATCGGCCCCGACGGCGCGCCGTAGGGCGTGTCCAGCTCGTGGGCCTGCACGTCATCGAGCTGCGCGAGCTTGTAGACACCAGTGCCGCCGATGACGGCCAATGCGATGGAATTGGAAGACACAACCGACCTCTGCAACGTAACGGACGTGGAAGCGCGCAAGCGCGCACGAGTGCCCGCGCAGTGGCGGGCCAGTGATTCAAAAGCGACCAGTAAAGCGTAGCGAGCGATCGTCCGGCGGCGATGGGCGCCAAGGCAACACCGGGTGACACAAACCGTGCACACCGATTGCGCGCAGCGGCCGCGTCCGCCTGACGGCTACGCCGCCGCGTTGCTGATCACCGCGCGCGCTTTACTGCTTCATCGCATAGATGGCAGGAATACCGCGCAGCTGTTCGTTGACGTCCATGCCGAAGCCGAACACATAGCGGTCGGCCACTTCGACGCCCACGTAATCGGCGGTGACGCCCGGCACGCAGCGGTCGTGACGCTTGACGGTCAACACTGCCACGCGCACGTCTGTGGCGCCCTGCTCCAGGCACCACTGGCGCACGCCCTGCAGCGTGTAGCCCTCATCGAGGATGTCGTCGACCAGGATCACCCGGCGGCCGAACAGCGCGGTAGCCGGGCGGTGCTTCCAGACCAGCTCGCCGCCAACGGTTTCGCCACGGTAGCGGGTGGCATGCAGGTAATCGAACTGCAGATCCTGCCCACGTGCGCCCAACTCCAGCGCCAATTGGCCGGAGAACGGCAGCGCGCCGTGCATGATGGTGAGATACACCGGCACTTCGCCGGCGTAGTCGCGCGCGATGGCATCGGCAATGGTGCCGACGGCGGCATCGATGGCCGGGCGGTCGACCAGCAGATCGGCTTGGGCCAGGGCCTGGGAAATAGTGAGCGTGGACATCAGGCAATTGATCCGAAAGGGGCGGAAGGAGTGTTGAAAGAGGCATCGGTGCCGGCAAGCAGGCCGTCCCAGCCGAGCGCGCCGCGACCGATCAAGCCGATCAGCGCTGCGGTATTGAGGCTGCGGCCTTGCACGGCCTGCAGCGATTCGTCGACCAGTTCCGGATGGCAGACCAGCACCACGTCGCAGCCGGCATCCAGGTGCGCATGCACCCGGCCCGCCACGCCGCCAGCGCTGAACGAAGCGGCCATGCCGATGTCGTCGGAAAACACCACGCCGCGGAAGCCCATCTGGCCGCGCAGGATCTGCTCGATCCAGCGCTGCGAATAACCAGCCGGTTCCGGCGCGACCTGCGGGTAGACCACGTGCGCCATCATCACTGCGTCGGCACCGGCCTCGATGCCGGCCCCGAATGGCAGCAGATCGTCGGCCTGCAATTGCTCCAGCGAACGCGGGTCGCTGGCGTGATCCACATGGGTGTCTTCGAGCACCGTGCCGTGGCCGGGGAAATGCTTCAGCGTGGCGGCCATGCCGGCGCCGTGCAGCGCCTGCACATAGGCGCGGGTGAAGGTGGCCACGATCTGCGGGTCGTCGCTGAAGGCGCGATCGCCGATCGCGCGGTTGCCGCGGCCCAGGTCCACAACCGGCGCAAAGCTCAGGTCCACGCCGCTGGCGCGCACTTCAGTGGCCATCAGCTGCGCGTGCGCGCGCGCTGCGGCGAGCGCGCCTTGCGGATCCTGCAGATACTGCGTACCGAAGCTTTGCAACGGCGCCAGCGCGCTGAAGCCGTCACGAAACCGCTGCACGCGCCCGCCTTCCTGATCCACGCACAGCAACACCGGGCGCGGCGCGGCAGCGCGGATGGATGCCGACAGCTCGGCCACCTGGGTGCGCGAGGCGAAGTTGCGCTTGAACAGCACCACGCCGGCAACGGCATCGTGCTGCAGCCAGTCGCGTTCCTGTGCGCTGAGTTCGGTACCGGCAACGCCGATCAGAAGCATGTTGGGGGACTCCCGGGCCAGGCGCCACGAGGGCGCAGCGCGGCATTGTCGCAGATGCGCGTTGCAGCGTCAGATCGCGCATTCAGGCCGGGGCTGACGTCCACTGACCGAAGCACCTTGCGGCCAGGCGTTGCGGCGCCCGCGCACCGATACCGCCAAGCCACGTGATCGCCTTGGAGCTCGGGTCCCTGCGCTGGCAGCGCCGGTGCCGTCATTCGCACCGCAAACGCAACAGCCTGCTTCCCCGGGCAGACACCACGGCTGTACTGCCCGGCTCGCCACCGGCGTACGGCATGCGGCGGTCTGCAGCGGAGACGCATGCGGCAGGTTCAAGACCGCGCTGGCCGTCCAGCAGACGACTTCGGTCTTCGCCGCCTCAAAGACGGTCCAGATTCGCCCGCCAATGTGCGGCCTGGATCCGGATGCCCTCCAGCACCTCGGGCGCCATGTCATCGAGCTGCCGATACGGCATCGCCAGGCGTTCGTTCGTGCCCAGCAGCGGGCGCTGCCGTGCAAGGAAATCCCAGTACAGCGCGTTGTACGGGCAGGCCCGCGCACCGATGCGCGCCTTGCGCTGATAGCGGCAGCCGCTGCAGTAATCGCTCATGCGATCGATGTAGGCCGCACCGCTGATATACGGCTTGCTGCCGAGCAGGCCACCGTCGGCAAACTGACTCATGCCCACCGTGTTGGGCAACTCCACCCACTCGAACGCATCGATGTAGACACCCAGATACCAGCGATGCAGCGCCTGCGGGTCCAGCCCCGCCAGCAGCGCAAAATTGCCGATCACCATCAGCCGCTGGATGTGGTGAGCATGCGCATTGGCCAGCGAGTTACCGACGGCGTCGGCCAGGCACCGCATGCCGATCTGCCCGTCCCAGAACCACTGCGGCAGCGGCGCATGCTGATCGAGCTGATTGGACTGCGCATAGCCGGGCATCTGCGACCAGTACACGCCGCGCACGTATTCGCGCCAGCCCAGGATCTGCCGGATAAAACCTTCCACCGAGGCCAGCGGCGCGTGTCCTTGCCGCCACGCCGTTTCGGCACGCGCAATCACTTCGGCCGGGTGCAGCATCTTGACGTTGAGCGCGAACGACAGCAGCGAATGGAATAGCCGCGGGCTGCGCGTGCTCATCGCATCTTCGTAGCGGCCGAAATCCGGCAACGCAGTGGCGATGAAGGCATCCAGATGCTGCAAGGCTTCATCGCGGTCTAGCGGCCATGGCAGCGCCTGCGCATTTGGCATACCGAAACTGCGCACGCCGGCAGCTTCGATGCGTTGCCACAACGCGCCATGGTCGTGCGCGGCACGCCACTCCTGCGGCGCTGGCGGATCGCCGGGCCACGGTGCGCGATTGTCGTGATCGAAATTCCAGCGCCCGCCTTCCGGCTGACCGGAGGCATCGAGCAGGATGCGATGGCGCGTGCGCATCCGTCGATAAAAGACCTCCATGCGCCACTGACTTCCGGCGCGGAAACACGCCGCCACCTCATCGCGTTCGGTCAGGAAATGCTCGCTATCGAACATGTGCGTGGCAAACGCGCAGCCCGCGCTCCACTGGCGCAGCGCCTCATCCAGGCGCCATTCGTCCGGCGCCTGATACTGCAGATGCTCGGCGCGGTAATGCGCCATCAAGGCCTCAAGATTGGCCGGAATGGATTGCCGATTACTGGGGGCATCGATCGCGACATAGCGCACGCGGTGCCCGTGCTGCCGCAAGCGCGCGGCAAACGCGCGCATTGCCGCAAAGATCGCCAGGATCTTCTGCGCGTGATGCAGCACGTAATCGGTTTCCTCGCGCACCTCCATCAGCACGTAGACCACGCCGGGGTCGTGCGTCGCAAACCAGCTGTGCTGCAGGTTGAGCTGATCGCCCAGGATCAGGCGCAGCGTGTGTGCAGGCGTTTGCGAGGCGCTGGTGATCGTATCGGAGTCACGCATTGGTGCTGAGCTCACGCATGCAGACAGGGCGCGCTTGCATCAGTCACGCGCTCGGGCAGGCATTCGGCAGCGCTGCGCACGACATCTGTGCATCTGCGCGTTCTGCAACGCAAAAACCGCTCTGCCATTGCGCGACATTAAGGCTCAAACACCACGACTGCACCACAGGCTTATGCATCCGCATGGTGCGTGACACCGTCGGCACACACCCGCTGCGCCAAGGCGGTTCCGCTTTGCCACGCGCCCTCGACCTTGCCGCCCGCCAGCCAATCGCCGCACAGGCCAAGGCCATGCGGCGCATCCCAGACACAGCCGATCTGCAACGGCGGATCGGTGCTGGCCACCTCCCATCGATAGGCGTCGCAGGCCTGCGGCGGCGGCAGGCCGAGCGCGGCCAATTCAGGCAGCAGCATGGCGATGACGTCCTCGGGCATGGCATCGAAGTGCAGCTGGCTCCAGTCGGCGGTGGCATGCAGCAGCCAGGTCTCGGCGCCGTGCCGTGCCGGTTTGCTGGCGTCACGCGCCACCCAGCGCACTGGTCCTGCATTGACGAACAACGCGTCATAGCCAGGATCGATGCGCGCATCGAACCGCAACACCACCGCCCAGGCGGGTTGCATGCTTGCATCGCGCGCGATGTTTGAAAGTGCAGGCGCGTTCTCTGCCAACAGCGCGGCCGCATCCGGCGCAGCAAGCGCGAGCAACACCGTATCGACCACATGCAGCGCGGGCGCGCCGTGCACGCTCAACGCCCAGCCCTGACCACTGCGTTGCAAGCTGCGGACAGACGCCTGCAACCGGACATCCAGTCCTGCCGCCAGCGCACACGCGGGAGCGGCCATCTCCGGTATGCCCACAAAACGCGTCAGCGCGGTGTGCGAAGCGCGCAGTGCACGTCCATCCCAGCTTGCGATGCGCGCAGGCCAACGCGCCGCGACGCCGGCGGCGACCCAGCTGTTCACCACTGCGGCAAAATCCGGATCGCGTGCGGTGAAATACTGCGCGCCCACATCGCACTGCCAGCCGGCGCCCATGCGAGCACGCATTCGCCCACCCACCGCATCGCTCTGCTCGTACACCGTCACTACCGCGCCGGCCGCCTGCAGCGTTTTGGCACACGCGAGCCCGGCAAGGCCGGCGCCGATCACCGCAACCGTTCGCGGGCGGTGTGGCTGCATCGCCCGGTCAGTCGCCGGCACGGGCATGACGCAGGCGATCTGTCACACCGCACATCCATCGGGCCCGCACGCATCGGCGCCGCCAATCGGCACCGATTCGGCCGCCAATTGCAGCAGCGCCTGCGCAAACGTCTCCGGCGGCTGCGCGCCCTGGATCAGGCTACGCCCGTCGATCACGAAGCTGGGCACTGCACGGATGCCCAGCGCGCTGGCCTGTGCCAACTGTGCCTGTACCTCCACAATGCCTTCGTCGGAGTCGAGCATCGCCTGCACGCGCGAGGCAGCAAGCCCGCCGGCCTCACCCGCACGCAGCAGCGTGTCGGTGGCAGCCACGTTCTGGCCTTGCGCAAAATGCGCATGAAACAAGGCTTCCATCACCGCACCGACATCGCCCTCGTGCGTGGCCAGCCAGAGCAAGCGATGCGCCCGCAACGTGCTGACCTGTACCTGGCCACGCCCGAAGTCGAATGGCAAGCCTTCCGCGCGTGCGGTGTCCTGGGTCTGCGCAAGCATCTGATCCACGCGCGCGGCACCGCCGAACTTGCGCGCCAACGCATCGCGCAATGGCACCGGCTCGGCACCGGCATCCGGGTCGAGCTCAAACGCGTGGTAATGGATGTCCAATGCCGGCAGCTGCGTCCCAAGCGCAGCGACCGCCTGTTCAAAACGGCGCTTGCCGATCCAGCACCAGGGGCAGACCACGTCGGACCAGATGTCGATGCGCATGAGCGGGGATTCGTCGGTGGGGATTTAGGATTCGCAAAGCATAAGCCCAATACCGAGACAGGGATTGGGGAATCGTGATTGGTGATGCGCAAGGCATCGCCCAGGGCCGACGCATCAGCCTTGCTTTCACGAATCCCGAATGCCCAATTCCGACTCCCGGCTCTCCACCCATTGCGAGAACGGATGCGAAGCCAGTGCCAGGTTGTAATAGCGCACGTCGTCGGTGACTTCCGCACCGATCCATTGCGGCTTGGCGAACGCCTCGTCAGCACTGCCAAGCTCGATCTCGGCCACCACCAACCCTGCGTTATCGCCAAGGAATTCATCCACTTCCCACACATGCCCCTGGTGCTCGACCAGATGCCGACGCTTGTGGATCAAGCCGCCCACGCACAACGCCAGCAGCGCGCGCGCATCGGCGAGGGGGACCGGGTACTCGAATTCCTGGCGGGTATGCCCGACCTCGCGCGACTTCAGATTGAGAAACGCACTCTCGCCCTGGATGCGCACGCGCACCGACGCGTTCTGCGCGCCACTGCGCAACGACGCCTGATCGTTGATGTATCCCTGCGCCATCGGGATCACCGCATGCGCAGCGCTACGCCAGCCGTCGCCGGTGACAAGAAACTTGCGTTCGATTTCTAGGGGCATGGGAATCGGGAATCGGGAATCGGGAATCGCAACAGCATACGGCGAACCGCCTTCACCATTCCCGATTCCCTATTCACCATTCATCGCCGTTCAAACACCGCAATGCTTTCCACATGCGCGGTGTGCGGGAACATATCCATCGCACCGGCCGACACCAGCGTAAAGCGCTGCTCGTTGACCAGATAGCCGGCGTCGCGCGCCAGCGAGCCCGGGTGGCAGCTGACATACACGATGCGCTCGAATTTCTTCAGCGGTAGTTGCTGCAGCACTTCCAATGCGCCCGAACGCGGCGGGTCCAGCAGCAGCTTGTCGAAGCCCTGACGCATCCAGGGCGTATTGCGCTGATCCTGGGTCAGATCGGCCGCATAAAACTGCGCGTTGTCCAGGCCATTGCGTTGCGCGTTTTCCTTGGCGCGCGCCACCAAGCCGGCATCGCCTTCCACGCCGACCACCTCACGCACCGTTCTTGCCAGCGGCAGGGTGAAATTGCCCAGACCGCAAAACAGATCCAGCACGCGGTCATCGGGTTTGGCATCGAGCAGCGTCAGCGCGTGCGCAATCATCTTCTGGTTGAGCGAGGCATTGACCTGGATGAAGTCCAGCGGACGGAACGCAAGCTCGACGTCCCATTGCGGCAGGCGGAACGACAGCGGCACGTCCTGTGGCCATAACGGATGCACGCTGTCCACGCCGCCGGGCTGCAAGAAGATCGCAAACCCGTGGGTCTGCGCAAATTCCACCCAGGCCTGCCGATCGCGCTCGCTGAGCGGCTGCATGTGGCGGATGGTCAACGCCACCGCATCGTCGCCGGCGATGAACTCGATCTGCGGGATGTCGCGCTTGCCATCCATGTTTTCGATCAGAGCCGCCAGCAGCGGGATCTTTTCGCCGATTTCCGGGATCACCGTGTAGCAGACCGACAGGTCGGCCACGAAGCGCGGGTCGAGTTCGCGGAAACCGACCAGGGTCTTGTCCTTCTTCTCCACCCGCCGCACCGAGAAGCGACCTTTACGCCGGTAGCCCCAGGTGTCGCCGACCAGCGCCGGCAGCACCGTCTGCGGGCTGACGTGGCCGATGCGCTCCAGGTTGTCCATCAGCACGCGCTGCTTGGCCACGATCTGCTGCGACTCCTCCAGATGCTGCAACACGCACCCGGCGCACACGCCGAAATGCGGGCAGCGCGGGGTGACCCGCTGCGGCGAGGCCTCCAGCACGTCCACCGTCTTGGCTTCATCAAAATGGCGGCTGCGCGCGGTGGGCTCGGCACGCACCAGTTCACCGGGCAAGGCGCCACTGATGAAGGTGACCTTGCCGCCCTCGCCGTCGCGGCGCGCCACCCCGCGGCCGTCATGGCTCAGGTCGGTGATGGCGGTCTGGAAGGGGGTACGGTCGAAACGGTTTCGGGTTCTGGCCACGTGGCGACAAGCTGCGGGCAAAAAGGGTGCGTATTGTCGCAGATGCGATCGACCGAGGCCGCCTTGCGTGGCGTGGCAATTGTCGTGCCCCGCAAACACAGGCAAACTTCGCCTGCGCGCGGCAGCTCAGGACGCGGCATCGCTGACAAGGAGGCAGCAATGAATATGGCGACACGTCAGGAACCCCATCCACGACTCTTGTTGGTGGAAGACGACCCGATCAGCCGCGGCTTTCTGCAGGCTGCCCTGGAAAGCCTTCCGGCCCAGGTGGATTGCGCAGATTCGTTGTCGTCGGCGCTGGACCGCGCGCGCGAACGTCGCCACGACCTGTGGCTGATCGACGTCAACCTCCCCGATGGCACCGGCAGCGGCCTGCTGCGCGCGTTACGTCTGCTGCACCCGGACGTGCCTGCGCTGGCGCATACCGCCGATGGCGACATGGCGATGCAGCGTGGTCTGCAGTCCGATGGCTTTCTGGAAATGCTGGTCAAGCCGCTGACCACCGAACGCCTGCTGCAGGCGGTGCGTCGCGGTCTGGCGCGTGGCCGCTACAGCGTGGCGCCGGTCGGTGTGGTCGACATCGCCGCCAGCGATTGGGACGAGGCGGCAGCGCTGAGCGCGCTCAACGGCCAGCAGCATCACCTCAACGCACTGCGCGAACTGTTCCTGGCAGAGCTGCCGGGCACACGCGACGCGGTCACCTCGGCACTGAACATCAGCGATGAGCAGGCGCTGCGCAATCATCTGCATCGGTTGCAGGCCAGTTGCGGTTTCGTCGGCGCCGCCCGGCTAGCCGGCGCGGTCCGCCTGCTGCGTGGCGACCCGCAATCGCACACCGCACAGACCCAGTTTCATGCGGCGGTGGCGGCGTTATTGCACTGAACTGAGGGTGTCATCGTCGGCGGCGGCGCCGGTGGGATCAGGCGCTGGCTGGGTGTCGACAGGATCGGATACGCGATTCGTCAAATGACACGCGGCACTGCACTTGGTCGCGTCGTGCAGATCAACGCCGCCGCGCCAGATCCTCCAGCATTTCCCAGGATTTCAGTCCGCGTCCGTTCAGATGATGCAACAGCACGCTACGCATGCTGCGGCGCAAGCCGGGCATGTCATCGGTAGCCGGCATAGTGTCCTCCCCCAGCGCCAGCAACGCCGCGCCGGTGACAGTCTCACGCCGATCCTGCGCCAGACGCTCGCTCAGTACCCGCATGGCACCTTCCTGCGGATCGAGTCGATAACGCGCCGCCGGGTCGATCGGCTGCCCGTCGCTGTCGTGCTGCAGATCGAAGGCAAACCCCAGCCCCTCCAGCACATCACGCTCGAACTGGCGCAACCCCCACGCCAGCGACAACTCCGAAGCCAGATGCGCACGTGCCTGCGCGTAGCACGCATAAAGCTCGGGGACCGCATCATTGCGTGGGGCCAGACGCAGCAACAGCTCGCTGATATAGAAGCCGGCGAGCATGCGTTCGCCGACCAATCGCGGCGCGGTATCCAGCGCTTCGGCCTGGCGCAGTTGCGCAAGTTCTCCGCGCTGCACGGCCGTGAACTGAATCAGTTGCAGCGGCTGCAGCGCCGCCCGCAGCGCCTGCTTGCGCGGGCCTTGTACGCCACGCGCCAGCAACCCCACCCGGCCATGCTGCTCGGTCAGCACTTCCACCAGCAAGCTGGTCTCGCGCCAGGCGCGCACATGCAGGACGAAGCCGTGTTCGTGCTCGATCAGCATCTCAGGCTAGCGCTCACCAGCACACTTCCAGCCCAGGCCATGCGGTCATCATGCGTTCGGTAGTGCAGGTCCCAGTGCCCCTTGCGGCATTTTCCGTACGTTCCTGAGGACGACAGACAGGGCACATATAACGCTGCAATCGGCTACGAGGCGCTGCCTGCGGCAATACACCGCCTCAATTCATCTCTGGCCTTGTGGCCGTCGTGCCACTCGATCTCGAATACCTGCTTATTGTCGATGAGTAATCTGTAACGCGCCTTGTCGTCTATCCCGTCAAGCATTGCCTCCGCGCTGGGGACCGCGAAGGCGATCGTGACCAAGTCAGTACCTGGAGTGAGATAGTGAAAGGCGCGTACGGTCGCCGGCTTTCCATCGCCATCATCCAAGGTCACCTTGATCAAGCCGTCTTTCTTGGGCCGCGGCAATCCGGGGCCGGTGAACGCAATCAGCGCACGGCGATAGTCGCCTGCAGGGCCGGCCAGGGTCACAATGCCTTGCAGATTACCGTAGGCCGCAACGCAGTTATCGCCAGGCTTCGCGTCGGCACTAGGGTCGAAGTGTTGCCAGAAGCCCTTGCTGAAACGCTGATAATTTGGATCACTCGCAAGCTTGGCTTTCTCGCTCAGGAGCATCTGCGCCATGCCCAGGGCGGCGGTCGCGCGCGCCTTGAGCGGGTCGTATTCTGGCTGCGCCGCACCAGTGGACGCAGCACCATCACGGACACACAGCGGTGTAGGTGCAAGGCCGGGACCACCGGGCGCCGTCCCTACCATGCGCTCACCTGGTCCGGGTGTATTGGAACATGGGAAGGTCTGCGCACTCACTGCAAATGGCAGCAACCCCAGCACCAGCGCGCTAGCCACCATCCTGCCGACACCACAAGACCTTAGACCACTAAAGTTCGCTTTCTTGAGCCACATCGTGCACCTCCCTGTTGATTCCAAGATTAGTCGCCGTACCCAAATGCCTTGAGCGCGCTCTCGTCATCCGACCAGCCTTCGCGCACGCGCACCCAGGTTTCCAGGAACACTTTTGCACCGAACAACCGTTCCATCTGCAGACGCGCCTTGCCGCCGATTTCCTTCAGACGGGTGCCGCCCTTGCCGATCACGATCGCCTTCTGGCCTTCGCGCTCGACCCAGATCACCGCACCGATCCGCAGCAGCGCGCCGTCTTCGGCAAAGCGCTCGATTTCCACGGTGGTGGCATACGGCAGTTCTTCGCCCAATTGACGCATCAGCTGCTCGCGCACCAGCTCGCCTGCCAGAAAGCGCTGGCTGCGGTCGGTGATTTCGTCTTCGCCGTACATCGCCTCGGCTTCGGGCACCAGCTTGAGCAGATCGCTCACCAACGCTTCCAGCCCCTTGCGCTTAAGCGCGGACACCGGGTGCACGGCAGCAAACGTACGGCCCTCGCTGACCTGCGCTAGAAACGGGAACAACGCAGTCTTGTCCTTGAGCCGGTCGACCTTGTTGACGACTAGCACCACCGGCACCCCCGCGTCGCTGAGCACGCGAAACGCCAGGGTGTCTTCTTCGTCCCAACGGCCCGCCTCGATCACCAGCACCGCGGCGTCCACGCCTTCGAGCGAACCGCGCGCGGCGCGATTCATCACCCGGTTCATCGCGCGCTTTTGCTCGCGGTGCAGCCCGGGCGTATCGACCAGCGCCAGCTGCCCTTCCGGGAAGGTAGCGATACCCAGCAGCCGATGCCGCGTGGTCTGCGGCCGATTGGACACGATGCTGACCTTGGCGCCCACCAGGGCATTGGTCAGAGTGGATTTGCCGACATTCGGCCGGCCGATGATGGCAACGCTGCCGCTACGGTGGGGAGTGGTTTCGCTCACGTGTTTACATCCAGTTGTGCGATGACGGTAGCCGCCGCCTGTTGCTCGGCAAGACGGCGCGACGTGCCCTGGCCCTCGGCGCGGGCGATGGGCTGCTCCAGAATGCAGGCGACGTGGAACTGCTTGGCATGTTCGTCGCCGCTCTCGCTGATCAGAGCGTAATTGGGCAGCGGCAGCTGCCGTGCCTGCAGCCATTCCTGCAGCCGCGTCTTGGGATCTTTTTCGGCCTTGCCGACCGGTAACGCCGCAAGCGATGACTCGAACCACGGAAGCACCACCGCGCGACAGCGCTCGAATCCGCAGTCCAGATAGATGGCCGCAACGATCGCCTCGACCGCATCGGCCAGGATCGAATCGCGCCGATGACCACCGGACTTGAGTTCGCCCGGGCCCAGGGTCAACCGCTCGCCCAGATTGAGCGTGCGTCCAATCACCGCCAGTGCGCCTTCGCGCACCAGCTCGGCGCGCGCGCGCGTCAGCGCGCCTTCGTCGGCCTTGGGCCAGCGCTGATACAACGCCTCGGCGATCAGCAGATTGACGATGCCGTCACCGAGAAACTCCAGCCGCTCGTTATGCGGCGTCCCGGCGCTGCGATGCCGCAGCGCCTGGGCGAGCAGACCCGGATCGGCGAATGCATGACCGATCGGATCGCCACGTTGAAAGGTTCTATTCGACACCGCGTTTCGTCATGTCCTGCGAGGTATCGAACTTGCCGACAATATCCAGATTGCCGATCAGCTCGCGACGCACTTCGTAGTTGACCTTCATCCGCCAGCCGCCTTCAACACGCTCGAACTTGACGTCTTCTTTTTTGACGTTCTCCGAGTAATTGATGTACAGCCGACGAAAGAACAGATCCTGCAGCTTTGACGGATCCATGTCGGCACTGCCGGGCTCATTGGCCAGGCCCTTCATTGCGGTGCGGACGGAGTAATACTCCTGATACATCGGAAACAGCTTCATCCCGATGTACAGGCCAAATCCGACCACCGCCAGCACCACCACGAACGACGTCAACGTCATACCGCTTTGCTTGCGCTTCATTGTGCTATCCCCGGCACGCCGTGCGTGCATTTACTGGATTCCAGTCCCGATCCGCGACGGATCGAAACTCCCCTTACAGAACCACCCTTCGCAATTGAGCCAGATCAGAAACGCCTTGCCGCGCAGATTGGCTTCCGGCAAGAAATGCGTTTGGGTCCAGAACCGACTGTCTTCACTATTGTCGCGATTGTCCCCCATCACGAAATAGCTGTCTGCCGGCACCGTCCAGTCGCCCTGGCCGGCCGGCATGTTGCGGTCCACCCACTCCAGCACGGTATGCGTACGGCCCGGTAGGTCCTCGACCAGCAAGGTGGTGCCGGTCATCTCGGCGCCCTTGCCCTTGCCGATGTACTCGCCTTTGACCGTATAGCGCATCGGCTTGTCGTTGATATACAGCGTGTCGCCGTGGAAGCCGATCTTGTCGCCCGGCAGGCCGACCACGCGCTTGATCCAGTTCTGATCCGGCGCATGCGGCGGCTTGAACACCACCACATCGCCGCGCTTGGGCTCGCTGGTCGGAATGAATTTGGTATTGGTGATCGGCAGGCGGAAACCGTAGGCGAACTTGTTGACCAGGATGAAATCGCCGATCAGCAGGTTGGGCATCATCGAACTGGATGGAATCTTGTACGGCTCGGCCACGAAGCTGCGCAGGATCAGTACCACCGCCAGCACCGGGAAGAACGCGCGCGAGTAATCGATGATCGCCGGCTCACTGTCCAGCAGCCCGGCACGCGCGGCACGGCGCTTGGCCAGGAACAGCTTGTCCAGCAGCCAGATAAAGCCGGTGCCCAGCGTCAGCACAACCAGGATGATTTCAAACCATTTCATTGATGTTCCTTT
Source organism: Xanthomonas sp. WHRI 10204 (assembly GCF_040202875.1). Classification (NCBI taxonomy): domain Bacteria; kingdom Pseudomonadati; phylum Pseudomonadota; class Gammaproteobacteria; order Lysobacterales; family Lysobacteraceae; genus Xanthomonas; species Xanthomonas sp. WHRI 10204. The sequence goes on from NZ_JBEGDW010000002.1 coordinate 574,312, forward strand.
CGGAAAGGGAATCGAGAATCGAGAATGGGGAATTGGAACAGCGGGAGCACGTGCGCCCTTACGATTCCCGATTCCCGATTTACCATTCCCTGCTACTTATCCATCTGCAGCACGGCCAGGAAGGCCTCCTGCGGAATCTCCACGCGGCCAACCTGCTTCATGCGCTTCTTGCCTTCTTTCTGCTTTTCCAGCAGCTTTTTCTTGCGCGAAACGTCGCCACCATAGCACTTGGCCAACACGTTCTTGCGCATCGCCTTGACCGTGGAACGCGAGATGATCTGCGAGCCGACGGCGGCCTGAATTGCGACGTCGAACATCTGCCGCGGAATCAGTTCCTTCATCTTTTCGCACAGCTCGCGGCCGCGCCGATCGGCATGGCTGCGGTGCACGATCAGCGACAACGCATCGACCTTGTCGCCGTTGATCAGCACGTCCACTCGCACGAACGGGCCGGCATCGAAACGCACGAAGTGATAATCCAGCGAGGCATAGCCACGGCTCACCGACTTGAGCTTGTCGAAAAAGTCCAGCACCACTTCGGCCATCGGCAGCTCATAGCTGATCTGCACCTGGCTGCCCAGATAATTGATGCTGATCTGGGTGCCGCGCTTTTCTTCGCACAACTTGATGATGTTGCCGATGTATTCCTCGGGCGTCAGCACGTTGGCGCGAATGATCGGCTCGCGAATCTCCTCCACCAGGTTCAACTGCGGCAGCTTGGCCGGGTTGTCCATGTTGATGATGGAGCCGTCGGTCTTGAGGACTTCGTACACCACTGTCGGCGCGGTGCTGATCAGGTCCAGGTTGTACTCGCGCTCCAGACGCTCCTGCACGATTTCCATGTGCAGCATGCCCAGGAAGCCGCAACGGAAACCAAAGCCCATCGCTTCGGAGCTTTCCGGCTCGAAACGCAGCGCGGCATCGTTCAGACGCAGCTTGTCCAAAGCCTCGCGCAGATCCGGATAGTCCTCGGCATCCACCGGAAACAGGCCGGCGAACACGCGCGGCTGCATTTCCTGAAAACCCGGCAACGCGTACGGCGCGGGATCGGCAGCCAGGGTCAAGGTGTCGCCGACCGGCGCGCCATGCACGTCCTTGATCGAAGCATTGATCCAGCCCACCTCGCCAGCACCCAGCGAAGGCAGATCCTTGCGCTTGGGGGTGAACACGCCGACCTTGTCGACCAGGTGCGTGCGCCCGGTCGACATCACCAGAATCTTGCTGCCCGGCTTGATCTGGCCCTGCATCACGCGCACCAGCGACACCACGCCCAGGTAATTGTCGAACCAGGAATCGATGATCAGCGCCTGCAGCTTGTCGGTATCGCGCGGCTTGGGCGGCGGGATGCGATGCACGATCGCTTCCAGCACCAGGTCGATGTTGAGACCGGTCTTGGCACTGACCGCCACCGCGTCTTCGGCATCGATGCCGATCACCGCCTCGATCTCGGCCTTGGCACGGGCGATGTCGGCAGTCGGCAGGTCGATCTTGTTGAGCACCGGCACCACTTCCAGCCCCTGCTCCACCGCGGTGTAGCAGTTGGCTACCGACTGAGCTTCCACGCCCTGGGCGGCATCGACCACCAGCAGCGCGCCTTCGCAGGCGGCCAGCGAGCGACTGACTTCATAGGAGAAATCGACATGCCCGGGGGTGTCGATGAAGTTCAGCTGATAGACCTGCCCGTCCTTGGCCGTATACGGCAAGGACACCGACTGTGCCTTGATCGTGATGCCGCGTTCGCGTTCGATCGGGTTGGAGTCGAGAACCTGGGCCTCCATCTCGCGCGCCTGAAGGCCGCCGCACAGCTGGATGATCCGGTCGGCCAGGGTGGATTTCCCGTGATCGACGTGGGCAATGATGGAGAAGTTGCGGATGTACCGCATTGAATCAGAGGACATTGAGGTGGGCGCCGGCGGGGCCGTCGTCAGGGTAACGCAGCATTATCGCACGGCCGGCCCCATTGGGGCCGGGGGAATTGGGAATCGGGAGTAGGGAATCGTGAAAGCCAAGGCAGGCCGCGCTCTTACGATTCCCGATTCCCGATTCCCGGCCTCGATCACCCGCCGGCCTTCAGCGCCACATAGCTGGTGGCCTTGCCGTCGGTGACCAGCAGCATGACCACGTCGCCCTTCTTGTAGCTGGACAGCGCGCGGTTGAGTTCGGCGACGCTGCCGACTTTGGTCCGGCCGACGCGGGCGATGAGCAGGCCCGGCGACAGCGGCGGTTGGGTGCTACGCGCTGCTGCGCCGGTGACTGCGGCAATCCGCACGCCCTCGCCCGCCTCCAGGCCCAGCCGACTGCGCTCGGCGGCGGTCAGGTCGGCTACCTGCAGGCCGAGCAAGGCCACACTGGCCGGAGCCTCCGGCTTGGCGTCAGCCGCTGCGGTGCGCGGCGCGGTGTCCTCGCTGCCATCCTGCAAGGGCGCCAGCACGACCGACACCTGACGCGGCTTGCCATCGCGCAGAATGTCCAGGTTGACCTTGGCGCCCGGCGGCATCAGGCCAATCATCGGCGGCAGATCGCTGGCCACCTCGATCGGCTTGCCATTGACCGCACGGATCACATCGCCCACCTCGACACCGGCCTTTGCGGCCGGGCTGCCAGCGGGAATGTCGTTGACCAGCGCGCCGCGGCTATCCGGCAGGCCCAGCCCTTGCGCCTTGAGCGTATCAATCGCTCCCACCGCTACGCCCAGCATGCCGCGGCTGACCCGGCCGGTGGCCTTGATCTGCTCGGCCGCACTGAAGGCCAAGTCGATCGGGATCGCAAAACTAATCCCCATGTAACCGCCCGACGCGGAGAAGATCTGCGAATTGATGCCGACCACTTCGCCGCGGGTGTTGAGCAGCGGGCCACCGGAGTTGCCCTGGTTGATCGCCACGTCGGTCTGGATGAAGGGCACATAGCGTTGGTCGGCGTACGGATTGCTGCGGCCGGTGGCGCTGACGATGCCGGCGGTGACCGAGTGATCCAGCCCGAACGGCGAGCCGATCGCCACCACCCACTGGCCCGGCTTGAGCGTATTGGAATCGCCCAGACGCACGGTCGGCAGCCCCTTGGCCTCGATCTTCAGCAGCGCCACGTCGAACTGTTCGTCGCTGCCCACCACCTTGGCCTTGAACTCGCGGCGGTCGGTGAGCTTGACGGTGACTTCGCTGGCGCCATCGACCACGTGGTGATTGGTCAGCACATAGCCGTCGGCGGAAATGATGAAGCCCGAGCCCATCGACTTGCCGGCAATGCCGCCATCGTCATCGCCACCACCCTGGCCCGGCCCCTGCCGCGGGCCGCCCGGCATCTGAAAATCCGGGCCGAAGAAGCGCTTGAAGAACTCCGGCATCTGCTCGTCGTCCGGCATCCCACCCTGACCGGGCATCCCACCTTGCCCACCGCGCCCGCCACGCGCCGAACGCGCCATCGCATCCTTGCGGGTGATGGTGGTTTCGATATTGACCACACCCGGGCCGACCTGTTCGACCAGATTGGTGAAGTCCGGCAGGCCGGCGACCAACTGCGGCGCCGGGGTGGTGCTGCGGTTGGCGGCAATCGGCGCACTGGCCTTGGCGGCCGGCGCTGGCGCGGTTTGCTGAGCACAGGCTGCCAGCGGCAACGTCATGGCGATCAGGCCAAACATCTGGGTACGCATGCGGTGATTCATCGAGTTGCCTCCGATGGCAGGGCGACAGGGGCCGTAACCCGCGAGATGACACGGGCCCGGGAAGTTAACGGGAGGGAGCGCGCCGACTGGATGAAGATCGGCGGCCGGATCAGTTCTGCGGGACCTGCACCGGCAGCGGCCGGCTCTGCGCAGGGTTGCCGGTCGCCTGGGGCGCAGGCTCGAACGGATAGAACGCCGGACCCTGGCGGCTCTGGCTGAAACTGGCATTGAGCGGGCTATCGCCGGCGCCGGACAACGCCGCGCGTGGCCACGGGCGCGCCTGCAGTGTCGTGTCCGGATGGGTAAATGGATTGGAAGTTGCTGCCGGACTCACCGCTGCCGCAGGAGCCGGGGTAGCCGACGCCACCATCCGGGCAGGCACCTGTTGCTGCCGTGCCGCTGCACTGCGCGCTACCTGCTGATTGCGGGTAGCGGCACCGCGGCGCGTGGACGCCAGCGCAGCGGCCGGCACCGCCGCGACAAGCGCGCCGCCATCGCCGGGGTTGGCCGGGGCGGGCATTACCGGTGCTTTCGGTGCAACCGGTGGCGAGGCCGCGGGCGGCAGCTGCGCCGCAGTCGCATACACCGGCACAGCGGAGGCTGGCTGTGCCGTGTCCGGCAAGCGCTCGCGCGCCATGAACAAGGCGATTGCGGCAACCGACGCAGCAATCGCTGCACCGCCACCCCAACGCCAGCGTGCGGCCGAGCGCGGTGCCGGCTGCGCCTGCGGCGCTGGCTCATCGGCAATGGCACTGCGCACACGCGCAGCAAAATCCAGTGGCGCCGGCGCGCTGGCCGCACCGCGCAGCACATCGCCGCACAGCTGCCAACGCTCGTGGCAGCCGGCCAGCTCCTCATCGTGCGCCAGACGGCGCAGCAAGAAGCGCGACTCGTCGGCGTTCAACTCTCCGTCAACCAGCGCAGACAACTGCTGCCGGTAGTGACGTTCGAATTTGTCGGTGGTGGACATGGCAGGGTTATCGCTCATACACGGTGTCGCTCACGGGTAGCGCTTTCGGTCTCCAGCAGAGGCCGTAGCTCGATGTCGATGGCCTCGCGCGCCCGGAAGATGCGCGAGCGCACCGTTCCGATCGGGCAATCCATCTTTCGCGCGATGTCCTCGTAACTCAGCCCCTCCACCTCGCGCAGGGTGATGGCCGACCGAAGTTCTTCCGGCAGTGCTTGGACCGCACGCATCACCGTTTGTTCCAGCTCCTGTCGCATCAATTCGCGCTCCGGGGTGTCGTTGTCGCGCAACCGGGTCGCTCCATCGAACTGCTCGGCATCGCTAATCTCGATGTCGTCGGTGGGCGGGCGGCGGTTGTGCGCAACCAGATGGTTCTTGGCAGTGTTGACGGCAATGCGGTGCAGCCATGTGTAGAACTGGGAGTCGCCGCGGAAACTGTTGATCGCGCGGTATGCGCGCACAAACGTATCCTGGGCCACGTCCTGACATTCGCTCCAGTCGGCGATGTAGCGCCCGATCAATGCAACGATCCGGTGCTGGTATTTGCGCACCAGCACGTCGAACGCTGCGCTCTCGCCGCGCTGCACACGCCGGACCAGTTCCAGGTCCAGCTCCTGAGGTGTATCGACTTCGGCCATGTTGGGCCGCACTCCTGTCAGCCCACCGAAGTCGGGCAATGAGACCGCCGTTGAAGAGGAAAGTTCATACCGATCGGTTCGATCGTCACGTAGCAGGGTAGCGGCTCCACTGCGCCGCTGGCGACGCCTCCCGCGAAGCGCATGCCGTCCTGTCGACTGGTATGGGTATTTGACGTGATGGAAACAACCTCTGGATGATAACGGCCTTTCCTTATATCGCCGGACGGCCAGACGCATGCTTCCAGGTTTCGACGGGCTCCGATTCAGCCATTGGCAGGCCGACCTGCGCGAGGACGGCGTGGTCGTCCTCAGCCTTGATCGACAAGGCGCACCGGTCAACGCGTTTTCGCAGGAGGTGCTGCTCGAACTAGGCGCGCTGGTCGAGCGGCTGGCACTGGACCCGCCCAAGGGCGTGGTGCTGCGCTCGGCCAAGGCCAACGGCTTCATTGCCGGCGCCGACCTGAAGGAGTTCCAGGACTTCGACCGCAAGGGCACGGTCAACGATGCGATCCATCGCGGCCAACAGGTGTTCCAGAAACTGGCCGAACTGCCCTGCCCTACGGTGGCGGCGATCCACGGCTTCTGCATGGGCGGCGGCACCGAAATCGCGCTGGCATGCCGGTATCGGGTGGCATCGGACGATGCCAGCACACGCATCGGCCTGCCGGAAACCAAGCTAGGCATCTTCCCCGGATGGGGCGGCAGCGCCCGCTTGCCGCGTCTGATCGGCGCACCGGCGGCGATGGATCTGATGCTGACCGGGCGCACCGTCTCGGCCAAGGCTGCGCGGGCGATGGGGCTGATCGACAAGGTCGCCGCGCCTGCCGTGCTGGTGGATGCCGCCGCCGCATTGGCCTTGAACGGCACCACGCGCCCTTTCAAGCAACGCGCGACCGCCTGGGCCACCAACACGTTGCTGGCACGCAAGCTGCTCGCGCCGCAGATGCGCAAGCAGGTCGCACGCAAGGCGCGCAAGGAGCATTACCCGGCGCCGTATGCCTTGATCAACGTGTGGGAGCGCGCGGGCGGCAGCGGCATCCAGGCGCGGCTTGCGGCCGAGCGCAAGGCGGTGGTCAAGCTCGCCAGCACGCCGACCGCGCGCAACCTGATCCGCATCTTCTTTCTGACCGAGCGTTTGAAGGCGCTGGGCGGCAAGGATGCAGGCGCGGCCGCGTTGCCGCCTATTCGCCATGTGCATGTGATCGGTGCCGGCGTGATGGGCGGCGATATCGCCGCGTGGGCCGCCTACAAGGGCTTCGAGGTCACCCTGCAGGACCGCGAGCAGCGCTTTATCGATACGGCACTGACGCGCGGCGGCGAGCTGTTTACCAAGCGGGTGAAGGATGAGGCCAAGCGGCCGGCGGTGGCAGCGCGCCTGCGTGGCGATTTGGCTGGCGCAGGCGTGGCGCAGGCGGATCTGGTGATCGAGGCGATCATCGAAAATCCGCAGGCCAAGCGCGACCTGTATCAGTCCATCGAGCCGCAACTCAAGCCCGATGCAGTGCTGACCACCAATACTTCGTCGATTCCGCTGACCGAGCTGCGTGGTCACATCCAGCGCCCCGCGCAATTTGCCGGCCTGCACTATTTCAACCCGGTGGCGATGATGCCGCTGGTGGAAATCGTGCAGCACGATGGCCTGGATCCGGCCAACGTGGCGCGCCTGGCGGCGTTCTGCAAGGCACTGGACAAGTTCCCGGTGCCGGTGGCGGGCACGCCCGGATTCCTGGTCAATCGCGTGCTGTTCCCGTATCTGCTCGAAGCGGCCACCGCTTATGCCGAGGGCATTCCGGGACCGGTGCTGGACAAGACTGCGGTGAAGTTCGGCATGCCGATGGGGCCGATCGAGTTGATCGACACGGTGGGGCTGGACGTCGCTGCCGGCGTTGGCGCCGAGCTGGCGCCGTTCCTGCACCTGCCGATTCCTGCCGCGCTTGCCACGGTGGACGCCGGCAAGCGCGGCAAGAAGGACGGCCAGGGCCTGTACAAATGGGAGAACGGCCGCGCGGTCAAACCCGAAGTGGCCAGCGGCTATGCCGTGCCCGCAGATCTGGAAGACCGCCTGATCCTGCCGCTGCTCAACGAAGCGGTCGCCTGCCTGCACGACGGCGTGGTGGCCGATGCGGACCTGCTCGATGCCGGCGTCATCTTCGGTACCGGCTTCGCCCCGTTCCGCGGCGGCCCGATCCAGCACATCCGCAGCGTCGGTGCGGATGCCTTGCTCGAACGTCTGCAGGCACTGCACGCCCGTTATGGCGAACGCTTCGCCCCGCGCCCGGGCTGGGATTCGCCGGTGTTGCGGGAGGCGGTGGCCTAAGCACCGCTACGGTACGACGACAACGCCACCGCAAGGTGGCGTTTTTCTTTGCCTAGCAGCTGCGCGATCGCTTCGTCAGTGGTTCTAGTGCGAGTGCTTGTGCGCGCAATGCCCGTGTGCGTGATCATGTCCATCGTCGGCAGCAACCTGCATGGACGGCGTACCGCAGGGTTCGGTACCGCAATCGCCGCTCTCTACTTGCAAGGTGACGTGGGCGATGTCGAAGCGGTCATGCAGCAAGGTGCCGAGGGCGTCGCGCAGGCGATCGCGGTCGATGGTGTCGCCGACCACCACGTGCGCGGTGAGTGCGGGCGTGCTGGAGGCTAGGGCCCAGACGTGCAGGTCGTGCACGTCGTCGACGCCGGGGTAGCTGGTCAAGGCCTGACGCACCTGCGCCAGGTCGATGCCTTTGGGGACGCCTTCGAGCAGGACGTTGATCGCTTCGCGCAGCAGCACCCAGGTGCGTGGTAATACCCACAGGCCGATCAGCACCGCCAGCACCGGGTCGATCCATTGCCAGTCGGTCCACCGAATCAGCAAGGCGCCGATGATCACCGCCACCGAGCCGAGCATGTCGCTCCAGACTTCCAGATAGGCGCCCTTGACGTTGAGACTTTCGCCGCTGCCGGCATGCAGCAGTTTCATCGCGATCAGGTTGATCACCAGGCCCAGGCCGGCAATCAGCAGCATGCCGTTGGAGGAAATATCCTGCGGCGCGCGGAAGCGTTGCGCGGCTTCCCAGAGGATGTAGGCGCCGACACCGAATAGCAGCGCGCCATTGACCAATGCCCCCAACGCTTCGAGACGGACATAGCCGTAGGTGCGGCGCGCGTCCGCCGGGCGTCGGCTCAAACGTACCGCAAGCAGGGCGATCATCAGACCGAGCGTGTCGGTGGCCATATGCGCCGCATCCGACAATAACGCCAGGCTGTTGGACACGAACGCGCCGATGACTTCGGCCACCAGAAAGGTGGCGGTGAGGCCAAGCGCCCACCACAACGGTGTTTCGTGGCGGATTTCGCTGGGTGCGTGGTTGTGATCGTGTCCCATGGGTGCGGTGGCCTTGTGCGATGCGCGCACCTTAGGCGCGTGCGATGGCGGAGACTATTACACCTGGGCGTGATGACATCACATCACGTGAGCGCGGCGCGACGCCTGATTGTCCAGGCCAAGTAGCGACTCGGAGCGGCTGACAAACGCTCTCGAACGCCACAGCAATAGCGGCAATGTGCCGACCCCACTGCCTTCATTGGCGGGTGGAGTGATGTCGTCTTGGTAGTGACGTTGCTCAGATGGAAAGAAGCCGACCAGACCGCACCTCATCAGACGGCCGCGCTGCTTGCCCTGCTTGCACTGCTTGCACTGCTTGCACTGCTTGCAAGCATGCGTACCGACCCTCCCGACTGGTCCTTGCCCGCTCACCGTCGCGGGACCTTACGCGGCATGGATGCCGCGTAAGAGCCTACACGGACGTACTTGCGGCGTGTCCCGTGATGGTGGGCGGGCAAGGGCCTCGCAGCCAAGCCGCAGATCATTCGCTCTGCACCCGACGAATACCCTGTTCGATCACCTATCAAGACCGATGCGCATTACAACGCCGGCGACGCCCGCGTGGCGGTGGGCGTCGCTTTATTAGTCTTTCTCAAACCTTGGCCACCAGCTTGATCACGCTGGAGAAATCCAGCGCGCCGTTGCCGGCCGTGCTGTTCATCGCGTAGAGGTTGCGGGCCAGTTCGCCCAGCGGGATCGACACGCCGGCCTGCACCGCAGATTCGGCCACCAGGCCCAGGTCCTTGAGCATCAGATCGTTGCCGAAGCCGCCGCTGTAGCCGCGCGAGGCCGGTGCATTGGGCAGCACGCCGGGCCATGGATTGCAGACTTCGGTGGCCCAGCTACGTCCGGTGCTGACCGCCATCATTTGCGACAGCACCGCCGGGTCCAACCCCTGCGCGACGCCAAGCGCCAGCGCTTCGCCGGTGGCGGCCATGATCACGCCCAGCGCCATGTTGTTGCATAACTTGGCGACCTGGCCGGCGCCGTTGTCGCCGACGTGGAAAATGTTCTTGCCCATGGCTTCCAGCACCGGACGGGCGCGTTCCAGCACATTGGCGTCACCACCGACGATAAAGGTCAGCGTGCCGGCGGCGGCACCAGCGGTGCCACCGGACACCGGCGCGTCCAGCATCGCCAGCCCGCGCGCGCGCGCGGCATCGGCCACCTTGCGTGCGGACACCGGCGCAATGGTGCTGCAGTCGATCACCAGCGCACCACCAGGAATCTGCGTCAGAATGCCGCCATCGCCCAGATACAGCCCTTCCACATGCCGGCTGGCCGGCAGCATCGAGATGACGATCTCGGCATCAGCCAGGGTGTCGTGCGCCGAGGTTGCTGCATGGGCGCCAGCGGCCGATGCCGCATCCAGTGCGCCCTGCACCAGATCGAAAACGCGTAGCTGGTGCCCGGCCTTGATCAGGTTGGCGGCCATCGGGCCGCCCATGTTGCCCAGGCCGATAAAAGCGATCTTGCTCATCGTGTCGATCTCCAGAGTGGAGCAGGTATCAAAAGGGTCGGGAGGCGCTCAGCGCGCAATGCCGCGCAGCGCCGCAAACAGCGTTACGCGCGCAGCATTACGCACTAAATCTGCGCGGTGGTTGCATGATTGCGCCAGACCTGCGGGGCACGCGATTGTCATGCCTGGTGCGCGCCGAGATCTGCCAACGGATGCTGCGCGGCCGGCCATGGCGCATTGAAAAAGTCAGCCGCCCATTGCGTATTGGCGTTGCTCAGCGATGCCGGCTGCCACTTCGGCTGGCGATCCTTGTCGATCAGCAACGCACGGATGCCTTCGGCAAAATCGCCGTGGGCGGCGGCGTGCAGCGCCACCACATATTCGGTACGGAAGGTATCGGCCAGCGCCGCAGTGCCGGGATGACGTTGCAGCTCCCATGCCAGCCGTGCCGAGCCGGGCGCGCCAGCGGCCAGGGTCGTGCGCGCGGCTTGCAGCCAGCTGTCCTCGCTTTGCAGGGCCTGGATCGCATCCACCACCTGCTCCAGCGTGTCGCCGGACACCAGTTGCTCGATCAAGGCCGCATGCAGCTGCAGCGGGCCCGGTTCCAGCGGCTGCGCGATTCCATGCAAAAACGCACCGAGTTGCTCACGATCGTTGCCGGCATCGCCGGTCCACGCATGCGCGCTCAAGGCATCCAGCACGGCGCTGTATTGCGCGTGCTCCAACCGCACATCGGCCAGACCGGCGTAGATGGCATCGCTGGCATTGAGCGGTGCGCCGGTCAAGGCGAGAAACACACCAGCGCCGTGCGGCACGCGCCGCAGCAACCAGCTGCCGCCTACATCGGGGAACAAGCCGACGCTGATCTCGGGCATCGCCAGGCGCGAACGCTCGGTGACCACGCGATGGCTGGCGCCGGACATCAGGCCGATTCCGCCCCCCATCACGATGCCATGGCCCCAGCACAGCAGCGGCTTGGCATAGGTATGGATGCGGTAATCCAGCCGATATTCTTCTTCGAAAAATGCGGCGGCATGCGGATTGTCTTGTGGCCGTGCACGGCGCTGGGCCGCGTCGGGTACCGCATCGCGATGCGCGCGCATGCTCTGGTACAACCCATGCAGATCGCCGCCAGCGCACAAGGCTTTGTCGCCGGCACCACGCAGCACTACGCAGGCAATCTGCGCATCGTCGGCCCATGCACTTAGCTGCGCATCCAGCAGCCGGGTCATCTGCAGCGACAGGCCATTGAGCGTCTTGGGCGCATTCAAGGTTGCAATGCCGATGCGATGCCCGTACGCACAATCGCGCTGCTCGAACAGCACCGGCGCCTCGTCGGTTGCGCTGACGTCCGTCATCAGCGGTTGCTCCACTGCGGCGCGCGCTTTTCCAAAAATGCGGCAACCCCTTCGACCTGATCGGCCTGCTCGAACAGGTCGACGAAGGCTTCGCGCTCGGCAACCAAGGCTGCGGCGTGCGTGCCATGGCGGGTGGATTGCACCAGCCGCTTGCAAGCGGCCACGCTCACCGGACTCTGCTTGCCGGCACGCTGCGCCCACGCAATTGCCAGCGCGCGCGACTCGCCCTTGCCCACCACCTCTTCAATCAGACCGATACGGTGTGCGGTGGCGGCATCGATACGCTCGCCCAGCAGGATCATGCGCTTGGCCCAGCCTTCGCCGACCAAACGCGGCAGGTTCTGCGTGCCGCCAGCGCACGGCAGCAACCCGACGCTGGCTTCCGGCAGCGCCAGATGCGCCTGCTGCTCGGCAATGCGCAGGTCGCAGGCCAACGCGCATTCCAGACCGCCGCCCATGGCATAGCCGTTGATCGCGGCGATCGACACGCCGCGGAAAGCGCTCAATGCCTCGAACGCTTCGCCGAAGCGACGCGCGGCTTCGCGTGCAGCGGCCTTGTCGCCGTCGGCAAACTGTTTGAGGTCGGCGCCGGCACTGAAGAACTTTTCGCCTTCGCCGGTGATCACCAGCGCGTACACGCTGCGGTCGGCGTCCAATGCATGCACCAGGTCGCGCAAGGCGGCCAGGCTCTGCACGGTCCAGGTGTTGGCCGGCGGGTTGCTCAAGGTGACGATGGCGACATGCCCATCGCGCTCGACCTGCAGGCCGGTATGCACACGTCCTTCCCACGCGCTCATCGCAGTTCCTCCTCGCCGTTGAGCAGATGCCGCGCAATGATCATGCGCATCACTTCGTTGGTGCCTTCCAGGATGCGATGGACGCGGCTGTCGCGCAGCAGGCGTTCGATCGGGTACTCGCGGATATAGCCGTAACCGCCGTGGATCTGCAGTGCGTCGTCGCAGATGGCAAAGCCGGCATCGGTGGCAAAACGCTTGGCCATTGCGCACCACACGGTGGCGTCGTGGCTGCCGGCATCGAGCTTGCGTGCGGCGGTGTGCACCATCTGCCGCGCGGCCACCAGTTGGGTCGCCATATCGGCCAGCTTGAATTGCAGCGCCTGGAAATCTGCCAATTTTTTGCCGAACTGACGGCGCTCGCCCATGTAGCGACGTGCGGCATCCAGTGCGCCCTGCGCGGCCCCCAGCGAGCAGGCGGCAATATTGATGCGGCCGCCATCCAGCGCCTTCATCGCCATCTTGAAGCCCTCGCCTTCCTTGCCGAGCAGATTGCCGGCCGGGATGCGCACATCGGTGAATGTCACCCCGCGCGTGGGCTGACTGTTCCAGCCCATCTTTTCTTCCTTGCGGCCGTAGCTGATGCCTGGCGCATCGGCCGGCACCGCAAAGGCGCTGATGCCGCGTGCGCCATCGTCGCCGGTGCGTGCCATCACCACCAGCACATCGGTAGCGCCGGCACCTGAAATAAAGGCCTTGCTGCCGTTGAGCACATACGCATCGCCATCGCGCTGGGCGCGGGTTTTCAACGATGCCGCATCCGAGCCGGCACCCGGCTCGGTCAGGCAATACGAGCCCAGCTTGGCGCCGCTGGTCATCGCCTCGCCCCATTGCGCACGCACGCCGTCGTTGCCGTAGCTGGCAATCAACCATGTCGCCATGTTGTGGATGCTGATGAAGGCCGAGGTGGACGGATCGACGGTCGCCAATTCTTCGACCACCACCGCCGCATCGAGCCGACGCATGCCCAGGCCGCCCACGCCTTCGTCGGTGTACAGGCCGCAGAAACCGAGTTCGGCGGCCTTGGCAATCGCCTCGCGCGGGAAGTAGCTTTCTGCGTCCCACTGCGCCGCGTATGGGGCGAGTTCCTTGTCGGCGAAGTCGCGCGCGGCGGCGCGGAACGCTTCCTGCTCGTCGTTCAGATCGGCCGCGTTGGCGTGTAGCTGGATGGCTGCATTCATGGCGTTGGGGTCACTTGAGAGAGATGGTGGTGTTGACGCCATGGCCCAGCGTCTGGTCGTCGAACCAGCGCGCGGTAACGGTCTTGGTCTGGGTGTAGAACATCACCACCTGCTTGCCGTAAGGGCCCAGGTCGCCGAGCTTGGAGGCGCGCGAGCCGGTGAACGAAAACAGCGGCACCGGCACCGGAATCGGCACGTTGATGCCAACCTGGCCCACGTCGATGTCTTCCTGAAAACGCCGCGCGGCGGCGCCGGACTGGGTGAACAACGCGGTGCCGTTACCGTTGGGATTGGCGTTGACCAGCGCGATCGCATCGTCCAGCGTGTCTGCGCCCAGGATCACCAGCACCGGCCCGAAGATTTCTTCGTCGTAGATGCGCATGCCCGGCGTGACGCCGGAGAAGATCGTCGGGCCGACGAAGTTGCCCTGTTCGAACCCGGTCACGGTGGGGCTGCGACCATCCAGTTCCAGCGTGGCGCCCTGCTCCACGCCGGAGGCGATCAAGCCCTCCACACGCTCGCGCGCCGCACAGGAAATCAGCGGACCGACGTCGGTGCCCTGGGCGTTGCCCGCGCCCAGCTTCAAGGTCTTGGCCTTGGCGACCAGGGCGGGGATCCACTGCTGCGCTTCGCCCACCAACACCAGCGTGGAGGCAGCCATGCAGCGCTGGCCGGCCGCACCGAATGCGGCGCCGACCATCGCATTGAGGGTCTGTTCCTGATTGGCGTCCGGCAGCACCACGGCGTGATTCTTGGCGCCCATCATGCATTGCACGCGCTTGCCGGCCAGCGATGCGCGGCGATAGACGTGCGTGCCCACCTTGGTGGAGCCGACGAACGACAGCGCCTTGATGTCCGGGTGGTCGCACAGTGCGTTGACCACGTCTTCGCCGCCATGCACCACGTTGAGCACGCCCTTGGGAATGCCCGCTTCCAGGGCAAGTTCGACCAGCCGCATGGTGACCATCGGGTCCTGCTCGGACGGCTTGAGCACGAAGGTATTGCCAGTGGCAATCGCCATCGGGAACATCCACAACGGAATCATTGCCGGGAAGTTGAACGGCGTAATACCCGCGCACACGCCCAGCGGTTGCAGCAGGCTGTAGGTGTCCACGCCGTTGGCGACGTTGTTGGCCAGCTCGCCCAACTGCAGATTGCCGATCGCCGCAGCGTGCTCCACCACTTCCAGCCCGCGGAACACATCGCCTTCGGCATCGGCCAGGGTCTTGCCCTGCTCGGCGCTGAGCAGCGCGGCCAGCTCGGGCATGTGCTCGCGGATCAGCTGCTGATACTTGAGGAAGACGCGTGCGCGGGTGCCGATCGGCGTCTTGCGCCAGCTGACGAAGGCACGGCTGGCGGCGGCCACTGCGGCGTCGACTTCGGCCGTGGTGGCGAACGGCACCTGGGCCAGCACCGACTGGTCGGCCGGGTTGACCACGTCCTGCCACTGGTCGCTGGCGGAGACCAGCATTTGTCCATCGATCAACAGGGACACGCGGGGGACGGATTCGCTCATCACAGGGTTCGCTCGCAGAAGACATCGGGCCGGCTGGCCCAGTACTTCGCATTGTTCGCAGCCCAACCTGCCATTCCCAGCCCACATCTGCTTAATCGCGCTAAGCTGGCCGCACAATTTTGCGAATATTGCGAATGCCCCAGTCCTCGCCGCTCGTCCTCCGCCATCAGCTCGGCCTGCGCCTGCAGCGGCTGCGGCAGCGCCACGGCCTGACCCAGGCCGAGCTGGCGCGCCGGCTGGCGTTATCGCCCAGCTATCTCAACCAGATCGAGCGCAACCAGCGCCCGCTGACGCTGGCGATCCAGCAACGGCTCAAGGCCACGCTGGGCGATCTGGACGGACTGCTGGATCTGGACGACCCGGCCGCCCTGGCCGACCCGCTGGACGAATCACTGCGCAGCCTGGGCCACACGCTGTCGCCGGCCGAGCTGCGCGCGCTCACCGGCAACCTGCCGCAGGTGGCGCAGGCGCTGCTGGATCTGCACCGCGCCCATCAGCATCTGCTGGAGCGCAATGCCGCGCTGCAAATGCAGATCGGTATTGAGCATGCGGCGATGCCGTCGCTGTCGCCGGGCGAGCAGGTGCGCGATTACTTCAACCGTGCGCACAACTACCTGCCCGAACTGGATGAGCGCGCCGAGGCGTTGTATGCCGAACTCGGCCTGACCCCGGAAAACCTGCCGCTGCGGCTGCGCCAGCGCCTGGCCGATCGCCACGGCCTGCTGGTGCAGGAGGCGCCCGATCTGCACAGCGACAAACGCAGCGTGGACGCGCAGGCACGCGTGTTGTGGCTGCCCGCCCATCTGCGGCCCGGCCAGCAGGCGTTCCAGATGGCCGCGCACCTGGCCCTGCTGGAATGCGCACCGTTGCTGGACGCGCGCATCGCCGATGCCGGGTTCGAAGATGCCGAGCGCATCGCGCTGTCGCGGATCGGGCTGTCGAATTATTTCGCCGGCGCGCTGGTGATGCCGTACAGCGATTTCCTGCACAGCGCGCAGCGCTCGCGCTACGACATCGAATGGCTGGCGGACCGCTTCGGGGTGGGCTTCGAGGCGGTCTGCCATCGTTTGAGCACCCTGCAACGACGCGGTGCCGCCGGGCTGCCGATCTTCTTCATGCGGGTGGATCGCGCCGGCAATGTCTCCAAACGCCACTCGTCCACCGACTTCCACTTTTCGCACGTGGGCGGCGCCTGCCCGTTGTGGATCG
Source organism: Xanthomonas sp. WHRI 10204 (assembly GCF_040202875.1). Lineage (NCBI taxonomy): Bacteria > Pseudomonadati > Pseudomonadota > Gammaproteobacteria > Lysobacterales > Lysobacteraceae > Xanthomonas > Xanthomonas sp. WHRI 10204. The sequence continues at coordinate 590,459 of NZ_JBEGDW010000002.1, forward strand.
TGTACGAGGCGTTCAACCAACCCGACCGCATCCTCACCCAGATCGCGCGCATGCCCGATGGCCGCCGCTATTTCTGGCTGGCCCGCCAGGTCAGCAGCGGCGCCCCCGGTTACGGCCGCCCGCGCAAGACCTTTGCGCTGGCGATGGGCTGCGACCTGCGTCATGCCGACCAGCTGGTCTATGCGCGCGGCTGGGACCTGGGCGCGGTGGACGATGCCGTGCCGATCGGGCCGGGCTGCCTGACCTGCGAGCGCAGCGACTGCGTGCAGCGCGCATTCCCTGCCCTGCCCCGGTTGCCGGTCAGCACGCGCTAGCGAGACCACACCACGCAATTGCGACCTGGGCAACGTTTGATTGCCTGGCACGCACCCACGCCAGACTGTGACGAAGCAAACGCTAGCGCTGCACTGCAGCATTCCAAGCCGAGATAGCTCACGCAAAATGCTTCATTGGAATGGAATGACTCGCGCTTCTACCCTGAAGCGGACACATGCAGGACAGGGGGACGCCAGCGCGATTGTCGATTGTCGATTGTCGATTGTCGATCGTGACAGCGCCGCAGCAACGCACTTACCGCAACCGCACCACCGCACCACGCCATGTCCGCTCGATCGCGCCAGACCTACATCGGTGCCGGCGGGCCGCACCAGCCGCCATCACCTTATTCGGTCACTTAGTCCTGGGAGGGATCAACCGATGCCTGTTCACCACACCGGTCACTCGGCCAGCCGGCGCCTGCGCCGCACGCCGGTCCGCGACGTCCTCTGCACCACCATCGCCTTCGTGCTGGCCACCGCGTTCAGTGCGCAGGCACAGGACACCGCGCCCGCCGCGCCGCCGGCCAACGCCACCAGCAGCAGCGCCGCCAACGCGCAGGCACCGGTGACGCTGGACAACATCACCGTGATCGGCCAGCGCGCCAGCCTGAATCAGGCCGTGCAAGCCAAGCAGATGTCCGATCACGTCATGGAAGTGATCTCCGCAGACAACATGGGCCAGATGCCCAACGTCACCGTGGCCGAAGCGCTGGTGCGCCTGCCCGGCGTCAACGGCACCCGCGACCGCGGCAACGAGAGCCTGGCCACCGTGCGCGGCCTGGGCCCGCGCATGACCATGGGCACCGTCAACGGGCGCGAGATCGCCTCGTCCGAACCCAATCGCGCAGTGCGCTGGGAAGTGTTTCCCACCGAGATCGTCTCCACCGTCAAGGTCTACAAGACCCAGTCGGCCGACCTGGTCGCCGGCGGCCTGGCGGCGACCGTGGACATCTCCACCATCAGCCCGCTGGACTACACCGGCCCCGGCTTTGTCGGCACCGCCGGGCCGGTGTTCTACGACCACGCCAAAGACGTGGATGGCTACACCCCGTGGGGCAGCCGCTTCGGCGCCAGCTGGGTGCACAAGTTCAACGACAATCTGGCCGTGGCCTTCGGCGCCACCTATCAGAAGCAGAAGAACGCCAGCTCGTCGATCGGCAGCTGGGGCTATACCGATGCCACCACCTCGCGCGACGTCGATGGCGATGGCACCGTGGATCCCACCCCATGGGGCGCGGCCGACCAGCTCAAGCTGATCGAGCAGACCCGCACCGGCGCGATGGGCACTGTGCAGTGGCGCTCGGGCAATTTCGAGTTGAAGTTCGACGGCCTGTATTCGCGCATCGAGATCGACGAAGACCAATTGCAGAACTGGTTCAACGGCCTGGCCTTCAGCACCTTTTCCGGCGCGACCAATCCGTACACCACGCCGGGCTCGTCCTACACCATCGTCGATGGCGATGTGGTGGCCGCCACCTTGGCCAATTCCAACCTGCAGGTCGACCATGTGGTCAGCCACTACAACGAGGTCAAGACGCTCACCGCCGGTGGTTTGAACGCCAAGTGGAACGGCGATGTGTGGACCTTGGGCAGCGACCTGTCGTTCTCGCAGGCCAAGCGCGACAACGTTTGGCAGGCAGTGCGCTTCGGCAGCAACCCGGACACGGTGTCGTTCGATTTCCGCCGCAGCGTCACCCCCACCATCAGCACCAGCTCGGACACGCCCGAATATGGCATCGCCGGGCAGACCCAACCGCAGGCACTGCGCGACAAGATCGCCGCGCTGGCGCTCAATGCCAGCCGTGCGGTGGACGCAGGCCCGTTCACCTCGCTGGAATTCGGCGCACGCGCCGCACGCCGCGAAAAGCAGAACCGCAATTTCATCGGCAACCAGTCCGGCTACGACCAGCCGATCTCGGCGTATCAGGGCTTGATCTACCCGGTCACCATGCCGGACTTGAATGTGCCCACGCTCACCGGCGGCAACATGGCCGAGATCGCACGCATTGGCTTTGGCGGCTTCGATCCGGCCGCGCTTAATGAGCAGATGCTCGACCACTGGAACGTCAAGGAAGACGTGCGCGAAGCCTTCGCCAAGGCGGTCTTCAGCTCGCAGCTGTTCGGCACCGATGTCACCGGCAATATCGGCGTGCGCCTGGTCAACACCAAGACCACCAGCGACGGCTTCGATTCGGTCGGCGGCACCGTGCAGGCCAGCAGCGACAGCAAGGAGTACACCGACGTGCTGCCCAGCGCGACGCTCAACTTCCTGATCGACGATCAACGCATCCTGCGCTTTGCGGTGGCCAAGGTCATCGCACGCCCGCCGCTGGACGAGCTGCGCACCGGCCGTCGCCTGGACGACCCCACCGTGACCGTCGGTCAGCTGACCGGCAGCGGCGGCAACCCGCAGCTGGACCCGTTCAAGGCCACCCAGGTCGACGTGTCGTACGAGTGGTACTTCCACAAGGAAGCGCTGGCGGCGTTGGCGGTGTATCGCAAAGAAGTGGATTCCAGCATCGGCTACCGCACCGACCGCGAAGTGATCAACGGCCTGGATTACCTGGTCAGCGCGCCGTTCAATGGCGGCGGCGGCTACATCAATGGTGTGGAACTCACCTTCCAGACGCCGTTCTTCTTTATTCCGCACATGGAAAACTTCGGCGTCTATTCCAACTATTCGTTGGTCGATTCCAACCTCAAGGAATTCTCGCCGGAAAACAACCCGCTGCCGCTGAGCGGCCTGGCCCGCAAGACCGGCACCTTCGACCTGTGGTACAGCAACGGCACCTTCGAAGCGCGCGTGGGCTACAAGTACCACAGCCCCTACACGGTGGTGTACGGCTGGAATGCCGCGCGTCTGGCACGCCTGCAGAGCGAAGGCACCGTGGATCTGAGCTTGAACTGGCAGTACAGCAAGCAGCTGGGCTTCCGCTTCCAGGCCGGCAATCTCACCAACGAGCCGCTGCGTGCCTACACCGACAACAAGCCCAACCGTCTGGCCAATCAGGACGATGGCGGCTACCAGCTGTTCGGCCGTCGCTACCAGCTGGAAGCGACGTACCGCTTCTAAGAGCAGCGAACAAACCTACTGTGCTCACCGCCAGGTGGGCGCGGCCGGCGCTCGGTGCGGCTTGTACCACTCGTACACTCCGACTCCTCCGCGCCGTCCATACCCACCTGACGACTGCCCGCTACGTTTTTTAGCCGCTCCAAGCATGGTGGCGAACGCATGACGCGCTGTCGGCGGCACTGCATGGACGGCACGCAGGAACCGGCAGATACGCGTGGTAGCTGCCAGTTCCATGCAGACCGCTATGCCCCTGGCGCCTGCACCGTCGTGTTCGATCGCCACCCCACAGACACATCCGGCGCCTGCTGCGCCGGGCAGCAGGCGAGTGACGTCGATGCGCGGGAACGCACTGCGACTCTGGTTGCGATTCCGCACACCGCCTGCGCTGCACGATGGCCACATGCAGCATGCTGTTGGCCGCTCCATGGTTGATTTGTCGAGGAATTACATGCGCTCTACACGCCGCTTCTGGACGCCGACGCTGCTGGCGTTGGCATTATCCGTTTCCGCACACGCCGCCCAGCCTCCCGCCACGTTGTATCTCGGCGCGGACCTGTCCTACGTCAACGAGATGGAGGAATGCGGCGTGCAATATCGTGAGAACGGTGTGGTCACCGATCCGTTCGAACTGTTCCATGCGCATGGCGCCAACCTGGTGCGTGTGCGGCTGTGGAACGATGCGCGCTGGACCAAGTACAGCGACCTGACCGACGTCAAAAAGACCATTGCGCGCGCGCGCGCACAAGGCATGCAGGTGCTGCTGGACCTGCACTATTCCGACGATTGGGCCGACGGCGAAAAACAGCTGATTCCCAAAGCCTGGGCCAGCATCACCGATACCGATGAACTGGCACGCACGCTCTACGGCTTCACCTACGACACGCTGAGCGCGCTTGATCGCGCCGGGCTGATGCCGGAGCTGGTGCAGGTGGGCAACGAAAGCAACTCCGACCTGATGGACAGCCAGCCCTGGGACAAGAAGCGCCCCATCGACTGGCAGCGCAACGCCAAACTGTTCAACGCCGGCATCAAGGCGGTGCGCGACATCAGCGCGCGCTCCACGATCAAACCGCGGGTGATGCTGCATATCGCCCAGCCGGAAAATGTGGAGCCGTGGTTCGCCGCCGCCACCAAGGCCGGCGTCACCGACTTCGACCTGATCGGCATCAGCTACTACCGCAAGTGGTCCACCCAGTCGATGGCGCAGTTGGGCAAGACCATCCAGCGCTTGCGTGGCCGCTTTGATGCCGACGTGGTGGTGGTGGAAACCGCCTACCCGTGGACCCTGGAGTCCGGCGACACCTCGCACAATCTGCTCGGCGAAGACTCGCTGATTGCCGGCTACCCGGCCACGCCGCAAGGCCAATCCAAGTACATGATCGATCTCACCCAGCTGGTGATCGATACCGGCGGTGCCGGCGTCGTGTACTGGGAACCGGCATGGACCAGTAGCAGCTGCAAGACGCGCTGGGGCACCGGTTCGTCTTGGGAAAACGCCAGCTTCTTCGATTTCAAGCATGGCAATGACGTGCTGCCGGCGATCGATTTCATGCACCATCCATACACCGGCGCGCCGCCCTCGTACACGCCCGCAGCGCACACGCCTGCACCGGCACACCCAGCAGGCGCCAGCACGAGGACACAACCATGACCGGCATCAATCGTCGCGAGTTGCTGCGCGGCATGCTTGCAAGCAGTGTGAGCGCCGCACTTCCTGTCGGCGCGGGTGCCGCCCTGGTGCCAGGCATTGCCGGCGCCGCATCGGCGACTGCCAAAAACACACCACCGGCTGGCCCATTAGGTGACGCAACGTTGGCGCCACGCGAGCGACTGCTGTTCGACTTCGGCTGGCGCTTTCATCTAGGCCATGCCAGCGACCCGTCGCGCGATTTCGAATTCGGCACCTTCCAGCGCACCTTCGCCAAGGCCGGCAAGGACACCGCCACCGCTGCGCAACTGAGCTTCGACGACAGCAACTGGCAACAGGTAGATCTGCCGCACGACTGGGCCGTGACCCTGCCCTTTCGCCCGGAGCCGATCTCCGCTTCGATGACCGAGGAAGACCCGGCGGCCGCACACGGCTATAAGGCGCTGGGAACGAGCTTTCCCGAAAACAGCGTGGGCTGGTATCGGCGCACGCTGCAGATTCCAGCCAGCGATCTGGGCAAGCGCATCTGCCTGGTGTTCGACGGCGTGTTCCGCGATTGCGTGGTGTTCTGCAATGGTCACATCGTCGGGCGCAATGCCAGCGGCTATTGCGGCTTCGAGGTCGACCTGAGCGAAGTGCTCGACTACGGCAAGCCCAACCTGATTACCGTCCGCGTGGATGCCACGCTGGGCGAAGGCTGGTTTTACGAAGGCGCCGGCATCTATCGCCATCTGTGGCTGCAGAAGACCGACCCCTTGCATCTGCCGCAGCACGGCGTGTTCGTGCGCAGCACCCTGCAGGGCGACAGCGCCACTGCGCAGGTCTCTGCCGAAGTGCGCAACGACGGCACCGCCCCGCGCCAATGCAGCGTGCAGGCCCGCATCACCGCGCCGGATGGACGCGTGGTTGCGCAGGCGGTGAGTGCTTCCATCACGGTGGCGCCAGGCCAGGTGCAACAGCTCGAACACACCCTCCCGCTGGGTCAGGCGGCCTTGTGGTCGATCGACACCCCACAGCTGTACACCCTGACCACCAGCGTGCACAGCGACGGCAAGGCCACCGACGCCGTGGTCACCGCCTTCGGCGTACGCAGCATCGCCTTCGACGCGCAGCGCGGTTTTCTGTTGAACGGCGCGCCACTCAAACTGCACGGCACCAACAATCATCAGGACCATGCCGGCGTCGGCACCGCCATCCCGGACGCCCTGCACGAGTGGCGCCTGCGCCAGCTCAAGTCGATGGGATGCAACGCCTATCGCAGCTCGCACAATCCGGCTACCCCCGAATTGCTCGCCCTGTGCGACCGGCTCGGCATGTTCGTGATCGAAGAAACCCGCCGCATGTCCACCGACCCCGAAGCGATGGGCGAACTGGAGACGATGGTGCGGCGCGGGCGCAATCATCCCAGCGTGATCCTGTGGTCGCTCGGCAATGAAGAACCACAGCAGGTCACCGAGCGCGGTGCGCGCATCGTGTCGCGCATGCAGCAGCGCGTGCGCCAGCTCGATCCCACCCGCCCCACCACCTTTGCCATGGATAAAGGCTTCGGCGACGGCGTGGGCCAGGTGGTGGATGTGGTCGGCTTCAATTACCGCACCAGCCAGATGGACGGCTTCCACGCGCAATACCCCAACATCCCCATCTACGGCAGCGAAACCGGCAGTACCGTGTCGGTGCGCGGCAATTACCAACGCGACGACGCACGCGGCTATACCCGCGCCTACGACCTGGACCACCCCTGGTGGGCGAGCACCGCCGAAGCCTGGTGGAGCTACGTCGCCCAACGCCCCTATATCGCCGGCGGTTTCATCTGGACTGGCTTCGACTACCGCGGCGAACCAACCCCGTACAACCGTTGGCCCAATGTGGCCTCGCAATTCGGCGTACTCGATAGCTGCGGCTTCCCCAAGGACAACTACTGGTACTACCGCGCGCAATGGACCAGCGAACCGGTGCTGCATCTGTTCCCGCACTGGAACTGGGACGGTCTGCTGCAACCCGAAGACAACGGCCACCTCGCCGTCTGGTGCCATAGCAATCTCGACGCGGTGGAGCTGCTGGTCAATGGCGTCAGCCAGGGCCTGCAGCAGGTGCCGGCCTACGGCCATGTCGAATGGCGGGTGAAATACGTCCCCGGCGTCATCGAAGCGCGCGGCTATCGTGGGGGCAAATTGGTGCTCAGCGAACGCCGTGAGACCGTTGGCAAGCCCGCCGCGATCCGCCTGAGTTGCGACCGCAACGCACTACGTGCCGATGCAGAAGATGTGGCAGTCGTGAAAGTGGAGATCGTCGATGCGCAAGGCCGCTTGGTACCCAACGCCAACAACCAGGTGAACTTCGCCCTGCGCGGCCCCGCGCGTCTGATCGGCGTCGGCAACGGCGACCCCAGCAGTCAAGAAGACGACAAGGCGCCGCAGCGCAAGGCCTTCAACGGACTGTGTGCTGCGCTGTTGCAGACCACCAGAAGCAGCGGCGATATCGTGCTGCAGGCCAGCACGCCCGGATTGCGCCCGGCTACGCTGCGCCTGCAGGCTGCCAAATCGCCCTTACGGCCGTCGGTGGGCTAAGCGCGGCTACCAAGACGTCGCGAGCAGTCGTCAGGTGGGCGTGGACGGCGCGGAGGAACCGGCGTGTACGCGTGGTACATGCCGCACCTAGCACCGGCCGTGCCCGCCTGGCGGTGAGCACAGTCCTGTTATCAGCTGCTCTAAACCCCGGCCATCAAGTGCAGTTCGCAGCTGCACAGGCCCGCGCCTCGAATCGGAGCGGGCACTGGAGTGCTAGCTCGCCACGGAAACGATAGGGCACGGCAGTACAGCGTTGCACGGCTTGTGTATGGCTTTCCTGCAAACCGAATGGACTTCCGTGCCGCACGGAAATGCACTCGCCCGACATCCAGCAACCGCGCCTGACCATCGCGCATGAAATTTTCTGCCTGAGTCGGCTGCAATCCTCTCCAGGCACACCACCGGTCATCGCTCCATGCCGGCAGCAGCCCATGCCCGACGGCCAGTCTCGAAGCAATACCGCCGACAGACATACCTGCCGAGAGACAACCCCGCCGCAAAGCGGTATCAGGCCGTTCTTGCTCGTCTCTTCGCTCTGACAACCAACCGAGCAGACGACCGCCGGGTTTCTCTCGCTGAGTTCGCACAAGGTCACGTCTCGCGTTCTGGACGTCAGCGCACATGGCGTTGGCCAGCTCGCGCGTAACGCCGCCAAACCAGCCAAGTCACCTGGTCATTCGAGAACGGGGCGATCCAGTCGTCATTGCGTCTGTCTCCCGGCGTACGGTGGCACTGACGTTACGGAGAGAGGCCGGGCAGAGAGGTGGCCTAGCTTGGCCGAAAGCAAGACGAGAAAAATTTATTTTCTTGACTGCTGCAACTCGCTTGACGCGCCGCCCTATCAACGCCGGATCATCCGCCGCTATTCCACAGCCATACAAAACCCATCCATTTTCATCATGGCAGCGAGAAAACTTGCATCAACCATCAGCTACTGCATCGCTTAAATAAAACCAGCTTCGCAATTTTGCATTATTTTTCAATGCAAAGATTTGGTTATCTTTTGAGATTAACGAACACCTTTTAACACCTGTGAATCCCATGCTTTTCGCTTGAAGTAAATTACCCAAAGATAGTAACCAACTTTATCGCAGCAACTGACGATTCGTGGCAATAACTGACATAGATAACGCTACTTGAACATGTACGTTTATCGAAAGCAGCAATAGTTCGAACCTGATTCGGGAGGTCATAAAGACCCATCCGAATTAGATAAAGTCTCGAAACCGCACTACTGAGATCATGACTTAGAAACAAAAAAAGACCTAGTCACAGACCCCGCGCCGGCAAATGCATACCCCATTAGCCAGAGCAACTAGCATTCACGCATACCGCAATGTTATGCCCCGTCAATTTCAAATTTATTGAATATCCAGCTAATTATACGCCCGAGAAAAATCAATGACTGACAACATTAGATATACCCATACGGGAAAGCCGGCCGCGCCATTCGTCATCGGAGGACTCGTGGCGGTCATTGGAGTGTGCTCATTGGCTTATCTTGGAGTTCAATCAAGCAGCGACAACAACGTTGACGCAAGCCGCGTACCCCAGACGCTCAACCCTGTCGGAGGTCGCCACGCTCCGCAGACGGCGCATGCAAAGATGAGCGGGAGCGAATTCAGCGATTTCATAGATGCTGACAGCGACAAGCCCTTTGGCCCGAGCGAAGTCCAGCACCGCTTACAGGATTTTTTTGATCGTTGGGATCAAGGTCATGCCATGTCCCAGGCGCAACAAAAAATCTTCATGGCCCGCTTACTCAACACAATCGACTCCAGCCCGGAAGCACGCAAGGCGGTGGCTGATTATTATGCAAAAATACCCGCAAAAGACGCTGCCAATCGCGAAATTATTCAAAACATGATTGTTCGCAGCGAGTCCGGCAGAAAAATGATGGTAGACGAGGCGAGTCGCATCTGGAAAAGCAAGGACTCCAGCCTCTACACTGCGATGTACAAAACGTATTCAAACTTTCCTGGCACAGCTTCCAGGGAAACGCTGTCCGAAGCGATGTCCACTCTCAATAGCCACGCCAGCGACGTACCTACATCGGTCGCTGCGTTGAACTTTATTGGCACGATCGAAGAAGACACATCCAAGGATGCGATGTCCCTCAGAAGAAACGCGATTTCCCAGCTGAATTCGGTTGCCACTGGAAACGGCGACGATGTGGTGAAGGCATTGGCGGCCCAGAAGGTTTACCGACTCTCCGCCCCCGATGCCGCAGCAGATGCTGCGGTCGACTACCTGAGAGGCGGTGCAACCGAACCGCTGGTGAGACAGACGCTCAATGCGATCGCAAGTGGAGAGGTTGAACTCACTCCTCCACTAAAGTCGACCCTGCTGACCGCAGTAGCACGCCCCTCTGCGTCGCCTCAAGAACGGGAAATGCTGGAGTCTTTGCTGCAGGGTCACAGCTGAGAGCACTCGTCCAACTCCAACCAGCACGCACATGCATAACCTAGCCAGCTGTGCTGCGGGCCATGCAAGAAATAATCTTAAACACCAAGAAATTACCCGCCGTTTTTTTAAATCACATTGATACGGACCAACCGGATCAATTGATAGAGCAGCAATGCACGTAACGCTTGAAAAAACCCACATACAAAAAATAAAAAACACCCATCACCTATTGCGCACCTGCAGATTATTGATATCCAGCGAAACTTAACCCGCATTGGGCCAAGCCACACCAGAAATACCCCCCCTAAAAATTTAAACAACCGCACAGAGATGATCATGATCAAAAAAATAAGTAAGTACCTATTCCCCGTTCTATTGGCGTTGACTTTGGTGGGAACCGCCCAAGCGGCAAGACCACCGGACAAACACATGTTCACCACCTTCGGAGGATGGATAGGAAAAAATCAAAAGTCTTTCTACGAAGATCACGGAACCCTTTCGGTATGCTACGGGGACGAAGCACATTGCCCGACCTCCACGGAGTCCACAACGCGCGGCGCATGCCGAGACCAAAGCTTCGACATGGGCGGAAGCTGGGAACTGCCGCTCAAGATTCCCGGATTATCCCTTTCGGGGAACTTCAGTAATAGCTGGACAGAATGCAATGAAAAGGCTGAAGAGAACTCCTGCCCTCCGAAAGCGCACTCGGCATACGCTCCAGCGATCTTGGTCGGCGAACGGTGGGGCCGCACCCATGTCACACATGTCAATACCGGGTGGTTCCAGAATGGCAGTTGCGAAGCTGGCTATAAGAAGACCTGGATGGGTGGCGCTAACTTTCGCTGCGAATATGACGGCGCTCCGTACGACAAGGATGGCTACCTCCCTGAATTTCGCTACAAAAGTTGCGAATACATCCCGACCTGACAGAAAATATTGAGCAGCAATCAGCTCGTTCACTCAAAGTAACGGTCGCGTCCGTGTCTGCTCTGTTGAGCAGGCACGGACGTCATAGGAAGCGTGGCAGAAGGCAAACGCCAATGCTTCGCGCCGAGCTGGTGACGGAGCAATTTAACCACTGACTGACTGCAGCGCCGAGGATGGCGAATGATTGCACAGCAAATGCGTCGTTGGCATCTTGCCGCAGAATCATTGCGATGGTCATGCAGGATGCACGCAGATGTGTCATGCAATGATGTCTGCGATCTCGCGAAGATGGTGTAGCCCCCCAGCTGCCCACTATTGACGCATCAGGATCGCGCTAAAAATAGCGGAGAAATCCATATCCCCCCCTGAAATCGCTCCAGCGTGCAGCCATCAAGATGGTCTTCGTTATCGAAATGAAGGCACTACCGCTTCCGGGCTGATTTGGGAAGCCTGCACCTGCCGGCGATGCGAGTTGGCTAACCCGCCAGGCTATCTTCGGGCAACACTCAGCTCGTCAGTACTGTGTTGATTGCTATTGGTCGCGATGCGGCGCTCGATACCACTGACAAACACTGCTCTATTCCGCCGAGTCTGATCCAGCTAGCAACGACGGCACACAATGGCATTGCCGCTGAAAGCCTGGCGCATGCATCCCAGCCACCGACAGTGAATGACAATCGGTGCCTTGCGACGATGCCAGCTCGAATGAGACCCGCAACCGACGTCCTGTACCAGTTGCACACCGTGCTCAGGTCAGGCGATTCAATCTTGCTTATCGCTCATGTCCAGACACCGGGGGAAACAACGATTGAGCGTCTCATCCCATGCCAGGAACTACGCAAGCGTGTGATGTACCCCTCCATGGGACGTGGATCGTCGGCCACCGTTTTTTGCTTGGCCACGTAAGCGATGCGTTGCGACGACAGCTCGTCCCACGCTCTGCGGCGCATGACCGGATCCGGATGCGACACCGGCATCACTTCGAACAACGGTCGTGGCCACGCGCGCGTCCAGCAGATCGCCAGGCGCTTCGGTCGCGGCCTGCATCCGCTCATGCTGTTTCTGTTCCATACCCACCAGGTTGCCTGCGTAATGCGCCACGCACCATCGCGCGTCGTCCGGGAGGCACAGCTTCACCGCCGCTCGCGCCTTCTCACGCCTGTGAAACTGCCTCGCTCCAGCGATGCACTCCCTCGCAGCGCTTGGCCGCGAGGGAGGCAAGCGTTTATCGCAAGCGCGAAAACGCACCGATACCCGCGATCGCCAGCCGCTCGGCGGGCACCGCCGTTTCAGCGAACGACAGCCGCAGGTAGCGGATCTGGCGGACCTCGGGGAAATTCAGGCGCTGGGTCGAGAGCGCGTAGGCGATATTGGATAGCTCGCCGGCGCCGGCCGGCTGCCAGCGTTGACCATCTTCGCTGGTTTCGGCGCGATAGCCCTTCGGTGGCGCCGCACCGTTCATCACCGTGCGCGAGGGCGTGAGGCTGAAACCGGCCACCTGATGCAGCGCACCGAGGTCCATGGTCACCTGCGCGGGATGGCCCGGCGTGGGAGCGGGCGTGATCCAGATCGTGCTGGCATTGTCGTCCAGCAACGTGTCCGCCCCTGGCGCGCTCGCCTCGACGATGCGCCAACCGGCGGTGGACAGCACGTCCGGCGCGTTTGCCGTGGGGCGTGCCACCGGCACCGGCGCCACGGCGCGGAACAGCGCGAATTCGCTGATCGCCGGGCACACCGGCGCCTCAAGCACGACCAGGCGCACCCGGCGCGCGGCAACCGGGCGCTCCAGCCGCACGATGCGCTGTGCACCGATACATTGCGCTTCGGCCAGCCGCTGCCATTGCCCATCGACCTCGGCTTCGACCGCAAAGCGGGTGACGCGCACGCCCAGCGGCAGGTACTCGCGCAACCGGATCAAATCGAAGCTGTGCACCGCCGACAGGTCGAGCGTCAGCGTCGGCGTGGTGACGTAATCCGGTGTGGACCAGTAGCTGTCCGGCTGCCGATCAAGCACGCGCGCCGGCTCGAACCCAGCACCACGCGACGCGCTGGCGCTGGCCTTGGCGCCCTTGGCCAGATCGATGGCGAAGCTGGCGCGGATTGCGTCGCCGAAACTCTGCAGCACCGCCACGTCGTGGTCGGCGATGCGGCCGCGTCGGTCGGGCGGGAGATTGAGGTTCATGTTGGTGCCGCGCGCCACCGAGGTGTCGAAATAGCGCACCAGATTCTCCGGGCTGCGCACCTTGCCGTCTTCATCGGCATGGTAGAACCAGCCCGGGCGGATCGAGGTGTTGGTTTCGGCCGGCCACCACAGCGCCCCTCCGCGCACCCCGGAATTGCCGTTTTCCTGTGTGTAGGGCGCATTGGGCATGGTGGGCCAGGACGGATCGCCGGCGACACCGTCCTCGTTGCCGCCCCACCGGATATCGGCGCCGAGCGGGTCGAAGGTGCAGGCCATCGGCTGGTGCCGATGCACCAGCTCGATCATGCGTGGCCAGTTGTAGTAAGCGGGCGCATCGATCTTGCGCGCTTCGCGCGCTCCACCGTAATAGCCGTCGCCACCATTGGCGCCATCGAACCAGAACTCGAACAGGTCGCCATAGCCCGTGCAGAGTTCGACGATCTGCTTGCGGAAATAGTCGAGATAGCCGGGCCGCCCATACTCGGCGTGGTTGCGATCCCAGGGCGAGAGATAGAGGCCGAACGCCAGGCCAGCGCGTCGACACGCCGCAGCCATCTCACCAACGATGTCGCCTTTGCCGTTCTTGTACGGCGAGTTCCGGATGCAATGCTCAGTCAAGCGCGTCGGCCAGAGACAGAACCCATCGTGGTGCTTGGCCGTAAAAATGAGCCCTTTCAGATTGCCAGCCTTGGCAGCAGCGACGATCTGATCGGCTGAAAAATCGCTGGGATCGAATTTGCGCGGATCCTCGTCGCCGTAGCCCCATTCCTTGTCAGTGAAGGTATTCATCGCAAAATGCACGAAGGCGTATTGCTCCCACCGATGCCACCGTAGCTGTCGCTTGCTGGGCAGCGCACCCCACGGTGCCGGCCCGTTTGCGCGCGGCGTCTGTGTGATCCGCGCCGCCGGGGAACTGAAGCTGGCGGCAGCGGCCACCACACCCGTGGCAAGAAAAGTACGACGATCGATCATTGGCACCTCCGACTTTGCACAAGTTTCGATCTTAGCTTTTCCAAAGGCGAAAGAGTCCTACCCCCGAAGCAACAGGCGGTGATGCAAGGCACCGCGCACAGACCGCTGCGCGGCTGGCCTTGAACCGCGTGCGACGCACGCTGCGCGGAAGTCTGGTTTGGCGGCCGATTGTCTTTCCACACTGCGCTGTTGGCGCTTGCATGGCGACTGATCTTCCGCACGCGAAGCGAGCTGCGTGAACAGCGACAACAATGACTGACTGATGACACCCAACAAAGACCGTACGACAGCCTGGGCGAGCCAACATCTGCCATTTTTTGTCATCACGATTGACCGCAGGCGCCCTATTTTGGCTGCACTGAAGTGCGCGGGCCACAGAGACGTTGCGTCACAGCAGTTGCTTGGGCTGCTTGTGCAGCCCCCTCGATGCCAGGACGCCCTGGTCGTCAGCCGTACGCACTAATGAGGATGCTGCGGATTGATCTGCTGCAGTATTGGGACGCCTTGAGCGACCCGCAGTGGACGAAACGCTGCACGCGCACCAATCCCGCGGCATTGTGCCAAGCTCAAGCCCACGACGCGCGTCATCTCGGCCGTGGCATTTGAACTTCAAGCATCCCGCAGGTTGTGCGGAGCTTTCTGTATCGGGGCAAGCAAGCAGGCGTCACGGAGATACACCGCTCTCCGTCTGTTGCTTTGCGTTTTCTACGGCTGCGAGAACGCTCGACCGCGGATCTATTGCCTATCCACATCGCGCGGAAAATAGCGACGAAACTTTTCTTCCCAGGCCTGGAATTGTTCCAGCGTGTACTCATCCATTGGCCGTTCCACCGAGGCGACTGCCTTGTTCTGTGCAACGATCGCGATCCGCTGAGACGACAGTTCGTCCCAGGCCTTCCGCAAGGCCGCCGGATCGGGATGCGACACCAGCATGGCTTCCAGCAGCGTGGCCTGCGCAACACGCGCGGCCAGCAGGTCGCTGAGCGCATCGGTCACTGCGCGCATCCATTCCTCGTTACGAGTGTCCATTCCAAGCGTACCGCGAGCATTGAGAGTGCCGCAGCGTAGCGCCTGTACGTCAACGGCAATGTGCAGTGCGCCTGATCAGTCACCGGCCGCGCAATGGCATGGGCGATGAACACCAGAAATCCAGCGCATTGTCAGTCGGTTTTTCCCTGACAGCGCGGGGCAAATACCGGCTAAACGCGAGCTCGGCCGCAGGATTTCAGTTCTGTGGTGGTTGGTCGCTAACCCGTTGCCGAGCCATCACGCGTACTTCACGCGCCCGCGGGTCGGTGCCTTCTTTATGGACACCAGGACCACCCACATGACTGCTTATTTGCAACGCTATAACGTCGGCCGCCGCCTAGGCGCTGCATTTGGAATCCTGATCTTGCTGTCGAGCCTGCTCGTGGCGATCGGCCTGGTCACCATGGCCAACGCCAAGCAGCAATTGGACTTTATCGTTCTGGATCGCATGGCCAAGATCCAGATCGGCAACGGCATGCTGGACGCGAACTCCACAATTTTGATCGCGCTGGGCACGTACGCGATGGCAACCAGCGCGGAGCTCGACGCCGAAGCGCTGGCGACCATCAAGGAGCAACGCCAGCGCTACAGCGACCTGCGCGCCAAGCTCGACACGCTGCCCAGCTCGGAGGAAGGCCGCAAGATTCGCGCAGTGCTGGACGAGCGGCGCACGATCTCGGCCAAGATCAACGACGAGGTCATGAAACTGGCGGCCGCAGACGACAATGCACCGGCGCAGGCGCTACTGAGTGCGAAGGCACGCCCTGCCACCATGGCGTGGCAGGACAAGATCCGCGAGCTGGTCACCCGCCAGGAAGATCAGAGCCATCAGGCCTACACCGAAGCGGTTGCGTCGATGAAACGCGGCAAGCTGCTGATCAGCCTGGGCGGCATCGCTGTTGTGGCGATCAGCAGCCTGCTGGCCTGGCTCATCACCCGCAGCCTGACCCAGCCGCTCGCGCGTGCGACCAAGGCAGCCGAGGCCATCGCCAATGGTCAGTTGGATAACAACGTCCAGACCGATGCAAAAGACGAAACCGGCCGCCTGCTGCGCGCCATGAGCGGCATGCAGACACAGCTGCAAGCCTTGCTCAGCGCCCAGGGCGACATGGCCAAGCGCCACAACGATGGGCAGATCAGCTTCCGTATCGATGCCAACGCATTTCCCGGCGACTACGGCCGCATGGCGCAGGACACCAATACCCTGGTTGCCTCGCATCTGGCCGTGCAGACCACGCTCGCGCGCATCATGGGCCGCTATGCCATCGGCGACCTGAGCGAGAGCATGGACGCGCTGCCCGGCGAAAAAGCCGTACTCACCCAGACCATGAACGAGGTCAAGGCCAACCTGTCGGCGATGAATACCGAGATCAAGCAGCTGGCGCAGTCGGCGGCCAACGGCGATTTCAGCGCGCGCGGCGATGCCGACCGCTTCCAGTACGACTTCCACATCATGGTCGACAGCCTCAACCAGCTGATGGCTACCGCCGATGGCAATCTGCAATCGCTGTCGTCGCTGCTGCAATCCATCGCCGCAGGCGATCTGACCGCACGCATGAGCGGCGACTTCAAGGGGGTGTTCGCACAGATGCGCGACGACGCCAACGCTACCGCCACACAGCTGGCCGAAATTGTCGGGCGCATCCAGCACTCGGCGGTGTCGATCAATTCGGCGGCCAGCGAAATTGCCGCCGGCAATCAGGATCTGTCGCAACGTACCGAGCAGCAGGCCGCTAACCTGGAAGAAACCGCCGCATCGATGGAAGAACTCACCTCCACCGTGCGCCAGAACGCCGAACATGCGCGCCAGGCCAATCAGCTGGCGATCGGTGCTGCTAGCGTCGCCTCACAGGGCGGCGACATCGTCAGCAAGGTCGTGGGCACCATGACCGGCATCGAAGCCTCGTCCAAGAAGATCGCCGACATCATCAGCGTCATCGACGGCATCTCCTTCCAGACCAATATCCTGGCACTCAACGCAGCGGTCGAAGCCGCACGCGCCGGCGAACAAGGCCGCGGTTTTGCGGTGGTCGCCAGCGAAGTGCGCACCCTCGCCCAGCGCTCCACCGCTGCGGCCAAGGAGATCAAGAGCCTGATCGACGATTCGGTCGAGCGTGTGGCCGAAGGGTCGGCACTGGTGCACAGCGCCGGCACCACGATGGCCGAGATCGTGGCCAGCGTGCAGCGCGTCACCGACATCATGGGCGAGATTTCCGCCGCCTCGCAGGAGCAGTCGGCCGGTATCGAACAGGTCAACCTCACTGTCACCCAGATGGACGAAACCACGCAGCAAAATGCCGCGCTGGTGGAAGAAGCCACCGCCGCCGCTCGCTCGATGGAAGAGCAGGCCGTGCAGCTCAGGCAGGCGGTGTCGATCTTCAAGATCGAAGCCGAACGCCCGTCGGTTGTGCGCGCAGCTGCACCGACCGTGTTGCATCCCAAGAAGCCGGCCGGCGTTGCCGCAGCAAACCCACGCGTTGCCGCGACATCGATCAAGCGTCCGGCCAGACCGGCGGTGGTCGCCAGCGCGTCCAGCAATGGCGCGGATTGGCAAGAGTTCTAAGCCGGCGTTTTTAGCAAGAAATGGCGCAATACGAAGGCCGGCTGCGTGAGCAGCCGGCCTTCTGCATTGCACCCGATTACCCTCCAATCAATAATGACGAGACAAAGATCAGCTCCATTCGGCCAGCAACTGCGCCATCCGCGCCAGACCCAGCTCCAGTTCCGCAGGCGACACACCGCCCGCCCCCAACCGCAGGTGCTGCGGGCATGCATACGCACCACCGGACATCACAAATGTCTTGAACGGCGGCGCAAGCAACCGGCGACTGAAGGCATCGGCGTCGATCGGCAAGTCGAGATGTGCAAGACCGAGCAGGCCTGCCTGCGGCCGCTGCCATGTCAGTGCCGGCTGCTCGGCGACAAAGCGATCCAGTAGATCGATCCGCGCGCGCCCCATCGCACGCGAGTGCTCGACCGTCGCATCGAAATGTTCCGGTCGCAGCGCGACCTCGGCAATGCGCTCCCCCAGCACGTTCATGATCTCGCTGGTGTTTTCGCGCAGTACCATCGCCGCATTGAGCAAGGCTTGGTCGCGCGTCACCATCCAGCCGGTCCGCAAGCCCTGCAGGCCGAGCAGCTTCGACACGCTGCCGGTACTCACTCCGCGGTCGTAAAGGGTTGCGATGCGTGGGGTCTCTTGCCGATCCCACTCCAGACCGCGATAGACCTCGTCGGAAAGGATGTAGGCCCCCACGCGCTCTGCCGCAGCCACAATGCGCTGCAGCGTCGCCAGGTTCTCCACGCGTCCAGTCGGATTGTTGGGATTGCACAGGAAGATGAGCTTGGTCTTGGGCGTGACCAACGCTTCGAGCTGGTCGATATCCAACGCCCAGTTGGATGCCTCCGAACGCGTCACCAACTTGGGCACCGCACCGATTTGCTGTGCCAGCACCAGCGGTTGCTGCCACCCCGGCGCATCGATGACGAACTCATCGCCAGCAGCGAGCAACTGCGTCAGCACCAAATAATTCGCCTCCTGCGCGCCGGCGGTGATCAGCACATCCTGCAACCCGCACGTGCTGGCATACCCATACTGCGCCAGCACCCGTTCGCGCAGCAGTGGCAAGCCTTGATAGTCCTCGCCGGTCCAATCCAGCGACTGCGCAGGATCCAGCTGCGCCAGATAGCGCTGCAATGGCGGCGAAGGCGACAACGAATAGGTGATGCAGGCATCGGGCTTGGCACGATGCGCGGTGAGCCATTGCTCCCAAAAACTGTTCGACGGCACAGGCATGCGTAAGACTCCCTTATCCCATGACGGCCGGGCACACGCCCAGCCCAAGCGAAGCATCGATCACCGCGCCACGTAAAATGCGTGCCTCATCGCGGCACAGGTAAAAGCACAGGTCGGCAATCTCCCGCGGCGCGATCAACCGCCCGCCGGGCAGCGATGCTTCAAGCGCCTGGCGTTGTTCGGCCGACAATGCATTCAAGGTACTGGCCTGAAACATCGGCGTATCGGTGGCGCCAGGACAGACAGTGAAGACATCGATACCTGTGCAGGCGTAGGTGGCCGCAAGTTGCCGCCCCAGAAACGCCACCGCCGCCTTGCTCATGCCATCGGCAGCGCGAAAGCGCGGAAAGTGCGTGATTCCGCCGTCCACCGAACTCATGAACACGATCTTGCCGTGTCCGCGCGCCAGCATGCTCGGGATAACATCCTCGCTGAGCCACAGCGGCCCCAGCGTATTGACCCGGAAAAACACCTCGTCCTGTTCCTTGTAGCTGGCCGCCGCACGTTCAACGGTCTTGGTGCCGACGCCAGCGTTATGGATCACGATGTCCAGCGGCAAAGACAGTACCTGCATCAGTTGCGCGTGGCTCTGCTGGTCGCCCACATCCAGCTCCAATGCGTGCACGTACTCATCGCCGACCTCATCGAGCAGCGCCTGCGCCCGTTGCCGGCTCTCCTCCCCCGGGCGGTAGGTAAAGCTCACCCTGTAACCGGCCTGCGCAAAAACATGCACCAGCTCGATGCCGATGCCTCCTGCACCGCCGGTAATCAGCACATGTTGACGATCGATCCCGATTACATTCATCGCGCAACTCCCGCAGTGACGGCCTGCATCAGCGCATCTCGTTCGTCCAGCGCAGCAAAGGCGCCTTGCAACGCATCGCCCAGTCGGACCACATCCTCCATCGCGGCATAGACCTGCATGGAAACGCGCAGCACGTAGCTCGCGTTGTCTGGCCACGCGTTCACTGCCACGTCGATGGCATGGGTGTCGTACAGCCAGTCCTGTAGCGCAGCCGCATCGGGATACGCCGCGCAGATGCGAGGTGGCAGCGAGAACGCCACCATGCTCCCCAGGTGTCCGTCGGAGGCCAGGCGTTTCAGCGGCAATCGCGCCGTCAGGTAGTGCGCACAGCGCAGCGCCAACGCATGGTGATGTGCGAACACTGCAGGCAGGCCGCCAGGCAGCACGTTCTGCAGGAAAACGATCGCTTCGGGAATGCACAGCAGCGGCGTCGGGTCGGAGGTACCCAGCCAGTCGAATTCCAGATGAAGGCGCGGGCGAGCGCTGCTGCTGTCGCCGTAGCCGCGACTGATCACCGGCGGATGCACGCCCGCCTGACGATCGCGACGCACATGCAAAAATCCCGCACCACGCGGGCTGCATAGCCATTTATGGCAATCGCCCGCGTAATACGCCGCTCCGATCGCCTGCACATCCAACGGCAACATGCCTGGTGCATGCGCACCATCGACCACTGTATCGATGCCACGTTCGGCCAGCGCCGCGACCAGGGCTTCGATCGGAAATACGATCCCGGTCGGGCTGGTGACGTGATCCAACACGGCAAGCCGCGTGCGCGGCGTGACTCGTTCCAGCACGGCCTGCACGACATGCTGCAAGTCCGACACCGGCACGGCGACCTGCGCAACCACCACGGTGGCCCCGGTGTTGCCGGAGACAAAGTCGAGCAAGTTGCGTGCAGACAAATACGCATGGTTGGTGGTCAGAATCTCGTCGTCGGGCCCAAAAGAACGCGAGCGCAGCACCGCGCTCAATGCGGTGGTCACATTGGGCAGCAACACCAGATCGACTGGATCGGCGCCGATGACCCCAGCCAGCGCCTCGCGTGAGGCATCCAGTAAGCGCGGTAAATCGCGCAGGATGAACACAGACGGCAGCCGCTCGATCTGCGCACGAAACGCCGTCTGGCGTTCCAGTACAGCGTTGGGGCATGCCCCCAGCATGCCGTGATTGAGACAGGCGACGCCTGGATCGAGCGAAAAACGCTGCTTCATCCGCACAGCCGGTGCGTCGGATTCCCACGGTGATTGCATCAGACACGTCCTCTCGGCAACGGCAGATCAGGAAACAAGGGTGGGCTCGGCCGCGACTCGGTGCTGAGCGATCAGCTGCAGCAGCGCCTCTCGCGAAGGTGCGGCCGGCGGTGGCACGGGAGGTGTCGCGGCAAGACTGCGCACCCGCATTACGACGTCATGCCGATTAAAAATTGCAGAAGGGTCTTCAAGCATTCCCGTGCGCCGCGCCAATGCATGCCAGACCACTGCATCATGGCGCGCAGCGGCAGCGATGTGCGGCAAACCGATCGCATCCAGGTGATGAAATGCAGGCGGTTCGCCGGCCCACAGCGCGCTGCGTGTGCGGTCTTGTGCCACGCTATCGACGTACCAGGGCCGCACAAGACGCTCTGCAAGCGCGTCGGCATCGGTGGCAAACCGCAGCGGGTCATCCAGTCCTTCGCGACGCGCAAGATCGGCGACGGCATATGCGTAGCGCATCGCCAAGGACATACCGCGCGTATAGGTCGGATTGGTGGTGCACAACGCATCGCCGACCGCGATGGTCGCAGCCACTGTCGGCGTGCCACTCGCCACCGCAGACCGATAGCGGTTTTCGCACACTGGCCAGCGCAGCACCTCCGATACCGGCTCGCAGACGCCAGCGTCGAGCCAGGGCGCGATACCGGCGTGTGCGCATGCGGCTGCAGTGAACACCGCTGGCTCAACCATGGCATGCCATGCGCTATCGCCATGCGGTGCCATCAGCGTGATGGAGACATAGCCGTTATCGGCGGGACACACGATGCAGCCACTGGACGCGGCATAGCCACCCACCGAAAAACCCGCAGTGAGTTGCACGTTAGGCCGCTGCCGGCAGCGATACCACCGCGTGAAATATGCGAGCCCGCAGTTGTCCACCAAGGTATCGGGCGTCTGCACACCGGCCTGTCGCAACCATTTGCCGAACGCCGAGCCACGACCCAGCGCATCGATGGTCAGCGCCGCGCGCAGCTCACCGCGCGAGCTGCACACCCCTTCCACCAGTGGACTGTCGTCGGCGCGAACCAGCAGCCCGTGAACGCTGGTCGCGTCGTGCAGCGTGATGTTCGGCTCTGCCAGCACCACCGCACGAACGACGTCCTCGATCAACGAGCGGCGCGTCGACAGACCGAACAACTCGGGATCATCGTTGCGAGGCACAGCGCCACCTGGCGCAAGCGTTGCGCCGAACGGCATCTCGACCGCGCCGGCATCCAGCAACGCCTGCCAGATATCCGGCGCGCGTTCGCGCAACACCTGCCGCCCCAGCGCGGCCAGCGCATGCGTATGACGCGCGTGCGGCACGCCTTTGCGCCACCAGCGCTGCGTGGGCAGATGGGCATCGCGCGCCAGCGATGACCCGCCGACGACCCCGTCGCGTTCAAGCACGGTCACTTGGTAGCCGTGTCTGGCAAACGCCAGTGCGCTCATCAAGCCGGCGATGCTGCCGCCGACCACCAGCACCTGCGACGTATCGGTCATGGCGCACACCCTGCGTCCGCATTGATCAGGCATGGCGACAGGTCGTACGCAAACGGCAAACGGGTGGCGACAGCAAATCCCGGCATCATCGGCCGCCCTCCATCGCGAATCCATACCTGTCCGGGTTGTCGAGCACAGGCACGCTGGAGGTGCGCAGCAACAACGAGCGCGCCGTCCACAGTTCGGCAAAAATTCGGTAGCGCAGCGCGGTCTGATCCAGGTAGTCCACACCGGCGGAACCGCCCGTACCAACGCGACGGCCGATGAAGCGCTCCACCATGCGCGCATGCCGCTGCCGCCAGATCAACATCGCCTGTTCCAGCTCGACCACGCTTTCCAGCAGTTCGCGCGGCCACGCAAGCTGCGGCAGCTCACGATGACTTTCGACAAACACCAAGGCCACACGTACTGCACGGTGTGCGTCGTGGGCGGGCGCGTCGAGCTGCGCGTGCTCGTCTGCCAGCAGGAAGGCCTGGGCGCTCTCGTCTTCCGCCGCATGCCGCGCACGCAGCCGCTGCAGCTCTTCCATGCTGCTGCCACGCTCGGCGGCCAGACGCCAGCGACGCTCGCTGTCGGCGCGCATCGCCTGGATGTAGCGACGTGCGAAGCGCTCCTTCGCTGTCGGCGTCGTGGCGCCATCGATCGGTAGCCGAGCCAGCCATGCATACAGACACTGCTTGAGGGATGGGCCGGCCTTGGCGCGTGCTTCGACACGTTGCGCAGCAGTCGAGGGACTGCCATCCGGCAGTTTGAGCGCATCGCGATAGGAGCCCGCGCCGATGGAAATACGTTGTGCATCTTCAAGACCCAACAGGATCTCGATCTCGCGCAGTTGCGCCGATTGAAACCCGCTGGCTGGCGTCAACCGCTCGCGAAACTCCAGAAAGTCGCGCGCCGTCATCGTCTCCATCAGTCGAAAATGCTGATTCGCCTGCTCGAATACCGTGATTGCACGACGGAGCGAACGCACCCCGGCAACCACCTGATGCCCGGCCACGTCCGGTGCATTGAGCATGTCACGGGTCAAGGTCAACTCGCGCAGCACCAGCTTGAACCACAGCTCGTGGACCTGGTGCACGCTGATGAACAAGGCCTCGTCGTTGCTGACCGCCGACTCATCGTCGTCAAGTCCTCCCTGCAGGGCCAGCAGCTGCTCGACCTTGATGTAGTCCCAGTAGTTCGCCGTGACCGCCCGCGCGCCTTTTTGGTGCTGCGATGCCAGGTCGGGCTCTGCACTCAACCGGCCAGCATCATCCAAGCAAATGCTCCCTTTTCAATTGCGTCCACGCGGCGAGATTGGCGTAAGCCATCTTCTCCAGATCGTCCCAGATGGCCGTTTGCGCCACCTCCGGCTTGACGATCAGCTCCAGGCGATGCCCATTCGGGTCGCGGAAGTACCACGACTTGGCCAATTCGGCATGCCGTCCATCTCCGGCCACGTCATGGATCACCGGCCCCTCCACCTCGACGCCGCTGTCGCGCAAGCGGGCGCAGAGTGCGTCGGCCCGCTCGCTGTCGCGTACTTCAAGGGCAAGATGCTGCGCCCAGTCCTCCTCGACCGGCACCAGCGGCAGCGCACTACCAAGCACCTCGAAGAAACAGATATAGCTGCCATCTTCCATTTCAAAGAAGACATTATTGTTGGTGGCCTTCAGACCACTGGAAGGAACGTGGTCAATCAATGCCGCCGCAAACTTCAAACCCAGGGTATCGACATAGAAACCCACTGTTTCTGCCGCATCCCGGCAGCGATAACCTACATGATGAAGTTTACTCAACATACCGCACTCCCATATTCCGCCCATAGAAATTCGACTTCCAATTAAATGAAAGGTCTTCAATACATATTTTCTAGCCAGCGACAACACGCAGCCACGCTTGCGCACAGCTTGATATAGCGACTGCAGCTATCGGACGCAGTTACCCCTTACAGCCCATCCACCGGCGATGCTGGCGAAGAGCCGACTGGCTGCAAGCGTTCTCATCCACAACGAGATGGAACTTAACACTTATAGCGGGAGATTTTTAGTAATACCTAAACGATTTTTCGAAGGCATTTGCAATCGATCGCGAGTTTTTCCGAGGGCGCCGTAGATCGCTACCGATGGGAAAATTCAATTTTTCACGAGAGTTGCAGGTGAGCACGCAGATCCGTCGAGACATGCATCACAAAGTGGTCCTCTGCAGATCTTCCGAAGATCATCGGAGGTACCTGCAAAAACTTCGAGATTTACATCAATTTCTCGAGACAGATCTCATTCCAGCATAATCACCACATGGTTACTTAAGCGGAACCATTATCTATCCCAGATTTCGCGGCAGCCATAAAGAGGCGTGGACTGTCACTGAGATGACATCCTGGAAGCGGATGCATGGCTACTTCACCAGACGACCTCCGCACAAGAATCGACTACGCGTGGCCACGACACCCCGCACGACCATCGCAAGCGGCGCTGGCTCGATTTGCAGCGGATGTCCCACACGGAGCCCGGGCACCCAACCCGCGGCTCTGACCCCATCGGCAACGCTCCGCTTGTGCGTCTGCCCAAGCGTCCAGCGCTGCACCCTGGATCGCGGTTCCGGCCCGCTCGGCTTAAACTTGTCGTCCCCCCGGTCGACCCGACCGCCGCAACCGCCGTACGCGGCGCACCGCAGGCCATTGCCGCACGCCCTGCACGCCATCGCCTGCCCGCCCCTCACCGCGCCCAGATTTCGGAAGACGTTTCTTGCAAAGCACTGACACCAAAGACAAATCCAAGCCCAGCAGCGGGGCTCCCGAGCACACCCCGCTGATGCGCCATCACGGGCGTATGTTTTCATCTATATGTTTTTATAGGGTATTTTCCGAAGAATTACCCACTGAGGGCCAACATCGCTACATCAGCGCTACATGACCCGTTGAACCCTGACGCGACTCAGAAGCCTGGCCTTGGGGTCTTGTCCCGACGTCGTCAGGACACCCAAGTAGCAATCGCTGGACGCGTTAGGGAGTGAATCCGTTTCATGCTGAGCATCCGCTCGGGCTGACCAAGATCCTGACAACGGCGCCGGCGCTCGGCCCCCGGGCACTCTGCCTCGACTCACATCATCGCCCGCCCCTCGATCTTCATGGCCGAGAAGCGCTGCACGCGCTTTTTCCAGTGACCGAACTTCCGATCTCTTTCAATGCGACTCCAAGGACCGACACTACGGCGGCTTTGGTTAGAATCCGGTTCGAGGGGCCGATTGTTGATCGAGCCCTGACGCCAAGAGACAGACGGGTTAGGCAGCCCATACAGGGGAAAACATGGATTTCAGCGTTCCACGAAACCGGCCATTGGCCGAGCTTCTTTCTCAAGCCGGCAGTGAAGATCTGGACGTCCTGGCTGACTTGATCACCGACAAGGGCAAGGGACGGCTAGCGCTCGACTCTGGCATCAAGGCGCTCATCGTCAAGCGAAAGGCCGAAGGGGCCCTTCAGTCGATTGCTGATGTCCTGGAAAAGGAGATCTGCGACTTCGGCGGCAACACCCTGATGAACACCTACCGATCCTCCGGGGTCGAATACCCGGAGCTAGCCAAAGACGTTGCTAAAAAGCTGGGTAGCAAGATCCCAGAGGGCGCCGACGTCTATGCTCTCGAAGAGTTGGCCCTTGCGGGAGCCATCGGGAAATATTCGCCCGAGGATGCAACTGCAGAGGGCGCTGGCGAGACCACGCCAAACTCGGTCATCGACAAGGTGGTGCAACAACTAGTTCAGAACGCAGGGACGGCAGCAGGCTTGGCCTCCGCTGGCGGGGCCGCAGGCTTTGCATCCGCTTTGGGCGCTCGTGCGGCATCGTTTGTCGCGGGCCCTGTCGCTGTTGGGGCCGCGGGATACTCGCTCTATGAAGCAACAGGCCCAGCATTCCGCATCACAGTCCCGGCTGTTCTCCAGATCGCCAAGATTCGTCGCAAGCGGATTGACGCCGATTTCCAACACTATTCTGAGAGGCTGAAAGCATGTCTGTGATCAATGCAGAGCTGGCGCGTGATCTGCCCAAGCTCCAAGACATCCTTGCGCGTGTCGCCTCTGGAGAGCTGAACGTTTTTGGCGGCGTGGTGCGACACGCCGCGGGAACTGGAAAGGGGGGCCAGATCGCCGCGCACCTTGTATTCCCAAGCGACCCGCAGCAGGCCCAACAGAGCATTTCCCAGCTGCAGGCCGCCATGCAACAAAGCATGGGCAACCTTCAAGGCGGCATTGATGCCCTCCAGCAGAGCATGGGTTCACTTCAAGCACTACAGATGGCCAACCTCGCCATGGCTGGCCTGAATCTGGCTGTCACGACCGCTGGCTTCGTCATCGTCTGTAAGAAGCTCAACAAGATCAGCGGCCAGATCGAAGCCCAGTCTGCCGGCATTGCCAAGACACTTCAGTTGGTCAGCGAGGCTCATGAGCGCAGCTTGCTGATGGATGAGGCAAAATTCCGTGGCTTGGTGCTCGCGTGCCAACAGCACTTTGAGGAGGGCGACACCGAGCTGCTCAAGCACAAGCTTCAGGACTTCCATGAGCAATACCAGTTCACCAAGCTAGTGTTGCAACGCCACGCCGTCAAAGCAGCAAGCAACGTGGACCGCCTGATTGACATCCAAGTGCTCCAAGACCGCCTGGTAAACCTTGGCTTATTCCTCGCCCATGTTCAAACCAAGGTGGGTGCTCGTAAGCGCGGCCAAGAAACTCTTCAGAACCTTGCTCAAGACCTGGGTGAGCTCAATGGGAATCGCGTCAAGGCCCTGACCTCTGATCGCGATCTTTCGTTCCGCATCACCGAAGACCAGCTGAGCAACGTGGTTTCGTTCATTAAAAATGGAACGCAGGCCATCCCAGCCCTGACGTATCAAGCCGATCTCCTCGCGATCGAACACTTCGATACCGATGCCGTAAACGAGGCCTCCATGGCAGGCGAGATCGTGGTGATCGCGGCATAACTTCCTGGATTGACTTTCAATCTTTGCATGCTAATGGTTGAGCGAGGCCGGGTTTCTGACTCTTTCCCCGCCTCACTAAGCCCACGGCGACAGGTCTCCTCCCCCGGTTTGCCGGGGGCTTTTTGTATTCAGGCGCTTGCGCTTTCCTGAAAACCCACTACCCCTGAAAGCATCGATTGATCTTTTCTGGGAGGAAAGCATGCGCTTTGGTTTTAGAACCCTTTTCACCTTGGCGGCCCTACTGACATTATTGCTGACCGGTTGTTCAACCATCCAAAGCACTTCTGCCCCACCACCGAATAACCCTCAGACTCGGACCACCCCCACCCACCGCGGCGCCGTTTATCGCTTTTTCCACCCCAAGCAGGAACGGGTCTGGAAAGGGGTTTCGCCATCGTTGCGTGAGAAAGTAGAAGCCGTTCGGGACCAACTGGCGAAGGAAGGATTTGACGTGCGGCCGGTGGAGGGGTATCGAAGCCCCGAGCGCCAAGCCGCTTTGCTGGCCGAGGCCAGCGGTGTGACAAGCGTGGGTGCGTGGTCCTCCTGCCACAACTACGGCCTGGCTTTGGACGCAGCCGTTTTCGTCGACAACGAACCCAGCTGGAACCTTGAAAATCCGCACGTCATGGCCGGCTACTTGCGCTTCGGGGAGCTATCAGAAATCGTGGGGTTGAACTGGGGTGGGCGATGGACCAGCCCCAAGGACTACCCGCACGTGGAACTGAAAGCCGAATGCGGGCAAGCAAAGTGGGCCTATCGCCAGGGCCGAAAGCTTCCCACTTTCGAAGTGGTGGACGAGGAACCCTCTTCGTATCTGCTTGCCCAAGCATTGACACCGAGCTGGTGCCCTCCCGGCGCGGGTTGGGCGTGTGCGGCTTGGGGACTCGACAAGCCTTTGGCATGGAATTGGACCACGCCTGCTCGGGTTTGTCTGGCAACCTTTCCTAACAACTCAAAAAATATCAGCTGATCATCTTGCGCAAATGAAATCGCCTGCTATGGATTTAAGTATTAATCCATAACTCGGGAGGGTTTTCATGCCTGCATGCCGTTTTTCTATTTTAACCGCAGTGGTCAGCGCTGCTTTGTTTGCGTCCTCGCTCTATGCGCAAACCGCCACCGGCTCGGGAGCCACGGCTTCCGGGCCGAACGCTACGGCCACAGGGGAACAATCCCAAGCTTCTGGCCCCAACTCCACCGCGACGGGGGCTTACGCCACCGCAACTGGTAATGGAGCCGTGGCGACCGGTGTCCAAGCCAATACCTCCGGTGACAACGCGCAAGCCTCCGGCACCAATGCCCAGGCTTCGGGCCAGAACTCGGTGGCCATTGGTCAGGCCGCGAATGCGGCGGCAGTGAGCACTATTGCCATCGGCACTTCGAGCTTTGCTGGTGGCGAAGACGCGGTAGCAGTTGGAGCACAAGCCGTCGCGACCGGTGTTAAATCTTTGGCTCAAGGGGTTCAAGCGCAAGCCAGCGGCGACTTATCTATGTCTCTGGGCTACTTCAGCCGATCACGGGGCAATGCATCGATTGCTCAAGGCAGCTCGGCAGAGGCAAATGCTGACCATGCCGTCGCCATTGGCACTTCTGCCGTTGCAGATGCATTTCAGTCGCTAGCATTGGGCGTTGGGGCTGAGGCCCGCGCTCAGGATTGTGTCGCCCTGGGCTCTCATAGCCGTTGCTGGGCGACTGATGAGGTCAGCCTGGGCGACGTCTCGTCGACGGGGCAAAGCACCCGCCGGGTCACCAATCTTCGAGCAGGAACGTCGGACACGGATGCGGCAAACCTGGGCCAGGTGAGGACGGCGGTTCAATCCCTCGGCGGGGGCGCTACCTTCGTTAACGGCAACTTCGTGGCGCCGATCTACCAGTTTCGCAGCGGTGCGACTCACCAAACGGTTGGCGCCGCGCTCGATGATCTCGATGGTCGAGTCACTGCTATTGAACAAACCCCGGGTAGCGGCTCTGGCACTCCCGGGCCACGCGGCGCAGACGGTCTGAGCGCTTACGAGGTCGCGTTGACCAACGGCTTCCAAGGCAACGAAAGCGATTGGCTGGCGAGCCTGAAGGGCGAGTCCGGCGCGCAGGGGCCGGCCGGCAACGATGGCGTGGACGGAACCGCAGGCACCGGTTCCGGCTCGGTGGCCAAGGCGGGCAAAAACGTTGAGGTCACCACCAACGCGGACGGTAGCCAAACCGTTTCAGTCAGCGACAACGTGCAGCTTTCGGACGCTGGATCTGTCCAGGTCGGCGCGACCACGGTCAACGCCCAAGGCGTCTCCATTCAAGGGGGCCCCTCGGTCACCAATGCGGGGATCAATGCAGGCAATCAACGCATGAGCAACGTTCAAGCAGGCCGGGTCGAGCGTGGCTCGACGGACGCGGTCAACGGCGGTCAACTCTGGGACGCGCAGCAAGCCTGGAACGACCGCTGGACGGACACCGACCGCCGCGTGCGTCATCAGGACCGTCGCATCAATGCGTTGGGAGCACAGCTCGGCGCAATGAGCCAAATGGCGACAGCTGCAGCGCAGAACGGCGGAACGGCGGTGGGCCAAGTCAACCTCAACATGGGCGTCGGCTTCTCTGGGGGCGAGGCGGCAGTGAGCATTGGCTGGGGGGCCCGTATCTCCGAGCGCACCAGCGTTTCTGCCGGCCTGTCTTTCGGCTCAGGGAACAAGCCGGTGGCCGGGTTTGGGGTGAGCATCAACTTGGGGCGTTAAAGCATTCCGTAGCAGCGAGAGGAGGTGGTCTGTATCTCGGCAAGGGCCCTTCGGGGCCCTTGTTCGTCGGTGGACCTTGACGAACTGAGTTTCTCTTCTATGGGTATATAGGAATACTCATTTATGGAGGACCCTTGATCTGGAAACGCAATCAAAAATACCTGCCCCGCCCTCGGCACCTCTACGGCCTGTTCTTTAACAATGGGTGTTGCTACGTGGGGCAAACCGTGGACTTGAATCAACGGGAGCAGCAGCACCGGAGCCCCCGTGGGGGATGGCAAGGCAAACCGTTCTCCTTTGTCCCCCTGGGCGTCACGACGGGCACCCAAGCCGACGCCGAGTTGCACGAATACGCGTGGCGCTACAAGGCGTTTCATAAAGGCTGGCGGATCTACGCCAAGCCCCCGGGCGTCCTCATCCGGGATCCCCGTCGGCGGACGACATGGGAAATGAAAAACCTGGCACATGGATTTGTCTGGCCAGCAAACGCTCCAGCGGCTGGAAGGCATGTGGCTACCAACGGCGGCCTCCTCTGGGCTGGATTCAAATGGCTGTTTCTCTACCCAACGTTCGTGATGCTGGTTGTGCTGGCCACGCGATCGTCGCTTTAGGCACCCAGGAGGGCACAACCCGCGTGCCTGATGGAGGAGCCGGCTAACCGGCTCTAGGGACTGCACTTGCGGACTGAGCTGGCGCGGAGTAGGATTTTAAGTAGGCGCCCGCCTAAGCTTTGGACCGCTTGAAGAAGGCAGCTGTTGAGACATGTAGTTCCGCTTTTGATCTCCCTATCCTTCCCGGCATGCCGGCTGCTCGATAGGCGACAAAAGGTCCAGCGCACCGAGCAGTTACGAGAGCATACCGATGAAATCCTTTATCAGTTCTGCCGCTTTTGCGGCTTCCCAGAGCATGTCTCACGCGGGCCACGTGATCAAACGCTCCCACCTCGTGGAAGTGATCTCGGCCATGTTGGGCTACCGTAGCTTTGCCGCGCTTTGCGTCGAAGAGTCGGACAGTTCTCTCGAGAATCACTTGGCCGACGCAGAGCTTTACGTGCTCAACATGCCGTTGGCCGAGGACCGTGCGAACAAGCTGGGTGTGCCGCGGTCGCTGGATGCGTGTAAGGCCGCTGTTATGTCGACCTTCCCCGTTCCCGTCTATGACGGCATCGATGAGTTCTGGGATAGCCACGCACGCGAGCTGCTCGAAGGGGAAATCGCAGATGGCGAAAACACGGCCGCCGCCATGGCCGGTTGCAATGCAGCTTTCCCCGACTCCCCCGACCTTGAACCGCCAGAAGACAGCGGCGACCTTTGGGCAAGCACTGATAGGTGGGCCATCGAGGCGAGTGGCACCATGAGTGGCGAGTATGACCCTGACGGTGACCGGATGTTCAACGGGCACACGTTGGAGGTGTGGGGTGAGCTCTCCTACATAAAAGCGGGTCGATCCGGGCTAATTTTTGAAGAAAGCAAGGAGGACGCAGCGTTGGACGACGATTGGCGTGATGACGATTCTGACGATCTAGACGTGCAGTTCGCCGAGCGTATGGAAAGGAACGCCTAGCCGTTTCACACCAGCTTGGCCGTTCACGGCCAAGCTGGCTATTCGAGTTGGGCTGGTGACTGAGTTGGTGGCGTCGTTAACGCACCATGCCCTGCTGGGAACGTTTGCTTGAATGCACATAGTCCACAGGCAGCGCCCGTGACGTCGCTCGGCGTCCCGCCAGATCCAATACCTCCAGCACTCGGCGTGCCTTTCGCTCGCCGTCACTCTTTGCCCGTCGTGTTTCTGGCCCTTCTTTGTGCTCGTGGAATAGCGCATCGAGCTTGCTTTGAAGCACCCCGACCTGTGCCCCGGGACGCTGGGCTGGCGGGATGGCCGCCGGCCGCTCCTTGACCCCGGCATCGAGCACGGTTGCCTTCAATCGCTCCAACCCCAACCGGGTATTGAGCTGCTCCACGTCGTCGTAGGTGCCATACAGCTTGTAGCTGCCTTTCGTTAGCCTGGTGAAGGCCACCAACGACGACGCGTTGTCCATCATCCCCAGGTTCATGAGGTGGAACACCTCTCGCTTCCCGGCACCCTGCGATTTATGGATGGTCATCGCATAATCGTGGACCAGAGCCTTGTGCTCGTGAGTGTTCCACACCACCTTGCGCCCATTCTCCTTCGGGTTTTCTGACCGCAGCATGCCGGTGATGTCGTAGCCACCCCTTCGTGACGGCTTGATGGACTGAATCGTGGCTTGGGTTCCGTTGACCACCCCCATCTGCTTGCTTTTCGAGGTGAACATGATCCGATCCCCCTTCACCAGGGCCAAGTCGAACTTGCGACCATTGACGCGCCCCTCGACCACCACCTCGTCTGTGCCGATCTCGCCACGCTCCTTCAAGCCTTGGCGAATGCCTGCGTTGAGAGCGCTCACCTCGGCCCGACTGTGCGCCAGCACCAGCTTGTCGTCCGGCGCGGCGGGGTTCTTGAAGAAGTCGTTCACCAGGCGCTCGATGGACTTCTCTTGGGAGTGCGCTTCCACGATGGAGTCCAACAACCGCTCCTTCTGCTTATCGCCCATCTCCAAGGTTTCGCGCCGGCTGCGGGTGCCCTGCTTCAGATCTATCACCTTGCCGTTCTCGTCCCGAGCATAGAATCCCATCGCCGTCTCGCGGTCCTCCTGCCGCGCCTGCCGGCGAATCTCGGTCAACTTCACGTCGCCCACCGCCTGCTTGGTGAGCTGAAAGCCGGACCCGGCCCCGATGGGCTGCAGCTGCTCTGCGTCGCCCTGGAGGATGACCTTGGCCTTCGCTTTCTCGGCATGGGCCAACAAGGCCCGAGTGTCGCGGGTATCCACCATGCCCGCTTCATCGATCACGATCACGTCGTTGGGCTGAAGCAAGCGCTTCCCCTCATCCAAATCGAACAGCATCTGGGCCATAGACGTGGAGGGCATCCCCGATTCCGCCTCAAGCTTCTGGGCGGCCTTGTTCGACACACACACCCCCAGGAGCACCATGCCTTCGGATTCCAGGGCCTCCTTGTAGAGCTCCGAAATCGTGGTCTTGCCCGTGCCTGCCAGGCCGCTCAAGTTCGCTACTCCACCACTGCCGCGGCAGATGTGGTTCACGGCCACTCGCTGCTCTTGCGACAGTTGGAAGCCCTTGGCCTGTTCGTAGTCCGCGATGACACGCTTCACGGTCTCCGGGCTGGCGTGGTGCTGGGTCTCATTGGCACGGCGGTTGGCAATGCCCACCACCGCCTGCTCCGCTTCCAGCATCCGTGGGGCGCAGAACCGATCCTCGGTGTGCTTGCGGGCCAGCGTCAGCCCCCGGTCTTCGTCTGCCAGGCGCTCGGCGTTGACCAGCACCAGGCCATTGTCTTGCTTGAACCGTTCAATGCGGGCATCGAGCCCGGCCGCGTCCAACTTGCCCGCGTATTCCATCCCCAGCACCCGCACCAGATCAATGCCGTTGAACACCGCCTCGTTCTGATGCAGCAGCTCCAGCAACTCGGCGTCGCTCTTGTGCTCCACTGCGTCCAGATTGCCCTGCGCTGCTTTCAACGTTTCCGGGGTCAGCTCAAAGCCCTTCAACGTCTCCTGCCAGTGCTCCACCAGCTCGGCATACGTGGGCTCGTGCTTGTGCTTGCGGGTGGCCTTGTTCGCCTGCTGGTTGGTGACCCCATGCTGTTCTGCGTATTCGAGCAGGGCCTTCCGGCGCTTGCTGAAGTGGTCGATGACGTCCTGGTCGATGCCGGCCAGGCGTGCGTAGGATCGGTTGGTTTCCTTGCCGTCGTCGTCCAGCTCCCGGACGTGCTCGACCTGGTAGCCCAAGTCCTGAAGGTTCTTGTAGAGCTCCAGCTTGTAGATTTCGTCCATGGCCCGGGCATGCCGGTAGATTTCGACGGCATCGAAGGTCGATTCCTTGCCGTCCTCGCCCAACGCCACCCCGTAGACCAGGTGGTGGGTGTGGAGATCCATGTCCAGGTCTCGCCCGGCAAAGTGCTGGTGGCTGGACCACACCAAGCCGCTGACGCCGATCACGTCTTTGCCGCCTTTCCCGCGGCGGGTCTCGACCATCGATTCCAGCCGGTTCATCACCGTTGCAGAAGCGGCCTGGTGCGCCTTGAGCACGGCATCGCGCTTTTCGGGCGACTCCATCGCAAACAGGATCCCCACGTCCTTGGGCGCCGACACCGTGACGTCGTAGCCGACCCGGTGACCACCGACGACAACAACCTCGGGCTTGCCCTGGGCATCCATGACGGGATCCCCGTTCTTGTCCACCTTTGGCCGCACCCTCCCCTTGTGCCCTGCGTTCTGGCAAAGCGCCCTTCCCGTCACTGGGTCGAAGCCCGCGGCCAGCTTGGTCATGCGCTCGCGTGTCACCGTCGAAGAGAGAAGATTGAGGTGAGCCGCCATCTTGCCGCCCCACGCCATGGCCTCCTTCGCATGGCCATCCTTGTTGAGGTAATACTCGGTGGCCATCAGGTATTCGACGACGGCTGCGCCGGACTTGCTGTCCTTGCCTTGGGCGGTCAATGGGGTGACGTTGATCATGGGGGCCTCCTGTCGGGTTGCTTATAAACCCATAACAGAAGGTCAGCGCTTGGCAAGGGCAACATTTAACGTCTGTCCATCGAGCCAAAGAAAGTCCCCTTGAAAGCACGCTCCCCAAGCCGCATAGACATCTAGCACCGAACAGCCGGGCATCCACTTAGCGCGGGGGAAAACATGACTGACTATTGCATCACCGCAGTAAGGCGTGCAAATAAGGACGACAACCGAGTTTCGCATGTAAACCTCTGGGAGTTGACGTTCGACAAGGAAAAAAATAGAAACGTCTGGCGCTCCTGCGGAGCGAAATCCACGGCAGACGTGGTCAAGCTTCTTGCGGATGGACACCGCGTCCGCTCAGGGAAAGAAAACGAAACAACCATCACGCCAGGCGCCGATATCGAGTTCGTCCTGCGAATTGCTCAGAACGATGATCGGGTCAAGATTGGGGAGATGCCCGAATTTTGAATCCCGGCCTATCTGCAACTTCCCCGATCTGTGGAAGGATCGGGGCATCTTTTACTTCTTGAAGATGGCTTCGAGCTCTTCCTCAGAAACCGCACGCAACCGTGGCGGCGCGCGCCCTCGCCTCCCCAGTTCAGCCGTGGCTTGGTCCGCAGTCATCTTGAGCACGCGCTGGACCTCTGCTGCGCTCTCCGCGTTGCTGGGTGGCATAGGCTTCTGCTCCACTGGCTGGGCGCCCTGCTTCGTCCACCGAGCCCGCTTTTGTCCCTCCCGCACCTTCGGGTAACTGACACCCGGCCAATCCAGCATGAGTAGATCCAGGTTTGTCTGAACGAGGGCCCGAATGCCCCAGCGCTCCTTGCCGAATGCCTTCCCTTTGCGAAAGCCCAGATCGTCGGTGAGCCGCCCTGGCGCAACGATGGCTTTGCTTTCCTCGTGAACGGTGGCCTTGTCGTCGTGGGTGCGCCACGCCACGGTGCGCTTGCCCAGGTTCCTGGAAATCTTATCCCGCGTCTCGCCCACCTGTAGTTGGCAGATAATGTGTGTGCCAACCAACCCAGAAAAAGCTTGGGCAGTCTTATCGCCGTAGACTTTTTCAACTTGGCTCCAGTCCTGAACCGCCATGGCTGCAACCACGCCTTTGCTTCGGCCCAGGGCTAGCAGCGGCTCGATGTTGAGCTTGCCTGCAGAGGTCAACTCATCAAAGAAGAAGCCCAGGAAGCGGCCAGATTCGTCGTCCGGCAGGCTTGGCCCAATGATCTCCGGCACCGTGACATTGATCATGGCGGAGATGTAGCTGCGCGCCAGAACTTCATCCGGGCCAGATTGAACAATGACCTGCTTGCGCCCGGTGTAGTCGTCGCGGATCCAATCCAGCATGGAGAACATGCGATCTGGGTTGCGCTCCGGCCACGCCAGCGCCAGGCGCTCGATGATCGCTGTTCCGTTCGCGACACATGCCATCACACTGCTCGTCGTGCCGCTTTCGACATTAGAAATCAAGACAGCGGCGCGGGGGTAAGCGATAGAGAGCGCGGCGTGCATGGTTATCGCGTCTCGTGCCAGTCGATCTGCCAGTTCGCTCCACCCCCATGCCTGCCCTCGCGTCGCTTGAAGCTCTCGGACGCAGCCTTCAACGATTGCCTGAGCGGCAGACGCCCAGAATGCTCCTGCCCCTTCTTCGGGCGGGATGATGGTTTGCGCGAAGGCAGCGGCTTGAGTGACGGTTGCCACGTCGCGTCCCACGTCCCAGACATAGCTGCGTTTGTCGAACGGGCACACGATGATCGGACGCTTGAAGGTGCTGCTAAAGTCTCCTTTGATGTCGAAAATAAAGGCTTTCTTGTCCTGTTCAACGACCTGCGCCAGCAGGTGCTTGAGGATCACGGATTTCCCGCTTCCAACGCTACCGTAAAGAAACGCATGGCGAGCTAACAGCTTCTTAGAGACCACCCAGTCCGGGTGCAACGACAACGCATGCAGCTCGTTTGCCTGCTCCCGCTTCTTGAGCGACCGGCGGCGCGCCTCAGTCAACGCCTCTTTGCCTTGAAGCAACTGCGCCCCAGAAACGTGCCAAGTGTTGGACCGGGGAATCAGGCCGCGACGCGTCACCCAGGCAGCCGCCGAGCAAGCCACTCCAGCCGCGATGCCCACCCGGGCCAGGGTTCCGACGGTCGCCTGCTCGCGTGCCAGGTCCCACCAGGCTGCGGCTGGCTCACGCAGGGACATGGTGGCCGTGGCGGCGTTGACCAGCGCTGCGACGCTACCAGTGAGCGCCTGGCCGAAATTCATCAACGTATGAGTGCTGGGGATTTGCCAGACCAGCCACAGCGACGCGGCATAGGACAGACTGGCGATGCAGGCAGCCGACAGAAGCGCCTGAGGCCAGTAACGCACCTTCTGGCTGGGCGGAACGTGGCTTGGAACCTGCCACGACCAGCAGTCATAGATCGATGACACGTCTTTTCTCCTTGTTCTGTTCCCTGTGGATCTCGCCCGGCTTGCGGCCGCCGCTGTCCCGCTGATTGGGATCAGCTCCCCCGGCCATCAGCTCCAGGCAGGCCCGCCCATGCTTGTGCTGAGCGGCCAAGTGAAGCGGGGACTCGCCAACGGCATTGGTGAGCGAAGGATCAGCCTGAATCTCGATCAGCCGGCGAACGATGG
Organism: Xanthomonas sp. WHRI 10204; assembly: GCF_040202875.1. NCBI lineage: Bacteria > Pseudomonadati > Pseudomonadota > Gammaproteobacteria > Lysobacterales > Lysobacteraceae > Xanthomonas > Xanthomonas sp. WHRI 10204. Next base: position 627,772 of record NZ_JBEGDW010000002.1, read on the forward strand.
CGTGGGCGCCCATGCGAGCAGCCTGGTGAAGAGGACGATCTCCCGACTCATTCGCAAGGTTTGGATTCGCCCCCAAGAAAAGCGCAGCGTCGATAACCTCCGGTGACTCCAGCAAAATTCCTTCCTCCAACCAGCGCTGGAGGGGCGCTCGGATCGGCAGATAGGTTCGAAGCGCGAGCGCCGATGCAAGAACCTCGGCTTCGTGGAAGCGAGCAAGCTGGACGCCATGAGAAGCGATTAGCCGCTGTTCCAGCTCAGCGGCTTGCACGGGGTCTACCCCGTAGCGCTCCAGTTCTTCAGCAGGGAAGTGCCTCACGCGTTTTGCCAAGCCCAGCGCGACGTAGGTCTGGGCCACCAACTGACCGGCTGCCATATCGAGCGTCCTCGTCCCGGAGGGCCCTTCAATCGCGGGATCAGCACCGCGCTCGAGCAAACGCCGGACGATGGCGCCCTCACCTTGCCGTGCGGCCAAGTGGATGGGCATCAACCCACGGGCACTGGGGCAGTTCGGATCGGCGCCCATGCCCAAGCACGCGTCCACCGCGGCCAGGTTTCCCAGCGTGGCGTTTTCGCACAGCCAGGTCTGCCACGGCGCCCCGAACAGCCCAGAGTGCTGGCAGTGCTGAAAAGCAGCAGCCAGCACCTCGCTCCCGTGCATCGTGGTCAGCGCGCCGCCGTGGGTCTGGATGAGGTGCTGCTCGGTGGCCTTGGCTTGGTCCTCTGGGACTTCGTAGCGCTGAAGCAGCCCGACGATGTCCAGGGGTGGTAGGGGTAGCGAGGGGAGCTCAGGCTGGGCCCGCATGGCCTGAAGCCGGTGGGCGGCGGTGCGGTTGGCCTGAACCTGATCGATCGATTCGCGGAGCTCCGACAGCAGTCCGGCGCGTTGGTCGTCGAGTAGATTCGTGTAAGCATGGGCCAATACCGGGTGCTGCAAAGCGCTCCTATCGAGCGCCTGCTCGAGCGTTGCGGGCTCGGTGACGTGGATAAGTTTTACGGATGCACCTTTCCACAACTCCAAATCCATCCCCCCGAACCGGTGGTTGGATCGAATGACCCAGTCGAAACCCGCCGGTGTTGAGGTATCCAAGCCTGCCACTTGGTCCTCGCGGCAGAACTGCTCGGCCAAGGCGAGCGCCTGCCAAGCATCAGCGGTGACGAGCGCTTCGTGGTGCTTGCCGTAGAACCGGGCCAGGGTCAGCGGGTGAAGGATGGGGTGGAGCAACGACTCATGGGGACGATTCAAAAAATCGCCCCCGCTCAGGTTTGCTTGATTGTTGATGTGGGGTTCCATCCCCATTGCATACCGTTTTTTTTCAGTTTGGCAATCAGCTACAAATCTCGATGCTCTAGGCCATGCCGATTAGAAGTCCTGCCTGAAGGACAAACAAGACGATGTGCAGATCTATTTGCTCCAAGTCCTCCCGGAGCCAGGCCGTCATGCAAGCCAACCTGCGACGTTGGCGACCACGTAGCTCACCACGGAAAATCCGCCCAGCGTGAGCAACAGATTTCCCACGTTATCCACGGAATATTCGTAAGCATCAGCGAAAATATACATAGGGACCTCCCCCGATTGTGTTTTGTGTAACCCCAGTCAAACACAAATGCACACATTGGCAAGCGCAAAAATGCGAAATTCCCGGCAGTTTTTCTGTTTAGTCAACTCGTTGGTTGTTGCTTGATGAGATGGGCTTTGATCAGCCGGGAGAGAGCGTCTGCCAGGGAATAACCGTGTTTGCGCGCATACGCCTCCAGGGCTTCGCGGCACTCGGGCTCCACCCGTGCATTGAGCACTGCGGTTCGTTTGGGCCTGACAAATCGCTTGGGGTTGTTGTTGTTCATTGTTTCAGCATGCGTCCGCTTTTTCCTTTGTCAAACCCCATCCATGCTGTTGCTTTGAGCCGCTTTTGACGTTGCTTTTATGGGTAGATCGGGCCACTCATGATTCGACGCTTCATACAGAAAGGGCCCCGAAGAGCTCTTTATGGGAAGCGTCGGTCTTCACTGACGGAAGACGTTGGGCTGGCGCTCGCGATCCTGCTTCTGCCAGTCGAACTCGTTCTCGTATTTGCGCATCTTTTCCTGCTCGGCCTTGGCGGTGGCAGCGAAGGTGGCAAACCCGAACTTGCCATGACCGTATTGGGGCACGTCGGCATGCGTTCCCTGCTCCTGATGGGCCTTCTGACGGCTCTTCCGCCACTCGTCCACCCGCATCATCGGCGTCTCAACCCCACCATCGACGCGCTGTTCCTGCTTTTTCTCTTCCGAGGGCAGCATGCCCAGTCCCTGGCGCTGCTTGACGGTCTCGTTGAGCTCGTCTTGCTTGCCTTGCATCCGTGCCTGGTGCTTGGCGACCACCTCCGGCTCTGATTGCCGGGACCATTCCCGGATGTCGTGACGGGCCTTTTTCAGGCCGGTCTCGATGCTCTTCAGCCTCTCATCGTATTCGGCCCGCTGCTTACGAAGGAAGAGCCCGGGGCGCCCAGCCACCTCCATCTCGTGGCGTTGAAGGCCCAGGCTCTGAACCTGCTCCTCCAACTGGGTGATGCGCTCCGGATCAAGGCGCTTGTCCAGCGAGCGTTGCATCTTGTCTACGCCCCGTTGCTCACTCTCGGCTTTCCGGTCGAGGGAGGTCCATTGCTTGGCGTCGTCGCTGGTGGAAGCGGCCATGCGATTACGGAAGTGCTGGTCTTTTTCGATATTGTTCATGTTGATTGGCTCCTACGGTGGGGGATGGCTGGGAGGGAGGCTTACGCCGCCCTTGATGCTTTGATGGCCTTGACCACATCGTCGACCTGGTCCAAGGGCAAGAACGGGGTCTTGCAGATGTCGGCACGCCGAACCCCGGCGCGGTTGAACCAGAGGATGGCCCGGCCCTGCTGGTTCAGCAGGCCATTGAACTCGGACTTGGAGAACAGCGGCTGGGACTCGCGACGCCCGCTTGCTGGGATCTCGAGGTCTTTTGTGGCCTGGATGCCTGTGAACTTCTGTCCCACCCATCGAGCCTTGCTGACGGGGTCGATGTGAGTAGCCACTACGCGACCAGCACCGGCCTTGCGCAGCTGCTTCATGCCGGCTGCATTGGGGTGGTTGGGATCGAACAAGGCGTTGTCCAAGACCATGTCAAGCCCGCCGTCGTAATCCAGACCGACACTTTTGCTCCGAAAAGTTGTCATTTCTTCTACCCCGAAGCGCAGCTCCATGTATTCGTAGCTCTGAGGCGAGGTGCGATACAGGGCCCAGTTCTGGAAGCTGTTGCAGAACTGCTGGGCAGCGGCTTCCGGCAGCTTGGCCAAGATCCCTTCGTAACCTTGCGTGGCGTAGATACACGCCATTTTGGTTGAGCGCGAGATTGGCAGGATGCGCTGCTCTTCCCGGCCGATGAGGTTCTGGCATTCGTCCATGATCTGGATGACGGGCAGCTCACCGCGTGCGCGCCACTCGGCCTCGCTGACTTCGTTACGAAGCTTGATGCCGGTGTAGAGCCGTTGGCTGATGAGGTTTTGGACCAAGATGCCGGCCGTCCCGTGCCGGGTATCTGGGACGTTGACGCCCATGGACGTCCCCTTCAGCACGTCCCCAACGTTGACCGACCCGTGCTCAATGCTGTGCCACGGCACCCCTTGATCGTCCACCAGGTATTTGCCGCGCATGAGCGGCACCAGCCGGTTCTGAACGTTGGCCATGAAGCTGCCACGGGTCTCTGCGGCAAAGGCCGGCCACGTCTTCAACACCCAGCCGAACGACTGCTGAAGCAGCGAGCCGGGCTGTAGCAGATCCGGATGGATGGTCTGCGGGGCCCTGGCCAGTCGCTCCGCCCATTCGGCTTTGCGCGCAATGAAATCTTCGTCGTTGCCTAGGTGGATGGGCTGAACACCGATGTAGCGGGCCGCAGCCAACAAGCCCTCGCCGGGAATGTTGCTGTTGGTGCGAACGTCTCCAATGGCTTGAATGAGCTTGTCGAAGCGCTCCAGCGTCCACTTCCACTCGCGCTCTTCAGCAAGCGCGTGAATGCGCTCATCCAATTCCTTGCCAAGCCTGGTCAATGCTTCATCAATGTCAGCAACGTCTCTGCCATTGGCTTCTTCGCGATCCCTGACCTGGAGCAATCCTTCAATTTCAGTCTCCAACTCAAGCTTCTTCGCCGCGTCCAGCGCACGCAGCTTGAGCTCATGGTGATGAAGCGCTTCGAGGATCACGGCGGCGTGGTCAATGACCAAGCTCGAAATGCCGGTCCAGATGTCCGCGTTGTCGTCTTCCATCTTGGTGTTGGTCAGCGCGGCTTTCAGCCCCTGCGCGTCCAAGCCTTCAATCAGCCCCAGGTGGACGCCGGTCTCGATCACCATGTCCAGCATGCCGCGGACCTCGCCCGCCAAGGCGCCCTTGCCGCAGAAGACGGCGAACGCACACGGATAGCCAGATTTCAGGATTTCGGCCATCAACCAGCGGATGTAAGCCGACTTGCCCATGCCGGTTTCGGCCCAGATCATGGCGTGCATGAAGAGGTCTTCAACGGAGATACCGGCCGGCGAGTTGGTGTCGTAGGATTTCTTGACGCCCTTCTTCCGCAGGTGGCCCAACGCCACGCCCCACTGGATGAAGGGGCTGGGGTCGGCCAGCGCTTTGCGGACCTGGGTCTCCAGCGCCTGGCTGTTGAAGTTCTCCATGAGGCCTTGCTTGCCCAGGTTGAAGCGCGCGCTTTGGGATTGAAGGACCAAGGTCCGTTCTTTGTAATCCCGGGCGTAATAGACGAAGCCATAAGCTCCCGCCATCACGAACCAGAGGAAGCCGCCGATGACCGGCGGGAAGAGCATCGTCATGGCAATGGCGCCCAAGCCGGCGGTGTTCCACAACGCAAACCCTTTGATCCGCGTCCACCGACCGCCCCAGGCTTCCTGTTCCTGCTCAACGGGTGCAATCAGGCAATAGAGCAGTCCGAGAAAGAGGTAGACGTTGAGAATCGTTGCAAACACGCCAAAGACAAGGTCGTTGGATCCAGCCGCCAGGAGGAACCCTTTGGCTGCTGCAAGGGGAAGGATGAAGGTCAGCACGGTTGCCCTGAATGCCTCGGGCGCTTTCTCGCTGCGCGCGATCGCGCGAATGTAGGGCACCACCGCCGGGAGCAACACCCAACCCAACCAACCCACAAAGGGGATCGAAGTCACGGCGGCGATCACGGCAGCGATGATCGGCAGGGCCGCATACATCAGGAATAGCGCGGTGCTGTCCCCACCTTGCAAGCGGTCGTGCGGATGGACAAGGCTTTCAATGACCTGGCCGTCCCTCGACAACTCGGCACGTCCTTCCTGGTTCTGCAGGTCCCGCGGAGCAGAGGGCCAGAACGGTGCGAACTTCGCGTCATTCTCATCCAACGCATCAGGGACGACGTAGGTGTTGGTTGTTGCGTCGTAGACGGCACCCAGTGCCTCCGCCTTGGGCCCGTAACCGGCGGGCACCACCAACGTGCGGCTCGACACCCTGTTATGGGCGTTCACTTGCCCGCGAACGTTGGCAAAGCGTGCGGCGACGTTGAACCACATGCGATCGGCCACCGGTCTGGCTGGTGGTCGCAGCAGCACGCGGTGTTTGAACTGGACAGCGATGTCCAACAGCGAATAGATGTTCATGATCATTGTCCCCCCTTAGCCCTCAACTCGTCCCATACGCTCGAGCACAACACAATGTCACTCTGTGCAAAGCGATCCGCTCGATATTTGTTCTCGCAATTCGCTCTGACCTTTGGGTCATCGATCGCCTTCGCCTCTTGAGGCGATGTATCTAAGCCGAGCAAGGCTCCTAGCGCCTTGCTGCCCTTCTTTACGTCCCACGTGCTGAGCAGCGAAGCGCCCTGACCAATGGGAGAGCCCTTCCAATCAGCGAAAGGAGCAGAGGCCAATGCACAGACCACGCTGACAGCGGCAACGGCCAAGAACGTTGCTTTCGGAATCTCCGCCTTGCTCACCAGTCGGGCCTCCTCCGCGTGCTGCTGGTCGATCTGCCATGTTTTGAAATCGTGTTTGTGCTCTTGAACCGGACGGTCCACAGCCAAGTAGTAGTAACTATCAAGGACATCCTGAAGTGTGCCCCGAAGACCCAAGCCCTCAGGGCGACCGAGGAATCTCTCGCCATGCCAGCGCATGAAGCGGGAGGTAAACGAAACCCCCGTTCTTTTGTATGGAAGAAACAACCAACCCAACATAACGCCTCCCTTTTGTGTAAATACCCACTACTTGTAATGGATCATTTGGTTTCGGCAAGGGGATCAGTTGATCCCGGCCTTTTTTGCCCATGCATCCATGTCGCCATCGGCTTTTTCCTGCCATCCGTTTGTTCCATCGGGTTTTGGCTGGAGCTCGGGGACGACGGAGGCCTTCGGTTTTGCCGCTTGCCGGACCGGGGGCATCGAAACCTTGGGTGCGGGCTTGGCATTGGGTGTGATCGCTGGGACAGGCTTTGTGGCCGGCGCTTCAACCGGGAGGATCGCGACCGGTAGGGGCGTAGCCTTTGCGTCTACGGTTGACGCAGGCCCGCGCTCCACCGGCACGGCCACCGGCAGCGGATCAACGACGGGAGCCGGGCCCGGAGTGGCAACAACCGGGGGCACTGCCACTGCGGTTGGCGTGGACGCAGGCACGGCCGACGTTTCGGAATCGTGGCGAGTGACCCACCATGCCGTAGCGCCAGCAAGCACCAGGCCAACAAGCGCAGCCCCGGCCAAGGTTTGCCAGCCCTTCGCCCGGCTCGGCACGTTGTTGGGAGCATGGTCTGGCGTTGCTGATACGGCGGGCGCCCCCTGGGGAATACTCTCGGGCACGGATGGGGATTGCTGATCAGCGGTGACAGGGTCCACCACTTCATCGGGCAGGTCGCGCAACTGCGGGAGCGTGCCCATCCCGTCGTAGATCAATGCAGCGACTGCGGGGTTCTCACGAAGCGCCTTGGCTTCCATTGGAACCAGTCGCTCAAGCAGCGCTGTCTCGTCCTCCGACTCGACCGTGGCTTCCGTCACAACCGGTGGTGAAATCGTCTCGGGCTCAACCAGCAGGAGCCCGGCAGGCGCAGCGGATGGAATCGCGGCGGCGGCGTTTTGCGCTCGCTCTGCTTCCTTCTTCCCCTTGGCCTCTGCTGCCCGGCGTGCGATGGCGTCTTGGGCCTCCTTGGATTTTTCGACCGCCTTCTCTGAGATCTCTTTGGCCTTGTTCCCGAACACGCGGCCCCAATGCTTGGCAGCGTTCATGACCTCGCTTGCGCCTGGCGAAGGAGCGGACCGCTCAGGGCTCGGCGTCCCTGGCATTGCCGGGCCGTCGTCAAACATTTCAGCCAACTCTTGGAGGCGGCGGAGCTCTTCAGGGGATGGGTTGTTGCTCATGGTTCCTCCAGGAGATTGAGAGAGATTTGGACCAGGGGCTCACGCCCCCGGTCCACGGCTGGCATCAACGAACGTCGGGAATCGGCGTGACACGGATCAGGAACGGCTCGCCGTTCTCTCCGCATGCCACTTCGGCCTTGTGGCCTTTCAGGGCACCGCGGCTCTGCAGCTCATCAAAAGGAATCGGACAGACAGCCAGGTCACCGCCTTCGAACCGAACCGTCAGTTGAATGTTCGAACGCTTGATCAGGGCGGCCAGCTTGTCCAAAGTTGCGGACGTCTTCTGGTTGACCGGCGCCATGTCCTCGGGCTTGTAGCGAATGGTCAGTGCGTCCAACGCCTCTGCTTGCCCGTCCTGGGTCTGGATGGTCTTAACGCGGATCTGAGCATCCAAGCCAGCAGCCTTCGCTGCATCTGCCACTTCTTGGGCTTCCTTGACCTGGGCGCGATAGCTGGCAATGCCACCCACTACGGCGGCGGCAGCACATGCCACTGCCGCCTTGTCTTTCTTTCCGGTCAGATAGGCCAAGCCACCGCCGGCCAGGCATCCGATGCCGCCGGCCTTGAACAAGCGCAGCTTGTCCGTCGTCTTCTGCGGTTCGGGCGCGGTGTCTTGGCCAAACGACAGACCCGGGGCGAGCAATGCGGCAATGGTGAGAGCGAGTGCAAAACGTTTCATGGATAGATCTCCTTTGAGGCAGTGGGGGAAGCGTTAAGAGCCGCTGGCGTAGCGCTGCCAGTCGGTCGAGGTGGGGTTGGAGGGCGCCGTCGCCGCTTCTGGCCGGGACTTGCGCGGGCTTTCTTTGGATGGCTCGGATGGCGACAGGAACTGGGAGAACGCCTTTAGGGTGTCCACCACCAAATCTCTGTTCTCGTGATTCGACGCGCTCTGCTCGGCTCGCAGGTCCGCCATGAAGCTTTCAAGTGCCAGGGCACTGCGGCTTTCCGAATCGCGAACGGTGGCTCTGATCTGGCTCAACGTTTTTGAAGTTTCCAATCCCAGCGCTTCGCCGCGGTTCTTTTCGAGAACAGCCAGGCGCAGATACTTATTGAGCGAAATTCCCATCTCTCGCGCGCAATGCCGTGCGTTCTCCAGCTCATCACTGGCGATGTTGAAAGACTTAGTTAATAGCGACTGGCGAACCACTTATCCCCCTGCAATAAATATCCATACCCAATGGATTAGCAGAGGATTTAAGAAGCGCAAGTGGGCTAAGCCGGGAATCTTTTGATTCCCAGTGGTTTCCTTAACTTTTCATCGCAACGCTTGGCTAGGTTGTTAGCCAAGTCTGAAAACAAGGCGTAGCAAGGCGTTCATGGGTGGAAACGCGCAGCATTTCTAGCCAGGCCGGAAAACACCGGAGGTGCGACTTGTGTATGCCCCACTCCCTTCACCTTTCGGAAAACCTTTAACGGTGACTAGGGAGACAAATCGGTTCCTCGCAATCGCCCCCCAGTTTTCGCTCCACCGCTCTTGCTCTTCCGCTTTTCCCCGGTAGTTGTATGAGAAAGCCCTTCACTCAAGACAACCTGGAGACCCCTATGACCCTGGCCTTTGCTCCACCGCTGCCGCCCAATGCGTTTCGCCTCGCCCCTGCAACCCATCCAGCCCCAGCCCGCGTCACCCTGCTCACCTACGATCAGCGAGGCCCCTCCTTCTGTAACAGAGACCCCGATAGCCCCCATGTCCCCGCCCCACCTGTCACCCCTGTTTCCGTTGAGCGATTCCTTGGGGTCTGGCTGGCGTGTGCTGGAGTTCTGCAGTGCTGCTCGGGTGTTCGGAAAGCCCTGACTCCATCCGTTTTAGTCAACTCTTCATGGGGGTTCGGGTGGACGAGTGCTGGGGTTTCGGCGCTCTGTTTGGGTGCCCTAAAAGCGTTGACACAAGCCGCTTTAGTCAAGCGGCTTGTCCTTGCTTCCGTTCGCTGCACCTCGGCCTTCGATCAGCGTGTTGAGGTCCAGTGCTGGCCTGGGACCGGATCAGCGAAGCGGGCTCTTGGTTTTTTGTTGGGCGGTTGCTGGGGGCGTTCGACAGGCTCGGAAAAGCGTTTTAGTCAAATCTTTTTCAGGCTCCTGCAGTGCACCTCTGCCCCTGTTCTGCGTTCTGCGTTCTGCGTTCTGGGTGCTGGGTGCTGGGTCTGCGTTGAACGGATTGGGGGCTTCCCATGCTTGAGTTGACCCCGTTCTTGAATGCCATCGCCCGAGCCGATGCCCCGCTGGAAGGCAAGGCCAATGGGTGGCAACGCAAAGCGGGCTTGGCGGAGTTCGGCGACGCCTGCGCCTTCTGCTCCGCTGCGCTGGACCTGTCCTCTTCCAAGTCCTGGACTGCTACGCCGCTCGTCACCGCGCAACTGGGCGGCCCCGCTGGCGTGGTGGAGAACTGGGTGCCTGCCTGCCGTCCCTGCGCCGCGGCCAAGGGCATGCGAGATATCGTGGGGTGGTCCGAGTGGCAGGCGTCAGCACACCCTGACCGGGTTGCCTTGCTGCTGGAGCGGCGGCGTGCTGCATTGCTGTATGCCGAAAATCACTTCACCCCATTGAGCCGTCACGCCAACCGTGAGCGGCTGCTGGCCCACCTGTCCGCTCGTTTCGACGAGCCCCGGTTCCGGGTCTATGCGTGGTCCGGTGAGGTGGATGGGGAGCGCGCGTGCTTGGTGGGCTGGAGCACCCGAGCCGGGGATGACCAGGCAGTGGGTGAGAGCAAGCTGGCGTTACGGATGAGGGACGGTGCAGAGGTATTGGCAGAGGGCCAGGTGACCCTTCTGCGGGTTCCGGTGAGCGGGTTCTTGCCTGCCGTATGGGCGCTCATCGAGGCGCATGGGATCGTCGTGGAGCTGGATGTGCCAGGCGATGGCCCGGTGGACGTAGACGACTGGCGGGAGTGCTGGCGTCACCGAGTGCAGGATCCTGTCAGCAACCACAAGCGGGTTCCGATGACCGGCGGCCCGGCGCTGCCGTATGCTCCCCGTGTGCTGTCCACGAACCCGGATTCCGTTCGCCGGCTAGCCCAACTGCAAGCCGCGAAACGGGCCGACAGGCTGGAGGAAGCGGAGCTGCTGTATCGCGAAGCGGTGGCCCGAAAGGCCAAATACCTGGAGCGTGTGAAGCGTGGCTTGGAGGCCCCTATGCCGCTGGACGAATACGGGGCTTGGGCCGATGAGGTTAGATCTCTACAGACTGCCTGGGCGCGTTTGGTAAACGAGAGCCCGGGCTAACGCTCGGCGCGGAATGCGGGCCTATGCACCAATGACGTATTCGTTGCCCTTGATCTTCTGCAAGTAGGCCCATGTGCCAGACAGCGCCAGGTTCGAAGGCGTTGTTTGCAAGCGGAAGGCGCGATCACGGTAGGCATCGCCCGAGTCGCAGTAGGCGGTAATGAAGTCGTAGCCCTCCTTCCCGTGGAAGCGGAACCGATCCCCTTCTACACACTTCAGCAAGGCCTCTGGGAAGCATTCCAGCACCTTGCGCCTCCCGAACTTGACGGTGAGCGTCTGCGGCCCGTCCTCGTCGAACACCACCTCGTATGAGCTGGCCTCAATCTTCAGGAGCTCGGACAGGTGATGGATGGTTCCATAGCCGTCGTTCTCCACCTGCCCGCACATGATCGCCATGCGAGCCTCGGCCGGGAAATGCTCCCAGCGCCAGTTCTGTATACGGTGAGGATAGGGGAACCAGTGCTTCTCCAGGCACTCGGGCACGAGCGTGTGAAGTTTTTTAGCGTTGAACCGTGGGCTGCGGGACACGATTGAGCCGGCTTGGGCGACCAGACCGCGGATCTGCTCCACGTCGAGGCTCTCGCCTTTCAGCCGCTCATCTGGGATGCCGTGTGCCTTGAAGGCCTCTTCCGAAGATGGCCTGGCCACCTCCTGGTAGCCGGTATACATGGCAGCAGGATGCGCCTTGCCGTCCTCCCCCTTCTCGACCAGCACGCACATGACGTGGATGATCGGATCGTCTCGGGTCACACCGGTAGTGTCTGCCTCCACCAGCAGCACGGGGAAGTCGATGGGCTTGTTCCTTGCCATGGCTATAGCATCCCTGACGCATGAGGCGGAAGTCCGTGTAAGCCCACATCTTACAGTTCGCTGGCCTCGGCCTCGCCATTGGCTTGTTGGTTGAACCACCCCGCATAGGGGGAGTTCTTCACCAGGCGCCGGTTCCAATCCGGATCCCCATCCGCCCACCACACCGGGCACCGTTCGCCTAATGCCCTCTTCGCGCTGTCCACGGCACGCCGGGCGGCGGCCAGTGCCTCCTCGTCCCCGTTGGACTTCGCTGACTTCACGGCCCGCCGCGCGTCCATCAACTCGTGGACCAGGCGTTCCCTCTCCGGCCCGCTTAGGCCAGGGTTCGTGGCTCGCAGAGCCCCCCCCCTCACGATGAGGTAGCCAACCGTGTAGTGTTGGCAACGCCACCTAAAAATTCGGAATACAGCGTTCGCTGATGGGACTAGAGCCTACGCGTGTTGATGTTTCGGATTTCCGTAAGCGCATCATTCCAGCCATCCGAATAGCCACCTTGAGCCCGCTGGTTCGCGCTAGAAATGTCAGGCTTTCCTGGGAACTTGATCGCATCAATTGGACGCTCCTCAGAACTAACGTGTTGCGTATGCTCTTCAAGTTGAATGCGCTCTATAAGAGCTCTGAAACGCTCCCATACAGCTATAGGAATGAATGCTCTTTCCGCAGGAATCGAGTTCCCTGATTTATAAAAAGGGTCGATCTCGTTAAGCAGCTTAATCAACTCGTCGTATATAACCTGATTACTCATCTACCGCTCCATGATGATCCGTCACCTGAGATTATCAGATCGTCAAGTGGCTTCCCCAAGCGCATGTGCGCCGGCCCTAGCCGCTGGATCGCATCGAAGCGGAGCTTGTAGTCCTCTACCTCCCAGAGCCAGGCCTCCTGGACCTCGTAGGCAGGGTTGTAGAGGATCCAGATCAACCGGTCCCAGTCGTAGTTTCTCGGCTTCGGCACCCAGGTCACCGCGCTCCCACGCTTCCCACTAGGCCGGTTTCCCTTCACTTGGTAGCGCAGGCCTCGGTAGACGAAGTCGTAGCCCCGTTGGACTGCCGTTGCAGCCCTCATGCTTGTGGAGTAATCGGCCAGGGGACAGCCCAGGAGCACGGCAGCATCATGCTCGGACAGAGCCGATGTGATGGATGGGGCATTGCCGAATGCCCTTTCCCAGGTCAAGGTAATTTCTACCAACTGTCGTCGAAGATCTTCCAAGATTGATGCTCCTTTCGAATATTCTAAACGTGCTTTGCCAAGCACATTGAAGCAATAGCTCAGCATTCCAATCGCACATGAGCGCGCTTCGACCGTTCACCTATTCTGGTCCAGGCACCGGTCCACCAACTGCCGTAGGGCCTAGGTGAGCGAGATCCCCGCTGCCCAGGCATCGGAAACGAACGGCTCACCCACCTCATCAAGCACACGGAGATCCAACTATGCGGCGGTGTGGCGCTCGCCATGGCCGCCATTCCGCGTCGGCCTAGAGCTGGCTTTAATCGGCGGCCCGGCCCTGCCTCGCGCTCCCCCTCGGCCGTTGAAATACCTCGTCCCGATGGAGTTGGAGGTAGTGCTTCAACACATCACCGGGCAAGCTTCTCAGACGCGCCTGTGCAGGAATGAGCCTTTTTGCAATGAGTTCTTCTTCTATGAAAGCGTCAGCAAAAAGCGCACGACCATCGTCGTCGAAGGTCATCAAGCCCGAATCGAACAGCGCATCAAGGGTCGCCACAAGCGGCAGCCCATTGTCAGGATCCAGACGTGGATCCGGCGCGCCCGGTAGCGACTGATTGGCTTTCACCACGTATGCCCAAGGCTGAACATGCGAGGCGCGAAGCAATGGCTCCACTGTGCACCCAGTGACGGCACAGCGCCGGCCCCAGCGATCAAGCACCTCCTGCCGAAAATTTCCTTGACCTAACCGCGCATCGATCAGTTGCTTTCGCGTGGTAATGGAAGGTTCTGAAGAAAGCTGCTGAAGTTCCCGCAGTAGAAGAGAGCCTTGCTCATTGTGGCCATCATCCGACAGGTAGTCAGATGGCATCAACGACTCGCCTTTGATCCAGATTTCGTAAAGATTCCCGTGTTCTTTCTTTAACCAGCTGCCAAGCCGTTTCATTTTTGATGCGAATACTGAGCTCGTTTTTGCAAGAGTTTCCAGAGGGTAGACCTCTTGCTTGACTAAATCGTTCCAGCTTCCGGTCTCAAAAAACCCCTGGAGCACTTGACGGCCACTCTTCTGAGACTTTGCGAACCCCAGCACATGGCTGTTACGCACTCTTCTAACTACCAGCAGCGGATTTCCTTTCCACGCGTCAACGGCTTTCCTGCCCAGAATCAGCGTGGGATTTCGCATGCCTGCATACGTGGCCATATAGGCATCCAACGGGCCCAGCACCCGCCTCACCTCAGCCAATGCCCTATCGAGCCCAGCCGCCTCTTCGGGTGACATTCCCAGTGCAACAACCGCAGGTTCATTGCTGATGAGCATCTTCCATTGCCTCTGCTAAATTTAAAAACACCCCCATCTGAGGGGCTCGATCGCCTACTACGGCCATTGCGTGGAGGGATCAGCGAGTTTTTCGACTTTTTGCGACGATGGCCTTCCGGACCTGCTTGCGCACCGGATCCAAGTCATCGGCCGCTGTTGTGACCACCAAGCGCCGCTTGCTCTTTTTGAGCTCCTGGCAGGCCCAGGAAGCCAACGCGATGATCGCTGTGGTAACGATAGGCTGCTCTTCCCCGGTGACGTCCTGAATCTGCTCACGGAGCTTCGGCGGCACGGTGACCATCGTTCGCTCCACACGCGTCCCGTTCTCGTCGCGGTAGTCAAACATCGTTGAATCGCGGCCCACCTCCAGGTAGATCCTCTGCCCGGATCGGGTGTAGGGCGCCTCTTCGCTGTAGTCGAAATACGTTCTGCGACCCGAAGCATCGCCGGCGGCCACCATCAGCTCGGCCAGCTCCTCTTCGGAGAACTGCCTTAGGTTGATGAGTGGCGCGTATTCCCGCTTCGGCTTGGAGTGCACCACCTTGGCGGCGGTTGCCAGGTTCTTGCGGGCCGGCAACTTCTTGGGCGTGGATTTCTGTGTGGGGGACTTCTTGGCAGCCATGAGGTCAGGCAGGGGTAGCAACGGGGCCTCCATCATGCAGTCCCCCGCGCGTCGGTCAACCTTTTTTGGATAGCTCCACCCACCCTCAAAATGTCCTCCCGCGCCTTTTCTACGCCTGCGCCTCTCATGCTGAAGACCGTTTCGCCCAGCTCGTAGTAGCTCGCCAAGGCCGCACGCTCGGGGATGACGATGGCCCCGGCCAGGCTCGGGTCTGCCAGCCGGCGGCGGTGTTCTGCACGCTTCATGTTGACCCGATTGGCCACTGGCAGGAAGGCCTTGCCCTGTCGCTGCAGGGTGTCAATCGTGCGTAGATACACCACAAAACTGCCACCATCGAGCAGAGTCGGGACGATGTAGAGATCCGCGTCTGGAAGCTGATCTTTCACCGGGGCGCTGGGCGGCAGGTCCTGAATCTCCAGGTCAAACCCTGGGGAGGAGGAACGACCGACGGTGAACGGCGTTTCGTCAGAGAGAGCGGCCCATGCGACGGAACCGCATTGCGGATCGCGATCGTTGACCAGGACGCGGGACTGGCTGGCAAAGGCGGCCGCCAGATTGAGTGAAAGCGTGGTGCGTCCCACGCCCCCTTTGAAGCAGCAAACAACCAGTCGCATCGCGCGGAATCCTTTTATGAGTAGGTTATGCAACACACTACGATGCAAACCTATTCCCGCAAGCCCTGTGCAGCTAGTGGAGCGTTGTCATGCAGACGTCTGGGGTTCAGCGCCACCATGGCCCGGCGGGAGCCGCGGCCCACCCCGCCTTTTCTTCCCCAACGCTTTTCGGCGGCGAGCAGCCGCCGACTCTGGCTTCATGCGACTTCCGCGATGTGCCGTGGGGATTGAACGAACGCCGGGTGGTGGCGGTGAAGTTCGGTGTTCATCCGGTCCGCGGTGTGGCGCGCAAACCAGGCGTGCATGGCGGGGGCAAGGACGCCCTCGCAGACTTCAGCCAACGTCTTACCATCGGCTACACGGCGCTGTTCCAGCTTTCCAAGGTGGTTCCTCTTAACGACGAACCGCTCACCGGTCCGCACCAAGGGATTGGCTCCCGCATCCAGAAGCGCTGCAACCATGGCCGCATACCGGCCTGCTCGGTGGCGGTCTGATTTGAGCACGTTGGCATACATGACCGCGGCCACCGCCAAAGGGGTAATACCCGGGTCACCGACCACGCCGGCATCCAGGTCCGGGGTTCCTTGGAGCGCGCGCAACCAGCCGTAGAAGGCCAACGAATCGTTCGTTTGGATGGCCCGGATGAGGTTCTCGGTTGAGGCGCTCATGCGAACCGCTCCCGTTCGTTCTTCCAGCGGCGCTCGGCGCGGGCTTTGGCGGCCAAACGGACGACGCGCTGCCGCTTGTTGACCAGACGGTCCAAGCCGTTTGAACGATCGCACGTCAGGCTGGGGGTCAGGAGCTGAAACGACGCCACATCAGTGATCGCGTCGATCGAGCTCATCGTAAATACCTTCATGGCGCATCCTTTTATGAGTTGGTCGATTTACCCATTAAACCGACTCAACCCATGCAACCATGCACACAACGATTGTCAACCCACTGATTTGAAAGATATTTGACTAAAAACATCCAATCGCGGGAGGGACTTGCCAAATCCGTCTCCTGTCACATGCTGGACAGCATGAACACAGTCTCTTTCCAGCGCCGTCGCCCCTTCCTTCCCCACGGTTTTGCCCTGGTAGAACTGCTCATCGCGCTGGGCGCAAGCGCAGCCATAGGAGCGGCAGCTCTGATCTTCTATCCCCGGGTTCAGACGCGCGTGTTTGTAGCAACGGACGTGGAGAACTTGCGCGCCTTGTCCAGCGCGATAGACCGGTCCTACGGCGTCATTGGCACCTATCGAAACGTCAGTGCGTCAAGCGTGGTGGAGGACAACCTGGCCCCCAGTGATTTCCGGAAAGCGTCGTCTGTGTCGGCGCTGACCAACGCTTGGGGCGGGCCCATCGCCATCACACCGACTACCGTTCGACGCTTTGGAGACAGCTACACAGTGGCATTCACCGGCGTGCCTCGCCGCGCCTGCGCGCCCTTCCTTTCGACGATGGCCGGTGATCCCAACGTGCTGGACGTGATCGTGGACAACACCAGTGCGAAGCGAAACACGGGCGGGCAGCTGGACGTGCCAACGCTGGCGGCCGCGTGTGAGGAAGGAGGCCAGCGACTGGAGGTGCTTTATTATTCCGGCCTGGCCGGCGGTGGCTCTGTGGCCGCCCTTATTGATCTACCCGTTCCACCGGCCCGTTCTTCCCTTGATCCCCCGCAGGCGATGCCGGTTGGTCCGATTGGCTCGGCGCCAGACGTGGGCGATGCGTTGCCAGGCGCACCCGGCACTCCTTTGCCCGGCATGTCGCATCCGGCTCCTCCTGCAGTCCCAGCCCCGCCCCCGGCCGCGTCGATCCCGCTGGTGCCGCAGCCCTCGCTCATTGGCCTTCCTTACCCGTTGCCACCGGCCTTGGTGCCTTGCAAGCAGGCAGAGGCACAAACGCAGACGAGCACGTGCCCGGCGGGAACGTGGGGGACGGAAACGCTACGGACCCGGACCGTTTGTCCGGACGAAGGCGTTGATCCCAACACCGACGCGGCGTGGGCGCATCCGGAGGCGTGGGCCAGGCCTGTTGTGGTGACGGCAACGATTGCCAGCAGCTGCCAGGCATGCCCTACCAACGAGCGGCAAACGCAGGCCCAGTGGGTCACTCGCACGGGGTCATGCCCTTCCGGGATGACCGGGAACGTGTCTCAGGAATGGGAGCAGGTCCATTCTCGGGACATCACCTACGCCTGCCCTGCTGGACGCACCACGGCTCCATTGCCCAACGTCGGGGGATGGTCCGCCTGGTCGGATACGGGCAACCGGCGCAATCCGGTCAATACGTGCGTGCCCACGGCCCCGCGGTGCAGCGATGGCAGCTTGCAGGTGGCGGCGTGGTATTCCTCAGATTATGTGGATCTTCCACCTGCGTCGGGGTCTTCAGCGAACCAATACTGGTATCCAGACGCAGTGGTTCGTTTGACTCCAGCGGAGAGTGCACGGCTGCAATGGGCATTGAACAACGTTCCGGTGACCCGCGTGGAGACCCCTGCCCCGATACCAGGGAACTGGCCGGCGAACGTCAGCGAGTCAGCGAGCTACGCAGAGCAGTGCAACGCGTTGGGAGACGTTGGAAACATCACCTACGCCTATTCCTACGACTTCGAGTGCGTATCCAACATGGGCATGCACTACTGCGACTACAACTCGACCGGCGGGGGCACTTCCATGGCGGTTTGTCGTCAGGCCTGCGCCTCAGACTTGGTTGGGAAAACGAACAATCCCTACCACTGGGAGTGGCCGAGCACCGCGACGGTTACGTCCATCCCCTCCGTTACCTGCACGGGTCAGCCCGGGTGCTCGCCCAACGGCGGGTATGGGAGCCAAGCTGGATTGCCTGCATGCACTGAGAGCAACGTGGGCCAAGCCATCGCTTACCGCTGGTATCGGCAGTTCTACAGCCCAGTGAGGGTGGACTACCAGGCGCTTACGCTAACTTGCCGAGGGCCCGTATGAGCTACAGGTAGGATCGGGTGTTCAGTTGTGGCACTCATTGGCAGACCAGTGAAGCTACTCAGTCGGCGGCACAAACGATGCCTGGCTTGGCGTCCCCATGACCTTCTGGACAAGCTCGTAACCTGAAACCTCCTCATATCGGGAGGGGATTCTTGCCTTGAGCCCATGGAGGCGACGATTCGCCGTCAATGCGAGCTGGTTGTAAGTAGTCGCCGTCACGCGACCGCGCCGCGAACCGTTGTATTCCCGGTCAGTTCCCGTCGAGATGTTGGATGCCACCGAATGACCGACAACGAACGCATGGAAGAACGGAACCCCTTCAATGCCGCCACTCGAGACAAGCTCATCGACATACTCAGCTGCCTGATTCATCTCAGGCCGGCCTATTTCAGAGCGCCCCTTCTTTAACTCGATGAGCAAGACATCGCGCATCATCACGAGATGGTCTCTCGCGCTATCGAAGCTCTCTGTCCCCACCATCGAGATGGTGGCATCAGCGAGGACGACGATATCCGGGCGTTTCGCAGCATTGGCGAAGAATTGATCTACCTTTCTCGCTTTAAATAGGCTGGTGGCGACCGTGCGCAGAGTGTTGTTCGACGCATACTCCGAGCTATCGAACTCCGGTCCGAACAGCCAACGCGCCTGTGTCACAAGCGGGTGGAGGGTATGCAGTTCGTCCGCTTCCGGGTCGCCGCTGAGCTTCTCCATGGCGGCGATGATGGACAGACGACTGTCGATCTCATCCAGAACGGTAAGCGCATCCTCCACAGTCCACTGCCCAAGCAGTCGATCCAGCCCGTCGATGTCATGCTCATCCAGCTGCATCAGCTTGTCGAGGAAACTTGCACCGCTGCGCCCCTTCTGAATCTTGATCACCGCCTTGACCACTTTACTGAGGGTCTCCGGCGATATGCCTGGTTGGTCCTGCACTACGGTTTTTGTGAACTGGGCCACTTCAAGCATGGAACGTCGTGGGAGCGTCCGCAGATCTTCTCGATTCTTGTAGAGAGCGTCCTCGGAGTTTTCCTCGATCAGGTTGGCGGACAGCTTTTCGACCATTTCCTGGGCATAGTCATTGATCGCTTTGAAAAGGTGCTCAGTGCGCTCCGTGGCCTTGAACTTCGACCAGTCCGGTTCGACTTCTGATAGCCACTCCGCTCCGCACTCAATCACAATGGCGTAGCGCTTCGCGAAGCGCACCCGCCCGTCCAAAACGGCCCTTGGCCCAACTGTCCAACTCGGCAGACCCACCAACCGATTGCTCACCCAGAACGCTACGCCCTGGTAGCGCGTGGATTTGGCCGTGCGTGTCGTGTCCACCACATAGGCGGTGACGCTGAATCCGCGTTCGACCTGAATGTTGCGCTCTTCCAGAAGGCCTTCATGCTGGGACAGAGGAACTGACTGGCCGTTCACCGAGACGATGAACTGCGGGTCGTGCAGGAAGCGACCCGACAGAACCGTCCTGATCCGATCTGGATCGGGGCGGTGTTGTTCAACTTCCACCAACAACCGGGTGCCGTGGCCCAACCGCCTGCCCACGTGATGACTATGAATGTAGAACGGCGACGGCTGATTTCTGGTCCCAATCACGAAGGTCGAGAGAACGCCGTTCGTCCAGGTTTCGACTGTGTAGTGATCAGAAAAGCACAACAGACCGTGGCGACCTATGCCGTTGCGCCCAAAGGCCATGCGCACCCAATCGTCGCGTTCAGAGGGAAACTGGACGTTCTCCCCCTGGGTTCTTTGCCGGTTGTATCCCAAGGTCATCCAGCGCTTACGAAACTGGTCCTCGGTCATTCCATGGCCATCGTCCTCAACCGACAGCAACCCACCCGTCTCCGCCGGGATGATCACACCTACTTTGGCCGCCCCCGCATCCCACGTGTTAGCTACCAGCTCAGTGAGGGCCATGTCTGGGTCATAGCCAATCCGCCCCAGCGACCGCAGCACGTAGTCTTCTTCAAAGAGAGCTTCGTTGGCTGCCGTGCCCTTCTTGGCCATGGGGATGCCCGCTAAATGCTTGATTGTGAATGTGTGCAAGACTATGCAGCCTTCCGCCGACTTTGGCAAAAAGCTACGCCTTGCCCATCTCACCCGCCGCGACGCCAGCGGGCATGAGTTATCTGGGGAGCGCGGTGCGATCCCACGCCCGCTTCGCCCAGCCGGCCACCACGGCCATCACAACCAACACCGGCAATCCGTAGAGGAAGGCTCCGTAAAAAGCGTAGTTGGCAAACGTCCCGTAGAGCGGGTCGTCCATCAACCGCAAACCGAGCCACGCCGCCGACATCACCAAGCCGCCGCCCAGCAACGTGCCAACCGCCGCCCCCTTCAGGAAGCCGTGCGGGCGGAACGTCGGCACACGGCCGGTTTGGACGTGCCAGCCCCAAAGCCGCTGGGCTCGAACATGGAGGGCGAAGCAGAAGGCCAAGAACGCAAAGACGAGCACACCGGGCACACAGCAGACCAGGCCAATGAAGAAATCGCGCTTCATGATTTCCAATCCCGCTGCCAGTGCGACAAGCCCCAACGGGCCCAAGATCACGAGCGACAGAATCATCTGAGACGGCCCAGGTGGGGCCATCATGCGGGGCTGCGGTGCGTAAGCAGTCATCATCTTCTCTCCCTGGTAATCTTGGCTGCACGCTTGATCGGAACCCGTGTGCAGTCAAGACGATGGCGTGCAGGCGTTTAGCCTGCGGACGTCCCTTCGTCTTTCACTTCCACCGGCTGCCACCCCTCGCCTTGCGGTCGGAAGGTGACGTGCATCTTCACCTTCATTTCTTTTCCTTCCTGGCTTGTGGGCTGCCCTCCCAAGTGCCCCAAGCCGATGACGATTCCCGACACGTCGCAAGCGTGGTCGCCATTTGGCTTCTTCTCGCATTTCAGCGACAGATCACCTGCGTCGGTCACCTCAAAGCGCCATGTCCGCTGAAGCGTCGCTTCCTTGCCTTGCTGGGTGAAGTAAGCCTCCACCGCTTTGACGGCGTCTTGGTTCGTTGGTCCCTTGTCTCCCGAACACCCCGCCAAGGCCAACACGGTGAGCGCTACGGCAAGCTTCATTTTTCGGCTCATTTCATGCGTCCTTGTTTTTGGAGGGGGTGATGCCGATGACCTGGCTCTTGTAGCCGATCTCCAGGCGGTCGATCTGCAACACAATGTCTGGCAAGCCGTTGGGCTGAAGGCCACCCTTCAGCACTTTGAAAAAGATTCGGTCCCCGGTGGCGTCACGCCCGACGCGGTTCAGTTCAGCCACGTCTTCAGGCTTCAGGCGCAAGGCAGCGTGGTAACGGCCTCCGTGCTCCACCCCAACCACCGCGGCCCCCTTTCCCAGCGGGGATGCACCCACCACTGCCGTGGGCAAAAACCCCGGGGAGTGGGGATACCAGGCGTTGTCGAAGATCTTCGCGTAGGCATGCAGGATCCCGGTCTTCGAGTCGATCTCCACGTCCATGGGAGGCCGCAGGTAGAAAAGGTCCGTGGCAGCGAACTGCCGCGCCTTTGCCTCGAAGGCGGCCGCCGGGTCTCCGGCCTGCCCCAACCGTTGAAAGAGGTGCTGCCAGCTGCCAATACACAGGGTGCGCGTTGAAGACGTTATGGCGTAGCCCGCCTTGACCTGCGCAAACAGGTTGCCTTCGCAGAGATCGAACCCTCCAGAGGCCGTGGCCGCAAGGCCCCACCGAACGCGGATGTATCCGTCCACGACCGGCGGGTCGCCATCGTCCCAGTAAGTGCCCGCGGGCTCCAGGTAGCGCTTCGTCGCCGGCGCGGAAGCCGCGTCTTTGCCCGCCTGCATCAGCCCTTTGCCGATCCGACCCAAAATGCCGTCTTGGGCTCCAGCGGTCCCGCTGGCCAACACCATCACTACCGCCATGGCTGCAATCGTCTGTTTCATGCGTCCCCCTGATACCGGTCACTCCGGTTTATTTGCAATTTTGGCAAATGCAGTGCAGCATTGGAAGCGGCAGACTGTGGGGTCGTTACTGATCCGTTGATCTCCCATGCCTGCTCCTCTAGCCCCTGCTCACACGTTCGGCCGTCGCTTGCGCGAGGCCCGGCTTGCCAAGGGCCTGACACAAGCGGATTTGGGGGCCGTGCTTGGGTTGGATGAGGAGAATTCCGCGGCTCCCAGGATTAGTCGTTACGAGCGAGGCGATCGAATGCCTGACTTGGAGAGCATGGAAAAGCTGGGCGAAGCGCTCGGGCTGCCAGTGGCGTATTTCCATGCGACCAACGATCTGATTGCCGAAACCCTGCTGGTGATGTCCAGGCTGGATCCTGAGCAGCAGCGAGAGTTGTTGGCGAAGGTTCGGCAATACGCGAAGAGCAAAGGGGTCGCCACCGAGCCCCCAGGGTCCTAGTTTCTGGAGCTCATGGAGGAGCAGCGATGTTGAAGCGATTGAAAAAGTGGTTAGGAAAAGGGGTTGAATCACCACGCGCTGTCCCCGTGCAGATGCAGGCCCTCATCGAAGTCAACTTGGTTGAACTCAATCTCGCATCCCTCGACGCCCTCCATGCTGCCGCCGGAGACGGTGAACCTCTTCCCATCCGTCTCAGCGCCCAAACCTGGCTCGGCGGGCTTAAGGAGCGAGCGAATGCGGACGAGCGAGCATGGGAGACCGTGGCGCTAGAAGCCCGTGCGTTCAACCGCCAGCTGGCATCGATCCTCGCTGCGCATCAGCATCCAGCCCCCTGATCCCATCCCAGATTGGGCACATCCCCCCGTTCGATATGGCTCGTTCGAGCCTACGACCACCGCCGACTTGCCCCCAAAGGTGACCCGCATCACTATTGAAGAAGGGGACGGAGCCTTCCTGGCTCACCGCCAAACACAGGGGATGTGATCCATGGCGCAGAAGGATGGGGTTGTTTCGCCCGTGACGTTGGAGAGCTGGCTGGACACCCGGCCCAGTTGGCTGCGAATGGCCGCAGACTGCTTGGTGCGAGACCGGCGCAATCCGAACGAACAGGAAATCGACGCACTCGCCGACCATTGCATGCAAGAGGCGGCCAAAACCCTTGCCGCCAAGCATCCCGCTCTGGCCCCTGGCGTCATCTTGGGAACCCCCAGCGCCGGGACTTTGCGCGTAGATTCGATGTCCGATATCCGTGGCGTGAACGCGATTGGAGCGGACGCGGTGCTGGGCCTGTCGAAAGGGCACATGACCGTCGTTTACGGTCCCAATGGGTCGGGCAAGTCCGGTTACGCGCGCCTGATGAAACACATGTGCGGTGCACGCGCCAAGGGAATGATCCACGGCAACGTGTTCCGCGATGCACAGCAATCCGCTTCTGCTCAAGTGACCATCACCACGTCCAGTGCGATCGACGGGACTTCTACAACCACCGACCTATCATGGGCAGCGGCTTCAGGCCCTCACCCCAAGCTCGCCGCGGTGCCGGTATTCGACTCAGCAACCGCGATGGAGCTTGGCGACACCCCAAGCGAGGCCACTTACCTCCCCCGCTCCATGCGTTTCGTTGGTGCGCTCATCACCATTGCTGACCGGGTTGGAAAACGCCTGGAAGACCGAGCATCCCAGCTCCACAGCCATCTTCAGGCGCCTGTAGAGCACGCCCAGACCACAGCCGGGCGCTTTCTCCAGTCGCTCAAGCCTACTCTTGACCACGACGCGATAACCAAGGCATGCGCGTTCCCTGATGCCTTGCTCCAAGAGCGGCTGGCATTGGAAACGGCGCTTGCGCAAGCCAATCCTGCTGATGCACACGCAAAGGCCATTGCCAACTTGGGTAGACTGGCTGTATCTGCCGAGAGCATGGCTGAGCTGGCGGAAGCCTTGAGCGATGAGAAAGCGGCTTGCCTGATCGGGGCGCGCAAGATCGCAGCGGACAAGCGGCAGGCCGCCACTGCATACGCAACGTCCTTCATCCAAGGCATGCCCTTGAAGGGCTTGGGAGACACGGTTTGGGAGACGCTTTGGGAGGCCGCCAAAGCCTACTCAACGGGGCATGCCTATCCTGAGCATGCCTATCCCCATGTGGAGGATGACGCACGCTGTGTCCTTTGCCAACAGCCACTTGAGGCGGAGGGAAAGGCACGGCTCAAGAGCTTTGAGGAATACCTCAACGCCACCCTTCAAACCGAAGCCAAGGCCGCCGAGGTCACCCTCGCGACCCTGACCCTTCCCGTTCCGAAGGACGCGACAACTCCTGCTTGGCAGGCGCAGTGCGCAGCCGTCGGCCTGGACAACGAGCAAGCCACGTCCCTGGCCCAGGGCATCAACGCCAGAATCAAAGCCATGGGCGATGCGATCGCCCTGTCAGACGTTCCTGCGATTGGCTGGTCCCTATGGGCAGACGCGCTCGCATCCACCATTGCCATAACAACGGGCCAACGCGACGCGCTGGCTACCCTATTGGACCCCGCTGGCCGCGCTCAGAAAGAAGCACGGTTGCGTGAGCTCAAGGCGCAGGAATGGCTTGCGAGTCAAATTGAGGCGGTGAAAGTTGAAATAGAGCGCCTCAAGGAATTGGCAATCTTGACGAAAGCCCTGCCTTTGACGAAAACCGGGCCCCTGACGACAAAGAGCAATGAAATTGGAAGGCTGGAGCTGGCTCAAGGGTATTGCGACCGATTCAATGCAGAGCTTCAAGGCCTGGGCGGCGGCAACCTTCCGGTGCGAATGAGTCACAAGTCGTCCGGGAAAGGCATCTACAGCTTTTACATCGAGCTGAAGGACTCCACCTCACCGGTGAAAAACAGGGACGTGCTCAGCGAAGGGGAGCAGCGGATCGTTGCATTGGCCGCGTTCTTTGCCGATGCCACCGGTGCCGACCGCGGCTTGCCCGTCATATTTGATGACCCGATTTCATCGCTGGATCAACGATACGAGGAGACGGCGGCCAAACGCCTGGTGGACTTGGCCGAGCATCGGCAGGTGATCGTGCTCACTCATCGGCTTTCACTGATGGTCCTCCTTCAGAACGCCGCCGAGCAACGGGCCAAGCTCGATCAGTCCGCGGTCAAAGTCGTGGTGGAATCGATCGCACGCGATGGCAGCAGAACCGGCATGCCGGCGCAGATCAATAGCTTTTCGCTGAAGCCTAAGGAGGGATTTGGCAACATGGTCAACGATATCGGGCAACTCAAGAAGTTGGATGCCCCCTTGAAAGAGCTGGCCCTGAAGGCCGCCTGCAGCAACTTCCGAATCCTGGTTGAGCGGTCCGTGGAAGACGACCTCTGTTCCGGCATCGTCAACCGCTACCGCCGAGAGATCAAAACGCTCAACAAGCTCAAGCGACTGAACGCGATCACGCCTGCTGATTGTGCCTTGATCGACGGAATGATGACCAAATACTCCGCGTTTGAGCATTCGCAACCCACGGACACCCCCAGTTGGCTCCCAGAGCCAGACGATCTGCTGACGGACGTGCAAGCCATGCTTGACTGGACGAAGGAGTTCAACAAACGCGCCGAAGCGGCGGCCAAGCCCGCTAGCTAGTTTTGCGTATTCGCATTCCGCCTATCGGACTAGCGGATCGTCGGGCATCAGAAGCGTCGCTCGCCCTTGTGCAGGCGGCACTCAGCGCCGGAGGAGGGTCTTGCTGCAACTCGTTGGCCCTGAGCAACGTAGAGCCAGGCGACTCAACACGGGCTTCGACTGCGAAACAAAGATCCATGCCAACCGATGAAAGGAGCCATATCTTGAAGATCACGATCCGAGGTTCAGCCGGAGGCAACGACTGCCTCTTTGCACACAAACTACTGCTTTCAGAAGTCAGGAGCGGACACTTTGAGCCAGGTTTGTTAGATCCGCGCGCCCAGGCCGGCCTCATGGCCAATCTGGAAAGCATTCACTTAAAGGGCAGCCGCCAGGACTCGAACGGAAAAGTGTTCCCCGCCCAGATGACCATCGCAGAAATCAATGGCTCACCAGTAGGCTTTATTGTGACCAGCGTGCTTGAGATCGATACGGCTAGAGTGAATGAGATCTGGCTTGCAGCGGTATCGCCGGAGCATCGTAAAAATGGAGTTATGACAGAACTTCTTCGCTTTTTCTGTAGTCACCTGGATGCCCAGGGTAAGAAGATATTTGCCCGTTTACTCCCAGCCTCAAACGAGATGAGAAGACTTCTATCAGCGCATGGATTTCAGCATATTGAGACGCTTGAAAATGGCTACGCGCTCTTAGAGAGAAAGGCAAGGACGCAATCCAACTGAGCAATCGGAGTGCAATTAATTTCGATTTCTTTAAATCAACCCTCATCCACGTTCTCGCAGACAAGCGGTTGAAAAAGATCTGTCCTAACCTCGACCCAGCGCTTGTTGCCCACCAGCTCGCAGGTGTGTTTGCGCGGTTGTCCTACGCCTTAGCGAACTCGACCGGGCGTTTGTGGGTGAGGATCCCAATCAACTGCCTGACCCGGAACGCTAACTTCAACGCCGGCATATCCAGCCTCTCTACTAGCGAAAAATTGAAGATGTAATCCTCCATTTGAGCGCTTACCAGTCGATGTCGTCAGGCATCCCATTGGGAATCCCAGCCATGGGCCCCGAATAACCGACCTGCTGGGTCAAGCCCCGGGTGATTTGCCCCATGCGGACCAAGCGTTCGCTGGCCTTGTCGAAAGCGAAGATTGCGAGTCCAAAGATGGCGATGTTGAAGAGCTTGTTGATGATCTTGCGCATGACTGTTTTCCTCCCGGATCAGGTGTTCGATTTCAGTTGAGTTGGACGTGCTGGGCGATGCCGAAGAGGCAGAGCGACCCAACGGCGATGACCACGACCGGCACCAGGCTGAGCAGCAGGCCGGCGGGGGCTGGGGAATCTTTTTCAAGTGGCTGGCGGTGGTGCTCATGCATTCCCTCCAGCGCTTTTCAGCTCCAACAGTGCTTCCAGCTGGAGATTCAGCACTTGCTCCCGAAGCTCGTTGTAAGCGAAGTTATAAAGCTGGTAGTCCGCAAAGCCGATCTCGTCTTGGCGCGCACTCGCCTCGCGAATCTTTTCAACGAAATGGTCTTCAAGGGGAGCAAGGAAATCTCGGACGTTACTGCAGGCCTCGTCTCCTGCGGCCCCTTGAGCCAACTTGAGAGCCTCAACCTGGGCTTCGAGCTTTTTATTGAGCCGATTGCGTTCTGCTTCGTATGCAGTGGCTGCGGCAATGCCTTCTTGGTGCAGGAACTGAAGTTTCATTAGGATTTCCTTAGTTGAAATAGGGGTTGGATTCGATGCAATCAGCGATGGCGAGGCCAGCAACAAGGCCAATGAGCAGGCTTGCGGTGTAAACAGCGAGAGTGATAGTGAGCATTCCTTGGTTTCTTTTTACTAGCAGGAAAAAATTTCCCTTCCCTGACTTCAGGGTATTAGAAAAAAGAATTTTGGCAATACGTTTATAGATTCTTTTTAAGACTAAATATTTAAATTGACGAACCAAAAGAAGTTCCACCAAACCTTTGCACCGTCTCACATTTTCTACCAAACCGCATGCAAGGCGGAATCTGCCGCTTTTCTCCGCCTCTCATCCCAAGACGCTTTTAGCCGCTCTTGCTCTTTGCTCTAAAAGAACGCGGCGTTGCCGCGCTAAACAGCCAAAAGCATTTTGAGAGAGGGAGGCACCGAGCCAGGGCTCCCGCCCCGGCCACCGCTGCACTATCCCTGCCCCACGCTCGCCAGTCCCATCGAAAGGGGCAGCCGCCCCTTTCCTGCAGCAGCGGATCGACAGGCACAAAAAAAGGCGGCCAGCGCCGCCCGGTCCCCGCCAACCCTCAGCCCATCAACCGCCCGCCTGGACACACCTCACGACCAGCTGGCGCACGGCTTCAGTCATGCGGATGCCGGCCCGGTTGGCGTCGATCAACAGAGCCATGCCGTCCTCCGGGGACACTTGAACGGCTGGCAGAACGGCGTTGTAGGCCGTGCGATCTGGCACCGCGTTGATGCGCCACGGACGCGGTGTGCGGGGCTCGAAGGGCTGGCGGAGTCGGGCATGGAGGGTGATCAGCTGCGCCAGCGCTGCACGTGAGCTCAAGCCCTGCGACCGGGCCAGATTGTCAAACGCGATCTTGGTGGCTAAATCCACCTTCACAGGATGGATCGTCTCCACCCGGCGTTGGGGTTTTGGCTGCGGCTTAAGCGTGTAGCGGGGCGTCATGGGGTCCTCCGGCCGGGTCGTGGCAGCCAGGCCTGACGGTTGGCCTCCTCCTGGGTCAGCAGCGAAGAGGTGTGGAGGCACCTGGCCAGGTGGAAGTGAGCCTGGGTGTGCGGGTATCGCTGCAGGTGTTCATGCATGGCTTTATCGAAGTAGCACGTGCTACCCGAGCGGCGTTCGTAGGCGTAGTAACGGCAGCGGCGTTCACTGGTCATTGGTAAATCCTTTAAAAGCGATGCCGCGCCGGACTTGTCTTCACTGCTGCCGGCAATGCGTAGTCCAAGAACTGCGAGCGCTCGGCGCTATGTTCAAGTTGCTGCAGGTAGTCGCACACATGCGACTGCTTCCAGCCGTCTTCATAGAAGCGTGCCCGTTCTGCATCCGACATTTCGGCGCCAGCGGCCAGGAGCGCTTTCACTTGGTTGAGGTTCCCACCAATGGCTGCCTCGTAAAGCACCGAAACCCCAGCAGTATTTCTCAGATTTGGGTCGGCGCCGGCAGCGAGCAGCGCGGAAACTGTGGTCGCGTTGGTATTGCGACGGAGCCGCTTGGCAGCAACATGCATGGGGGTGTCGCCCTGGCCATCCCGTGTGTTGGACTGATGGACGCGCACGGCCCAATGAAGAGGCGTATCGCCTTGAGCGTTCTGCGCGTTCGGATCCGCGCCTTCCGCAAGAAGCTCCCTTAATGCTGCATAGTTTTTTTCAATGTCGAGGATAGACATGTTCAACCTGTTTATGCGGAGGACCCATTTCCTCCTTACAAATCCAGGTTATGGCAGACCCAATAATTCGCAATAGGTCTGTAGATTCATTTTAAGACTAAATATCAAAACTGACGGTCGAAAAGCATAAATTATGACTATCTGCACCACATCCCATTGTCTGCAAAACCGCAGGCAAGGCGGGAGCCGCTGCCGCTCTTTCTGCCTTTTTCTCCCAAGACGCGGCAGCGCCGCCGGCTCTTAGGCTCTTAACCGCTTTTGCTCTTAGCTCTAAAAGAACGCGCCCAGTGGCGCGCCTGAAAAGCCTAGAAGCGTCTTGAGAGGAAAGGCACCAGGCCAAGTTCTCCCGAACCCCAGCCGCCGTTTCACTATCCCACCCGCCCTCGTTTCCCCGCACCAAAAGGCGACCGCCCCTTTTGGCAATCCCCTCCCACAAAAAAGCCCCGGTTTCCCGGGGCTCCATTTCAACCCATCGCCCCGATCAATCCGGCGTGTAAGGGTATGCGGGGTATTTTTCGTTCGGGTGCTTCTTCTGCCAAGCCTTGCCTTCGGCCGTCGCGAGCCAGTTCAAAAACTTGGTCGGATGCTTGCCATTTCCTGCCCAGGTCGTGCCGTCGGCGATCTGATATTTCGGTGCCCGAGTCGCCGTTCCGCCCACCTTCCCGGCTTTCTTCTCGACAAACCCCAGCAGCGCGCCCAGCTCCCGCTTCTGCTGCGTCGTGTAGTGCTCTGCGTAGGTGCTCAAGAACTCCACCACCTCCGGAAAGCGTTTCGTGGCTTCGGCCTTGGCAATGTCTTTGGCCTCTTGCTCCAGCTTTACCAGAAGTGCCTGCGCCTTGGCTTTTTCAGCAGCGATGTCTTTCAGAGTGCGAGCCATGTTTCACCCATGCATTCGTAAATAAGAACGTCGATCCTGCCTGTTCAGCGGGTTGAAAACAAGGCTTACCTTTCCAACCCCTGTTTTCCTTTTCCTACTGCCAGTTCCAAAGGGCTTTTCCCCTGGAAATCACGCAACGAGGGATTCACGCCCGCTGCAATCAACCGCAAACAGCTTTCCGTATCCCTGACCTGGGCCGCCAAGTGCAGGGGCGTTTTGCCATCGTGGTTGAAGCTCTCCCGCCAAGCGCCCGCTTCGAGCAGTGGCGCCACCAGGCCCGGGTGCCTGTTGAGAATCGCCCGGTGCAGCGCGGTGTTCCCACCGAGCCCGGGCGCATTCACCGCGGCCCCCAGGCCCAGAGCTGTCTTGAGCAACCCGACATCGCCCCTCTCCACTGCCTCCTCCATGAATCCTTGGCGCCCACAGGTCTGCTGGATGTGCTGGCCGTGGTGCTGACGTTCGCGAAACACCACCCCATCCATCGCAATGGCCTGGAGCGTGTCGGCGCGGTCCTGCGCGCCCAGCCGCCCATCCAGGTAGTCCAGGAGGATTCCGCTGACCGGTGCCACGTCCCCGTCATGCAAGGCCAGGTCCACGCTCTCGGGAGTGATAGGCCCGAGCATCAGCAACTCTGCTTTTTCGCCGTCGTAGTCCAGCGCCAGCTTCACCCATGGCCACCCTTGCTCGGTGCCCCCTGCGGTCCAAGTCAACGCCCCGGAGCCGTCCACGCCATCTACCGGCTGTTGAAGAAACGCAACGGCGGCATGGAAGATGTGGGCGGGGTGATGATCGCCCTCGCCTAACTGGGATCGGACGTGGTTGGCGATGATCGAGGTCGGGGGCGATGCCGGGTGTTCGAGCGTTTCGAGCAGCTCGGTGATGCCTGGGGATGTTTGCGTGTCCATCCCCAGGTTCTACCGTGCAATCGGCGGATGTAAAGCGGCTACCTGGGCGGCAGCAACGCCCCAGGCATCAGTGCCGCAATCCGGGCATTGAGCCAGTCCAACAGTGTCAGGGCGTGAGCGCAGCAACGAGGTGTCGGCGGTCATCGGCAAAAACAAACCCCGGCTTTCACCAGGGTTTGGTCGTCGGCGCTTGGATGGGGGCTGTTAATCCCCCGACCCCCTTCCCAGCTCACGTGACCTAGGGTTTCGTGAGTGGTTCCGTTCTCATTGGTGCTTCCATTGCTCGGGTGTTGGTGGCCTGGACGGCTTGGATAGATTGAACACTGCCGATCCGCTCCGCTATCGGACTCAAGCACGACAGAGGCTCGGATTTTTCCTAACTTGCGGTCGGATTCGGCTTGCGCTACAAAGCACTTGCCTGCTCGGCTAAAGCCCAGGTGTTGTGCCCGCATGCCAAAAGGCTCCGGGTGCCCGAGGTCCACCCAATGGGGGCGCGGGAATCGTCTTTTGATTCCGGAGCCCTCTATGAGCAACAAGCGCCTCAAATCTCTTCGCACCCATGCCTTCAATGCACAGTCCGGCCGTTGCTACTACTGCGACCGGCCGATGTGGCTATCCTCACCCAGTGAGCTGGGCTTACGCCCCCGCTCTGCACGTCCTTACCAGTGCACGGCTGAGCATCTGGTAGCACAACAGGACGGCGGCTTGGATATTCCTGGAAACGTCGTTGCTGCCTGCTGCCTCTGTAACCTGAGGCGCCACCAGCGCCCCACCCCTGCTCCCTCGGCGGAGGTTTACCGGGTGCAGGTTCAGCGTAGGGTCGCAAAGGGGAAGTGGCATTCTCCAGGTCTAGGGGTTGCAATGACCAAAGCGTCTCGGGGGATTACCATTGGGCATCCAGCGCGGTGACCCGTCTCCGCTGGCGTTTCCAGGGGGCTTGTAGGACAAAGAATGGCAAAGGAATGGGCCCCATCGTGGGTAGGCCAACGCGTAACCGGATCATCGGATTGGCGCTTGCGCTTGGAGGGCCGGGAGCTGGCCTTGGCGCTGGAGGGCAGCACCCACCGGGTCAACGTCGAGGACGAAGCCAGCTACCGCGTCAACGCCGGCACCTTCTGGACCGACATCACGTTCTACCCGGGGCAGAACCGGGAAGTGAAGGCCGATGGGTTGCCCAACGCCCAAGGCGCTGCCTTGGTTCAGGCATTGAGCGTTGCGTTGACGGAGAAGCGCCTGCGCGAGGATGTGGCCTTCCTCAAGGGCGAGCAACGCACGATCGACACGTGGCTGGACCATAAGGCAGAACAAGAACGGGCTTGTCTGGAACAACGTCGCTGGTTCACTCACGAGCAGCAAGCCGACGTCCTGGCGGCCCGCGCTCAGGTTGATCCTGGCGCCCTTCGGGCCCGCTTGAAGAAGCCAGGTGTGGCGGCCCGGCTGGGACCGGCGGCCCAGGCAATCGAGCGCTCGTTGGCTGCGTGGGAAGACGACCACCGCCCAGCCTGGGCCGCGTTCAACGCCGCCCATGTGGAACGCGAGTTGGTAGCCAGCAAGGACTTGCTGGACCGGGTGGAGAGCAAACCGCTCACCCCGGAACAGGCACGGGCCGTGGTGTGCTTCGACAACCGTGTGCAGGTGGTGGCTTCGGCCGGTTCGGGCAAGACCTCCACCATGGTGGCCAAGGCGGCCTACGCGATTCACCGTGGCTTCGTTGATCCCAAACGCGTCGTCTTACTCGCCTTCAATAAGCCAGCTGCGGAGGAACTCAAGGAGCGTGCGACTCAGGCCTTCGGGCGCTTAGGAATGACGGACGTGCAAGTGGAAGCATCTACCTTCCATGCCTTGGGACTAAGCCTCATCGGGAAAGCCACTCGGGAAAAGCCAGACATCCCTGAGTGGGCCACTGAGGCAGCCCAAGGGGTGCGAAAGCTCACCGAGATAGTGGACGACTTGAAAGATCGTTCGCTCACATTCCGCCATCAATGGGACCTATTCCGCTTTGTCTTTGGAAGGGACCTCCCAGCCTTCGGAGCATCGGAGCCGACAGACGTATGGGACGCACAAGGCAAGGGCGCCCTGGTGACCAACCGCGGCGAACGGGTGAAGAGCGTGGAAGAGGTGATGATCGCCAACCTGCTCTTCTTGAACGGGGTCGATTACCGCTACGAGGACCCCTACCCCCATCGCACCGCTGACGAAACACACCGGCAATACAAGCCCGATTTTTACTATCCCGATCTGGACCTGTTCCACGAACACTTCGCGCTCGACGCCGACGGCATGCCGCCAACGCACTTCGAGGGTTACTTGGACGGGGTGATTTGGAAGCGACAGCTCCACGCGGACAAAGGCACCGCGCTGTTTGAGACCACCAGCCACGGGTTGCGCTGCCGCGACGATTTGGACCGCCTGCGTCGCGAACTGACCGCTCGTGGCCTGGTGCTCGATCCCAACCCAGACCGGCAGATCCCCAGCGAGGGCCAGAAGCCAATGGAGGCCATCGAGCTGATCGGGTTGGTGCGCACTTTCATGAGCCACGCCAAGAGCAACGGCTTGAATGCCTCGGATCTACAGACACGGTTGGACGCGATGCCCACCGACACCTTCAAGCTGCGCCATCAGGCGTTCCTGGACATCGCCGTTCCGGTGATGGCGGCGTGGGACCAAGCCTTGGCGGCCGAGGATGGGATCGACTTTGAGGACATGGTCAACCTCGCCGCCGGCCACCTGGAAAGCGGCCGCGTGGAATCGCCCTACGACCTGGTGATGGCCGACGAGTTCCAGGATGCCTCGCGCGCCCGGGCCCGATTGTGCCGCGCATTGGTCCAGGACAAGGGCCGCTTCTTCTTCGCCGTGGGCGACGACTGGCAGTCGATCAACCGGTTTGCCGGCGCGGACGTGTCTGTGATGACCGGCTTTCGCCAGTGGTTTGGCCACGGCCAGGTGCTCAAGCTGGAGCAAACGTTCCGTTGCCCGCAGGCGCTGTGCGACGTCTCCAGCACGTTTGTGTCCAAAAACCCCGGGCAGATCGCCAAGCGCGTGCATTCCGCCACCCCCGCCCAAGGCCCAGTGCTTCAGGCATTCCAAGTGGACAGCAAGGACCAGTTGGCCGATGCAATCGACCGCTTTGTAGTGACACTGGCCGAGGGGGTCCGCGATGGCACGATCCCTCCGGGGCCCAGTGGCAAGGTGTCGGTTTACGTGTTGGGCCGCTACAACACCGACCGGCAGTATGTGCCCATAAGGCAGAACCGGTTTAACCGCTGGGTGGACGTCTCCTTCCTAACCATCCACCGCTCCAAGGGCAGCGAAGCGGACTACGTCATCCTTCCGGAAATGATCAGCGCCCCACGTCGGCGAAGCTTCCCCAACACCCGGGCCGATGATCCGGTGTTGGCTTTGGCGATGCCCGAGGGAGACACGTTCCCGCTGGGCGAAGAGCGCCGACTGTTCTACGTGGCCCTGACCCGCGCCCGGCGTTCCGTGGCCATGTTCACTATTCGGGGCCAATGCTCGACCTTCCTTCGTGAACTGGAAAATGACCGAGCGGTGGTCATTACAGACACCGACGGCCAGGCTATCAAGCAAGCGTCCTGCCCAGCTTGCAAGCAAGGCGTTCTGGTGCTGCGCACGGGTCCGTATGGAGAGTTCCGCTCGTGCTCCAACTTCCCTGCGTGCAACTACAAACCGAAAGCGCGCGGCGAGGAAGTGCCTTCTGTCGCTAAACAGCACACCACCAAGTCCATGCCGGCACGGACCCGGAACGGCTCACGTTCAACAGCGCCAGCCGGACCCAATCTGGCAAACCCGCCACGTATTTCTTCAACCCAGAAAAACCCCAAACGTCCCCGAGGTCGTCCTTGAACAAGATGAACAATGCACTGGAAGGGCTCTCGCAAAAATTTGACAGAGCGCACGCGCTGCATTCGGCGACGATGGACCTATCACGGGAGCTCATGGTCGAGAAGACCGTCTTAGAAGCGGCGCTCCAGGCTGCTCGGCAAGCCGCGGACTTCGAGAAGGAGCTTGCGACTAAGGAACCGATTTATCGAGCACAGTATGAAAAATCGTATGCCCGATTCCAGGCCATCCTTTCCGATTCCTCGACGTCGGACAGGACACCAATGGAGTGTCGCCCGCTGCCGAACTTTGAGAGCAAAAGCAGTCACGCTGATCCTGATATTCGACTGGCTATTGCGGCTAAGGTGAACGAACTACGGAAAGAGCGCGACGCCTTTTTGTCGAAGGCCCATGCTCAGCTGGCAAGCGACCCACTGCTTCTGGCCTCCTTTGAAGACGCCCTTCGTGGACTGAATGGAGAGCACTATTGGGCGACACTGGATCCCAACAGCACCTTGAAACGAAAGGCGTAGTCGATGCGCAACCATGCTCGAGGCGCGATGGAGATGAAGTAAAAGACTGGCGAAGCGACCAAGCCCCTCCATCGACTATTCAAGAGGTGGACGCTGGCCTACCGCAACGCACTGTTCGAACAGGCCACGCAGGGGCGCCAGGAGTTGCTGCCGATCGGCAACCCAAGGGGCAAGCAGTCCCGTTGTCTATGGATGAAACGGGCATCACCGCGCAGCCGATGGTGTGCGTAGGTTGATCGCTCTGTATTGCCTCTGGTTGCCGTAACGCGGTCCGTTCTTCTCAAGCGTGGCGCAAAGCCGGCCTTCGCCGCAGGGAGCCACGTCCGCACGTGACACGCGATCCAGGTAATCGATGGACGCTCGAAGCTGTGCGAGTTCGGTTCGCTTTTCGTTGATGATGCCAACCGAGTAGGCCACCGCCCCTAGGCCCAACACGCCCGCCACGAGCATCGTGGCGGATGCAATGCCCATGCGGCGTGTGATCCGTGTCTCTAAGGACTGCTGGGCCTGCGCGTAACGTCGAGTGGCTTGCTGCAACGTCTCGTCCGCATGGGCCATCTCCTTGTTGAACCGCTTGGCGGCCGGTTCCAGCGTCTGCGTCAACGCCTGATTGGTCAGCTGCGTCAGTCTCGGCAGTGCGTTGTCCAATACCCGATTGACCTTGGCATCGGCGCTGCCGGCCGCGTGCTGGAGCACCTGGAGTTGCTCGGCGACCACCTCGCGCAGCCGTTGTTCGCGCTGCTGCATGGATGCCACGAGGGTCGTCAGCACCTTGACCGTCTCCTGCAACGAGGCATTCGATGCGTTCAACGTGGCCATCATTTCCGCCATTGCGGCGGCGTCTTGCCTGTCCATGAGGTCTCCTAAGCTCGACTAATCACGGAAGCGATTTTGACTAACCACCGCCCCCTCCACCACCACCGCCTCCTCCTCCCCCGCCGCCGCCGTCTCCGCCTCCCCCGCCATCCCCTTGGGGACCGCTCTGCATCGGCCCCTTGGCGAACTCTGGCAGCGTCATCACCATGACGGGCCCGCGGCTGGTGTTGATCTCTGCTGAGACATCCATCCCCAGCGCCTGGCGTGTGGCGACGTTCTCCTGGGCCTCCTGCTGGGCCTGCGCCTCCAGGAACTCGTTGCCTCTTTTAATCAGCGCCTGCGTCGCTGCGCTGTTGGCCACCCGATTCAAGGCCTGCTCGATCGCCAACTCGTTTTTGCTGTCGAGCGCATAGAGCACCTCGTCCACGTCCGGGTCGCCCGTGATGGATTTCCGCTCAGGCTGCGAAGAGTCGTGTGGCGCATCTCTTCCCCCTGATCCGATGGAGCGCTGGGCTAGAGGTGGGAAGGCATCGGTTTGCTCGACCGCTTCACTGGGAGAGCGTCGTGCTTGCTCGTGCTGCGGGAACCCATCAAGGCTTGCGCCTTGCGCGCTTCGTGTGTCGTCGCGAACGAAGGGATAGGGTTCTCCACGGTCGCGATACTCCTTCCACTCCTGGTGGAAGCGTTCGTCTTCCCGATCGGCCGCCTCAATCTCTTGTTGCAGCTGGCGCAGCGAGCGCATGGTCTCTTCCAAGAACAGGGCGCCACCCGGGTCTGCGGCGCTGCGATCCTGGGCCGGGATCGATTGGGCCTGCTGGTTTTCCGCGTCTACTGGCTCATTGGGAAAGCGATTCTCTACGCTACCTCCCAGCGATTGCCCGTGTGCCTGCGCGAGGTATGCAGGCGATAGCGCTGGCGCGTCATGCTCAGCGAGAAACATGTCCGAAGGACGGTTCTGCTCCGACTTCGTTTCTTGCTCAGGATTGCTAGACGCTGCGGACTGCGATGCAATCAACGGCTCTGCTGTCGCAGGCGTTGTTGGGGCCATGACGAGAACCGGCTCCGCACCCTGCTCACGCGCCACGTCTTGCTGACGCACCGACGCTTGCTCCATCTCTGTTTGCTGCGTTCGCATCTGGTGATGCAGTGCTGGCGGCACCGCATCGGCCTCCGCGCTTTGCAAAGGTTGGCTATCCGATTCCGGGCTTTTTGAAGGAGACACTTGAAGGCGCGCGGTGTCGAGCCCCTCCACTGCCTGAGCTTCCAGCGCGTGCTCCGCATCTTGTGCTTGGCGTGGCTGCGCGTCACCCAGACCAGACGTTTGCTTCGATAGCTCGTGGGCGCCAGGAGCCAAGTGTTCGCCGGCCTGTTGGTTCTGTGTTTCTCGCAGTGGGCGCGCATCCTCGTGCTGCGACCCTGGCCGTGGCGTTTGTTGAGCCAACGTGGCATCGGGTGCGTGCAGCTGAGGGTCCAGTTGCTGCGAGGCATGCTGGCGTTGGTCTTGCTGCTGCGCTTGCTGAGCATGAGCTTCTTGGACTTCAACTTGCTGGGCTTCTTGAACCTGGTGGTCTTGCTGCTGCTCCCGCTGTTGGTTGTCCTGAGCTTGGCGTTGCTGGACTTCCCTACCCTCACGCTCCTGCAGCTCTCGTTGCTGGCTGGTCTGCGCTTGGCGCTCCTGCACTTGGCGTTCTTCTAGCTCACGTTGCTGCTCTGCTTGGCGTTGACCTTCCAGCACCGCGTGCGCCTGGACCGCTTGTTCGCTTTGTGACCTGTCTTCGTGCTCAGGCTGTGCCTGCTGGAGGTGCTCGCGCACCTGCGCAGCGTGCTGCTCTTGCGCAACACGATCTTGCTGTTCGCGTTCTTGCCGCGCCTGCGCCGCGACAGAGGCTTGCATGCGGGCCTGGATATCCAGCACTTGCTGCGGATTGGACGACTCGGAGGTCGAGGTGTCCGCGTCTGCCGTTCCCTCAAGCACGCGCCCAACGGTCGGCGATTCTCGCCGATTGCCTTGCGTCTCACTCAGCGCCTGCCGAATGTCATCGCTGCTGGTGACAGCCACCACGCGTGCGATGCCATCGGGCCCTTGCTGCAGGTGTGCAATGGGGCTGTCATAGCCGTATTGCCCGGCCTCGTTGCGCTGCAACTGCTGCATGGTCAGCCCGGTGATGCCGTTGTCGTCCCTGGTCCGCTGCGCGGCCAGCTCCACGGCCTGCTGGGTCTGCGGGTTGACGTTCAAATCAACGCCTGCGGCCCGGTAGCGGTGCAGCAGCTCGTTCTGCTCCATCTGCGCCGCCGTAGGCGCGGGACGCGCTTCAATCGCCGCCAGGGTCTCCTGAGCGCGCTCCAGCGAAGGCTGGCGCATCTGGTTGGTGAGCTCCAGCTCCGCCGCCAGGTTGCCGGTCGCCAGCCCTTCCTTTCCAAGCCACTGCCCAGCCTCGTTGCGCTGGTAGGCCTGACCATCGTGGCCTTGAACCCGGTCCGGCTTGGCCTGGGCAGCTCGCACCGCCGCCGGCACCTCCACTCCATAGTCGCGGGCGCGCTGCGCGGCGTGGTTTTCCAGGTAAGCGGCGGCAATGGCTTCGCGCCCCGTGGAGATGTTGCTCTCGATGCGTGCCAACGCCTCCTGGTTGAGTTGCTGCACGCGTTCCGGGGGCGCGAGTTGGAGTGCGTAACTGCCAATCTCATCGGTGCCGGACGCGGCGGTCCTGACTTGGCGCTCCCAAGTCTGACGCTCGGGATTGCGCTCCCAATTCTGGTTGTCCAATCCCACTTGGTCGCTTGCCCGTGCGGGGAGGTTGAACGGGTTCTGGGGCGGCGGTGCTTTGCCCAACGCCAGCTCCACCGCCTTCGCGTTGGCCAGGGCACCCAGCTCCTGCGATTTCTCATAGCTTGCAACCACGGGCTGCTCGCCCGACGTGCGGCGGCCATCCTGGGCGAGGTCAATGGCGGCTTCGCGCTGGAAGTTGCGACCGTTGAAATTCCACTCCACGTCCGCTTTGTCGGTCTGGTGGTAGATGGCGCGGTTGTCCAGCAAATCGGCGCCTTTGTCGAACGCCTTGCTCATCAACAGCGCGTCGCCGACCACCAAGGCCGCAGGCACGAAGCCGCTGCCGCCCAGCGCTGCTGCGGTGGACGCGCCACCGGCCCAACCGCCGACGTTACGGGCCAAGGCATGGGTGACCTCGGATTGCGCGGCGGTGGCGTTGCCTTGCTCCAACAACGCCGACGCCGTGCGTGCGGTCATGACCGCATCTGCGCCAGTGGTCAGAAGCCCACCCGCACGGGTCAGCCCCCGAGCAGATGCCTCTCCCATCAACAACTCCATGGCGGCTTCGCCACGTTGGCCACGAGGCACGCGCAGGTTATGTGCGGCTTCCTCACCGAGAACCTGCTCGACCTTGAGGATGCCCTGCTCAGACAAGACCACGCGCCCATCGTGGTGAGCATTTGCGATGGCGAGCGACAATCCGCTGCGCTGAAGCTCGATGTCCCCGCCTCGAATGATGGCGGTGTTACTGACCTGTATCTGGCTGAGCGTGGTGACGATGCGCGACTCGGAATGCGCAACAGCTCCCCATCCGTGGTCCACCCCCGTGAAGCCCTTCAAAGCCTCGATTTGCTGGGCGTGGGCTTGGTAGTAAGCAGGGATATCACGAAAGAACTGGCGAACTCTCTGGTTGGTTTGCGCCGGAACCTCACCTAATGGCGTGTTGGTGTTTAAGTCATTGTTGATCAATCCGACCTTGACTGTATCGCGCAGCTGCTCCACGCGCTTAGCAACCCGATCCATCGCCGCCGTGTCGCCTTCCAGAGCTGCCTGACCATCCCGCGTCAATTGAATGCGATTCAACCGTTCAAGCATGCCCCTTTGGTATTCCGCTAAAGGGCCGCCACTGTGCGGCGTCACCCCAAGCGCGTCAGCCAGTTGAGGACTAGCCGGCAGGAACAAACGGTTCTCAGGCGCATGAATATGAAACTTCCCGACCTCTTGCAACCTTGCCAACAACTCGCTGTTCTTCAGCGTCTGCTGTTCGATGTTGTGATGGTCTTGGAAAAGTGTCCGATAGTTCGCCATAGATCAGGCTCCTTCCTTGCTGCCCGTGTTCGCAAATCAGCAGTTCACGACGTCATAAAACCAAAGCCCATTGGATTTTCTAGGCGTGACAATGCCCGCCGCCTCAACGGCCTCCTTGAACGCTCTATCGCAGAAGACGCCGCCATGGAAAGACAACCTAAAAACATGTGCAGAACCCAGCACATCTCGCCGGAAGGCCAGCCGGATATCGCCTGTGAGGTCGTAGTATTTTCCCGCTTCGAAGTCGTCACTGACCTCGATGTTGAGCGCAGAGGCCTCTTCGTCCAAGGCATCCAATGTGCGGACGACATCGCAGAGGAAGACGGTCGGACCTTTGGAACCATCGGCCAAGCGATAGTCAGCGTCAGCGAAGACGAAGGCATCCGCATCCACTGACTCCATCACACGGCGCAGCCGTTCGGAAACCAACCAATAGCCGCTGAAGCCTCCCTCTAGGTCTTCAGGCAATACACCCTCACTCGGGTGGTAAACGAGGCGCGGGGTTTCGCGCAATGGTGGAAACCCGCCCTCCTTTGGCTTCACGATGAGGCGCGGAGGTGTCCGCAGAACCTTCTCGTTTTCAAATACAACCCCATGCCCTTTTCCTCCACGCCGAGCGTCCGGCTGCAGTTGGAAGAATTCACTTTTTTTGGGCTCATTGCTCATCGTCGTATCCCCGCGTTGCGCCCAGTCCTTCAAACTCTTCTACGGCAACAAAATTACTCACAAGCCAACCAAATGTGTCACTGAGGGCGTCGGCAATACCGTCTTCGCTCTCGCATTCGACCGTGGCTTCAGCGGGCAAGACAGGACGCTTGCCGTCGGTCTCCCACACAATCCCACGCACGTGAAACGCCTTCATTCCTGCTCCATGGATGTGGATCTGCCTTCGCAGTCTAGCGTCGGCAGACTGCATAGGTGAAGGGGCGGCTATACCCACCCCTGGCAGCCAGACTGGTGTGCTGCTGGCCGCCGATGGCCAGGTGGTCCAGCACTCGGATGTCCAGGAGGCCCAAGGACTGCTGTAGGCGATAGGTGACCTTGCGGTCTGCCTCGCTGGGCTCGGGATTTCTGCCTGGGTGATTGTGGAAAAGGATGAGCGCGACCGCGTTGAGCTCCAGCGCGCGCTTGGCGACGACTCGACTATGCGGGGCGAGCAAGCAGCAACGTGTGAGCTATGAATCAGGCGGCGTTGTCCCTGGCTTACACCACGAGTCGGGATCAGCTGATC
Source organism: Xanthomonas sp. WHRI 10204 (assembly GCF_040202875.1). Lineage (NCBI taxonomy): Bacteria > Pseudomonadati > Pseudomonadota > Gammaproteobacteria > Lysobacterales > Lysobacteraceae > Xanthomonas > Xanthomonas sp. WHRI 10204. Next base: position 668,947 of record NZ_JBEGDW010000002.1, read on the forward strand.
AAGGAGAGGACGGCGTGGCACCGAAGCTCGGGCATCCGTCCTGCCGCATTGCCTTGGCATAGAACGCAGGAATATCCAAAGAGGCCACGCCATCCTTCACCGCCAGCCGAAGGGGTATGGCTTCCCAAAAGCTCACGATGGACTCGGAAAACGCGTCCAGATGCTCCTCGGTCACGCACATGCTCGTGTAATCCACATACCGCCAAGGGTTCTCCCCTGACTCCAACGCAGGGACAAAACCGGGGAAGCGCTGCTTCAAGGCTTCGAAGGCCGGGCCTTCGCCATGCTTGAACACGTTCACGACCAGTCGCAAGGCTTCAAGATCCTGATAGCGCGGCACTGACGGCACATCCCACCCGAAGGCGACCAACAGCGCCTCCAGGTGACCCCATTCGCACCGCCAAATCTGATCCCGAGTCTTCTCTCCAATGACCCACCCGGCTTGGCGCAGCTCGCGAGCAACCCGGACACGGAAGCTCTTTTCAAAGTGGTGATACATGCCGGCGGCGATGCCTAAGAGAGTGCGTTCCTGCATCTCATGGAGAAGGTCGTAGTGTTCGAGGCTCTGATGAAACGCCGCCTCGTAAACCATCGACATGTCCCATTGCTCGGGGTCGAAGCACTCTGGAGGGTTCTCCAAGCAGTCCTGCTCCATGGCTTCCGCCTCTGCGTCGATCGCAGCAAACGGCGTCAGGAGACGAGCCTTGGCCTGAGTTAGGTAGAAGCGCTGCTCCTTGACTCGCAGAGCGATCTCTTCTGCCATGAAACAAAAGACGCCACTGCGCCTGCGCGTGACCAGGACCTGCATTGTCGGCTCCATTTTCCATTGAAGGCTTAGGGCGTAGAACTTGAGGTGTAAGGTTGGAACTCGGTGCCAACAAGGACAAATGCCTCCGCCTTGGATGACTCAAGCACTTCAGGCTCATTGGCCTGGATATCCTCCAAGAACTGGCTGAAGATCTTGCCGCCCTTCTTCATGGTCATCTCATCCCCACGACGGCCATCTTTGCCCTGCACTGCCATGATGAGGGATTGGGCACCGGCCAGCTCTTTCAGCACGTCACCAGACAGTGGAACCAAGATCGTCCAAGACCAAGTGCAAAGGCGTCCGGAACAGTTGACCTGCGGACGAGTGTTGTTGACGGCACGCACACGAAGGGTGCGGCGGTCATCGAGGCGGAAGAGCACGGCGTCGACGTCAATAGGGTCGCCAAAGACCTGCATCATTCGCTGCAAGCCCATTTGCCCGTCGCCTGTGATGATCTGGTTCCCTACGCCCGCTAGGCCAATCGTCCCCGTGCCGTAAACGCAAGCGTTCTTGCCCGTGAAAGTGTCGGCCTCGCACTTAGGCTTGGCCATCAAAGGCATGGCGGCGCAGAAAAATCCCATCAGCAGGCTGCATCGGAGGACCGCAATCACTATGCCGTTCATTCATCCCCCGTCTGATTGCGATTCGATCCGGCGCCCTTCTTAAGCGCAGATCTGGCTTGGTAGGTATCCACAACGAACCAAACGTAGGCAAGCGCCGCATTGACCGCTAAACGGGCATGCCTAGGCTGTAGACCGCGATGATTGCCGCGTGGGCCGTGCCCCGTGCCATACCTGCCGCGCAACTCGGCCAAGTGATTGGTCATTGCCGCCAGGTTCCTCAAGATAAGCCTGATGTTGTCGGCACCTTTTGCGCGATCACTCACGTCGTCGGGGACCAGTTCAAGTTCCTTCGCCACTCGCTTGGTCAGGTCATTGATGTCGCTGGATTTCCCGACCTCGACGCCAAGGCGGCCTAAGATCGTCTTGCAGCAGGACTCAACGAAATCCTTGGCCGTTCCAATGGCGACCTCCGGATCGGCCGTAATGGCATTCTGCATGCGCTCGATCTGCCGAGCCATGGCCCCAGCCTCCAAAAAGTCGGCAACTGCCTTCGCCTGCTCTATCGCCTCGCGACCACCGTGGTTGAGTTGCTGCGGGATGTATCGCGGCCTGCCGGCGATTCGCTCTTCTTCCACCAACTCCCAACCCGCGCGACGCAACTGATCGTTGAAGTGCTGGACAATCTTTTCAGTCTCAGCGCGATCAGGACGGACCAGCGGGTGAACAATCTCGCACAGGAAGCGGAGAAATGTATCCGCCGGACCGTCCAACAGCGCAAACCGATCGTCATCAAACACCCAATACTGATCCCAGTCATCGTTGTTGATGCGATGCTGGTAGATGTCGCCTGCGGCGTCCTTGAATCGGCTGTCTGTGGATGGAAGCCGGCGCAGCTCAAAAATTCGACTAAGGAACTCCGGGTCTGGCAACGCGCCAAAGACATTCACTTGCTCCATGCGAAGGCCGTCGAGGATGTTTCGACGAACGGTCCGTGAGAGCCCTTCAGACGGCTCCTCGCGCCAGTTGAAGCCGGGCTCCAGAACAGGGGTCAAGTGAACCGAGTAGTAGTCTTGGGCCTCAGGGGGTATCGATGCTTGAACGGCATTGCCTATTGCTCGCTGAAGCTCCACTTGCTTCTGACGAAGGAGTGCAAAGGCTCCCGCAGGCACCTCCAAAATGAGCTTGTAGAAGTTCGTGCCACCGTTGAGGTTGTCGTAATAGTCGAAGGCAACCTTGCCCTTGCTCGTGCGGAGCAAAGATGCAGCCTCCAACTGTCCTTCCTGTCCAAGGAGAACGTAGGCTGCGCCCAAGTAGCGGTCTAGATCTTGGTCTTCCATGACTGTTTGTTTACCTCTTCGCCCGGATAGCAGCCTGAAGTTGCTCGGTCACGCTGTTGCCCTTCTCATCCTTCAACTGAGCCATGAGGTAGACCCCTCGGCCATTGCTCTTGGTGGCCCAAAGCTCGCCGATCATGCGCTTCTCCTTCTCGGAGTCCGCCGTGTATCGGTCGCCGCCTTTGTATTCAACAACCAGCAGACGCCCATCCTTGAGCCTGGCAACGAAGTCCGGGTAGGTGCGCTGCTTGGACGTCGGCATCCAGAACTGGCTCTTGTCCACCAGGTTGCGGACCCAGAACTCCACCTCGTCCAGCTGATCAATGGCTTGGGCACACAAGAACTCCTCGCCTACCTTGCCGCCGGCGGTCTTCCACTGAAGGTCGCCCACAAAGGGGTAGTAGTGCTTGCGGAACCGGTAGGTGCCGCCTTGGTAATAGGAATGCGCCGGATACTGGGTCATGTCCGCCGGATAGGTAAACATGGCATCGGGCTCATCGCTGACCACGATCTCCGCGTTCCCACGGAACAAGGCCTGCTGGAAGCCGTCCTTGAGGGCTTCGGCCTTGGCGATTTGGAGCTGCTCACCCAGTTTCCGCCGGAGAACGAACTGGCCGTTGAGCAACTGGGATAGCGAGAACCCGCGATCCTCGGACAGAGAACTGATGGCTCGGCGCAGCCACTCCCGAAGCACGGGCTGCTTGACCCCCGGATCGCGGATCTTCTGGTCCAGCCAGCCCACCAAGTCCGCTTGGGTGCGATCTTTGGCGAAGCCCGGCAAGTAGGTGTTTACGTCGTCATCGATCTTCGTGTAGCTCACCTTTGAATCGACGAGATCCACCTCAAAGGTCTGGCTGTCGGCGTTGAACTTGAGACTGGAGAGGTCCGGCGGATACGCCAGCAAGTCCCAGGTGAAGCCAGGGGGCGTGGCACCGCTCTCCACGAACTCCAGCTCGCCCTGTTCCATGACGCCGAGCCGAGGGACGCTGAACACCACCCCGTTCTGACTGGGCGCTTTGACCGCCTTGGCCGTGATCTGGTGCCGCTGGATCGTGGCCGTCGCTTCCTCGCGCTCCTTGGTTGGCACAGCCTTGGTGATCGCTTCCACCGTGGAATCGTCAACCTCGCCCGTGATCTCGACCGATCCGCCCTTCCCCTCTTCGCTTGGGGTAAACACCACGTTGGCCTGGTCCCGAGCAGGGATACCGGTGAGGTCTGGCTGCTTGCTCACCGCGATCGTGGTCTTCGGCGTGACGGGGGCCGGATTGACGTTGCCGCCTTGCAGCGGCAAACCAGGCCCGGGGGTGAGATCCGGCAGCACTGCGCCGACGGCTTCCAACGGGTTGAACCCGATATCGATGAGCGACTTGGTCAGCTCTGCCGCCGCCAGGTTGAAGGCCGTGGTGGTGACGTGCGCGTAAGCCTTGTTCATGGCCTCCTGCTTGCGGCGGGTGGCATAGGGCATGCGCAGCACGCGGCCCAGCAACTGCTGGATGTCCTTGTCGCTTTTGACTTGGGCCACCGAGCAGAAGACGTAGGCGAAAGAGCAATCCCACCCTTCCTTGAGCGCTTGCTTGGTGATGATGACCTCAATGGGGCAGTCCTTGGCGAACAGGTCCACCCCGTCGATTTCACGCTGATCGCCGGTCGCAATGGCAATGGCCTGCTCGGGCACCTTTTCGTTGTCGATGAGGTGCTTTTTGACCTCCTCCACCGTGGCCGTGCCCTTCGCATTCTCGGCCTGGATCAGCAGGATGGGACGGATGTAGTCCGGTTCCCCAAGCGCGGTCTTGCCCAGCTCGTTGCGGCGGGCGACGGCGCTGCCCACAGCCACCTCCCATTGTCCGACGTGCTCTTTGAGCACGACGGGAAACTTGATCATGTTGGCGACTTTCAGCTCAAACGCGCTGACGCTGACCAGCACGTTGCTCTTGGTGGCCTCGGGGGTGGCGGTCAGTTCCACCACCACCTTGGCACCCAAGCGCTCGTAGACTTGATACGAGAGTGGGGTATTGGCGTTGTGGGCTTCGTCGGTGATGACCAACGGTCCGTGGAGTTTGAGCAGGTTGGCAAACGAGGCAATCGCCTTACCGGCCTTGTTTTGCTCCAAGTAAGGCAGGTCGGAAACGCTGCCGGCGAAATGGGCTTCGAGATCTTCGTGGTGCTCGTAAACCTTGCGGCCTTCCTGGTTCTCCACGCGCAGCGCGGCCATGGTCGAGATGACCACGCACACCTTGGTGCCCAGGTCTGCGGGACGGATATGGGTGAAGTCCTCCACGTCAAACACGGCCACCTTTCCGCCAAACGCCTCGTCCAGTTCCTGGCGGTAGGGATGTCGTGGGTTCTTGAACGCCTCCAGGGTCTGGCTCTTGATTTGGGTGGTGGGCACCATCCACATGACCAGCGGGAACTCACGCTCCAGGTAAGCGTCGCCTGCAGCCTGAATGATGTGCGCACCCATGACTGTCTTGCCGCCGCCCGTGGGGATGCGAAGGCAGACGTAGGGCGAGGCTTCCATGCCCGGCATGGGCTTGTAGTGGGTGACCAAGCCAGGATCCACGTTCTGCTCGAACGCGGATGCGGGGCCGGTCAACCGGGCGTCCTCCAAGAACTGGGCCAAGCTGGACAGCGCCCGCTGCTGATACACCTTGAGAGAAAGAGCCATGCTTAGCGTGCCTTGATGTCGTAGGGGGTCTGCTTGAAGGTGATTTGGAGCTCCTCCAGCCGCTCCTTGGGCAAGTCGCACGACTCGCCGTAGATCACCTTGGGACCATCAAAGGGCTGCAGGCCTTTCAACACCCGCTTGGTCAGCACGTTACCGCCGGCCTTGCTTTCATCGCCCAAGATCCCGTTGAACAGCAGGTAGTAGCCGATTCCTTGGTGCTCGCCCAGGAATGGCTGCTTAGGAGCACGGGTTGAGCGTGCAGTGCCTGTTTCGGCAAACCAAACGTGGGCAGCTAAGTGCTCGAACCTGATGCCCGCGCGGATGTGGCCTTCGTCATCAAAGACGGGCACGCCTAGCTTGTAGAAGCGGAAGCCGCCTCCGCCCTTCCAATCCACCAAAGCCGAAATTCCGCCCTGTTCACCGTCTACCACCTTTGCGAGACGAGCTTGGCAGCGAGTCCGGGCGTGCTCACCCATCTCGATTCCAATCCAGTTCCGGGCCAGCTTCTGGGCAACAGCAGCGGTAGTTCCCGAACCTAAGAAGCTGTCCAGCACGATATCGCCCGGCTGAGTTGTCATTTCGATAACGCGCTTCAGCAGTGCCTCCGGCTTTGGTGTCGCAAAATGGTCGTCTCCAAATAGGGCAACCACCTCCTTCTTCGCATCTTGAGTATGGCCGACTTCCTCGTAGGGCCAGAAGGTCTGAGGAACGCGACCTTGTTTGACCTCCGAAAGAAATCGCTTGATAGCAGGGACGTTATTGCCATCCTTGCCCCACCAGATCCGCCGGTCCGCATCCAGCTCCCTTAGCCGCGGCTCCGAAACACGCCAGAACATTCCGTTCGGTGGTCCAGGAATGACACGCCCGGAGGGCGTAGTGATCGGGTAAGTTCCTGCACCGTAATAGTTCCGGGCAGAAAGATCCCCTGCCTTCCATAGGCCTCGACTGTCGCCATCCGGGTTCTTGTATGCCTTGTCCTGCTTCTCGGTCCGCGGCATGGGATTGGGTGCCCATTTTTCCGCATTCTTCGCGTAAACGAAGAGGTAGTCGTGATCCACGGAAAAGTGCCTCGCCGAATTCTTGGGCGAGTAGATTTTCTGCCAGATTACGGTTGCAACGAAGTTGCTCCGCTTGAAAATCTCATCAGCGATGACTTTGAAATAGTGCGCCTCGTTGTCGTCCAGCGCGATCCATATCGCTCCATCTTCGCTAAGAAGCTCTTTCAGGAGCTCTAGCCGCGGATAGATCATCGACAGCCATTGGGCGTGCTCCAAGTTGTCGTCGTATTGTTCGAATGCGCTCTTGGTGTTGTAAGGCGGATCGATGAAGATGCACTTCACCTGCCCTGCGTAGTAAGGCAGCAAGGCCTTCAATGCATCCAGGTTGTCGCCTTCGATCAGCATGTTCGGAGAGTCCACTTCCCCATAGGACAGACTGGCCACCGGCTCCAAGAGGCGGTAGGGCGTCAGGGCGGAACGGGTCAGGTCTTCATCACGGTCGGACCAGTTGAGCAGCGGCATCTAATACATCCGATCGAACAGGCCCCAAGTATCGTTCAGCAGCGCCTCTGGGCCAACGTTCCCGACCATCACCGCCCGTAAGTGCCTGATCGGACGAGCCTTAGAGAGAGCAGAGCTAAATCGCGGTCCTTGGACATGGCCTACCGGAGGATTGGACCGCTAGGAGCCCCCCCTACTAGGAGGCGATGAAGCCTGTCTTCTTGCAATAGCGGTAGACCGCCGAGCTGCTGACCCCTAGCTCCCGGGCCAACTGGGCTCTACTGACGGCCTTTAAACGGGCCTGAACCTGCTCCCAAGTCAGCCCACGCAAGTTGCGTTGCTTGGATCGGATTGGGGTGCCGCCCAAGCCCAACACTTGACGGTCGAGATTGACCGTGGCGATGGACACCCCCAACCGGGCCGCCACCTCTGCCGAAGTCCGCCCCTCTTCCAGCAGCTGCCGCACCTGCCGACGGCGTTGAGCCACTTGCTCAGCTTGCCGTGATCGGTAGGCCTGCAGCCCCACAGAAAGTAGGCCATGGCGGTGCACAAAGCGGCTTACGGCCTGGTGCGTGACCCCTACCCGTTCGGCCAAGGCGCGCTGAGTGACGCCCTGATCCAGCACGGCTTGGACTTGCTCTGAGGACTGCCCGCCTAGGAAGCCTTTGCGTGGGCTCATCGGGCGCTAGCCTTGAGGTCGCCACGCATGACGCCGGGCGACACCCCCAGCGCTCTTGCGATGGCCACATGAGCCATGCCCGCATCAATCCCGGCACGCACCGCATAACGGCGCTGGCGCACATAGGCATCGCGACGCTCCTCGAGCCTAGAAGGCATGGCATCACATGGGTCTAGGCGTTCGGCCTGCGCGATCTGCTCCTTCTCCCCGCGGGCAAGGCGGTCAGCGGAAAAAACGTCGTCCACCCCCGTGCCCCATGGTGTGTTTCGCTGGCAGGCTCGGTAAAGCACCAGGATTTCCGGAGGCATCGGCACCAGAGCTGCATGCCCGAGGTCCGCAATGGCATCAGGGGCGAATAGAGTGGAAGGATTCCGTTTCATCGCCTGCCCTCCTTCCCCATGCGGAAGAACAACAGACAGATAAGGGAGATAGATGCGAGGGCGAGCAAGCCCATGCGACCGTTGGCCGTGTCCTGCCACGCGTTGAAGCCGGAGCGGAAGAAAAATGCCAGCGTCAGCAGCACCCCGAGCCCAAAGCCGGCGCCGTGCACAATGGCGTCCAAGTGAAGTCGCGGCGTCGTCTCCCCGGCCTTCAGTCGGCGATACGCGGTCATGGCAGCACGGTAGCGGCGACCGGACCAGAACGGAACGGCAACGACCAGGAACAGCCCGCCCGCGAAGATGGCAAGAACCGTCCAAGAACTCATCCCAACCTCCACGTGGGCTGCTCGTTCTCCTCTTCGACGATCGTCCGCCTACCCCGATCATCGTCGTCATCATCATCGTCGTCGTTGTCTTCCGTGTCGTAACGATTGCTTCCAAGCCACACAGCAAGCCCACACGCCACCAGGAGACAAGAAAGACCAGCCAAGCCGAGCATCGATGTGCCGTTTATCTGGCGCAGCACCTCGACTCCCATGATCGGAACGAGGGTCATGACCTCCAGCGAAACAAAGAAGAGGTTATGCATGTGCTGCGGCCGGTAGGCATCTTCGCCGTCGTAGTCAACGATGCACCGGACGCGGTAGGCGTTGAAGTAAAGCGTCAATGGGGTCATCAAAAGCGCGAGCAGAATCAGATAGCTCATGCGGTCTCCCCCGGCTCTCCGCGACCTTCAACGCCGCGGCCGCGACAACCCGTGGCATAGGGTGCAGGCGGCCCACGTCGCGCGCGGGCATCCACACGAGAAATGGGGCGCGCCGAGTATGGGAAGGCGCTGCCCCAGCCCTGCGCCCAAGACGGGGTCACGCATGGGGCATCCGAAGTGAACGATCCGCCGCCGCGCAGGATGGTGGCCATGGGGCCGTCTTCAATGCGATAGAGGGCGGGCCGCCATCCAGTGACCAACGCTGCTTCAAGGTCACTTTCTGAGACCAAGAGCCCGTGTTGCCGGGCGATGACATGGAGGGGAAGACGCATGTACATCAGCGCTGCCCCTCAATCGGCACGACGCGGGTCTTGCTGCCCTTCCCCGTCAAGAACACCTTGTCACCGGCGCGAACCAGCAGATCCGCGGATTGCACGATCGCCTGGACCTTGCCGCTTTCCAGATCGCGCACGTAGATCTCGATGCCTGGGCGCTTGCTGATCCCGTTCTGGATGGCAGTTCCGGCGACGCCCCCAATCACCCCTCCCGCTACACGCGCGGCGCTGCGGTAGTCGCCTTTGAGCTCGCGGGCGGCACCGTAGCCGGCGGCCGCACCTATGGCGCCTCCAGCGTTCAGGCGTTTGTCGCTCTTGATGTCCACCGAGCGGACCATCAGGACTTCACCCAGACGGGCGCTCTGGACCGACAGGGCTTCAGATGTGCCGTAACGGCCGGCGGAGGTGGAATCGGCAGCAGAGGCCGTCAGCGGGAACAGGCTGGCGATGGCCAGGGAAAACATGAGTGCGCGCATGGATGCTCCTTTTTCGTGTGGGTTGATATACCCATAACAAAGAGTTGGAGTTGCGCAAGGGGCTCAGACAAGGGAAAGGCGGCTTTCGCCGCCTCTCTCCTTCAGCCACACTTCAACTGATTGGACCAGTGGGGATAGATCTTGGCCGACGCTCCAGAGCCGTATATGCAGGCGAAGGATGTGGAGCGAAAGTAGTCCACGGTCAGTTGACCGGACTTACTCACAACGAGCTCCTTCACGCGGGCGCCATCAATATCCAGGTAGGCGACCTGTATTTTGTCACCGGCTTCCTCTGCACGCATCACCTTCACCAGTGCCCCTGGGCCTGATGGCCGATCCGTGCGGATGAAGGGCGCTGGAGTCGGCCCAATGGGCGCGGCGACAACGGATGCAAAGGGACCATTCCCATGGACGAATACACCGTCATTGGGTTGGAGCGCAGGCCGCCCATTAGCAAAGGCTGGCTGGACGATCGCCCGTTTGACATCCTTCGGTCCAATCAGGCGGTAGAGGACCAAGCCGCCATCAAAACCTGGCGGCCAGACGCCTTCCACCCCGACGGCCTGGTGCGAGCGCACGCTTTCAGTGGTGTTCTCTACCGGTTCAACAGACAGGACCACGTAGCCAACCTGTGGGTCTTCAGATGGGGGCGAACCTGCCATCTTTTCAGACGAGCAGCCAGCCAGAGCGAGCAGAGAGCCGGCGACAGCCGAAACAGTAGCAATACGCATGAATCCTCCTTTTTTGTGTAGGTAGATACACTCATAACAAACAAATGAAGTTGCGCAAGGGATGGGGAGCGAAAAGAAAGGCGGCTTTCGCCGCCCCTTGATAAGCTAAAGCCGCGTCCGAACCGGCTGATTTTTTCAGTAAGAAAAGTCAGGCGATTGACTCGCCGCACATTAGAGAGATCGCAGCTCCGTTGGGACGACTTCCCCTGCCATCGGTCCGCGGAACCTCCTAGTCCGGCGCGTGAGCACTACCCATGAGCTATTGTTTGCCCCCGCACGCAGATGTTGAACCTCATGACCGGACCCACCTTCCCTATCCAACCCTCCAGCGTTCGCTTCATTAAACTTGGTAAAGGAGGCCAGTGGGAGCAACTGAGCATCAAAGAGCGACAGATCTTGTGCTTCGGCTTTGATTCCTCGGACCCCAAGCAACTACAGAAGATGAGGGACGGCAATTGGGTCGGGGTCAGAAATGGCTGGCTCGATGAGAACCGGGGCGCCGGGTTTCCTACTTACGTGACCAACGCATTGAAGGCCTACTTCCAAGACGACGGCACCACCTTGTGGGTGACCTTCTATGCAGGGGACCTGTATTGGTGTTTCCTAGAACCCGGAGAGCCCGTGCCGTTGCCTGAGAGCGCCGAAGGCTACAGTTTCCGCAAGGTTCGCGGCGCCTGGTCCAACAAGGACTGCAAAGGCAACGTCCTCAACCGCCGTAACTTATCGGGTGCCATCAACGCTGCGTCGCGGGTCCAAGGCACAACCCACCTGCTGTCTGCCCACAAGCAGCTCTTGCAGCGTCTGAATGGCCAGAGCCCCAAGGCCGTCGAAGACGCAGAAGTCGCCTACAAGGCGCTGGTTGAATCCGTCAAACCGCTGATCGGCGAACTCACCTGGCAGGACTTCGAAGTCCTTGCCGACCTCATCACCACGGCAAGCGGGTGGCGTCGAAACAATCAGCGCGGAGGCGGCGAAAAAACCATTGATCTAGATCTCGAGCTACCGCTGACTGGCGAAATCGCTTTTGCCCAAATTAAAGCCAAGTCTAAACAAGCCGAACTGGACAGCTACATTGAGCAAATGGCCCAGCGCGAAGGCGTAAAGATGTTTTACATCCACAACTCTGCTCAGGATCTTCAGACAGAGATACCAAACGTCTACATCATCGGTCGAGATCGCCTCGCGGAGCTGATCGTCAAGCTTGGCTTTGTTGAGTGGCTGGTGGACAAGGCCAGGTAGTAGTTGCGCCGCTGAAGGTCTGATCATCTCCAGCGGTCCTTCGGCTTGGTGCTGGGAAAGCCTTGTCCAGTTCAACAATTTCCTCGTGCGACAACACCAGGTCCAGCGCCGCCACGTTCTCCTCTACGGGGGTCTGGGTGCCGGCCTTAGGGATAGGCAATGACCCCGTCTTGGTGGAGCACCCAGGCCAAGACCATCTTCCGGCTTACCCATGGCGCTGGACCATGATCACTCTGCATCCACGACTTTCCAGGTCTCACGATGCTCTTGGCCATCAACGGCAACCGCATTTTACGTCGACAGCCCGCACCTTCGTCCCGCGATCGCTTTCAATGCGAGCGGTTGCTGGGGAGTAGAAAACTTCGGGCGCACTCAGTGCAGGCGTGAATATCCTCACCCACTTCGGCTCGGCGCCGGAGGCCAGCGAAGCAAAACCAATAAGGGAAAACCCAGAATCCATTTCATTTATCACTCCTTAAATATTGAGCTCATGACTAAAAAGAGATACTGAGGTATCCCTGCATCCTTCTGGCGCGTTCCGCTTCGAACATCAACTGATTCGAAAGCCATTGAATCCGAGACCGCCAATTTCCCGAGAAGGACGTCTTCCCTAGGCGAGCCCATGCGGCATCGTCCAGATCGCCGATTCCGCTCAGCAGCCGGGTAGCCCGGTCGGCCACAGCCTGACTTTGTGTAGCAGCATCATTGATCATCTCGGAGAAGGCCTCATCAAACCGTGCTCTTTCATCTTTACGCAAGAACAAGAACTCCTCGCCGGAGTCAAATGCGGTCTTGCCGCGATAAGCCGCCAGCAACATGCGGCGTTCTTGATCACTCATCTGCTTCCAGCGCTTTCCCGCCTTGAGAACGTTGAGGTCAAAACGGCGCAACTGATGGACCGTCAACCGCGTTTTGGTGGGATTGATAGAAAGTCCCTCGGACACCACCTCTATTGGTGAGACATAGCGAGAATGGGCAGGAAATGCATCCAGGGGGACTCGGACCAGTTCGGACATCACCCAGAGCGTGTGATAGCGAGTCGCAGGCATTGCAACGAGAACAGACAAGACCACCGCAAGGACCGCAGTGGAAACGGCCGACACTTTAAACGCCACACGCAAGAACTCACCGAGCCCAGCGAGAAAGCCCTTGCCGAGATCATGCCCGCCTCCGGTGGCACCAATCTGCCCCGACAGCTCCAACATGCGAGCGTCTATCTTTTTAAGTTCTTCTTCGTGCCTCAGCCGCGCGAGGGTATGCTCGGGGTGCTCGCCACGGGAGTGACCATCGACGGACTGACCCAGGCTAAGCCCATAATCCACTCCATGGAAAGGATCACCATTGCTCATGCGTTTGGCCGCCATTCTTCCCTGAGTATTCTTGGATACTAGCCGATATCTGGGCCGGATTTTATGCTCCAGCCCCAGTCACCCGACGTCAATTCTTTGGCACCAGCTGAGCGGTAGAGCTGAGCTAAAGCACGACTTGCCGTCTGCAGCCCTTCACGGGAAATCCATGCAGGTATTAGCCACCCGGCACTCCTTATCTGGTATGCGGGAGCTTCTCCCCGCCTCATTGGAGCCCTTGACGCGTCTCTGCTCTGTGTCCTGCGCCGTCATGATCTGCGGTAGCGGTTCGCGTTCGAATGCCTGGACGTCGAGAAACGTCATGACCTTCTCTGCCTGACTGGCCGCGCGAAACAGGGTCCTGGGGTCGTCAGCCAAGGCTTTCATCCAGGACTGCAGGTAGGCGGCGTGCTGCTCTTCGTGCTCTTTGCCCAGGGCGATGCCCAAGCGCTCCGAAATGAAGAGGCTGGACAGCTCTGCAACCAGCTCCTCTTTTGCGTATTCCTCGCTGCCGAACCGGCCGCTCAGGTCTCGGTCAAGCCGGGGCTTGGCACCCGTCCAATGGGCCAACTCGTGCAGGAGCGTGGCTTGGTAGCTCACGGCGTCGCTGAAGGTGTGGTGCTTCGGCAGGTGGATCGAATCGGCAATCACACTGTAGAACGCGCGGTTGCCGCCGTCGTTGTGGAGCTTGGGCTGGTGCTTGTCCAGCAGTTCCTTGACCCGAAGGTTTCGGATCGTTTCCGGCATGACAAAGGGTGGCGGGGGCTCGGGCATGCCGTCGATCTGGCTGGCGTTGAACACCGTCGCAACGAAAACGGATGGGCCTTGGTAGCCCTTCTCTTCGCCTTCAGCGGGCGGCTGCTCACCCTCCTGGGCCTTGCCCGTCTTCGAGAAATCCCAGTAGGCGATCTGCTGGCCCACTTCCCCTCGGCGCACCTGTCCGCCAACAGCCAGCGCTTGCTTATACGTCAGCCAACGGCTGTCCTCGTAGCCGTTGACCAGCTGCGCCCCTCTCAGGATCAGCGTGTTCGAGCCGCGATAGGCTTTGCCAGTGCTCGGGTTGTATGGCCCGTGGATGCTGCCGTTCTGCGGGGCGCTGGCGTCGTTCCAGGGCCGGCGCCAAGGAATGGTGCCCTGCTGCATGAGGGCGAGCATGCGCTCGGCGGTGGCTTGGATGAGATCGGAATACTTGGACATGGGGTGGTGCCTCAAATCTTTTTCAACCGCCTGCGCCTCTTAAAACAAGTGGTTGTGGGTGGATGGGTTAGAGCTCGATGTGTAAGGTCAGGGACTTGCGATGGAACAATGCCCGCCGGACCAGCTCGGCGATCTCATCCTCGCTTCGCAGCCCAAGGTCGCCTTCTTTTCCTAACTTCACATGGAAGCCGAAGGCCGATTGGATCAGCAGGTATTGCGGATCGGATTCGGGGCCATCTGGCCCTTCTAGGTCAGCGGCGGTGATGGCCTCTTCGTGAAAAGCGTCGTCGGGGATGTTGGAGATTGGCGATGGCATGGGAGGGGTTCCTTTTCTGAGGGATACCCCTTTGCAATACCTCACCTGCGGCGGATGTAAAGCCCCGAACCCACGTTCAGTGTCACCCAGGTTGGCCGCTCGCCCTTTTCTTCTCGATCTCGGCCTTTCGCTGGGCGCGGTGTTCCGACTCCCTGCGGTCTTGCGCCTTCCATGCAGCGGCGTTCTTCGTTTGACGCTCCCGTTCAACGCGACGCTCTGCCTGGACGTGCTCATAGGGCATAACGGTAAAGCCGAACAGATGCTGGATCGCCTCGGGCATCTCGACAAAATCCTGCTCGTCTTGCCGTTCGGCCGCGACTGCCCGCGCCAAGTTCTCAGCCTCGTTGGCCGCGCTTGCCTGCTCAAACTCAGCTTGGCGTGCTTCTGGGGTCAGGACATCCAGGCGCTTGAGCTCCTGCTCTTGCGCGCGCTCGGCATCGGTCTGCTCGCCTTTCCAGCTGCAGGGGTAGCAGTCCGCTTGTTCACCTTTGATGCGGCGGTTCGACGGGCGGCCACGCAGGTGCCCGGCGGTCTTCAAGCCGCGGGTGAACTGGCGCTGCGACAGGATTTCTTCCTGCTCAAAGCCCTTCTTTTCGCACCAAGCCTCGTAACGGGCGTGGATGGCCTTGATGCTCTGCCATTGCTCACTACCAGCAGCAGCGCCAAACGTAACGCGGTCTGCGTGAGCCCAGGCGGCGATGGAATCGGCGTTGTGGACGACCGCCTGCTTGTAAGCGCGGGCGGCTTCCGGGAGCTCGTGGTCGGCCATGAAGCGACCGCGGGCCACGACGCGGCGAGCGCCCTCCAGCATCCAGTCCAGGAACAACTGCCCCTCTTCTTCCAGCAGCTTCTTGCTGAAGTCCGGGATGCGGTCGTCGGCCGGGATGACGTTGGCCCACTCCACGATGGAAAGGCGACGGGCCACGCCGCCGGACTTGTCGCGGAAGAACGGCGCGGCGTTGCTGCTGATGATCCACTTAGCCTTGCTCTGGTAGTTCAGGACCGAGAGGTGCTTTCGATTGATGGCAATCCCGTTGCCGCTGACGAGGGTTTTAAACGTGCCCTCCTTCCACTTCTCGCATTCCACTTCATCGACCAGGATCAACTGGCTACCCAGAATGCCTTCCAGCGCGAAGGTGTCGCTCAACGTGCCCAGGTCCAGGCGGGCCACTTTGTTGTGCACGCCCTGCACCATCTCTGCCAACGTTGACTTGCCGCTCCCGGCAGCTCCAAACCACCATGCGGCGATTTGATACGAGCCCGGCAGCAGGGTCATGCCGCATTGTTCCTGCACCAAGGCACGCACGCCCTCATCGGGCAACGCGTGGGCCAGGAACTTCCCCAGCAAGCTGTCCGAGGGCAGTGACTTGGGGGTGTAGGCCTGCCCGGGCGTGGCGCCCGTTTCAATGGTCAGGGCGTGGGTCATGCCATACCGCGGCTTGGGGGCAAGGGCTTGGATGCCGTCGGCGGTGATTTCCAGGTAAGCGTCCGCGCAAGGGACCATCGCCCGCTTGGCTTCCAACTGCGGCAGCGGGCTTTGCTGGCCCAGTCGCGTGCGGGCATAGGCCCAGCAACTGGCGGCGAGCTTGTCGCTGGCTTTGGCCGGAATGTTGGCATCGAGCCAGTCCGACGCCAGGCCATCGCCCAGGCCGCGGTGGACCAAGGACCAGTGGTTTTCGTTCCAGCGGTAGACCAACGTGGACTGGGTTGCAGATTCGTCGCGGACGCTGGCCCAGAGGTTACCGTCGAGCCCCAAGCGAAGATGGCTAGCAAACAGGAAATCCAGGCTTTCCGGGCGCAACTCCCCTTTGTTGAGCTTGGCCTGTTTGTGGCGATCCAGGGCCCGGTGCTCCACCTTCAGGTTGCGGGTGTAGTCAGCGCGGTTTTTCTCCCAGTGCTTTTCGATGAGAAAAGACACATTCGAGGGGTTGACGGCGGACGGATCTTGGTCGAGATTGGTTTCAGACATTGTAGTTAGCTCCAACGAACCCTTGCCCTGCCAGGCGGGGGTTTCGCATTTGTGGGGTTAGGCGACTTGCGGCAAGGCGTTGTCGAGGATGCGCCGCAGCTTTTCACTGGGAGAAATGCCCGAACGCTTGGCGTCGGCTTTCAGCCGTTCAATCAGCACCTGTTCCATTCGGGCATTGAACGGGGCCTTTCGAATCGAGGACTGAGGGGTTTTCTGCGGCTGCATGGAATCTCCGTATTGCTTGTGTAATACATCCAAGAAAGCAGGTTTCCGAACAACGTCAAGCCCAAAGCGAAAAGAAAGTTTTTAGTTGCTGGTTAACTCTGCTGCTGGTTTTCTGCTTTTTCTTAAACCAGCACCCAAACCAGCAACTAAAAACACTTCAAGTGATTGATATTTATTATTTTTGTTCAAAAAATAAGCTAACTGCTGGTTTGCTGGTTAAAAAAATAGCTTTTACGCACGCACTGCGTCTCACGAGAGTTTGATACTTTTCGAACTACTTCAATTTTTTCATCGCTAGAAGAAATTTGAAAAAATAAACCAGCAAACCAGCAGAAGCTTGAAAAGCTTGTCCCGTAAGGCTTTAGCTGCTGGTTTAGCTGCTGGTTTATGATTTGAGCGTTAACCAGCAGAGGCGTTAACCAGCAGGAAACGCTAACAACATGGATACGGATGGATTCTTTTCCGTATGGTTTTGCCAATGAGTGGCTGGTAATAAGCGCCTGTCACTTGCGGGAGAAACAAAAGAAAAAGCAGCTCAAAGCAAAAGCGTCCGGAAGAGAAAGGCCGATGCCTTCGGCCTTTTTTCCTCCCAGACGCTGTGCTTACTCACCGTTGGCGGCCGCTGCAGCGCCGGCCACCACGCCCACGCGGGCCATGTCCAGATAACCGCCCGGGATCTGCCCTTCGCTAACCGCCAGGCGAAGCCGGCGTGCCGCCTCCTCCCCATAAGCCACGAACACCGGGCCGCAGGGCGGCGCGTCCCCAGGTGTTCCGTCCTGACGGCAAAACTTCAGCCTCCCCCGCTGGAACACGATGGCGCTCGTGGCAGGGTGGTTGAGCACGTGGTCCTGGAACCAAGCCGTGTCAGTCCGGGAAAACACCAGCGCGATGCCACCGCCCGGGTGGGTGGCCAGCTTCTGCATCCAGGCTTGCTGCCCCCGACCGAATGGTGGGTTCATGAAAACCAGAGCAGCTTCAGGCCAAGGCGTTGCCAAGCCGTCATCGCTGGGCCTGAGCATCACGCTCGCAGTCGGCCAGGGCATGCCCTCTTCGGGGGTGCAAGGATCCAAAGCAAAGGGCCCCAGCCCGGTGTGGCCTGCGCGCGGATTGCCCCAGATCAGCTCCGGCGGCGTGAGCCACGTGTCCGTGGTCTGCGCTGCCGGCAGGCGGTCGTAACCGACCATGGCGGACGCGAGCTTGGTTGCCCGTGGGGAGGAGGTGTTCCTGCGGGCCTTGGGCAGCGACAGGGCGTTGTGATCAGCGAGGACGTTTGCAGCATTCATCGGTAAATCTCCGGTTTTGATTGGTGGTTGGGCAAAGCTCCGCCAGCACGGCTGGCTGGCCGCGTTCGCGAAAGGGTTGGGGGTTGGGCCAAGCTTGGCCCGGACTACTTCAGGCGTGTCAGGCCATCAGTCGTTGGCGGCGTCCTGGACGTCAAGGAAGCGCTCCAGGGTGGCGATCTGCAGGGTGAGAACCTGGTGGGCTTGAAGCGCCGTCATGTCCCCGCAGGCCACCATGACCGACTGGGCAATGCCCGCCTCGAACTGGGCCAAGGCCTGCGGAAGCGCGTCGGCGAGGACGTCGGCCAAGGCCCGAGGCGTCAGCGCGGCCCGGTGATGACGAGCGGCGACGGGGTCGAGCTGGAGGATGATCGGAAGCATGTCGGCGGGTCCGTGTTGGTGTGGGAATAGCATCCTTTGAACCGCTAATCGCGTCTGGCGGAAAGGGGCGGTTGCCCCTTTGGCTTGACGACGGGCACAAAAAAGCCCCGGGCGTGAGCCGGGGGCTTGGATAGGTCGACCTGGCGTCGGCGGAAGCCGGCGCCTCCCTGCCTCTTCTTCCCCTACGCTCTTCGGCGGCGAGCAGCCGCCGCACGTTCGCTCCAGCGATCGCCTCCACCTTAGAACCGAAACGGTGGCCGCTCGATGGGAGGCCCTGCGGGCGGAAGGGTCACGTCCAGGATCGCGCCGCGCACCTCACTGACCTGCATCTCTAACGCTCGGCTTTCTTCGGCCCATTGCTCCACCAACGCTTTGTGGGCGTCCTGGGCATCCACCTTGTCCTCCTCCGGTGTGAGATTGGGGATCACGTTCTGGACACGCTGCAAGTGCTCTTGGAGCTCACTTCTAATGCCTTCCAGACCTCCTATGTATTGGCTCACCCACTCATTTTTGAGTGTCAGGTCGGCCCAAGGCAACTTGAACGCCTCGGGCAGTGTGGCCTGCTGAAGCATCACGATCCCTCGGCTATCTTCCCGCAGAGCGCCGCCTTTCGCTCGGAACAAATCCAGGAGGGCCTCTCGCTCCTCCGCGCTCCATCCCGCCAGGTTCAGCGACGAAACCCTGCCCTCGATCAACGTGATGTTGACCTTGCCCTCCTTAAGGACCTTGAATCGCGCGCTTGGAGGCATTGGGGCCTTCCGTCCTAGCACCTCGCCATCTTCTCGGCTTTCCCGCCACCGTCGGACACGGGGGTGGGCATCGGCCCATTCCAGCAACCGAGATATGGGAACGGCGGTGTGCGTGCCGTCGTCTACCAACAGGGGACCCGGCGGACTGTCGCTCTTGGCCAACTCGCGGAACGCCTTTTGCGATAGGTTAAGCAGCCCCGCCGCTTCTGCGGACGTCCAAGGCCTCGACTCGCTCGGACGGGTGCGTCCGGCTCTAGCGGCCGCGCGTGCCTGGTGATCAGCGACTGCTTCTTTCTCCACATCCCGCTTTAGGCGCGCCCATGACACGCCCTTGCCGCTCATGAACTCAGGGTTCCCGGGGGCGTAGGTCTCGCGGTAACGCTCGATCAGTTTGACGAGGACTTCTTGCTTGGAATCAAGAGACATGGGGGCTTGCCACCAAGAGGAAACCTGATGGTAGGCGATCAGAACCGGAACGGCTTGCGCGTGCTCTCTGGCGCCGTGGGCGGCGGCAGCCTGTCTTCCAGCCCTCTAGCGCGGTCTTGGTTGCGTGCGTGGTCCCGGGCTCCCTGGAAGGCAGCTAGCGCATCCTTCATGGCGTCATCGAAGGGATCGCGCGCCTCAACACTGATCCACGGCTCCAACAACGCGTCGGCCAAAGGCGCATCCCAAATCTCACCGTCGGCCAGGGCACGGTCCAACGTGTCCTCGCCCACTGTGAGCACGTGCCCGGCGATCAGGCCTTCCACTACGGCCCAGGCGTGGGAGGTTGCCCAGCCCTCGTGCGACGTCACCAAGGCGGCGTAGCGTCCAGCGTTCTTGCGCAGCTTTTCCAGAGCCACCTTGGCCTCATGGATCTGTCTCTCCAGTTCCAGCTCCCGCTGCTGTTGATTCAGCCGCTCCAACTCCGAACTCAACCGGCGCTCTTTCGCAGTTCTGCCTTGTTGACCATCTTTCCAGGCTACCAGCTCTTCGTAATCGTATTTCACCCGCTGGTTGGGGCCGTCCAGGGCACTGCCGGACGCTTTTTGAAAACGTGGGCCCATGGGCGGGATTCGGCGGCGCCACTCGCCCAGCGTGTCGGCATGGATGCTCAGGAACAACGCCGCAGCCTTGGCGGACACCATCCCGCCCCCCGCGCTCTTGGCTCGGATCAACTCCCCATTCCAGGCCTCTTCGGCTTTGGAACGGAAAGCCTCTTCTGTGCGAACCGGTTCAATCCTCGTCATCGAACGCCACCTTCTGATTTCTTGCGGCAAAGATCGTAGATGGCGGGTCGTTGACCTCGTCAAGCCGCGGCTTGTCCGTGCCTTTCCAGCGGTTCCACACCCTCGGGCTGCTGGCCATCATGTGCTCCTCTACGAGGGCAAACGCCTCCCGTAAAACAGCCCATTCCTGCTCCGTGTAGATCGCATCGGTAGAAGCGGATTCCTTGTCCTTGACCCTGTGGTGAAGCATTTGCGATACGACCCGGGCTTTGCCGCTGTGGAGCCGTTCTGCGTAGCGTCCCAACGTGCGGCGCAAATCGTGAGGGGTCAGACCGATGTCCACCTCCTCGCGCAAATCGATCAGCCCGGCGTCGCGGCGCACGTTGGCGATGATGGACTTGCTGTCGGAGTAGTGACCGGATTTGCTGCGCCGGGACCTGGCCGGAAAGACGAAACGGGTTCGATCCAGCGCGTGCTCGGCGTTGGCAACCGCGGCCTGAAGGGTTTCAATCAGGGCAGAGTGTCCGCCCCGCTTGATTGCTGTGGTGAGCGCGGCCTTGGCGGCCTCCAGCCCTTTCTTTGCCCCGCCATCGTCCTCGCGCTCGTTGAAGCGTCGCTGCAGGACGCGCTCGGCAAAATAGGTGACGGGCAAGAACCGCTGCTCCTTGTTCTTGGTTTCAAACAGGTAAACCTGGCTGCCCGCGCGCTTGGTGGTTGGGTTGATCTCCTCTGGGGCCGCTAGCCAAACCCAAGACACCAGTTCCTGCGACAGCTCACCCGGGGTGCAGCGGTCATACCACCGCAACGGCGCCGCTTCGCTACGCCTGGTTCCCCAAAGCAAGGTCAGCAGCAGGTAGTCTGCCCCGGCCGCGTTTCGCCCGCCTTGCTCGTCCCGCCGTGCTGCAATGGCTTTGAGGACCTTGGGCAGGGTTTTGTCATCCAAGGGATTGCGAACCTCGGCGCGGCTGTAGTGGCTGCGCAGTTCGTGGGCTTCGCGGAGCATGTCCCGAGTATGGATAACGACCAGGGGGTTGTAGAAGTGGCGTTGGGGCCGGCCGAACTGGTGATCGCGCGCTTTCTCCTCTTCGATGATGAAGTCAACCGCTCGCCTGGCGTCCGAGAACGTGTGCTCGGTTGAAGAAAGCCCGGCTGCTCGGACCCGCTGGATGTATTTGCCCGTGATGCCCAGCGCTTCCAACTGGGGAACGGTGAGCTTGGCCCAGTCCTCTACCTCCGCCAGCTTTTTGCTTATTTCCCGGGGAATGCGGTTAGACAGTTGCATGGAGCTGATCCGGCAAGCGTCAAAGGCTTGCTGGATGACCTCCAGCTGGAGCTGACTCAGGGTCTTGTCCGACAAGGCAACAGTGGGCCGTGAAAGGCGGGACAAACTGTCGCGCACCGCATCTACGCTGACCGGTTTGATCTTCTTGTTCTTTGCGCGGGAATCCAGGTGCGCGATGTAACGCTCCATCCCCTCCCGCAAGGTTAAGTCCCCGAACTCTTTTTCCGATTCTCTCTCCTGGGTTTCCAGTAGCTGCCGCCGTTTGACGTGGACGGGGTTCTTCCCGGTTTGCTTGAGCAGCGCTAGGTGCTCTCGGCAAACCTCCCTCGCCTCGTCCAGAGGCATATCCGCGACGTTGCCCAGGGTGAAGCGGATTGGCTTGCCATCGGGCCCGCGCTTCTGCCCCACGTAAGTGGTCATTGTGGAACCGACGCGGAAGCCAAACCCGGAGGGCGCCCCCGGCCCGCCGTCCAACACCAAGTAGGGCCTGCCCTCCGACCGGGGAGCGAGGCGGACCTTGCCCTGCGCGTCCCATGCAGGGGCCTTGGTCAAGGACAAGGCCAGGACTTGGTTGTAGGTCAGATTAAACTTGAGCGATCCAGCTCTCTTGCTTGCGCTTGTCGCGGTCTTCGTCATTGCATCCCCCCTACACTTCATTGCTACATTAGCGCACGCCATCGCCCGTTTCTACGTCCCGTTGCTACATTGATTTGACGTCATTTCAGCCACGCCGCTACTCAATTGCTACAAAAAACACCGTCACTCGTCGTTACTCGCCCCTACTCACCGCCATTGCTCAACCACACAATAATAATCAAGTGACTGATTTAAAAGTGATAACCAGTGACACCAAGGACGTGAAGGAACACACGCCTGCCATGAAGCAATTCTTCGCCGCCAAGTCGGACTACCCCGATCTGCTGCTGTTCTTCCGTATGGGCGACTTCTACGAGCTGTTCTACGACGATGCGCGCAAGGCGGCGCGGCTGCTCGATATCACCCTGACCCAGCGCGGCAGCTCCGGTGGCGCGCCGATTCCGATGGCCGGCGTGCCGGTGCATGCTTACGAAGGCTATCTGGCGCGGCTGGTGGCCTTGGGCGAGTCGGTGGCGATCTGCGAGCAGATCGGCGACCCGGCGCTGGCCAAGGGTCTGGTCGAGCGCAAGGTGGTGCGCATCGTCACGCCGGGCACGGTCACCGACGAGGCGCTGCTGGACGAGCGACGCGACACCTTGTTGATGGCGATCTCGCGCAGCAAGCAAGGCTATGGCCTGGCCTGGGCCGATCTGGCCGGCGGACGCTTTTTGGTCAATGAAGTAGACAGCGTCGACGCGCTGGAAGCGGAGATCGCGCGGCTGGAGCCGGCCGAACTACTGGTGCCCGACGAAGACAACTGGCCGGAATTTTTACGCGGGCGCATCGGCGTACGTCGCCGGCCGCCGTGGTTGTTCGATGCCGATAGCGGGCGTCGTCAATTGCTGGCGTTCTTCAAGCTGCACGACCTGTCCGGCTTCGGCATCGACGACAAGCCGTGCGCCACCGCTGCCGCCGGCGCGCTGCTCGGCTATGTGGAAGAAACCCAGAAGCAGCGCCTGCCGCATCTGACCTCCATCGCCATGGAAGTGGCCAGCGAAGCGATCTCGATGAACGCTGCCACGCGCCGGCATCTGGAGCTGGACACGCGCGTCGATGGCGATACCCGCAATACCTTGCTCGGTGTACTCGACAGCACGGTCACGCCGATGGGCGGCCGGTTGCTGCGACGCTGGCTGCATCGCCCATTGCGCTTGCGCGATGTACTGATGCAACGTCACCACGCGGTCGGCAGCCTGATCGATTCCGGCGCCGATGCCGACGTGCGCGAGGCCTTCCGCGCGCTTGGCGATCTGGAACGCATCCTCACGCGCGTGGCATTGCGCTCGGCACGCCCGCGCGATTTTTCCACCCTGCGCGACGGCCTGGCGTTGTTGCCGAAGGTACGCACCATCCTGGCGCCGCTGGATTCCCCGCGCCTGCAAACCTTGTTCGCCGAACTGGGCGAGCACGACGCCACCGCGCATTTGCTGATCGGCGCGGTAGCCGAACAACCGCCGCTCAAGCTCAGCGATGGCGGCGTCATCGCCACCGGCTACGACGCCGATCTGGATGAGTTGCGACGGCTGTCCACCAATGCCGATCAATTTTTGATCGACCTGGAACAACGCGAACGCGCCAGCAGCGGCATCGCCACGCTCAAGGTCGGCTACAACCGCGTGCACGGGTATTACATCGAGATCAGCAAGGGACAGGCCGACAAGGCGCCGCTGCATTACAGCCGCCGTCAGACCCTGACCAATGCCGAGCGCTACATCACCGAAGAACTCAAAAGCTTCGAAGACAAGGTGCTGTCGGCACGCGAACGCTCGCTGTCGCGCGAAAAGCTGCTGTATGAAGGGTTGCTCGATGCGCTGGGCAGCGAGCTGGAAGGCCTCAAGCGCTGCGCCAACGCACTGAGCGAGCTGGATGTGCTGGCCGCCTTCGCCGAGCGCGCGCAGGCGCTGGACTGGGCGCAGCCCGAACTGGACAGCGCGCCCTGCCTGCGCATTGAACGCGGCCGCCACCCGGTGGTGGAAGCAGTGCGCGACCAACCGTTCGAGCCCAACGATCTGGACCTGCACACCGACCGCCGCATGCTGGTCATCACCGGCCCGAACATGGGCGGTAAATCGACCTACATGCGACAGAACGCGTTGATCGTGTTGCTGGCGCATATCGGCAGCTTCGTGCCAGCCAGCCGCGCGGTGATCGGGCCGATCGATCGCATCCTCACCCGTATCGGCGCCGGCGACGACCTGGCGCGCGGGCAATCCACCTTCATGGTGGAAATGGCCGAGACCAGCTACATCCTGCATCACGCCACGCCGCACTCGCTGGTCTTGATGGACGAGATCGGCCGGGGCACGTCCACCTACGACGGTCTTGCCTTGGCCGACGCGGTGGCGCGCCATCTGGCGCACACCAATCGCTGCTATACCCTGTTTGCCACGCATTACTTCGAGCTCACCGCGCTGGCCGACGAATCGCATGCAGGCGGCGCCAGCGGCATTGCGAACGTGCATCTGGATGCAGTGGAACACGGCGAGCGTCTGGTGTTCATGCATGCGGTCAAGGACGGCCCGGCCAATCGCAGCTTCGGTCTGCAGGTGGCCGCACTGGCCGGCTTGCCCAAGGCAGCGGTGATGCAGGCGCGGCGTCGCCTGGCCGAGCTGGAGCAACGCGGCGGCGAAAGTCATAGCGCACACATGGCGCCCGCTGCCCTGGATGCCCCGCAACAGTTCGGGCTGTTCACCGCACCCTCCTCCGCGGCGCAGGACGCACTGCAGGCGCTGGACCCGGACGAACTCACCCCCAAGCAGGCGCTGGAAGCGCTGTATCGGTTGAAGGCATTGCTGTGAGGGCGGGCATTGGGGAGTCGGGATTAGGGATTGGTTAGTCTGAGAGCGGGATTGGGGAGTCGGGATTAAGGATTGGTTAGAGCGCAGTTGGGTGGCTTCATTCTTCGACTCACAGTGTGCAAACACCCCATTGCTCTCGTGACCAGATGCGTTCGCTTCGCCGCTTGGCGGTGAGCGCTACGCAGCCGCCTTGGATCACGCTTCGCGCGCGCGAGTGCGCGGGTGGATTGCTCTGACGCTGCGACAGGCGCACCCTGCCGCAACGCTTTGTCCAACAGGGAACCCGACGCATGACCACCTCTGCCTCGCTGACCGATCAGCTAGCCGCGCAATTGCAAGGCCCGCAGTTGCAACAACTCGCCAGCCGCCTGGGCATTGCGCCCGAGCAGGCCCAATCGGCGGTGCAGACCGCGCTACCGCTATTGATGGGCGCGCTGGGGCGCAACAGCCAGCAAGCCGGCGGCACCGATGCCTTGCTGGGCGCCCTGCAGCGCGATCACGCCGCCAGTCCGGACATCGGCAGCCTGTTCGGTGCGTTGCTGGGCGGTTCGGCTGGCGGGCAGCAAGCCAACGGTGCCGGCATCGTGAGCCATCTGTTCGGCGACAAGGCACCGCAGGCGGCGGCCGGCCTGGGCCAGGCCACCGGGCTTGAACCCAGCAAGGCCGGACAACTGCTGCAGCTGCTCGCGCCCATCGTGATGGCGTACCTGGCCAAACGGTTTCTTGGCGGCGGTGCGGCAACCAGCACTCAACTCGGCCCTGCCCTGGCGCAGGAACATCAGCAGGTCCGCAGCACTGGCGGTGCCGGCGGTTTGCTGACCAGCGTGCTGGATCAGGATGGCGATGGCCAGTTGGGTCTGGGCGATGTCATGAGGTTGGGCGGCAGCCTGTTCGGCAAACGCTGACCACGGGGCGCTGCACCGAGTGGGCACCGCCGTGCTATCCATAGTGCGACGCTATCGATATGGTTGAATAATTCGAATTCACCAAATGATCGATGCTCTTTATCGTGTGCCAACGCCGCCATGATGAGTCCGCCTGAAGCATCCGCCTGTCTGTTGCGTCTCCCGTCAGCCAGATCGCACTTGCGACGCCAGGCAGCCGCTAGCATCGGCAGGGCCGGCAGCCGTCGTGGAGCGGCTGCCGCTTTGTTTTCGTCATCGATGACCCCGCCTCACGCACTGCTCCACTTCGATTCCACCAGCACGTGTCGCGCATCGGCACGCAGCTCCCCAAGTGCTCACGCACATAGGTATTGCCATGACCACCGAAGCAAAGTGCCCGATCAACCACGCAGTCGTCGGCGCCGGAACCACCAATCGCGATTGGTGGCCGCAGCAATTGCGTGTGGATCTGCTCAGCCAGCATTCGACCAAGTCCAACCCGCTGGGCCAGACCTTTAGTTACGCCGAGGCGTTCAAGCGCATCGACCTGCCCGCGCTCAAGCAGGAACTGCGTGCATTGATGACCGACTCGCAGGACTGGTGGCCGGCCGACTTCGGCCATTACGGCCCGCTCTTCGTGCGCATGGCCTGGCATAGCGCCGGCACCTACCGCATCGGCGACGGTCGCGGCGGCGGCGGTCGCGGCCAGCAGCGCTTCGCACCGCTCAACAGCTGGCCGGACAACGTGAGCCTGGACAAGGCGCGCCGCCTGCTGTGGCCGATCAAACAGAAGTACGGCCAGGCCATTTCCTGGGCCGACCTGATGATCCTCACCGGCAACGTTGCGCTCGAATCGATGGGCTTCAAGACCTTCGGCTTTGCCGCTGGCCGCGAAGACACCTGGGAGCCGGATCAGGACCTGTACTGGGGCCGCGAAACCAAGTGGTTGGGTGGCGACGACCGCTATGCGCACGGCTCGCCGGGCGTGGACGAAGCGCACGGCGTGCTGGTCAAGGACGACGACAGCGAAGCGCCGCACACCCGCGATCTGGAAAATCCGCTGGCTGCCGTGCAGATGGGCCTGATCTACGTCAACCCGGAAGGCCCGGACGGCAAGCCCGACCCGGTTGCCGCCGCGCACGACATCCGCGACACCTTCGCGCGCATGGCGATGAACGACGAAGAGACCGTGGCGCTGATCGCCGGCGGGCACACCTTCGGCAAGACCCACGGTGCCGGCCCCGCCGATAACGTCGGTGCCGAGCCGGAAGCTGGCGAGCTGGAAAGCCAGGGCCTGGGCTGGCACAACCGTTACGGCAGCGGCAAGGGCGCCGACACCATCACCAGCGGCCTGGAAGTCACCTGGACCACCACGCCCGCGCAGTGGAGCAACGACTTCTTCGACCATCTGTTCAAGTTCGAGTGGGAACTGAGCAAGAGCCCGGCCGGCGCGCACCAGTGGGTAGCCAAGAACGCCGACGCCATCATTCCCGATGCGCACGACGCGGCGAAAAAGCATCGCCCCACCATGCTGACCACCGATCTGGCGCTGCGTTTTGACCCGGCGTATGAAGCGATCTCGCGCCGCTTCCACACCCACCCGGACCAGTTCGCCGATGCGTTTGCACGCGCCTGGTTCAAGCTTACCCACCGCGACATGGGTCCGCGTGCCCGCTACCTGGGTCCGGACGTGCCGGCCGAAGAACTGCTGTGGCAGGACCCGGTGCCGGCGGTCGGTCATGCCCTGGTCGATGCGCAGGATGCTGCTGCGCTGAAGCAGACCATCCTCGCTTCGGGCCTGAGCGTGGCGCAGCTGGTCACCACCGCATGGGCCTCGGCGTCCACCTTCCGCGGCTCGGACAAGCGCGGCGGCGCCAACGGTGCACGCATCCGCCTGGCACCGCAAAAGGACTGGCAGGCCAATCAACCCGAACAGCTGGCCAAGGTGCTCGGCACGCTGGAGCGCATCCAGGTCGACTTCAATGCCGCGCAATCGGGTGGCAAGAAGATTTCGCTGGCCGACCTGATCGTGCTTGCCGGTAACGCGGCGGTGGAACATGCAGCGCACGCCGCAGGCCACAGCGTCACCGTGCCGTTCGCGCCGGGCCGCACCGATGCCTCGCAGGAACAGACCGATGTCGAATCGTTCGCCGTCCTCGAACCGGTGGCCGATGGATTCCGCAACTTCGCCAAGCGCCGCTACGCAGTGCCTGCCGAAGCGATGCTGATCGACAAGGCACAGCTGTTGACCCTGACCGCACCGGAGTTGACTGTGCTGGTCGGCGGCCTGCGCGTGCTCGGTGCCAACGCAGGCGACGTGAAGAATGGTGTGTTCACCACCCGCACCGGCGTACTGAGCAACGACTTCTTCGCCAACCTGCTCGATATGCGCACCGAATGGAAAGCGACCTCGGACGCGAAGGAGCTGTACGAAGGCCGCGACCGCAGCAGCGGCGAACACAAATGGACCGGCACACGCGTGGATCTGGTGTTCGGCTCCAACTCCATCCTGCGTGCGGTGGCCGAGGTCTACGCCAGCGCCGATGCACAGGAGAAGTTCGTGCACGACTTCGTCGCTGCCTGGACCAAGGTGATGCAGTTGGATCGGTTCGATCTGGCTTGAGCGCAGCTAACAAACCGACTGTGCTCGCCGCGAGGCAAGCCCCGTCGGTGCTCGGAACCGGCATGGACAATCCATGATGGTTCCGAGTGCGCTGTCCACAGCCACCTGACGACTGCTCGCTCTGGTTTGTCAGCCGCTCCAAGCCGCAGCTGTAACGCAAACGCCCCGGATATCCGGGGCGTTTTGTTTTGCGGCAGTGCAGACGCAATGCTATGCCTTCCGACTGCCGTGATGCTGTTGATCAGATGCGTTGCTGCTCAGCATCGCCATCATCCCGAACAACAGCGAGTTTCCTTCGACAGGAGCGCAGGTTTTCAGCTGAATCGCACGCCCGAATAGCCACAGCAATGGTCTGCCCTGACCGCCTCCGTGCAACGCACGCGCCCCACACCCACCGATTTTTTACAACGCGTCAATATCGCCCAACGCGTTGATCAACCGGCGGGCACGCTTGTCTGGTTTTCCTTCCGGTGCGCGGTAACCGGTGCGCTCGGCAGCGCGCTGCAACCGCCATTGCGAACGCGCCTCGCGTGAGGCATCGCCCTCCACATACAGCGCCTGCGCAACCGGCGCGGGACCGCGCACGTCGCTGAGTGCGGCGACCGTGACCTCGAAGATTTCGCCACCGCGGTCGATGCGCAATTGCTCGCCGCTGCGCAGCGTGCGCGACGGCTTGGGCCGCTGACCCGCCACATCCACCTTGCCGGTCTCCACTGCCGTCTTGGCCAGGCTGCGCGTCTTGAAAAAGCGCGCGGCCCACAGCCACACATCCAGCCGGACCGTCTTGCCCTGTTCCAGCTCCAGATTCATGCGTCTTGCTGTCTCGTTCTATCAGGTAAGCAATGTTTGGGCAGCCATTCGGGAACTCAAGCTGGGCCGTCAACCCTGCGATGGTGATCGCTTGCCAGGTCGATGGTCGGCGCGCACCCCCATCCGCCCTGCGGGCACCTTCCCCCGCAGGCAGGGGAAGCGACCTGTTGTCCGTGTGCAACCCCGATCCATCAAATGCTCGCAAACCCCGGCCCTTCTCCCGCCTGCGGGAGAAGGTGGCGCGCAGCGCCGGATGAGGGACACGCCCCTGCTCTGCAGCGCATCCCGAACAGCAAGCGCAACATCTTGCAAAGACGGTCACCGCTGGTATCGAACATGGAGCGTGTCCCAACCCGACATCTGCAGCGCAAACCAAATGGCACTGCATCGGATCTCACCCGCGCAATGCTAGTGTGCGCAGCTTCTGCGCGACGATACGCCTGCGATGCCCAAATCCGCTGTCCTGACCGAAGGCCCGATCGGCAAGAACCTGCTGTTGTTCGCCCTGCCGATCATGGCTGGCAACATCGCCCAGTCGCTCAACGGCTCGGTCAATGCGATCTGGATCGGCCGCTATCTCGGCGAAGAAGCACTGACTGCGGCAGCCAACGCCAACAGCATCATGTTCTTCCTGATCGGTTCGGTGTTCGGCATCGGCATGGCCTCCACCATCCTGATCGGCCAGGCCATGGGCGCGCGCGACATCGCGCAGGCACGCAAGGTGATGGGCACCAGCGCGAGTTTCTTCGGCGGGCTGTCGGCGGTGATTGCCGTGCTCGGCTGGTTTCTGGCGCCGCACCTGCTCACCGCAATGGGCACGCCGGCCGCCTCGCAGACGCTGGCCGAAGACTATTTGCGGGTGATCTTCCTGGCGATGCCAACGCTGTATCTGTTCGCCTTCCTGTCGGCGGCGTTGCGCGGTACCGGTGATGCGCGCACGCCATTCCGGTTTCTATTGTTGTCAGTGCTGCTGGATATCGTATTCAACCCGTTGCTGCTGTTTGGCATCGGTCCATTTCCTGCACTGGGCATTGCCGGTGCGGCCTGGGCCACACTGATCGCGCAGGTGGTCGCACTGGCCGGCCTGCTGCTCTATCTGCGCAAGAAACGCCACGTGTTGTGGCTGGGTCGGCGCGACCTGCATCTGTTCCGCATCGACCCGGCCATCCTGCGCGCCCTCATCGTCAAGGGCGTGCCGATGGGCCTGCAGATGGTGATGATCTCGCTGGCGATGATCGCAATGCTGTCGCTGGTCAACGGCTTCGGCACCGACACCGCAGCCGCGTTCGGTGCCGGGCTGCAGCTATGGAATTACGTGCAAATGCCGGCAATGGCCGTAGGCGCCGCCTGTTCGTCGATGGCCGCCCAGAACGTGGGTGCCGGCCTGTGGTCGCGCGTGGATGCCATCGCTCGCACCGGCATCGCCGCCAACTTTCTGATGACCGGCCTGCTGATTGCGCTGTTGATCGGATTCGATCGCTGGACCCTTGCCCTGTTTCTGCCCGCAGGCAGCGCCACGTTGGAGATTGCGCGGCATCTCAACCACATCGCGATCTGGTCGTTCCTGCTGTTCGGTGTCAGCTTCGTGGTGTCGGGCGTGGTGCGCTCCACCGGCGCGGTGATCCCGCCGCTATTGATCCTGGCGTTTTCGCTATGGGGCGTGCGCGTGCCGTTAGCCAACGTGTTGCTGCCGCATCTTGGGGCTGATGCAGTGTGGTGGAGCTTTCCGATCAGCTCCACCTGCTCGATGCTGCTGTCGCTGGCGTATTACCGCTGGGGCGGCTGGCGCAAGGCGCGCATGCTGGCCACACCAACGCATCCGTCAGCACTGGCCGCTCCGGCTGAAGTACCCGCACATCCCGCTTCGCCGGTCGCCGATACCGCACCCACCACCGAGCAGACGCAGACACGATCGCACTGAACCTGCACGCCAAGCGGAACGTGCACGTCAAGCGCAGCCAAGCCGTGCAATCAATGCCGGTGCGCAGATGCGTTGATTGGTTTCAAGGTGTCGCGCAGAACCAACGACTGACACGTGATAAATCCAAGCGGCGTCATGCTGTCCGCCGGATGTCGTCATCCATCGGCATCCAGCAACGCCTGACATCCTGACGACCAAGCAGCATCTGCGCTGCACTTGGCCGTGCCTGAAACAGTGCAGCGGTTTTACAGCGCCGCGAGTGAGCAGGTCCGGGGGTTGCTGCATCCGTCGCGCAGACCCCATGTCCCAGACACGTAGAGTGGATCGACATGCGATTGTTTGCTGACGTGCATCCACTCCAGGGACCGGATGCAGGGAGATGCCTTCCATCTGCGTCGATCCATCTGCGTCGATGACGACTAGCGATCTGCATAGCGCGTAATCCGCCACTGCGATGGCATCAGCATCAGCGCATCGCCCACTGAGCGCACCATAAAAAACGCACGCTCTGAGCGTGGTCGACATTTTCCATCCCACAAACGCAAACGGCCGCCCGAAGGCGGCCGTCTGGCAAAAGCAGATCTTAACGACCTGCCAGTGTGGCTTACTCGGCGGACTTGGCAGCAGCCTGGCGAGCGGCCTTGGCCTGTGCAGCGGCGGCCAGATCTTCCTTGATGCGGGCAGCCTTGCCTTCCAGACCACGCAGGTAGTACAGCTTGCCGGCGCGCACCTTACCGCGGCGCTTCACTTCGACCGAGTCGATGATGGCGCTGTGGGTCTGGAACACGCGCTCGACGCCGAAGCCGTGCGAGATCTTGCGCACGGTGAAGGCGGAGTTCAGGCCGGCATTCTTGGTACCGATCACGACGCCCTCATAGGCCTGCACGCGCTCGCGGTTGCCTTCCTTCACCTTGACGTTCACCACAACGGTGTCGCCCTGGTTGAATTCCGGCAGCTTGCGCTGAATCTGGGCGGCTTCGAAGTCAGCCAGGATGGTCTTGTTGAGTTTGCTCATGATGGGCACCGCGTGTCTGGTGATATTGGACCGGCAGTCGCCGCACGGCGATTGCTCGAGGTTCGTAAAGAGGGCCAGACGCAAGGCTGACCAGCAAGCCGCATATTGTACCCCAATCAATCTTGCAAGAGCTAGGGGTGAGCCCTTATTTCTCGTTACCGGGTTTATCGTCGCTTGGGGCGAGTTCGCGGCGAAACTCGTCCAACAGACGGCGATCGTTCTTGTCCAACCCAGCCTCGTCCAACAGGTCCGGGCGTCGCAGCCAGGTCCGGCCCAGCGACTGCTGCCGGCGCCAGCGCGCGATGGCGCCGTGGTTGCCGGAGCGCAACACGTCCGGCACATCGCCCCAGGCATGGGTCGATGGATGGCTGTAGTGCGGGCAATCCAGCAGGCCTTGCGGGCCTTCGAAACTGTCCTGCGCGGCAGATTCGGCATCGTTCAACACACCGTCCTGCAGCCGCGTCACCACATCCACAAGGACTGCAGCGCCCAACTCGCCACCGGACAACACGTAGTCGCCGATGGAGATTTCCAGATCCACTGCCTGCGCCAGGAAGCGCTCGTCCACACCCTCGTAGCGCCCGCACAACAAGATCATGCGCGGCAACTGCGCCAGCTCGCGTGCGAGCGGCTGGGTGAGCGGCCGCCCTTGCGGGCTGAGGTAGATCACCGGTGCCGGCCGTGCATCTGCGGCTTGCACCGCATCCAGACAAGCCCGCAACGGCTCGATCAACATCACCATGCCGGGCCCGCCACCGAACGGGCGATCGTCCACCCGGCGGTAATTGCCCTGCGCATGGTCGCGCGGATTCCAGCCTTGCAGCTCCAGCAGACCACGCTCCTGCGCCCGCCCGACCACACCGAACGCCGCGCATTGCGCGATGAACTCCGGGAACAGGCTGATGACGTCGATGCGCACTTAAGAATCGGGAATCGGGATTGGGG
Organism: Xanthomonas sp. WHRI 10204; assembly: GCF_040202875.1. Classification (NCBI taxonomy): domain Bacteria; kingdom Pseudomonadati; phylum Pseudomonadota; class Gammaproteobacteria; order Lysobacterales; family Lysobacteraceae; genus Xanthomonas; species Xanthomonas sp. WHRI 10204. The sequence continues at coordinate 701,947 of NZ_JBEGDW010000002.1, forward strand.
AATGGGTAGAGCAAGAGCGAAGCCGAGGCACCGCTTCGATCAGAAATCCGGATCCCAGTCGACCACGATCAGATTGGCCTCGAAGTCCACCGATTTGACGAACTCCGGCAGCACAAACGGGATTAGCCGCTCGCGATCGCCGCGCACGACGACCACGTCGTTGGACCCGGTGGAAAACAGATGCGATACCGTCCCGAGCTTGACGCCCTCGACGGTTTCCACCTGCAATTCTTCCAGATCCACCCAGTAGTACTCGTCGGGCTTTGGTGGCGGCAAGACGCTGCGGGAGACATAGATTTCGGTCCCGTGCATGGCCTCGACCGTATCGCGGTCGGTCACGTCCGGGAACACCGCAATCAGGTTCTTGCCCTGATCGCGCCCACGTACGCCGCTCACAACCGTTTCCTGTCCCGATGGCGAGCGCACGATCCACGGCTGATACCGAAAGATCGCACTGCGCGGCTCGGTCCAGGATTCGAGCTTGAGCTCGCCCTTGACACCAAAAGCGCCGACAACCCTGCCTAACAGGATGCGGCGCTCGGTCGGCTTCATCTGCGTCGACTCTGGGCCAGGCGGCGACGCCAGGCCCTCAAGATCAGGCCGCAGCGGCCTGGGACTTGGATGCTTCGCGATACAGGTTACGCACCTTGTCGGTCAGCTGCGCGCCCTGGCCGACCCAATGGTCGACGCGCGCAACGTCCAGCACGATGCGCGGTTCTGCGCCCTGTGCAACCGGGTTGTAGTAACCCAGACGCTCGATGTTGCGGCCGTCGCGCGCGCTGCGCACGTCGGTCACGATGATGTGGTAGAACGGACGCTTCTTGGCGCCGCCGCGGGTCAGTCGAATCTTGACCATGGTGTTGTTTTCCTGAGTTGCCCAGTCGCCAGAGTGGCGCGGTAAGCCAGCGATTATAGCGGGCTCCGGCGGCGAAGCCAAGTCAGCCGGCGCCGGCACATCAGATCGCTCAGATCGCTTGCCAGGCATGGGTTTGCAGGGCCCGCTCCAGCAGCGGCAACTGCGCGGCATGCGGCCCCCAACGCGCCGCCCCCAGCGCCACGATGGCCTGCTGCCCACGCGCGTTGCAGGCGAATGCGCCATCGAAGCGGTCCAGCTCGCTCAGCTCCACCGGGCGACTGACCTGCGTGACGCCCAGCGTTTTCAGGCCGGACTGCAGCAACTGCTGCCGGGTGCCCAACAGCGACGCCCCTTGCGGCCAGACCAACCCGCCGCGTTCCCACAGCCCCAGATTCCAGAACGCCCCCTCCAGCACCCTGCCCTGGCGGTCCTGCAGCACGACATCGTCATGGTCGGCCTGCATGGCCAGCCGGCGCAGATGCAACAGCGGGAACGTGCCGACATGCTTGAGTTCCGGCCGTTCGCGCACGTAGTCGGTGACCTGCACGCGCAGCCCGGTCTCGGGCATGTCCGCCGGCGGCGAGATGGCGACCAGTACATCCAGTGCGACCTCGCGCAACGGGTTGCGGAAATCGTAGTCGGGCGCGAACACGGTGACGCGCAGACTGGCATCGGCCATGGCCGACGCCACCAGCGCAGCGTGCAACTGCGCCCGCAGCTGGTCCGCTTCCAGTTCCTGCCCAAACAGCGCGCGGCTACCTTCCTGCAGGCGATGCAGATGCAGATCCAACCCCTGCGTTGCTCCGTTGCGCACCTGCAGCGTGGTGAAGTGGCCGTAGTTGATCAGCGCCGCAGCACCGAGCTGTTGCGCGCTCGCCGGCGCGCCATTGCAGAAGATCAGCGACATAGCAGTGCCTGCGCCTGCTCCCACCACTGCGTGACCAGCTCACCGGCCGGCTGCACTGGCGCCATCCACGCCGATTGGCCCGCCCAGGCCTGCATCGACGCCAGACGGTTGTCGCGTGCTGCCGCCTGGCGCATTGGTGCAGTCAAGCCGCGCTGCACCGGATACGGGGCCGGCGGCGCTGCATCCGCAGCAGCGGCCGCACGCACATAAGGCGTGAGCAAGGCCCGTCCCAGGCGACCTGAAAACGCGCGGGTTGGCTGGGTGTGTTCAGGCTCGGCGGCGGCAAGCGCATCGGCCCAGGCGCTGGGCAGTGCGGCTTCGGGCGTGCGCAGCAGGCCGGTGCCGATCTGCACCGCGCTGGCGCCCAACGTCAGCGCCGCGGCAATGCCGCGCGCATCGGCGATACCACCAGCAGCGATGACCGGAATCTCCAGCTTATCGACAAGCCGCGGCAGCAAGGCGAACAATCCGGTCATCTGCTGCGCTGCCTGACTGGCATCGAACGCGCCGCGATGGCCGCCGGCTTCAGCACCTTGCGCAACCACCGCGTCGGCACCGGCAGCCTGCGCCGCGCGTGCTTCCTCCAGGGTGGTGGCGCAGGCGAACCAGGCGATGCCGGCCGCCTTCAGCCGCGCGACCTGGTCGGGCCGGAACACACCCATGATCGAAGACGCGACCGCCGGGCGGGCAGCGAGCAAGGCCCCGAACTGCGCATCGAAGTCGGCTGGGGTGGCATCGCCTGCGGCCTCGGCCACCGGCGGGCCCCACTGCGCAAGAAACCCGCGCAGCCGCGCTTCTGCCTCTGCATCGCGCACAGGCGCCGGATCGGGAATCCACAGATTGACCTGCGCAGGCCCGGCACTCGCTTCACCAAATGCGGCCATCCACGCAACGATGTCCTGCGGCTGCGACAACACCGCCCCCATCGCGCCCATGCCACCGGCGTTGGCAACAGCGACCGACAGCGGCACCGGGCAGGCGCCGGCCATGGGGCTGAGCAGGATCGGCAGACGCAGCCCGAAGCGGCTACAGAAAGAGGCAACGCGACCTGAGCGAGAGCGATTCATCCAGACCTTAAAATGTCACAACCTAAGACTCAGTATACACCGAAGAATTAAACAATGGGCATTGGGCACCATACAGATCAAAAATCAAATTCTCATAGGATTGCCTGAAGAATCGCAAGACAATTAAATGCCAACCAAACAGCGCGCAATATCACTATATAAGCAATATCACTATATAAAATGATCCGCAGCAAATTACCGGAACTTCGGCAAGGCGGGCCCGCTACTTGCAGGCCCGCCAATCAACTAGATGCCGAAGTGAATCGTTCCACGCAAAGGCGTTGTTCGATTATCACAATATTGTTCAAAATCAGCGTAAAACTTGACTACATTGGCCTGCGCATCTTTCTCGATAGCACGTACGTTGAGAGTGCCACGATTTTCGTTACACCCTCTTCCGTTGCCACTAAAGTCCAATCCTGCATTAGTGCGATCCGCAAAACGCCGGGTAGAGTAACGTCCAGGCACTAGCGCCTTCCCAGTCGGTGCAGCGATAGTTGCGGACCAATCGTCACGCAAGCCTGATGCGAAATACCGCAGGTATGAGTCCTTTCCATTCAGCACGAAGATGCTGGTGTCGTTGTAATACATCTTCCCCACACCACCACCTACGTAATCATCACTACCGCTCGTCAACTTCAGTGATAGCGGCGGCGCGTTATAGCTGATGACGCCAGCGAGTGCTGGCGCTTTACTCTGCTCGCATCGCTGCAGGAACGTCGCCTCCAGCTTATCCACATTGCCAGCGGCATCGAACGAAATCTGCCTGACCGTCACCTTCCCCCAGATTCTGTTGCAGCCCCGCCCGGTGCTGGATACGTCAAGACCAGGCGAACGTCCGGTCTTGAACACTGACCGCTCCGCGTTCGCATAAGTCCCTGGAGCTAGAACACCGCCAACCGGAGCGGCAATTCTTATATACCAATATTCACCAGACGCACCATTGGCAGTAAATGTAAGCCTATCCCTTGTTCCTTGCATGCCGAATTTTGCATTAGCATCAGTCAGAACAGCAGACTTCCCCTGACCAATATAGTCCCCAGCGTTGCTGGAATAAGAAAAGATTGATGCCGCACTACATGCGACCGACAGTCCAATACCGCCAAGACCGACTGCAAACTTGCAAAAAATTCCTTTAAATCCTTGCATGAATCCTCCGATGATTAGGTTGCTCGTCCGCGAGCAATCGCGCCCGTCCGCGGGCGCGAAATCCTAACACCGAAGTGATTTCAATACTCAGCGGGTGATGCGACCAAGCGGACGCATCAACACACTAACGCACTCAACGGAACGGCATGCCGCCACGGCCGCCCATGGCGCCCATCATGCCCTTCATGTTGCGCATCAGGCCCTTCATGCCGCCGCCGGCCAGCTTGCCCATCATCTTTTCCATCTGCTGGTACTGCTTCATCAGCTTGTTGACGTCGGCCGGCAGCATGCCCGAGCCACGCGCGATGCGGGCGCGGCGCGAGCCGTTGAGCAGGGCCGGGTTACGGCGCTCTTTCTTGGTCATCGAATTGATGATCGCGATCATGCGCGGCACTTCCTTGCCGGTGACCTGCTGCTTGACGTTGTCCGGGATCTGGCCCATGCCCGGCAGCTTGTCCATCAGCCCATGGATACCGCCCATGTTCTGCATCTGCTCGAGCTGTTCTTTCATGTCGTTGAGGTCGAACTTCTTGCCCTTGGCGACCTTGGCGGCGAGCTTGGCGGCCTTTTCCTGATCGACGCTCTGCTCGACCTGTTCCACCAGCGACAGCACGTCGCCCATGTCCAGGATGCGGCTAGCCACACGGTCCGGATGGAACACGTCCAGGCCGTCGGTCTTTTCGCCGGTACCGACGAACTTGATCGGCTTGCCGGTGATATAGCGCACGCTCAATGCGGCACCGCCACGGGCGTCGCCGTCGGTCTTGGTCAGCACCACGCCGGTCAGCGGCAGCGCCTCGCCGAACGCCTTGGCGGTGTTGGCGGCGTCCTGGCCGGTCATGGCATCGACCACAAACAAGGTTTCGGTGGGGTTGATCGCGGCGTGCAAGGCTTTGATCTCGTCCATCATCGCTTGATCGATCGCCAGACGGCCGGCGGTATCGACCAGCAGCACGTCGGCGAAGGACTTGCGCGCGTCGCTGATGGCGGCGCGCACGATGTCGACCGGCTTCTGCGAGGCATCGGAGGGGAAGAACAGCACGCCGACCTGTTCGGCCAGGGTCTTGAGCTGCTCGATCGCGGCCGGGCGATAAACGTCGGCCGAGACCACCATGACCTTTTTCTTGCGCTTTTCCTTCAAGTGCTTGGCGAGCTTGCCGACCGTGGTGGTCTTGCCCGCACCCTGCAGGCCCGCCATCAGGATGATGGCCGGCGCCGGCACGTTGAGGTTGAGGTCGGCAGCGGCAGCGCCCATGACGGCGGTGAGCTCGTCGCGCACGATCTTGATCAGCGCCTGGCCCGGGGTCAGCGACTTGAGCACTTCCTGGCCGACCGCACGCACCTTGATGCGCTCGATCAGCGCCTGTACCACCGGCAATGCGACGTCGGCTTCGAGCAGTGCGATGCGCACTTCACGGGTGGCTTCGCGGATGTTTTCCTCGGTCAGGCGGCCGCGTCCGCGCAGGCGCTCCATGGTGCCGGAGAGACGTTGGGTTAGGGACTCGAACATGCGCAAAGGACCGCGTAAGGGGAAACGGGCACCGATTATAGCGGCACAGGCCAACCGCCCGCCCCGTCGCCCGCCCGGCGAAGCCAGACCAGGAAGAAGCCGCCCCAACACTAGGCAATGTGCAGAGCCAACCCGCGCGACAGCGCCAGGAACGGCAGCTGCAGCGCCGACGGGCAAGTCTCCCTGACCCGCTCGCGCACCGGCTCCACCTGCCAGCCCACCTGCCAGCCCACCTCCAGCCCCGCAGCTCGCAACCCTGCTTTCCCGATTCCCGATTCCCGATTCCCGAATCACCAATCCCGACTCCCCGCCGCCAATATGCGAAACTTCCACGATGACAATCGTTCTCATCGCGTTCGCCTTGTATCTGCTGGCCGCGGCGCTGCTCACCCAGGCGGTGCTGCGCGATGGCAACCAGGCCCCTGCGCGCTGGCTGGCACCGGCACTTGCCGCCGTTGCGCTGCACGCCGGATATCACGTGCTGGTGGCGTTCCGCACCGCCGGCGGGCCGGACATGCATTTCTTTGCGGCGCTGTCGCTGTGTGGCCTGGGCATGGCCGCGCTAACGGCGGTGTTCGGAGGCCGCGGGCGGATGGCGGCGGTGGGCGTGGTGGTGTTTCCGCTGTCGGCGATCCTGCTGGCCAGTTATCACGCCTACGGCCACGAACCGAGCGCGGACCTGGGCTGGCGGCTGGAGTTGCACGCCTGGATGGCCTTGCTGGCCTACGCCACCCTGGGCATCGCCGCGCTGCTGGCGATCATGCTGTGGCTGCAGGAGCGTGCGCTGCGGCGGCGCGACTTCCACACCTGGCTACGTGCGCTACCGCCGTTGACCGAGCTGGAAACCTTGTTGTTCCGCACGATCACGGTCGGCTTCGTGTTGCTGAGCCTGACCCTGCTGACCGGGCTGCTGTTCGTGCAGGACTTCCTGGCGCAGCGGCTGTTGCACAAGACCGTGCTCAGCATCCTGTCGTGGATCGTGTTCGGCGCGCTATTGATCGGCCGCTGGCGCAATGGCTGGCGCGGCAGCAAGGCGGTGCATTGGACGCTGACAGCGATGGCGCTGCTGGTGCTGTCGTTCTTCGGCAGCAAGTTCGTGATCGAGCTGGTGCTGGGGCCGCGTTGATGGCGGTGGGCGTGCAACGGTCTCGCACGTCATCAGGGCGGGACGCACGCCGGAGGTGTTACGACGTGGGTCACTGCATGTTGGTGCCACCGAAAATGATCAGTCGTCTGCGCGAATACGCGAGCGATGCGCTTCAGAACGCAGGCCTGGAACTGGCTTGCAACTGCGGCGTTTATCAACAGTCAGGCTGACCTGACTGCTGTGTGGATCGGCGTGCAGTGTGCGCCTGCCGATGTCGCCGCGTCGCTTGCGCCCAGCTCACGAGCGCACCCCATGCTTGCGCGGTGACCAGACGCAGCAACGCCTGTTTCCAGCAACCGCCGCGCAGGCCTATCGCCTTACCTTGCCCTGACGCCGCCGCTCACGCATCCAGCGCCGCACTGACAACATCCCACGGCTGGTCCGGGCCGGGGCTGGCGAAGCGATAGACGATGCGGCGGCGGTAGGTCTCTCCAGGGCGCAGGATCGTGGAGGGGAAGTTGGCGTGGTTGGGCGCGTCCGGGTAGTCCTGCGGCTCCAGGCAGACACCGCGCCCCAGGCCGGGATGATGGGTGTCCAGATGCTGCCCTTCGTAGAGCTGCACTGCCGGCGCGTCGCTACTGATGCGTAGCGCCACGCCACTGTGCGGCGAGTACAGCTCGGCCACGCGGTCTGCGCCGTCTGCCAACACCAGGCACTGGTCGTAGCCCTTGCCGAGCACGACCTGCGGATGCGCAGAGTCGATGCGGTCGGCCAGCGCGGCAGGCGTGCGGAAATCGAAGGGCGTACCCGCGACCGAGGCGATCTCGCCTGTCGGGATCGACTCGGCATCCACCGGCAGATAGCGGTCGGCAGGCACCCGCAACACCTGTGAAGCCGCACGCGTCTGCGGGTCGCCCGACAGATTGAAGTACGGGTGATGGGTCAGGTTTAACGGCGTGGCGGCATCGCAATGCGCTTCGAAGTCCAGCTGCAGGCTGCGCTCGTGCAGCGCCAGACGCGTACGCACCTGCAGATTGCCGGGGTAGCCTTCTTCGCCATCGGGCGAGTCGTAACCCAGCAACACCTGATCCGAGGTCTGCTCCAGCACGCTCCACACGCGCCGACCGAACCCACGCAGGCCGCCATGCAGCTGGTTGCGCCCTTCGTTGGCCGCAAGCAGGTGCGTCACCCCATCCAGGGTATAGCGCGCACCGGCGATGCGGTTGCCGAAGCGGCCCACCAGGATATTGAGGCTGTCGCCATCGGCCGCGTAGGCAGGCAGGTCCGGCAAGGCCAGCAGCAACGGCACCACGCCGTGCGCGGTGGTCAGCCGCAGCGCATGCAGGATGCCGCCATACGTCAGCACCTCGGCCTCCAGCCCGGCATCGCTGCGCAGGGTAAGCGCGTGGACCTCGACACCGTCTGGCAACTGCCCGAACACTCGCTGCATGAATCGCCCCGCCACTGATGGAAGCTGGCGAGCATAGCGGTGTCGCGCATCTGCCGACCATGCCAGCGCGCACATCCTGGCCCTAGCGCAGCGCTTTCCGTGGCAACCAGCACAGCCTCTGCGTGCTCGCTTGCCTGTCAATAGGCTGGAGCGGCACATCAGTGCATTCCTAAACCGCGTAAGCAGGCGCTAGACGAAAAAGCTGCAACCATCGCCGAACGCGACAGCGCAAAGGCTTCAACAACAGTCTTTGTTGAGTACGTCGACCGCGTGCAAATCGTGCGGGAAGCCGGTGCCACCGTCACCCGCGAGATCCCGCCCCATGGTCCACGGAAAGTAGACGCTACTTGCGCTAGCCCTGCTGGCTTTGCGGCTGCACGCCGCTGCCGCCTCGGGCAACCCGGCCAGGCCGCTCACCGGAGATCCTGATGCGCCAGCCACCAGCATTACGCTCTCTGCCGTCGCCGACAACTACACCAGTTGCCACGCCACCGCCACGCAGCTGAGCGCGCTGCAGGCCTGGATCGATCTGCATCTGCCGGCGGCACCGCCGTGATCAAGCCCGCCAGCCTGCGCGCGCATCTGGTAGCGGCCCTGCAGGATCTGGCACGCGATGCCGACCGGCTGCTGGTGTTTATCGATGCCGGCAGCCTGGTTAGCACGTCCAGCCGGGGCTGTCATTCGAGTACCAATACAAGCTCAACCTGATCGTGACCGACTACGCCGGCCACCCCGACAGCGTGATGCTGCCGCTGCTGGAGTGGATGCAGACCAACCAGTCGGAGCTCCTGTGCAATCCGGCGCGGCGCGGCGAGATCGCCTTCGAGGCCGACATCCTCGCCAACGATGCGGTGGACCTGTCGATCAAGTTGCCGCTGACTGAGCGCGTCGTAGTGACGGCCAAGGCCGGCGGCGGCTATGACATGACCCATGCGCCCGAGCCGCAGATCGATCCCACATGGATGAGCTGATCGCGCTAGAGACTGGGGCAGCGCCGTTGTTGGCGCGTCTGCAGGAGGCTGAGCGGCGCAAGCTGGCTAGCAAGATCGGCACCGCGTTGCGACATTCGCAGAGCCAACGCATCGGCAAGCAGCAGGCGCCCGACGGCTCGCCCTACGCGCCGCGCAAGCAGAAGAAGCTGCGAGAGAAGTCCGGGCGGGTCAAAAGCGCCAAGATGTTTGCCAAGCTGCGGCAAGCCAAGTTCTTCAAGGTCAGTGCAAGCCCCAACGCAGTGAGCGTTGGATTCGTGGGGAGCGTGTCGCGCATTGCCCGGGTGCATCAAGAAGGGCTAGCTGAGCGAGTGCGGCCCGGCGGCACCAGGGCCCGTTATGAAAAACGCGTGCTGCTAGGCCTTTCCGCTGAGGACCGACACATCGTACGCAATCAACTCCTAAATCACTTCGGTGAGTGAAGCAGCCAAGTCAGAAGCATGACAGTCCGCGCGAGATACGCGAGCAAAGATGACCATGCTCACACTAGAAGCGTCGGGTTTTTGACGCATGAATGAAATGCGGGTAGTTTGCCCTTGGGGAGGCAACGGAGTGCTGCAGCGACCTGGGGCTTTCCCATCCCCCGAAATCATGGAGTGATTTATGAAGCGTTTCTTTCAAGGCAAGTCAGTAAGGCTGCTTCCCGAACTTCGCTACGCTTGTGCAGCTGTCGCGATATCAGCAGCACTGACAATTGGCTCGCCGGTGCTCGCAAGCCCTGCTACCCCTAGCATGGCAAGCCTGACTACTCAACAAAAGGCCGACCTCAGTAAGATGCTGACGGCTGAACTTCAGCAGGTGGTCAACAAGCAAAAGAGGCTTCCAGGACAGAAAGTACAGCCGATTTCCGTGCGACTTGATAGTCAGACCTCAACTGTGATGATTGAGATGGGCCGCGACTTCATCCCGAAGGGCGACAAGTACATCTCAGGAGATGTGGAAGAACAACTCCATCAACTCGAAGTAGTGGCGTTCCAGATAGTGGGCGATTCCTTTGTCGTCGAAGGCACTACCTTTACATTCGGCGGCGTACCTGGGGACAAATTGTTCGCGCCCACGAAATGGAAGCCCGAACACCTGAGGAATAAAACAACCGTAAACCCTTCTGCTGATGCAGACAGTCCAGTGGTTGTGTCTGCGGGACATGGGCGAACCAAGGTAACCGGTGGATGGGGATGGCAGCGACCTGCAATGAACGGCTGGCATGAGGATGTCGACAACCCAACGCTAGCATCGAAACTCGCAGAATTTCTTCGCACACGATCCGACGAAACGATAACATTTCCTCGATCCACATCCGCAACCATCGAAGGGCAGACCAAGCTGCCCTGGTGGCAGCTAGCTGCCAAATACCACTTGGCACGGATTTTACCCAACGAAACAAACATCTGGAATAGCCCTGACGTAACCTCAGAGAAGGACAAGGATGTTCATTCTCGGCCCAGATATGCCCGCTATCTAAATGCAAAAGCAATTATAAGTTTGCACACTGACGCAGCAGATGACACGACAGTGAGGGGCACCAGAGTTATCTACCAAACTGGCAGCACACCGAGTCAAGAGCTGGCGACAGCGATATCCTGCTCAATGAAAGAAATCATTAACGCTACCACGGGGTACGAAACCTGGCGAGTAAACACTCCAACAGCAGGAAACTATGGCGAGAACAGAGAAGCCATTGAGGTCCCGGCAAATTTAATTGAAGTTGGCTTTCATTCAAACCCACAAGATGCCGCAGCATTCGTGGATCCTGTGTTTCAGGACGCTGCAATGAAAGGCATCGAAAAAGGATACAGGGTAAACAGCAGAGGAAAAACCTGCGTTCCGCAGAAAATAACATCCGTACCCAATGTCGTTTTTACAGTGAATGGCCCTCGACTTGACGTGCCGATAAATTTCGTTGGAAACCCACAATTTCCGGTGGTTCGGACCCGCGAATTTGTTAAGTGCCCTAGCGGCTGGACGTGCCCAAAAGCAGAGTCATTCACTATCTCGGCGGAGCAGGCATCCCCAATAGTGGGGACGTGGTCCTGCACAGGTAACCAAACAATTCCACGCACCACTTTCCAAATTAAAACCACCATCGTAGATGCTGACGGCGTCAAGAATGAGTTCAACAGTTCGTTTGTGTGTGCACCAGCATGAATAAATTTTCAATTTAGTAAGTAAGGCCATTAGCTACATATTTATTCATTATCTTTAGAAGCTCCACGCGGAAAGGCTAAACTCTTCTCACTTGGAGTCGACATGGCGTCTTTTACAGCAGTTGATCTGTCCAGGCTCCAGGCGCCCGATCTAATCGAGACGCTGAGCTTCGAAACGATCTTTGCCGCAGCGTTGGCTCAATTCTGCCAACTGATGCCGGAGTTTTCCGCACTCACCGAAGCCGAACCGGTCTACAAGCTCCTGCAGCTGTTCGCTGCCCGCGAGCTACTGATCCGCCAGCGCGCCAACGACAAGGCACAGCAGACCATGCAGGCCTTCGCCACTGGCAGCAACCTCGATCAAATGGGTGCATTGTTCGGCGTCGTTCGCTTGGTGCTCGATCCAGTTCAACCGGGTGACGGCGTACCACCGACCAACGAGTCGGAAGTGAACTTCCGCTACCGCATCCAACTGGTGCCCGAGACTTTCAATATTGCGGGTGCTGAAGGCGCCTATCTCCGCAACATCATTAGCACGGCGGCCGGGATCATGGACGCAGCCCCGAGATCCAACTCCGTGCGCATGGGATGAGTGGAGGCAAGTTCGGTGTGCCCTAGCCGACACTGGGGGGTTATTGAGCAGCACCCCCGACGCGGCCAAAACATGAGGAGCGCTCAGTCGCGCTCTTCCGAGCTGCGCCGATGTCGCCACCGGCGCAGACATCGGCCCTTGCTCGTACTACGCTGGCGGCACGCCTGCCCATCCGATATAGCGCGTAACCGAACCCAACAACCAACACAGGAGCGCCCAGCCGATGCAGTGGATTTCCCTCACTTTGCGGACTTCATGCAAACGGCTGGCGCAGACCGTCGTTGCGGCCGCCCTGGCGACCGCCGTCTGCAGCGTGTCGGCGGCTGAGGTCAAGGTGACCGGGACGCTGCGTGCGGACCAACCGGGCGCGCAGGTCTCGCGGCAGCTCTTTGGTCAGTTTGCCGAGCATCTGGGTACGGGCATCTACGGCGGCGTGTGGGTGGGCGAAGACTCACCGATTGCCAATACGCGCGGATATCGCAACGACGTGCTCGCCGCGTTGAAGGCCATTACTGTGCCGAACATCCGCTGGCCGGGTGGCTGCTTTGCCGACGAATACCACTGGCGCGATGGCGTCGGCAATCCGGCCAAACGCCCGATCCGCGTCAATACGCATTGGGGCGGCGTGGAAGAGTCGAACCGGTTCGGCACCCACGAGTTCATGGACTTCACCGAACTGCTCGGCACCCAGGCCTATATCGCCGGCAACGTGGGCAATGCGGCGCCGGACGAGATTGCGCAGTGGACCGAATACATGACCGCGCCCACACGCTCCAGCCTGGCCAATGAGCGCCGCGCCAACGGCCGCGATGCGCCATGGAAGGTGCCCTACTTCGGCGTGGGCAACGAGCTGTGGGGATGCGGCGGCAATATGCGGGTGGAATACGCGGCCGACGTCTATCGGCGCTACCAGACCTTCGTCAAGGCGCCGGCCAACCAGCCGCTGCTCAAGATCGCGCCCGGCCCCAATAACGACGACTACCACTGGACCGAGGTGATGATGCGCGAGGCCGGCACGCTGATGGACGGCCTGAGCCTGCATTACTACACCGTGCCCGGCGGCTGGCCGCCGCGTGCCTCATCGACCGACTTCGACGAGCGCGCCTGGATCGACACGCTGTCGCGCACGCTGGTGATGGACGAGCTGATCACCAAGCACAGCGCGATCATGGACAAGTACGACCCGGGCAAGAAAGTCGCACTGGTGGTCGACGAATGGGGCACCTGGTACGCAGGCCTGCCCGATGCGAATCCGGGATTTCTGCATCAACAAAACAGCCTGCGCGATGCGCTGGTTGCGTCGCTGAACATCGATATCTTCAGCACGCATGCCGAGCGCGTGCGCATGGCCAACATCGCGCAGATGGTCAACGTGTTGCAGGCGATGATCCTCACCGATGGCGACAAGATGGTACTGACGCCGACCTACCACGTGTTTGCGCTGTATAAGCCCTACCAGGACGCCACGCATCTGCCGCTGCAGCTGCAGACACCGGAGTACCGCCACGGCGACGCGCATGTGCCGGCGGTGCATGGCTCGGCAGTCAAGGCGAAGGATGGGCATGTGTATGTCGCGCTGACCAACCTGGATGCCACTGCCGCGGCAAGTGTCAGCGTAGACGTGCAAGGGCTGTCTGCACGCCGCGTCGACGGGAAGATTCTGACCGCTCCGGCGATCACTGCCCACAACACTTTTGCGCAGCCGCGCGTCGTCGAACCGAAGCCATTCAACGGCGCCCGTTTGCAAGCGAAGGTGTTGACGGTGGCGCTGCCTGCGCACTCGGTAGTGATGCTCGAGCTGCAGTAAACCAGCTATCGAGGGGTTATCGCTTCAAGAGCGCGCAACAAAACGAGTGCGCGACCACCATGCAAGCCAGGCAGTTGCTGGAAATCAGCATGTCACGTGCGCACGTCAGGGTGCGTACGCCCCCCCCCCCCACACTCGCGTGGCCGGTCGCTGCGCTTGATTGGCCGATCTAGACCGATGTAGGCGCCGATGCCGGTAGCGGATCCGGCTCAGCAACGCGCCACTCTAGGGGCAAGCGTTCCAGTACGTGCGCCATGAAAGCGCGCACTTTCGGAGTGAAGTCACGACGGTCGGCCACGCAAAGAAACAGACGCAATGGCTCGACGGCGGCCTGCGTCGCGTCGCTGCCATCGGGCACAAACAACGCTTGCAGTTGACCGCGCTGCAGGTAGGGCTGCACCACGAAGGCGGCCAGGCGGGTAATGCCGCCGCCAGCGACGGCCATGGTGGCCAGCGCGTCGACATCGTCGCTGACCATCGCCTGGCCGAGTTGCGGCTGAAACCGCACGCCGTCGCGCACGAAGTTCCAACGCAAAAAGCGCCCGTCCACCGGGTAGCGCAGCAACAGACAGTCGTGATATTTGAGCTCATCGGGGTGCTTGGGGGTGCCGCAGCGGGCCAGATACTCGGGCGCGGCGCATACCACGAACGGCACATCCGCAATGGGCCGTGCCACCAGGCCATCTTCCAGCTGCGCTTCGATACGCAAACTGACATCCACGCTCTCCTGCGCGTGCTGCACCACACGGTCGGTGCACAGCAGTTCGATCTCCAACTGCGGATATTGCTGACGCAGCGCAGGCAGCATGGGTGCGAGCACATGGCGTGCGAACGCGGCGGTGCTAGCCACGCGCAATCGTCCCGCCAGCGCCTGCTGCGGGCCGGCCACCAGTTGCCGCGCACGCTCCAGGTCGCGCTCCAGTTGCCGCACCTGTTCGAAATACAGCGCACCGCGTTCGGTCAACGCCAGGCTGCGGGTGGTCCGGTGCAGCAAGCGCACGCCCAGATGCTGCTCGAGCCGCGCGATGTTCTGGCTGACTGCGGCGGCGCTGACGCCCAGCAATTTGGCTCCACCGGCAATGCTGCCGGCATCCACGGTGCAGACGAAACTGCGAATCGACTGAAGAATATTCATTAATTGAGCAAGTATTCCCGAGCGATTCGTAAGATTCTCTTACGTAAGCCGCAAGGTTACGCGATCTACCCGAACTGCGACGCTCGCCCTAGAGTTGCGCTACGCCGCTGGTTCGCGGCAAGCGAGGCCCCCTATGTCGTCATCCCCACCATCCTCCGCACTGGCGCGCTCACGTTGGAAGCTCGGCGTACGCGCCACACCGTTCGTGTTTGCGTTTTACATGGCCGCGATCATGGCGTTGCTGATGTGCGTCGTGATCACCGGCGCCAATACCGGGCTGACGCCGGGATTCGGATGGCGCGTGCTGGATGCCTACCGCATTGCGATGCCCACCGCGTTTTGCTGCGTGCTGGTGGTGCGGCCGCTGGTAAGCCGCCTGGTTGCGTGGACCGTGCATGCGGGGCAGTGACGAACGCCGGCACGTGCAACGCTGGTGATCGACAGGCGCATCCGCATGGCAGTGCCTGCGCGCGTACGGCGTAGATGGCACCGCCATGCTGCAAGCGCTTCCATGCGTCCTCGACACGTTTGAGGTGTGACTGGCTCACGCATGCCAGCCGCTGCGCGGCAGTGAAATACTCCGAGCATGCGCGATCGCATCAGGCTGCTGCCGCGCAACATGCGGCAGCCGACGTTTGCGACCGTCGTCATACCAATGATTGATTATTCCGGAATGAACACCACGGAACGGAAACACGCCGAACAATTGCTTTGACTCTGAACCAGGCGCTGCGCAGCGTCGTTTCTCCACGGACCCGGGTCCATCATCGGAGAGGCGCATGAGCGTCGTACGCAGCGTCACCATGCAGTTCGCTGTTTTGCTGGGCATCGCACTGGCCCCCTGCGCGCAAGCGCAGACCCTGGTGTGGGAAGACAACTTCAACGGTCCATCGATCGACGGCACCAAGTGGACATACGACGTCGGCAACGGGTGTCAGATCAGCTTGTGCGGCTGGGGCAATGGCGAGATGCAGTACTACACCAGTCGCCCCGACAACGCGCGCATCGAAAACGGCCGGCTGGTGATCGAAGCGCGCCGCGAAGCGTTTGGCGGCATGCCCTTCACCTCGGCACGGCTCAAGACCGAAGGCCGTATGCATTTCACCTACGGCACGCTCGAAGCGCGCATCAAGACGCCGGTGGTCGGCAATGGGCTGTGGCCGGCGTACTGGATGCTGGGCACCATCGGCGTGTGGCCCGGGCGTGGCGAAATCGATCTGATGGAAGCCGGCATGGCTGCGGCGATCGCCAACGGCACCGCCAATCGCCGTATCGGTGCGGCCGTGCATTGGGACTACAACGGCGCGCAGGCCGACTACGACACCAGCTACACCAGCCCGGTGAATCTGCACACCGATTTCCATGTGTACCGCATGACCTGGGACCCGCAGTTCATCCGCATCTCGATCGACGGGCAGCAGTACTTCGAATTTGCGATTTCCAATATCGAAGGTGCCTCGCTGCACGAGTTCCATCAGCAGCAGTATCTGCTGCTCAATCTGGCGGTGGGTGGCACCTACACCGGGGTGACCTCACCGGCCGCGGTGACCGCACCGCTGCCGGGCAAGATGGAGATCGATTACATCCGTCTGTATCAAAACCCCGGTTCGCAATTGTATGTGGGCAGCCAACACGCCATGCCGGCCGGACGCTTTGGTGTGTTCACCGACCAGGCCGATACCAGCGCGCGATTGACCTTCGGCCAGGATGCCGAACTGTATCTCTGGAACAACCTCACCCCGATCGCGCAGGCACCGTTCGAAGGGGCCAATGTCATGGCGTATCGCGCCAACGCGGGGGCCTGGTATGGACTGGGAATCCAGAGCGATTACCGCAATCTGGCTGCCTACGCCGGCGGCGCGCTGAAGCTGCAGGTAAAGACCACCGCCGCATCGACATTCAAGATCGGCATCAACACCAGCTTCGGCGACAGCTGGGTGGATTTTGCGGCCGGCGGCAACCAGTACGGCCTGGTGCGCGATGGCGCCTGGCACGAGGTGAGCATTCCGTTCAGTGCCTTCTACGACCTGGATCTGCAGGCGGTCAAACAGCCTTTCATGCTGGTGGCCGATCCGCCGGGCGCGCCGGTGGAGATCGCCATCGACAAGGTCTACTACCAGAGCCGTTGACGCCGCAGCGGATGCAAACCTGCGGCCAGCGCTCAGGCGTTGGCCGCAACGCCCTTCAACATGTCGATAAGCTGACGTAGGCGATAAGGCTTGGGCAGGAAGTCGACCCCAGCCGGCAGCGGCGGCAGCTGCGCTTTCGCAAACCCCGAGGCCAGGATGACGCGCGCCTGCGGCAACAGCTGCGCCACCTGCTCGCTCAATTCGATCCCCGACATGCCGTTGGGCATGCGGATATCGCTGAACACCACATCGTAAGGGCCGCTGTCGCGCAGCATGCGCAAGGCGTCATGGGCATCGTCGGCGGTGTCGACCGTGATGCCTGCATCGCGCAATGCCTCGCCGATCAACTCGCGCAACTCTTCTTGATCTTCCACCATCAGCAGGCGCAGGGGTTCAGTCATGCTCGGCCTCCTCGATGGCCGGGAGAAACAGGGTGACGGTGGTGCCGCACCCAGGTGCGGTCTCCAGATCGACAAAGCCACCGGATTGGGACGCAAAGCCATACACCTGGCTCAATCCCAGGCCGGAGCCTTTGCCGACATCCTTGGTGGTGAAAAACGGCTCGCTGGCGCACTGCGCCACCTGTGCCGACATGCCGGGGCCATTGTCGCGCACTGCGATGCTGACGTAACGACGCGTTGCGCCCTGCGGCGCCGATGGTGCAACGCGCTGCTGCGCGGCGGTGATCACGGTGATGGCGCCACCGGCCGACATCGCATCGCAACTATTGAATACCAGATTGAGCAGCGCCGCTTCCAGTTGGCCGGGGTCCACGCATACATCGGGCAAGGCATCGGCGAAGTCCAGCGAGAGCGTTACCGCGGTCGGGCAGGCGCGGCGCAATAGTTCGAGCGTACGCGTCACCACCGCGTTGGCGGCATGCCGCTCCGGAACCAGGCGCTGCCCACGCGCGAAGGCGAGCAGCTGGCGTGTCAGCAAGGTGCCGCGATCCACCGCGGTCTGCGCCGCTTCCACCAGCATGCGCGTGCGCGCATCGTCGCCGGCACGCAGCGCGATCAGATCCAGGCTGGTCACCATCACCGTCAGCAGGTTGTTGAAGTCGTGCGCCATGCCCAGCGTCAACCGACCCAGCGCCTCGACTTTCTGCGAATGCAACAGCGCGTGCTGCGCCTGCTGCAATAGACGTTGCGCGTCATGGCGGTCGGTGACATCGCGGGTGATCTTGGCAAACCCGACCAGCACGCCGAACTCCAGCACCGGTTCGATCACCACGCTGGCCCAGAAGCGGCTGCCGTCCTTGCGTACGCGCCACCCTTCAACAGCAAGACGCCCCTGCCGCTTGGCAATGTCCAGGTTCTGCATGGGCTCGTCGCGCTGCGCATCTTCGGGCAGATAGAAACGCGAAAAATGCGAACCAAGCACGTCAGCAGCGGTATAACCCTTGATGCGCTCACCGCCGGGATTCCAGCTGCGCACATAGCCACCGGTGTCGAGCATATAGATCGCGTAATCGGAGACGCTTTGCACCAACAGCTGGCACTGCCGGCTGTCGTGCGACAGCGGCCCTGCGTTGTCGATGGTCGTTTCCGTCTCCATCGCGCGATGTTCCCCCGGAAAAGCGCGCGACCATAGTGACGTTGCCGTGAAGGTTGCGTGCAAGCCAACCCGGCTGGAAAAGCGTCAAAAACCCGGCGATTGGCGCGTGAAAGTTATCGGCTACCATGACCGCCCTCTCAGTTTGGTGCGCGCGCCTCATGCAGAACATCTCGACCACACGCGACCGCTGGATCTGGGTCATCGCGGGGGCCTTGATGGCTGGCACGTTGAGCGTGGAGTTGGTCACGCCGCTGGGGTATGCGGTATGGCTGACCTACTTCGTGGCGGTCGGCGTGACGGTCTTTCAGAACCGCCCGCAGGCGCCGCTGGTAGTCGGTGTGCTGTCGTGCGTGCTACTGGCGATCGGTTTTCATCTGGCGCCGCCCAGCACCAATTCGAGCTTCTCATCGATCAACCGCAGCATTGGCGGCGTCTCGTTTCTGGCGATGGCGTTAGTGGTGACGCAGGCGATCCGCGCACGTCGTCAGGCCGAATTGGGGTTGTGGCTGCAGCAGGCCGAAAACACGGTCGAAGCCAGCCTGCGCGGCGATCAAAGCCCGGAAGACTTGGCCGATGCTGCGCTGCGCGCGCTGTGCGACACCTTGGGCGCGCAGGTCGGCGCGCTGTACCGCATCGAAGGCGAGCGCCTGCGGCTCACCGGCGGCGCGGCGCTGCCGGTCGACATGCCCAAGACGCTGCCCAGCAATGCCGGCCAATGGGGTGAGGTGTTGCAGCGTGGCACGGTGCGCCGCGTGCGTGGCGTGGATGCCGGGCATCTGCAGATTGCCTCCGGGCTGGGCCAGAGCGCCTGCCAGGAATTACTGCTGGCCCCGGTGACTGCCGATGGCCGGGTAATCGGTCTGCTGGAACTCGGTCGGGTCACCGACGCGCAGACATCCGGATCGCGCGAGCAAGAATTGCTGGCGCGTTGCGGCGAGAACATCGGCCTGGCGCTGCGCACCGCGCTGCTGCGCGCGCAGTTGATGGCCCTGCTGGAAGAAACCCAGCGGCAGAGCGAGGAACTGCAGACGCAGCAGGAAGAACTGCGCGTGGCCAACGAAGAACTGGAAGAACAAAGCCGCAGCCTGCAGCAATCGCAAAGCGATCTGGAACAGCAGCAGGCCGAACTGGAACAGACCAACGTCCAGCTGGAAGAACGTACCCAGGCGCTGGAAGCGCAGAAGCAGGCGCTGTTGGTCGCGCAAGGCCAGCTGGTGCGCAATGGCAACGAACTGGCCACCGCTTCGCGCTACAAGTCGGAATTTCTGGCCAACATGTCGCACGAGCTGCGCACTCCGCTCAACAGCGCGCTGATCCTGGCCAAGCTGCTTGCCGACAACAAGGACGGCACGCTCAGCGCCGACCAAGTGAAGTACGCGCAGGCGATTCTGTCGTCCAACAACGATCTGCTGGCGCTGATCAACGACATCCTGGATCTGTCCAAGATCGAAGCCGGGCACGTGGAACTGACCGACGACACCATCGCCACCAGCTCGGTGCTGCAACGACTGCGCGACACCTTTGAACCGCTGGCGCGACAGAAGGGCCTGACCCTGGAGATCGGCACCGAGGCCGACGCACCGACGCAGCTGGTGGTCGACAACCAGCGTCTGCAGCAGATCCTCAAGAACCTGCTGGCCAACGCGATCAAGTTCACCGAACGCGGCACGGTAAGTCTGTCGATCCAGGCAAGCGCACCAGGACGGGTGCTGTTCAAGGTCGACGACACCGGCATCGGCATCGCACGCGAACAGACCGATGTGATTTTCGAAGCGTTCCGGCAGGCCGATGGCAGCACACGGCGTCGCTATGGCGGCACGGGCCTGGGCTTGTCGATCTCGCGCGACCTGGCACAACGCATGGGCGGCAGCATCAGCGTGGACAGCGAACCCGGGCGCGGCAGTTGCTTCACCCTGGAATTGCCGACCGACGGTGCACCAGCAGAAGCGATGCGCGCCGCCGAAGCGACATCGACGCCGACATCGACATCGACGTCGACGTCGAGTGCAATCAACGCGCCCGCGCTATCGCGTCACCACACCGGCATGACGATGACAGCGCGGCCTGGCGAGCACCCCGGGGTTGTCTCCGCTGCAGTACCGCTGCCGATTCCTGCGCCCAACGCGGCGCCACAGCAACGCGCACAGGACGACCGCGATCAGCGCACCCGTCCCGGTCGGCTGATCCTGGCGGTGGAAGACGACACCCGCTTTGCGCAGGCCCTGGTGGACCTGGCGCACGAGTTGGATTTCGATTGTGTGGTCGCACCCAGCGCCGAAGAAGCGCTGCGACTGGCCGCCGAGTTGCGCCCCAGCGGCATCCTGCTCGACATCGGTTTGCCGGATGCCTCCGGCCTGAGCGTGCTCGAACGCCTCAAGCGCGATCCCGCCACCCGTCACATCCCGGTGCACGTGGTGTCTGCACTGGAACGCAGCCAGATCGCGTTGGAACTGGGTGCGGTGGGCTATCTGATCAAGCCGGCAACGCGCGAGTTGCTGGCCGGTGCGATCCGTCAACTGGAAGACACCAACGCGCGTGCGGTGCGTCGCCTGCTCATCGTCGAAGACGACAGCGCCTTGCGCGAAAACCTGCAGTTGCTGTTGGCGCGCGACCAATTGGACATCGTTGCAGTAGGCAGCATTGCCGAGGCGATGGCGCAGTTGGCCGGCTCCACCTTCGACTGCATGGTCACAGATCTCACCTTGCCCGACGGCAGCGGCTACGACCTGCTCGAACGCATGGCCGGCAACGACGCGGTGGCGTTCCCGCCAGTGATCGTCTACACCGGGCGTGCACTGACGCGCGATGAAGAACAGCGCCTGCGCCGGTATTCCAAGAGCATCATCATCAAGGGCGTGCGCTCGCCCGAACGGCTGCTCGACGAAGTGACCTTGTTCCTGCACAGCGTGGAAGCCTCGCTGCCCAGCGACCAGCAACGCCTGCTGCGCGAAGCACGGCGCCGCGATGCGGTACTCGACGGCGCCACCGTGCTGCTGGCCGAAGACGACGTGCGCAACATCTTTGCGCTGTCCAGCGTGCTCGAACCGCTGGGCGTGACCCTGGAGATCGCACGCAATGGCCGCGAAGCGCTGGAACGCCTGGCCGAGCGCGAGGTGGACCTGGTACTGATGGACATCATGATGCCGGAGATGGATGGCATCACTGCGATGCGCGAGATCCGCGCCAATCGCCAGTGGCAGGATCTGCCCATCATCGCGCTGACCGCCAAGGCCATGGCCGACGACCGCGAACGCTGCCTGGAAGCCGGTGCCAACGACTACATCGCCAAGCCCATCGACGTGGACAAGCTGGTGTCGCTGTGCCGGGTCTGGTGCTCGCGGCAATGACGCCGGTTGAACTGTTCGATCTGGAGTTGCGGGTGCTGCTGGAAGCGGTGTACCAGCGCTATCACTACGATTTTCGCGATTACGCGGTGTCGTCGTTACGGCGGCGCATGCGCCATGCCATGGCGCGTTTCGAGTGCGCCCGCGTGGCCGATTTGCAGCATCGGCTGCTGCACGAACCGGAGACGTTTGCGCAGGCGATGCAGTTCTTCACCGTGCAGGTGTCGGAGATGTTTCGCGACCCGGCGTATTTTCGCGTACTGCGCGAGCATGCGGTGCCGGTGTTGCGCACCTATCCGTCGATCAAGTTGTGGGTGGCAGGCTGCAGCACCGGCGAAGAAGTCTGGTCGCTGGCGATCCTGCTGCACGAAGAAGGCTTGCTGGAAAAGGCCGTCATCTACGCCACCGACATCAATCCCGAAGCGTTGAACATGGCCGAAGCCGGCGCGTATGGCATCGATCGCATCGCACAGTTCAGCCGCAACTATCTGGATGCCGGCGGCCGTGGGTCGTTGTCGGACTACTACACCACTGCCTACGACGGTGCGGTGTTCGACCGCCGCTTGAAGCGCAATATCGTATTCGCCGATCACAGCCTGGCCACCGATACGGTGTTCTCCGAAGTGCATCTGGTGTCGTGCCGCAATGTGCTGATCTATTTCAACCGCGGCCTGCAGGACCGTGCCGTGGGCCTGTTCTTCGACGCGCTGGTACACCGCGGTTTTCTGGGCCTGGGCAGCAAGGAATCGCTGCAATTCGGCGCGCATGCGCAGGCCTTTGAAACCTGCGCACGCGAACAACGCCTGTATCGGAAGGCCGCATGAGCAGCACACTCGCGCACCGACACTTCGACGCCATCGTGATCGGCGCCTCCGCCGGTGGTGTGATGGCGCTGCAGGCGCTGTTGTCCCACCTGCCCGCCGATCTGCCGATGCCGGTGCTGGTGGTGCTGCATCTGCCGCGCGACCGCACCAGCCATTTGGCCGAGCTGATGGACGCGCGGTGCGCGCTACCGGTGCGCGAGGCGGACGACAAGCAGCCATTGCGCGCCAGCACCGTGACCATTGCCCCGCCCGACTATCACCTGCTGGTGGAAACTCGCGACAGCCTGGCCCTGTCGATGGATGCGCCGGTGCTGTTCTCGCGCCCGGCGATCGACCCCTTGTTCGAATCGGCTGCGGACGTATTTGCCGAGCGTCTGTTGGCGATTCTGCTCACCGGTGCCAGCAGCGATGGCAGTGCCGGCGTGGCCGCAGTGCGCGCAGCAGGCGGCACCGCCTGGATCCAGCTGCCCGACGATGCCGCGTCTCCGCTGATGCCCGCCTCTGCCCTTGCCCACGCCGGTGCCGATGCGGTGCTGACCCTGCAGGCGATCTGCAACCGACTGGAAGTCTTTCACCCATGAATCTCACCACGACCGGCCTTGCTGCGCACGGCGACGAACCCGCCAAGCTCCTGATCGTGGACGATGTGCCGCAAAATCTGGTGGCGATGGAAGCGCTGCTGCAGCGCGATGGCATCCAGGTGCTGTGTGCATCCTCCGGCGCGCAAGCGCTGGAGCTGCTGCTCGAACACGATGTGGCGCTGGCCCTGCTCGACGTGCAGATGCCGGAAATGGACGGCTTTTCGCTCGCAGAACTGATGCGCGGCTCGCAGCGCACCCGGCATGTCCCGATCATCTTCCTGACCGCATCGCCGAACGATCCGATGCGCGCGTTTCAGGGCTACGAAAGCGGTGCAGTGGATTTTTTGCACAAGCCCATCGAGCCCCACGTGATCCTGAGCAAGGTCAATGTGTTTATCGAGTTGTACCAACAGCGCCGGCTGCTCAAGGCGCGCAATGTCTCGCTGGAACGCGCGCTCACGCTCAACGAAACCATGATGGCGGTGCTCACCCACGATCTGCGCACGCCGCTCTCGGTGATCCTGTTGTGTGCGGACAAACTGAGCCTGGACGTCGATGGCGACGGCTCGGCCGCACGCACGCTCGGGCATCTGGAAACCAGCGCGCGGCGCATGGCGCGCATGGTCGAACAATTGCTGGATTTCTCGCGCCTGCGCACCGACGGGCTATCGATGCAGTTCGGCCCCTGCAATCTGGGCGAAGTGGCGCATAGCGTGGTCGGCGAGGTGGCGCAGGCCAACCCGCTCACCACCATCGATCTTCGCACCGAAGGCGACCTGGACGGCGACGGCGACGGCGATCGGCTGGCGCAGGTGGTGTCCAACCTGGTCGGCAATGCGGTGCTGCATGGCGGCAGTCATCCGGTGCAGGTGCATCTGGACGGCCGCGAGCATGACGTGCTGCGGCTGTCGGTCCGCAACACCGGGCACATCCCCGACAGCCTGATGCCGCGCTTGTTCGAACCATTCAAGGCCAGCTTCCATGCCAGCCAGGGCCTGGGGCTGGGATTGTTCATCGCCGATCAGTTCGTCAAGGCGCATGGCGGCACGCTGCAGGCGCGCAACGAAGCCGGCGACGTGGTGTTCGAAGCCAGACTGCGGCGGCACAACCTGGCTGCATGATGGCAGCACGCGCAGGCGGCCAGGCAACGCACTGGCGGCCTGCGACAACGCATGCGGCCACGCTGCGCTGTGCGGCTTGACGCCCGCGCAATGCCCGGCGCATGCGCCCCCGCGACACCAGCCCATCTGGGCGTTGCAGCATCGCAACCGTACCTGGCGCGCGCATCCAACATGGATCGCAGCGCCCTGTAACGCATCGCCGGACTCAACCGCAGCCGATGGAGGTCATGCGAGCGCAAGCAGTGCCAGTCGCCGAAATGCACCGTATGCTCCGCTCGATGCCCTGGTGCCACGCGCCTGAACACGGCTCTCTACGTTCTTCGATCGCACCAACATCTGTTCGTCATCATCAGGCGCACGCCGTGCGTCATGTCAGCGGAGGCGGTTATGTCGTATGTCGATGGGTTTGTCCTTGCAGTGCCCAAGGCCAACAAGGACACGTTTCAGGAGTACGCCCGCATGGGCGATACGATCATCATGGAGTACGGCGCACTGCGCGTGATGGAGTGCTGGGGCGACGATGTCCAGCAGGGCCAATGGACCGACTTCCAGCGCGCGGTAGCGGCCACCGACGACGAGATCGTGGTGTTTTCGTGGATCGAATGGCCGGACAAGGCCACCCGCGATGCGGGCATGCGCAAGATGATGGACGACCCGCGCATGGACCCGGCCGTCAACCCGATGCCCTTCGATGGCAAACGCATGATCTACGGCGGCTTTGTCCCGATCGTGGCGCTTGGGCAATCGGCCTGAGCGAAGCAGCGCGCGATTGCCCGCGCGCTGTCGCCTGGCCGCCGCACACATCATGCGCGGCGGCCGGCCTCCGACACAGAGCCTTCTGCCGTGGTCGCTACACTGACCACATGCAGCCGCATGTGCCGTCAGTGATGTCCGGGCGTCGCGACTGCATTGCCTGTCCATCGGAGACCACCGCATGACCGACGCACCGCTCCTGATCGCCTGCCCGAACTGCGCCGCCATGAACCGCGTTGCGCGCGCACGCCTGCACGATGCGCCCAACTGCGGCAGTTGCCATCGGCCGCTGTTTCTGAGGGCGCCGGTGACCTTGTCGGCAGCGGATTTCGACAAGCACGCCGTGCGCAGCGAACTGCCGCTGGTGGTGGATTTCTGGGCGCCGTGGTGCGCGCCGTGCCTGAGCATGGCACCGCAATTTGCGGCCGCCGCCGCGATGCTGGAGCCGCAGGTGCGGCTGGCCAAGGTGGATACCGATCTGCATCCTGCGCTGGGCACGCGTTTTGGCATCCGCAGCATCCCCACCCTGCTGGTCATCCGCGGCGGGCATGAGATCGGCCGTCATTCCGGCGCGGTGAGCAGCGCGCAGATCGTCAGCTGGGTGCGCTCGGTGCTGGACGGTCGCTGATAAAAAAAGCCAGCTGCGCATGCACGCAGCTGGCCTTCGTCGATGCAGGCACGGCTGCGACGCGTAACGTCGCAGCCCACCGATCAGCTGGCGATCACTGCCAGTTGACGTTGACCGACACGCCCACGATGCGCGGCTCGTTGTACACCGCCGCCATGTAGTTTTCGATCACGCCCTTGACGTTCTTTTCGTTGGTGATGTTGCGCGCGAATGCCGCCACTTCCCATGCACCGTAGCCGCCGGTGTAGCCCAGCTTGAGGCCACCTTCGAAGTTGCCGTCGGCACGGAACTCGGTGGAGTCGTACAGCACAAAGCTGGTCTCGCCCTGCTTGTTCCAGTCGGTGGACACGAAAAACGCGCCGTCGTTGCCCATCGGAATGTCGTAGCGCGCGGCCAGGTTGAGGTTGTACTTGGGCGCGTTGGGCAGCGGGTTGCCGTCGATCTGCGCGAAGGTGTTGGCACCGACGCGGATGGTGGGGTCGTTGACCGTGCACACCACCACGCCGTTGAGCGCGCAGGCCTGCGCAAACACGCGTTTGTCGTTGATTTCGCTATGCAACAGGCTCAGGCCAGCGGTCAGCGACAGGTTGGAGATCGGGCGCCAATCCAGGTCTGCTTCCAGACCGTAGGCCTTGGCCTTGTCGGCATTGAACAGCACGCCGTTGCCGTCCGAATCGTTGCCGTTGAGCTGGATGTCATCGACGGTGTAGGTGAAGCCGCTGACATTCAGACGTAGCCGGTTCTGGAACAGGCTGCTCTTGATGCCGGCTTCCCACGACAGAATGGTTTCCGAATTAGCGGTGGTGAAATCCGAATTGAACACCGCGCTGCGGCCCTGGATGGTGGGGCCGCGGAAGCCGCGTGCCACGCGTGCATACACGCTCAGGTCCGGGTTGAGTTCATACATCGCGCTCAGGTCCCAGCTGGGCTGGGTGTCGGACATGCGCACATCGCGACGGCCGCGGTAGGTCACCGCGCCGGCAGCGGTGTCGGCGGTCTTGAGCAGACGGGTTTCCTTGGTGTCCTTGGTCTGACGGATGCCGGCGGTCAGCGTCAGCGCATCGGTGGCCTTGTAGCTGAGCTGACCGAAGCCGGCCCACGAGGTATTGGTGTTGCGCAGCCGCACCCAGTTGTTGGGATTGCGCGCAGCAGTGCGCAGGAAATATGCACGCTGATAAAAATCGGTGGTGTCGCGGCCATCGAAATAGAACGCGCCCACCTGCCACTGCAGCGCGTCGTCGCCCTCGCTGGCCAGGCGCAGCTCCTGGGTGTACTGATCCAGATCGCGAATCTGCCCCATCGATTGGCCGAACCCGTTCGGCACGCCATTGACCGGATAATTGACCGCCGCACCGCCATCGGTGTCGCCACGGCTGTAGCCGGAGGTGGTTTCGTAAGCGGTAATCGAGGTCAGCGAGACGCCGCCGAAATCGTAGATCGCCTTGATCGAGCCGCCATCGGTCTTGTAGGCCTGCGGGTTGTCGTTGGCTTCGTCGTAGGCCACGCGATCGCGCGGCACGTCGACCTTGTCGCTGCCGCGCGTCACCGCATTGCGCAAGAAAAGCGTGGAGGTGCCGTCGTAATCGCGCGTGTGCACCGAGCCCAGCAGCGAGAACGCATCGTTGGGCTTCAACAGCACCTGCAGGCGCGCATTGCGGTCGTTGTAGCCGCCCATTGCGTCCTTGCGCGGGGTGCGCGTGCCATCGGCGCTGCTGCCGGCAAAGGTGTTGTCCACCCAGTCGTCGCGGTGCTGGTACAACGCCGACACGCGGAACGACAGCACGTCGTTGATCGGCCCGCCGAAGCCGCCATCCAGCGACACGGTGTTGTAGCTGCCGTAGCTGGCGTCGACGCGGCCGGTGTAGGTATCGCCGGGCTTGACGGTGTCGAACTTGACGATGCCGGCGGTGGTGTTGCGGCCGAACAAAGTGCCCTGCGGGCCGCGCAGCACTTCGACCTGGTCCACGTCGTAGACCGGGTTGGACTTGAGCACCACGTGCTCCAGCACCACGTCGTCCTGGATGATGGAGACCGGCTGCGAGGCACCCAGATAGAAGTCGATATTCCCCAGGCCACGGATATAGAAGCGCGGGAAGATGCGCCCGGTGGTGGTCTCGGCGTAGAAGCCCGGCACGCGGCCGGACAGCGCCAGCAAGGTGTCGTCGCCGCCGGCGGTGTACTCGCGCATCGCCGCGCCTTGCACCACGCCCACCGACACCGGCACCTCTTGCAGGTTCTGCTCGCGGTGCTCGGCGGTGACGGTCACCGCGTCCAGCGCGGTGGGGCTGCCCTCGCCCTGGCTGGCCGGCGCCTGCTGGGCCGATGCGGCAGCGGCCATCGAGGCGAGCAGCAGACCGGCGCAGGCGCGTGCCAGCGGCGTACGTTGCGGTGCACGCGCATCCAGATGCGCAACAACGGACCTCAGCGACGGAGAAACAGACGAGTACAACGACATGCGGGTTGATCCTTGGGTAAAGACGCGAAGATGAGTCCGTTCGGCATGGGTCTGCCAGAAGGGGGCGCCGCATGGCGCCGCGCGCACGATATGTCAGCAATGTTGCAGCGAAGTGGCAGGCGTGCCGATCCGCGCCCATCGGCCACGTTGCGCACAGCCATGCCACCACACGCGTGCGGCATGGCAAAACAGCATGCCCTGGCCGGCGGCGAGCTGTCATGCTGCCGCTAGGCTGGCGCTACGCCAGTAGCGCGCATCGGGGGACCTGTCGTGAAACCAATCGGATGGATGCTGGGCCTGATGGCCGCGGTGAGTTGTCAGCTGGCCTACGCCGGCAGCGCACTGATCACCCAGGTGGATTACCAGGGCGATGACGGCGGCCCGTTGCCGACCGAGGCGCAGTACCGCAATCCGGTGGTGGCCGGGTTTTATCCGGACCCGTCCGCGATCCGGGTCGGCGACGACTTTTATCTGGTCAACTCCACGTTCGGCTATTTTCCCGGCCTGCCGGTGTTCAAGAGCAGCGACCTGGTGCACTGGAACCAGATCGGCAACGCGATCGATCGCGCCGACCAGATCGACTACGGCCGCGACGAACTGACCCGTGGCCTGTTCGCCGCCAGCATCAGCCACCACGACGGCACCTTCTACATCGCCAACACCTGTTTTTACTGCGATGGCGGCAACTTCCTGATCACCGCCACCGATCCGGCCGGGCCGTGGTCCGATCCGATCTGGCTCGACGCCAAGGGCATCGACCCGTCGCTGTTTTTCGATGACGACGGCAGCGCCTGGCTGGTCAACAACGATGTGCCCGCCGGCAAGTTGCGCTACGACGGACACCGCGCCATCTGGCTGCAGCAGCTGGATCTGACCCGCATGAAGCTGGTCGGCACGCGTCAGGCGATCGTGGATTCGGGCTTTCAACCGGCCACCAATCCCGAGCACATCGAGGGCCCGCATCTGTTCCGCCGCGATGGCTATTACTACCTCACCGCGGCCGAAGGCGGCACCGGCGAGCAGCATGCGCAGATGATCTACCGTAGCCGCCAGATCACCGGCCCCTACGAGCCCTGGAGCGGCAATCCGGTGCTGACCCAGCGCGACCTGGACCCGAGCCGCAGCGCACCGATCACCTCCACCGGGCACGCACAGTTCGTCGAGCTCAAGGACGGCAGCTGGTGGGCGATGTTCCTGGGCACCCGCCCGTATCAGGGCAACCACTACGCGCTTGGCCGCGAAACCTTCTTGTTGCCGGTGCAATGGCGCGACGGCTGGCCGCAGGTAGTGCCGCATGGCAGCGCTGTGCCGCCGGTGGCCACGCGCCCGGCACTGCCGAGCGGCACCCAGACCCTGCCCACCAGCGGCCCGATGCAATGGAGCGAGCGCTTCCAGGAAGCGCGCGTGCCGATGCAATGGATGACCATCCACCCGCCCACCCAACCGTGGTACCTGCCCGGCCCGCAGGGGTTGCGCATCACCCCATCGCAGGTCGCGCTGGGCGACATCGGCCGCGGCCAACCTGCGTATCTGGGCCATCGTCTGCAGCATCACCACGCCACGCTGGCGGCCAGTGTCGATGGCAGCGCGCTGGCGGCCGGCGAACAGGCCGGTCTTGCACTCGTGGCCAAGGAGAGCCACTTTCTGGCGGCCATGCTGGTGCGCGATGAGGCTGGCGCGTCGGTGGTGCTATATCGCCGCGCCGGCCTGCAGGACCCAAGCATCGGCACCGTGCTGGCGCGTGCGCCGCTGCCCGATGCAACGCAACCGGTGCAGCTGCGCTTTGCGCTGGACGGCGCGCGTGTGCATGTGGATTACGCGGTGGGCAGCGGCCAGTGGCAGACGCTGCTCGAACAGGGCGACGCCACCCTGCTCAGCACCGAGACGGCCGGCGGCTTTCTGGGCGCCACGTTCGGGCCGTACGCGTATTCGCGTTGACTGCCGGCACGCGTACACCGCACTGCCGCGCAATCAGCTCCATGCAGGGCACGCGAAAACCGGCGCGCTCTGTTGCTTGCGTTATCTGCGCCTGGCGCAGGCCTGATCGAACGCGCTACTGCGGATGCGACTTATCGCATCCAGTGCCGCAACAGCAGCGTCGTGCCGCAGCGTCGTCGTATCCGACGTCGCATCCACCCACACCAACATGCAAATCACTGCGCTTTACGCGCGCGCCAGCACGCTGCTGTCGAGCATCTGCCCCACCGTATTGAGCAGATCGTTGAGGCTGAAGGGCTTGGGCAGCAAGGCCATGCCGTCGGCCAGGAACTCCTGCCGCGTGATCGCGTTTTCGGCGTAGCCGGTGATGAACAGAATCGGCAGCCCCGGGCGCAGCGTGCGGGCTACGTCGGCCATGTCGCGCCCGTTCATGCCCGGCAGGCCGACATCGGACACCAGCAGATCGATCTGCACATCGGTACGTAACTGCTCCAGTGCACCGATGGCATCTTCGGCTTCGGTCACCTCATAGCCGGCGTCGCTGAGCACCTCGCTCACCATCATGCGCACCACGTCGGTGTCGTCCACCAGCAGGATGCGCGCGTTGCGCGCCCGTGGCGTTGTCGGCGCCGGTGCCGGCGGCAACGCGCCCGCAGACAAACCGCGCGGCAACAACAACGCCACCGTGGTGCCCTTGCCGATCGCACTGGTGATACGCGCAGTACCGCCGGATTGGCGCGCAAAGCCGTAGGTCATCGACAACCCAAGGCCGGTCCCTTCGCCGATGGGTTTGGTAGTGAAAAACGGCTCGAACACCTGATTGAGAACGGCCGGTTCGATGCCGCTGCCATTGTCGATGACGTTGACCGCCACGTACTCGCCATCATCCAGTTCCGGGTCGTTGTGCGCGGTGTAGGCCGCGGTCTGCACACAGATCGTGCCCTGCCCGCGCAAGGCGTCGCGGGCGTTGATCACCAGGTTGAGCACCACGTTCTCGAGTTGGTTGGCATCGGCAATGGCCACCAGCGAGGTATCGGCAAGCTCCAGCTCCAGGGCGATGTTCTCGCCGATCGAGCGTTGCAGCATGTCTTCGAGCGAACGCACGCGCAGATTGACGTCGAACGGCTGCGCATCCAGCGATTGCTTGCGCGCAAAGGCGAGCATGCGCTGGGTCAGCGCTGCAGCCCGATGCGCAGAGCCGGTGGCAATTTCGGCAAGACGCGGCACACGTTCGATACGGTTGGATTCCACCGCCAGCTGGATCATGTCCAGGCCGGAAATGATGCTGGTCAACAGATTGTTGAAGTCGTGCGCAATACCGCCGGTGAGCTTGCCCAGCGCTTCCATCTTTTGCGCCTGCAGCAGCTGGATTTCGGTGCGCTGGCGTTCGGCGATCTGGTGCGCCAGTTCGGTGGTGGCGGTATCCAGCTCCTGACGCTGCTCGCGCTCGCGCTCGCGCCGCTCGGTGACGTCTTCCACCATCAGCAGGCCCAGATCCGGCTCGCGGTACGGCGACACCCGCCATTCGGTCTCGCACAGCTTGCCATCGCGCAGGATCGACAGCGTGCCGCTCCAGCGCTCGCGCTGCGCCAATGCGCTGGTCAGCGCCTGCACGATGGCCGTTTGATCCAGCCCCGCAGCGTGGATCGCATCGCCCGGCGTGGCGTCGCCGATCAGGCGCTGAAAGGCCGCGTTGAGTTCATGCGTGTGCAGGGCGGCATCGACCACCGCGATCGGCGCGCTGATGTGCTCGAAGATCTCGCGGAAGCGGGCCTCGCTGACCCGCAATGCTTCTTCGGCATTGCGCGCGCGCAACAGCGTACGCAAGGTGGCGACCAGCACATTGGGGTCGACCGGATGAATCAGGTACGCATCAGCGCCGGCATCCAGGCCGGTGATCATGTCGCCGGTGGCGATCGATGCGGCAGACACGTGTACCACCGGCAACAACGCGGTGCGCGGCTCGGCGCGCAAGCTGCGCACGATGTCGAAGCCGCTCATGTCCGGCAGGTTGACGTCCAGCACCACACCGGCAAAGGTCTGCGTCGCCAGCTTGCTCAGGCCTTCGGCGCCGGTGCCGGCTTCGTCGACCACAAAACGGTGATGCTCGAGCACACGCCGCACCGAATAGCGCGTCACCGCGTTGTCGTCGACGACCAGAATGTGCTGCTTACTGCTCAAGTGCCTTCTCCGCTGCCAGCGTCACCGGCAGGACCACGAAAAATTCCGAGCCTTGCCCGACCACGCTGTTGATGCCCACCCGTCCGCCAAGCAATTCGGCAAACCGCTTGCAGATCGCCAACCCCAGCCCGGTGCCGGTCAGGCGCTTCTGCAGCGGCGAGTCCACCTGCACAAAATCTTCGAACAAAGCATCGTGAAGCTCAGGCGCGATCCCGATACCGGTGTCCTGCACGCTGAAGCGCACGTGCTGGTCGCCTTCCAGCTGCGCCAGCACGCGCACCTGGCCTTGCGGGGTGAATTTGAGCGCATTGGAAATGAAGTTGCGCAGGATCTGCGCCAGCTTCTTGTCGTCGGTGTAGAGCATCGGCAGCACCGGCGGATCTTCGAAGATCAGGTCGGTACCGCTGGCGCCAGTGAGCGGACCGAACATGCCGCGCAATGTCGAAAACAGATCCATCAGACAGAACCAGCCTGGCGAGATGGTGATGCGGCCGGCTTCGATCTTGGCCAGGTCCAGCAGGTCGTCGACCATGTCGGTGAGCTCGCGTGCCGAAGTGCTGACAAAACGCACCTGCTTGACCTGCTCGGCATTGAGCGGCCCATCCATACCGTCTTCCAGCAACCGGGTGATGCTCAGGATCGAACTGAGCGGCGTGCGGAACTCGTGGCTCATGTACGACAAAAACCGGCTCTTGAGCTCGGACACGCCGCGCAGCTGTTCGGCCTGCTGGTCGAGCTCGGCGTACAACGCCAACACGCCCTGGTTGGTTTCTTCCAACTCTTCGCGCAAGGCCTGGTTCTGCTGCCGCAACGCGTGCAGTTCGGCCATCGGGTCGATCGCCGATGCATCATCGGATGAAGTCATTGCATGCCTCCCAACCGCATGACGAACACGCATGCATCGTCGCGGCCGCGCGCGTAATCGCGCAACAGCACCGCAGCAACAATACGCGGGTGGCGCGCCAATAGCGCCGGGTGATCGCGCAAATTCCAGCGCGTTTGCAGGCCATCGCTATGCATCACCAGCAGTTTGCCGGCCGCATTCGGGAAGTCGAACGGCTGCGCCTTGCGAAACTGCACCCCGACGATGCCTGGATGCGAAGGCATGCCGCGCATTCCATCGCCATCACAGAGCGATGCAACGATATTGCCCACACCGGCAAAGCGCACCTGGCCGGTACGGCTGTCGAACTGCATCACTGCCGCCGCACCGCCGCGCGTTCCTGACATGCCGGCATGCAGCTGCGCGATCAGTTCGCCAGGCTCGCCACTGGCCGCCGCCGCAACGCGCGTGCCGACATCGGCAGCATCAGCGGCATCCGGCCCGTGGCCCAGGCCGTCGATCAGCACGACCGTCGCCCGCTGTTCGCGGATCGCCAACTGCCAGGCATCGCCGCAGACCGTTTCGTTGTGCAGCGGCACACGCACCGCGCCATACGGCAGATCCAGTTCGGCGCGTTGTTGCGCGAACAACCGCGCCATCACGATGGCGCCTTTTGAATCCGAATATGCGTCCAGCACCTGCGCCTGACGCTGGATCGCACCCAGACCTGTGCCGGGTGTGCCGACAGTGGAATAGCCATCGCGCAGACCGTCTTCGAGCGCAAACCCGGGGCCATCGTCGATGGCGCAGATTTCCACGCCCATGCCTTCACGCGTAGCCACGCGCGACAACTGCAGGCAGCCGCCACGCCCATGCTTGACCATATTGGTGGCAAGTTCGGTAGCCACCAGGGCGACGCGCCCGCATGCGGCTTCATCGAAGGCCAGCGTCTGCGCCAGCGCCGCTGCTTCGCGACGCGCTTGTCCGACCTGGCTGGTTTCGTCGACGCGAAACGCGCGGGTCAGCTCACCGGCGAGGGTCACTTCCATTTGGTGATGGTGACGCGCGTGCCCTTGCCAGCGGCAGTGTCCAACACAAAATCATCCACAAGGCGACGGCTGCCCGACAGGCCGAGCCCAAGCCCGCTGCCGGAGGTCCAGCCGTCAGTCAGCGCAAGATCCAGATTGGGGATGCCCGGGCCTTCGTCGCGGAAGGTCAGCTGCACGCCCTTGCGGATGCCGCTTTCCAGCAGCGCCCAGTCCATGTCGCCGCCGCGACCGTAGATCACGGTGTTGCGCGCCAATTCGCTGGCCGCGGTGATCAGCTTGGTCTGGTCCACCAGCCGCAGGCCGCACTGCACCGCCAACTTGCGCACGGTCTGCCGGGCCAGCACCACATCCTGTTCGGTGCGTACCGTTTGCGAGCCCGTGGTCGCCATCACGACTCGTGATCGGGTTGCTGCAACAGACGCATGCCGCGTTCGACGTTGAGCGCAGTACGCACCGCTGGCAAGGTCAGTCCCAGTTCCACCAGGGTGATCGCCACCGCCGGTTGCATGCCTACCACCACGGTGCGGGCGCCCATCAGCGTCGCCAGCCCGGAGATGGTGCTGATCATGCGCCCGATGAACGAGTCGACGATATCCAGTGCGGAGATGTCGATCAGCACCCCACGCGCGGAGGTGACGCTGATCTTTTCCGACAAGTCTTCCTGCAGCTGCAGCGCGAGCTGGTCGTGCATGTCCACCTGGATGGTGACCAGCAACAAATCGCCCATCCGCAGGATCGGGATGCGCTCCATGTCAGCTCGCCTTGCTCACGATCACACCGGTGCGCTTGAGCGCCAGCGCCAGCGCGTCGGACAGGTTGGCCTTGGTCACGATGCCCTGCAGATCCAGCCCCAGATGCACGATGGTCTGCGCAATCTGCGGGCGCACGCCGCTGATGATGGCATCGGCGCCCATCAGCCGGATCGCGGTGACGGTCTTGAGCAAATGTTGCGCCACCAGCGTGTCCACGGTCGGCACGCCGGTGATGTCGATGATGGCGATCTCCGAGCCGGTGTCGACGATGCGCTGCAACAGCGATTCCATCACCACCTGGGTGCGCTGTGAATCGAGGGTGCCGATCATCGGCAATGCCAGCACGCCGTCCCACAACTTCACCAGCGGCGTGGACAGCTCCAGCATTTCTTCCTGCTGCCGCACGATGATGTCTTCGCGGGTCTTCTGGAATGCCTTGACGGTGTACAGCCCCAGGCGGTCCAGCAGTTCGGACAGCGCCCACAGCTGCTGGGCGAGGTCTTCCGGCGTGCTGGCGTATTCGCGCTGCACCAGCTCGAACAGCACGCGCTTGAGCGAAAAGATGAAGTTGGCGGTTTCCTGCGAATCGAAGCCGCGGGTGGCGCGGTCGCGCGATAGATTTTCCAGGAAGCGACGCACTTCGCTCCACTCGGCACTGTCCAGACTGCTACCGTCGTCCTTCAAGGAAGCGACCAACAGCCGAAGAAAGTCCGCGCCCTGGGCCTGCAGATCCTGCCGGGAGATGCGCGCATCGTTGCCGAGGCCTGCGTCCAGCCATGCGGCCAACAACGCCGCTTCCTGGTCACGGATCGCGTCGATTGAGCGCTGCTGCAATGCCACCATGAGATCACCCGCCAAAGTTAAGAAGGAGATACTGGGCATGCGGGTTGGCCTGCGCCATGACTGACGCGGCGCCCCCACGCCGATGCGCAGCAGAGTAAAGCAATTCAGATTCGGCAACCAGCAACCAAACCTGTAGCAGTCAGAGGACGCTACTGGCGGCAGTTTGACATTGCAGCGCAAGCGCCGAACGTGCACCGGGACACGTCGTTGGAATCGGGAATCGGGAATCGGGAATCGGCATTAGGGTGCTTGGTGTTGGTCGGGAGTGCGCAGGCGCGGACTGCATGTGTGTGATTGGTTGCTGAGACACGTGACTGAGCAACGGCGAGTACCGGTCTCTTGCAAGCTGCATGTCCCGGGCTGCTACGGTTGCTACGGTTGCTACGGTTGCTACGGTTGCTACGGTTGCTACGGTCGCTGCGCGTTGTCGCGCGGGTCTTGCGTATGCGCGCACGCGCCGGGAGCGCGCACCTGGCGCCATTGCGCCGCGAATCTGCCTTTGCTTCTGCACCCACCACGCCATGGCACTCAAGCAACCGTTACCGGCCTCGGCGGTGTGCCCCCAAGCCGCTGCAACGCGGTGTGCTACTGGCAGTGTTTTGATCCGGCCGTCGGCGTGGTCTGATCGCCAACCGCTTTTCCCAAGGTTCCCTCCCCGCAATGTCGTCGCTTTTTTCGCCCTACCAGCTCAAGGATGTCTCGCTGCGCAATCGCATCGCGATCCCGCCGATGTGCCAATACACCGCCGTCGACGGCTTTACCAACGATTGGCATCAGGTCCACTACGCCAGCATGGCGCGCGGTGGCGCCGGGCTGATCATCGTCGAGGCGACAGGCGT
This sequence comes from Xanthomonas sp. WHRI 10204, assembly GCF_040202875.1. Taxonomy (NCBI): domain Bacteria; kingdom Pseudomonadati; phylum Pseudomonadota; class Gammaproteobacteria; order Lysobacterales; family Lysobacteraceae; genus Xanthomonas; species Xanthomonas sp. WHRI 10204. The sequence continues at coordinate 738,457 of NZ_JBEGDW010000002.1, forward strand.
GTCGCCAGAAGGTCGCATTACCCCAGGCTGTCTCGGCTTGTGGAACGACGCGCAGGCCGAAGGACTGGCACGCATTGCCGCCTCGATCACCGCAGCAGGTGCGGTGCCCGGCATCCAGATCGGTCATGCCGGTCGCAAGGCCAGCGCCAACGCACCGTGGGAAGGCGACGACCATATCGCCGACGGCGATGCGCGCGGCTGGGACACGTTGTCGCCGTCCGCAGTCGCCTTCGGTGGCGGCCTGTCCAAACTGCCGCGGGCAATGACGCTGGACGACATCGCCCGCGTACGTGGCGATTTTGTCGCCGCCGCGCAACGTGCACGCGATGCAGGCTTCAAGTGGCTGGAACTGCACTTCGCCCACGGCTATCTGGCGCAGAGTTTCTTCTCGGTGCACGCCAACCACCGTGAGGATCGCTACGGTGGCAGCGCCGAAGGCCGCGCGCGCTTTCTGCTGGAAACGCTGCAGGCCGTGCGCGCGGTGTGGCCGGAACATCTGCCGCTCACTGCACGCTTCGGTGTCATCGAGTTCGACGGCCGCGACGAACAAACCTTGGCCGAAGCGATCGACTTGACCCGCGAGTTCAAGCGCAGTGGCCTGGATCTGTTGAACGTCAGCATGGGCTTCAGCACGCCGAATGCGCAGATTCCGTGGGGCCCGGCGTTGCTGGCACCGATCGCCGAACGCGTCAGCCGCGAGGCGCAATTGCCGGTCGCCTCGTCCTGGAACATCGACGACCCCATCGAAGCCAACCGCGTTGTCGCCGATGGGCAGATGGAGTTGGTGATGGTCGGACGCGCGCACCTGGCCAACCCGCATTGGCCGTACCAGGCGGCACTGGCACTGGGCGAAGCGCGTCCGTCCTGGGTGCTGCCGCCGTCATACGCGCATTGGCTGGAGCGCTACGGCAACCGCAGCTGATCGCATGCGGACTGCGACGTTGCCGCTAACGCGGCAACGTCTTGCTCAAGCGAAGGCGTGCCCCGCCCCGCCACGATCGTTGCAGGCACGGGAGGGAACGCTACCTCGCACGTCCGCGCAGACTGCACGGACGGCGCGCAGAACAGCACGCCAATCCCGAATTCCCAATCTCTGCGGCAACCAGCGACACACCGGTTGCACGACGCATTGGACGGCGCGCTAAGAACCGAAGTGTGACAGTGGCAAAGGACCACGCGCATTGAGCGTTGCACGCGCGAGAACCCACGCACCTTCGCACGTCACCGCAGACCGCATAGACGGCGTGCAACGCAGCACGCCAATCCCGAACTCCTAATCCCCAATCCCTGCGGCGTCAGCCGCTCTAAAGCCCGTAGCGCTCCACAGCCTCCAGATGCGGTCGCGTGTCCTGCTCGCAGGCTTCGGCCAACCGCAGCCAGCACATCGGATGCGACCAGCGCGAGGTCGTGCACCGCAGTACGCGATGCAGTTCCTGCGGCGCAACGTTTTCCGGAAGCGCCACGGTGAACAACACGCCTGGCAGCCCGGACGTCGCATCCTCCGGGTCGAATGCATCCGGGTGCTCCGGGTCGACCACGCGATAGTCGTCGCGACTATGCAGCCACGCCTTCCAGCCGCGCGTCTCCATATCTGCACGCAGCGCTTCGATCACCTCGTCGCCAGGGTGGACGCCGTCCACCAGCCAGCTGCTGCCATAGCCACCTGTCTGCAGCACATGCACCTGCGCATAGGTCGGTACGAACCGCGCACGCTCGGCCTCGTCCTCCGGCGCCGGATACAGCAGCTCCGCATCGAACACGACCCAGTCGCCGACATGCTGACGGCGGTGGGCCGGTGCGTTTTCGATGATGCGCGCGGTCACCGGACCGGTGCGGCGCGCGTAGTACTCGCCCACTTCGCCGTCGTCCACGCACCGCACGATCACCCAGCCCCAGTCTTCTTCGACAACCCCGCTGGTGCTGCTCAGCTCCATGCCGATCGCGGCTGCCGACACCCGCACCGCATCCCAGTCCTGCGCGGCACTGGCGGCGGTCATATGGTCCCAATGCGCCGAACGCGGCTCGTCCATCAGTGCGATCAGTTGCCGGTAGACATCGGCCGCTTCCGCAAAGCGGCCGGTGTTGAGGTACATGCGCGCCAGCAGCCCGCGCGCGCCGTGCGAGCCAGGCGAGAGCTCCAGTAGCGCGGTACAAGCCTGTTCCAGCGCCGGCCAATCACCCAACCGTTGCGCAAGCTGGGCCTCGCACCACAGCGCCGCCACCGGCACCTGCGGGCGATACAGCAACGCCAGTCGGCGCACCCCAGCGTCATCGCCACGGCCAAGCAACAGATTCATCAGGCGGAAGGTGGGGCTTGTTTCGCGGTCGGCATGCCGCTGCACGAAATCCCACAACAGCACGATCGCCTGCTCGTCTGCCGCGCAGGCACTCAATGCCGACGCCGCGGTATCGACCAGCTCGGCATCGTCCGGACGCTCGGTCACCGCCTGCAGCAACCATTGCGCTTCGCGCTCGGGATTGCGCACCGCCTCCTCGCCCTGCGCGTTCAACCAGTCCAGCAACTGCGCCGCAGGTACAGGCGCGTCCTCGCCCGCCGATGCGGATGCGATGCGCGCAGCCCACCCATCCAGCGCCTGCGTGGCGCCACGGTCCTGCCGCAACTTGGGCGCATGCGCGCGCGCCAGTGCAAGATGCCGGCGTGCGGTCCATACCGCACCGCGCTGCAGCGCCAGATCCATCGCGAGCTCGGCGGCCTCGATCAGGATGCGATGCGCACCGACCTGCGCGTAATGATCCAGCATGACCTGCAGGCGGCTGCCCAGATCCCAGGTGTTGCGCTCGGGTGCGCGCGAGGTCAGCACCGCCACCGCGCGCAGCCAATGCAGGCGATAGCGCGGCGCCACTTCGCGCCACGGCAGCAACGCCTCCATCGCTTCGTCATCGCGCTGCAACAGCGCCAGCGCACGTGCCTTCTGCAGACGACGCGGCTGACTGCAGTTAGCCCACTCCGCGCCCTCGCGCGCGGCCTCGACTTCGCGCTGTTCGATCAGCGCCAGGGCTTCAGCTGCACGCCCCAACGACAGCAGGATCGAGATCCGCATGTCCGGCACGCCGTCGTAGATCTGGCCGCCGTGCGCCACGATGGTCTGCGACTGCTGCTCCAGATAGCTCAGCGCCGCGTCGCCGCGGCCGTCGTCGAGCAAGGCGTCGGCTTTTTCGCAGCTCAGGCACTGGTAGCACGACCAACTCGGGTCGATGCGGCCCAGGGTTTCATCGCAGACCTCGATGCGCTCTTCCACCCAGCCCGGGCCATCGATGTTGGCGTAGCACGCCGCCAGATCCTGGGTGACACACACCGATTGCGGGCACTCCACCGCATCGGCGCGATGCGCGCGCTCGAACAGTGCCACCGCATCGCCCAAGGCGCGTTCGCCTTCGCATAGATTGCCGACCCGGTTGCGCATTTCCCAATGGCCGACGAACACCTCCAGCCAGGGGTTGGCCAGCGTCTTGCCCAGCGCACGCGCCTCGGGCAACAACGCTTCAGCACGCTCGATCTGCAGATCGCAGATATGGTCGGTCAGGCGTGTCAGCAGCTGCGCATTCTGCGGCTGCCCGGCTTCGCCCAGGTCGTCCTGCAGCTTCTCCACCCAGTTCCAGATTTCCATTGCGTTGTTCCTTGAGTGCGGCGCTCAGCGCGCCAGCAATTGGGTCACGGCCTCGGCAAGATCGCCGAAGGCCTTGTTGAGATCCGAACCGCCCGACTCCGCGCCACCGGCCTGCGGCTGCGCGCGCCCTTGCGCAGAGACAATCACCTTGAGCGCGCGCAGCAAGCGCGCGGCGACCGCGGCCTGCGGGTTGCCGGCACGTTGTGCGGCCAGCAATGCCTGCAGCGCAGGATTGTCGAGATTGAGATACAACCGCTGGGTCTGGCGCGCTTCGATACGCGCAGTGAACTGCCGCGCCAGCCGCAGCGCTGCAGTGGACACCCGCTTGTCGTTTTCGTCCTGCTCCAGCCGGCGTTTGAGTTCCGCCTCGCGGTCGGGCACCACCACCAGCGGCAGCTCTTCAGGGCTGAAGCGCGCCGGCACCAGCGCTTCGCCATCGCCCAGATGCTGCTCCAGCCACGCCAGTTCGTCGGCCGGCAACGTATCGAGATGGAACAACTGGCGGTTGCCATGCTCGGTGCCCAGCTCGACCAGGCGCACGCCCTTGGCCTGCGCCCACCGACGCAAAAACGGCACTACCGCGTAGCGGTTTCCATACGCCACCGGCACGCCCATCGCGCGGAACAACATTTCTTCGAAACCGCTGTCGCTGTCCAGGATCACATGCACCGCGCCACGCGCCGGTAGCTGCTGGGCCGGCAGATCGCCTTGCGAGGTCGGCACGCGCACATGTTCCAGCAGCAAGTCGAACAGACGCTCATCGCACAGCGCCGCACCCAACAAGGCCTCGTTATGCCGCAACAGAATGCGACGCCAGGCTTCGGGCTGTTGCCGCGCCACCTCCGCCAGGCCCTGCACCAGGGCTTCGGACAAGGCGTGCTGCACCGAGCTATAGACCGTATCGCGCTGCAGATCCTCGCGGCTCGCGGTCGGCGTCAAACGGTTGGATTCGATCACTCCGCCGATGAAACCGGCCCACGGCGGCAGCAATTCGCGCGCATTGTCGTCCAGCAACATGCCGCGCAAAAACACCGACAGATTGCGATTGTCACTGGTGCCGTAGGTGGCCCCGTCCTGCACCCATAACAGGCCGACCGCATCGCTGCCGTCGGCCGCACGCACCGGCATGCAGCACAGCGGTTCGAAATTGCGTTCGAAGCGCGCCGCAAACTCGCGTTGCCGGCGCCATGCCTGCACCGGGTGCAACGGCACTGCGTCGTCCATGCGCCACGGCGGCGGCTCCGGATTGATCGGCTGCGCATCGGCACCGACCCAGATCGGCTCGCGCAACAAGGCGCAGTAGCGCGACAGAATCTCGTGCAGGCGCGCGTCCTGCGCCAACGACAGATACTGGTCGTGCAATTCCAGCACCACCTCGGTGCCCACCTGCGCGCGCGCCGGGATCGGGCTGACTGTGTATTGCTCGGCATTGCTGGAGATATAGCAATGACCCAGCGTCGGGCTCTGGTACGAGGTGGTACGCACGGTGACGCGTCGCGCCAGTACGAAGGCCGACAAAAAACCCAGCCCGAACATCCCGATCAGGCCGCTATCTTCGTGGCCTCCCTGGCGCAGCCCACGGGTGTAACCCACACCCACGGTGGCCAGATAATCGTGAATTTCCTGCTGGGTGAGCCCGGCCCCGGTATCGGTAATGCGCACGATGCCCTGCGCCGGATCGGCATGCACATGGATGCGCGCTTCGCCTTGCCAATAGGGCTGTTCCAGGCGGCGCCGCAGGATCGAGTCGTGCGCGTTTTGCACCAACTCGCGCAGCGCGACCACCGGCGTGGAATACAGATGCTTGCTGAGAACGGACATCAGTCCATTGAGATCGACGCCGGCGCGGCGGATCTGTGAGGCGTCCGTCGCCTCGGAGATATGATCTTGCATGATCGTCGTCGTTTCCTTGGCGGCCACGCCCGTCCTCGGACGCGCCTCCTGGGTGGCAGTGCGAGCCGGCAAGGATAGCCGCAAGCCATCCTGGACGCACGTCTCACTTCGGCTTCTGTGCCAGCGTGCGTACAGCTGCGTACGTCCCGCGACCAGCCCGTATCCAGTCGTCGGAAACGACGCGCCACGGCCCGGCGTACATGCCGGGCCGTGGCGCTGTCGGCTAACGTTGCAGGGTTTCCATCGGCGCTTCATTGAAGTGCTGGCGATAGCCTTTGGCCAGCGCTGAACGACTGCCAACGCCCCAGCGGCTGGCCGCCTGCAACACGCTGCCGCAGCCGCCTTCGGCCAGCAGCTCGTCGCGGATGCTCTGCATGCGATACCGCCGTAGCACCTGGGTCGGCGACAGCCCGGTGGCCGACTTGAACGCCTGCTGCAAGGCACGCCCGGTCACACCGATCTGCGCGGCCACTTCATTGATCGACAGGTCCGAGCGGTGGGCATTGGTGATCATGTAGCCGTAGGCACGGCGGTACTTGGCCGGCAGGCGCGCGGAGATATCGTCGCTGACGTGCGCCGGGGTGCCGCTTTCCAGCAGACGCGGTGCCTGCACTTCGCTGCGCAGGCATTGCACCGCACCCAGCGCGTAGCGGTTGTACAGCAGCAGGGCCTGCTCGGTACGGCCCAGCGCCTGGCTGATCTTGGCCTGGCAGTACTCGAACTCCAGATTCCAGCGCGGCGCGTGATGCCGGCCGGCCCCGGCCAGGGCACGCTCGGCCAGATCGGCGCGGCCTACCGCCAGTGCAGCCAATGCCAGCTCCACCTGCGCATCCTGCCGCGCGCAGGGCGGGCAACCGGTTGCCGCGGCCGGCAGCGCATCGATCTGCGCGTCGAACCCAAAGGTGTCGCCGCCAGCGATCCGCAGCAGGTTGCGCACGTGGCGCATCCGCTGCGCCAGCACCGGCATGCTCTCGGCCAGATCGGCGATACAGGCACGCAGTTCGCTGGGCTCAAAGGCATGCGCGGCGTCTTCCTGGCGCAGCGTGGCCTGCCAGAACACGTGGTCGCTCATGCGGTCGGCACGACGGATGCGCAGCTGCGCAATCATGTCCAGGCGCAGCGCGGTGGCAACGCGCAACCAGCCCGAGGCACCGGTTTCCAGCTCGGACAGCGACTCGCGCGCACGCTCCAGCGTCTGCAGGGCCAACGTGCTCTGGCCGAGGTGAAAGTGGGTCAGCGCCTTGCCAAGCAGACCTTCGCCGCATAAGCAGGCCGGCGTATCGCGGTCCATCGCAAGCTGCGCGAAGCAGTTCAACGCCGCACTCAGACGACGCTGGCTCAGCATCAACCAGGCGGTATTGCGGCACGAGAGCAGCCGCAGCTGCCGCTGTTGGCCGCGCATTGCCTTCAGCGCATGGCGGTATGCATCTTCGGCTTCTTCCTGGTATTCGAGAATCAATAGGGCATCGCCGCTGGCGCCCAGCAGGCTGACCTCATCGTCGGGGCCATCGGGTGTTCCCTGGCCATCACGGCGTTGTTGAAGATGTTGCAGACCTTGCGGCCAGGCACCAACCAGCATCCTGCTTGTATAGGTAGGAAGACGATCTGCGTAAGACAACGCAGAAATCGCTGCGAAGTAGGTTGAAAGGATCATGCCGGGCTCTCTCTTGGGGGGACGAGCAAAAACAAACAATGCGCAGCTCTCACTGGCGCAAACGATTGTATGCAGCGGATCCAATGGAATTTCCCACCTGCAAGCACCGCAAAAATCAAAAAACCTCACTCTGTCTTCCAACGCTTCTGCCGTGCGTTTTGCATATGCGGCATTCTTTTCTGCAGAGCGTGCACATTGTCTAGCGCAGGACATTTCCCACCATCCGAACACGTACGGACGTCGCGCTGCTCCCGGATAGCGCAGCGCCGTCCCGCAACGTCTGCCAACGCACGGTCTGGATGCGGATTCTGGGGTGTTTGAATCGATTTCGGCATGCGCGACAGGCGCACCCTAGTCACGCAGCTGCGGGCACGTCCCGCTCATAACGAAAGTAACTTTCGTGTTACCTGCCCAGATGAACCTATTCCCTAAGCGCGGCGGGTTCGCCGTAATCGCAATACCTTGGTCTAGACCTTTCCAAACCAATTTTCTACTGCCCATCCGGACAAACATGTCCAGACACGGCGCGTGGATATGCATGCATCGGCTTATACATACCCAAGATGTAAGAGCTGCGTTGCGTATAGATGAGCGCAAGCTAAAGCGCACCGACCCAAACCCGAAGAAAAGTGCGTAGCAGTGAAACTTTCTGCCGCTGGAATGGTACATACCATTCGTCCGACCTCGGTCAGACCCTCCCCCCCTTCGCAGCCGGATGGTATGGCAATGCACTTATCTCTCTCTGTGGATTTTGTGGCGACGCCTGCGGCCCGTGATCGGCACCGCACGCACGACTGGTACGTGTGCCGTCATGGGAAGGCTGGCTGATGCACGGTAATCCTCCCGGCAAGCATGGATCGGCTTTCCTGTTGACGCAGGACGCGCGTCTGGCATCGCAGGTCAACGCGAGCCTTGCCCCGCTGGGGCCACAATTTGCAGTGTTTTCCGATGAGCTGGAGCTGTTGCGCTCCTTGCGGCATTCGCCCTGCGAACTACTGATTTTTGATGCGACCTGCGTCGCCTCGGACGATAGCTCGGTCCTGGCCTGGCAGCGCTGCCACAGCGGTCATCCCACGCCGCTGATCGTGCTGGGACGTTTCGACTGCCCTGACGACATCCTGGCCTGGTACCAAGCCGGCGCACAAGAAGTGTTAGCGCTCCCATTCAATTCGTGCGAACTCCAGGTGCGCGCGGCATTGGCGATTGCCCCTGCACCCCAGACCTGCCAGGAATCGCAGCACCTCACCGTCGGCCCGTATCAGCTGATACGCGAAGAAAACACCGTCTATCTGCACGGCAAGCCGATCGTGCTCACCGCGCGCGAGTTCTCGATTGCCTGGATGCTGTTTTCCAGCCCCGGCGTCTGTTTCCGCCGCTGCCAGCTCGCCAAGGCGGTCTGGGGTAGCCATACCGAGTTCACCGATCGCACGATGGAGCAACACATCTACAAGCTGCGCAAGAAATTGCAGCTGTGCAACCACAGTGGAGTGGTGCGCATCAGAACCGTGTATTCGCATGGCTACAAGCTGGAGCTCGCGCTGCAGGAGAGGGACCCGCCAATGCTTGGCAAAAGCGTGGGTTCGAGTACCGGACATCACGCCGCCGCCTGCTGAACGCTGCTCTCGGGATCAGGCCAGACTGATGCAGGTATCGAGGTAACTGCATTGCGGATAGCGACGGTAGTGACATGCATTCTCTAGCGACGGCGTCATGCGGTCTTAGCTGCGATTTTCAGCGTAGTTGAGTTATCCGATTAACTTCATTTTCGAACTATTTAGGCCGACTTGAACAGGAACCGACAGGGGTTCCATCGGCGCAGATAGACTGCAGGCCGCTGCGCTGCTCATGCGCTCTCCCACGCTGGGAATCAGCCAAGTGAGGCGCCTTGCAGGCTTGCCGCCTGGTCCTCTTGCGGAATGCAGCTCGCCCGGTTGCATGCGCAATAAGCACCTGCATTGGCCGAGGTACAACCGATTGCGCTTAGGGCCGCTCCGCTGGAGCAGCTAGCCCAGTGCAGACGCCAAAGGGCAGCTGACAGAACGACTGCGCAACCATCGGGCGGCAACCGGCTCGATGCGGCCACAGCGCGTCGCCGTGATTGCGCCCGGCGATGGCGTGCTCGGTACGCCATGCAATCAGCGCGGCAGCGCAGCCCGTGCTGCAGATCAGCAGGTACCACGCGACATTGCGACTTCTTCGCGCCGTCCAAGCGACCTGACCTGACCACCGCTCGCGACGCTTGCCTGGTCGCTTCAAGCCGCATAAACGACGATGGCGCAGGAATTCCTGCGCCATCGTTCAATCCACTTCGTGCAAAGCGATTACTGCTTCGGGCTCTCGCCGTACTGGTTCGGGCCCGGGGTGCCGTCCAGACACATGAACACGAGGACGACAAAGCCGCCGACGTAGGGGACGAAGCTGATCAGGTAGAACCAACCCGACTTGCCCTGGTCATGCAGACGGCGCACGGTCACTGCAATGCTGGGCACGATCAGCGCCAGCACGAAGATTGCCATGATGGCGCCGACCACCCATGCCAGCGGACCGGGGCCGTTCTCGCCCCCCATCACCGCCGCTGCGATACCAAACATGATGCCCAGCACGACCAGAACGATCACCTGCAGCAGCATGAACATCCAGTATTCCTTGCGACGCGAACGACCTTCGAAGTCGGCGTAACGCTTAAGCGGCAACAACATCCATTCCATCGTGGTTCTCCAGTACGAGCAGTCAGCAGTGTTTGTGATCCGGTGCACAGTGCAACGGGCCGCGCATGGTGCCATAGCCGCACTCTGGTGAAAACGTTTTCTTCACGCCCACATGCAAATTGCCGGGCGCCAGCCGACGGACGGTCGCCGGCTCCGCTGGGGAGCGTCAGGCGATGGCAATGTTCGACGCTGCCTGCTGGCAGCGCCCACTGCGCGAACCCCGCGCTTGGCCGGACAGCCTGCCCCGTCCCTGCCCCAACCCTGACCACGGCGCAGCCGCACCTCAGTCGGCCGCGGCCTCCAGCGCCTGACTCAGCCGCTCCACCGCGATGATCTCCATCCCCTTGATGCTGGCCGTCTTCGGTGCGTTGGCACGCGGCACGATCGCGCGCTTGAAGCCATGGGTGGCGGCTTCCTTCAGACGGTCCTCGCCATTGGGCACAGGACGGATCTCGCCGGACAACCCGACTTCGCCAAAGGCAATCGTCTTCTCGGACAACGGCCGGTCGCGCAGCGAGGACAGCACCGCCAGCAACACCGGCAGATCGGCCGCGGTCTCCTGCACGCGAATGCCGCCGACCACGTTGACGAACACGTCCTGGTCGCCCACCACGATGCCGCCATGCCGATGCAGCACCGCCAGCAACATCGCAAGCCGGTTCTGCTCCAATCCCACCGCCACCCGGCGTGGATTGGACAGTGGCGAGGCATCCACCAGCGCCTGCACCTCCACCATCAGCGGCCGGGTGCCTTCGCGGGTCACCATGACGCAACTGCCGGGCTGCTGGGTACTGCCGCCAGACAGAAAGATCGCCGACGGATTGGAGACCTCCTTGAGGCCCTTCTCGCCCATCGCGAACACGCCCAGCTCGTTGACTGCGCCGAAGCGGTTCTTGAACGCGCGCAGCAGGCGGAACCGGCTGCCGCTTTCGCCTTCGAAATACAGCACCGCATCGACCATGTGCTCGAGCACGCGCGGGCCGGCGATGCCGCCTTCCTTGGTCACATGCCCGACCAGGAACACGGCCGTACCGGTCTCCTTGGCATAGCGCACCAGCCGCGCCGCGCTCTCGCGCACCTGGCTGACCGACCCAGGTGCTGCGGTCAACGATTCGGTCCACAAGGTCTGTACCGAGTCGGCCACGATCAGTTTCGGCCGCGCCACGCTGGCGTGCTGCAGGATGTTTTCGATGCCGGTTTCGGCCAGGGCGTTCAAGCCTTCCAGCGGCAGATCGAGTCGCACCGCTCGCCCGGCTACCTGCGCCAGCGATTCCTCGCCGGTGACGTACAGCACCGGCAGCGTTGAGGCCATGCTGGCCAGCGCCTGCAACAGCAGCGTCGACTTGCCGATCCCCGGGTCGCCGCCGATCAGCACCACCGCACCTTCGACCAGGCCACCGCCCAGCACGCGATCGAACTCGCCGATGCCGGTGGACACGCGCGCCTGTTCGGACTGCTGCACATCCTTGAGCGCAGTGATCTTGGGCGCCTCGGTCTTGCCGGCCCAACCACTGCGACGCGACGCCGCGGGCGAGGCCTTGCCGCCAGGGGTGGCACTTTCCAGCACGATTTCGCTGAGCGTATTCCACACACCGCATTCGGTGCATTGCCCCTGCCATTTGGAGTACTCGGCGCCGCACTCGCCGCAGACATAGGCCGTCTTCGCCTTCGCCATTGTCGTCTTGCCTGTTGTCGTTGATGCGACAGGATAGTGGCTGACGGTCTCAGCATGCGCGACGGCGCTGCATCGCGCGGCCGACATGCGATCGGGGAATTCTGATTCTGCAGCCACAAAAAAGCCGCAGGATCGACGTCCGTCGCCCCTGCGGCTGCGTTGTCGGCATGCGCCTACGCGCGCACATCAGCCATGCACTTACCTGGCCTTGTACAACTCACTCAAACGGTCAGGCGTGCCGGCGATGCGTTCCAGATGCGGATACAGCAGACCACCGTGGTAATCGATGCGCACGGTGTCGTAGCGATCGCCGCGCTTGACCAGCAACTCGATCGGCGCGGTGGTGCCCTTGGCCGCCTTGATCGCGTCCTTGATCACCTCACTGCTGAAGGCGCGGCCGTTGACCGCCATGATCGTGTTGCCTGCGATCAAGCCGGCGTTGAAGGCCGGGCCGTCCCACAGCACATCGCTGATATCGCCCGAGGCTTTCAAAGACAGTCCAAGCGAATAAGTCAGGCTGGCGTCCTTGTCGTCGCTCTCGTCGGCCTTGGTGGCCAGATTCGGCTCCTCGTTGTAGACCAGCTTCCAGCCATTGGCCTCGATGCCGCCGTTCAACGAACCATGCCCGTCCATGCGGCTGCGCAACAGGCTCGCCCAGTCGTAGGCGGCCACGCCGTTGAGCGTGGCGACGATGTCGTCGAAGGTGTATGGATTGACGTCCCAATCGCCGTTCTTCATGCCGAAGAACGCCTTGCCGAAATCGTCGATGGAGCGCTTGTTGTTGGTCAGCGCGCGCAGCTTGCTGTCCACTTCCAGCCACATCATCTGGCCGCCTGAGTAATAGTCCTCGGCCATCTGATAGCTGCGGTATGCCTTGGGACGGCGCATCGACATGGTCGGGTCGTTGGTGGTGTCCTGCACCGTACGCCAGGCCATGCCGGGGCGACCGCGCTCATAGCTCGCCGCCACGCCGGCCAGCATCTCGCGCGCCTGATCCTGCGTCCACAGGCCCGAACGTGCGGACATCACTTCGCCCCAGAACTGGGTCTGGCCCTCGTACAGCCACAGCAGGCTGTCGCCCATTGGCACGTTGAAGTTGGGCGTGGCCAGATCGGCGCCGCGGCGGTACTTGCCGTTCCAGGAATGGTTGAACTCGTGTGCGAGCAGGTCGCGCCCGGTCCAGCTCTTGTCCCACTCGGTGAAATAAGTCGGCACGCCGCTGTTTTCGCTGGAGCGATGATGCTCCAGGCCGATGCCGCCCAACTTCTTGGTCAGCGCCAGCAGGAATTCGTAGTGATCGAAATGCCGCGCGCCGTAGAGCTTGTCCATCTGCTGCACCAGCGAGGCATGCGCCTTGATCTGCTCGGGCTTGGCGTCCAGCGACTTGGCTTCGTCGGCGAATACGTTGAGGTAGACCGGCTGCTTGCCGGCGCTCAGCTCCACGCGCTTGTAATACTTGCCGGCGAACATCGGCGAATCGACCAGATCATCGAAATCGATCGGCTTGAAGGTCACCGTGTCGCCGACGCGGCGCTCGGTTTCCAGCGCCGTGGCATAGCTCCAGCCGGCTGGCAGCGTCACGCTGGCCTGCGCCTTGATGTTGCGTGCGAAAACGCCGGCCGGATACAGCGCCGTAGTGTTCCACTGCAGGTTGAGCATCTCCGGGGTCATCATCACCCGGCCCTGGTTGGGGGCCTGCGGCGAGAGGAACTTGAACTCGGCCACCAGCTCGGTGGCGCCTTGCGGTACGTCCACCTTGAACGCATAGACGTCGAATTGGTCGCGAGTCCATGGCACAACCTTGCCATCGACCTTGATCACCAGACCGGCCAGCTTGTCGATCGGACCGGTGGGCGAGTGGTTGCCGGGAATCCACTGCGGATACAGCAGCGTCATCGGGCCGGGCTTTGCCGGCATTGTGGTCTTGACCTTGAAGATGCGGTGCGCCAGGTCGGTGGCATCGACGTCGATCTTCAAGGTACCGTCGAACGGCACGTCCTGCGGCGGCGCGGTTTGCGCGGCGGCGGGCAACGACAGCGCTGCCAGCAACGACACGGACAACAGGGTGGGCATCTTCATCGCAACTCCGCGGGTGACCTGAAACAGGCAAGCCCACGATGCTAAGCGCCCACCACGGCTTCCCCGTATGCCATTGGTCATGCCGCAGGCAAATTCATGCGCAAAAAAAAGCCGCCAATCGCTGGCGGCCTTCTTCATAACAGCATGACGCGATCCGGCGTGGCGCCGTCTCAATGCATCATGTTGACGTTCATGTTGTGCAGCACCCACAGCGAACCGACGATAACGATGCCGATGATCAGCAGCGAGAACAGGCCCACCTGCACATTGGAGCGCTGCTCGGGTGTGCGATCCATATGCAGGAAGTACACCATGTGTACCAGCATCTGCACCGCGGCCATGACCGAGATCACGACGATGGTGACGCCCTTGGAGAACGCCCCGCTCATCACCATCGCAAACGGGATGACGGTGAGGATGACGGCCATGACGAAGCCGATCAGGTAGGACTTCAAACCGCCGGCATGCGCATCGGCCGCGGTCTCGGTGTGGTGGTGATTGGCCATTACAGCGCTCCCAGCAGATAGACGACGGTGAACACACCGATCCAGATGATGTCCAGGAAGTGCCAGAACAGGCTCAGGCAGGCCAGACGCGTGCTGTTGCGCGCAGTCAGGCCGTTCTTGGAGATCTGGATCACCAGCACTGCCATCCACAACAGGCCCGACGCCACGTGCAAACCGTGGGTTCCGACCAGGGTGAAGAAGGCGGACAGGAACGCGCTGCGCCCCGGGCCGGCACCTTCATGGATCAGGTGATTGAACTCCCAGACTTCCATGCACAGAAAGCCGATACCCAGCAGCGCGGTCACGCCCAGCCAGCCATACAGGCCGGTCATGCTGCGCTTGTGCGCAGAGATCATCGCGAAGCCGAAGCTCAAGCTGCTGAACAACAGCAGGAAGGTTTCCACCAACACGAACTTCAGATCGAACAGCTCCTTGGCGGTCGGCCCGTCCACCGTGGCGCCGGAGAGCACCGCATAGGTGGCGAACAGACCGGCAAACAGCAGGCAGTCGCTCATCAGATAGACCCAGAATCCGAAGACGGTGTTGCCACCGCCGTCGTGATGCTCGTGGTCGTGATCGTGGCCGCCCGCGTGGGCGGCGTGGTCAAGCGTGGTCGAGGAAGCCATGGTCATACCACCTTCGCGGCCTGCGCCGCCTGTTGCTGTTCGAGCAGGGCGAAGCGCGCGTTTTCGATGCGCTCCACTTCATCGGCCGGCACCCAGTAATCGATGTCGTCATCGAAGGTGCGCACGATGAAGCTACCGATCATGCCCACCAGGCCGAGGATGGCCAGCCACCAGATGTGCCAGATCAGACCGAAGCCCATCAGCACGCTGAAGGCACCCATATACACGCCTGCACCGGTATTGCGCGGCATATGGATCGGCTCGTACTTGGACGGACGCACCCAGCCCTTGCCATTCTGCTTGTCGGCCCAGAACTGATCGCGGTCGTCGATGTGCGGCAGCACGGCGAAGTTGTAGAACGGCGGCGGCGAAGAGGTTGCCCACTCCAGCGTACGGCCATCCCACGGATCGCCCGTGTAGTCCATGTGCTCCTTGCGCTTCCACACGCTGTAAACGATCTGCAGCAGATTCAGGAAGATACCCATGCCGATGATCGCAGCACCGGCCGCAGCGACATACAGCCACGGCGCCCACTCGGGATGGTTGTAGGTGCTCATGCGACGGGTCATGCCCATGAAGCCGAGCACGTACAGCGGCATGAAGGCCACGAAGAAGCCGATGATCCAGCACCAGAACGAAGCCTTGCCGATCTTCTCGTTGAGCTTGAAGCCGAACGCCTTCGGGAACCAGTAGGTCAGACCTGCCAGGTAGCCGAACACCACACCGCCGATGATCACGTTATGGAAGTGCGCGATCAGGAACAGGCTGTTGTGCAACACAAAGTCCACGGCCGGAATCGCCAACATCACACCGGTCATGCCGCCGATGGTGAAGGTGATGATGAAGCCGATGGTCCACAGCACCGGCGAGGTCATATGCACGCGACCGCGGAACATGGTGAACAACCAGTTGAAGATTTTCACGCCGGTCGGAATCGAGATGATCATCGTCGTGATGCCGAAGAAGGCATTGACGTTGGCACCGGAGCCCATGGTGAAGAAGTGGTGCAACCACACCACGAACGACAGCACGCCGATGCACGAGGTGGCGTACACCATCGAGGTGTAGCCGAACAAGCGCTTGCGGCTGTAGGTGGCGATCAATTCGGAGAAGATGCCGAACGCCGGCAGGATCAGGATGTAGACCTCCGGGTGACCCCAGATCCAGATCAGGTTGACGTACATCATGGCGTTGCCGCCACCGTCGTTGGTGAAGAAGTGCGTGCCCAGGTAACGGTCGGCACCCAGCAGCGCCAGCGCCACGGTCAGGATCGGGAATGCAGCGATGATCAGGATGTTGGTGATCAACGCAGTCCAGGTGAAGATCGGCATGCGCATCAGGGTCATGCCCGGCGCGCGCATCCGCATGATCGTCACGAAGAAGTTCACGCCGGTCAGCAACGTGCCTAAGCCCGAGACCTGCAACGCCCAGATGTAGTAATCGACACCGACCCCTGGACTGTATTCCAGCCCAGACAACGGCGGATACGCCAGCCAACCGGTCTGCGCGAATTCACCGACGCCGAGCGAGATGTTGATCAACGCTGCGCCGGCCACGAACAGCCAGAAGCTCAGCGAGTTCAGGAACGGAAACGCCACGTCGCGTGCACCGATCTGCAGCGGCACGATCAGGTTCAACAAGCCAGTCATAAACGGCATGGCCATGAAGAAGATCATGATCACGCCATGCGCGGTAAAGATCTGGTCGTAATGGTGCGGAGGCAACACGCCTTCGCCACCGTTACCCGCCAGTGCCTGCTGGGTACGCATCATCGCCGCATCGGCAAAACCGCGCAGCAACATGACCAGCGCCACGATGATGTACATCACGCCGATGCGTTTGTGATCCACCGAGGTGAACCACTCCTTCCACAGGTAGCCCCACAGCTTGTACTTGGTGATGGCGCCCGCGATGAGCAGGCCGAGCAGGCCTGCACCACCCAGCGCGATCATGATGATCGGCTCGTGGTACGGAACCGCCTCGATGGTAAGTTTGCCTAGCATCACTTGTCTCCAGAAGTGCACATGGCGACCGGCTCTGCAGCCGATGCCTCATGGTCGCCATGGCCCTTGCTATGGCCCGGACCATTCATGTATTTGTCGACCAGCGACCGGAACATGCCGTCCTGCACCGACGAGTAGTAGGTGACCGGATACTGTTCTTTGTCGTTGCGATTGGCAGCCAACACCTGATATTCGGCGGCATTCAAGGACGTCGGCGATGCCTTGACCTTGGCCACCCACGCATCGAAGCCGGCCTGATCGACCGCATGCGCCTTGAAGCTCATCTTCGAAAAGCCGTGACCGCTGTAGTTGGTCGACAGGCCGAAGTATTCGCCGGGCTCGTCGGCCACCAGATGCAGCTTGGTTTCCATGCCCGCCATCGCGTAGATCATGGTGCCCAGGTGTGGAATGAAGAACGAGTTCATCACCGTATCGGAGGTGATCTTGAAGTTCAGCGGCGTGTGCACCGGGAACGCGATCTCGTTGACGGTGGCGATGTTCTGATCCGGGTAGATGAACATCCACTTCCAGTCCAGCGACACCGCTTCGATGTTGAGCGGCTTGACGTCCGAATCCAGCGGCCGGTACGGGTCCAGCGCATGCGACGAGCGCCAGGTCAGCACCGCCAGCACCAGGATGATCACGCATGGAATCGACCACACCACCACTTCGATGGCGGTGGAGTGCGACCAATCCGGCTCGTAGCGCGCCTTCGTGTTGGATGCGCGATATTTCCACGCGAACGCAATCGTCATCACGATCACCGGGATGACCACGATCAGCATGAGCACCACGGAGGTGATCAGCAGTTGCTTCTCGTCGTGGCCGATCTGGCCTTTCGGATTGAGGATGGCCGAGTTGCACCCTGCCAACAGCAGGAAGGGCAACATCAGACCTGGACGAAGTAAACGCCCGAGATGTTTCAGCGGAATCATCGGTCGATCCAAGTGCGAAGGAACGCCAGCCGCGCGCATCGTCTCCGGCAAGGGAGATGTCCGACGATGCCCTTCCCTGTTGAAGGCGGGCCCGCGCAGACCGAAGACACGAGTTAGCGCGCTAATTTTAGTCTTTGCTGCACCTGCACGAAACCCATTGGCAATGATCTGCCGCAATAAATGCGCGCAAAATCGTGCGACATGTTGTCGCAGCGCAGCGTAAGCCAGGATGGGTGCCGTGATGGCCGTCGTTGCGGCCTGCAATCGCACTGAAATGCATGCGACAACTGGGTGAAATTGCGCCTGCAGAGGCCAAAAACGCAACTGGGCCGGCCAAGGGCCGACCCAGTGCTGAAGCGATGGTGCCGGAAATAGGAATCGAACCTACGACCTACGCATTACGAATGCGCCGCTCTACCAACTGAGCTATTCCGGCGAGCCGTGCATTGTAGGAGCGGAGCCGGGGGCTGGTCAATCGCCCCAGGGGCTGGCGGCTACCGTGGCCGGCGCCAGTGACGTGGCGGTACCCAAACGCTGCTCACTCTGCCGCGGGCAACATTGGCCACCGCCGCGCAGTCAGCTGACCAGACGCAGCCGCAGTTCCTTGGGCAGTGCGAACACCATCGATTCGGGCTCACCTTCCAGTTCGGACACGCTACCCGCACCCAGCTCGCGCAACCGGGCCAGCACGCCATCGACCAGTACCTGCGGCGCAGACGCACCGGCGGTGAGGCCAATATTCTGCTTGCCGACGATCCAGGCCGGATCGATCTCGCTGGCGTTGTCGATCAAGTACGACTCCACCCCGTCACGGCGGGCGAGTTCGCTCAGCCGGTTGGAATTGGAGCTATTGGGCGAGCCGACCACCAGCACCAGATCGCACTGCCGCGCCAGATCGCGTACCGCGTCCTGGCGGTTCTGGGTGGCGTAGCAGATGTCGTCGTGCCGCGGCCCCTGCATCGCCGGGTAGCGTGCGCGCAGCGCCTCGATGATGCCCATGGTGTCGTCGACCGACAGCGTGGTCTGGGTGGTGTACGCCAGATTTTCCGGCTGATTGATCTGCAGCGTGGCGACCTGATCGATGTCTTCCACCAGATAGATCGTGCCCGGGCCGCGCTCGCGGCTCCACTGCCCCATGGTGCCTTCTACTTCCGGATGCCCGGCATGGCCGATCAGCACCACATCGCGGCCGGCCCGGCAGTGCCGCGCGACCTCGAAATGCACCTTGGTCACCAGTGGGCAGGTGGCGTCGAACACCTTCAAGCCACGGCGCTCAGCCTCCTGGCGCACCGCCTGCGAGACGCCGTGTGCGCTGAAGATCACCGTGGCGTTATCGGGCACCTCGTCGAGCTCTTCGACGAAAATCGCGCCGCGTTGCTTCAGGTCGTCGACCACAAAGCGGTTGTGCACGACTTCATGGCGCACATAGATCGGCGCGCCCAGCGTCTCGATCGCGCGCTTGACGATCTCGATCGCACGGTCGACACCGGCACAAAAACCACGGGGATTGGCGAGCAGGACATCCATGGCGAGCATTCTACGGGAATGGAGAAAGAGGGGTCGGACCAAGCGGGGCGCGTCGGCAACCGGGCTTCAGGGGCGATTCCCGATTCCCGGCTCGCGCTTGCCGCCCTTGTCGAACAGCCCGAACACGGCAATCCCGATGGCACCGCCCACGATGGCCGAGTCGGCGATATTGAATGACGGCCAGGTATGGCTGCCGATGTACCACTGAATGAAATCGACCACGTGGCCGTGCATCAGCCGGTCGATCACATTGCCGATCGCCCCGCCGATCACCAGCGCATACGGCAGCGCGCTGCGCCATTCGCCGCGCGCGGTGCGCGACAGCCAGAACGCCAGCAGGCCGCTGATGCCCACCGCCAACGCGGTGAAGAACCACAGCTGCCAGCCGCCGGCATCGCTCAAGAAGCTGAAGGCTGCACCGGTGTTATAGGTGCGGTACCAGTTCCAGAAGCCGTCGATGACCGGCACCGGGGTGTACTCGGGCAGGCTGGACAGCACCCAGGCCTTGCTCCACTGGTCCAGGCCGATTACGACGGCCGACAGCACGAGCCAGATCAAGGCAGAGGGTTTGGGTCTTGCGGTCATGGAATCACCTTAACTGTTGCTACTCCCGGGTTCGGGAGAAGCTGCCCGGCGGGCAAATCGGCAAGCAACGCCGAATGCGCCATCGCGGCCCTCATCCGGCGCTGCGCGCCACCTTCTCCCGCTTGCGGGAGAAGGAATAATTGGAACGGACTCCCGCTTGCGGGAGAAGGTGTATTGAAACGGACTCCCGCTCGCGGGAGAAGCAATCACGACATCAGAACCAGCGACGCTAGAACCAGCGACGCTCTTCGCCAGGGCCTTCGATATTGCTGACGCAACGGCTGCACAGTTCCGGGTGACGCGCATCGCTGCCCACGCTGGCCTGGTGATGCCAGCAGCGCACGCACTTGGCCTTGGTGGTCGGCTGCGCGCTGACGAAGATGTCGTCGGTACTGGCCGCGGTCACGGTGACGTCGCCACTGATGAACAAAAAGCGCAGCTCCTCGGCCAACGGCTGCCAGCGCGCGGCGGTCTGCGCATCGGCGGCCACCGTGATCTCCGCTTCCAGCGCCGCACCGATGGCGCCATTGGCACGCATCGGCTCCAGCACCTTGGACACCTGCTCGCGCAGGGCCAGCAACTTGTCGACATCCGCACTGGTCAGCGCGGCAGCGGCAGGCAGCGGCGCCAGCCCGTCGTACCAGGTAGCGAACAACACGTTGCCGACATGCTCGCCCGGCAGATACGCCCACAACTCTTCGGCAGTAAAGGTCAGCACCGGCGCCACCCAGCGCACGAACGCTTCGGCTACGTGATACATCGCGCTCTGCGCCGAGCGGCGACCGCGCGCGTCTTCGGCCATCGTGTACAGACGGTCCTTGGTGACGTCCAGGTACAACGAGCCCAGGTCCACGCTGCAGAAATTCAGCAGCGCCTGCACGATCTCGGCGAAGTCGTAGCGCGCGTACGCGGCGACGATCTTTTCCTGCAGCTCATGCGCGCGATGCACGATCCAGCGGTCCAGCAGCACCATGTCGTCCAGCGCCACCAGATGCTGCAGCGGGTCGAAGCCATGCAGATTGCCGAGCAGGAAGCGCGCGGTATTGCGCAGGCGGCGATACGCATCGGCATTGCGCTTGAGGATCTCCTGCGACAGCGACATTTCGTTGCTGTAATCGGCCGATGCGATCCACAGGCGCAGGATGTCCGCGCCGAGGGTCTTCATGATCTCCTGCGGTTCGATGCCGTTGCCGGACGACTTGGACATCTTGCGGCCGTGCTCGTCCACGGTGAAGCCATGGGTGAGGCACTGCTTGTAGGGCGCCGCCTTGTCCATCGCCACGCCGCTCAGCAGCGAGGACTGGAACCAGCCGCGGTGCTGGTCGGAGCCTTCCAGATACAGGTCGGCCGGCTTGGGCAGGCCGCGGTCCACCAACACTGCCTCATGGGTCACGCCGGAGTCGAACCACACATCCAGGATGTCGGTGATCTTGTCGTAGTCGGCCGCTTCATCGCCCAGCAGTTCGGCCGCGTCCAGCGTGTACCACACGTCCACGCCGCCCAGCTCTACGCGGTCGGCCACTTGGCGCAGCAGTTCGGTGCTGCGCGGATGCGGCTCGCCGGTTTCGCGATGCACGAACAAGGCGATCGGCACGCCCCAGGTGCGCTGGCGCGAGATGGTCCAATCCGGGCGGCCTTCGACCATGCCGGCGATGCGCGCCTGGCCCCAGGCCGGGTACCAGGTCACCTGCTCGATGGCCTTGAGCGCATCGGCACGCAGATTGGCCTGCTCCATCGAGATGAACCACTGCGGCGTGGCGCGGAACGCGATCGGCGTCTTGTGGCGCCAGCAATGCGGGTAGCTGTGCTCCATCTTGCTGGCCGCCAGCAACACGCCGGTGTCGCGCAGCGCCTCGATGATGACGTCGTTGGCCTTCCAGATATGCAGACCGGCCAGCACGGTGTCGCCCAGCGGCGGCGTGGAGGGCAGATACACGCCACGCCCGTCCACCGGATTGATCTGCGCGGCGCTGTAGCGCTCCAGCAGGCCGTACTGCTTGGACACCTGATAGTCCTCCTGACCATGACCGGGCGCGGTATGCACGGCGCCGGTACCCTCCTCGGCAGAGACGTGCTCGCCCAGCAGCAGCGGGATCTCGCGCTCGGCATAGAACGGGTGATTGAGGAGCATCTGGTCGAGCACGGCGCCCTTGGCATGGCCATGCACTGTCACGTCGTCCACGCCATAGCGCGCCAGCACCCTGGCCGCCAGGGCCTCGGCCACCACCAGCCAGCGCGGCTGACCGCGATCGGCCGGGCCTTCGACCAGCACGTAATCGAGCTCCGCACCCAGGCTCACTGCCAGCGATGCCGGCAGCGTCCACGGCGTGGTGGTCCAGATCGGCACCGCCACGCTGGTGCCTGCCGGAAGGCTGGCGCCGAACGCAGCAGCGACCGCCGCCGGATCGCGTGCCGGATAGGCCACATCCACCGTCGGCGACACCTTGTCGGCGTATTCGATCTCGGCCTCGGCCAGTGCCGAGCCGCAATCGAAGCACCAATGCACCGGCTTGACGCCGCGGGTCAGATGGCCGTTATCGACCACCTTGGCCAGCGCGCGGATTTCGTTGGCTTCGAAGCGGAAATCCAGCGTCTTGTACGGGTTGTCCCAATCCCCGACCACGCCCAGGCGCTTGAAGTCGCGCCGCTGCAGATCGATCTGCTCGGTCGCGTATTCGCGGCACTTCTGACGGAACTCGGCCGCATCGAGCTTGACGCCGACCTTGCCGTACTTCTTTTCGATCGCAATCTCGATCGGCAGGCCATGGCAATCCCAGCCCGGGATATACGGCGCATCGAAGCCAGCCAGATACTTCGACTTGACGATGATGTCCTTGAGGATCTTGTTGACCGCGTGGCCCAGATGGATCTGGCCATTGGCATACGGCGGGCCGTCGTGCAGCACGAACAACGGGCGCCCTGCCGCGTTGGCGCGCAGCTGCGCATACAGCCCCTCGCGCTCCCAGCGGTCCAGCATCGCCGGCTCACGCTTGGGCAGGTCGCCGCGCATCGGAAATTCCGTCGCAGGCAGATGGAGAGTGGCTTTGTAGTCGTGGGTCACAGGAATCTACCGTTGCGCTGCGTGAGGTGATGTACGGGGATGGTGCGAGGGAGTGGCAGCGGCGGCGTCTGCGTCTGCAGAGCGGTGCGAAGAACTGCCGTGTTGCCCCTCAATGGAAAGACCGGCGGAGCGTGCAACGCTCTCATCGGTAGCAGGCAGTCGCGAGGGGCTCGCTTTGAGCACGGCGCGCGCCTGCTCGGCATCGCGGTGCATCTGCACGGTGAGCGCATCGAGCCCATCGAACTTTTCTTCGTCGCGCAGCTTGGCGACGAATTCGACTTCGATATGCCGGCCATACAAATCGCCCTGAAAATCGAACAGGTGCGCTTCCAGCAATGGCTCCACGCCGGCCACGGTGGGCCGCGTTCCGAAGCTGGACACCGATGGCCACGGCCGCTCGGCTACGCCATGTACCCAGGTCGCGTAGATGCCCGACAACGCCGGGGTGCGCGGAAAACGCAGATTGGCAGTCGGGTAGCCCAGCGTGCGCCCCAGTTGCTTGCCGCGCACTACCCGCCCACCGATGGCATACGGGCGGCCGAGCAATTCGCCGGCAGGCACGAACTCGCCGGCACCCAGCAGCTCGCGAATGCGCGTGGCAGAAATCCGTTCGCCATGCAGGTGCACCGGCGTGATTTCGCCAGCCACAAATCCATGCTGCTCACCCAACGCACGCAGCAAGGTGATATCGCCGCCACGCCGATGACCGAAACGGAATTCCGGGCCGATCCACACTTCGCGTGCACACAGCCGGCCAACCAGCCCCAGGCGTACGAAATCTTCTGCACGCATGGACGACAAGCGGCCGTCGAAACGAATCAGGCCAACGCTGTCGGCACCGAAGTCGTACAGGCCTTCGATCTTGGCGCGCGCCAGGGTCAGGCGCGGCGGCGGCGCGGCCGGGGCGAAAAACTCGCGCGGCAGCGGCTCGAAGCTCAACGCTACCGCTGGCAAGCCCAGCGCACGCGCACGCGCGACGGCGTGCTGCACCAACGTCCGATGCCCCAGGTGCAGGCCATCGAAGGCGCCGATGCAGACCACGCTTCCGTTCGGGAACAGCGTCCCGCCCTCGACGTCTCTAAACAGCCTGCTCATTCCTCGATCCAAACAGATGCCAGCCTTGCGGCCGGCCCTCGCTGATACATAACTTGTAAGTATAGCCGTGCCTGTCAAGCCGCATGGCTCGCACCGAGCGAGCGCAGCGTTACCAACACGCGCGGCCTAGGCAGGCTGCGGCTGGCAATCGGTCCCTGGCCGCACCGTCGGCAGAGACCGGCGCGGACCTGCCACGGCTGTGCGGCCCTTGCCGACTGCAGACACTGGCGGCACTCGCCAGCAGGCCATTGCAGCGTTCGACATCCACGACTCAGTTCTCGCGCAGATGCCGCGGCCGCAAGCCCAACGCCAGTTGCGCGACCACATAGGTCAGCCCGCCACTGCCGACCAGCACCGCCAACCAACCGAT
The DNA here is from genome assembly GCF_040202875.1 of Xanthomonas sp. WHRI 10204. Classification (NCBI taxonomy): domain Bacteria; kingdom Pseudomonadati; phylum Pseudomonadota; class Gammaproteobacteria; order Lysobacterales; family Lysobacteraceae; genus Xanthomonas; species Xanthomonas sp. WHRI 10204. The sequence continues at coordinate 762,803 of NZ_JBEGDW010000002.1, forward strand.
ACGATCCCACTTCTCCATCACGGTGAACGATGGCAGCCACCACAGCAGGCCCAACAGCACTGTCACCATCGCCGCGCATCCCAGCAGCAGGCGTGCTACATAGCCGCCCCACCCTGGCCGGCGCTGGTACACGCCGGACTTGCCGAGCCAGTACCACAGCAAAGCCAGGTTGAGATAACTCGACAGCGCGCTCGCTATGCCCAGCGCCAGGTGCAGACCCGGCTGCTTGCCCAGCGCCTGCATGACGCCCTGCGCCTTGAGCTCGGGCGGCACCATGATCTGGTAGACCACCGCCAGCAACGCGAAATTGAACACCATGTTGGCGATCAGCGCCGCCACGCCGGCACGCACCGGGGTGCGGGTGTCCTGCCGCGCGTAGAACGCCGGCAGCACCACCTTGAGCATGGCGTAGGCTGGCAGACCGAAGCTCAGGCCGTAGACCGACATCGCGGTCATCCGCGTATCGAAGGCCGTGAACTGCCGATACTGGAACAAGGTCGCCACCAGCGGCTCGGCCAGCAGCAGCAAGCCGAGCATTGCCGGCATCGCGATCAACAGCGTGGTGCGGAAGCCCCAGTCCAGCGCACCGGAAAACGCCGCGCGGTCGGTCTTGACGTGATGGCGCGCCAGCGCCGGCAGGATCACCGTGCCCAGCGCCACCCCGAACACGCCCAGCGGCAATTCCAGAAAGCGGTCGGCCAGCGACAGCCACGACTGCGAGCCATCAGTCAGCTTGGCCGCGATGACGGTGTCCAGCAGCAGGTTGATCTGCGCGATCGATGAGCCGAACAGGGTCGGCACCATCAGGGTCAGCACCTTGCGCACGCCTGGATGTCGCCAGCCCCAGCGCGGCAGGGTCAGCAGATTGATGCCTTTCAGCGAAGGCAGCTGGAACAGCAACTGCAGCATGCCTGCCGCCAGCACCGCCCAGCCCAGCGCGATGATCTGCTTCTCCGGCGTGCCACCCAGCTTCGGCGCCAGCCACACGGCGCCGGCGATCATGCACAGGTTGAGGATCACCGGGGTCAGCGCCGGCATGGCGAACTTCTGGAAACTGTTCAGTGCCCCGCCCGCCAGCGCGGTCAGCGAGACGAATAGCAGGAACGGGAAGGTCAGACGGAACAGATCCACCAGCAGGCCATGCTTGGCCGGGTCGGTATAGACCCCACTGGAAAACAGCGTGGCCAGCGCCGGCGCGAAGATCAGCGCCAGCGCGGTGACCAGCAGCAGCGCTCCACCCAGGGTACCGGCCACGCGCGCCATCAACTCGCGCAGTTCGGCGTGCGGGCGGGTTTCCTTGACCTCGGTGAACACCGGCACGAAAGCGGTGGCAAAGGACCCCTCGGCAAAGAGCCGGCGCAGGAAATTGGGGACCCGGAAGGCCACCCAGAACGCATCGGTCACCGCATTGGTGCCGAAGGTGGTGGTTATGACCTGGTCGCGCACCAGCCCCAGCACCCGCGACACCATGGTCATACTGCTGAATGAGAGCAGGCCTCTCAACATGCCAGGCTTGCTCACGCTGCATCCCTCTTGACAACTGACTTGACGTACATATCTAGGTCCATCATACTTTCGCGCTTGCTTTTTCCACCATACCGATTCTTCAGGAACCCACCACCGTGGCCAATATCAAGTCCGCCAAGAAGCGCGCCAAGCAGACCGTTGTGCGCAATGAGCGCAACACCGGACAGCGCTCGATGCTGCGCACCGCCGTCAAGAAGGTGATCAAGGCCCTTGACGCCAACGATGCTGCAGGCGCCGAAGCTGCTTTCGCCGTTGCTCAGCCCATCCTCGACCGTTTCAGCGCCCGTGGCCTGATTCACAAGAACAAGGCTGCGCGTCACAAGAGCCGTCTGACCGCTCGCATCAAGGCCATCAAGGCCGCGTAAGCGATCAGCTGCGACGTTACCGGAAGCCTGGCTTCCGGTAGCACAGAAAAACCCGGCCTCGGCCGGGTTTTTTGTGTGCCTGTCCGTGCACTCAGCCCGCATTGCGCGCCTCGAGTTCGTCCTCGCGCTGGCGGTCGAAGAATGCCATGACGTCCTTCATGATCGGGAAGGTGCCATCGCGACCCAGCGCGGACACCAGGTACCACGGCGCGGTCCAGCCCAGCTCGGCCACGATGGTTTCGGCAGCGGCACGCGCCTCGTCCTCGAACATCAGGTCGGCCTTGTTGAGCACCAGCCAACGCGGCTTCTTCAACAGCTCGGGGTCGTGGCGCTCCAGCTCACGCTCGATGGTGCGCACCTGATCAACCGGCGACACATCCACACCGCCATCCATCGGCGAAATATCCACCAGATGCAGCAACAGGCGCGTGCGCTGCAGATGGCGCAGGAACTGCGTACCCAGGCCGGCGCCATCGGCTGCACCTTCGATCAGGCCCGGCACGTCGGCGATCACAAAGCTGCGGTAGGCCTCGACGCTGACCACACCCAGATTCGGATACAGCGTCGTGAACGGATAGTCGGCCACCTTCGGCGTTGCCGAGGACACCGCGCGGATCAGCGTGCTCTTGCCGGCATTCGGGAAACCCAGCAGGCCGACGTCGGCCAGCAGCTTGAGCTCCAGCTTGAGCAGGCGCTCTTCGCCCTCTTCACCGGTGGTGGACTGGCGCGGCGCGCGGTTGACCGAGCTTTTGAAATGCATGTTGCCCAGGCCGCCCTTGCCGCCCTTGGCGACCAGCAGGCGATCGCCGTGCTGGGTCAGGTCGCCGATCACTTCATCGGTCTGCACATTGACAACCATGGTACCGACCGGCACCACGATGACGCGATCTTCGCCACCCTTGCCATAGGCCTGGCGGCCCATGCCGTTCTCGCCGCGCTGCGCCTTGAAGGTGCGCTCATGACGGAAATCGACCAGGGTGTTGACGTTCTCGTCGGAGACGATCCAGACGCTGCCACCGGCACCGCCGTCGCCACCGTCGGGCCCGCCAAGCGGAATGAACTTCTCGCGGCGAAAGCCGACACAGCCATTGCCGCCATTACCGGCGGTCACCAGGATTTCTGCTTCGTCGACTAACTTCATGAGCTTACAACCGGGAATTGGGAATAGGGAGTGGGGAATCGGCCAAAGAAAAGCGGCGTGACTCCTGCCAGCGAGCACACTCACCGGCACGACGGCAGAGAGCGAAACGGAGTTAGGAGCCGGCTTTTCCGATTCCCCATTCCCCATTCCCGATTCTCAGCCGTCAAACGAAAAACCCCGCCGAAGCGGGGCTCTCCGTGTCGTTCGCAACCGCGCTGGCGCGGCTACGAACTGGCCTGCATGGAGCGGGCGATTACGCCTCGGCAACCACGCTGACGGTACGACGCTTCTTCGCACCCTTGACCGAGAACTCTACCTTGCCGTTGACCAACGCAAACAGCGTGTGGTCGCGACCCAGGCCGACGCCGGCGCCCGGATGGAACTGGGTGCCGCGCTGACGCACGATGATGTTGCCGGCGTCGATGGCCTGGCCACCAAAGATCTTCACGCCGAGGTACTTCGGGTTGGAATCGCGACCGTTGCGCGAGGAACCTACGCCTTTTTTATGTGCCATGACTGGTTCTCCTTACTTCTTGTCGCCACCGGCGATGCCGGTGATCTCGATTTCGGTGTAGTACTGACGGTGTCCCTGACGCTTCATGTGGTGCTTGCGGCGACGGAACTTGATGATGCGCACCTTGTCGGCGCGGCCATGGGCCACGACCTTGGCGGTGACCGAGGCGCCCTTCAGCGCATCGCCCAGCTTGATGCCATCGCTATCGCCCAGCATCAGGATGGTGTCGAACTTGATCTCGTTGCCTGCTTCGACTTCGAGCTTTTCCACGCGGAGCGTTTCGCCCTGCGCGACGCGGTATTGCTTACCGCCGGTTACCAGAACTGCGTACATGACCAGGTTTTCCTCTGTAGTTATTATGGTCGCACTGACGTGCCCTAGGGCAGACAGGAGCGGGATTGTACTGGCTTAGCCGGTTTCGGGTCAACCTGCAAGCAGGTCAACCGCCGCGCACCGGAATCGGGCGGGTGCAACGCATCATCCGGTCGCCACAACGGCCCGGTCAGACTGGCATTTGGGGCAATTGCCCTCACCTAGGTCGGCGGGTAGGCTGATCGACTGCCACTCATTCCTGCTGAGCACGCTCGCACCACTGCCGGTTCGCCGGCCCGACATCGGATCCCCCATGGCGATGGATTTCATCCGCATCCGCGGCGCGCGGACGCACAACCTCAAGAACATCGACCTCGACCTGCCTCGCGACAAACTGATCGTGATCACCGGCCTGTCCGGCTCGGGCAAGTCGTCGTTGGCGTTCGACACCATTTATGCGGAGGGCCAGCGCCGCTACGTCGAGTCGCTGTCGGCGTATGCGCGCCAGTTCCTCAGCGTGATGGAAAAGCCGGACCTGGACCATATCGAAGGGCTGTCCCCGGCGATTTCGATCGAACAGAAGTCCACCTCGCACAACCCGCGCTCCACCGTGGGCACGATCACCGAGATCTACGACTACCTGCGCCTGCTGTATGCACGCGTCGGTCAGCCGCGCTGCCCGGATCACGGCTTCCCGCTGGAAGCGCAGACCGTCAGCCAGATGGTCGACCACATGCTCACCCAGGATCAGGAACAGCGCTACATGCTGCTGGCGCCGGTGATCCGCGACCGCAAGGGCGAGCATGCGCAGGTGTTCGAACAACTGCGTGCGCAGGGCTTCGTGCGCGTGCGCGTGGACGGCGAGCTGTACGAGATCGATGCGGTGCCGGCACTGGCGCTGCGCCAGAAGCACACCATCGAAGCGGTGATCGACCGTTTCCGTCCGCGCGAAGACATCAAGCAGCGGCTGGCGGAAAGTTTCGAAACCGCGCTCAAGCTCGGCGAAGGCATGGTGGCGGTGCAGTCGCTGGACGACCCGGCCGCAGCCCCGCATCTGTTCTCGTCCAAGTACAGCTGCCCGGTCTGCGATTACTCGCTGCCGGAGCTGGAACCGCGGCTGTTTTCGTTCAACGCACCGGTGGGCGCTTGCCCCAGTTGCGATGGTCTGGGCGTGGCCGAATTCTTCGACCCGGACCGGGTGGTGGTGCATCCGGAACTGTCGTTGTCTGCGGGTGCGGTACGCGGCTGGGATCGGCGCAATGCCTACTACTTCCAGTTGATCGCCTCGCTGGCCAAGCACTACAAGTTCGACGTGGATGCGGTGTGGAACACGCTGCCGGCCAAGGTGCGCCAGGCAGTCTTGTTCGGCAGCGGCGATGAGGTGATCAGCTTCACCTACTTCACCGATGCGGGCGGGCGCACCACGCGCAAGCATCGCTTCGAAGGCATCCTGCCGAATCTGGAACGGCGCTACCGCGAAACCGAATCGCCGGCTGTGCGCGAAGAGTTGACCAAGTACGTCAGCCAGCAGCCCTGCCCTGCCTGCAACGGCACACGCCTGAATCGCGCTGCGCGCAACGTGTTTGTGGCCGACCGCCCGTTGCCGGAGTTGGTGGTGCTGCCGGTCAACGAAGCACTGAACTTTTTCCGTGGACTGTCGCTGCCGGGTTGGCGCGGCGAGATCGCCAGCAAGATCGTCAAGGAGATCGCCGAGCGCCTGGGCTTCCTGGTCGATGTCGGCCTGGATTACCTCACCCTCGAGCGCAAGGCCGACACTTTGTCCGGCGGCGAAGCGCAGCGCATTCGTCTGGCCAGCCAGATCGGCGCCGGCCTGGTCGGGGTGATGTACGTGCTCGATGAGCCGTCGATCGGCCTGCATCAGCGCGACAACGAACGCCTGCTCGGCACGCTGACGCGGCTGCGTGACCTGGGCAATACGGTAATCGTGGTCGAGCATGACGAAGACGCGATTCGACTGGCCGATCACGTGCTGGACATCGGCCCCGGCGCCGGCGTGCACGGTGGCGAAATCTGCGCACAGGGCACGCTGCAGGACATTCTGGATTCGCCACGCTCGCTGACCGGCCAATACCTGTCCGGCAAGCGCCGCATCGAAATTCCCAAGCAGCGCCACAAGCCCAACCCGAAGATGATGCTGCATCTGCGCGGGGCGACCGGCAACAACCTCAAGAATGTCGATCTGGAGATTCCGGCAGGCCTGTTGACCTGCATCACCGGCGTGTCCGGATCGGGTAAGTCGACCCTGATCAACGACACCTTGTTCACGCTGGCCGCCAACGAGATCAACGGCGCCTCGCATACGGTGGCACCGCATCGCGAAGTGGAAAATCTGGACCTGTTCGACAAGGTCGTGGATATCGACCAGTCGCCGATCGGACGCACGCCGCGCTCCAATCCGGCGACGTATACCGGCATGTTCACCCCGCTGCGCGAGCTGTTCGCACAGGTGCCCGAATCGCGTGCGCGCGGCTATTCGCCGGGACGTTTCAGCTTCAACGTGCGTGGCGGCCGCTGCGAGGCGTGCCAGGGCGACGGCATGATCAAGGTGGAGATGCACTTCCTGCCCGACGTGTACGTGCCCTGCGATGTCTGCCACGGCAAGCGCTACAACCGCGAGACGCTGGAGATCCGTTACAAGGGTTTCAACATCAGCGACGTGTTGCAGATGACCGTCGAAGACGCGCTGCGCCTGTTCGAGCCGGTGCCGTCGATCGCGCGCAAGCTGGAAACGCTGATCGATGTGGGGCTGAGCTACATCAAGCTCGGCCAGAGCGCGACCACGTTGTCCGGCGGTGAAGCGCAGCGTGTGAAGCTATCCAAGGAACTGTCGCGCCGCGATACCGGGCGCACCTTGTACATCCTCGACGAACCGACCACCGGCCTGCATTTCCACGACATCGAAGCGCTGCTCGGCGTGCTGCACAAGCTGCGCGACGAGGGCAACACGGTGGTGGTGATCGAACACAATCTGGATGTGATCAAGACCGCCGACTGGATCGTGGATCTGGGCCCGGAAGGCGGCCATCGTGGTGGCACCATCCTGGTGTCCGGCACACCGGAAGACGTGGCCGCGCACGAGGCGTCCTACACCGGGCAGTTCCTGGCCAAGATGCTGCCGTCGGTCAAGGCACGCGAAACCCGCCCGGCCGCAATGGCCAACAAGCCGGATGCGCGCCCACCGCGCAAGGTCAAACCGGAGAAGGTGGCCAAGGTCGCCAAGTCCGCCACCAAGAAAACTGCAAAGAAGAAGGCAAGCTGATGAGCGAACACAAGATCCTGGCACGCATCCCGATCAGCGTGCGTTGGCGCGACATGGACAGCATGGGCCACGTCAACAACGCCAAGTACATTTCGTATCTGGAAGAAGCGCGCGTGCGCTGGATGCTGGGCGTACAAGGCGTCTCGATGACCGACCGCATCGCGCCGGTCGTTGCCGCCACCAACGTCAACTACAAACGCCCGCTGGTGTGGCCCAACGACATCACGGTGGAATTATTCGTCGAGCGCCTGGGCAGCAGCAGCATCACCATCGGCCATCGCATCGTCGACCAGAAGGACGAGGGCGTGCTGTATTCGGATGGCAACGTGGTGGTGGTGTGGATCGATACGCAGACCGGCAAGAGCGCGGCACTGCCGGATCCGGTACGCGCAGCGAGCAGCTGACGCAGACTTGCTCAGATGCAGGTTAGTGATGCACGGCGGCTTCGTTAGCGGGGCCGCCGTTTTTTTGGTGGCGTCCACGGCTGCGAGTGATTGCAAGCCTTGGGGCTCTGGATGCGATGTGGGCGCGTACGATTTCGTCGGCGCCTGGCTTTACTTCGCACCGCACTGACGCATTGCAAGCACAAAGCGCAGGTTGCTGTGCAGCGCCCGATCCGCAACTCGGGGCGAGACGGTTACTACTTCGGCGCGCGCGTCCGTGCCTGTAGCGTGGCCTGTACTTGCCGGCCATCCTGCAAGATAAATAGCACCGGCAACTGTGCGCCCTCCTTCAGCGGCGCCTGCGCCTGCATCAGCATCAGGTGCAACCCGCCTGGCGCCAGCGTTACCACCGCGCCAGGCAACAACAACAGCTCCGGCACGGCACGCATGCGGCTGACCCCATCGGTCTGCAGGGTCTGGTGCAGCGACACCTCGCCAAAGGCGGCGCTCTTGATCCCGGTCATCCGCACTGCATGCGGGCAGTCGTTGTGAAAGCTGCCAAATCCTGCCGCCATGCCCATACCACCGGGCGGCGGAATCCGCACCCAACCGTCCTTGAAGGTCGGCATGCATTGCGCAGATGCGCCTGCACTGACCAGTAGCGCCACTGCGCCAATGACGCTGCGCCGCACGCGCCGCCTGCTGTCACTGCCGTCTATCATGGCCCGACCTCCAGGAGCCCCGAATGAGCATCCAGATCTTAGACCACGGCCGAATTCGTGAAATCCGTCTGGCGCGCCCGCCGGTCAATGCACTGGATACCGCGCTCTGCCAGGCACTGAGCGCGGCCGTGCAGCAGCTGGAAGCCACGGTCGACGGCGTGGTGCTATCGGGCAGCGCACGCATTTTTTCCGGTGGCATGGATGTACCGCACCTGCTGTCGCATGGCACCGACCGCGCTGCACTGCTGGCCAGCTGGACCGCCTTCTTCGATGCAGCGCAAGCACTGGCCAACTGCCCGGTGCCGGTGGTCGCGGCAATCGGCGGCCATGCACCGGCCGGTGGCTGCGTGCTGGCGCTGTGCTGCGACTACCGGGTGATGGCGCGCAGCGCCGATACCGCCCGGCCGTACACCATCGGCCTGAACGAAGTGCAAGTGGGGTTGGCGGCGCCGGAAGGTATCCAGCGGCTGTTGCGCCGCGTGGTCGGTGCGCATCGTGCCGAACGCTTGTTGATTTCCGGCCAGTTGCTACCAGCCGAACAAGCCGCCCAGATCGGCTTGGTGGACGAGCTGGTCGACGGCGAACTGGTCACCGCGCGCGCGGTGGCGTGGCTGCAGGAGCTGCAACAGTTGCCGCGTCAGCCAATGCTGGCCACGCGTGCAGTGGCAAGGGCGGATTTGCGCGCGGCGCTGGCGCCGGAGCTGATCCAGCTGGAGCGCTTCGTCGATGGCTGGTACGCGCCAGATGCGCAGGCCGCATTGCGTGGCTTGGTCGAACGCCTGCAAAAGGCCTGAACGGTGGTACGCAGGCGGCCCGCTATAATCGTGGTCCGTCGCACGCCCAGGCCAGCCCCTTGTCCGCCACCGCCGAACCCGTCGTCTCCGAACTGATCAGCCTGCTATCGCTGGAGCGCCTGGAAGACAATTTGTTTCGCGGCCAAAGCCGCGACATCGGCACCAAGTACGTGTTCGGTGGACAGGTACTGGGCCAGGCCCTGTCGGCCGCGCAGGCCACGGTGGAAAACGGCCGCCAGGCGCATTCGCTGCATGCCTATTTTCTGCGTGCCGGCAATATCGACCACCCGATCGTCTACGACGTCGACCGCACCCGCGATGGCGGCAGTTTCTCGGTCCGCCGGGTCACTGCGATCCAGCACGGCAAGGTGATCTTTTTCTGCGCGGCCTCGTTTCAGGAACACGAAGACGGTGCCGAGCATCAGTCGGTGATGCCAGTGGTGCCGCCGCCGGAAGACATCGAACCGGCCGCACCTCTTGCGCCGGAGGTGCTGGCGAACCTGCCGGCAAAGGTGCAGCGCTGGCTCTCGCGCGGTGGCCCGTTCGAGTTTCGCCACGTATTTCCGCGCGACGAACTCAAGCCGCCCAAGCGCCCACCGTTCCAGCAGATGTGGCTGCGTCTGAACGACCCGATCGGCGACGATGTCGGCCTGCACCAGGTGCTGCTGGCCTACGCCTCGGATTTTCAGTTGCTGGGCACCTCCACCTTTCCGCATGGCATCAGTTATTACACGCCGAATGTGCAGATGGCCTCGCTCGACCATGCGCTGTGGTTCCACCGCCCTTTCCGCACCGACGACTGGTTGCTGTACTCGTTGGACAGCCCCACTGCGCAAGGCTCACGCGGCCTGGCACGTGGGCAGTTTTTCACCCGCGATGGCGTGCTGGTCGCCAGCACCACGCAGGAAGGCCTGATCCGCGTGGTGCCCGAGGGCAGCGCGATTGCCGTGCCGGCCAAGGGCTAGGCGCAGATGGGTGGCGCTACCGTGTCGCGGACTCATCAATCGATGGCGCAGGTGGCGGGCATGCGGCCGGTTCGCCGCGTAGCACGCAAGTGACGCGCCGGCCAGCTCACCGGCGCGCGTGCGGCTCCTTAGTTGCAGCCATCACCCACATCTTTCTTTTCATCTTGAACCGGCGCAGCACTGGCGCCATTTGTTCGGGACCCAACGGCGGTTTCCACCAGCATGCGCAAGATCTTCAGCAGTCAACGTATCGAAACCGCCGAGGGCGTGGCCAATCTATTGCGCAACGCCGGCATCGATGTGCGCATGAGCAATGGCCGCTCGTATGAGAGCAAGCGCACCGGGCAGTTCAGCTACCTGGAGCAAGGCAACGCGCAGGCGTATCCCACCGTGTGGATCGTGCACGCCGACGACCAGCCGCGCGCGCGCGACCTGCTGCGCGATGCACGCCTGCTCGACACCACACGCCGCGATCTGCCGAATGTGGAATACACCTTCCGCGAAGGCGAAAACGGCTCCAGCACCACCGCGCGCAGTTGGGCCTGGCGTATCCGTCTGGTGCTGCTGTTGGTGATCGGCGCGGTTGCGATGTTCGTGGTGATGCGCCATCGCAATGCGCCGGCGCCAGTGGCTCAGCCGGCATCGCAGCAAGCGACGCCGGCCACCGCGACACCGCCTGCGGCAGAGGATGAAGAAGTGCGCGTGCGGATCCAGCCGGTACGCTGAGCAGCTGACGTCAGCACCTGCATCAACCGGCATCGCAGCAGTCACATCCGCCGCTCCCATGCGTCATGCTGGGACCAGGACATGGATTGCGCCGATGCACACCGACACGCTGGACCTGATGTTGCAACGCGAACTGCCGCATGCCGCGGCCGGCTGCCAGCAGGCATACGGCCGCATCGTGCGCGCCTGCCAGAACACGGTAACCGCCATCGCGCTGGCGATCACCCGCGATATCGCCGCCAGCGAGGACATCGCCCAGGAAGCCTTTCTGCGCGCCTGGCAGCGGCTGGCGCAACTGCATCAGCCGGCCAGCTTCCTGCCGTGGCTGCGGCAGATTACCCGCAACCTGGCGCGCGACTGGCTGCGCGCCAACCGGCACCGTGCGCTCAACGGCGAAGCGGCCGACCTCGCCATCGCGATGGCAGCCGACCCGGCCCCCTCGCCCGCAGACCGCCTGCTGCAGGTGGAAGAAGAGATCGCCGCACTCGACATCATTTCTGCATTGCCCGAAGAAAGCCGCGAAACGCTGCTGCTGTACTACCGCGAAGGCCAGAGCTCGCAGCAGGTGGCCTCGCTGCTCGGTCTGAGCGATGCGGCCGTGCGTAAGCGCCTGTCGCGCGCACGTGCCAGCGTGCGCGGCGAGCTGCTGCGCCGGTTCGGCGAGTTCGCCCGTGGCAGCGCGCCCAGCGTTGCCTTCGCCACCGCCGTCACCTCGGCAACGATGCTGGCAGCGCCGGGAACCGCGAGCGCGGCCATCGCATTGGGCGGCATCGGTGGCGCGAGCAAACTGGGCATGGGCGGATTGACCGGCTCTGCCGTCAGCGGTGGCAGCGCGGCGGGCGCACTGAGCGTCTGGCTCGGCATGCCGGCGCTGTTCGCTGCTGGCGCCGTGCTGGTTGCTGGATTCGGCACGTACTGGTCGTGCTGGTATCTGCTGCGCTTTGCGCAGACCGCCGCCGAGGCAGCCGCGATTCGTCGTTTCATGCGCATCGCCACGCTGACCTCGGTGCTGGTGGTGGGCGGCACGCTGCTGTTGAAACATCTGGATACGGGCGCCTGGGCATCGCTGCTGATGCTCTTCGCGGGCATGGCGGTGCTCAACTATCAATCCCTCCGGGTGCTGCCACGCGTCATGCGCCCCATGCTGGAACGCGATGCGCAACGACGCCGCGCCACGCGGGCACCGCTGCTGTATCGCTGCATGTTCAGTCCAGGCGCGACGCTGGTGAGCACCGCGGCCCTCATGCTGCCCATCGTGCAGCACTACATGAAGCTGGGCATGCTCTGATTCTGGCGTAACGTCACCGGCGCAAGCACCAATCGCGAACACTCCGATCAACAAAAAACGGCCTCCTGCTTGCGCGGGAGGACGTTGGTCGATCGGCGCCTTGTTGCGTGTTGCTGTTTACCTGCTGCGTATGACGACAGCGCTGCCGCGTTCGCAGCACGGCGACCGGGTAACGCTCCAGCCACTACAGGAACTCAGTTGCCCGCGGCAGGCTTGGCCGGCATCGGACGCTTGCCGTGATCGCCACGGTCGCCGTGCTCACCCGGGCCACGCGGACCATGCTCGCCGCGCATCTTGGATGCGGCGTCGAACTCGGCCTTGCTCAGCTTGCCGTCCTTGTCGGTGTCGGCCTTGGCAAACCACGCATCGCGATGCTGCTGCATGCGTAGCTCACGGTCGGCGCGATCGACAAAGCCGTCCTTGTTGACGTCCATCTGATCGAAGCGCGCGGCAAACTTCGGGTCGGCCTTGGCTTCCTCGCGACTGATGCGGCCGTCCTTGTTGGTGTCGAATTTAGCCATCCACTCGCCACTTCCCTCGCGACCCGGACCGCGATGACGCGGGCGCTCATCGCGTGAAAGCTTGCCGTCCTTGTTGGTGTCCAACGTGTCGAACTGCGCAGCCAGCTTGGGGTCAGCGGCGGCTTCGCTACGATCGATGACGCCATCGTTATTGCTGTCGAGCTTGCCAGGACGCGGCGCATCGCCGGCAGCAGGCGGAGTGGCGGCGAACACGACGCCGGTGGACAGCGCAGCCAGCACGGCCAGGGCGAGGAAAGGTTTGCGAGACGTCATGAGAAACTCCTGATTGTGGGAACCACACGCGGCACCTGCATGGGCCGCATCGCGTGGGTGGCGCATCCGGAGAGGCCGTGCGCTGCCACCAACACCCACATCAACGAGCCATCGGCGCACACGTTGACGCGCACACCTGGCGTATTCATCCGGCGGACAGTCGCCGCTGTTGCGACGCACAGGCGCTATCCTGCGCGCATGGCCATCCACGCCGACACCCACGACGACCTGCGCCTGTTCCAGACCGGCGAGCATGCCTGCGGCTACTGGCCCGAGCGTCGTGCGCGCGATCTGGTGCTGGACCCACATGACCCGCGCCTGGGCACGATCTATCCGCAGGCATTGGCATGGGGGTTTCGTCGCTCCGGCGACCTGGTGTACCGGCCGCATTGCGAACGCTGCCGCGCGTGCGTGCCGGTGCGCATTGCAGTGGATGCATTTCGACCCGATCGCAGTCAACGCCGTTGCCTTGCGCGCAATCAGGATCTGGTCGTGCGCGTGGTCGCAGCCGAACGCACCGACGAGCAACTCGCCCTGTATCGCCAGTACCTCAAATCCCGGCATCCCGGTGGCGGCATGGACGAGCATGGCGGCACCGAATTCGATCAGTTCCTGATCGGCGGCTGGTCGCATGGGCGGTTTCTGGAGATTCGCGAACCGGCGGTGGCGCATGCACCGGGGCGGCTGCTCGCCGTTGCGGTCACCGACGTCACCGAACATGCGTTGTCTGCGGTCTACACGTTCTACGCGCCGGAGGCGGCCGCGCGCGGCCTGGGCACTTTCGCGATCCTGCAGCAGATTCAATGGGCTCAGCGCGAGCGACGCGCGCATGTGTATCTTGGTTACTGGATCGACGGCCATGCAAAGATGAATTACAAGCGCCGTTTCAGCGCACTGGAAGCCTACGACGGCCGTCAGTGGCGCGGATTACCCGCGACCGCATCGGCGCCGTGAATCGCAGCGCGCGACATCGGCCTGTCGCATCCGGCATGCGAGAATCGCGCGATGATCAGACCTCTTTTGTTGCTTGCGCTGACCGCGCTCTGCGCTGCCTGTACCCATCGCACGCCGGCATTGGCCGCTACCTCCGATAGCGCCACCGGCGACCCTGTGCCGACACAGCTGCGCATCGCCACCTACAACACCTCGTTGTACTCAGACGAGGCCGGCGGCCTGGTGCGCGAACTGCAGGGCGACAGCGCGCATGCACGCAAGATCGCCGCGGTGCTGCAGCGCGTGCGCCCGGATCTGGTGTTGCTCAACGAATTCGATTTCGACCCGGACCACCGCGCTGCCGATCTGTTCCAGCAGCGCTACCTGCAGATCGCCCAGCCAGGCGGCGGCGAGCCGTTGCGTTATCCGTATCGGTATCTGGCACCGGTCAATACCGGCGTGCCGAGCGGCCTGGATCTGGACAGCAACGGCACCGTCGGTGGCGATGGCCGCTCGCGTGGTAACGATGCCTGGGGCTATGGGCTGCATCCTGGTCAGTACGGGATGCTGGTGCTGTCGCGGTATCCGATCGATGCGCAGTCTGTGCGCAGTTTTCAATTGCTGAAATGGAGCGCACTACCGGGCGCATTGCGGCCGCTGGATCCGGGCACCGGGCGTTCGTTCTATAGCGACGCGATCTGGTCGCAGCTGCGCCTGTCGTCAAAATCGCATTGGGACATGCCGGTGCGCACGCCGCTCGGTGTCGTGCATGCGCTGGTGTCGCACCCGACGCCACCGGTGTTCGATGGCGCGGAAAAGCGCAACGCCGCACGTAACCACGACGAGCTCGCGCTGTGGCGTGCGTACCTGGACAACGCCGCCGACAGCAAGCGCTGGCTGTGCGATGACAAGGGGATCTGCGGCGGGCTGGCGGCCGATGCGCACTTTGTGATCCTGGGCGATTTGAACAACGATCCGATCGATGGCGCAGGCCGCCACGACGCGATCCGCGCACTGATCAATCATCCGAGCGTGCTGCAGTACCCCACCCCGCGCAGCGACGGCGGTGCGGAAAAGACCGCCGAATACGCCGCGCAAGGCATCGTGCACACCGGCGACCCGCACCAGGTCACCGGTGACTTCGGCCCGCAAGCCGGCACCATGCGCCTGGACTACGTGCTGCCATCGCACCAGTTCACCCTGATCGGCAGCGGCATCTTCTGGCCGGCCAGCACCGCCCCGGAAGCAGCAATTGCCGATGGCAGCGACCATCATGCGGTGTGGGTGGATGTTGGTTTGTAGCCGGGATGAGGGAGTTGGGATTGGTAACGTCACGTTCTGGAATCTGCCGTACTTCCCAAGCCTGCGATGAAAGGTCCATGGACGCAGGCATTGCTTGCGCTGGCGTTGTAGAGAGCTGACGACAGCTGCACTTCGGCGAGTGACTGCTCGCACAGCTGCCATCGCTGTTGATGGCAAGCGCGTCGACACATGCTTGCAGCTGGTGTTCCGAAAGAAGTGCAGCACCAAGCTGCACTCTTTCAATCAAGCGAAGCGATGCTCAGTCTTGCAGCTGAATCGTCAACGCCGCAGCCGCTAAGCGCGCTTTCTCGCGTGCCGCATCGATACTCTCAGCACGCGCCAACGTGACGCCGACACGGCGGTGGCCGTCTACGCGCGGTTTGCCGAACAGGCGCAGCGCGGTGTCCGGGTCGCGCAATGCATCGGCAACGTTGTCGAACACCGGCACGCCATTGCCGTGCGCAAGCAGCGCGCAGGAAGCAGACGGGCCGCTCTGACGGATGACGCCGCCGTTTTCAGCACCGACCGGCAGGCCGAGGATTGCGCGGGCGTGCAGCGCGAATTCGCTCAATTCCTGCGACACCAGCGTTACCAGGCCGGTGTCGTGCGGGCGCGGCGAGACTTCGCTGAACCACACGTCGTCGCCCTTGACGAACAACTCCACGCCGAACAAGCCCCAGCCGCCCAGATCGTCGGTGATGGCTTTCGCAATCTCCTGCGAGCGCTGCAAGGCGGCAGCCGACATCGGTTGCGGCTGCCAGCTTTCGCGGTAGTCGCCATCCTGCTGCCAGTGGCCGATCGGGTCGCAGTACGAGGTGCCGCCCGCGTGCCGCACGGTCAACAAGGTGATCTCGTAATCGAAATCGATGAAGCCTTCGACGATGCAGCGCCCGGCGCCGGCACGTCCACCGGTCTGCGCGTAGTCCCATGCCGCATCGATGTCGGCCTCGCTGCGCAAGGTGCTCTGGCCTTTGCCCGAGGACGACATCACCGGCTTGACCACGCACGGCAGGCCCACCGCGGCGATCGCATCGCGGTACTCGGCAGCGGTGTCGACAAAGCGATACGGCGAGGTCGGCAGGCCCAGGGTTTCGGCAGCCAGGCGGCGGATGCCTTCGCGGTCCATGGTGAGGCGTGCGGCGCGCGCGGTGGGAATCACGCGCTGGCCCTGATCGCGCTCCAGCGCCACCAGGGTTTCGGTATGGATGGCTTCGATCTCCGGCACGATCAGGTGCGGCTGCTCGGCGGCGATCAGCGCGCGCAACGCGGCAGGATCGAGCATGTCCAGCACGTGCGAGCGGTGCGCCACCTGCATCGCCGGTGCATTGGCATAGCGATCGGCCGCGATCACTTCCACCCCGAAGCGCTGCAGTTCGATCGCCACTTCCTTACCCAGTTCGCCCGACCCCAGCAGCAGCACCCGGGTGGCGGAAGGCGATAACGGCGTGCCGAGAGTAGTCATGAGCGCGGGTCCAGATCGGAAGGGGGCGGCCATTCTAACTGGGCCTTCCGCTCGAACGCTGCCCGCAAATCTTGCATCACTTGATATCACTTTGATATCTTTATTCCAAACTCAAGGACATCCGCTCATGAAAGAGAAGCCGATCAACTCACTGCCTGGCATCCCCGTCATCATCGCCGTCGGTGCGGCGTTCGCAGCCAGCGCCTGGATGCTGCTTACCGTGGCGGCCTCGGCCGAGGCGATTCCGCTCGCGTTGATCGCCACCATCGTGGTGGTTGCCGTCGGCATCTTTTTTCTGGCCGGGCTGTACACCCTGGAACCCAACCAGGCCGCCGTGCTCAGCCTGTTCGGCAAGTATGTGGGCACGGTCAAGGACCCTGGCCTGCGGTGGAACAGCCCCTTTTACGCCAAGCGCCGGGTCAGCCAGCGCGTGCGCAATTTCGAAAGCGGCCGGCTCAAGGTCAACGAACTGGATGGCAGCCCGATCGAAATTGCTGCTGTGATCGTGTGGCAGGTCATGGACGCGTCGGAGGCGGTGTACAACGTCGACGACTACGAAAGCTTCGTGCATATACAGTCCGAAGCGGCGCTGCGCGCCATGGCCACCAGCTATCCCTACGATCAGCACGAAGATGGTCAGATTTCGTTGCGCAGCCATCCGGCCGAAATCAGTGAGCAGCTCAAGCGGCATCTCGACGAGCGCCTGACCCAGGCCGGCGTGGATGTGATCGAAGCGCGCATCAGCCACCTCGCCTATGCACCGGAAATCGCGCAAGCCATGCTGCAGCGCCAGCAAGCCAATGCAGTGATCGCCGCACGCACGCGTATCGTGGCGGGTGCCGTGGGCATGGTGGAGATGGCACTGGCCGAGTTGCAGAAAAACGGCGTGGTGCAGCTGGACGAAGAGCGCAAGGCGCATATGGTCAGCAACCTGCTCACCGTGTTGTGTTCTGATCGCGGCACCCAACCGGTGGTCAACGCCGGCTCGCTCTATTGAGGTGAAACAATGAATGTCATGGTGCCGCTGGTGGTCGCTCTGTCCGGTTTGCCCGCACTGGCGATCGCCGCCTCCATCGGTGCGGACGATGACGACCGCGCACGCGGTCTGGGCCTGCGCTGGGCGCTGATCAGCCTGGTGATCCTGATCGGCGCTGCCTGCCTGTACTGGGCCGGCGACAACCGCGCCGGTATCTATGCGGTGGTGATCGGCATGATCATCGGCGTCAACGTATTGATCGTCTCGATGGTCATGCACCTGCGCCGCCACAGCGGCCGCGGTGAGCGCGAGTGAGCGAAAAGAAGGCCTACCCGCTACGCATCAACGCCGATGTACTGGCTGCTGTGCAGCGCTGGTCCGATGACGAACTACGCAGCCTCAACGCGCAGATCGAATACGTGCTGCGCGATGCGCTACGCAAGGCAGGGCGCTTGCCGAAGCCGCAGGGCGACAAGGAACCGCAGACATGAGCAGGCGCTGCAACGGGCGAAGCGTCGCCGCATCGCTGTCATATCTCCACGCCGTCAACGGCGATGACATCCAGGTCGCGGTGGCCCTACCAAACAACCCCGGCATGCTCGCTGTCAGGCGCCCACACGTATCGCCAAGTGTCACGCCGCAGGTGCCGATCAAGGAAGCCCGATGACGACGTGATCCGGTCAACGCCACGACAACTTTGCACAGCACACGGCACACACCGGTCACCGCCAGCCACCGCACCGACGCGAGTACGCCGTCGCTCCGGTCGCGCCCTACGGGCTTGCGCTGTGGCTATGGCTTCCGTTGCTGGCTGTCGCGTGCGTGATCGTCGTGGTACATGCGGACAATGTCCGTCATGGGCATCCTGCCGCCCTGTACGCCCACCTGGCACTGCTGCTGGCAATCGCAGTGAGCTGCACCGCCGTGCATGCGCGACGCGGTATCCGGCTACAGGACGATCGCTTGATCGTGCGCTCGACACTGTTCACCAAGCAGGTTTCCGTCGACCAGATGCGGCTGGACACGGCGCGCGTGGTCGATCTGGCCGAGCACCCTGCCTTCAAGCCAGGCCGAAAGTCGTTGGGCTTTGGCTATCCCGGTTTCCATTCCGGGCACTACCGCAGCAGACAGGCAGGCCCGGGGTTCTATCTGATCACCCAATCGGCCCGCGTGCTGACCCTCCCACTCAAGGACGGCAGCGTAGTCGTGCTCAGTCCCGAACAGCCGCGCCAGCTGCTACAGGATCTACAGCAACTGGCCGCGCAACGCGCTTAGCCCTACCCTGTCGCGATGCGCCCAAGACTGTCCCTGCTGCTCAACACCACCGCCATCGAACTGGTGCCGGCCGCGATCATGCGCGCGCGCAGCAATGCCGATGCGCGCGTACTGGCGCAGGCCGACTGGCTACTGCGGCGCAAACGCGATGGGCGCTATCTGGCCGCGCAGCTGCCACACGGGCTAATGCCGCTGGTGCCGCGACTGGCGCGCGAACCTGGCCTGGACGAGGCACTGGACCGGCTGCAGGGCGCCACTGCGCATTCCAGCCAAGGCCACGCGGGCGTCCTGGCGGTCGACGGCTTGCAGCATCGCCTGACCCAGCTTGGACTTGTTGCAGATGACTATGTAGAACAGACCGGCCTGCGCCTGATCGCCGAACCTGCAACGTTGCAGTTCGCCGGGCGCGATCGCTTCGGCCGGCCGCTCTGGCTCAGCGCAGGTGCCGTGCGTGCGTGGCATCAGATGCGTGCGGCTGCGCTGCGTGCGGACATCGTGCTCGATGCGATCTCCGGCTACCGCAGCCACGATTACCAACTGGGCATCTTCGAACGCAAGTTCGCACGCGGGCTGACGCTGGAGCAGATTCTGGCGGTCAATGCCGCACCGGGCTTCAGCGAACATCACAGCGGCGATGCGCTCGACATCGGCACTCCGGGCGAACCACCGGCCGAGGAATCGTTCGAGGCCACCACCGCGTTTGCGTGGCTGCGCAGTCACGCGCCGCACTTCGGCTACCGCCTGAGTTATCCGCGCGACAACCCGCACGGCATCGTCTACGAACCCTGGCATTGGCGCTGGCACTCGCCATGAAGCCTGCCGCACGCTGTGTCGTCGCAATGACAGGTCCAACGCGTGAGCGCGCGCGCTGCATCGCCATCACCTCCATAGCCTGCCGATCCCCCAGGCTGTGGTCTGACGCAACACTCGGCCGGCTGCCGCCCGCCGCCATCTGATTCCCAACCCTGCTGGAAACATCCGCTTATGGACGAGCACATCGATAGACAGCGCCGCACCGCCACCGCCGCACTCCTCGGCGCCGGCGTTGCGCTGACCATGCCGGGATGCGGCAAGAGCCCCGACACATCGCTGCAGATCTCCGATATTGCCGGCATCGATCGCACCACGGTCGCACGCATCGCGCGGCCGCGCAGCGTGGACGAGGTGGTCAGCCTGCTACGCGGCAGTACCGGTCCGGTATCCATCGGTGGCGCGCGTTACAGCATGGGCGGACAAATCTCTTCGCCCTCTTCGCTGCACCTGGACCTGCGCGAGCTGGTCGGCCTAGTGCATCTGGATGTCGCTGCCCGACGCATCCGCGTGCGTAGCGGCATGCGTTGGCGGGACGTGCAAAACCTGATCGATCCACATGATCTGGCAATCGCGGTGATGCAGAGCTACAGCAACTTCAGCGTCGGTGGCTCGATCGGGGTCAATTGCCATGGCCGCTACCTGCACGCAGGGCCGATTGCGCACACGGTGCATGCCTTGCAGCTGGTTGACGCAGATGGCCAGATACACGAACTCAACCGCACGAACACTCCGGAGCTGTTCTCCGCTGTCATTGGCGGCTACGGCGGGCTCGGCGTGGTCACCGAAGTGGAGTTGTCGCTGACACTCAACGACATGCTGGAGCGGCGGGTGGAACAAGTGGCGTTGGACGACTACCCCGCCTTCTTCGCCGACCGTATCGCCGCCGACCCACTGGCGGTGATGCACAATGCCGACCTGACGCCGCCGTACTTTGATCGCCCATTGGCAGTGACATGGGTCAGCAGCGATGCCGCACCAACCGATGCCAGGCGCCTGATTCCGCGCGACCTGGACTACAGCCGCGAACAGAATCTGATCTGGGCTGCATCGGAACTGCCGCTGAGCAAGCCGCTGCGCGAGCGCTATCAGACCGCGCCGCTGTTGCAGACGCCGGTAGTGATGCGTCGCAATTGCCAGGCCAGCCTGGATGCGCGTTCGCTGGAACCGCGCACGCGGCGCATGTCCACCTACCTGCTGCAGGAATATTTCGTGCCGGTGCCTGCATTTACTGCATTCGCGCGCGACATGGCCGCAATCCTGCGCCGCAACGATGTCAACGCACTCAATATCTCGATCCGCCACTCGCCTGCCGATACGGTGTCGATGTTGCGCTGGGCACCGCAGCCGGTGTTTTCCTTCGTGCTCTATTACAAGCAGCGCAGCGGCAGCTCGCCTGACAAGGCAACGGTGGCCTGGACCCGGCAGTTGATCGATGCAGCGCTGGCGCATGGCGGCCGCTACTACCTACCCTACCGGTTGCATGCCAGCCAGCAGCAATTTTCCGCCGCTTACCCGGAAGCCGGGTCTTTTGCGAGCGTCAAAAGGAACATCGATCCAGAGCGTCGCTTCCGCAACCACTTGTGGGACAAGTACCTGCCTGGGTGAGTAACGCCGGGAACCGGCCATTACCGGCGCCCAGGACGCCCCTGATAACGCCCCCCGCCCGCTCGCGCCGGCGTGCGCGCTTGTACATCCACCAGGTGCACCTATTCCTGCGAGCGCGGGGTCGGCACTTTCGCCGCGACGCTGAAGTCGGCGATCTTCCATAGATAAAACGCGGCGTAAGTGCGGTATGGGCCCCAGCGTTGCCCGCGCTCGGCAAGTTCCTTCGGGGTGGGCATCTGCTCTTGTTTGTCTACGCGCTGGGCGCCCTTGCGCACACCCAGGTCGTCGATGGGCAGCAGGTCCGGGCGGCCCAGGCGGAACATCAACATCATTTCCACCGTCCAGCGGCCGATGCCGCGTACCGGCACCAGTGCTTCGACGATGGCGTCGTCTTCCATGAAGGCGAGCCGGCGTAACGAGGGGATTTCTCCATCCAGCTCACGCCGCGCCAGATCGCGCAGTGCCAGCGCCTTGTTGCCGGAGACACCGCAGGCGCGCAGCGCCGCATCGTCCACGCGCCCCAGGGTGTCGGCATGCAGACGGCTCGATCCGATCGCCACCTCCACCCGCGCCACGATCGTGGATGCGGCCTTGCCGCTGAGTTGCTGAAACAAGATGGCACGCGCCAACGCGTCCACCGGGTCGAACGGTTTGCGCCAACCTGGCTGCGGAGCGATGGGGCCGATGCGCTTCATCCACGCGCCCAACGCACGGTCGCGCCGGCTCAACTGCGCGAACGCCGCCTCCACATCGAATCCGCGGGCATGCCGTGGCATCTCAACGCCTCAACGCGCCGATCGCCAACACCACCCAGCCCAGAATCAAGCCGACCCCGCCGATCGGTGCAAGGCTGGTCGGCCAGTGCAGCAAGGCGCCGCCAACCAGGCTGCCGGCAAACAGCAAGGTGCCGAGCAACAACAGATACAACCCGACGCGCGCGAGCGCACGCGTTTCGGTGGCGCCCAGCACGACCAGTACGGCGCCGTGCCCAAATGCGTACAGCGATGCCAACTGCAGCCGCGACTGCACCAGCGCGTCGGTCACGCCGTGCGAGGCGTAGGCCGACAGCCCCACCGCGATGGCGGCCAGCAAGCCGCCGCAAAAGGCCAGCAACGAGGGATGTTTCTTGCGACGTTCGATTAAAGACATGCGGGCAGTTTCCGTTGCGGCGCCGTGGCGCAAAAAAAAACGCGCCGCAAGACTGCGGCGCGTTTTCGTCTGGATCAGATCATCGTGGTGAAACGATTACTTGATGGCCCAGTAGACGTCATAGGTACCGTCCTGCGTAAACGACTTGTCCACGCCGCCCTTCCAGGACTCGTACGGACGTTCGGTCACGTCGTTGCCGCCGGTGGCAGACCAGGCACGCAGGGAGCTGCGGACGGCATCCAGGCCGGCCATATGGCCTGCGTAGGTAGCAAATGCCGAACGGTGCGCCTTGGTGCGCTCGTACTTCACCGGGGCTTCGGACGGGATGTTGAGCTTCAGCTCTTCACCCGTTGCGGCAACCGGTGTCGCATCGACAGGTGCAGCAGCTGCTGCGGCATCGTCCTTCTTGGCGTCGGTCTTGGCGGTGTCAGTCTTGGCATCGGCCTTCGGCGCGCCACCGGCACGCTTGCGGACCGGCTGCACGACGTCGAACGCGTACTTGTCGCTGGCAAAGTCGGTGGTGACGATCCGAACCGGACCAGCAGCTTCCAGACCATTGGCGTCCATCACGCGCTTGATCCACTCCTGGTTGTCCTTGATCGACTTCTTGATCGTCTCGTTATCACGATCGATGTTGCCTGCGGTGACGACCAACAGGTCCTCGGCCGGCACATCGACGATCTTGAGATCGCTCAACACCGGCTTGCCGTCCAGCTGCGCGCGGTAGTCGAAGTTCGGCACGGTGGCCAATGCAGTTGCCAGACGCGACAGGCCCAGCTTCAGGTCGTCGCCCACGTGGCGGCTGACATACAAGCCCGCATAACGACCGAACAGGTTCCAGCCGTACTTGACGCTGTAATCCTGGGTGATCTTGACGTTCTTGTTGTTCTTGCCGGTCGGAGCCAGAGTGAAATTGGTGACCTTGTCGTAGCCCTTGGTGGGATCTTCGATCGCGATCTCAACACGCTCGTTCTTGACGGTGTTTTTAATTTCCCAGCTGCCGCTGCCGATATAGCCCTCGGTGGAGCTGTATTCGACGCGTGCACCCTTGCCCTCTTCCGGGCCGGCCAGCTTCAGCTGGATCTTCGGGTCACGCAGCACAAGCGGGTTCCAATCCTTGAAACGACGGAAGCTGTTCACGGTGTCGTAAACAATCGTCATTCTGCGGTTGGTCTCAACACTCTCGGACATCTGCCGCTCCGAGGGCAACACCAAGCCCACCACGACAAACAAGCCAGCCACGATCCCCAAGGCGATCAGGAACTCGATAATACGGGTCATTCAGGAGGTCTCCGGGGCCGATCCCACGGCCGGGTTGAGTGAAGCGAAGCCACCATCCTAGCAGGCTTCGAGAAAGATGTTCAGTTGTGCGACGGGTAGCGCGGTCTTGCGGTGTCATTTAGCGCACGCGGCGCTGTTGCGGAACTGCGCAATCCCAGTCTGTACAAGGGTTTGCGCCAATTGCGCGCAGTCATCATGCACATCGCGCGCTGCGTGCGTGTGATGCCGCATTAGCCAAAGGCATTGAGGGGTGTGTCACCGCCCCACTCGGCGCAACGCAACCGCATAAAAATGCATGCAGGACGGCGATACCGCATCGCGCAGCAATCGCCGTGCAGGGCGGCATTGAGTTACGACGGCAATGCTGTCAGACCAGCGGCAGCTCGAATGCCTTGAGCACCGCACAGGTGCGGTCGCGCGCGCCCAACTTGGACAGGGTGAGCAGGCCCTGCCTGCAAGCCGCAGGCTTGCGCGCCCGCGAACGCCCGGCGCGCTGCGCCGGGCGGGACATCCTGCCGTCAGACCAGTTGCAGCTCGAATGCCTTGAGCACCGCGCGGGTGCGGTCGCGCACGCCCAGTTTGGACAGGGTGAGCAGGCGCTGCCTGCAAGCCGCAGGCTTGCGCGCCCGCGAACGCCCGGCGCGCTGCGCCGGGCGGGACATCCTGCTGTCAGACCAGCTGCAGCTCGAACGCCTTGAGTACCGCGCGGGTGCGGTCGCGCACGCCCAACTTGGACAGGGTGAGCAGGCGCTGCCTGCAAGCCGCAGGCTTGCGCGCCCGCGAACGCCCGGCGCGCTGCACCGGGCGGGACATCCTGCTGTCAGACCAGCTGCAGCTCGAATGCCTTGAGTACGGCGCGGGTGCGGTCGCGCACGCCCAACTTGGACAGGATGTTGGACACGTGATTCTTGATGGTGCCCTCGGCCACGCCCAGCGAATTGGCGATTTCCTTGTTGGAAAAGCCGCTCGCCATCAGCCGCAAGATCTCGGTCTCGCGATCGGTGAGCGGATCGGGCCGGTCCAGGCTGACGAACTCGTTACGCATGTGCTCCAGGCCCGAGAGCAGGCGCTGGGTGACCGCCGGCTGCACCAGCGAGCCGCCGTCGGCCACGGTGCGGATCGCGCCGACCAGCTGTTCCAGCGACACGTCCTTGAGCAGGTAGCCCTTGGCGCCAGCCTTGAGCCCGGCCAGCACCAGCTGGTCGTCGTCGAAGGTGGTCAGGATGATGGTCGGCGGCAGGGTGCCGTTGCGCGAGAGCATCTGCAGGGCTTCCAGGCCGGACATCACCGGCATGCGCATGTCCATCAGCACCACGTCCGGCTGGATCTGCGGAATCTGCTCCACCGCCTGCTTGCCGTCCGAGGCCTCGGCCACCACCTCGATGCCGTTGTCCAGCGCCAGCAGCGAGCGGATCCCCTGGCGCACCAGGGTTTGGTCGTCGACCAGGCACACACGGATCATCAGAACACTCCTTGAGTAACGGCCGCAGGCATCAGTGCCGGCGCGCCTGGAACGCAGATGCGCAGGCCGAAGCCGTCGCCGCGCCGGGTTTGGATTTCCAGCTTGCCACCATACTGGTTGAGCCGTTCACGCATGCCGCGCAGTCCGTTGCCGGGCGCCACCGCATCGGCGCCATGGCCGTCATCGCGGGCGTCGATCAGCACGGTATCCGCATCGCGCCGTACCTGGATCCACAGATTGCGCGCGCCAGCGTGGCGCACCGCGTTGGTGATGATTTCCTGGGTGCAGCGCAGCAGCACGTGCGCCCGCTCGGGGTCGTCCAGGGTCAGCGGCTGGGCGATATCCAGATGAATGTCCAGCGAGGGGACCTGGGTCACCAGCGGGCGCAGCGCCGCTTCCAGATCGATGGCGCCGCTGTCGCGCAAATGGCTGACCGCCTCGCGCACATCGGTGAGCAGCAGCTTGGCCAGGGTGTGCGCCTGACGCACGTGTTCCTGCGCCTGGCCCTCGGTGATGTGGCCGGCCACTTCCAGGTTGAGGCTGAGCGCGGTGAGATGGTGGCCGAGCAGATCGTGCAGCTCGCGCGAGATGCGGGTGCGCTCGTTGATGCGTGCGCTTTCGGCCAGCAGCGCGCGGGTGGCGCGCAGTTCGGCGTTGAGCCGGCGCTGTTCTTCGCGTGCATCGGTCTGCTGGCGCGCCACCAGACTGGTCACGAAAATGAACATCGAGAAACCGCCGTACAACAACGACTGCATCAGCGCAGCGAACAAAGTGAAATCCGGGCGCAAGTAATAGAAGACCGGCAGCACAGCCAGCTGGCTGAGCACCAACCAAGCCACGCCAATGCGCAGCGGCAGCAACCACGGGATCACACCGGCGGCCACCATCATCAGGATGCTGCCCAGCCCGGTTCCGCTTAGATAGCTGACCGCCAGCGCGAAGATCGTGAGCAGTAGCAGGATCAGCCGATCGTACCAATGGGCGTGTCCGCCACCGCTCAAGCCACGGGTCAGCCAGAAGTAGCTGGCGCCAAAGCCGACGAAAACCGTCGACATCAGCAGACCTTCCGCCGCACTGCGGTGGTCGCCCTCTTCGGCAGCGGGCCAATACGTGTACACCAACGGCATGGCGATCATCGCCCAGGTGAACAGGCCGGCGAAGCGCAGGACGCGCGTATGACTGAGGTATCCCAACATGCTGGCATCTTAGGCCCAAGCGCCGCCGCTGCCCTCTTGCCGGAAGTCATGCATGCACGTGTTCGCCTGCAAGCACCCGCCCGCCAGGCCGAATTTGCGCATGCGCGTTGCCCTGCGCGAAGGCGACTTGCGCGCCGGGGCGCACGCGGCGGGTCGCCGCTTCAGGCCACGCATGTAATAATCCGACGCAGATCCGATTTCGGATCGAGAGCGTTACCCCACGGAGTCCCAATGTCGATCGTCATCCGCGACGTGCGCGAGCACGAGCTCGATTCCGTCCTGGCCCTGAACAACAATGCCGGACTGGCGATCCTGCCGCTGGATTCAAACAAGCTGCAACGCTTCTACGAACAGGCCGAATATTTCCGCGTCGCCGAGCGCGACGGCAACCTGGCCGGTTTCCTGGTCGGGTTCGGGAGCGGCAGTACCCATGACAGCAGCAATTTCGCCTGGTTCCGGGACCGTCATCCGGAATTTTTCTATATCGACCGCATCGTGGTCGCCAGCCGCCGTCGCGGCGGTGGCGTCGGGCGGGCGTTCTATGCCGATGTGCAGAGCTACACCGAGCTGCGCTACCCGCAGCTGGCTTGCGAGGTGTTCCTGGACCACGGCGCCGATGCGGCGTTGCTGTTCCATGGCAGCTTCGGCTTCCGCGAGGTCGGCCAGAACACCATGCCCGACGTGGAGGTGCGCGCGAGCATGCTGATGAAAGACATGAGCAGCTATCCGTGGGTCAAGGAGACCTATGGCGGCAAGTTGCCCGAAGAATTGCCGTGGGTCGGCCGGCCGCGGCATGCCGCCGCCACCGACAACTCATCGACGGGGAGCTGAGCGTGTCGAGTGTGAATGTGGATTTTGAACAGGCCGGCGAACTCAAGATTGGTCAGGTGGGCATTGCCAACCTGCGCGTGCGGACCCTGGATGTGCCGCGCCTGGTGCAGGAAATGCACGAGCGCGTGACCCGCGCGCCCAAGCTGTTCGGGCGGGCGGCGGTGATCCTGGATTTCGGCGGCCTGTCGCAGGTGCCGGACGTGGCCACCGCCAAGGCGCTGCTGGATGGCCTGCGCGATGCCGGCGTGCTGCCGGTGGCGCTGGCTTACGGCACCAGCGAGATCGACCTGCTGTCGCAGCAACTCGGCGTGCCGCTATTGGCCAAGTTCCGCGCGCAATACGAGCCGACCGCGGTCAGCCCACCGCCTCCACCGCCGCCGGCGGCACGCGCCGAACCCGCAGCGCCGGCCGCGCGCCCGGCGCCGGGCCGCATGCAACGCAATGCGGTGCGTTCGGGCCAGCAGCTGTACGCGGAAAACTGCGACCTGACCGTACTCAATACGGTCGGCGCCGGGGCGGAGGTCATCGCCGACGGCAGCATCCATATCTACGGTACCCTGCGTGGCCGCGCTCTGGCCGGCGCGCAGGGCAACCCGGACGCGCGCATCTTCTGCCGCGACTTCCACGCCGAACTGGTCGCCATCGCTGGCCACTACAAGGTGCTGGACGATGTTCCCATGGACCTGCGTGGCAAGGCCGTCCAGGTCTGGCTGGAGCAGGATCAGATCAAGATCGCTGCGCTTGATTGACGCGGCCCAACCACAGAAATATTCGGAGAAATCCTTTGGCTGAAATCATCGTAGTCACCTCCGGCAAGGGCGGCGTCGGCAAGACCACCACCAGCGCGAGCCTGGCCTGCGGGCTGGCACGGCGCGGCAAGAAGGTCGCCGTCATCGACTTCGACGTCGGTCTGCGCAACCTGGACCTGATCATGGGCTGCGAGCGGCGCGTGGTGTACGACTTCGTCAACGTCGTGCATGGCGAAGCCACGCTCAAGCAGTCGCTGATCAAGGACAAGCGCTTCGACAACCTGTACGTGTTGGCTGCCTCGCAGACCCGCGACAAGGATGCGCTGACCCAGGACGGCGTGGAGAAGGTGCTCAAGGACCTGGCCGCCGACGGCTTCGAGTACATCGTCTGCGATTCGCCGGCCGGCATCGAAAAAGGCGCGTTCCTGTCGATGTATTTCGCCGACCGCGCCGTAGTGGTGGTGAACCCGGAAGTGTCCTCGGTGCGCGACTCCGACCGCATCATCGGCCTGCTCGATTCCAAGACCCGCAAGGCCGAAGAAGGCAAGACGGTGCCGGCGTTCCTGTTGCTGACCCGCTATAGCCCGGGCCGCGTGGAAGGCGGCGAGATGCTCAGCATCACCGACGTGGAAGAAGTGCTGGGGCTCAAGGCCATCGGTGTGATTCCCGAGTCCGGCGACGTGCTCAACGCCTCCAACAAGGGCGAGCCGGTGATCCTGGATGGCGAGTCCCCGGCCGGCCAGGCCT
The DNA here is from genome assembly GCF_040202875.1 of Xanthomonas sp. WHRI 10204. NCBI lineage: Bacteria > Pseudomonadati > Pseudomonadota > Gammaproteobacteria > Lysobacterales > Lysobacteraceae > Xanthomonas > Xanthomonas sp. WHRI 10204. Next base: position 791,395 of record NZ_JBEGDW010000002.1, read on the forward strand.
ACGACGACGCGGTCGCCCGCATCATGGGCGAAGAGCGCCCGATGCGATTCATATCCGTGGAGAAGAAAGGCTTCTTCAGCAAGCTGTTCGGAGGCTAAGCATGGGCCTGCTCGATTTTCTCAAGAGCAAGAAGAACACCGCCGAGACGGCCAAGAACCGCCTGCAGATCATCATTGCGCAGGAGCGCAACCACCGTGGCGGGCCGGATTACCTGCCGCTGCTGCAGCGCGAATTGCTGGAAGTGATCAAGAAGTACGTCAACATCGATGCCGATGCGGTGCGGGTGGATCTGGTCAAGGACGGCGAGCACGACGTGCTGGATATTTCAGTCGCCCTGCCGGAAGACGGCGACAAGTAAGGCGGTCATTGCCGCCAGCGTGCAGCCCGTAGACGCTTACGCGCTGTGTGGCGGTCGCCGCATCGCCCTCCTGACGGTACCGTGTTCGCACGGTGCCGTTTTGGTTTCTGCCCCACTGCGCGCCATTGCGGCGCGCCCGACCGCGAGCCACTGCGCGTGATTCCACATCCTGCTTCCGCATCCGATGCTTCCGCTGTGCTGTGCGTGGCCGATATCGGCCTGGACGCAGCGGCAGCCTTACTTAGCCGGTATGGCCTGCGCCTGCATCGCGTGGACGCTGACGCACCGATTCCAGGCAGTTTCTGGGGCGAACCGGAAGCGGGCATCATCGGCTGCGATGTCTATGTGCGCGACGACACGCCGGTGCATTCGATGCTGCATGAAGCCGGGCACCTGATCGTGCTGCCTGCCGACAAACGCGCCGCCGTACATACCGATGCCACCGATTCGGTGGATGAGGAAGACGCCACCTGTTACCTGCAGATTCTGCTGGCCGACCAGTTACCGGGTGTGGGCAGTACGCGATTGATGGCCGACATGGATGCCTGGGGCTATACCTACCGACTGGGGTCCACCCGTGCCTGGTTCGAGCAGGATGCGGAGAACGCGCGCAGCTGGTTGCACGAACGCGGGCTGCTGCCGGTCTGAGCTGGCTGCATGATGGTGCGGTGCGCGCTGTGGCGCCCGGCAAGGGACAAGATGCTTGCATGGCTTGGGGTGCAGGCTGAGGACTATTGCCTGTGCCTGCAGATCACCGTGCGCGATCAACATGCCGTCGCAGCGTGCGCTGTGCGCTGCACCGTCTTGCGATGCAGGCAGTGCGCACGCTGAGGCTATGCGTGTGTGGGCTCGATCGCCGCCACGGCACCAAACAGATCCAGCGTCGCGACGGTGCCCTGCCCTGCATCGGATTCCAGGCTCAGTTTCCAGCCCAGGTGCTCGCACAGCCGCCCGATCAGTTCCAGACCGATGCCGTTGCCCTGCCGTGCATTGCCGCGCGCCAGGCGTGCGTAGATCGCGCTGATCTCTTCCGGCGTCATGCCGTGGCCCGGGTCGGCGATGCGTACCATGCCGGGCGCCGAGAGCGTGATGCGGATAATGCCGCGGTCGCTGTTTTCGATCGCATTGCGCAGCAGATTGCCGATGGCGGTCTGCACGATGGCGACCGGGGCGGTGAGGCTGCACGGCGGCAACGGGTCGATGACCAGCTGCAGATCCTTGTCTGCGCACAGATGCGCGTGGTCGGCGACGATGTCCGGAATCAGATGATCCAGCCGCAACGTATCGCTGCTGCCCACCAGCCGGCTCGGGTCTTTCGCCAGCACCAGCAACAAGGTGATCAGTTGCTCTACCGATGCGCTGGTCTGTGCGATGCGCTGCAATTGATGGCGCACCGCCGGCGGCGTGCCGGGTTGCTCCAAGGCCAGTTCCACCGCATTGCCGATCACCGCGATCGGCGTGCGCAGCTCGTGGCTGGCGCTGTCGATGAAGGCGCGTTCGCGCTCGACGAACTGGCCGTTGCGCTCCAGATAATCGTTGAGCGCATCGGCGATGACGTACAACTCGGCGCTGCCCTGCGCACCCACGGCAATCTGTTGCGCACGGCGTTCCGGACGCAGCGCACCGATGTCGCGGGCCAGCTTCACCAACGGGCTCACCAATCGGGCCATTGCGTAAGCACCCATCAGCAAGGTGATGCCGATCAGCGCGATACCGGCGGCTAGCATCCAGCGGGTGAGGAATTTTTCCAGCGCTTCGAAGTCGGTGATATCCAGCACCAGCACGAGGCGACCCGCATGCGGCGTGTCGCGCACCATCAACGCGCTCGGGCGGCCGTCGACGTCACGCTCATGCAGGCCGGGATGCAAGGTGCGTAACACCGGCGGCACGGGCTTGCTGCCATCGAGACGATACAACCGCAAGGTGTCCGAATCCTGCCAGTGGTAACCGGGACTTTGCGCGCTGCTGTCCAGGATGCTGTCCAGTTCCGAGTTGAGCAGCGAGCGCCACACGCCATGCTCGGCGCGCTCGTGCAGGTATTGCGCGGTGCCGAACACCGCCAACGTCATCAGCAAGGTGTAGCCGAACAACCACACCATGACCCGACGTCCCAACGGGCGCGGCTTAGCCATCGGCGCGATCGCTGCTCGCCGGTTCGCTGGCGCCATCGAGTTCTGCCAAACGGTAGCCAAGCCGTGGCAGGGTATGGATGAGCTTCTGCGCGAACGGGCCGTCCACGCTGCGGCGCAATTCGTAGATATGCGAGCGCAGCATGTCGCCGTCGGGCGGGTCGTCGCCCCACAACGATTGTTCCAGGCGCTGCCGGGTGACGGCGGCCGGGCTGGCCTGCATCAACACTTCCAGCAATTTGCGGCAGGCCGGGTACAGGTGCAGCACCTGCCCGTCGCGGGTGGCCTCTAGAGTGGCCAGATCCAGGCGCAGATCGGCTACCTGCAACAGCTTGCCGCGACGACGGCCATGTGCACGCGCAAGCAAGGCCTCGATGCGCACTTCGAGCTCGGGCAGCGCGAACGGCTTGGTCAGGTAATCGTCCGCCCCGGCGCGGAAGCCGGCGATCTTGTCCGGCAATTCGTCGCGCGCGGTCAGCATGATCACCGGCAGTTCGGACTGATGCTGCTCGCGCAGGCGGCGCAACACCTCCGGCCCGTCCATGCGCGGCATCATCCAGTCCAGCACCAGCACGTCGTACTGCTGGGTGGTGGCCAGATGCAGGCCGGTGACGCCATCGGGCGCTGCGTCCAGGGTGTGCCCGCGCGCTTCGAAATAGTCGAACAGGTTGGCAACCATGTTGCGGTTGTCTTCGATGACCAGCAGCCGCATGGCGGTTTCCAGAACAGCCCGACAGGGACGATGTGCGCATCCTAACCGAGCCGAGCCGAACCCGACCGCTCCAGGCGGCTCGGCGCGCGTTCCGACAAAATTCCGACCTGCTTGCCAGCTATCGTTCGGCCCCTTTTAATCGGGGCATGCACGTGTCGCCTGCCAGCTCTGCCTCTCTCCCTCGTCGGCGTGCGTTGCTTGCCGCGTTGCTGCTGATCGTCGTCAGCCTGGTGGCCGGGCTCGGGCTACGCCAACCCAATCCGCCGGACGAGCCGCGCTTTGTGCTGGCCGCACGCACCATGGTCGAAAGCGGCCATTGGCTGCTGCCGCACCGTGGCAGCGAGCTGTACGCGGAAAAGCCGCCGGTGTTCATGTGGCTGCAGGCGGCGAGTTATGAGCTGGTGCCGCACTGGTCTGTCGCGTTTCTGTTGCCCTCGCTGCTGGCCGCGCTGGCAACGCTGTGGCTGACCTGGGACATGACGCGCCGGCTGTGGAACCGGCGCGTGGCCGGCTACGCGGTGCTGGCGTTATTTGCGGTGCTGCAGTTCGGCCTGATGGCCAAGCGTGCGCAGATCGACATGGTGCTGGTGGCGCTGACCACGCTGTCGCTGTGGGGGCTGCTGCGGCATGTGCTGCGCGGGCCGGACTGGCGCGCGTGGACGCTGGGGTTGTTTGCCGCCGGCGTCGGCACGGTGACCAAGGGCGTCGGCTTCCTGCCGCTGCTGCTGTTGCTGCCATGGATGGCGCTGCCGCGCCGGCACTGGAGCGTGCTGCCGGCGCGTGCGCAGGCCGGGCGCAGCTGGCTGCTGGTACTGCCGGCGTTTTTGGCTGGCACCGCAGTCTGGCTGGGGCCGCTGGGCATCGCGCTGCTGCACAGCGACGCCCCGCAATTGCACGCTTACGCGCATGAGCTGCTGTTCAAGCAGACCGGCACGCGCTACGCGCACGCCTGGCATCACGTCAAACCGTTCTGGTACTACCTGCAAGTGATCGCCACGCTGTGGCTGCCGGGCTGCCTGTTGTTGCCGTGGCTGCTGCCGGCGTGGTGGCGGCGGCTGCGTCGCAGCGACCCGCGCTATGTGCTGCTGCTGGCGTGGAGCGTGCTGGTGCTGCTGTTCTTCAGTGCCAGCCCGGGCAAGCGCGAGGTCTACATCTTTCCAATGCTGCCCGCGCTGTGCGTGGCAGCAGCGCCGTTGCTGGCCGGGCTGCTGCGCCGTCGCGGTGTCCGCGTGCTGCTCACCGGCTATGTGCTGCTGCTCGCACTTGCCGGCCTGGTCCTGGGTGCCGGCATTGCGCTGCATCTGCACTGGGCCGAAAACACCGCGCTGAAGCGCGGCATGGAGCTGGCCTCGTTGCAGTCGGTGGGATTTTGGCTGATCGGCCTTGGCATCGTCGGCATGGCGGCGCTGGCGTGGTCGCGCGGTCGTCGCGCTGGCACCGCGGTGGTGGTCATGACGGCGGCGCTGTGGAGCGTGTACGGCCTGGGCTTGATGCCCGCGCTGGACCCTTACAGTTCATCCGCGCGGCTGATGCAGCGCGTCGGCCAGCGTGTCGGCCCGGATGCGGAGCTGGGCATGCTGGCCTGGCGCGAACAGAACCTGCTGCAAGCCGACCGCGCGGTGACCGACTTCGGCTTCAAGGCGAGTTGGCAGCAGCAATGGGACAAGGCAGGCCCGTGGCTTGCGCAGGCGCCAGAAAAACGTTGGTTGTTCGTGCTCAAGCAGGCTGTACCGGCGTGCATCGATCCGGCGCAACGCATCGATATCGGCGAATCCAATCGCAATCAATGGCAATTGGTGCCGGGCACCGCGTGGCACGCCGGTTGCATCACCACGGCGTCCGACAGCGAACAAACCGGTAGCGATGGCGACACAGACTGAACGCTTGGTGTCGGGTTAACGGCTGGGCAACTTCAGTCCGACCGCTCTCCGACATCCGGGTTTCGAAGATGCCGGGCAATGACACAGGCCGACATCTCGATGAGCACGCTTCCCGTCCACGCGCCAGTTTTGGCGCACACCGCCCGTGATGTGCAGGCGCGCTTCTTCGTTCGCCATCTGTGGATGCCGCTGGCGGCTGTGCTGTTGGTCAGCGCGTTGTTGATGGGCGCGGGCGGCGACCAATGGATTGCCGATGCGCTGTATCGACTGGAAGGCGGCCACTGGCTGCTCAAGGACCACTGGGTTACCAGTGGCGTGATTCATCGCATCGGCAGAGGGTTGAGTACCTCTGCGGGTGTCAGCGTCGTGATTCTGGCGGTGGCTGCCTGGTGCAGGCCGCGTTTGCGCGTGCTGCGTTGGCCGCTCACCTATCTGGCCGCATCGATCGCGTTGTCGACCTCGCTGGTGTCGTTGCTCAAGTCGTGGACCGCAATGGATTGCCCGTGGGATCTGAGCCGATATGGCGGCACGCAGGCGATGATCGGCTTGTTCGAATCGCGCCAGGGCATTGCCGCGTCCGGTTGTTTTCCGGCGGGCCATGCCAGTGCCGGGTATGCGTGGGTCGCACTGTATTTCTGTGCGTTGTCGCTGCGTCCTGCGTGGCGCTTCCCAGGTTTGTTTATAGGGTTGGCGGCAGGTCTCATTTTCGGCGTTGCGCAGCAACTGCGCGGCGCGCATTTCCTCTCGCACGATGTATGGTCGCTGGCAGTGTGCTGGCTGACAGCATTGGGGTTGTACTGCGTGATGCTGGCTCGGCCACATCGCACGTCTGATTCGATGTTGCCATCGGGGGATGCAGCATGAGCACCTGGTTACCGGAACCGCGCGGGCGCACCAGCACGCGCGCGCTGACATGGAGTACCCGGCCGATCGTGTCGACCGAAGCGCTGGTGTTGCTGTCGAGCGTGTTTTTCGCGTTGGTCTGCAATCAGCTGTTCTGGCGCACAGCAATGGCTACGCACCCGGGAAGTATCGGGTTTGCCATTTCGTTGATGGCGCTGCTGGTCGCCGTGCACGCGCTGTTGTTGGGTCTGCTGGTGTGGCGCTGGAACGCCAAACCGCTGTTGACCCTGCTGCTGTTCACCACTGCGCTGGCTGCGCACTACATGGACAGCTACAACGTCTATCTGGATGCGGACATGCTGCGCAACGTGCTGCATACCGACCACAAGGAATCGCGCGAGCTGCTCACGCCGGGGCTGATTTTTCCGCTGGTGTGCTACTTCCTGATTCCCACCGTGCTGCTGTGGCGTACGCGCTTGCGTGCACGCAGCACGGGCAAGACGTTGCTGGTGCGGGTGGGATTCTTGCTGGCGGTGGCGGTGGTGGGTGCCGCCGGCACCATGCTGTCGTCGCAGGATATTTCGGCGTTGATGCGCAATCACCGCGAAGTGCGTTACCTGGCCACGCCGATCAACTACATCGTCGCACTGCGCCAGAACCTCAAGTCCGATTCGCCGATCAAGCATGCGCCCAAGCAGCCGATCGAACACGATGCGATCGCCACGCCGCGTGCTGCTGGCAGCCGCCCGCGTCTGTTGCTGCTGGTGCTGGGCGAAACCGCACGTGCGCAGAATTGGGGCCTCAGCGGCTATGCGCGGCAGACCACGCCGGAGCTGGCGCAGGCGGGCGTGATCAATTTCCCGGACATGCATTCGTGCGGCACCAGCACCGAAGTGTCGGTGCCCTGCATGTTCTCGCCGTTCGGCCGCCGCGATTACAACGAAGACATGATCCGCGGCCACCAGTCGTTCCTGCACGTGCTTGAACACGCCGGCATCTCCACGCTGTGGCGCGACAATCAGTCCGGCTGCAAGGGCGTGTGCGAGGGGCTGGAGATCCAGAAGCTGGACGACGCCACCACGCCGGAGCTGTGCGCCGACGGCCGTTGCATGGACGAAATCCTGTTGCGCGATCTGGCGGCGCAAGTGCGTGCCAAGCCCGGCGACCGCGTGGTGGTGCTGCATCAACTCGGCAGCCACGGGCCCAGCTATTTCGAACGCTACCCGGCGCAGTTCGAGCGCTTCAAGCCGGTGTGCAAGACCGCCGACCTGGGCAGCTGCAGCCGCCAGAGCATCGTCAACGCCTACGACAACTCCATCGGCTATACCGATCATTTCCTCAATCAGGCCATCCATGCATTGCGTGGCTTGTCCGACTACGACACCGCGATGATCTATCTCTCCGATCACGGTGAATCGCTGGGCGAGAAGGGCCTGTATCTGCATGGCGTGCCGTATGCCATCGCACCGAAGGAGCAGACCCACGTGCCGATGGTGATGTGGTTCTCGCCGGAGTTTGCGCGCGACCGTGGTCTGGATGAGGCCTGCCTGCGCCATCGCGCCGGGCAATACACCGATCAGGACGCGCTGTTCCCCTCGGTGCTGGGCCTGATGCAGGTCAAGACCAGCGTGTATGCACGCGAACGCGACGTGTTTGCGCAGTGCACGGGGAAAGGCTGAGCGTTCGGCACCGCCAACAGCGGGATCGATTGCCGCTGCGTGGCATCCGCACCGGCACTGCTTGCCCATGAAGGACCGCTTGCCCTGAAGCCTCGCGCGCTCTAGCCTTCGCCGGACTTCACTGCAAGGACCACCCGTGAATCCTCGTCTGCTGTTGCTGGCATTGGCTGTGGCCGCCGGCACGTTATCGCTGTCGGCCTGCCGCAAGGACGCCCCGCCGCCAGCCAAACCGGCCGCGACCAACACCGCGCCTGCCGAAAGCGCCGACCAGTTCGTTGCGCGCATCAGCGCCGAGTACAAGGCCGCCTACCCGGAAGTCACTGCCGCGCAGTGGCTGTCGTCGACCTACATCAACGGCGACTCGCAGCTGCTGGCCGCCAAGGCCAACGAGCGTTCGCTGGCGCAGCTGGATCGCTGGATCGAGCAATCCAAGCAGTACGTCGGCACACCGATGTCGGCAGACAGCGCACGCGCACTGCAGCTGCTCAAACTGATGAGCGCCCTACCCGCACCGCGCGACCCGGCCAAACTGGCTGAGCTCACCCGCATCGCCGCCAAGATGGAAGGCGACTACGGCGCCGGGAGTTACTGCGTGGGCGATGGCGAACAACGCCGCTGCCGCCAGCTCGGTGAGCTGGAACAAGTGCTGGCCAGCAGCCGCGACTACACCGAACAACTCGATGCCTGGCAGGGCTGGCATAGCACCGCCCAGCCGATGCGCAAGGACTACCAGCGCTTTGTCGAGCTGGCCAACGAAGGCGCGCGCGGCAACGGCTTTGCCGATGTCGGGGTGATGTGGCGCAGCGGCTACGACATGCCGCCGGCGCAGTTGGCCAGCGAGACCGACCGATTGTGGGAGCAAGTCAAACCGCTGTATGCGCAGCTGCAGTGCTACGCGCGCGGCAAGCTCGATACGCAGTACGGCAAGGACAAGGGCGAAGTGGCCGGCGGCCTGTTGCCGGCGCATTTGATGGGCAATATGTGGCAGCAGGACTGGAGCAATCTGTGGGATCTGCTGCAGCCCTACCCCGGCGCCGGCGATCTGGACATTACCTCCGCGCTGGAAAAACAGTACCAGGGCAATCTGAGCGCGGTACTGGCGCGTAACACCGGCGGCGACGGCGGGACGGCGGCACGCTTCAATGCCGAGCGCGAGGCGCAACTGCGCACCGCCAAACAGATGACCGAGCGCGCGCAGGATTTCTACACCTCGCTGGGCATGCCCAAGCTTCCCGAGGCCTATTGGCAACGCTCGCAGTTCATCAAGCCGCTGGACCGCGATGTGGTCTGTCATGCCAGCGCGTGGGACATGAACATGGGCGGCGAGCCGACCCAGAACATCGGCGCCGATGTGCGTACCAAGATGTGCATCAAGCCCACCGAAGAAGACTTCACCACCATTTATCACGAGCTCGGCCACATCTATTACGACCTGGCCTACAACCCGCTGCCACCGCTGTTTCAGAACGGCGCCAACGACGGCTTCCACGAAGCGATCGGCGACACCATCGTGCTGGCGATGACGCCGAAGTACCTGCAGTCGATCGGCATGGTCGGCGAACAGCAGGCCGGGCGCGAAGCGTTGATCAACTCGCAGATGCGCATGGCCTTGAGCAAGGTCGCCTTCCTGCCGTTCGGCTTGATGATCGACCGCTGGCGCTGGGGCGTGTTCGATGGCTCGATTCCGCCGGAGCGCTACAACCAGGCCTGGTGGGAACTCAAAGCCAAGTACCAGGGCGTGGCGCCGGTGACCGCACGCGGCGAAGACTTCTTCGATGCCGGCGCCAAATATCACGTGCCGGGCAATACGCCGTACACGCGCTATTTTCTGGCGCATATCCTGCAGTTTCAGTTCTACAAGGGCCTGTGCGATGCGGCCGGGCATCAAGGTCCGCTGTATGAGTGCAGCTTCTACGGCAACAAGGATGCAGGGCAGAAATTCTGGTCGATGTTGCAACGTGGATCGAGCCAGCCCTGGCAGACCACGCTGAAGGAGCTCACCGGCAGCGAGAAACTCGACGCCGGCCCGATGCTGGACTACTTCGCACCGATGAGCGAATGGCTCAAGCAGCAGAATCAGGGCCAATTGTGCGGCTGGCAGGCAACCGCGCCTGCTGCCGCGAGCAACGCGCCTGCGCCTGCCGCATTGCGCTGACGCGCCGCTTTGCCTGCGGCATGCGGCGGCCATCACCCAGGCCGCCGCATAACATTCCTTTGATAAACGCCTAAAACGCTGCCGATATACTGCGCGCCCGCTGCACAGGCGCAGCATGCAGGAAGCATCCCAATGAGCAACGCCTCCACCGGCCCGGACGCGCGCGATGTGGACCGCAACAAGCAGGTCATCGACGACGCGAACGATCGCGCATTCAACCCGACCTATAGCAGCTCCAACAGCGAATACGCGGCGAAAGTTGGGAGCAGCACCGTCTCGGTCAACCCGGCAGAACAGTCGGCCAAGTATGCGCAGACCAGCGAGCAGAACAGCGGCAACCCGACGCAGCCGTTAGGCCAGACCAGCCTGCGTGGCGGCGGCTCGCTGAGCGCAGGAAGTCTCAGCGATGCCGACGCAAAGACCACCACTTTCAGCCTGGAAGCCGACGCGCAGACCGGCCAGCAGCAACGTCTGCAATCCACGCTCGGCGACAGCAAGCTGAGCATCGAGGCCGGCGCCAGTGCCGGGCAGCGCATGCGCTACGCACTGACGCTGCCCGGTGTGGACCAGCCGCTGGAGGCCGCCAGACAGGTGAATCCGCTGCAGCCGGAGAGCCTTCCGATCGGCGCGCGCGCGGTGATGGACACCCAAACCTTTGTGCAAAGCGAATCTTCGGCGAGTCTGCGAGGGCTCACCACGCAGAGCAAGATCACCGAAGCCAGCGGCCGCAGCTACATGATCGAACGCGTCGACGAGCGTCACGTGCGTGTGGTGACCGGACCGAACGCGGCCATCGAGGCGGTGAATGCACTTGGCGTCAAAGCCGGACCGGCGCAAGCCCTGATCGGGCGCGCCGACTCCCTGGGCCAGTCGCAAGTGAACAGCGCGCAGTTCGATCTGGCCGATCCGCGTGCGCGCGCGGCCATGGGCGAGTTCGTACGCGAAGGCAAGCTTGCACCGGGCGTGCCCGGCGTCGATGAGATGCAGACGCTGGAGCGCATCAATTTCAGTTCGCAGCAGCGTCTGCAGCTGGAACTGGGCCCGCTCAGCGCCGATGTTGCCGGCAACCGCAACCAAGGCAGCCAGGTGCGCATCAGCACACCGGGCCAGGACGGCTACACCGTGGTGCAACAGTTGCAATACGGCGACAACGTGCCGCTGACGATCGTGCGCCACTACGACGGCAACGCTACAGAACGCGTGGAGCAGCGCAGCTACCGTTTCGAGATCGATGGCGATGTGGCGGCGCCGGGCTTGTTGCAGCGCCTGGGCGGGCGCAACGAGGCCAGTGAGGAAAAGGCGATCGCGCAGGCGCTTAACAGCGCGTTGAGCGGCGAGATGACAGGCACCGGCGCGATCGCGCCAGGGCAGAAGACCACGCTGGAATTCAGCGAGGCGCAGATGCAGGCGCTGCTGGAACAGACGCGCACCAGCGCCGACGCCAGCAAGATCGGCGGCAGCGCGCTGACCTCACTGGTCGGCGACAGCAACGCCCCGGCGCAGTCGCCCGAGCAGTTTGCGATCGCGATGGCCCGCAATGTGGGTGGATCGCCTTATGGGTTCGCCGAGCGGCTGCAGCGTATCGCCGACGGCGCCGACGGGAAATACGACGGCCAGCTGCAGCGTGTGGATGCCACCGTGCTGCCGCGACCGGCGGACGTCGCCCAGGTGCTGCCGGATCCGCGCGATCCAGCGCATGCGGATCATGCCTTGCTGCAGCAATGCACGGCGGCAGTGGAGCGCTTGCAGGCGACACCCGGCCCCGCGGCCGGCATGGACAGCGAACGCCTGGCCATGGGGTCTGTGGTGGCCGCACGCGAGAATGGCTTGCAGCGGGTCGATCACGTGGTGCTCGGCAACGATCCGGCGCGTGGCTTCGTGGTGCAGGGAGCACTCGACTCGCCAGCGCATCTACGGGGCAGCTTCGATGCCAAGGCCGCGCAGGAAGAGCCCGTGGCCACCAGTCTGCAGCGCCTGCAGGCGCTGGAACCCGGCACGGAGCGCGATGCTGCTGCGCAGGCGCAGGTGTTGCAGCAGGAGACGCAGCGGCAGGCACAGGCGCGCTGAGGCAGTGCGCTGGTCGGTCGCACGTGATTGCGCAGGTCGACAGACTTCGATCACGCGCGACCAGCCGCCGTGTCGGCGTAGCGTGCTGGATCGGGAGTTAACGCCGGCTCGCGCGCACCTGATGCTGCGCGCCACGTGATGGGCCATCTGTGGCGCCAATGATCGCACTCCAGCGTTTTCGATGGATCGCGATCTGCGCCAGTGCGAGCGGATGCATCGCGGCGGCTGCGGCGCTGCTGCTGTTCCTGCGGCACCTGGTGATCGCGTTTTGCTGGAATGCGCCTGGGCTGACCGCCTCGGCCATCAGCACTTACTTGCATCGTTCTTTTGCCTGCATCGCGCGTTGGCGCCTGACCACTGACACCGCACTGTTGGTGATGACGATGGTGACCGTGCTGCTCGCCTGCGGTTGGATGCTTTGCCGCCTACTGCGGCGCGGCGCCCAAGAGCAGGTAACAAAATGACTCCATAGCCGCCAAGCGCGCGCGGCCGGTGCTCGGTGCGGGATGTACCACGCGTACACGCCGGTTCTGAGAGCGCCGTCCACGCTCACCTGACACTGCTCGCCACGTTCTGTTAGCCACTCTAAGCAGCAGACAAGCGATGGAGGTGACGCTCGCGCCCGTGCAGTGGACACCACAGGCGAGTGATCCGTTCGCAACTCCACGCGCCAGCGAAGGCGCCCAGCGAAGGTACTTCAGTTGAGCTTCGCGCCACCCTGCAAGCGCTCGCTCAACCGGGCCTTGAACTGCTCGAATTCCATACCATCGGCCTGGGCCTCGGCATGCGCGGCATCTTTCAGCGCGTCCGAGTAGGTCAGGCGCACGGGGGTGCCCTGGCGTTCGTGCAGTTCGGCGGCGCGCATGATCAGCGTCAACACCTGCGCGGCGCTGGTGCTTTCGCCAGCGATGCGGCCGTCCATGCCCAGCACCCATTCGCCGTCGCGGCGGACGATGCCGGCCAGCAGCGTGCGTTGCTGGTCGCGCAGTTCGGCATGCGCTTCGATCGGCGATTCGGCCGTGGCCTTGGCGGCGGCCTGGTTGCGCTGGCGCTCGGTTGCACGCTTGCGGGCATCGCGGCGCAACTTGGAATCGGTGGACATGCAGGCTCCTGTAGGGTCAAAGATGGTTGGCCGGCTCCAGAGGCACTGCCTCGGTGGCCTGGCGGTGCCGCAGACGGCGGCCGCTGCGGCGCTCCCAGCGCCAGAATAGCCAGCCCAGCAGGAAAAAACCGGTCATGCCGATCGCCAGATGCCGCGGGTGTTCACTGAGCAGCGGCGACAGCACGCCGGCCACCACCGTGTTGGTCATGAGCTGGGTGAAAGCCTGCAGCGACGACGCCAGGCCGCGCTGCTGCGGGTACATGTCCAGCACCGCCAGCGCCAGGATCGGGAAGATCAACGCCATGCCGACACCGGCCAGAAAGATCGGCAGCACCGCCCATGGCAGCGCGATCTGCGCCACCGACAAGGTATAGCCCAGGTTGGCGAGCGCGGCCACGCCGCAGCAGATGAAGCCGATGCGGATCTGCCGCACCGGGTTCATCCGGCCGGCCATGCGCCCGGACAAAAACGAGCCCAGCGTCATGCCGCCGATGGTGGGAATGAATAACCAGGCAAAGTCGCCTTCGCCCAGATGCAGGTGCTGCATGATCAGCACCGGCGCCGAAGCGATGTACAAAAAAATGCCGGCGAAGTTGAACGCGCCGGCCGCCGCCAGGCGCTGGAAGCGCGGGTTGAAGCCGATCCGCACGTAGTCGTGCAGCAAGCGCTTGAGCTGCAGCGGCGTGCGCGCTTCCACCGGGTGGGTTTCCGGCAGCCAGAGCATGGTCGCGATCAGCAGCACCAGCCCGAACACCATCAGAAACCAGAAGATCAGCGGCCAGCCGGCGCCGCTGAGCAGGATCCAGCCGCCGATGATCGGCGCGATGGCCGGCGCGATGCCGAAGATCATCGAGACCTGGCTCATCAGCCGTTGCGCGTCCGGGCCATGGAACAGGTCGCGGATCACCGCACGGCCGACGATCATGCCCACGCCGGCCGACAGGCCCTGCAACGCGCGGAAGGCCAGCAGCGTGGGCAGATCCTGCGACAGCGCGCAGCCGATCGAGCCGGCGATGAATAGCACCAGCCCGCCCAGGATCACCCGCTTGCGGCCCCAGGCGTCTGAGAGCGGCCCATGCGCGATGCTCATCACCCCGTAAGCCAGCAGGTAGACGCTGATGGTCTGCTGGATCGCCACCTGGTCCACCGCCAGGCTGCGGCTGAGCCGCGAGAACGCCGGGAAGATGGTGTCGATGGAGAACGGGCCGAACATCGCCAGCCCGGCGAGCAGCAGCGCCATGCGACGGGTGGAGGGCGTGGTGGGGGTCATGCAGGAATCCGAAACGTGGTGCATCGGGGGACGCACGCCGGCATCCGCGAGTTGCGGCGCCGGGATGAGCACAAGGGAGAAGATGATAGGCGCTCGCCGTTGCAAGGTTAAGCAGACGCAAGTGCGGCAGCCAAGGTGCGATCGGCCCGGCGGGTGCGCCAGGTGGCGTAGCCCCACGCTATAATCGGCCCGGCAACACGGTGGGAGAAGCGGCACTGCCGCTGCCGAAGGCGCAACAGCCCGTAATCGCTCAGGCCCGATACCATCCGCAGTACAACTCTGGAGAGACCGGCCGATGCCGGCGCCGAAGGGGCACGGAACGCAGGCAGGCCAATGGCCAGGCCGCGTTTTTAAACTCTCAGGCAAAAGGACAGAGGGGCGCGAGGAAGACCGTCTCTGCGGCGGGTCGTGGTGCGCTGTGCGCGCCGGGCCGGCTGGGAGACGTGTCGACCATTCGTCTGCCCCCTGACCCGGATGCCCGCCATGTCCCAGACCTCGTCTTCCCTGCGCGACCTCGAACACCACAGCGCGTTCGTCGAACGCCACATCGGCCCCAATGACGCAGAAATCGCGCAGATGCTGGACGTGGTCGGCCACGCCTCGCTGGATGCGCTGACCGACGCCATCGTGCCGGGCAACATCAAGTCGCCGGCTGCGCTGGCGCTGCCCGAGTCGATCACCGAAGAAGAAGCGCTGGCCAAGATCCGCGCCATCGCCAGCAAGAATCAGGTGCAGCGCACCTTTATCGGCCAGGGCTATTACGGCACCCACACACCCAAGGTCATTCTGCGCAACATCCTGGAAAACCCGGCGTGGTACACCGCGTATACGCCGTACCAGGCAGAGATTTCGCAGGGCCGCATGGAAGCGTTGATCAACTTCCAGACCCTGTGCGCGGATCTGACCGGCATGCAGATCGCCAACGCCTCGCTGCTGGACGAAGCCACCGCTGCGGCCGAAGCGATGACGCTGGCCAAGCGTTCGGCCAAATCCAAATCCGACATCTTTTTCGTACACGACGCGGTGCATCCGCAGACGCTGGAACTGTTGCGCACGCGCGCCGAGCCGCTGGGCATCGTGTTGCGCGTCGGCACCCCGGACGAAGCCTTGCAGGCCGAGTGCTTCGGCGTGCTGCTGCAGTATCCGGACAGCTTCGGCCGGCTTCACTTCGACACCATCGGCGGCCACGCCGCGCTGGCCGATGCGGTGCATGCGCAGGGCGGGCTGGTGGCGGTGGCCACCGATCTGCTCGCCCTGACCCTGATCGCCGCGCCCGGCGAATGGGGCGCGGACATCGTGGTCGGCAATTCGCAGCGTTTTGGCGTGCCGTTCGGATTTGGCGGCCCGCATGCGGCCTTCATGGCCTGCCGCGACGCGTACAAGCGCTCGATGCCGGGCCGCTTGATCGGCGTATCGATCGATGCCGCCGGCAACCCCGCATATCGCTTGACCCTGCAGACGCGCGAACAGCACATCCGCCGCGAAAAGGCCACTTCCAACATCTGCACCGCGCAGGTGCTGCTGGCGGTGATGGCCTCGATGTACGCCGTCTACCACGGCCCCGATGGCCTGACCCGCATTGCCCGTCGCACCCATCGCCTGGCCGCGATCCTGGCTGCCGCGCTGCGTAGCGCTGGCGTGAGCGTCGGCGAGCATTTCTTCGACACGCTGCACGTCAAGGCGATCGATGCCGATGCCATCCATGCACGTGCGCGTGCGGCCGGCATCAACCTGCGTGCCATCGACAGCGAAACGGTGGGCATCAGCCTGGACGAAACCAGCACGCGCGCCGATGTGGTGGCGCTGGCGCAGTTGTTCGGTGCCCAGGCGGACATCGATGCACTGGACGCAGCCACCGCCGATGCGTTGCCGCAAGGCCTGCTGCGCACCAGCCCGTTCATGACACACCCGGTATTCAATACTCACCACAGCGAACACGAACTGCTGCGTTACATGCGCTCGCTGGCCGACAAGGATCTGGCGATGGATCGCACCATGATCCCGCTGGGTAGCTGCACCATGAAGCTCAACGCCACCGCCGAAATGATCCCGGTGACCTGGCCGGAATTCGGCGCGATCCATCCGCTGGCGCCGGCAGAACAATCGGCCGGCTATGCGCAGCTGATCGAGGAACTTGAAGCGATGCTGGTCGAGTGCACTGGCTACGACGCGGTGAGCCTGCAGCCCAACTCCGGCGCGCAGGGCGAATACGCCGGCCTGCTGGCGATCCGCGCCTATCACCGTTCGCGTGGCGAGGCGCATCGCGACATCTGCCTGATTCCCGAATCGGCGCATGGCACCAACCCGGCCTCCGCACAGATGTGCGGCATGACGGTGGTGGTCACCAAGTGCGATGCCAACGGCAATGTCGATGTCGAAGACATCCGCGCCAAGGCGGAGAAGTATTCCGATCGTCTGGCCGCGCTGATGATCACCTACCCGTCCACACATGGCGTGTTCGAAGAAGACGTGGTGGCGATCTGCGAAGCGGTGCATGCGCATGGCGGCCAGGTCTACACCGACGGCGCCAACATGAATGCCCTGGTCGGCGTGGCCAAGCCCGGCAAGTGGGGCTCGGATGTGTCGCACCTCAACCTGCACAAGACCTTCTGCATCCCGCACGGCGGCGGCGGCCCGGGCGTGGGCCCGTGTGCGGTCAAATCGCATCTGGCGCCGTTTTTGCCGCGCACGCTGGGCGGCGAAGGCGATGTGGGCATGGTCAGCGCGGCCAGCTATGGCTCGGCTTCGATCCTGCCGATCAGCTGGATGTACGTGACCATGATGGGCAGTGGCGGCTTGCGCAAGGCCACGCAGGTGGCATTGCTCAACGCCAACTACATCGCCAAGCGGCTGGCACCGCATTACAAGACGCTGTACACAGGCCGTAATGGCCTGGTGGCGCACGAGTGCATCCTGGATGTGCGGCCGCTGGAAAAGACCAGCGGCATCGGCGCCGAAGACATCGCCAAGCGTTTGATCGACTTCGGCTTCCACGCGCCGACGCTGAGCTTCCCGGTCGCCGGCACCTTGATGGTGGAGCCGACCGAAAGCGAATCGCAGCACGAACTGGACCGTTTCATCGACGCGATGATCCAGATCCGCGAAGAGATCAGCGCCATCGAAGACGGCCGCCTGGACCGCGACGACAACCCGCTCAAGCACGCCCCGCACACCGCCACGCAGGTGTCGGCCAGCGAGTGGACCCATGCCTACCCGCGCGAGCTGGCCGCCTTCCCGCTGCCGAGCCTCAAGCAGCAGAAGTACTGGCCGCCGGTGGCGCGCGTGGACAACGTCTATGGCGACAAGAACGTGATGTGCGCCTGCATCCCGGTGGATGCGTACAAGGAAGACGCCGAGGTCTGAGTGGCATGACAGACGCGGTAACCATCACACCCGGCTGGTGAAACAGCCGGTTTTTTTTTTGCGTCATGCGATGCGAGCCAGATGCGCGAGAGGGGCAACATTCATGGCGACTGCACGCCGGTTGCAGCACGACCAATGACCGCGCGGTCTCCACATGCTGACAGCGACACGCTCGCTACCAGAGCCGCTGCTGGAGCTACCGCCCTGTATTGCAACTGCACTTGGAAAGAGTGTGCGTCTGCATTGTTTTGCTTAAGAGCCATCGCCGATCGCAGCTACCAACGGATGCCACGCGCGCACTGCGCGCGCGTTTGCCTCGCCTACACATGCGCTGGGCATGATGGCGAACGCCCTCCCCTTATGGCAGAACCTTGCGCATGCTTGCACTGAAACATCTTGGCACCTTGCTGTTGGCAGCCACCCTGCTACTCGGCTGCGCGCCACGTCGCCCCGGCGAGGTACCGGCGCTGGTGCATGCGCCCGATGCGCGTGCCGAGCTGGTACAGACCGATGCGGGCGTGGTGCGCGGTGTGGCCAGCGCACACGGCAAGGCGTTTTTGGGCGTGCCGTTCGCCGCGCCGCCGGTAGGCGCGTTGCGCTTCCGTGCACCGCAACCGGCAGCGGCCTGGAAGGATGTTCGCGATGCCACGCAGGTCGGGCCCGCCTGCCTGCCGCGGTATCGCTTCGGGCAAAAGCAGGTCTCCGAAGACTGCCTTACGCTGAACATCTACGCACCGCCCGGGCCTGCGCCGACACACCCGCGCGCGGTCATGGTGTGGATCTACGGTGGAGCATTGGAGCTGGGCAGCAATACCGACTACGACCTGAGTGCATTGGCAGCGCGGCAGAATGTCATCGTGGTGGCACCCAACTATCGGCTGGGGGTCTTCGGATTCTTCGCGCACCCGAGTCTGCGTGGCGAAGGCGAAGGCGCGTATGCGCTACTCGATCAACAGGCCGCGTTGCGCTGGGTGCAACGCAATATCGCTGCATTCGGCGGCGATGCGCATAACCTCACCGTGTTCGGTGAATCCGCCGGCGCGTGGAGCATCTGTTACCAGCTCGCGTCGCCAGGCGCGCGTGGCCTGTTTCAGCGCGCGATTCTGCAGAGCGGTAGCTGTCTTGCATCCGATTCGAGCGTGACGCGTGCCGAGGCCGAGCGCGGCGGTACGCGCATGGCACAGACGCTTGGCTGCGAGCGGGCAAGCGATGTGGCCGCGTGTCTGCGCGACCTTCCTGCCGAGGCGTTGGCCGATGCAACACCGCAGCGCCGCGGCTTGACCGGCAGCGATGCGTGGGCGCCGATGGCCGGCGGCGATGTACTGCCGGTAATGCCCGCCGAAGCGATTGCCAACGCGCAGCATGCGCAAGTCCCGGTCCTGATCGGCAACAACCGCGATGAGGGACGCCTGTTCGCCCAACTGCTGTCCTACATCGGCAAGCTCACGCTGCGCAGCGGTTATGAAGCGCGCATCCAGCGCATGTATGCGGCGCCAGCACCGATCATGGCGCACTACGCGGATGTCGCGACGCAGTCGCGCTGGGAAGCCTTTGCCGACATCGTCACCGACGGCGGCTTCGCCTGCCCCACGCGCCGGCTTGGGCAAGCCTTGCGCACGCATGCCGCGGTGTATGCGTATGAGTTCGACGATCCGCAGGCGCCATACGGCCTGTGGCGCTTGCCGTTTTCGCGTCCATTGGGCGCGTTTCACGCCTCCGAACTGGTGTATCTGTTTCAACGCGCCTGGGTGCTCAGTGGCGACCCGCAGTTCAATGCCGCGCAACAGGCGTTTTCCGACACTTTGCAGGACTATTGGGGCGCGTTTGCCCGTACTGGCGACCCCAATGGTGGCGGGCGACCGCCGTGGCCGCGCTTCGATGGCGACACACCGTTGACGGTGTCGCCACACAGGATCGGCGCTACGCCCGACTTCGTACAGCGGCACCGCTGCGCGTTCTGGGATGCACAGGCGCAGGCCGCTGCAGCTCCACTGCCTGCGCGTTTGCAACAGCATCAGCAGGACCTCACACGCGATGATCAACGATGAGCGTGTCCTAGACGAGGCCGCAGCTGCATCCAGACACGCCGATGACGCAGATGCCGCTGGCCCCACGTGCCGGCCTTCGCTCAGTTACATGCAATCACCGTTACGGGAGTGCTCCATGTCCACATCCACGTCATCCCCCTGCCCTGAGGTGCTGCTGCGCACTGGGCGCCGCGTCGCAGCGCTTGGCCTGGGTTCCTGGAACCTGGGCCAGGGCCGGCATCCGCCGCAGCAGGAGATCGAAGCACTGCAGACCGGCCAGCAGCTGGGCATGCGGCTGATCGACACCGCCGAGATGTACGGCAACGGCCGTTCCGAGCAGTTGATCGGCCAGGCCATCGACAGCGCACAATCGCCGTATCTGGTGTCGAAGGTGTTGCCGAGCAATGCAAGCGCACGTGGCATCGCACGCGCCTGCGAAGCCAGCCTGCAGCGGCTTGGCGTGCGCACCCTGGATCTGTATCTGCTGCACTGGCGCGGCGGGAGCGATCTTGCCGAAGTGGTCGCTGCGTTCGAAGCTTTGCGCGACGCCGGCAAGATTCGCGATTGGGGCGTGTCGAATTTCGATGTGGACGACATGCAGGATCTGTGGCTTATCGATGGCGGGCAGCGCTGCCTGGTCAATCAAGTGCTGTATCACGCCGGCAGCCGCGGGATCGAATTCGATCTACTGCCGTGGTGCGCCGAGCATGAGGTCACGGTGATGGCGTACTCGCCACTGGGTAGCCGCGCATTGCTCGATCACCCCGTATTGCATGCCATCGGTGCACGACGTGGCGTGGCCGCCACCGCGGTGGCATTGGCGTGGGCGATCCGCAGCGGCCAGGTCATCGCCATTCCCGAATCGGGTACGCCTGCGCACGTGAGCGCGAACGCCGCGGCGTGCACTTTGCAACTGGACGCGCAGGATCTTGCAACGCTGGATAGCGCGTTCCCGCCGCCCATGCGCAAACAGCCGCTGGATCTGCTGTAGTTCCGACACCACACGCAAGCACATGCATACCGCGCATGCGGCGGCGTTCGCATCATGCGTGTGGTTGAGTTGGCATTGCAGAGCGCGCGGTAGCGCACGCTTTGCGTTGCGCGACGTGTGTGTGTGTGAGTGTTCGTTCGCATGTAGACACACTCGTTTAACAGCGCCACTCCCAGGCTCGGCTGGATCGCTAGCATCCCAGCCCGCCAACGTGGAGTCCCCCATGGCCAAGTCCCCAAGTAAAGCCGCACAGGTTTCTTCTGTCGGCAGTTCCGCCAGCGCGCAGGAACTGCGCGGCACTGGTGACGAACTGCATCAGAAAGCCGGCGGCTCGCATCCGCAATTGACCACCAACCAGGGCATCCCGGTTGGCGACAACCAGAACTCGCTACGCGCCACGCCGCGCGGGCCGACGTTGCTGGAAGACTTCATCCTGCGCGAGAAGATCACCCACTTCGATCACGAGCGCATCCCCGAGCGCATCGTGCATGCACGCGGCAGCGCCGCGCATGGCTATTTCGAGTTGACCAAATCGCTGAGTCAATACACCACAGCCAAGATCTTCACCGAAGTGGGCGAAAAGACGCCGTTGTTTACGCGCTTTTCTACCGTTGCAGGCGGTGCCGGCTCGGTGGACACGCCGCGCGATGTGCGCGGGTTTGCGGTGAAGTTCTACACCAAGGAAGGCAATTGGGATCTGGTGGGCAACAACATCCCGGTGTTCTTCATCCAGGACGCGATGAAGTTCCCGGACCTGATCCATGCGGTGAAGATGGAGCCGGACCGCGGCTTTCCGCAGGCTGCCAGCGCGCATGACACGTTCTGGGATTTCATTTCGCTCACCCCCGAATCGATGCACATGATCATGTGGGCGATGAGCGACCGCACCATCCCACGCTCGCTGCGCATGATCGAAGGCTTCGGCATTCACAGCTTCCGCTTCCTCAACGCGGCCGGCGACAGCACCTTCGTCAAATTTCATTGGCGCCCGAAGCTGGGCCTGCAATCGACCATCTGGGACGAGGCCGTGAAGCTGGCCGGTGCCGACCCGGATTTCCAGCGCCGCGATCTGTTCGAGTCGATTCAAAACGGCGACTTCCCCGAGTGGGAGCTTGGCGTGCAGCTGTTTACCGAAGCGGAGGCCGAGGCGTTTCCGTTCGACCATCTGGATTCGACCAAGGTCATTCCGGAAGAACTGGTGCCGCTGCAGATCGTCGGCCGCATGGTGCTGGACCGCTGGCCGGACAATTTCTTTGCCGAAACCGAACAGGTGGCGTACTGCCCGGCCAACATCGTTCCGGGCATCGATTTCAGCAACGACCCGTTGCTGCAAGGCCGGCTGTTCTCGTATCTGGATACGCAGTTGAGCCGCCTGGGCGGGCCGAATTTCCATCAGATCCCGATCAACGCACCCAAGTGTCCGTTCGCCAACAATCAGCGCGATGGGCATATGCAGATGGGCGTGCCGAAGGGCCGCGTCGCCTACGAACCCAGCTCGCTGCAGGCCGATGCGCCGCGCGAAGCGCTGCGTGGATTCCCCAGCCATGCAACGCCTGCCGAAGATGGCGCAAAGGGCCGCGTGCGCGCAGAGAGTTTTGCCGATCATTACAGTCAGGCACGCTTGTTCTACCGCAGCCAGAGCGCACCGGAACAGGCGCATCTGGCATCGGCGCTGGTGTTTGAACTATCCAAGGTCGACACCGCGCACGTGCGCGAGGCCATCGTGGGTCATCTGCGTCATGTCGATCCGGCACTGGCGCAGCGCGTGGCTGACGGCATGGGCATGAGCAAACTGCCGCCCGCACCTCCGGCAGCGGTTGCGCCCACCGACATGCCGTTGTCGCCTGCGCTGCAATTGATCGGCAAGATGAAGGACACCTTGCAGGGCCGCACGGTGGGCATTCTGATCCATGACGGCTCGGATGCCGCAGCGATCAAGGCCGTGCGCAAGGCCGCTGAAGCAGCCGGCGCCACAGTAAAAATCGTCGCGCCCAAACGCGGTGGCGCCAAGCTCAGCGATGGCAAGCAGTTGGCTGCGGATGGCCAGCTGGCCGGCACGCCGTCGATCGTGTTCGATGCCGTGGCAGTGCTGCTGTCGTCGGAAGCTGCGAAGTTGCTGACCAACGAATCGGCGGCATTGGACTTCGTCAGCAACGCCTGGGCGCATCTGAAGGCGATTGCCTTCGACGACGGCGCGCAACTGCTGCTCAAGGCCGGCAATGTCGGCAAGGATGCAGGCATTGTCCCCGCAGCCGATACCAAGGCCTTCATCACCGCAGCAAAGACCCGCCAGTGGGCGCGCGAGCCGAAGGTGCGCATGTTGGCGTAAGCGGATTCGCACAGCCTGCGCAGGCTTGGGCGCGAGCGACGTTTACGTCGTTTCGCGCCCAAGTCGCGTATGCACACAGCAATTTTTCCCCAGCAGTAGACCAAGGTCTCCGACAGGGCAGCCAGCTTTTGATTCAGCCACTCACCAACGTGCTGGCGCAGTGCCCTCGTCGCTTGCAGGTCTTGCCGCCAAGGAGCCTGCAGGAACGGATTCATGGCATGTCCCGCAAGCGGCGAGAGCACCGTGCGCTCGACTCACTGAGAGCTTTGGCTTAGGTAGCTGATCGCGCCCAAGCGCTGCATGGTTTGAAGTCTCGATTGCTTCGGGTGTGTTGCCCTGGGTCCTGGACACTGCGGATAGATCAGGCGCAAAGCAGCTGATCTGCGGCCTGGCTGCAAGGCCCTTGCCCGCCCACCATCGCGGGACACGCCGTGAATCCATCCCTGGAGGCTCTTATGCTGCATCCCTGCCGCATAAGGTCCCGCAACGGTGAGCGGGCAAGGACCCGTCGAGATGGTCGGTGTGCATGGTCAAGAGAAGATCATGACGCGTGCTGTTCGGATAATGGAGCGCCCGACAAACGTCTCCCATCGCAAGCCAACCAACCGGCGGGCGTTCAACAAAGCCACCTGCAACCTTCCTGGCGCGGTGCCCTCACCGCTTGCGGGACCCTTGGCGGCATGGATGCCGCCAACGAGCCTCAATGGACGGATTCACGGCGTGTCCCGCAAGCGGTGAGGGCACCGCGCGCTCGACTTACACGGCTGTTACCCGTCTCCACTAAACGACGCCGAAATTCGAGCTCGATCGACTCACGCAGCTCTCCGCAAGCAGCAAGACAAGCGCGTGCTCGAGCAAGTCCGCTGTTGAGCAGTCGTTTTGTCAGATGCGCTAAGAGTGGCTAACAAAACGTAGCCAGCAGTCGTCAGGTGGGTGTGGACGGCGCGCTCAGAACCGGAGTGTACGAGTGGTACATGCCGCACCGAGCACCGGCCGCGCCCGCCTGGCGGCTGCACAGTCGTGCAGGTAGCTGCTCTAAGACGGTTCGGCAGGAAACGGCGTCGTGCTCGCCAGCGCACGATACTCGCGCGGCGTCATACCCACCGCTTGCTTGAACTGTCGCGCAAACGCGCTCTGATCGCTGAAGCCGCAGGCATGGCCGATTTCGGTCAGGCTCTTTTTTCCGTGCAGTAAATGCATGGCCATCTGCAAACGCAACTTGGCCAGCACCTGCTGCGGGGTTAGCTGGAATACCTTGCGGAACGAGCGTTGCAGCTTGGACATCGAAAACCCGGTGATCTCCACCAATGCCTGCATGCGCACGTTTTGCGCGTAATTGGCGTTGAGGTACGCCAGCGCAAGCCTGAGTTTTTCGTACTGCGATTCGTGTCCGTCCTGCGGGCCGAGATCGCGCGAGATACCGATGATGCCCTGTACCTTGCCGTCGACCAGCAGCGGACGTTTGCAGGTGAGGCACCAGCCCGGCTCGCGGTTGGCGAACAGATGCAGTTCCAGCAGGTTGTCGATCACCTCACCCGCCAGCACCTGTTCGTCCTGATTGGCGTAGTTGGCGCCAAGACCGCTCGGGTAGACCTCGGCGACACGCTTGCCGATCAGTTCCTTGCGCGATTTCAGGCCCAGGCGCCGCAGCATGGTCTGGTTGACGTGGGTGTAGCGACCCTCGCGGTCCTTGACGAAAAACAGCACGTCCGGCACGGCATCGAACAACGCTTCCAGATCGGCAGGGTCGATGCTCTTCATGCGAGAGGATTCATGCAGTGCGAGGGACTCGGGGCCAGGAGAGGCGCAGCGGTGCAGTGACGCATCAGCGTCTGCACACACCACCGGTGCGCAACGTCATGATACGCCGCGCCTGTCGCTCGGTTTGCAGGCGCTCAGCGCGGCTGTTCGGCCACGGTGGCGGTGACTGCAGCCCGGCCGTCCTTGGGAGCGTCGATGGAAGCACTGGTGGCGCCCATGCGATCGGCCGGCGTGCGCCGCGCTGCCCAGGTCTGCACCACTGCCGCACCCGATTGCGACCCCACCTGTACGCGCAGACGCGCACCGGCTGTGGGCGCCACGAATTCGATTTCGCAATCGCCTGCGGCCATGCAGCTGTCCGCTGCCAGCGGGTCGACCGGCTGCCAGCCCTGCTCGGCAATCGCCTGCGAAAACGCGCGATAGCTCATGCCCGGCTTGAGGGTCGCCGGCAACGGCACCAGCAGCTCGCTATTGGCGGCGTCTGTCGCGCTGGCAGTCACAGGCGCAGTGGCCACCGGCGCACGTGCAGGCACAGCCGCCGTGGGCCGCGGTGCGGCGCTCCAGGCAGGGCTGAAAATGAGGGCAAGCCCTAGCAAGGCCGGGCGGACGAACGTGCGCATGCAAAAGATCCTTGCGATCCTGGCAGGGATTGGGAAAGTTAAAGAAGCGCTATTTTGACACGTCGACATGACGCCCGGGCGATGATGCCGGCGCCCGATCAGCCGCCATTTCATCGCCGGTTATCCAACGGCACACCGCAAGCGCACTCGACTACGTGGTTATCGGCGGCACACTGTGTTACTTGAGCGAGCGCGACAACAACGCGCATTTCCAGCTGGCTTGCGCAACACCATGCGTCTCCGCGCGATGTGCAGTTGCCGAATCTTCGATCGCCCTCAGCACTCGCCTGCTGCCGACCGAAGAACGCGACGCAAAAAAAAAACGGCACGCCGCTGCAAGGCGGCGTGCCGTTTTTTCTAATGCATTACTGCCCGATATGCTGCTTCAACCAGCCGTTGACGGTGTCGTGCCACAGGATGCTGTTGTCCGGCTTGAGCACCCAGTGGTTCTCGTCAGGGAAGTACAGGAACTTGGAATCGATGCCCTTGCGCTGCAGTGCGGTGAAGGCAGCCAGGCCTTGTTCGACCGGGATGCGGAAGTCCTGCTGGCCATGGATCACCAGCATCGGCACCTTCCACTTGTCTACGTGCAGCACCGGGTTGAACTTCTCGTAGCCGGCCGGGTTCTGCCATGGCGTGCCGCCGTTTTCCCACTCGGAAAACCACAACTCTTCGGTGGCGTAGCCCATGGTGCGGTTGTCGAATACGCCGTCGTGATCGACCAGGCACTTCCACGGGTGGTTCCCGTCTTTATCAAGCCACGTCCCTGCCATCCAATAGACCATGTAGCCGCCATAGCTGGCACCTAGCGCACAGGCCTTGTCGCCGTTGAGGAAGCCGTACTGCTTCTGCGCGGCAGTCCAGCCTTTTTGCAAGTCTTCCAGCGGGCGGTCGCCCCAATGCTGGCTGATCGCATCGGTAAATTCCTGGCCGTAACCGGTGGAGCCGTGGAAGTCGATCATCACCACCGCATAGCCCTGGCCGGCGTAGGTCTGTGGGTTCCAGCGGTTGCTCCAGCCATTGCCGAAGCTGCCCTGCGGGCCGCCGTGGATCAGGAACGCCACCGGGTAGGTCTTGCCTTCCTGATAGTTGTACGGCTTGACCACATAGCCGTGCACGGTGTCGTTGTTCCAGCCCTTGAACTGGAACTGCTCGTAATCGCCAAACTGCACGTCGGGCAATTGCTCGCCAGCGGTCTGGGTGATGGCACGCAGGTTCTGGCCCTGCACATCGCTGACGAAGATCTGATCGCCGCTCTTGAGCGAGTTGCGGGTAAACGCCAGCGTGCTGCCAGCCAGCGTCGGTGCATGCACGCTGCCCTCGCCCACCAGCTTGGTCGCGTCGCCACTGGCGATGTCGATCTTGAACAGCGGGTGTTCGCCCAAGTCGTCGGCACTGGTGTAGATGCTGCCGCCGTTATCGCCCAGCACGATTTCGCCGGCCGAGCGATCCCACTTCGGCGCGATCTCGCGCGTCTTGCCGCTGGCCACGTCCATCGCCATCAGGCCGAAGCGGTCGGCCTCGAAACCGGGGCGCTTCATCGCGCGGTAGTACAGCGTCTTGCCATCGGCACTAAATACCGGGCCGGCATCCCAGGCGGGGTTGGCGGCGGTCAGATTGACCGGCGCGGATTTGCCGGCCGCATCCAGGCGATACAGGTCGAAGTTGGTCTGCCACGGCTCGTCGTTGCCGGTCGGCTTGGTGGCGGCCTTGGCGTTCTTACCGGCCTCTGGGCCATGCGGTTGCGGGATACGCACGCTGGCGACCACGCTGGCACCATCGGGCGACCAGGTGTAATCGTCGTTGCCGCCGAACGGCTTGGACGGCGCATCGCCGGCCAGCGTGGCACTGATCGCCGAGGCGCCGACTACCGGTTTGGCGCCGGTTGCGGGCAGCTCGGAGACGAACAAGGTGTTGCGACGGCCATCGTTCCAGGTGTCCCAATGGCGCACGAACAGCTGGTCGTACACCACGCCGCTGGCCTTGGCATTCTTCACGCTGGCGAGCTTTTTCTTGGTGCAGTCCAGGTCAGAACCGCAGTCCTGAAACACGCCCGCACTGAAGGCGATGCGCTTGCCGTCTGGCGAGAGCTTGTAGCTGTCCAGGTCCACCGCAAACGCAGTGAGCTGCTGCGGAGTGCCGCCGGCCAGCGGCTGCGCGTACAGCTGCTGGATACCGGATTTGCTGCTGAGGAAGTACACCGTTTTGCCATCGGGCGACAGCGCCGGGCTGTTGACGTTCCAGCCTTCCGGGGTGAGCCGCTTGGGCGGCGACAAATCGCGGGTACGCAGGTTGCGCATCCACAGGCCGGTGGCAGGCTTGCCATTGGCGGTCTTGGCCTGGCGCTTGGCGAACACCACCACGCCGCCATCGGGGCTGAGCGTGGGCGAGGACACCCGATCCAGCGCGACCATGTCGCGCACATCGAAACCGCGCGCGGCGGCAAGGGTTGGCAAGGCGGCCAATAGACACAGGGGCAGCAAGGCGTGACGCAGCTTCATCGAGAGTTCCTGCAACGGCAAAACGTCGATGGTAGGCGTTGCTGCAGCGCACGCGCAAAGGCTTGCGCTTGCGCCTGCCTGCGCGGTTGCGTGGGCGTCGCCTCGTGGATGGAATTGCGCCCCTCAATACGGCGACCAGAACCTGAGGCACGTACTGT
Organism: Xanthomonas sp. WHRI 10204; assembly: GCF_040202875.1. Classification (NCBI taxonomy): domain Bacteria; kingdom Pseudomonadati; phylum Pseudomonadota; class Gammaproteobacteria; order Lysobacterales; family Lysobacteraceae; genus Xanthomonas; species Xanthomonas sp. WHRI 10204. The sequence continues at coordinate 819,340 of NZ_JBEGDW010000002.1, forward strand.
CGAACGCGGATGGCCGGCGCGTGTGGCGGCATGCCTCATGCGGCCAGCAAGGCTGATCACACCGCCCAGGTCCGCTTAAGGAATGCGCACTGTGTTGGACAGATGATTGCAACAGTGTGCCCACCGGTCGTCGCTACGCCGAGGCAAGCTTCCCATGCGGCGACAGTAGCTCAGCGTTGCTCACGTATCCGCAACGCTTGGCGTGCGGCGAATGGACGTTGCGAGGCGCCAGTCGACCTGACGCCTCGCAACGTTGACCATTCTCTACAAGGCGGGGTGTGCATGCACGACAGCACACCCTGCCCTGGCTCACCACACGACTCAGAAGCGGTGTGCCATGCCCACATACACCTGCGCGTCCGGGGTACGGTCGTTGAGCCCGAAGTTCGCACCCACGTCCAGTTGCAATAGCGGATTGATCAGATACGCCGCCGCGATATCGGCCGAATACTGTTCGATGGTCTCGGCCGGGTCGCGATTGATCGAAGACCACACTTCCACTGCCATCGATAACTTCGGCGTCAGCGGGCGGGCCAGGTTGATCGCATTGACGATGGCGACATGCTTGCCGCTGCCATCGCTGTCGGCCAGCCAATCCACCTCCGGGCCGAAGGTCAGCGAGAAACTATTGGGCAATACGAAATTGATCGGCAACGCGACGCCACCTTCCCACTCGTCGTTGCCCAGACCGGTGCGGGCGGTCGGCGCCTTGACGAACGGCAGCACCGCGACGGTGGCGGTGTCGCTTTCGTAGAAACGCGCCTTCATGCGTAGATAGATGTCGCCACCGCCGCTCAGGCTGCTGCGTGCGCCAGTGGCGCGATCGGTGGTTTTGACCTGCAGCTGCGGCGCCCAGTTGAGCTGCAGATCGATCCGGTCGCTGACGCCGTATTTGAGCGTGGGATTGGTGAACACCGAGGTTTCGATGCGTGTGCCGGGCTGGCTGTCGCGGGTGTAGCTACCGATGTCGGTTTCCAGCTGCCAGGCGCCGGTCGGCACGGTACAGGTGGAATTGGCCTTGGTCGGCCGATCGGTGCACAGCGCCGGTTCGGTGGCGTCTTGTGCCTGCGCTTGCGTCGCCAGGCCGCACAGCACGCCGGCCATGGCGATGGTCAGCAGGGGGATGCGCCGTACACGGGACGGGAAACGGGGAATAACAGTCAGCATTGCAGGAACTCCATGGCAGAGCGCTGGACCGATGACACGACAGGCCAGCAGTGAGGGAGGGGGAATGCGCGTGGAGAGGTGGATCGACTGCATGACGCTGAAACATCGGCGTCTGCTCGATCCTATCGAACTGTCGAGCTCGCCAGACAAAAAGCGACCGCAACCGCACCTTGGAAGCGGCGCAGTGTGATTGGGCTAACGTTTTTGTCGGCAGCAGCGGCGGCGCGATGGCCTAGGGCGCGGAGATCAGCGGGATCGATCGAGGCATGCGGCAGCCGTAACGCATCATCCGTGCGGGAGATGGAACGATACGGAGCGGCGGCATAAAGGCGCTATGCATGAGCGCTGGACCTGGCATAAAGCCGGCGCAAAGACGGGCTGCAGACAAGTGAAGTGCCGTCACGGACGGTCGACGGGGTCTGCAGCGGCGATGCGTGGGGATGGTGCAGATGGCAGCGGCGTGCGCTGCGGGCAGGTCGCCTTGCGCGCCTGCCAGAACGGCGCATGCATCGCATGCGCCGTGTCTGTCGCCAGGCTCAGGCCGCCTGTTCGCCGCGCTTGCCGACGCGATACAGCAGCCAGCCGACCACGGCGAGGATGGCCAGGCCAACCCACTGATTGAGCTGCAAGGCAGCTGGCAGTGCCAGCACATCGGCGCGGCTGGACAGCACGATCGGCACCGCGATGGCGATGCCCATCAGCGCTTCGCCGGTGATCAGGCCGGCGGCAAACAGCACGCCCGGACGATGCACCCGGTCGCGGCCGTCTTCGTCATCGGCGCGGATGTTGTGGAAGCGCTCGACCAGATGCGCGATCAGGCCACCGACAAAGATCGGCACCATTAGCTCCAGCGGCAGGTAGATACCGATCGCCGCGGCCAGCACCGGCACGCGGAAGCGCTTTCCGGTGGCCTTCAACCATTCGTCCAATGCGATGATCGCCGCGCCCACCACCGCTCCGATGGCGATCATGGTCCACGGCAACTGGCCGCCGAACAGGCCCTTGGCGACCGAGGCCATCAAGGTGGCCTGCGGCGCGCCCAGCGAGTTAGGGTGCTGCGGAGTGGCCGGGCCGATGCCATACGCCTGCGCCAGCAAGTTCAGTACCGGCGCCATGATCAAGGCACACGAAAACGCACCGATGCCGAGCATCAGCTGCTGCTTCCACGGCGTGGCGCCGACCAGATAACCGGCCTTGAGATCCTGCAGGTTGTCGCCGCCCACCGCTGCCGCGCAGCACACCACCGCACCGATCATGATGGCCGCCACCGCGCCCAGCGGTGCGGCGCCGATGCCCACCGGCACCAGCCCGTCCTTACCCAGCAACAGCACCAGCACCGCCGAGGCGAACAGGATGGTGGAGATGGTGATGCCCGACACCGGGTTGTTGGATGAGCCGATCAAGCCGGCCAGATACCCGGACACCGACACGAACAGAAAGCCGGCCACGATCATGATGATGGTCATCGGAATCGACACATGCCACTGCTGCACGATGGCCTGATACAGGCCAAGCAGCGGCAAGGTGCACAGCACCAGTGCCACCAGCATCCACTTCATCGGCAGATCGCGCTCGGTTTCGGCGACCACGCCGCCCCCGCTCTTGCGCGCAGCGGCAAAGCCGCTCTTGACGCCGGAAAACAGCGATTTACGCAGCGAGAACAAGGTCCACACGCCGCCGATCAGCATCGCACCGACGCCGAGGTAGCGGATCTTGGCGCCCCAGATGCCGAAGGCCGCATCGGCCGCCGGTGCACCGACCAGGCTCTGCGCCAGGGCCGGGTCCGAGCCCATGAAGAACTGCTGATACAGCGGGATGGCGATGTGCCAGGAAAGGATGGAACCGGACAACACCACGATGCCGACGTTCAAGCCGACGATGTAGCCCACGCCCAGCAATGCCGGCGACAGGTTGGTGCCCAGATACCCCACCAGGCGGCTGCTGCCCAGGTAGGTGGCCTGCGCCCAGGTGTCCGGGATCACCCGCAAGCCGCTGGCGGCAGCAAGTTTGACCAGCGCGCCGATGGCACCGGAGGCGGCCAGGATCTTCAGGCCCGGGCCGGGGTTTTCGCCGGCCTTGAGCACTTCGGCGGCTGCCTTGCCTTCGGGGAACGGCAGCGGGTCTTCGACGATCATCGAGCGCCGCAGCGGCACCGAGAACAGCACGCCCAGCAGCCCGCCCATGCCGGCGATGCCCAGCACCCACCAGTACTTGAAGTCCGGCCAGTAGCCCATGATCACCAGCGCGGGGATGGTGAAGATCACCCCGGCGGCGATCGACGAACCGGCCGAGGCACCGGTCTGGACGATGTTGTTCTCCAGAATGGTGCCGCCCCCCAACAAGCGCAGCACGCCCATCGACACCACCGCTGCCGGGATGGCCGTGGCGATGGTCAAACCGGCAAACAGGCCGAGGTAGGCGTTGGCGGCCGAAAGCACCACCGCCAGCACGATGGCCAGCACGATGGCGCGAAAGGTGAGCTGGCGCGGTTGCGCGTCTTGGCTCATTGGGCATTCCCCTGTGGGCAAAAAATCCGTACCACGCTAGCGCCTGCGCCGATGCGAGTCCAGCTGCGGCGCGGCGTGACAGTGCGGCTGCCATGGCCTGTGGTGCGACGGGTTGACCGCGGTGCGGCTCCATCGGTGCGTTTACGTCAGCATCAATGCGCTTTAAACCTCACCAAGATCGTGACGACCACGCATCCTTGTTACATCGCCGCGCACTACGGGGAACGCATCCCCGTGTTCAGTCTTTTTTGTTTGTGCTGAGTAAAGCCCATGGGCAAGCGCCATACACACACAAGAGCGGCTAACAACGCGTAGCGAACAGGCGTCAGGTGGATGTGGACGGCGCGGAGGAACCGGCGTGTACGAGGGGACCATGCCGCACCGAGCACCCGCCACGCCCGCCTGGCAGCCGCACAGTCGTTTTGTTAGCTGCTCTAAGACCGCCATGTAACCAGAGGTGCAGACCATGCAACATCCACTGACCGCCGCCCTGATGACCGGCATGCTGCTGTCGTTATCGTCAGCCGCCACCTTCGCCACACCAACCGCCGAGCACGGCGCGCAATGCCCTGACCCGGCAGAGGTGCGTTACGAGGCGGGCCGCTATCGCGCCAACGTACGACTCGGGGTGGCGTCAGGAAGCGGGGCCTGGTCCAGCACACTACAAGCCAACAATGGCAAGCCGCGGCACCTGGCCTCGGTGCTCTATTACGGCGAGTCACCCGAGACAGCGTCCAGCATGGGCGTGCTGGTCAACTGCACTTACTCCATGCGCGGCGGCAAGGAAGTGGACCTGGCGTATTTCGACAGTCGCACGCCACAGATGCAACGCAACCTGTTCGTCACCCCCAGACACCCTACGCACTGGCAACTCGATCAGCCGCCGGTAGCAGGAACAGTCCAGTTCTACACATGCACTCGGAGTGCAGAGGACTGCGCGTTCGAACCGCTGCGTCTGGAGGAATGACGCAGCGGCACGCACTGTCCAGCGTCAGTGCAGCAGTTCGGCGAATGCGCGATCGGCCTCGATGACGTCCGGCAAGGTGGCGAACAAGCCCTCCAGGTCGACGCCGTCCATCAGTGGTGCGCGCAGCGCGTCCAATGCCTGCGGAGTGGCACCGCCGTGCGCGTGCAGCGCGTCGGAAACCTGCACCGCCTGGGCCACCAGCAACGGCATCCGTGCGCCTTCGGGCGCGGCGGCCGGGCGAACCTGGTAGGCGATGGCTTCCTGGATCACCACCGGCAATTGCCAGCGACGCACCAACTCGGCGCCCACTTCCGGGTAGCCGAAGCCCAGTTGCAGGGTTTCTTCGGCGGCATGGCCGGCAGATGAGGTGTCGTGATTGATGCGACTGGCGTAATCCGGTGCGCCGGACTGGATCAGCAGTTCGCCGATGTTGTGCATCATCCCGCAGGTGAAGGCGGTTTCCGGGTCCAGGCCGTGCTGGCGCGCCAGCAGGCGGCAGATGCCGGCCACCTCGAAACTATGCCGCCAGAAGGCCTTGAGATCGAAGCCCGGGCCGGCGCGGAAGGCACCGGTCATGGCCGAGGCCAGCACCAGGGTGCGCAGCGTGTTGAAGCCCAAGCGCATCGCGGCGTCTTCCACGCTGGTGGAATCGCGCAAGCCGTGGAATCGCGCCGAATTGGCCAGGCGCAACACCTTGGCAGCGATCACCGGATCGCGCTCGATGGTGTGCGCCAGTGCATCGATATCGGTTTGCGGATCGTCGAATTGACGGATCAGGTCCTGCGCCACCTTGGGCACGGTGGGCAAGGTGTGCAACTGGTCGAACAACGCCTCCAACTTCATGATCGCCTCGTGGGTGAACGGATAAGCCAGCGCGGTTGCGCAGACCTGCATGGTGTAGCACAGACCCGTTGGCTGTCGGTGACCGAGGCCGGGCTTATTTATGCATGCGTGTGGATTTTTGCGCTTGAGGCGGCATCCCGCACGACGCCGGGCGGTGATCACGGCCGCCAGCGAACTCGACAGTGATGCGCAGGCGATTGCGCGGATGCCAGTAGGAATGCGGTTTGGCTGTGAATCATTGGGGGTGACAGGCGCGCAGCGCTGCACGGTTGTACTGCGCGCAGCTGCAGCAGGTGCATGGACATGACGCATCGTTGCATTGTCGCTGCGTGCTTGCTTCGGCAGCGCTAATGAAAGTCGCGCGATGGCAGCTGCATCTCGCCGAGCAGATCGCTGAGGTCGTACACGTCGCCGGCAATCAGATGCTCCACATCGTCCACGCGCTCCCAGCGCCCACGCACGGCGAGCAGGCGCGATTCGAGCAATGCGCGGCGTCGGCGCAGCGCCAGATGCGACCAGACGATGACGTTGATCATGCCGTGTTCGTCTTCCAGGGTGACGAAGATGGTGCCCTTGGCAGTGGCTGGGCGCTGCCGCTGAGTGACCAGCCCGGCCACATGCACGCCGCTGCCGTGGCGACGGCCCTGCAGGTCGCGCAGACCCAGGATGCGCCGTTGCTGCATCTGCGGGCGCAGCAGCGCCATCGGATGCAGGCGCAGGCTCAGGCCGACCGAGCGGTAGTCGGCCAGGATTTCTTCGCCCATCCGTGGCGCTGCGAACTCCACCGCGCGTTCTTCCGGACTGCCGGGCAGCAAGGGCCGGCGTGCTTCCACACCAGCCATCGCCCAGCGCGCGGCGTTGCGATTGCCGACCAGGCTTTGCAAGGCACCGGCTTCGGCCAAGGCCAGGCGCGCCTTTTCGTCGAGTGTCGCGCGCAGGCACAGGTCGCCGATGTCGGTGAAGGCGCGTTGCGTGCGTGCGGCGACAATCCGATTGGCCACCACTTCCGATAAGCCAGCGACCTGGCGCATGCCCAGCCGGATCGCCGGTTGTTCGCCAGGGTCTGCATCGCTGCACCAGGCCCGGCCGCCCACCAAGGTGTTGTCCCAGTCGCTGTGCAGCACGTCCACCGGCAAGACCTCCACGCGCGCGCGCTCGGGGCTGCCGCGGCGTGCGTCCTGCACGATCTGGCTGGCCGAATAAAACCCCATCGGCTGCGCATTGAGCAGCCCGCAGGCAAATGCCGCCGGTTCGTGGCGTTTGAGCCAACAGCTGGCGTAGACAAGCTTGGCGAACGAGGCGGCGTGACTCTGCGGAAACCCGTAGGAGCCGAAGCCTTTGATCTGTTCGAAGATCTGGTCGATGAAGCTGGAGGCGTAGCCTTTGCCCTGCATGCGCTCGCGCACCCGCGCGCGATGCTGTTCCATGTCGCCACCGCGTCGCCAGGCGGCCATCGATCTGCGCAGATTATCGGCTTCGCTTTCGGTGTAATCGGCCGCATGCATCAGCAGCTCCATCACCTGCTCCTGGAACAGCGGCACGCCGAGGGTCGGCTTGAGGATGTCTTCCACCTCCGGCGAGGGATAGTTGACCTCTTCGCGGCCCTGTCGCCGGCGCAGATACGGATGCACCATATCGCCCTGAATCGGCCCGGGCCGCACGATCGCCACTTCGATCACCAGGTCGTAGAACACCGCAGGCTTGAGCCGCGGCAACATCGCCATCTGCGCGCGCGATTCGATCTGGAACACGCCCACGGTGTCGGCGCGCTGGATCATCTTGTAGGTGGGCGCATCCTCGCCCGGTAGCGTGGCGATGCTGTAATCGCGCCCACGCTGCCCGCGTACCAGGTCCAGCGTCTTGCGGATGCAGGTCAGCATGCCCAGCGCCAGGCAATCGACCTTGAGCAGCTTCATGGTTTCCAGATCGTCCTTGTCCCACTGGATGATGGTGCGGTCGGCCATTGCGGCGTTTTCCACCGGCACCAGCATCGATAAAGGCTCATCGGAAATCACGAAGCCGCCGACATGCTGCGACAGATGACGCGGGTGATCGCGCAGGTGCTCGGTGACCGCAAGAATCTTGTTGATCAGCGGGTTGGCCAGATCGAAACCGGCCTCTTCGATGCGTTGTTCCATCGGCGTGTCGCCATTGCCCCAGCCATAGCAATTGGCCAGCAAGGCGATCTGATCCGGTGGCAGGCCGAACGCCTTGGCCACATCGCGCACCGCGCTCTTGCCGCGGTAGCAAATCACCGTCGCTGCCAGCGCCGCGCGTTCACGCCCGTATTTGCTGTAGACGTACTGCAGCACTTCTTCGCGGCGCTCGTGCTCGAAGTCCACGTCGATGTCCGGTGGCTCGTCGCGTTTTTCGGAGAGGAAGCGCGCCATCAGCAGACGGGTTTCGTCGGGATTGACTGCGGTGATTCCCAGCGCATAGCACACCGCCGAATTGGCCGAGGAGCCACGCCCCTGGCAAAGAATGTGCTCTGACCGCGCAAACCGCACTACATCCTGCACGGTAAGAAAAAACGCCTCGTAGTTTTTCTTGGCAATCAACGCCAATTCTTTTTCGATGTCTTCGCGCACCTTGGCCGACACTCCCTCCGGCCACCGCTCACGCATGCCGGCTTCGGTGAGCTGGCGCAGATAACTGGCGGGAGTATGGCCTTCGGGCACCAGTTCGCGCGGATAAGCGTAGTTGAGGGTGGAAATATCGAAGGTGCAGCGTGCGGCCAACGCCACCGTGGCTTGCAACAACGCACCCGGATAGATGTTGCCCAAGGCGCGCCGCGTGCGCAGGTGGCGCTCGCCATTGCGGAACAGATGCGCGCCGCACTCGGCCAGCGGGGTGGTGTGGCGGATGGCGGTCAAGGTGTCCTGCACGATGCGCTCGCGGCGCTGCGCCATGTGCACATCGCCGCTGGCCAAGGCGGTCATGCCCAGTTGCTGCGCCAACTGTTGCAAGGCAAGCAGACGCGCCGCGTCGTCCTGCTCGCGATGCAGTTCCACAGCCAGAAACGCGCGCTCGCCGAACACCTGCTGCAACCAGGCACCCTGCTCTGCCTGTGGCTGCGCGCCAGGCAACCACAGCGCAAAGACACCGGGCACAACATCGCGGAACTGCGCCTGCACCTCCGCATGCCCCAAACGATAGTCGCCCTTGCCCGCCGCGCGTCGTGCGGTGGTGATCAAGCTGCACAACTGCGGATAGCCCTGCGCATGCTCCACCAACAGCACAAAGCGGGTGCCATCGACGAGGGTGAATTCACTGCCGACGATCAGCCGCACGCCGGTGGCGCGCGCCGCTTCCAGGCCACGCACGATGCCGGCCAGCGAACATTCGTCGGTGATGGCCAGTGCGCTGTACCCGCAGTGTTGCGCACGCACGAACAACTGCTCGGCACTGGAGGCGCCACGCAAAAACGAAAAGTCCGACAGACAATGCAGCTCGGCATAGGCAGGCAGGCCATCGGCGAGCTGCGCATGGGTGATGTCGTCGTTGGCCGCGCGCAGCCGTGCTGCCACATTCCAGGCGCGCGGCATGCGCCCGCCCGGCGTGTCGCGGTCCACGCCATCGACAGCGTCATCCCAGCTCATGCGCGCATCCCTTCAAGCATCGCGCTGCCAGCGCAGCGTCTTTGCAATGCGCGGCAGATCGTTGGGTTACAGCAGCCCTTCGCGTCATGCTGCATCGGACGCTTGCGGTAGCGCTGCGATGACCCGCCAGGCATCCCACGCTGCGCTCTGGCAGTGGCATGCGCCGGATCACGCAAACCACCCATGCAGCATCCAGCCTTGGACATGGCCAGGCGCGGCAAAGACCCAGCCGCGTCGGCCGCGTGCGGTCTCCACCACGTAGTAATCGCGACGCGCCTCGTCGTCGTCCCACCAGCCGCTTTCCAGCCGCTCGGGTCCGGAGACGATGCGCAGGTGCGGATCGTGCAGAGGCACCGGCTGCGGCAGCAACCAGGTGGGGCGCGGCGGACGTGGCGGCGCTGCGGTTTCGCGTACCGCATCGCCGATGGCACGACGCCAGGCGCGTTCCGGACGCGGGTCATCGGCCGGCAGCACGCGATACACCGCCTCATCGCCCAGGCGCGCACGCAGCCGTTCGCGCAGTTGCGGCCAGTCCACCGACTGCTGCGCACGTTGGTCGAACAAGTCGCGCATCGCCGGCACGAACGGCGGCAGCTGGCGCGCCAACAGCCGCATTGCCACCACTGGCCGTGGAATTTCCACCCGCTCCAGCCGGTTGCGGGCCAGCTCGAACAACAGCGTTGGCGCACGCTCCGGTGTCAGCAGACCGATCTCGACATCGGTGGCGCCTTGTTCGTGTTCCAGACGCAGCAAAAAGCGTTGCACGCCGCCATCGCGAATGGACAGATAGGTGCACAGATCGCCGATCAACCTGCGCAGCGGAAACAGCAAGGCCGGATGGGTTTCTACCTCGTAGCCCAGCTCCACGCGTTGGTCGAAGTGGTCCGGGGGCGCGTAGTACTCCAGCGTGTCATCGGCGTTGCCGTAGAGCCGGTCCAGATGATCGAGCAGGCCCGCACCGAAGCGCCGCCGCAGCCCGTCGCGCGGCAAGCCACGTACCGCGGCGAGCGTGCGCACGCCCATATGCTGCAGGCGCTCGCCGGCATCACCGGGCAAGGCGGCACGGCGCACCGGCACCTTGTCGAGGGTGCTGTGCAAGGCCGGCAATTGGGTCACCACCATGCCATCGCGCAACCCGGCCAGCACGCGCGCCGCGCGTGGCGTGGGTGCCAGCGCAAGCCGGTGCTGGAATCCCAATGCCTGTAACTCGTCGCGCAGGCGGCGCTCGAAACGTGGCCACGGGCCGAACAAGCGAAAACTCGCGCCCGCCTCCAGCACGATGGCGCGCGACCATTGCTGGCTCACCAACGAACTGTGCCGGTACGCCCAGGCCGCAAGAAAGCGTTGCGTGCGCGCTTCGTTCTGCGCGTCGTAATCGATCGTGCGTACCTGCGCCATCAAGGCATGCGCCGCAGACAGGCGCATGCCCGGTTTCAATCCCGCAGCGGCAGCGGCGGCATTGACCGAATGCAGGCTGCGCAGCTGCGCCGGCCCCTGCACCAGCACCAGCGGCGCCTGCGGCTCTTCAAGCCGCCGCAGAACGGCGTCCAGTGCCAGCTGCGGCAATAAGATGCAGGCCCACAACATGCGCGCGCCTCAATGCGCCAGCCGCAACGGCTGCGAGGGCACTTGGCCGCCGCGGCACTTGCGCACCTGCCAGGCATCGCGCTCGGGCAGAAATTCCAGCCGCAAGGCCGCCGGCGATGCATTGATCGCGTGGCGACGATCGCGCAACGCAAACGCGCAGCAATTGCCGCTGTCGGCCGCGACCTGCAGCCGCCGCAAGGCACGCGCATCGCCGGTCTGCGGCCAGCCCAACACCGCCGCGCAGGCGCCGCTGCGCAGGCATTGTTCGAACGCCCACAAGGCGTCGCGCGGCTCGGCCTGCACCACTTCCAGATGCTCCAGCACCACCCCGCCCGCCTGCCAGGCCGGCGCATACGGAATGAAGGGCGGCGCCACCAGCACCACCCGGCTGCTGGCGCCGGTCATCCGCGCCAGCGTGGGCAACAACAAGGCGATCTCGCCGATGCCATGTGCGGGCAACAGCAACTCGGTAAGCGCCCGCCGCGGCCAGCCGCCATCGGGCAGCAGCGCATCCAATGCAGCATGCCCGGTGGATTCGCCGCCATTGGCCGTGGCGGTGCCGTGGCCTGCACGCCATACCGTGCGCGCGGCCAGCAAGGCATCCAGCGGCATGGCCAGCGCGGCATTGCCGTGGTGTCGCAGCTGCACGGGCTCGCTCATCTCAACCCTGCCGGATCAGGCCGCAGTACAGTCCTTCGATCGCGAAGTCGGCGTCGGCCGCCACCACGATCGGCGCATGCGCGCGGTTGCGCGGCAGCAGCCGGATGCGCTCGGCGCCGCGCTCCAGGCGTTTGATGGTGATTTCGCCATCCACCCGCGCCACCACGATCTGCCCATCGCGCGCATCGTTGCTGCGATGCACGCCGACCAGGTCGCCATCCAGGATGCCGTCGTCGATCATCGAATCGCCCTGCACTTGCAGCAGGTAATCCGGACGCAGCGAAAACAGCGTGCGGTCCAGCCACAGCTGCCGCTCCAGCCCGATATCCGCCCCGATCGGCACACCGGCCGCCACCCGACCCAGCACCGGCAAGGCCAGCAAGGCATCGCGCCCGGCCCCGCCTGGCACGCGGATGCCGCGCTTCTGGTTGGGCAGCAATTCGATCAACCCGGCCTCGGCCAGTGCCTGCACGTGCTTTTGCGCGGCATTGCGCGAGGCAAAGCCGAACGCCTGCGCAATCTCGGCCAGGCTGGGCGACACGCCGGCCTGGGCCCGCTGCTGCAGGAAGGCCAGCACCGCAGCACGTTTGGGGGACAAGGGCGTCATGGAGAACAAGGACTGTGCGGGACAAGGTGTATATTTGTACACTTATCGGTCGCAGCAGGCGAGATTGGCTGGTGCAGGTTGCTGAGCCGCTCAGCACGGCTGCTTGCGAGCGTACGATCAAGGAGTTATAACTTACGTAATAACGCGAAAGGGCTGCCATGAAACTCAAGATCACTGCCATCGGCAACTCCGCCGGCGTCATCCTGCCCAAGGATCTGCTTGCGCGTTTGCGTCTGGGCAAAGGCGACGAGCTGTATGCGCTGGAAACGCCCGACGGCATCAAGCTGACCGCCTTCGACCCCACCCTGGCCGCGCAAATGGAAGTGGCCGAGCAAGTGATGCGCGAGGATCGTCAGGTGCTCAACAAGCTGGCCAAATGAACACGCGCATGGTCGTGTGGATCACGCGCGGACTTGCCTCGGCCATCCATGAGCGTCAATTGAGCGAACACGGCGGCGCTGCTGGCGTGCGCGACGAGGCATTACTGGATTCGGCACTGGCACGTCCGCAACAGCTATTTTCCTACGGCGATCCCCCACCGGACCTGGTGGAGTTGACCGCAAGCCTGGCCTATGGGCTGGCGCGCAATCACCCCTTCGTCGATGGCAACAAGCGCACTGCCCATGTCTGCTATCGCGTGTTCCTGATGCTCAATGGTGCCGAGCTCATGGCGTCGCAGGAAGAGAAGTATGTCGCCATGATGGGATTAGCAGATGGCGCGTGGAGCGAAGCCGAATTTGCTCACTGGTTGCGCCCACGTGTGCGCTTGCGTGCGGACACGCAGGTGCATGAGCCGCAGGGTCAGTACGGTTGATGCGTTGTCGGCGCCATGCGGGTCGCATGCGATGGGTGTACTGACCTTCCCTACAGCTGCGACGTTTTGCATGCACAACTGTATCTCTCTACACAACGACAGCGACGCCGCGACCCATCGCCTGCGGCATCGCTTGGCAGCTTGCGCATCGTGGCCATCCATGGCCGTGCATCGCTAAGTTGCAACTGCGTGATGTCTGCCTGACAACGCGCCGAAGAGCGGCTCAAAAAACGTAGCGAGCAGTCGCCAGGTGGGCGTGGACAGCGCGCTCAGAAGCGGGGTGTACGCGTGGTACATGCCGCACCAAGCACCGGCCGCGCCCGCCTGGCGGTGAGCACAGTCGTTCTGTTGGCGACTCAATCCTTCGCATACACCACACCCAACTGATCGATCTCGTCGCCGGCACGGCCGGTGAAACCGGCGATGTGCCAGCCGTTGGGAGCGGTCAGCGTATAGCGCTCGCTGCTCGGGGTGCCCACCTGTACGCTGCGGCCGGTGTTGGTGCGCAGGCTCAGCGAAAACACGCGGGTGCTGTCGTTGTACTTGCCCACACTGAAGGTGGCCGAAGACAGCGTTTCGTTGGCACCCAGCGACAAGGTCGTTGCCTGCCCGCCACTGCCGCCATGCGCCAGCAGTTTGCCGCTGTCCAGGATCACACCCACGCCATCCAGGCGCTCACCGCCGCGCAAGGTCACGCCACTGAGTCGGCGAGCGCCGGGATTGCCGGCCAGGTCGTTGAACGGAATGCCATGCGGGCCACCGAACTGGTCGCTGGTGCGCAGTTGATCGCCCACCGCCCAACCGAACTGCGTATACACCGGATAATGATCGGACAAGGGCTTGCCGGCGCTGTCATAGAAGCCGCCAGCATCGAGCTGATAGCGATTGGCCACCAGGGTCAGTTGCGGTGCATCGCGGTACAACATCTTGTCGACCACCTCGCAGCTATTGGTGGGCGGCGTGCCGCAGAGCAGCGGCGTGGCGCCGGCCGCCGGTGCGCTGCCCTTGATCAATTCCACCCACGCATCGGTGAGCCCATTGGAGGCGATCAGCTCGCGGATGTTGTCGTCGCTGCGGGTGTAGCGCGTGTTGGAATCCATCATCACCAACAACGCGTTACCGGCCGACCAGGTCTGGATGAACTGCGAGAGCTGGCCGATATTGGCGCGACGTGCGGACAGATCGCCCGCTTCGACACCGGCATTGGGGTGCGCGTTGTAGACGTCCAGCAACACGCCATCGGCCAGGCGGACGCGCATGTAACTGAAACCTTTCGGGGTCAGGCAGTCGGTGCCGTTGCACTGCTTCCACTTGACCCGCGTGAAGTCGCTGAAGGGATAGTTGCTGAGCGTATTGAGCCCATCGCCCAACGCGGCGCCACCACTGGTGGCGGTGCGATACGGATGCGCATCGCCGGCGTACAGCGCGGCATGGTAGTTGAAGTCTTCCTGCACATGGACCAGGCCGTAAGGCGCCAGTTTTGGTGCCAGCAGTGCGGTGTTGGTGGCCGGCGTTCCGCTGGACAGCCCTTCGGGCAGACCGGCGACGTTGTAGGTCAGCACGTCGAGCACGCCGACGGTTGTTTGTGCCCGGGCAGTGCTGGCGCAGGCAAGGCTTAGAGCGATTCCGAGACTGACGAGTGTGCCTAAATGCTGGAGCATGGATCACCTCTTGCAGAAAGGAAAAAACCGCTGGCACGGCGGCCAGAAAAGCGGCGTCCACGACGCCGATGCGACCACGTGCGACGGCCATCGGCCGGCGCACGCAGCGTCATTCGCTCAGGTACTGCGGGTCGATCGCCGCGTCGATCAATGTCGCCAAGGTCGGTAGCGGGCAGTCGTACTCCGGCGTGGCATTGCTGCAGCCGGGAATGAAGACCGGCGAAGACGGCGGTGGCGCCTGCGCTGTGAGCGCGCGGCGTTCGCGCAGTTGCGCCAGGGTCTGCGCGGTGTAGCGCACGCGGATCACGCGTTGCCCGTCGGCACGCCGCCAACGCTCAAGCACCAACGCACCACCGGGCACGGTCTGGTCGGGCTGATACCCCGGCAGCTGCCAATGCAGATCGAACATGCCGGCCAGCAAGGTCAGCGTGCCGTCGTGACCGGACAGCACCACCAGCCGTGCATCCCCACCCATCGGCGTGGCGAGCGCGGTATTGGCGTGTGCACCGCGATTGGGATCGCTGCCTTGCTGCAAGGTTGCCAGCAGCCGCGCCGCCAATGGCGAACTGGCCATACGCGCCACCGTCGGCGCACGCAGGCGCAACGCGAACTCGGCCTGATGCGGCGCAAATGCGCGCAGCAGGCTGGCTTCGTCCAGGCCTTGCCAGCCCAGTGCGGCAAAGTCCTGGCCGTCGGCCCAGCCCATCAACAGGCTCTCGCTGATGCCCGATGCGGCCGGTGCCGGACCTTCGACTTCGGCGATGCCGTCATGTGCATCGCCCATGCGTGCGGGCACTGCATCCAGGCGTCGCTTGCCCGCACCGGCCTGCGCCGGGCACGGCCGTTGCGCGCACTGCAACAGCAGTTGTTGCAAGGTGTCGATCGCATCGTGCTGGGCCGCATTCCAGCCCGCGACATCGCCGCCGATACGGCCGGCGATGGCAGCGCGCATCACGTCGGCGGCAGCGGGTTGGCGCAACGCCGGCGTGCCATCGAACAACGGATCGGACGCGCCATCGGCAACGTGGTGCACCGTGTTCGTGCACCCCGGCGTGAGCGTGCTTGCCAGCGCCTGTGCCGAGGCGATGGTGCGCTGGGTGCGATTTGCCCAGTAATACACGCTGTCGCAGCCATCGCCATCGAACAGGCCGAGCGGTGCGTAATGCGCGCGATAGTAGCTACCGAACAATGCTTCCAGACGTGCGCCGTTCTCGGTCAGGTGACCGGCCGGCACGCCGAAGCGTGGCCAGGGACGTGCGGAATAACGGCCCAATGCTTCCGGGCTGGACATCGCCGCACGCACGCCGTGGCGTTTGAGGATGACGACTTTTTCAAGCGTGTCCGGCACTGCGGCGGCATGCACGGTTCCTAGTGGAACCAGCGCAGCAACGACAGCAGCAAAAAATCCGAAACACAGACGCGGTAGCGATGACATGCATTCGATCTCGATCGTGGCGCGCCCCGTATGACGCGATAGGGCGTGGCGTGCAGTGGCAACCACGCCACCGCGGGCGCCGTTGCTGGTGCAGAGGACGTCTTGCTGGAAGGCGCCCGGTTGTGGCCTCAGTCGTTGCCGGCAACGCTGGATCGGCGATCGGAACGGCTGCGCCACCAGGCGGCTGCAGCATGTGGCGCTGCACCCGTGCCAGATCGAGCGCAGCGTCCTCAGCCCACTCATCCATGCTCACCGGCTTGCCCTGGCCCCACTCAAAAACGCGCGCGCACCCCCAACGACCAGGTGCGGCCGTAGTCGGTATAGCCACCGAACAGGTGATCGCCGACAAACTGGCGCTGCACTTCGCCGGTGAGGTTGATCGCATTGACGAACACCGACAGCGTGTCGTTGACCTTGTAAGCCACGTTGGCATCCAGGCTGCCGAACTTGTCGCTGTTGAGCGTGGCCACATTGGCGGTGCCGACGGCATTGAGAATCTCGTCGCTCCAGCTGTAACTGACACGCGCCATCAACGGGCCTTTCTCGTAGAACAGCACGGCGTTGTAGGTATTCTTGGCCACGCCTTCCAGGCTGTCGGTAAAGCTGCCGCTACCGTCGTGATAGGTCGCCTTGCTGTCGGTCCAGGTGTAGTTGAGCTGCATGCCCAGGCCATCCAGCGGCGACGGCAAGCCGGTAAACACCTGCTGATACGCCACCTCTGCACCCTGCACCATCGCCTTGCTGCCGTTGGTCTTGGACGACAGCAGGTAGGTCTGGCCCTGGTAGACCAGGTTGGACATCTGGGTCTGGATGAAGCTGGAAATATCCTTGTAGAACAGCCCCCCGGTCAGCGCCGAGGTTCCATCGATATACCACTCGAAGGTCAGGTCGTACTGCCATGCTTCGAACGGCTGCAGCGCGGGATTGCCGCCACTGGCGGTGAGGATTTCGCCACTGGAATTGAAAGTGAGTTTGGACGACAGGTCGGTGAGATCCGGGCGTGTGATCACCTTCGCTGCGGAGGTGCGCAACACCATGTCATCGCGCACGTCCCAGGCCGCGTTGAACGACGGCAGCACGTTGGTATAGCTGCGCTCGAAATGCACTGGCTGGGCCGTGCCGTTGACATCGGCATGACCATCGGTGGCCTGCTCGGTGCGCACCACGCGCGCACCGAAGTTGCCGCGCAGCTCGCGGCCGGCCAGATCGGTGCCGAAATCGGTCATGGCGTAGGCCGAAGCGATCTTTTCCTGCACCTCATAGGAATTCTGCAGATCCGCGCTGTTGGGCGTATTGCGCAGATCGGCGCTGGTGGGCCAATTGCCCCAGAACGCGGACTCGACCGGTGCCAGCCACTGCCGCGGCAGGTTGCCGTTGGCGTCGGCCAGCATGTCGCTCACCGGCAGCGCGGTGAAGTTGCTGGCCGGGAAGCGCACCCCGGCGATGCTGTTGAGCAGCAGGTCGGCACGGTCGTAGGTGCGTGAGCGCTCCCGATATTTGGCGCCTACCTTGATGTCGCGGAAGACGCTGCCGTCGAGCGTACGCTTGGCATCGAACTGCAGTGCGTCTTCCTTGTCGCGCGCATCGATCTGCCGCCATTCCAGGCGGCGTCCTGCCACGGTGGCCGGATTGGTGGGATCGAAGCCGTTGGTGAAGCTCCAATCGGGCACGTTATCGCCGTCGGCTTGCGGCATGTCCACGCGCATCGACAAGTTGGTGCCGCTGCGCAGGCGTGTGCGTCGGATCGGGTCCGAATCGTAGCTGTGCGCCTGCGAGTGGAAGGCCACCGCGCCCAGCGTCCATTGGTCGCCGCTCCAGGTGCTGGACAGGCGCGCACTGCGATTGTCGTCGGTGATGCCGGAGGTCTCGCGCGAAATCTGCACCTGGCCATTGCGGTAATCGAAGCCGGTGATGCCGCCGTTTTCAACGCGCAGATTGCTCATCCTGGACAGGTTGTCGAAGCCGACACCCATGCTGTATTCGTCGTAATGCACCGTCTGCTTGGCGTAGAGCAGATCCAGCGTGGTTTCCCATTGCGCGCTGGGCTTCCATTGCAGCGACGCCGCAACGCCGGTGCGTTCGCGCTCTTCCAGTTCCAGCGTCGGGCGCAGACCGGTCGGCACGTAATTGGCACCAGGCACGCCCGGCACACCGCTGCGGTAGTAGTCCCAGCTCACCTCGTTGACGCGGTCCTGGCGCAGCGTACGTTGCGCATAGGCGCCAGAGATCAGCATGCCGAAGGTGCCTTCGGCATTGACCCAGTTGAACAGGCCGGACACGCGCGGATCGTTGGCATGGGTGCGTTGCGCCTGGCTCGATTCCAGCGACACATTGGCCAGCGTCTTGCCCAGTTCCAATGGGCGGAACGTGCGCACATTGACGATGCCGCCGATGGCGCCTTCATCCAGATCCGCGGTGGGGCTCTTGATCACGTCCAACCCGGATACCAGTTCGGCCGGCAGCGTGTCGTAGCGAAACTGCCGCCCGGTCTGGCCGGAGGTGCGCACGTTTTCGTTGACCGCCATGGTCTGGCCGTTGAGCGTGGTGACCTGAAAGTTCGGGCCCAGGCCGCGTACGCGCACGTACACGCCTTCGCCGCGGTCACGCACGATCGACACGCCAGGCACCCGCTGCAGCGCTTCGGCCACGTTTTGTGCCGGCAACTTGCCGATGTCCTCTGCCGCAATCACATCCACCACGCTGTCGGCATAGCGCTTCTGCCGCAACGCGGCGCTGAGGCTGCCGGCATAACTGCCGAGTACCTGGATGCTGTCCAGCTCCTGCACCGGTGCGCCTGCGCGTGGTACTGGCGCGTTCGCCACTGCCGCCGACGTCGGGGACACCTGCGGCTGCGCGCCAGGCGCGTCCTGGGCTGTTTCGATGGTCACCGTGGTCGGATTGAGATAGCGATAGCGCAGGCCGGTACCGGCAAGTAATTGCTGCAAGGCCTGCTCCGGCGCGATGCCGGCAGTGGTGGCACGGGTCTGCGGGTTGCCGGCAACGCCTGCGGCATACACGAATTGCAGGCCGGTCTGACGCGACAAGGCATTGAGTGCACGTGCCAACGGCTGGGCGGGAATCGCATCGACCGACACGGCCACCGGCGTGGTCTGGGCACCGGCAGTACCGGCATGCAACGCGAGAGCAATCGAAAGAACCAACGTACGACGCATCGTGGAATCCAGTAGGGGAGGAAGCAATGCGCAGCGCCACGCACAGGCGGGAATGCTGCGTTGTACCCGGACTACGAGGGACGACAGCGACGATCGGGCACCGGTTTTTGATGAATTTTCTGTGACACGTGCGTGGTGGCAGCGCGCATGCACGCAAGTGCACGACGCTGAGTGAGCGATACGGGTGCATCTGCGCGTGTGCGCAGCGCTAGCCAGTCTTGAAAGGGACATGGCTGCTGTCAGAGCGCGGCATGCACACGATGCCGCCCAGCCGGGCGCGCCTGGCTCGGGGATGTCAGCTGGGCCACGACGGTGCCATTGGTGCCATGCACCGCCGCTGTCGTCAGTGCGCAGCAGCGCCCTGCGCTGGTCGGCTGCTCACGCGCAACACGCCCGGCGCAGCGACCACGCGCAGGTTGGGTTGGTCGTCGAGAAACGCGCGCAGCGAGGCGACATCGTCGCCGCGCAGGTTACCGGTGAGCCGCAACGCGCCGGCGGCGGCATCGTCGATGAGCAGGCGGGTGCGATTGAGCCGATTGAAATCCTCCGCCACAGTGGTCAGCGGTGCATCGCGGAACACGATGCGCCGCTGCCACCACGCATGCATCGCGGCGACATCCTCGTTGGACACGTCGACCCGGCCGGACACAGCGTCGATCCGTGCGCTCTGCCCGGCGCCCAGGTCCGCCAGCATCGGCTGCTGCTTGCGGTCATCGCGCCACACGTGCACGCGGCCCTCGGTGACTTCGATGCGTGCCTGCTGCCGATACAACGCAATATCGAAGGTGGTGCCGATATCTTCCACACGCAGACGGCCCGCATACACCTGCAACCGACGGGGGTCCTGGGCCACTTCAAAGCTGGCCTGACCCTGCAGCAATTGCAGGCGACGACTCCACGGCGTCATGGTCGCGCGCACGCTGCTCAGCGCGTTCAGATGCACCACGCTGCGATCGGCCAATTGCACGCGGCGCTGCTCGCCATGCGCGGTGGCATAGGTCTGCGTGCGCGGCCACGCCCAGCCGGTCAAGACCGCCACACCGCACACCGCTGCGGCCAAACCCAGGCTCCAGCCGCGGACACGCGCACTGCGTTGACCATCGGTGCGGCCCGGCGGCGGCGCATGTCGAGGCTGTTGTGGGAGTGGTTGTGGCAATCGCGACGGCAACGGCAACACGATCACATTGCGCGACGCTGCAGCCGCACGCGTGCGGCGATCGCCATCGAGCAAGGCATCCACATCCAGCTGCATGCCACGCAAGGCATCGCCTAGCTCACCGGCCACACGCAGCACGGCCATGTACTCGCGCACATGCAGCGGCGATGCGGTCAGCCATTGCATGAAGCTGGCTTGCTGCAACGCATCCAGCGCCTGCATGCGTTGCAGTGCATGCCAGTGCGCGGCCTCGCTCGCAGCCCTGCGGGTGGCCCAAAGACGCGTACTCACCAGCTCTCCCCGCTGTCGGCAACCGCCTGCCTGCACGCCGACAAACCACGTACCACATGTTTCTTGACCATATGTGCAGACACGCCCATGCGCTCGGCGATCTGCTTGTAGCTGAGCCCATCGCGGTACTGCATCACCAGCACCGCGCAGGTGCGCTCGGGCAAGGTGGCCAACAAGGCCTGCAATCGTTGTTGGCGCTGCTGACGGTGCGCGGCGTCTTCCACATCCTCGCCTGCGGCCAGCAACTGCGAAAACTGTTCCATTTCTTCGATCTGCAACGGCGCCTGCTTGCGGCGCACCGCCTGCTCGCGCGCAAGATTCAGCGCCACCGTGTACAGATAGGCTTCCGGATTGGCGATGCCCTCGCCCTGATCCTGCTGCGCGCGCAACAGGCGTAGATAGGTTTCCTGCACCAGGTCCTCGGCGTCCTCCTTGGCACCGCGGCGCACAAAAAAACCGCGCAGCACAGATCCGTGCTGCGTGAACACCTGGGTCCACGCGCGGCTGGCGTTGGCTTTCATCGTGCGCGCTCCCCTTGCGCTGGGTGGGCTAGCCTGGCCAATTCAGGTGACACCACGATGACGCGCAACGCGCAACGCACCTGCAAAGCGGGCCACTGCGCTGCGCAACCAATTGCCCATTGCACGCCATCGCAACGCAGCTGAGCGAACGCCACAGCATTGCGATTGGCGTGCGCAAGCGCGATCGAGCATCGCTACATCTACACCGTCCCTACACCGCACCTTGACCCTAGGCGCGTCAAGGTGAGCCCCTCCTCCCAGCCATCGCCACGGGGTTCGCATGAATGCCACGCCCGCCACTGCCAATCACACGGCGCCGGCAATCGCCACCGCTGCGCCGACTTACCCGGTCAACCTGCGCATCAACGGCCAGCCCTATCAATTGCAATTGGAAGCCTGGATCAGCCTGCTCGATCTGCTGCGCGATCGGCTCGATCTCACCGGCACCAAAAAGGGCTGCGATCACGGCCAATGCGGTGCATGCACGGTGCTGGTCGACGGCCGTCGCATCAACAGCTGCCTGACGTTAGCGGTGATGCAGGACGGCGCCGACGTCACCACCGTCGAGGGTCTGGCCGATGGCGACCAGCTGCATCCGCTGCAGCGCGCCTTCATCGCGCACGATGCGTTTCAGTGCGGGTATTGCACGCCGGGGCAACTGTGTTCTGCGGTTGGCCTGCTCAATGAAGGAAAAGCGCACGACCGCGATCAGGTACGCGAACTGATGAGCGGCAACCTCTGCCGGTGCGGTGCGTATCCGCAGATCACCGATGCGGTGATGGAAGTGATGGGCAAGCCCAGCGACAGCAGCGACAGCAGCGACAGCGCTGCCACGCCGTGGACGCCCGGGACGGTGCCGGCATGATCCCGCTCAGCTACGCGCGCCCAGACAGCGTGGATGCCGCACTCGCTGCCATCGCATCGCGCGGCAACGACCCGCAGCCGGTGCCATCCGACGCATCCGTGCGCCTGATCGCCGGCGGCACCAACCTCACCGACTTGATGAAGCTGCAGCTGATGCGCCCCAGCAGCCTGGTCGACATCAATCGCTTGCCGCTGGACAGCATTACCACGCTGCCGGAGGGCGGCCTGCGCCTGGGCGCGCTCGCACGCAATGCCGATACCGCGTACCACCCTGAAGTCGAGACGCGCTACCCGTTGCTGAGCGCGGCAATCCTGGCAGGCGCGTCGCCGCAGATCCGCAACATGGCCAGCAACGGCGGCAATCTGTTGCAACGTACGCGCTGCCTGTATTTCTACGATCACGCCACACCTTGCAACAAGCGTGCACCCGGCAGCGGGTGTTCGGCCATTGGCGGGCTGACCAAGTACAACGCCATTCTCGGCACCAGCGCGCACTGCATCGCCACGCATCCGTCGGATATGTGCGTGGCATTGGCCGCGCTGAATGCAGTCGTCCATGTGCAAGGCCCGCAAGGCGAACGCGACATTGCCTTTGCCGATTTTCATCGGTTGCCTGGAGATCATCCGGAACTGGACAGCACGCTGGCGCCGGACGAGTTGATCGTGCATATCGATCTGCCCGACGCGCAGCGCTTTGTCGCCCATAGCGCCTATCTGAAAATCCGCGAGCGCCTGTCGTATGCGTTTGCACTGGTGTCGGTGGCTGCTACGCTGGATTTGAACGATGACGGCAGCATTGGCGAGGTGCGTGTCGCACTGGGCGGGGTGGCGCATAAGCCGTGGCGCAATCCCGATGCAGAAGCGCACCTGGTGGGATTGCCAGCAACCGCAGATACCTTCGCAGCTCTGGCCGATGTCTTGCTGCAAGGTGCACAAGCGCAGGGCGAAAACGCCTTCAAGCTGCCAATGGCGCGCTGCGCCATCGTGCGCGCACTCGAGGTCGCACGCGAGGGCACCACCGACAACCGCGGGCGCACCAGTGCGCTGGAGCAAGCGCCATGAACGCACGCAGCACTGATCTGTCCAACAGCGAATTGACGCCGCCGGTCGCCGATCAAGGCACCGGCTTCCGCCCCACCGGCACTGGTGTGCCGCGCATCGATGGGCGTGCAAAAGTCACCGGCCAGGCACGCTATGCCGCCGAGTGGCCGGTACCGGATCTGGCCTATGGCGTGGTGGTCAGCAGCACGATCGCCAAGGGCACGATTGTCGGCTTCGATCTGGCTGCCGCACGCGCGGTGCCGGGTGTGCTGGAGATCATCACCCACGACAATCGCCCGCACATGCGTGGCATGGATCTGTTCTACAAGGACATGACCGCGCCGGCCGGCTCGCCGTTTCGCCCCCTGTACGACAACACCGTGCGCTACAGCGGGCAGCCGGTGGCGCTGGTGGTGGCAGACACGTTCGAGGCTGCGCGCCATGCAGCGCATCTGGTGCAGGTGGAGTACGCGCAAGAGCCGCACGCAACCAACTTGATGACCAATCTGGAGCGTGCGCACAAACCCAAGGCGTTGAAGGCAGGCTTTTCGCCACCGCCCAAGGACAAGGGCGAGCCGGACACTGCCTTTGTCAATGCCGCCTGTCAGGTGCAGGCCGATTACTACAACGGCGTGGAGCACCACAACCCGATGGAGTTGTTCGCCTCCACCGTGATCCGTGAGGAAGACGGGCACTTCACCATCTACGACAAGACCCAGGGCTCGCAGAACAGCCGTTGGTATGTGTCGCATGTGTTCGGCCTGAGCAAGCGCAAGGTCACCGTGCGCAACCCATATGTGGGCGGCGCGTTCGGCTCCGGCCTGCGGCCGCAATATCAGCTGGCGCTGGCGGTGATGGCGTCGATCAAGCTGGATCGCTCGGTGCGTGTGGTGATGACGCGGCAACAGATGTTTACCTTCGGCCATCGCCCGGAAACCGTGCAGCGGCTCAAGCTCGGTGCCGACCGCGATGGCAGCTTGCGCGCCATCTGGCACGAGGCCATCGCCGAGACCTCGCGCATCGAAGATTACGTCGAGGTGGTGGTCAACTGGAGCGGACAGCTCTACGCCTGCGACAACGTGCATCTTGGCTACAACCTGGTCAGCCTGGATCAGTACAGCCCGATGGACATGCGCGCGCCCGGTGCCACTCATGGCATGCATGCGCTGGAAGTGGCGATGGACGAGCTGGCCTACGAAGTCGGCATCGATCCGCTGGCGCTGCGGCTGAAGAATTACGCCGAGATCAATCCAGCCGATGACAAGCCGTTTTCCAGCAAGGCGTTGCGCGAGTGCTACCAGCAAGGTGCCGAGCGCTTTGGATGGGGACAGCGTCCGCCGCAGCCGCGCGCACGCAAGGAAGGCCGCGAGTGGGTCGGCTGGGGCATGGCCACCGGGCAGTGGGATGCGATGCAGATGTTTGCGCGCGCCCATGCCGTGCTGCACGCCGATGGCCGACTGGTGGTGAGCAGTGCCGCCAGCGATATCGGCACCGGCACCTACACGGTGATGGCGATGATCGCTGCCGAAGCGCTGGGCCTTCCGCTGGAACAGGTGACCTTCCAGCTTGGCGACTCGACGCTGCCTGTCGCACCGATTGAAGGCGGCTCCTCGCATGTCACCACGATCGGCTCGGCGGTGGACGGTGTATGCGGCAAGTTGCGCACGCGCCTGCTGCGCCTGGCCCAGGCCTCGCCCAACTCGCGCTTTGCGCGGGTCAAGCTAGACGATGTGGTGTTCGCCGATGGCACGATTGCATTGCGTGCCGATGCCAGCAGCGCGATTGCGTTACCTGCATTGTTGCGTGCAGCCGAACTGGAGCAGATCGAAGACAAGTTCCTGCTGCTGCCCAACGTGCTCAAACAGCGCAAATACACACGTGCCACGCACGCTGCGGTGTTTGTGGAAGTGCGCGTGGACGAGGAGCTGGGCAGCGTGCGGGTGACGCGTGTAGTCAGCGCGATTGCTGCGGGGCGCATTCTCAACCCGACCACCGCGCGCAGCCAGATCATCGGCGGTGTGGTGTGGGGCATCGGCCAGGCCTTGCACGAACATACCCAGGCCGATCACCGCTTCGGCCGCTTCATGAATCACGATCTGGCGCAGTATCACGTCTCCGCCAATGCCGACATCCACGACATCGAGGTGATCTTTGCCGACGAAGACGACCGCGTGGTCAGCAGCCTGGGGGCGAAAGGCGTCGGCGAGATCGGCCAGGTGGGTGTGTCGGCAGCCATCTGCAATGCCATCTTCCACGCCACCGGCAAACGCATCCGCAGCACGCCAATGACGCCGGACAAGGTGATGGCAGACTGAGCGACCTGCTGCGGGATCTCAGGATCTCGCAGTCAGGGCTGATGGCGTCTCCCAACGGGCTCGACATCGCACGATGTCGGGCCCGCTGCGTGATTACGAACGCGCCTTGCAAGCACAAGCTAACCCGGCTCAATCACTCAAACAGATGCACACCGCATAGCTCGCCGACATCCGGCAGGCGCCATCACGCATCTGTCGCCGTTGAGCACACGACACAGTGCCGCTTGACGACTGACGTCAAAACACGATGACCAATCCAGATCAACACGCCGCACCAACCATCTCACCTGTACGCCAACAGCATCACCGTCCGCGCACGGCCTTCTTCTTGCCCGGCGTCTGCGCACTGCCCGCCTGCACCGTGGACAAGGCCATGGTGATCAGACCAGCGATCAAACGCCGCAACACCGCTTCGTTATCCGCCGATGCCTTGAGGCTGGTGGTGGTAAGCCGCAGGATGTAGGCAAGATCGGCTGCCGACATCGCGCTGTTGCCGCGCACATGCGGGCGCAGCAGCTGCACCAGGGTGTCTTCCATCTGCTGGTACAGCGCATCCAGCGCGTCGGGCGCATACACGCCGCAGTTGGCAACCAGATCCATCCCGTTTTCAGAATCGATCACCGCAGCCACCGGCTCCAGCACCCAGATATCGAACAACTGCCGTAACTGGGTCTGCAGGTCCTGCGTATCGCGTACGCGCTGCGCCGTTGCGGCCGCGCAAATGTCGCGCTGACGCACGACCTGCGCGGCAAAGATCGCCTCCTTGTTGGGGAACGTGGCATACAGCGACGGCCGCGACATCTGCGCAGCCTGGGCGATGTCGCTCATGCTCACCTTGCGGTAGCCATGCCGTAGAAACAGCTGCAGCGCGGTCTCCATGACACGCGCCTCCTTGCTTT
Source organism: Xanthomonas sp. WHRI 10204 (assembly GCF_040202875.1). Taxonomy (NCBI): domain Bacteria; kingdom Pseudomonadati; phylum Pseudomonadota; class Gammaproteobacteria; order Lysobacterales; family Lysobacteraceae; genus Xanthomonas; species Xanthomonas sp. WHRI 10204. Next base: position 845,447 of record NZ_JBEGDW010000002.1, read on the forward strand.
CGGCAGGTGCTGTGGCGGGGGTAGCCGCCTTCTTCGTTGACTTTACACTTGACATTATTTGTAAATACGTAAATCTTACACGTTCCGCCAATTGTAAAGCACAGCGACCGCCATGACCTCTGCCAATCCGCACACCAGCGGCGCAAGCCGCACTACCCGCGCCTATGCAGCGCTCGAAAAAGAAGGCGCCATGGTGCCGTGGCAGTTCGAACGCCGCGCGGTACGCGCCACCGATGTCGCAATCAAGGTGCTGTTCTGCGGCGTCTGCCATTCGGACCTGCACTCGATTAACAAGTGGGCAAGCGAATACCCGCTGGTGCCGGGCCATGAAATCGTTGGCGAAGTGATCGAGCTGGGCGCGGAGGTCGAAGGCTTTACGTTGGGCCAGCGCGTGATGATCGGCACCATCGTCGACTCCTGCCGGCACTGCGCGCCGTGTCAGGCGCATGACGAAGTGTATTGCCACGCCTTCCCCACCCTGACCTTCGATGGTGTGGATCGCGTGGACGGCAGCCGCACGCGCGGCGGCTATTCGGAGTACTACGTGTCCGACGCTCGCTTCGTCTACCCATTGCCCGACGGCCTGGACCCGGCGGCCGCCGCGCCATTGCTGTGCGCCGGCATCACCTGCTTTGCTCCGCTGCACCGCTACGGCATTGGCCCCGGCCAGACCGTCGGCGTGGTCGGCATCGGCGGGCTTGGCCATCTCGGCATCAAGTTCGCCCGTGCCATGGGCGCGCATGTCGTCGCCTTTACCACCTCGCCGAAGAAAGCCGCCGAAGCGCACCGTCTGGGCGCGCACGAGGTGGTGGTCTCCACCGATGCGGCGCAAATGCAGGCGCAGGCCTACCGCTTCGATTTCATCCTCGACACCGTATCGCGCAGCTACCCCATGAACGACATGCTCAAGGCGCTCAATCTCGACGGCACGCTGTGCACGCTGGGCCTGCCCGACCAACTGGATTTCCGCCCGGTGTTGCTGGCCATGAGCCGCCGCAAGGTCACCAGCTCCGGCACCGGCGGCACCGCCGACACCCACAGCATGCTCGCGTTCTGCCAGCAGCACGGCATCGTGGCCGATATCGAATTGATCAAACTGCAGGACATCAACGCTGCATTCGAGCGCGTCCACAACAACGACGTGCACTACCGCTTTGTGATCGATCTGCAAGCATCGGCCTTGTAAGCGGACAGCCGCGCAATGCCGGCGCGGCCGGTGCGCGTGCCGGCATTACATAGGTGCGTTGCAACGTCGGCCCGATGCGCAAACCGGCCTTCCCCAAGTCCAAGATCCGATGCGAACCCAATCGGCCGCAGGGCATCACGCTGATGTAGCGTGAGCGCATCTTCCGCCCAGCAAGGTTCCCGCATGCCTGCGCGCACTGCACGTCGCGAGTTGCTCCGTGGTGCGGCCACGCTCGCGGTGCTTTCCTGCATTCCCAGCGGCTGGGCGTTGCCACCGGGGCCATTACGTGGGCCGGTCTTTATCGAGGCGTTGATCGCGCGCATGAGCGTGGAAGAAAAGGCCGGCCAGCTCAGTCTTTTCAGTTCTGCAGAACAGGTCGACAAGGCGATTAACGCCAACCCGGCGAGCAAGGATGGGGCCGGGCGCAACCAGTTGGCCGCGGCGCGGGCCGGGCAGCTAACCGGCGTGTTCAACGGCTCCAATGTGCGCTGGCATCGGCAGCTGCAAGAGGCTGCGCTGACTGGCCGCAGTGTGCCACCGGCACGCCGGTCGTGCTGCTGAGCACCGGCCGTACGCTCGCGCTGCAAGGCCCGGCCCTGCAGAGCGCGGCGATCCTGGTCACCTGGTTTTTGGGCTCGGAAGCCGGCAATGCAATTGCCGATATCGTGGTCGGTGTGCACGCGCCCTCTGGCCGCTTGCCGGTGAGTTTTCCCCACGCCGCAGGCCAGGTGCCCTACACCTATGCGCACCCGCCCAGCGGCCGCCCCAACCTGGATCCGCACGGCTTGCAGCGGTACACCACGCATGACCGCGACGTGCCCAACACGGCGCTGTTCCCGTTTGGCCATGGCCTGACCTACGGGCGCATCGCCTACACCGATCTGCAGCTAAGCGCACCGCAGATGACGGCGACCGGCAGCCTGCAAATCACCGCACGCATCAGCACCCATGGCAGCCGCGACGCCGACGAAGTGGTGCAGCTCTATCTGCGCGACCGCACGGCCAGCGTTGCCCGCCCGGTGCGTGAGCTCGAGGACTTCCGCAAGGTCAGGGTGCCTGCCGGCGGTAGCGTCAGCGTGCAGTTCGAGCTGCGTCGCGCGCATCTGGTGTTTGTCGGGCAGGCAATGACCCCGATCGTGGAGCCGGGCCTGTTCGATGTGTGGCTTGCGCCATCTGCCGAAGCCGATGGCGTGCATGCGCAATTCTAGTTGTTGGGCTGAGTCACCAACAAAGCGCAGCGGGCCGCTGCCAATCGGGCATGGATGGCGCACAGGCGCCACGGGGCGGCCGAGGTGCATGGCACCGTCGAGCACAGGCAGCGCGCGTTCGCTGCTGGCGGTCACTTCATCGGTTGCTCCAAGCGCGCCGCTGCTGAGACCGCCGCTGCACCGGCTGATGTTGCGAGTGCTCGACAACCGCGGCGCATCGGATGTCGCCGCGTGCTATTCCCCGGCCAGCACCTGTGCCAGGAACGGCGCGGTGCGGCTGGCACGGTGCCGCGCAACCGCATCCGGCGTGCCTGCAACCACCACGTTGCCGCCGGCACCGCCTGCGCCCGGCCCCATGTCCAGCACCCAATCGCTGCTGGCGGCCGCGCGCATGTCGTGCTCGACCACGATCACCGTATTGCCGGCGTCCACCAGTCCTTGCAGCTGGGTCATCAAAGTATCCACGTCGGACGGATGCAGGCCGGTGGTGGGCTCGTCCAGCACGTAGACGGTGTCGCGCCGCTGGGCGCGTTGCAGTTCGGTAGCCAGCTTGATGCGCTGCGCTTCGCCACCGGACAATTCGGTGGCCGGCTGGCCCAGACGCAGATACCCCAGCCCCACTTCGCGCAACACTTGCAACGGCCGCAACACGCTGGCGTCGTCGGCAAAAAATGCCACCGCCTGATCCACCGTCATTGCCAACACCTGCGCGATGGTGTGCCCGCGCAGTTCGATCTCCAGCGTCTTGGCGTTGTAGCGCGCGCCGTGGCAGGTGGGGCACGGTGCGTATACGCTGGGCATGAACAGCAACTCCACCGACACCGAGCCTTCGCCTTCGCACGTGGCGCAGCGGCCCTTGGTGACGTTGAACGAAAATTGCCCGGGGTCGTAGCGACGACGGCGCGCAGTGGGCGTGGCCGCAAACAACTTGCGCACCGGATCGAACAAGCCGGTGTAGGTGGCCAGGTTGGAGCGCGGCGTGCGGCCGATCGGTTTCTGATCCACCCGCACCAGCCGGCGCACGCGATCGAGCCCGCCGACGATCGCACCACCCAGCGGCACCTGCGTGCCGCGCTCCAAGGGGTCCAGTGCGTCGTCCTCTTCAGACGCTGCATGACCAAGATGCGCGGCCAGCAACTCCACCAGCGCCTGGCTCACCAGCGACGACTTGCCCGAGCCGGACACACCGGTCACCGTGGTGAACACGCCCAACGGCAGATCCACATCCAGCGCGCGCACGTTGTTGCGGGTAATGCCGCGCAGCTGCAGCCAACCGGTCGCGGCACGCGCATGGCTTAGCACCGCTGGTGGCGTGCCGAACAGATAACGCCGCGTGGACGATGCCGCCACCGCCTCCAGACCCGCTGGCGGCCCGCTGTAAAGCACCTGCCCGCCATGGACGCCGGCCGCAGGGCCCACGTCCACAATCCAGTCGGCATGGCGGATCACATCCACCTCGTGCTCGACCACGAACACCGAATTACCCGCCGCCTTCAACTGGTCCAGCGCGCCCAGCAGCGCCTGCGCATCGGCCGGGTGCAAGCCCGCCGATGGCTCGTCCATCACATACACCACGCCGAACAACTGCGAGCGGATCTGCGTAGCAAGCCGCAGGCGTTGCAGCTCGCCCGGCGACAGCGTGGGCGTGCTGCGCTCCAGGCTGAGATAACCCAGGCCCAGCGCCTGCACCACCGCGATCCGTGCGCGCAAATCCTCGGCAATCCGTTGCGCGGCGATCACCTGTTCCGGGTGCTGCGTGGCGCCCTTCTTTTTTGCCTGCGTCCGCACATCGGCATCGGCGGCCGGGCGCAACAGTTCGGCGACTTCATCCAGCGGCCTGCGCGACAACTCGCCGATATCCAGCCCTGCGAAGGTCACCGACAACGCCTCGCGTCGCAGCCGCTTGCCATCGCATTGCGGGCACAGCGTGCTGACCAGATACTGCGCAACGCGCTTTTTCATCTGCGCGCTCTGCGTGCTGGCAAAGGTGTGCAACACATAGCGCCGCGCACTGGTAAAGGTGCCCATGTAGCTGGGCTCTTCCTTGCGTTTGAGTGCGCGCTTGACCTCGTCCAGGCTGTAGCCGGCATACACCGGCACCACCGGTTGCTCATCGGTGTACAGAATCCAGTCGCGGGTTTTCTTCGGCAGCGTGTGCCACGGCACATCTACATCGTGGCCCAGCGTGGTGAGGATGTCGCGCTGGTTCTGCCCATGCCAGGCGCCCGGCCAGGCAGCCACCGCGCGCTCGCGGATGCTCAGGCTGCGGTCGAGCACCATGGTGGTTTCGGTGGCGTCGTAGATGCGGCCCAGGCCGTGACAGGTGGGACAGGCACCGGCCGGCGTATTGGGCGAAAACCCGTCCGCATAGATGATCTCCTGCCCCGGCGGATAACTGCCTGCACGCGAATACAGCATGCGCAGCGAGTTAGAAATGGTGGTGACGCTGCCTACCGACGAGCGCGCACTCGGTGCGCCGCGTGCCTGCTGCAGGGCCACCGCTGGTGGCAGCCCGTCGATGGCATCCACCTCCGGCACGCCTACCTGGTCGATCAGGCGACGCGCATACGGCGAAATCGAATCCAGATAGCGGCGCTGCGCCTCGGCAAAGATAGTGCCGAACGCCAGCGACGACTTGCCCGAACCAGAGACACCGGTGAACACCACCAGCGCATCGCGCGGAATGTCCACGTCCACATTCTTGAGGTTGTGCTCGCGCGCACCACGCACGCGTACCAGGCCGGAGGAAGACGACATTGCGTTAGACATGACTAGCGAACCGACATTCGACAGCGTCATAGCCTAGCGCGGCATGCATGCAGCCGATGTCGTTGCAACATCGTAGCGTCGTTTAGATGCAGGCAGATGCTTGGACCAAAAGCGAGGTTGGTCGACGGCGCGGTGCCCTCACCGCTCGCGGGACACGCCGTGAATCCATCCGTGGAAGCTCGGTGGCGGCATCCATGCCGCCACACGGTCCCGCCAGCGGCGAGGACACCGCACCAGAGAGTTGGTCGGGCGCCAGATGAAAAGCGGGCCATTTCGCGACCTGCGTTGGCTTGCTGGTACGAGTCGCACAGCTGCATCTGAGCCAGCGAGTTAAAAGCGACTAACAAAACGTAGCGAGCAGTCGTCAGGTGGGTGCGGACGTCGCGCAGGAACCGGAGTGTACGAGTGGTACATGCTGATTCCGAGCACCGGCCGCGCCCGCCTGGCGGTGAGCACAGTCGTTTTGGTAGCTGCTCTAAAAGCACACCATGCATCTTGCGACTCTGCACACCGACCATCTCCGGTGGTCCTTGCCCGCCTACCATCGCGGGACCTTACGCGGCATGGATGCCGCGTAAGAGCTTACAAGGACGTACTTGCAGCGTGTCCCGCGATGGTGGGCGGACAAGGGCCCTGCAGCCAGGCCGCAACTCAGCCGCTCTGCAATCGACGCATCGAGACCGTAAATCGCACCTGGCAAGCTGGTCGTGGATCGATGGGAACCGCACCCCGGCCGCGCGCACCTGGCGGTGAGCGCAGTCGTGTTGCCGGCTGCTCTACAACGTGCTCATCCCAGCGCGTGCGTCGGCGCCGGCTGCTCGCCGGTATCCGCAAGTGCCTGCATGCGCATGACAACGCCACTAAACAGCCGCGCGGTGGCGGCATCGCGCGTGCGAAAGATGGCTTCCAGTTCACCGTAGTACCACAGCGTGCCCTCGCGCCCGGCGGTGAACACGTTGAAGATGTCCTGGCCCACGGCGGGGTTTTCCAGGTCCTGCACAATGGTGCGCGCGTTATAGAGCTTGTCGCAGCCGGACACCAGCAGCGCACGCTCGGGTGTCTTACGCAGGTGCTCCAGGTAGGCCTGCTTGCGCTCGCGCCAATCGCGTTTGCGCGCACGCTCGGTGTTGTCCACCTCCGCCTTGTCTTCGGCAGTGGCATCGGTACACGCCATCACGATGTCGGCCACGGTATCGCCGAACTGCGCGCGGATCGAGGCCTCGTGCCCGCCGCCGCAGTCTTCCACCACATCGTGCAGCAAACCGGCAATGGCCTGCTCTTCATCGCCACCGCATTCCAGCACCAGCGTAGACACGCCGAGTAAATGGCTCAGATATGGAATCTGCGTGCCCTTGCGCACCTGTCCGGCATGGGCGATGCGCGCGTAATCCACGGCCTGAGCGTAACGTTCGGTGAGAGCGGTCATTGGGCGTCCGATGCGAGCGATGGCACATTATCGCCGAGCCCGACCACGCGCAGGGTGAGGATGCTGCGATGCGCAATTTGGGCTCAATGACGCGCCATTGCGGCCGATAGGATCAAGAGCAGCAAACAAAAGGATTGTGCAGCCGCCAGGCGGGCGCGGCCGGTGCTCGGAATCAGCGTGTACCACTCGTACACCCGGTTCTGAGCGCGCGGTCCACATCCACCTGAAGACTGCTCGCTATGTTGTGTTAGCCACTCTAAGCTCGATCCACGCCGTACGATTTTCTCTACGCCATGACCCAACTTCCTGTTTGCAACGCCTGCCGCGACGGCCACGACTTTCCCACCGCCATCACCATGGCCTTCCAGCCGATCGTGGACGTCTCCACGCGCAGCATCTATGCCGGCGAGGCACTGGTGCGCGGCGTCAACGGCGAGTCGGCCGGCAGCATCCTGGCCGCCGTGGATGAGCGCAACCGCTATGCCTTCGACCAGGCCTGCCGTATCAAGGCGATCGAATGCGCCGCGCAGATCGCGCTACCAGCGCTGCTGTCGATCAACTTCATGCCCAATGCGGTCTACAACCCCGAGCACTGCCTGCGTGCCACGCTCTCGGCCACTGCGCAACATGGCTGGCCGCTGGACGCGATCATCTTCGAGGTCAGCGAGCAGGAACACCTCACCGACCCCGCGCATCTGCTGGACATCCTGCGCACCTATCAGGCGCGCGGCCTGAAGACCGCCATCGACGACTTCGGCGCCGGCTATGCCGGGCTCGGCCTGCTGGCCGACTTCCAGCCGGACCTGCTCAAGCTGGACATCGCCCTGATCCGCGGCATCGACACCGACCGCAGCCGCCAGGCGATCGTGCGCCACGTCACCCGCATGTGCGAAGAACTCGGCATCGCCGTGATCGCCGAAGGCATCGAACAACCCGACGAATACCACACCCTGCGCGACATGGGCATCCACCTGCAGCAAGGCTACCTGTTCGCCAGACCGCAGATCGGCCTGCTACCGCAGGTACAGTGGCCGGAGTGAGTGCGTGCAGGCGTGCGCATGAGTGAAACGAAACAGAACGCTCATCATCTCGCCTCATCAACGATCAGCCACACACCACCCAAACACGTAAGACCTCAGCAGCACAAAAACCGCTCCAACGATTCCCCACTCCCGATTCCCGATTCCCAGCGGCGCGCCAGCCAACCATCAGCACCCCACCAACCCGACGCGCCGCTCACACATACCGCGGAATCGGCCCCAGCTGCGGCGTCTGATCGGGTAGCTCCACTTCCACTTCGTCCACATAGCACCAGCCCCAGCCTTCTGGTGGGTCGTAGCCTTCGATGATGGGATGGCCGGTGGCGTGATAGTGCGCGGTGGCATGGCGATGCGGGGAGTCGTCGCAGCAGCCCACGTGGCCGCAGATGCGGCACAGGCGCAGATGCACCCAGGCGCTATCGATGGCAAGACACTCTTCGCAGCCGCGCGCACTCGGCGTGACCTCTTCAATCTGCGTGGTGTGGGTGCACTGGTGGCTCATGCGGTGGTCGACTCCTGATTGGCGCTGGCAAGTTCGGAGGCCGGCACCGGGTTGGCCTGATGGGCGAGATATTGATGGATCTGTGCGACCACGGCGGCACCCTCGCCCACCGCAGCCGCCACGCGCTTGACCGAGCCGGCACGCACATCGCCGATGGCGAACACGCCGGGGCGATTGGTTTCCAGCGGCAGACACGCCGGCACGCCGTCGCCACGCGCAGTGCCGGTAATGACGAAGCCACGCGCGTCGGTGTCCACGCATTGCTGCACCCACGCGGTATTGGGATCGGCGCCGACAAACAAAAATAGGTGCCGCAACTCCACGCGCGTGGTTGCACCATCGCCGCGCGTCCGCAGCACGGCAGCCTGCAGGCCGCGATCGTGGTCGCCTTCCAGCGCGGTCACTTCGGTGCCGGTATGCAGGTGCACATTGGGCAACGCGGCAATGCGCTCGATCAGGTATTGCGACATCGAGGCTTCCAGCCCGGTGCCGCGAATGATCAGGTGCAGTTCCTTGACGCGCGGCGCTAAAAACGCCACCGCCTGCCCTGCAGAATTGCCCCCGCCCACCAGCGCCACCACGCCGCCCTCGCACAGGCGCGCTTCCACCGGCGAGGCCCAGTACGACACGCCGTGTCCCTCGAAGCGATCCAGCCCTTCGATCTGCGGGCGTCGATAGCGCGCGCCCGAGGCGATCACCACGGTGCTGGCCAGCAGCTGCTTGCCGTCGGCCAGATCCAGACGCAGCGCGCCATCGTCGCGACTGCACTCCAGCGTTGCCGCTTCGATCGGGATGGCCAACTCCGCACCAAATTTCAGTGCCTGGTTATAAGCGCGGCCGGCCAGCGCCTGCCCGGAAATCCCGGTCGGAAAGCCCAGATAATTTTCGATGCGTGCCGATGCGCCGGCCTGCCCGCCGATGGCGCGCTGGTCCATCACCAGCACCGACAAGCCTTCGGACGCGGCGTAGACCGCCGTCGCCAGACCCGCAGGGCCGGCGCCCACAATCGCCACGTCGTAGCGCTTGTCCGGGTCGATATCCGGCGTCATGCCCAGGCAATGCGCGGCTTCGGCATCGCTGGGCTGGCGCAGCACGCGGCCGCTGGGGCAGACCATCACCGGCAGATCGTGCTTCTGGATGCCCAGCCGCTCGACCAGGGCGCGGCCGTCGGCATCGGACACATCCATCACCGTGTTGGGATAGCCGTTACGGGTCAAGAACCCCTGTAACCGGGTCAGATGCGGATCGTCCGGCGCGCCGATCAAGACCGACCCCGACGCATCGCCTTCGATCAGGCCCACGCGGCGCAGGATCAACGCACGCATCACCACCTCGCCCACTTCGGCCGAACTGATCATCAGCGCGCGCAGATGCGCGGTGTCGAAGGGCAGCGCCAGGCAGCCGTCGGTCCCCGCACGTCCAGCCGCCAGCGATGCGCGACCGGCCAGTTGACTCACCTCACCGGTGAACTGGCCGGGCGTGTGCCGGGTAATCGGCTTTTCGTTGCCGAGCCCGTCGCGGCGCACCACCTCGATGGCGCCCTCCAGCACCACCCAGACCGGTGCGTGCGCGTCGCCGACCTCGAACACGATCTCGCCGGCGTCGAACCGCTGCGCCGACCCGCTGGCAAAGCGCCGCGTGATCGCCAACTGGCCCGCGTCCAGCTCGGGAAACATCTGATGGTGACGGGTATCGTCCAGAGGCATGGATCGGCAGCATTTGAGGGGGGATTGCATGCAAGCATGGCCAGTGGTGACGGCAATGGCAATCACCCGAAATGGGCAATGTCAGGCATGACAGACAAGACAGAGTGGCAAGCGCACGCGAGCGCAGGCAGCTGCCAGAGACGCGCGTGCAGGTCGTTGTAAAACCACCCGCGCTCAGCCAAGCACCACCGGCCAATCGACTACCCGCATGTGCATCAGCGCTGCGCCGGTTGCCAATGCGGGCCGTGCTGCCCTGCCGCCATGCGCTCGGCCGGACGCACACGAAACACAACACTCATGCGCTCGCCCACCGCCCGGCTGGTCTTGGGAATGCCATGCGTGTGCGTGAGCTGCGAGGCATGGCTCATCGCCAACAGGCTGCCCGACGCCAGCTCCACACCGATGGTGCGGCTGCGGCCATCGTTCGCACGCAGATGCATGCGCCTTGCAGCCCCCAGCGACAGCAGCGCGATGGGATGCGGCGCAAGCAGCGTGTGTAGCGCGTCGTGATGCATCGCCACGCTGTCGCGCCCATCGCGGTACAGATTCAACCCCACTGCGTTGTACGGGGCGGGCAACACCGCCTGCACCGTCTCGATCAGGCGCTGCAACGGCAGGCCGGGCGGCAAGGCCGCGTCCAACCGGTAAGAGGCCAGCAAGCGCGGCACCGCCACCATGCGGTCGTACATCTCACGCCGCTGGCTGTGCCAGTCGGCGCGCTCGCGCAGTGCCGCGAAGCACTCCAGCGCCACTGCAGGTGTCAGCAGCTGCGGCCAATAGCGCACGCCGCCTTCGGCATCGTCCAGCACCTGCAAGGGCGCGACGGGGGTGTCGAACAAATCCATCTGCGTCATATGCGGGCGAATGCCCTGGATTTCAGGTACGCGCTGTCGTTACGCAGTGCGACCACCCGACTAGTTCAGTTTCATGCTGCGGTACGCAAATGCCCCACGTGTTGTTCATGCCATGCGCTACGCGTGGTTGTCTGGAAGTTGCAGCGTCGTTCTGTGCATTGCAGCTCTCCTGCCGAGGCTGTGGTTTGCGGCGCGGCCAGCTGCGTTGAACAAGCTGCTGACAAACTCGTTGCCGTTGCCGTTGCCGTTGCCGAGCAAGTGGCACACATCACGTTGGCCGCACGCAGCGAGGCGGTGTTGCATACAGCTACTGCGTGCAGCGGCACAGCTGGCGTACGTATCGTAAGAGTTGTTCTCGTACATATCAGTGGCGAGCATGCCGAGCAGGTCAAGGCAAAGACGCGCATCGCGCACATCGATCGACGATGGCGGCGTTGCAATCTTGTTGATTGACAGGGAGTGATGCGACAAAGACAAGGCGTTGAACCATTGCGACGCTTAGCCGTCAACGATGCAGCTGCATGCCGCGCTTCACTGTACTCGGCACATCGGTATGGCTGCTGCGCCGCTGCTTGCGTGCTCGCTTAACGACGCATCGCCAACCCATGAGCACCTAGCGGCCCCAACAACAATCACGCCATCGTGCACGGTGCGACGCCTGTGGCAGGCAACGTCGCTGTGCTACGGTCCGGCGCTGCATCCGCCGGAGACGTTTCGCATGCCGCACCGATCGATCGCATCCTCGCATCTGCGTTGGCTGATGCTGCTTGCCAGCCTTGCTGTCACTGCCGGCAGCGCAGCGCCACGCGCGGCCGAGTCTGCCTTCAACGCGGTGGACCCGTTCATCGGCACCGGCGGCGAAGGACACACCTATCCCGGTGCCACGGTGCCGTTCGGCATGGTGCAGTTGAGCCCGGATACACAGATCAAACCGCGCAAGGAGGCCTACGGCTGGGCTGCGGGGTATCGGCATAGCGACAGCACCATCGTCGGGTTTTCGCACACGCATTTTTCCGGCTCCGGCCATTCGGATCTGGGTGACATCCTGCTGATGCCGCAAGTTGGCGAGGTCAAGCTGGAGCGCGGCGATGCCAGCAAACCCGGCAGCGGCTATACCGCGCAGTTCGATCACGCCAGCGAGCAGGCGCAGCCCGGCTATTACGCAGTGACGCTGAAAGACCGCACTATCCGCGCCGAACTCACCGCCAGCGCGCGCGTGGGCGTGCATCGCTACACCTTCCCCAAGGGCAAGCCGGCACATGTGCTGGTGGATCTGCGTACCAGCCTGTACGACTACCCAGGCAAGGTGCAGTGGTCGCGGCTGCGCGTGCGCAGCGATGGCACCGTCACCGGCTTTCGCGAAACACGCGGCTGGGCACCGGGGCGGCAGTTGTATTTCGCCATGCGTTTTTCGCGCCCGCTCACCGCCACCCAACTGCACGACACCGAGCAAGACATCCGATACAAGGGCTTCCCGCCGCCGGGCGACAAGCACCCCGCGCAACGCGCGCAGATCGAAGGCCGGCAATTGGTCGGCGTATTCGATGTCGCCAACGACGGCACACCGCTGGTGGTCACCGTGGCGCTGTCGCCGGTCAGCGAAGATGGCGCCATCGCCAATCTGCAGGCCGAAGTGCCGGACTTCGATTTCAACCGCGTCCGCGCAGATGCCCGCGCGCAATGGACCCAGGCGCTGTCAGCGATCGATGCGCAAGGCACGCCGCAACAGCGCACCCAGCTTTACACCGCGCTGTATCACACCCTGCTCGGGCCCACGCTGTTCATGGACAGCGATGGCCGCTACCGCGGGCCGGACAACGCCGTGCATCAAGCCAACGGCTGGACCAACTATTCCACCTTCTCGCTGTGGGACACCTATCGCGCCCTGCACCCGCTGCTCACCCTGGTGCAGCCAGCGCAACGCAGCAGCGACGTGGTCAATTCCCTGCTCGCGTCGCGCCGCGAAAGTGCCTACGGCATCCTTCCCGTTTGGGCATTCCACGGCCTGGAAACCTGGTGCATGATCGGCTACCACGCGGTGCCGGTGATTGCCGATGCCTACATGAAAGGCATCGGCGGCTTCGATGCCAACGAAGCGCTCGATGCCATGATCGCCAGTGCCAACTACGGCCCCTACGACGGCATCGCGCAATACCGCGAGCTGGGTTACGTACCCATCGACGAAGAAGGCGAAGCCGCATCCAAGACACTGGAATACGCCTTCGACGACTGGACCATCGCGCGCATGGCCGGTGCGCTCGGCAAGCGGGAGATTGCCGCCGAATTCACCAAACGCGCCGGCAACTGGAAGCATGCCTTCGACCCGGCCACCGGCTACCTGCGTGCCCGCACCCGCGCTGGTAATTTCCGCGAACCGTTCGATCCCTCGGCCAGCGGCTATGGCAGCGACTACACCGAAGGCAACGCATGGCAATACTCGTGGTACGTGCCGCAGGATGTCGCCGGGATCGCCGCCGCGCATGGCGGCGAAAACAAGCTACTTGCGCGGCTGGACGCGGTGTTCGACGCCAAGGTCGACCCCAAGGTGTTCGAGCACATGGAAGACATCACCGGCTTGATCGGCTGGTACGCACACGGCAACGAACCCAGCCACCACGTCGCCTATCTGTACGCCTACGCCGGCCAGCCGTGGCGCACGCAGGCGCGCCTCACCCAAATCATGGACAGCCAATACCACGCCGGCCCCGAAGGCCTGGCCGGCAACGACGACCTCGGCCAGATGTCGGCCTGGTACGTGTTCACCACGTTGGGGTTTTATCCGGTCGCGCCGGGTAGCAACCAATACATCATCGGCCGCCCGTTCCTGCCGCGCGCCACGCTCAACCTACCCAACGGCAAGCATTTCAGCGTCATAGCAGATGGCGTGAGCAAAGCGCGCCCGTATATCGGCAGCGTCTCGCTCAACGGCACGCCTTTGACCCGCGCCTACCTGACCCATCAGGAGATTCAGGCCGGCGGCGAACTGCGCGTGCGCATGCAGGCAACACCGAACACACAATGGGCCACCGACCCGGCACAGCGGCCGTATTCGATGTCGGCACCGGCGTCGGCTCAGTAATAGATGCCCATTCGCAACCCGCAGGCATCGCGCTCCACCACCGCTGGCAGACTACCCGCGGTTCCTGCGGCAATGCGCTGCGCGCTCCAATGGGCCGCCAGGGCATCGAGGACATCGTCTGGCTGGGCGCATGCGCGCGGCACGCGCTCCAGCAGCGACGCAACGCGCGCCGCGCCGTAGTGATCGCCTAACAAGGTGCGCCGTTGTCGATGTCCTTCGCTGCTTTTCTTGGGTGCCGCCAGGCCTTGCCCGCCGGCAAGCGCTGCAAACGACACTTCCGGATGCACCTCGAATACGTGCTCCGCCCATGCGGGGTCTGCACGCAACGCGCTGTCCCAGTCGCGAATCTTGGGCAGTAACGCAAACGACTGCACACCAAAGCCGCGTTGCTTTTCATGATCCAGCACGCGATGCAACGCCGATGCTTCTGCTTGTGTTTCAGCCTGCAAGATGCCGCGCAACGGCGCCGCAAAGATGCTGCACGCACGGCGCCCACCCACAAAGCGGCGCGCTTGCACCTCTGCCGCGCGTGAGGCGTGCTCGCTCAAGCCCAGCGGAATATCGACACCCAGCAAATCCACCGCGTGCAACGCCACCTTCAGCTCGGCCACCGTTGCGTAATACGCAAATGCCAGCGCATCGCCCGCCCACCACACCGCAATCCAGCCGCTGCGTGCACCGTCCACGCCTACACAATGGTGTCGTTTCACGTACAGGTTCTCGCTAAAGGATTGCATCGGTTGACTGGCATGTGATGCAACAGCGCCAGTCCTACGTTACACGTTCACATGGCGCACAAGATTTGAGCAGCGTTGATCCACCAGTGACCCACTGCCGGCTTCGATCAGACGAAAGCCTCCCCTTCTCCCGCCGGGAGACGATGCCCGAAGGGCGGATGAGGGTACGCAAGCTCCACCAACACTCCGAGCACCATCCACGCTTACTGCGTCATCACCACCGTCTGGATCGCATGCGCCGGAATCTCCAATTCACTCGACGCCTCACCCACATACAGGTTGTAGCGGATTGCCACGTCGCTGGCATTCATCACCACCGTCGCCAGTGAGCCATCGCGGTTGGCAAATGCAGTCGTCATCAGATTGCTGCGGCTACTGGCCGCACTTACCCGCCGAGCACCCGGCCGGATGAACTTGGAAAAGTGGCCGATATACCAATAGCTCGGCGTGTAAGTCACCTCACCCGTGCGCGTGTCGGCGTGCACCGGGGCAAAGCAGTAATTGCCCACATGATTGGGCCCACCGTTCTGGTCGAGCAGGATGTTCCAGTCGGTCCAGCCCACCGCGCCATGATTGAGGTCATTGATGATGGCGGTGCCATAGCGCTCGCCATTGGGCCAGTACTGCAACTTCGCGGGGTCAAACTTTTCCACCGCCGCTTCGGTGAGCAGCAGATGCTTGTCCGGGTACGCCTGCGCAACCGCTGCCACGTTCTCCACCATCGGCTCGAATCCAGCCCAGGTTTCGTACCAATGAAAGCCCATGCCCCACGCGTATTTGGCCGCTTCCGGGTCGTCGAAGATCACGTGCGCACGGTGCACCATCATGTCGCGGTTGTGGTCCCACACGATGATCTTGCGTTCGCCATAGCCGGCGCTGGCCATGGTCGGGCCAAGATGGTTCTTCAGGAAGTCACGCTCTTCTTCAGCCGAAAACAGCATCGACTCCCAGGTCTGCACCGCCATCGGCTCGTTCTGCAGGCTAATGCCCCAGATCGGAATGCCGGCCTTTTCATAGGCCGCGATAAACCGCGTGTAGTAGCTGGCCCAGGCCTGCGCATACTCCGGCAACAGCTTGCCGCCCTTGAGCATGTTGTTGCTGTCTTTCATGAAGGCCGGCGCGCTCCATGGGCTGGCAAATGTGGTGAGCGCGCCGCCGGCCGCAGCGATGGCCTGGCGCAGCATCGGAATGCGGTATTTCGCATCGTGCTTGACCGAAAAACTCCTCAGCGCCGCATCGCCTTCTTTGATGTAGGTGTAGCTGCCGCTACTGAAATCCGAGCTGTGGATGGTGGTGCGCGCCAACGTATAGCCGATGCCCTTTTGTGGGTCGTAGTAGGCGGTGAGCAGCGCACGTTGCGCAGGCTTGGGTAGCTTGGCAAAGGTCTCCGCACTGGAATCGGTAATCGCCCCGCCGATGCCCAGCAGCTCCTGAAACTGGCGCTGCGGATTGACGAAGATGGAGTTCTCTTTCTCAGTCAGCGCATGCCCTGCCCTGGGCGCATCAGCGGTGCTGACACGCATCTGCTGCGATGCGCCTTGGGCGGACGTGTAGACGCGTAACGCGCCGGCGGGTGCTGCTGGCGGAGTAGCAGCACCTACAACGGCAGCTTCTAGCGTATTCGCCGCAGGAGTAGAGGCAGATGATGCCGTTGATGCCGGCATCAGAATCGGCGTTGTTGCTGCAGCGGCGGATGCCAACACTGTTTCAGTCGCAGCGCTCCAAACGCCAAGCGCTCCCATCACCGACCACGCAATCGCTCGCTTCACCGTGCACCCTCCCAGGTTGGTCGCACAGCCTAACCGACCCACGCGCCGCAAAATGCCCCGACAAACGAGCACAAGCGCGGATTGCTTCTCCCCATTGAACAAGTGCCCGGGGAGCGCATGAAGGTATGTCGGCTGAGCTTAGAGCCAAGCCAGTCAATCAACGCCGCAGTCTCACCCTTCTACCGTCGGGAGAAGGTGGCCCGAAGGGCCGGATGAGGGTACGTCTGCGCGGATTGGTGTCAGTCCATGAATCAACGCAACAACACAGATGCCCACCAGGACAGCACGTCCATTATTCGCAGCCCCCTTACTCGTGCCCAGCCAATCTTGCGGCGCGAGCGCTCCAAAACACGTACGCCAGTCGTGAACAAGCTGTATTTCACCCGGAGCGGTGCAGGACGCAAATCATCTGCAAGTCCACTACAGCGCAGACCGTGCCAACCGATCCAGAATCCCCGGCACTTCCACCCCAAGCTCCCGCGCCAGAAACCCCACCGGCCCGATTCTCTTGGCCAACTGCCTGCCCGCGGCCGCATGCACGAACACGCCCCATAACGCAGCGGTCAACGCGTCGCAGCCGCGCGCGGCAAAACCGGCAATCAATCCCGCCAAGACATCGCCAGAGCCGGAGGTGCCCAACCCGGACGCACCGCCGCGATGCACCCACAGCGCGCCATCCGGCCCGGCAATAACACTGTCCGCGCCCTTGACGATCACCACGCTGCGCATCGTCTTCGCAAACGCCAACGCGTAATCGCCAGGCGCCGCTTCCACCGCCGCCTTGTCGTCGCCGGCCAGCGTGGCCATCTCGCCGGCATGCGGCGTCAGCACGAACGGGCGGCCCACCGGCGCACGCAAACGTGGCGACAACGCGCCCGCATCCAGCACCAATGTGCACACCGCCTGCGCAATCGCACGTTTGACCAACGCCGCAGTGGTGTTGGTCGACGCCATCCCCGGCCCGATGACCGCCGCATCGCAGGACGCCATGGCCGCATCGAGCGCGCGGTGCCCGCGCACAATCTCGCCTTGCGCGTTCTGCCCCAACCCGAGCACCAAGGCTTCCGGCACCGCCAACGCCATCCCCGGTGCAACGCTCGCCGCGGTGGCGATCTGCAGCTTGCCCGCGCCCGCACGCAATGCCGCCTCGCCAGCCAACAACGCGGCGCCCGGCACGCGCATCGATCCACCCACAATCAGCACGCGCCCACGCTGCTCCTTGTCGCCACCGGGCGATGGCAGCGGCATCGCCCGCAATGCCGCTGCGGTGAGCATCCGCACGCGTGCCGCAGCCATGTCAGCGCGCTCCTGCCGGCCGATCGGACTCGGTGGTCACCGGCTCCTGCGCCAGCTCCGGCGACACGAACTTGGTGCGTACCAGCTCCAGCGACTGCCCATCGGCTGCGGCCACGTACTCGGTCACCCCGCAATTGGGCACATCGCCCTCGCGGTCGATGCCCAGAATGGTGGCCTCGTCCATCCGCTCGATCAGATAGCGGAAGCAATTGACGATCACCTGATGCCCCACGATCAACACGCGCGCACCCACATGGTTACGCTGCAAATCGCCCACGATGCTGCGCAGGCGAAAGATCACATCGCACCAGCTTTCGCCACCGGGCGGGCGGAAGTAGAACTTGCCCACCAAGTTACGTTGCTCAAACAACGCAGGAAACGCATCTCGAATACCGGAGGTGGTGTAGCGGTCGAGCACGCCGAATTCCTTTTCGCGCAGCCGCTCGTCCAAGCTCACTGCACCGGCGGGTTGGCCCAACGCCCGCGCCACCGCTGCGGCGGTCTGCCTCGCACGCACATAGGTGGAACTCAGGATCAAGGTCGGCCGCTCGTGCTCTGGCAGGCCCGCCATCCAGGCACCCAGGGCCTCCGCCTGGCGCTCACCCAGCGGCGAAAGCGGAATATCCGCATCGCGATGCTCCAGCTCGATCAGCGCCGCTCCCTTGGCCTCGGCCACATCGCGCGCCACATTGCCTGCGCTCTGCCCATGCCGCACCACCCATAACCGCGCCGGCCACTGTGCCGACACCCCTGCAACCGCACTGTTCTCACTCACATGCATCTCCTGCAACGAGCTCCACATGTCGCACAGCGGCCGTGAAAAAACGGTCGACCAGCGCATCTGCACGAACTGCAACGCAGCGCACGCAGCACCCATGACCAATGGCCTACAGCCCAGCGAACGCAACGGATGGCTAACGCAACGCCGCTATACTGCAGCCCCCCGCCTGCCTGCTCCCCATGTCCAACGTTCTGCTGCTACGCACGGCGAAAGAGCGCGAAGAACTGCTGCTGGAAGAGGTGCTCGACGCCACCGAACAGTGCATCGACGAGATCGGCCTCAACGCCACCAGCTTCGAACTGATTGCCGAACGCGCCAAGGTCTCCTGCGGCAGCCTGCTG
Source organism: Xanthomonas sp. WHRI 10204 (assembly GCF_040202875.1). Taxonomy (NCBI): domain Bacteria; kingdom Pseudomonadati; phylum Pseudomonadota; class Gammaproteobacteria; order Lysobacterales; family Lysobacteraceae; genus Xanthomonas; species Xanthomonas sp. WHRI 10204. Next base: position 864,141 of record NZ_JBEGDW010000002.1, read on the forward strand.
CAACGCTTCGAAGACAAAGACGCATTGGTGCGCGCATTGCTGGAGCGCAACTACATGCGCGCCATCCGCCAGATGTGGCTGGTGGACCGCCCGGCCAACGTGCACGTGGTGGATTTCATTGCAGGCCTGCTCGAAGAGTGGCTGCTGCAGGAAATCAACATCAAGCGCACCCGCATCGACCTTGAGCTGCACCTGGCCACCCTGCGCGACCCGGTGCTGGCCGCCTTCATGCGCCGCCAGAGCGCATCGCTGATCGAACACCTCAGCGCCCTGCTCAAGCGGCTACTGCGCGGCCACGCCGACCCGGCCAGCAGCGAACAGGAATTCCAGGCCCGCGTCTTCGCCGTCGCCGCCATGTGCGGCGGCCTGCACAGCGTGATGACCAGCGGCATGGAACTCAACCGCATGCATTTGCAGCTGATTTTGCGCGAGAGTTTGTCGGGGATTTTGAAGTCTGCGCCGGTGTAGTGACTGAAAGCCCAAGCGTTCAATCTTCAACCGAATTTGTCCGACATCTGAAGCCGGGTCAGACACAGATTGATGAGACATTCCTTACCCTTACGGGTAAGCCCGCTATTCATACAGACCAGCTGCTGGAAAGCGATTGAATCATCGCTACTTTGGTGGTGAATCGGCAACTTGTTCAGCTCGCTGATCGCCGTCCAAGGACCTCAAGGAGAGAGACATGCCCGAACTCGATATCAACGCATCTGCAGACGAAGTCGCACGCCTATTCAACCAAGGCCAGTCCCGCGAAGCGGCCACTCGGCTAGACGCCCTGCGCCAAGGCCAATCACAACTCGTACAAGAGGCGTTGGACCGCTCAGTCGCCTCGCGTGCAGCGGAGCGGATTGATTGCGCTTCAGCGCCCCGGCGGGCTGCCTGCGACAGACGCTTCGGCAGTGGGGCCAGTTATTACTCGACTGGAAGCAGCACGTAATGCACCCCGTTTCCCTGGTGCTGAGGAAACGCGCGATCTTTCTCAGGCGCAGCAACACGACGTTTACGCAAGCATTGTTGAAACGCGAGGCAATGATGTCGCACAGCAAGCCTTAGCGACGCAAGATAGGGTCATCGTTGGGCTCCGCAACGAAAATCGAACAACGCAAGGAACGGATTCACAAACAGGGGACACGAATAGCCGGGGTACGGGCGTGTATGACGATCGCATCGTTGTGTTGTGGAGAGCTTCCGACGGCACACGTCATGCACGAGAATTCAATAATGTGACAACGGAACCCACTGCTCAGTACGACGGACACGCCAAAACAACCCCGCGCAGCCAAGGCTATGAGCAGGTAGTCACCAGGGCCAAAACCGAGGGCGAGGACGTCAATGGTGACAATGTTCGTGATCTTGGGCGCATGGCGGAGGGAACAACAGAGATGGGCCGAGCAATGCATCCGCGTCGCGGCCATCCCGATGAATTCGCATTGCGTCCTACGGATACAGCTGTGGCGAACGGCAGTCGCCGGGTTGAGCGCGATAGTAATGGCGATGGGTGGTTCGATGCTCGCGACACACAAGGCGTTCAAGACCTCAACAACACGTTTAAAATTCATCGCGGGAGCGGACGCAATACGGACTCAGCTGGCTGCCAGACCATAGGAGGCAACGAGTACGACGCCTTTGTAAACACAGTGCGCGGAACGCCTGGCCAGGACCGTTGGCAATACGTATTGACGTCGGTGGCACCGACGCAAACGTTGCAACAGAATCAAGAGCGAGAGAATTTGCAGCCAACTACCACCCCGGATCCTCGGGCGCCTGGGCACCCGGACCATGGCCTACAGCAACAAATCAGCGGCCATTTGACTGCACTAGGCGGGCGCTACGCGCAAAATGCGGATAGCTACAGTTTGGCATTGCTCTACGAAGCCAAGGCAAACGGCATGACGCGTGTTGACAATCTTGTCGCTAGCAACGCAACCGGAACCCAGGCCGAAGGCACACGAATTTTTCTGGTTCAGGGGCAAAACAACGATCCTGCGGCGTTGCGGGTCGCCAGCGAGACGGCCACCATTGCAGCAACGCCCGTTGAGACAAGTCTGCAGCGGCTTCAGCAGCAGCAGCAAACTACGATCGAGACGCAAGGGCAACAGCAACAGCAACAGCAACAGCAACAGCCTGCGATTGGAGGCAGATAAAAATGCGAAGCAACCTTTGCTTGCCCATACTCGCAGCTCTCGCGTTTCTGACACTTACAGGCTGTTCTCAGCAAGCGCCTGCGTCATCTGGCAAGATCAATTCACCGGCTACCACAATAGTTCCCGACTCCAGTACGGGCATCAAAAATGTACCTCACCTTGCCCAAGCTTTACCTGGGGTCGCAAGCCCTAACAATCGAACTGCAGCCAACGGCCGCTATCGACCTATTCCCGAAGAGGTCGTTGCTGCGCTGCTTTCGCTGCCAACAGACTCACTCCAAGTCCCACGCCCGCTTCTGAAGCATCTGCTGGAGAAGAAAAGTAGTTACGTCGTCGAGATACCGCATGGCACCTCGCCCTCCGACTACCGCATCACCAGTACCGGGCAATCCGGCGCCGCGTATTTTGTATGGGTACGTGTTTTTCAAGGCGCGTCCCCGGGCGTGATGGGCTACCTTGCGCTCGTCAGCGCATCCTGCAAAGAGCTTGAGCAGCTTCCGCCCGACAAAACGCTGGATGCGGCAAGACAGCAGTGCGCAAAACCAGGCAATCAGCGACTAGGCGGCGGTCTGCGCGCATACCGCATTGCGAATGGCCAAGCCGAGGATGTGACCACGGGCATCCGACAGCCCGTCGACACGCTAGGCCCCGAACTTTACAAGCGCTATCAGGCAGCCGGTGCAAGCGAGGCGTTTCTCGATGCCTCGCGCCTGGATCAAGTCCCCGTCGGCCGATGGATCATGGAGCTCGACCCCGAGCAACCACTCGCCGAAGACGCGCCCCGCGCCTTCGATCACGGCATGCTGGTGCATGCCGGCTTTTTCCTCTGGAACGGCGACCACTTCGAGGACCGCGACACCGTGCCCGCAAGCCTATGGCCGTGTACGGACAGACCGTCGGAATGCATCAAGGAAGATCGCTACGTCACTGCCGACAAGTGAGGCATCTGCGCGACAACCGTCCACGCGTACAGCCTTGCCCACGTAGTTGCCCGACGGTGCGGTGACAGGGCGAACCTCCGCTGAGTCGCGCATCTAATCGGCTCATCGAACGATGCGGGGCAGACGCTGGTCAAGCAGGATTTGGCGCAAAGGATGCATTGGATGGAACAGCGCCGCCCAGACCTGGCCTTGAACCTTCCCGGCAAGGACGTGATGACCGCACATGATCGAGCATTCGAATTCCACCAGCTCGACCCCAACTGCTGGACACCACGCGTGCTCCTGCAAGCGTCCCTAGAAAAAAGCGGCCCCCAGAAGCTGGAACAGATCTGGACCAACATGCTCGACAACGAATACGTCGGCGCCACCCGCATCAGCAATACCGGCTACGAGACCTTTGCGCAGATGGGCTTGGTGGACGGTAGCCAGTACCTGGCCAAGTTGGGGGCGACCGAAGCGATCCAGATGCTCGAGGGCCGTTCTGCGATCGATCCGAACGTCATCGGCAGCAACAGTTTCTATGCGATGTACTTCGAAAAAGAACAGAAGTGGATGAATGTCAGCGTCGGTGGCGGGCATCCTTCCATGCGCGAAGAAACCAATCCTGCGCGCCTGGCGGAACTCAACGATACACGCCAAGTCCGCATGGAGCGCCAGCAGAAAGCGACGCAATTTCATGAGGACGATCAGCACCGCTCCATCACTCGCAGCCCGTTCACGGCATCGGTCGATGGCCTGCCAGATCGGACGCAGGCACCTACCAAGCTAGCCGATATCGGCCCGGGCCACCGCGACTACGCGTTGCTGCAACAGGTAAGCGCTGGCGTGAGCGCGATCGATGCGCAAGCCGGGCGCACACCGGACGAAAGCAGCGAGCGCCTGGTAGCCAGTGCCATGAACCTGGCCCGCCAGAACAATCTGGACCGGGTGGATCATGTGGCGTTGAGTACGCAGACCACGCAACACCCGGCCGGTTACACGGTGTTTGTGGTGCAAGGTGCGTTGAACGACCCTGCACACCTGCGTGCATCGATACCCACCGATGAGGCGGTGCGCACACCGGTGGGACAATCGCTGCAGCAGCTGGAAATTGCGACGGTGGATCGTCAACAGGCAGCGCTGCAGAGCCAACAGCAGGAGATGGACAACCGCTCACGCGAGGCTCCGGCAATGCGGATGGCTTGAGTGCAATCTGGCATGACGCAGCGTTGCGAGGCATCTCTGCAGGGCAAGACGGATTACCCCTAGACGACCAGCGCCGCTTCGTGATGCAAGTAGCCATGTTGAAACGCCCAACAAAAGCTGCATGCCGCGCAACCCCAGAAGTCGCACTAAGCTCAAACGCACAACTGCTTGCCCATCCAGTGCAGTACGCCCTTGCGCGAATCGGCAGACTGCAAACAGGCACTTACCTCCAACACGTGACACAAAAAAGCCCGGCGGTTGCCGGGCTTTTTCGTTAACTCACAGCCGGCAATGCTCAGCCCTTACGCGCCTTCAACCACGCCTCGATCTGCGGCACCAATGCCGCGCGCAGCTTGATCCGGGTCTGGATGCCGGTGATGGCGGTTTCTGCATCGCGGCGCGAGGTGGGAGCCAGGTACTGATCGGCATAGGCCTTGATCTTGTCGGCCGTCTTCGGGTCGACCGAGCCGGAACCCAGACTCGGGTAATAGCGGGCACGCGAGGTGGAGTCGATCAGGCCGTCCACCTGCTGCCGATGCGCCACGGCGAAGTCGAAGCCCAGGTCCGGATGTTCGCTCGCCACCATGTCGATCATGCTGGCACCGGTGGTGGCGCCTGGCTCGGCGGTCAAGGCCAGCTCCAGTGCACGCTTGGCCAGGGCCTGGTCCTTTGTTGCCGCCAGCAGGCCGTAGTACTGGTCGCGGATCATCGAAGAGGTTTCCTTCTTTGCCATCGCATGCAGCGTGTCCCAGGTGGCGGCATCGGCATTGCGCGCGACGATGCTCAGCACGCTGGTGCGCAACTCCGGCGACAGCGACGCCGGGTCGGCCTGGAAGGCGGCAAAACGGCGGCGCGCTTCGGCAATGAGCTGCGCGTCGCCCATGTCGCTGAGGCTGTCAATCAGCCGCGTGCGCAGTTGCTTGATCTGCGCGGAATCGCCAGCGCGGTCGTCCCAGCCCAGGGTGGCAAATTGCGGTGCCAGCCGCGAGGTGGCATACGACCGCCATGCGGCACGGGTGGCCGGGTATTGCTTGAGCATGTCGTCGACGCTGTCCACAGTGCCGGCCACCGTTTCCCACAGGTCCGGCGAAGCGCCCACCGCCACCTTGGTGGTCAACTCCAGCGCATCTGCCTGCGGTTGCAGGCCAACCGTGGCAAGCGCACTGGTATCCATCATCAAGCCAAGCTGGTCCACCACCGGCAGGCTGGAAAATGCAGTGCTGAGCGCCTTGAACTGCGCAGGTGCATAGCGGGTGCGGAAGTAGCCTTTCTGCCCGGCGTTGACCACCACCGGTGCATCGCAGCCGGGCAATTGCAGCTGTGCGCTGCCATCCACCAGCACGCGTACCGGCGCGCCGTTGCCGGCACGCACGGCGACCGGCACATGCCAGCGCAGTGGCTGCTTGTCGGGGCGATCGAGCGTGTATTCGCCCTGCTGCAGGGTGAGGTTGGTCTGCCCGTCCACACACGTGGAGGCGACATTGATCAACGGCACGCCGGGCTGGTTGGTGAAGTCGTGTGCAACCTGGGTGAATTGCTTGCCCGGTTCCATCGCATCAACCTGCTGCCACAACGCATCGGTCACCGCGTTTCCGTACTGATGCTGCTTGATGTAGTTGCGCACGCCGGCACGCCATTGCTGGGCGCCGACGTAGTCTTCGAGCATGCCGATGACCGCTTCGCCCTTGTCGTAGGTGATCACGTCGAATGCCTGGCTGGCCTGCTCCACGGTGTCCACGTGCTGCACGACCGGATGGGTGGTGGCATAGGCATCGCGCCGCATCGCTGCACGGCTCTTGAAGGCTGCCTTGGTCTTGTCGATATCCCATTCCGGGTGAAGCATCGTGGTCGTCCGCGATTCCATCCAGTTGGCAAAACCTTCGTTGAGCCACAGGTCGTCCCACCACGCCATGGTGACCAGATTGCCGAACCACTGGTGGGCGATTTCATGCGCAGCGGTCGTGAACACGGCCTGCTTGCTGTTGATGTCGGCCACCGCCGGGTCGAGCAGCAACACGAATTCGAAACTAAAGATCGCGCCCCAGTTTTCCATGGCGCCGAAAAACTGGCTCTGCCCGGGCGCAGCAATGTTGTCCAGCTTGGGCAGCGGATACGGCACGCCAAAATAATCGTTGTACGCGTGCAGCACATCGCGGCTGGATTCCAGTGCGAACTTGGCTTGATCGACCTTGCCGGCCTGCGCGATCACACCGATCTCGGTGCCGTTATCCGTCTTGACCGTGGCGCGCTCGAAGTCGCCCAGGCTCATGAACAGCAGGTAGGTGGACATCTTGGGCGTGGTCTGGAAAACGACCTTCTTCATCCCGCCCGCCGCTGCGCTGGAACGCGCCACCGGCATGTTGCTCACCGCCATCTGCTTGGCCGGCGCATTCACCGCCAGGTCGAACGTGGCTTTGAAATTGGGCTCATCCCAGGACGGAATGAAGCGACGCGCATCGGAGTTTTCGAACTGGGTAAACAGCGCGCGGCGCTTGCCCTGCGGCGTGGTGTAATCCAGCGCAAACAAGCCATTGGCCTGCGTGTTGATGATGCCGCTGTAGTCGATGGATAACACGTAGTTACCCGGTACCAGCGGTGTGCCGGTATCGAAGCGCGCGGTCTGCGCATCGGCGTCGGTGGCGATCTTGGTCGCTACCGGCTTGCCGCCCGTTGCTGCGAGCGTGGCTTTGGAAAAGCGCAGATTGGCTGCCTGCAACACGATGGCATCGGTAGCGGTGAGCACCCGGACATCGATGCGCACCTTACCGTCGAAGGTCATCTTGTCGGCATGCGGGGTGATCTCCACCGCGTAATGCGTCGGCCTGGCGGTTCGCGACACCTGGGTAGTGACCTGCGAGATCGATGGAGCCCCCGTCTCGGGAGCAGCGGCAGCATGGGCCACGGTAGCGGCGGACGTGCTGGCCAGCGCCAGTGCAATTGCAGTCACCAGGATCTGGCGCATTTGGTTCCTAACGTGATGGAAGTTGTCCGTGCAGAATCATCGCGTCAACGCAGATACCCCAACACAGCCGAAAGTCACGTCCACGCCTTGCGAGCACGAAAACGTAGACGTGGAAAAGAAGCGTTGGTGCTGCCGATGATAATCAAAGCAAGCCGGCGCGAACGGACACCGGATGGCGGGGGCCATGCTACAGGCCAGCGGTGAACACGACTCGTATCAAGGCGGCTGATGCGCAGTTGGCAATGACCGTGATGCGTCGCGCGCCCAATACCCTTAGCACCACTCGGCATGGCGCTGATCCAATACATCCGCCCTAATTGCAGTCGGCCTGCCTGATCGGCTGCGCTGCGTGCGCAAGCGGGCCTTGGACTGCAGTCAGGCTGCCGGCACGTACACCATTACTCCGCCACCCAAGGCGACGCACGATAGCGTGACAAAGAAAAGCCCCGCTTTCGCAGGGCTCTCTTGTTTCAATGACGCATCAGCCGATCAGGCGAACGGGTCCTGCAGCACCATGGTGTGGTCGCGGTCCGCGTTGGACTGCAATCAGGCTGCCGGCACGTACACCATTACTCCGCTACCTAAGGCGACGTGCGATAGCGTGACAAAGAAAAGCCCCGCTTTCGCGGGGCTTTCTTGTTTCAATGACGCATCAGCCGATCAGGCGAACGGATCCTGCAGCACCATGGTGTGGTCGCGGTCCGGGCCGGTGGAGACGATGCTGATCGGGCAGCCGGCCAGTTCTTCCAGCGCGCGCAGGTAGGCGCGTGCAGCAGGCGGCAACTCGTCCCACACGGTGATGCCGTGGGTGTTCTCGCTCCAACCCGGGAACTCCAGGTACACCGGCGTGCACTCTTCCCAGCCCTGTGCATCCAGCGGCGCGTATTCGGTGCGCTTGCCGCGGTATTCGTACGCGATGCAGACCTTGAGCTTTTCCATACCGTCCAGCACGTCGAGCTTGGTGATGCACAGGCCGGAGATCCCGTTGATGGCCACCGCGCGCTTGAGCGCAACGATGTCCATCCAGCCGCAACGACGCGGGCGGCCGGTGGAGGCGCCGTACTCGGCACCGCGGTCGCGGATGCCCTGGCCCACTTCGTCGTCCAGTTCGGTCGGGAACGGGCCGCCACCCACGCGCGTGGCGTAGGCCTTGGCGATGCCCAGCACGTAGTCGATCGCATCGGCGCCAACGCCGGTGCCGGCCAGTGCGCCGCCCACGGTAGTGTTGGAGCTGGTGACGTACGGATAGGTGCCGTGGTCGATGTCCAGCAACGCACCCTGCGCGCCTTCGAACAGCACCCGCTTACCCTGCTTGCGCAGGTCGTGCAGGATGCCGGCCACGTCGTACTTCATCGGCTGCACGTAGTCGCCGAACGCCAGCGCTTCGTCGTAGGTCTTCTGGAAATCGACCGCTTCCACGCCCAGGTACTTGGTCAGCACGAAGTTGTGGTAATCCAGCGCGGTGCGCAGCAGTTCTTCCAGCTGCGGCGGGTAATGCAGGTCGGCGATGCGGATACCGCGACGCGCCACCTTGTCTTCATACGCCGGGCCGATACCGCGACCGGTGGTGCCGATGGCCTTGCCGCCAGCGGCCTTCTCGCGCGCCTGATCCAGGGCGATGTGGTACGGCATGATCAGCGGGGCAGCCGGGGAAATCTTCAGGCGCGAACGCACCTCCACACCGGCGCCTTCCAGCTCGCTGATTTCCTTGATCAGCGCAGCCGGGGAGATCACCACGCCATTGCCGATCAGGCACAGCGCGTCGTCGCGCAGGATGCCGGACGGGATCAGATGCAAGACGGTCTTCTTGCCGTTGATGACCAGGGTATGGCCGGCGTTGTGGCCGCCCTGGAAGCGGACGACCGCACCGATCTCTTCGGTAAGCAGATCGACGATCTTGCCTTTGCCTTCATCGCCCCACTGGGCACCGAGCACGACAACTGACTGACCCATGACGGGTGGACTCCTGAGTTTTGCTGCGGCCATCGGGGCCGCGGGATGGGACCGGTTCGGGGCTGGCGGCGCCACCTTGCGCGCAGCTCCATCGGGGAGCGTTGCAGCAGCGACCAACCCGGACACGGAAAAAGCCGAACGGAGTGCTCTGGTTGGAGCGTGCCCGGCCGGCTTTTGTGCATTATCCGGGTTTCGGGTGACGTGCACTACCCCTGGCGAGGCGGCGGATCGGGGGGCCGGTCAGATTGCGGCTGGCCGTCGGTTGGTGGGTGCGGCCGAATGCTGCCGGTCTCTAGCCTGGTCGTCGAAAATCTCCAATTCCCTCGGGCCGTAGTAGCGCACTTGGGCGCGACGCTTTGCTAGGAATGCCTGTCGCGCCCAGGTGCGCTCCTACGCTGCCGGAATGGACGGCCCGCTCAGTGCCGCACGATCCACAGCGCGATCGCCCCCATGACCAGGGTGACGCCGCCGATAGCGCGCAGTTGGGCGGTGGGCAGGCTGAACAGTTGCTCGACCATGCGCTTCCAGGCGGTGGGCGCGGCAAACAACAGCAAGCCTTCAATGACGGCGATCAAGCACAACGCTGACAGAAATTCGTGCATCAACAACACCAGGACAACGTGGGGATCTGCAGTGTGCCGGTTCGGCAACCAACAGGCCTACAGCGTAGGAGCGCACCCGGGCGCGACGGGCATTACCAGTAAAGCTTTCGCGCCCAGGTGCGCTCCTACGCGGCTGGGTCTGGCTCATAAAACCAAGCAAGCCTCACTCGGCATCTGAGATGCCCGGGCGCGATAGACACCCTGGGAATCTACAAAAAACAATCCACCCGGCAGGCAGGCCAGGCAGGCCTGCATCGTAGGAGCGCACCCGGGCGCGATGGGCATTACCGGTAAAGCTGTCGCGCCCAGGTGCGCTCCTACGCGGCTGGGTCTGGCTCATAAAACCAAGCAAGCCTCACTCGTCATCTGGGATGCGCGGGCGCGATCGACACCCCGGGAATCTACAAAAGACAATTCATCCGGCAGGCAGGCCAGGCAGGCCTGCATCGTAGGAGCGCACCCGGGCGCGACGGGCATTACTCAGAAACCGAGTCGCGCCAAGTGCGCCCCACGCTGCCCGGTCTCACAGCCAGATTGCGTCCCAGAAGGGGTAATCGCCGAGGCGGGTAACCAGTCCGGCCCGCAGTGGATTGGCGACTAGGTAACGCGCCACTGCGTGCAGGTCGTCGTCTTTGCGCAACGCGTGGTCGTGGTAGCTGCGGCTCCAGACCGGCACGCGATGTTGACGCTGATCGTTCACCGCACGCGCTGCGCACGCTTTCATGCGCGATACGGTGTCGGCCAACGATGTGGCGCTGCCGAGTTGCACCAACCAATGCACATGATCAGGCATCAACACCCAGGCCAGCAGCCTGGCATCGGGTGGCGTTGCTGCGGTGAACGCCCGACAGGCCGCGGCGGCGAGCAGAAAATCTGCGAACACAGCGCGACGCTGCCATGTCGTGGTGGTCAACAGGTAACCGCCGTTGGGCAAAGACTGTCTGCCGCGGCGCAGCGCGCGATGCCCGGGTGAGTGGACGTTGGCCATGCGGCAATGCTGATGGCCTCGCAGCATGGGGGATATCGGGGGTTGCCTGGTATGGTTCTAGGAAATCTACGGGTTATTTAGCTGTTTAAAGTTTGAAGACGGTCTGTTGGGTATGCCGGCAAGGCCCTGTCGCGCCCGGGTGCGCTCCTACGGCGGCATCGGGCTAGAGACTTGCTAGGTAACTGCGGCTCCTGACGCATGCTTCAACACCCCGAAACGCACACCCACGATAAGCGCAACGCGTAGGAGCACACCTTGGGCGCGACGCTTTGCTGGGAATGCCTGTCGCGCCCAGGTGCGCTCCTACGTGACGGGCTCTTTGGGCGAGCATGCAACTGTTTGGCCGTGACGGGCACAAAAAAACGCCCGCATTGCGCGGGCGTTTTCGGTTCAACACTGAGCGACTCAGTACAAGGTGATCAGCAATTCAACACCCAGCGATCAACGATCGCTCTTGAGGTACTGCAGGAACGGGTCGTTCTTGTCGAGCACGATCACGCCGTTGCCGTCGGCCATCGATTCGCGATAGGCCTCCAGACTGCGGTAGAAGGCGTAAAATGACGGATCCTTTGCGCCGGCCTGGCCGTAGATGCGGGCCGCGTCGGCATCGCCTTCGCCACGCAGCTTCTGCGCATCGCGTTCGGCGTCGGCCCTGATGACCGTGCTTTCGCGGTCGGCTTGCGCACGGATGGTCAGAGCCTGCTCTTCGCCTTCTGCACGCAGCTTGCTGGCTTCCTGCTTGCGCTGGGCGCGCATGCGCTCGTAGACTTCGGTGATCACCTGGCTGTCGGTCGGCAGGTCGATCTGCTTGATGCGCAAGTCGGTGATCTGCATGCCCAAGCCCTTGATGGCGCCGTTGATGCCCTTGAGCTGGCTGGCAATCAATTCGCTGCGGTCGCCGGAGACCAGCTGCTGCAAGGTGCGCGAGTTGATCTGGTTGCGCAGCGAGTCGGTGATGATCGGTGCCAGGCGGGAATTGGCCACCGACTCTTCACCACCGGTGGCGCGATAGAACGCACGCACATCGGAGATGTAGCCGATGGCAAAGAAGTCCACGCTCACGTCTTTCTGCTCGGCGGTGAAATACCGCGCCGGGGCGGTGTCCAGCACCTGGAAGCGGCGGTCGAACACGCGCACCGATTCCACCACCGGAATCTTGAAGTGCAGGCCGGGCTTGAGGTCGGCGCGCACCACGCGGCCCAGGTTGAGCACCATGGCGGTCTGGTCTTCGCGCACCACGAACACCGAGCCCATCAGGGTTAGCAACACGGCGACGATCAGGCCGATGACTAGCGAATTTTTCATTGTTCGGTTCCCTCACGGCCGGTCGGACGCGGCCCGCGTTCCGGATTGCGGATGGCCTCGCTGCTGGCGCTTTGCGGCGGATTCAGCAGCACGTCCTGCGGCACCATCGACGGCATGCCGCCATTGCCCGCGTTGCCGCCGGCGTTGGCAGCCTTGCCAGCATCTGGCAGCGGCACATAGATGACCTGGCGACCATCGCTGCCGATCACCTTACGGTTCTCCGACAACACCTTTTGCACGGTTTCCAGCCACAGCCGCTTGCGCGTGACCTCGGGGGCATTGGCGTACTGCTCCTGCAACAGGGTGAAGCGGTCGGCGTCGCCCTCGGCCTTGGAGATCACCGCTTCCTTGTAGCCTTCAGCACCGGTACGGGTGCGTGCGCCCTGGCCGCGTGCCTCGGGCACCACCTTGGCGGCGTAGGCCTGGGCTTCGTTGATCAGGCGCTCGCGCACCTGCTGGGCACCGTTGACCTCGTCGAAGGCCGGCTTCACTTCTTCCGGCGGACGCGCGTCTGGCAGGGTCACGCCGGTCACGGCCAATCCGGTGTTGTAGGCATCCAGCGCCATCTGCAGACGGTCCTTGGAGGCGATCGCCAGCGGGCCGCGATTGTTGAGCACGGTATTGAGGTCAGACCGCCCCACCTGCTCACGCACGGCACTCTGCGCGGCCTGCTCCAGCACCAGATCGGCATTACGCGAGCCGAACAGGTACTTGCGCGGGTCGCTGATCTGGTACTGCACGTTGAGCGAGACGTTGACGATGTTCTCGTCGCGCGTCAGCACCGGGACCTGATTGCTGAAGGTCTTGATCTCGGTTGCATTGACCTTGCGTACCGACTCGATGGGCCAGGGCAGCTTGAAGCTCGGGCCGGGCTGCAGGATGCGCGAGAACTGGCCGAAGCGCAGCACCACGCCACGCTGCTGTTCGCCGATGAGCTGGAAGCTGGAGAACAGCACCATCAGCACCACCGCGACCAGAATCCAGCGCCCCACGCCGCCGTCGAACAGCTCCTTCAACGGGGCGGGCAGGTTGCCCCAGCCACCACCGTTGCCACCACCGCGCGGGCCCCAGGACCTGCGACGGTTGGGATCCGGGCCGTCTCCGCCCTTGTTGCCGGGTGTGTTCCAGGCCATGCACGCTCCATGATCGAGGGGCTGTGCGGGCCAGTCCCGCAGTGCCGCCGTGTTGTTTGATTCGCCGATTCTACTAGATGGGGCAGACCGGCCGTTTTGAAAGGCCCTGATTGGTGCATCGGCGGTTTAGCCGGCGGGGTGAATCAAGGGGTTGGCAGTTCTTGGCGGGGTGGAGACGAGGTAGCGGCGCCAGGTTATAGGTCGGCGGGAGCCCTCAATGCGCGAAACCGGTGCCGAGATCGAAAGCGCGGAGCCGACCGCTCCGCTACCGGGAGGCTTGGCCGAACCGACCCAGCGCGGCCGACGCGCCCCCGGCGCTCCCGCGCACGACCTGGGCACTTCGAGACCGTGACCGGCACCGGCACGCGCCATGACGACAGCGGCTGTACCGCGCCAATCAATGGTGGCAGCGATTGGGCTGGTGCACTCACGCGCACTGGCACATCGGCCAGGAGGGACGGCTGGTGCTGGAATGGACGGCTGCTGATCGAGGACAGCGGCGCAGTGGCACATCGCTCGCGTTGCGCTGCGCTTTGACAGCGCATGCAACGTCACGCATGCAGGCATGTGACTGACGATCGACCACCTGACTGATTGGGCGGTGCCTGCTACACCGGCGCGCTGACCCGCGCGGCAGCCAGCCGTCTGCGGTCTGTCGCGCGCTGCCATCGATATCGTGGGCAGCGTCCGAGAACTGCGTGCTGGCATGCAACGGAGCGGAGAGACAACGACGACGCCCCATCGGGCGTTGCCGCACCGGACACGCCCGATGGCAAGCACGCATGCGCGCAGACCGTTGGCAATTGCCGGTTCGCAGCGAAGCGTTTGTCATTCGCCAAGGCGATGACGCTGGAAGTCATCGCCTGCTAGCCCGAGACTCCCGGCTCAGTTGCCGCGGATGTCAGCGATCACGCCTTGGGCGGTTCGTCCTTCTGGTTGAACACCCGCTCCATCACTTCCAGCAGCTCGTCTTCGGAAAACGGCTTGGTGATATAGGCGCGCGCGCCTTGGCGCATGCCCCACATGCGGTCGGTGTCCTGGTCCTTGGTGGTCACCAGTATCACCGGGATGTGCTGGGTGGTGGGCTCGCGCTTGAGCGTGCGCGTGGCCTGGAAGCCGTTGAGGTTGGGCATGACCACGTCCATCAACACCAGATCCGGCAGCGACTCCTTGGCCGCTTCCACACCGGCGGCGCCATCGGTGGCGGTGATGGTTTCGTGTCCCAACTTCTCGACGATGCGCTGAATCCCCAGCAGCTGCGACGGCGAGTCGTCGACGATCAAAATGCGTGCCATGTGTTTCCCCTAGTGTGCGCGGCGAGTGTAGTGCGCCAGCTGCGCTTTCGGTAGCTGGGGGCAATAGCGCGATGGTCGAAGGCTGTGCTGCGCTGCGGTGCACGCGGTGCTCGCCTTCGCACTCCTGTGCGCCGTGGTGGGCGGTGAGGGGTTGGAAGCGAGGTGCAGGCGATGCGTCGCGCTTCGGCTAAGGAGGCTGCTGGCGCTGACTGCTGGAGGGACGCATGGATCCAGCTTCGCTCGCTGCGCGCAACTGACGCCATTGAAGTGGCGCCCGGCCGAAGTTGACTGACGCCGGCAGCCGCACCGGGCGGCCGTACCCTCACCCCAACCCCTCTCCCGCAGGAGAGGGGCTTTCGCGCCTCCTCATATTGGGAGGCTTGCGCGTTGCGACGGGCGAGACGTCTGGACCTCAGGACCTCCTCTACGAAGAGAGGCGCCTGTGGACCTCACACCGTCTCGCCGAAGGCCTTGGCCAGGTTGCGGTAGGCCTTTTTCTGCGCGTCGTCGGTGGGGGCCGGGGCCAGGATTTCCAGCTCCACGATCTGATCGCCCGGGGGGGTGCCCGGCAGGCCGCGGCCGCGCAGGCGCAGTTTGCGGCCGGCGTCCGAGTCGGCGGGCACCTTCAATTCCACCGAGCCGCCCAGGGTGGGCACGCTGATGGTGGTGCCCAGCGCCGCCTGCCAGGGCATGACCTGCAGGAAGTAGAGAATGTTGCGCCCGTCCACCTCGAACTGCGGGTGCGCGGCGTATTCGATCTCCAACAGCAGATTGCCGCCGCCGTTGCCCTGCCCGCTCAGGCGAATCACCTGGCCGGGCTGCACGCCCTTGGGCACGCGCACGTCCAGCTGCTTGCCGTTGATGGTGATGCGCACGCTGTCGCCCGAATGCACCGCTTCCAGCGGCACCGCCAGCTTGGCGCGGGTGTCACCACGCGCCTGCGGCCCCGGCCCTGCGCCAGGACCGGCACCCGGGCCGCGCGGGCGGCCGCCGCGCTGGCCGGCGAACAGGCTTTCGAAGAAGTCGCTGAAGCCGCCACCGGCGCCCCCGTTGCCGAACACCTCTTCATAGTCGAAGCCCTGCCCGCCCCCGTGGCTGGGCGGCGCCTGGAACTCGTCGCCCGGGCGATAGCCCTGCGCCTTCAACTGGTCGTAGGCCTTGCGCTTTTGCGGATCGCGCAGCGCCTCATAGGCTTCATTGATCGCCTTGAATTTGTCTTCGGCGCCGGCTTCCTTGCTGACGTCGGGGTGGTACTTGCGCGCCAATCGGCGATACGCGGTCTTGATCTCCGCATCGCCTGCGCTGGGCTCCACGCCCAGCGTTGCGTAGTAATCCTTGAATTCCATCTATTCACCTCTGGAAAAAAAACGGCCCGCAGCCAGGGCCACGAGCCAGTTCGAGAGGCAGACACCAGGTGGGACGGCCATGCATGGCGCGGGCGGTGGGAATCGTAGGTACATGCCGTCCCTACCGATTCCAGACACCAGCCGCGCCCACGTGGCGGTCACGCAACAGGGTTGCTGGCCGATCTCTTCGCAGCCGGGCGGGCGACCGTGCCTATTCTACGGCGCGGCCGTCGCCGGGGAGCGAAGTCGGTGACCTCGCTCCAGGTCCATGACTTGTCAGCACGTGCCCCGCAGCACGCCGCGATGCCGATCGGCGGCAACTGGCGAGCCGGGCCGGGGTGTCATGCACACCCCGGCCACAGTCCTGACCAGCCGCAGCCGCGCATGCAGCGGCTGCGATAGCGCTTACTGCACCGTGCTGCCGCCGGTGTCCTGCGCGTTGCCCACCTGAATGGGACGCGGGGTGGCTGCCGGCCGCTTGGGAATGCGGATTTCCAGCACGCCGTTGTGACCGGCGGCGGTGATGCCGTCGGCATCGGCACTGTCGGGCAGCGCGAAACGCCGATGGAAACTGCCGTAGCGGCGTTCGATGCGCGAGAAGCGCTCGGTGTCGGTACTGGACTCGCTCTTGCGCTCGCCCTTGATCGACAGGATGCCCTTGTCCATCTGCACCTCGATCTGGCTAGGGTCGATGCCCGGCAGATCGGCATAAAGGACGAAGTGGTTGGGCTCTTCCGTGATGTCCACACGCGGCACCCATTGGGCGGTGACCACGGCCGATTCGTCGGTATCGCTGTTCTGTTCGAAGAAACGATCGAACACGTGCTTGATCTCGTTTTGCAGCGCGTGCGTGGGCCACTGGGGATAACGAACGATGCTCATTGCAAGCCTCCAAAAGTTGGGTGAGGGGCCGGCGACGGCGGCATGCACCACCGCGCCGGCCATGTGCGTCAGATAGGCGTGGCCGTGCGGATTTCAAGCGCGTTGACGCGCTTTTTCCCTGCCCTTTTCTAGACTTCGTTCAGCCACACAGAGCCCAGCCCCATGACCATTGCCGTTGGTGACAGCATTCCCGAAGTGGTGCTCAAGCGCATGCGCGAAGGCATCGAAGCGGTCGACACGCATCGCTTGTTCGCCGGCCGCAAGGTGCTGCTGTTCGCAGTGCCGGGCGCATTCACGCCGACCTGCTCGGCCAAACACTTGCCGGGGTATGTGGAGCACTTCGAAGAGTTCCGCAAACGCGGCATCGACGTGTTGTGCACCGCCGTCAACGACCCGTTCGTGATGCAGGCCTGGGGCCGCGCCCAGTTAGTTCCCGATGGTCTGCACCTGCTTGCCCGACGGCAACGCCGAACTGGTTCGCGCACTAGGCCTTGAAATCGACGCGAGCGCTTCAGGCATGGGCCTGCGTTCGCGCCGCTATGCGCTGTATGCCGACGACGGCGTGGTCAAGGCCTTGTTTGTCGAAGAACCCGGCGAGTTCAAGGTGTCTGCGGCCGATTACGTGCTGCAGCATCTGCCCGATTGAAGTCACGATTCCCCCGTCCACTCAGAAGGAAAACGGCCAGCCATGTCTGATCAGCCAGCCACCAACATCCCCGCCGGTATCACCGATACCGCCACCTTGCGCGCACGCGCACGCCAGAGCATCGAAGACGGCGCCATCACCGAGAGTTATCACGCCGACCGCGAGGCAGTGATCGCGCTGCTCAACACCGCGTTGGCGACCGAGTACGTGTGCACCCTGCGCTACTACCGCCACTACTTCATGGCCAAGGGCATGCTGGCCGACGCGGTCAAGGGCGAGTTTCTGGAGCATGCGCAGCAGGAGCAGGCGCATGCGCACAAACTGGCCGAGCGTATCGTGCAGCTGGGCGGCGAACCGGACCTCAACCCGGACACGCTGACCAAGCGCTCGCATGCCGAGTACAAGGAAGGCACCGATCTGCGCGACATGGTCAAGGAGAACCTGATCGCCGAGCGCATCGCCATCGACAGCTATCGCGAGATGATCGATTTCATCGGCGACAAGGACACCACCACCAAGCGCATCCTGGAAAGCATTCTGGCCCAGGAAGAAGAGCACGCCGATGAGTTTGCCGACATGCTGGAAGGCTGGATCGGCGAGTGACTGTGTTGCGTCGGTGCTGATGGCACCGATGCGACTGCAGCATCGAAGACGCAACACAAACAGGGCGCCGCTGGGCGCCTTGTTTGTGTTTGTGGTCTGGTGCAAACGCTGGCAGAAACCATGGTCTCCGTAGGAGCGCACCTGGGCGCGATGGGGTTTTACCGGTAACGCCTCATCGCGCCCAGGTGCGCTCCTACGTGCACGTCGATGCCCACTCAACGCAAGACGCGAAACCGCACTTGCGTCCAGGCACCGTCGCTGGCCATGGCGGTGAGCGTGTGCTCTCCCACGTCCGCAAAGTCGCGCTGAAATCCCTGCCGTCCGTTGGTCTGTGCAATCCAACGACCGTCCAGCAGCCAGTCGATGCGCGCCTCGCTGCCCAGCGCACGCAACTGCAGGCGCACCGGACGTGCGGTGTCGTTTGCGCGGGCCAACGTGGCGCGGTCGCTCAATCCATCGATGCGCAGCACGCCGCCGCCGGTCATGCGCCCGTCCGGTAGGCAGTCCGGTGCCAACGGCGGCAGCTGCGCGGCGGTGCGTTCTGCCGCGCTGAGCCAGGGCGACACCAGTGCCGGCCAGCGTGCCAATGCGCGTGGCGTGCGCGCATGTGGCTGCGTGCACTCCTGCGACAGGCGCTGGCCGCTGTGCGCGTCCACCTCGAACTGCAACCGCCCGCTTTGCCACAACCGCGCGTCGCGTTCGCCAAAGGTGGGCGGCAGCGCGCCATCCAGTGCGTAGGCCTCGGCACGGCGTGCGCACAGTGGCGGCGGCGTCTGCTCCAGCGCGCCGCCGAGCGGCCAACAAATCTCCCTGGCCTGCACCGTGGCCGGCATCGGCAGCGGCGCGCTGTCGCCGGCGTTGCGCGGCAATGCATCGATCACTTCGAACATCAGCGGCAATGCGGTTACCGCACCGTATTGGCCGGGCAACGGTGTGCCATCCGGGCGGCCAACCCACACACCCACGGTATAGCGCCGCGTGCCGCCAATGGCCCAGGCATCGCGGTAGCCGTAACTGGTGCCGGTCTTCCAGGCCACCCCCGGGCGTGCGGCGGTATCGAAGGTGCCGCTGCCGTAGCCGGGGCGCGGATTGCTCTGCAAAATCTCGCGCACGATCCAGGCCGCGCCCGGCGACATCAACCGTCGATCGATCCGCGCATCGTCCGGCGTGTAGCGCACGCGCCCGGCGATACCGCCACGATTGAGCGCCGCGAACGCGCCGACCAATTCCTGCAATTGCGCACCGGTGCCGCCCAGGATCAACGCCAGCGATGGCGTGCTGCCACGCGGGAAGTGCAGCGCAATGCCTGCATTGGACAGTCGCGCGGCAAAGCGTGCCGGGCCGATGCGATCGAGCAGGTCCACCGCCGGCACATTCAATGACAAGCGCAACGCAGTGGCGGCACTCACCGGCCCGTTGAAGGCAGCATCGAAGTTGCCGGGCCGGTAGTCGCCGAAGCTCTGCGGCGCATCCACCAGCAGACTTTCCGAATGGATCAAGCCATCGTCCAACGCCATACCGTACAAAAACGGTTTGAGCGTAGACCCGGGCGAGCGCCAGGCCTGCACCATGTCCACATGGCCGAGCCGCTTGCGATCGCCGAAGCTGGCCGAGCCAACATAGGCACGCGCTTCCATGGTGGCATTGTCGATCACCAGCAATGCAGCCGAAGTGCGCTCGGGCAATTGCGAAAAATACGTAGCCACGCGCTCTTCCAGGGTGCGCTGCAATTCCGCATCCAGCGTGGTGACGATGCGTGCAGCGCGCGGTTGCGCGCTATGCAACCGCTGCGCCAGCAGCGCGGCATGCAAGGGCGGCTTGAGCGCGCGCGTCACCACCGGTTCGATGCGGGCATCGTCGACCTGCGCGCGCGACCACACGCCCAGCTCCACCATGCGATCGAGCACCTTGTCGCGCGCGCGTTGCGCCGCTTCCGGGTGGCGGTCCGGGCGCAGCCGGCTGGGCGATTGCGGCAACACCGCCAGCAACGCCGCTTCGGCCTGCGACAACGCGGTGGCGGGCTTGCCCAGGTACGCCCAACTGGCCGCTTCCACGCCTTCGATGGTGCCGCCGTAGGGCGCGCGCTCCAGATACAGGGTGAGAATCTCGCGCTTGCTCAGATGCGCTTCCAGCTGCAGCGCGCGCAGCAACTGCTTGGCCTTGCCCCATGGCGTGCGCGTATGCGGGTCCAGAATGCGCGCCACCTGCATGGTCAAGGTCGAACCGCCGGAGACGATGCGTCCCTGCCCCAGCCACTGCCCGCCGGCACGCAACAAACCCCATGGATTGACGCCGGGATGCCGCCAGAACCAGCGGTCTTCGTAGTTCAGCAAGGCATGCAGATACAGCGGCGATACCGTGTCCGGGCTGGCCGGATAGCGCCACACGCCATTGCGATCGGCGAACGCGCGCAACGGTGTGCCATCGCGCGCCACCACCAGGGTGGAGGTGTCGCGCGATTTGGGCAGCGGCAGCGGGAAGACCAGGTCCAGCACCAGCACCATGGCCAGCACCGCCGCTGTGCTCCAGCGTAGCCACCGTCGCCGGTGGTGCCTGCGTGTGTGCGTCACTGCCTTGTGCTCGGCCACACTGTCCTGTGTCGTGGTGCTCATCGTGTCGGTGCGTCGATCATCCATCGCGCAAAGCATGGAGTGGCACGCGAATTTCGGCCACTGTGCCAGGCGCGTCGGTGCGTGCGTGCAGGCTCAGACTGCCGCCTTGGGCCTCGATGATCTGCCGCGACAGCACCAGCCCGATGCCGGAACCGCCAGGCTTGGTGGTGAAGAACGGCACAAACAGATTGTCGCTGGGCGGAAGCCCGGCACCACCGTCGACGATCTCGATGCAGGCGTCGGTGTCGCCGCCGCGCGCGCGTAGCCAGACCTGTGCCTGCCCACCGGCCTCCAGCGCATTGCGCACCAGATTGATCAGCACCTGCTCCAGTTGATCCGCATCGGCCTGCACCTGCAGTGCAGGTGCGATATCGATACACAGGCGTGGGTCGTCGAGCAGATGCTGCACGCGCGCGCACAGGGGCTGCAGTGCAATCGGCATCACGCTGGGTGTGGGCAGGCGCGCCAGGCGTGCATAGCCGCCAAGAAAGCGCTGCAGTGCGGCGCTGCGCTGCTCGATCACCGCCAGCCCGCCGCGCAGATCGGTGTGCAGCTCCGCATCCACCACCGCTGCCGGTGGCGGCACCATGCGCGCCAGGGTGTCGGCAATCGAGCCGATCGGCGCCAACGAGTTGTTGATCTCATGGCTGAGCACACGCAGCAAGCGCCGGAATGCCTGCGCCTCTTCGTCACGCAAGGCGCGCTCCATCGGCTGCAGCACCAATAGATGACCGGCCTGGCTGCGGCTGCGCAAGGCCCCATGCCCTACCTGCCAGCGTCCCTGCTGGCCGGCGAATGTCTGCACGTGGATGCTTCCGGAGGGCACCGCGAACAAGGCCGACAGGCCAAGCGCCTCGGCAGAGCGCCCCAACAGCGTCTCGGCCGCGGCACCCAGCAAACGCTCGCCGGCCGGGTTCACCAGGCGCAGGCGCCAGTCCTGCTCGAAGGCGAACACTGCACCGTCCAGCGCCGCCAATGTCTTGCTCAACAGTTGCAGGCTTTCGTGCACGTCGCGCTGCTCATCCTGTAGCCGTTGTGCCAGCAAATTAAAGCGCGCAAACAGCATGGCATCGCTGCCGGCAACCGATACGGCGCGTACGCTGTAGTCGCCCTCGCGCAATGCGTCCAGCAATCCGGCCAGCGTGCGTTGGCGGTGACCATCACGGCGCTGACGCAGGCGCACCATCGCGGCCGTAAGCAGGACCACGCAGGCGAGCAACAGCACGGCCTCGGTGGCCGCCGGCGCTCCCACACACAGCACGACCGCCAGTGCGAGCAGCGCGGGCACGGCCACCCACCACGGTTGCCAGCGCAGGGGTTTACCCGACATCGTCGCCACGCAGCCCGTGCTTGCCGATGCGCCGGTACAGGCTTTGCCGGGTGATGCCCAACTGCTCTGCGGCGCGCTGCAGGTTGCCCTGCTGGTCGGCCAGTGCGGTGCGCAGCAGCAGCGCCTCGGCCTGATCCAGGGTCATGCGTGCTGCGACTGTCGTTGTGTCCTGGGGCGCGGTACGCATGCGCAGGTCCTGGGCACCGATGACGTTGCCATCGACCAGCAGCGCAGCGCGCTCCATCGCATGCGCCAGTTCGCGCACGTTGCCCGGCCATGCGTAGCCGAGCAAGGCCTGCTCGGCATCGCGCGCCAGCGTGGGCAAGGCCCGCCGATAACGCGTGCACGCCGCAGCCAGGTAGTGCCTGGCGAGCGGCAGGATGTCGTCGTGACGTTCGCGCAGGGGCGGCACGCGTAGCTGAAACGTATTGAGGCGATACAACAGATCCTGGCGGAAGCGCCCGGCGGCGACATCGGCCTCCAGATCAGCGTTGGTTGCCGCCACGATGCGCACGTCCACGCGCTGAGTGCGCGAGGCGCCGACCCGTTCGAACTCGCCGTCTTCGATCGCCCGCAACAGCTTGGCCTGTTGTTCCAGCGGCAGGTTGCCGATTTCGTCGAGGAACAACGTGCCGCCATCGGCCAGCTCGAAGCGGCCGCTGCGGTCCTGGCGTGCATCGGTAAACGCGCCACGCACATGGCCGAACATCTCCGACTCGAACACGCTGGCGGCCAGCCCGCCGATATTGACCTTGATCAGGGGCTGCGCATGCCGTGCGGACCACTGATGCAGCAGCTCGGCCACCACACTCTTGCCGGTGCCGTTTTCGCCGAGCAACAGCACGCCGACATCGCTCTTGGCGATACGCGACAGATCGTCGAGCAGACGGCGCATCACCGGCGACTCGGCGATGAAGCCGCCGGCCGCCTCCTGCAGCCGCAACGCCTGTGCCTCGCTGAGGTGGCGCTCGCTGCGGCGGCTACGGTCCAGCGCGATGCGGCTCTCCAGCACACTCAATACGCGCGCGTTCTGCCAGGGCTTTTCGACAAAATCCACCGCGCCATGCTGCATGGCGTTGACCGCCAGCCCGACGCTCGCCCAGGCCGTCATCGCAATCACCGGCAACCCCGGCCACTGCGCGGCGATCTGCGCGATCAAGTCCAGCCCTTCTTCGCCCGAGGTGGTGTCGCGGCGGTAATTCATGTCCACCAGCACCGCGGCAAAGGTGTCGCCACGCAGGCAACCCAACGCGACCTCCGGCGACTCCGCGCCGACCATGCCGTAGCCGGCGCTCTTGAGCAGCAGCCGCATCGCCTCGCGGACGTCGGGCTGGTCGTCGACCACCAGGATGCGGGCTGCGGGGGTTGAAGGAACCGTCATGTGCAGAGTCTAGCGGCCACGCGCCGGTTCGCGGCGCCGTGCGAAGCGCATGCCCGGAATGAGGCTGCAGCGCCCACCAGCGCCCACGCTGCTGCATGCGTGCGCAACTGCATCGTGCATGCAGCTTGCCCGTGTGTCGGTGGAGCGGTGCATGTCTTCATTCCAGTCGCAACGCCTGCATCGGCGACACGCACGCCGCGCGCCAGGCCGGGACCAACGCAGCGAACAGGCCCGCGAGGCTCAGTGCCAGCAGTACGCCACCAATGGCCAAGGGGTCGGCCACCCGCACATCGAACAAGAACCGTTGCAGCACGCGTGAAAGCGCCATGGCGATGCCCAAACCGATCGCCAGGCCAATACTCAGCTGCAGCGCCGCTTCGCGCAGCACCTGGCCCAGCAAGCGCGCGGACGAGGCGCCCATCGCGGCACGCACACCGAACTCATGCCGCCGCGCGGTCACCGCCACCGCCATCACCGCGTACAGGCCGACCACGGCAAGCAGTAACGCCAGCCCGGCAAACAACCCCACCAGCAACAAGTTGAGCTTCTGATCGCTGGTGGTGGTGGCGACCAAGGTTTGCATGGATTCCAGCCCGGCGATGGGTTGCTGCGGGGCGACCTCGGCAATGGCGGTGCGCAAGGCTCGCTCGTCCACACGCTGCGCCTGGGCACGCAATTGCACCGCATAGGTCAAGCCGCCGAAGCTGCGCAGGATCTGATACATCGCATCGCTCATCTGCGCCAATGGCTGATAGACCATGGGTGGCGCAGGCTCGGCCGGCCCGGCCTGGCGGACGTCCCCGACCACCCCCACCACACGCATGGGAACGCGCTTCCCGCTGCCTTCGTCTTCCAGCACGACCTGCTTGCCGATGGCGTCATTGCCCAGATAGCGCTGCGCAAACGACGCACTGACCAGGCAGACTTTTTCAGCGCCGGCGGTGTCGTTGCTGCCGATCGCGCGGCCGGCAAGCAGCGGGATCTGAAAGACTTCCATAAATCCCGGCGTGACCAAGCGGTATTGCGTATTGAACGACGGCGCCTGCGCGGTCGACACGCTCCAGCTCAGCTGCGTGGTGGTGGGTGGATTGGTGGAGACGCCTGCCAGCGCAATCCCCGGCTCGCGCTGCAAGCGTTCGACGATGCGGCGCGCCTGCTCCACCGCGTCGGCCGCCTTGGCGTAGCGCTGCTTGACCGGTGCCAGGGTAAAGATGGCTGCGGCCCTGCTCTCAAATCCCATCGGCACCTGTGAGAGTTGCTGCAGCGAGCGTGCAAACAAGGCCGCACCGACCAACAACACCACGGCAATCGCCACCTGCACCACCACCAACGCACGCGCCAATCGCCCGGCCTGCAGACTCCATCCGCCGCGCCCCCCGCCGACCAGTTCCAGCACCAGGTTGCGGTTGCGATTGCGCGCGACACCGAGCACGGCCGCGAGCACGGCAGTGCTTATCCCTGCCAGCAGCGCAAACAGCGCACTGCCGCCAGTGAGATGCGCACTGTCGCCGCGCAACCACATCACCGGCACCCAGCTGCCCAACAGGCGCAGGCCGATCCACGCCAGCAGCACTCCGCCCAGGCTGCCGATCAGACCGATCAACACACCTTCGGCCAGTGCGGGCAGGCTCAGCCGACCCAGCGATGCACCGAGCGCCGCACGCACGGCGCTGTCGTGACTGCGGCCGAGTACGCGCAACGCCATCAGGCTGACCAGATTCACCGCAGCAATCACCAGCACGCACGCCGCGGCGGCAAAGAACAACCACAGCGTGTTGCCGCTATTGGCGCCATACAGCGCGTTCTTCAGCGGCAACGCGTTGGCCGGATGCCGCTGAAGTTCCTGAAACCAGGTGTCGGTCATGCCGGGATTGGTGCGCAGTGCAGCCTCCAAAGCCGCTGCCACCTGCGCAGAGGCCTGCTCCGGACGCACACCCGGCTTCAACCGCCCGACGATGATTTCGTTGGTGGAGAGATTGGTGGTGGCCAGGTCCGGCTGCATGGTCTGGATCAGATCGAACGGCTGGGCCCACGGAAACTGCGCCGGCAACACGCCGACCACGGGGACCGCCCGGCCTTCCACCTGCAACACGCGCCCCACCGCCGCCGGGTCGCCACCAAAGTAGCGCTGCCAGAATGCGTAACTCAGGATCACCGCCGGCGGGCCACCGGGCTGATTTTCTGCGTCGTCGAAGTTGCGCCCGGCCGCCATGCGGACACCCAGCGTCTGCAAAAAGCCGCGGTCTGCGCTGATCGATTGCACCACGTCGGCGCTGTCGCCGCGGGCGATATTGATTGGCAACGGCCAGGCACGCAGCATTCCGGTGGCCGACAGGCCCGGCAAGCGGCGCAGCGGTGCGTAATAGCCCGGCCCGGCCACATTGCGCCCCTGCTCGGAGGGGCGCCCCAAGGTGACCAATTGCTCGGCCTGCGGAAACGGCAACGGTGCCAGCAACGCCTGGTCAAGCAGCGCGAACACCGCAGTGGTAGTCGCCACGCCCAGCGCCAGGGTCAGGCTGGCCAGCAACAGGTAGCCGGGCCGGCGCAACAGGCCCCGCCAGGATTGTCTGGCTTCGCGCCACAGCAGCGCATGCGCCATCACGGCGATGGCTCCGTGACCAACGTCGGCAAGACGCTGTCGTGTTCGTGGCGAATGCGTTCGAAGGTGTCTTCGTCGACGATGCGGCCGTCGAGCATGTGCACGATCCGCGAGGCCCGGCGCGCAAACGCGGGATCGTGCGTGACCATGCACAAGGTAGTGCCGGTGAGATTGAGCTGCTCCAGCAACTGCATCACGGACTCGCCGTTGCGCGTGTCGAGGTTGCCGGTGGGCTCGTCGGCGAGCAGGATCGCCGGCTCGCCGACCAGCGCGCGCGCCACCGCAACGCGCTGCTGCTGGCCACCGGACAATTGGCCGGGATAGTGCCGCTGCCGGTGGTGCATGCCGACCAGTTCCAGCACCTCGCGCACCCGCTGGCGCAGCGCGACAGCACTGACGCCATCGCGGTAGGTCAGCGGCAAGGCGACGTTTTCTTCGACGGTGAGATCTGCGATGAGGTTGAAGGCCTGGAAGATGAAACCGATATGGTCGTTGCGCACGCGGGCACGCGCGCGGGCAGTGAGATCGGCAACATTGCGGCCCTGCAGCAGGTAGTCGCCGTGGCTGGGCACATCCAGCAGGCCCAGGATCGACAGCAGCGTGGATTTACCGCAGCCCGACGGCCCGGTGATCGCAACAAAATCGCCCGGCGCGATATCCAGCGCGATCTCGGCAAGCGCGTGGGTTTCCACCTCATCGGTGTGAAACACCTTGCTCAGTCCCTGCAGGCGAATCAGCGGGGCGGTGGGGGTGACTGTGGGCTGCATGGAGCTCTCCTTGAAGGTCTAGCGTAGACGCAACCGTGGAAACGTTGCCCACTGGCTGGTGTCGGACAGGATGAGTTGGTCGCCGGGCCGGAGCCCGGCACGTATTTCGATACGGTCGCTGGAGACGGCGCCAAACCGCACCGGCACGCGGATGGCGGCATCGCCGCCGGGCTGCACGACAAACAGGGCCGCCGATGAATCCGGCGCAGCCAGCGCAGGGCGCGCGACGCTGATGACATCGCGCAGCATGCCAAGACGGATACGGCCATCGACCGACAGGTCCGGCCGGGCGCCGGCAGGCAGCGGCTGCACGAAGCGCACGTCCACGCTGACGCTGCCGTTACGCACTGCAGGGTCGATACGGACCACGCTGCCGGCGACCAGGCCGTTGCGGGTATCGACACTGACCGGCAGATCCAGCAACAGATCCTTGGCCAGCACTTCCGGCACCTGCAGACGCGCCAGCAACTCATCCGGTCGCGCCACCCGGGCCAGCTTGGCACCTGCGGCCACCTGCTGGCCGGGCTCCACATCGACCTGCTGCAGGATGCCCGCGATGCCGGCGCGCACCTGCAGCGCGGCCAGTTGCTGACGCGCGATCGCAAGGCTGCTGGCCACCTCGTCGCGGCGTGCCTGCGCCGCACGCAACTGGGCGGCCATGTTCTGCCGGAATGCGCCAACGCGCTGCTGTTCGATCTGCGCGCGGCCGCGCTGCTGCGCTTCGGTGATCTGGCTCTCGCGCAATTCGATTGCCGAAATGACACCCGCCGCATGTGCGCGCTCATAGGCCTGCGTCTTGATTTCGGCAATGCGCCAGTCAGAGTTGGCACGCGCTTGCAGCGCCTGTTGATCGAGCAGTTGCGAGGCCAATGCGGTGCGTGCAGCGGACACCTCTGCTTCGGCGCCGGCCAACGCCGCCGTGGCCTTTTCCTGGTTGGCCACCAGCTCGGGATTTTGCAGACGCAGGATCACCGTCTCTGCTTCGACCCGGCTGCCGGCCTGCACCACCACCTGCTCCAACGTGGCCGGCGCACCAGCGGTGATCCAGCGCGTGTCGCGTGGGACCAACACACCGGTGGCGCGGATCTCGCGCAACATATCGCCGCGCTCGGCGGTGCCGATCCACACGCTGGCACGCTCCACGCGGGGGCTGGCGCGACCAAGGCCCACCGCGGCGATGATGGCGGCCAGCACCACGGCGCCACCAACGAGCACACCCACATGCAGGCGGCGCAGACGAAAACGACTGGGAGACTTGGCGATATCCATGCCAAGGTGAGAGCAGGACGCGTGCCATGTCCTAGCGGCCTGCAACCCCTTGATTTTCAATGTACTCGCCGATTCGAGGCGCGCATTGCGATGTACGATTTCGTACATGCGCCATCGATACCGGACAGTGACGCGGCCTGTCCCTGCAGGCGCGCGGCAGCGTTGTGCGAATCGAGCGGTGCGGATGCCGCTGGTGCGAGGCTCTACGACGTGCGCGTGTCACGTCCAGAACGGGTTGCTGCATCGCGCTTTATCGAGCACGACAAGCCGCTACATCGAAGCGCGTGGCACCGGTGATGCAGGTCTTCGATCAGGCATCGGCCGAAGCGCGATCGGCTTGGAGCGGCTGACCCACCGCTGCGCGCATCGCCAGGCGGGCGCGGCCGATGCGCGGTGCGGCATGGACAGCGCGTCCACTCCGGTTCTCAGTGCGCTGTCCACGCCCACCTGATGACTGCTCGCTATGGTTGTAAGCCGCGCTCTCAGCGTGTCGATGTCATCGCAGTGCGCGCTGGCGCTTGTGTGCATGATCAAACGCCGCGCTTGTCTGCGCGCAGCCTGCGGCCCTTATTGCCGCAGCGCCAACCACAGCCGCTCTGCTCAGCCGCAGCAAAGCTGGTCGCACAGCGATCTCCATTACCGTTTTTCAAGCGTCTGCCGATACCGCAACAACGCTTCCGGCGCATCAGTCTGGATGATCGACACACCATCGCGGTACAGACGGCCCCACACTTTGTCCGGGTCGCGTTCGGCATCGGCGTCGCCGCCGTAGCCCGCGATAAACCCTTCCCACAGCGAGTTGACCATCAGCCGCACGTTGTGTGTCTTGCTCACTGCCGCCAAGGCTGGCAATTGCGACGCGGCCATCTTGGGCAGTTCGAAGGCCATCGGGCGCGCATTGCGGGTTTGTGCAGTGGCGATCGCGGCCAGATCGGCCGTGCCGTGCGCGTTGATCAGGATCGGGAAGAAATACACGCGGTCGAACGGCTGCATCGCCGCCAGCGGCGGGGTCGCAATGCCGGCTTCGGCCTTGACGATCACCTGGTGCTGCATGCCGGCACGCGTGACCGCATCGACTACCTGCACGTAGATCGCATCCTTGACGTCCAGATTGAGCAGGATGTGGCCCTTGGCGGCGGCCAGCATCTGCTCCAACGTGACCACGCGCTGGTCGGTCAGCGCTGCCTGCGCGCCGCCTTCGTCGCTGCGCAACCGCAACTTTTGTAGATCGGCCAGCGTGAGCTCGGACAGCTTGCCGGTGCCATCGGTGGTGCGGTCCATGGTGGCGTCGTGCAACATCACCAGCGTGCCATCGGCGGCGCGGCGCACGTCGGTTTCCATCACATCGGCACCGATGGCGATGCACCGCTGCAGCGCCGCCAGCGAGTTCTCCGGTGCGGTGTCGGTGAAGCCATGCTGCGGTGCAGCCGCGTGGCAACCGCGATGCGCCACCACCACGATGCCGCCCTGCGGGTTGGTCAAGCGCGCCTGGATCGCCGCGACACCAGTGGGCGCTGCATTCACAGGGCTGGCAAGCGTCGCGCACAGCATGGCGGCGACAGTGGCAACAGAACGTAGTGTCATTGAACAACTCTCAAGTGGGTGACTGATCGCCCGACGGCGTCTGCGCCAGGCGAAGCACATGCAAGCTGGATGCAGTTAGCAACTGCTCGCACGTCCGATCCAGCGCGCCATGGGTATCCGGCCCATGGCGGCTTTATTTCAAGCGCTACGCTCAAAACGTCGGCGTAAAGCGCAGACCAAACCAATAGGTCGTGGGCACCGAATAACTATCCTTGAGCAGGTTCTGCCCTGGGCCCGTCACGCTGGTGATGCGGCTGTGGGTGATGTTGCTGACCTGGCCGATCAAGCTGAGCTGCTTGCTGATGGCATAGGTGGCAGTGAAATCCAGTTGCGAGCGTGGCGACCAGTACAGATCCTGCCAATCGATATTACTGACGATGGCCCGCAAGGCCTTGCCTTGCCGGTTGTAGGCCGCGCGCAGCTCCAGGCCGCCGGTGTTGTAGAACAGTGTGGCGTTGGCGGTGTAATCGGGCTGGCCGACCAGGTTGTCGAGGCTGCGCTCGCGCTGGCTCACGTTGCTGCCGCTGCCGACGCTATACGGCACATCCAGGCTGCCATCGAGCACGGCGAGGTTTGCGCTGAAGCCCACACCGCTGAGCCACGGCGCAATCGGCGCCAAGGTGTTGACGATGCCGTTGAATTCCACGCCGCGAATGCGCGCCTTGGCGGCATTGGCCGGGGTGCTGATCAAGGCATTGGCGTAGTTGGTGCCGTCGAAGCTGAAGCTGTCGGTGCGCGAGAGCGTAAAGATCTCGTCCTGGATGCGCTTGTCGAACACCGCCGTGGACGCGAACGCATCGAAATCGCCGGGCAGGCGCCATTCCAGCGACAGGTCCAGGTTATTGGACACGCGCGGTTTGATGTCCGGGTTGCCGATGGTGACGGTGACACCTTGCGCATTCGGGTTGCCGGCGTCGGTCGTGTTGACGAAGCCGATCGAGGTACGCGCCGCATACGCATCGTACGGCGGGCGGCCGAGCGTGCGGCTGGCACCGGCGCGCAGGTCCAGCGCGTCGGTCAGATGGTAGGTCATGATGGCCGACGGCAGCAGATAGTCGTAATCGGCACTGGTCGGATTGTCGACGTAGACGTAGCGATTGATCGCGGTATCCAGCTGACGCTGGCGGCCCACCGTGTCCAGCTTGGTGCTATCCAAATGCACACCGGCCTGCACGTTGAGCCGATCGCTGCGATAGCTCACCAGCCCATAGCTGCCGAAGGTCTTTTCGGTATGGGTGAAGTTGTCCTGGTTGCTGAAGGCCTGCTGGTCGGTGCTGTTGAATGCGCTCAACGGCGTTGCCGCCAGCACGCGGTTGGCCTTGCCCGGATCGATGGTGATCAGGTTCAAACCGGCGTAACGCATCGGCGCCCTGCCGGTGCCGGCCACGTCGGCCAGGCCGAAGGCCGGCGCGCTGGTGTTGGGCTGATACTCGACACGATAGATGTCGTAGGACGGCTTGTCGGTGGTGTACGACACGC
Organism: Xanthomonas sp. WHRI 10204; assembly: GCF_040202875.1. NCBI lineage: Bacteria > Pseudomonadati > Pseudomonadota > Gammaproteobacteria > Lysobacterales > Lysobacteraceae > Xanthomonas > Xanthomonas sp. WHRI 10204. Next base: position 895,150 of record NZ_JBEGDW010000002.1, read on the forward strand.
CCGCCGCAAAGCCCATGCCCTGATCGCTTTCGCCCTGATTGAAGCCGTAATCGAGCCGTCCGGTGAGAATGCGGTCGGCCGCGGTGCGTTTGTAGTCTGGCCGCCAGTACGACAGGCTGTAGTTGTCCAGGTTGTTATAGGCCTGCGGCGACACACCGAAGCGCTGATCGAACCCGGAGGTGTCGTAGTTGAACGCATAGTTGGGCGTGGCATTGAGGGTCACGCCACTGCCGGTCTGGCCCACCGGCACCGCTGCGGCGCGGGTAATGCCGGTGGCGTATTTGATCATGCGGATCGGCTCGTCGTAGGTCGCATCCGACCACGCCCCGCGCGCGGAAAACTGCTGCCGATCGGTCGGCCGCCAGATGCTGCCCAACTGCGCGACCTTGGTGCGCGTGGTGACGATCTGGTTGGAATATCCCACTTCGATATCGCCACCGGGATACCTGCCGGAGGTGGCGGTCTGGTTGAACACCTGGTTGCGGTTGCGCGGGTCGATAATGACCTCGTTGCGCTCCATGTTGTCCTTGAAATAGTAGTAACCGGCCATGGCATACGCTTCGAGCGCCGCACTGGGATGCACTTCGAACTTGCCGGTGACGCCATAGCGGTCGCGCTGATTCTGCACGTACCAATACTTGTCCTGCTGCGGCACCGCCCAGCCGTTACCGAGATTGGCGCCGGTCTGCAGTACGCCGTTATTGTCGTAGAACCCGTAATGCACCGTGTCGGTGGTCATATGGGTTTCGGTGTAACTGCTCAGCGTTTGGTAGTTGGCCGACAGGGTGAAGCCGTATTGCTGTTCGCTGCCGAAGGTGTGGCTGCCGGTGGCATTCAGGCGATAGCCTGGGTCGTCCTGGTCGCGCGGCTTGCCGACATCGTTGGCGTGGCCCAGCGCTGCTTCGGCACTGAAGAATGGCTTGCCGCCGTTTTCGAACGCACTGCGCGTCTTGAGATTGATCGCGCCCCCGGTGGCATTGGGGTCCAGATCCGGCGTAAACGTCTTGATCACCTGCAACTCGCTGACCATCGAAGCCGGCAGCAGATCCAACCGCACGCCGCGGGTGATCGAGCCGAGCGTACCGTTGGGCGTGCCGGGCGAGGCGATGGTCAAGCCATCGATGGTGACGTTGTTGTACGACGGCCCCAAGCCGCGCAACACCGGCGTGGCCGCTTCGTCGCGCGGATGTTCGTTATCGGTCGCCGGCAATACGGACAAACCCGGCACGCGACGCAGTGCTTCGACGATGGTGCTGTCCGGCAGTGCGCGCACGTCGGTGGCACTGATGACATCGGTGATGTTGGTCGCTGCGCGCTTGCTCTCCACCGCTGCCGCATTGGCGCGACGCACGCCGGTGACCTGCATGGCATCGAGAGTTTGCACGCCGGTGTTGGTGGCGGCGCGCGGTGCGTCGGCGTTGGCTATTTCACCTGAGGACGCGACGGATTCGGTGCCTGCTACGTCGCCCGGTGCCGCGATAGCGCCTGCTGGATTTGCAGAGACTGCAGGCGACGATGGAACAGTGCGCTCTGCGCTAGCAGAAGCCGCGTTGGTCTGCGCCTGCAACGCTGGGGAACATGCCGCGATGGCGACGGCGAGAACGGACAAGTGCAAACGGTACGAATCGGAGCGCTGCATGGAATCCCAAGATCGCGCAGCAAAGGCGCCGCGCCGGTGAGAAAGCACGCCACCCTATCCAGTAAAAATGACCCTTGCGTGTCGCCTGCGTCGCATCAAAAAGACAATGCGCAGCGATGTCGCCGCATGCGAAGCCGCGGCGCCCTTGCGCGGGATTGGGCTCTCCCGCTAACGTCCAACCGCGCGTATAGGAGCACGCTTGCGCGCGATGCGGCTCTCCCGGTGTAGTCCCATCGCGCAAAAGCGCGCTCCTACGGCAGCCAGATTGCATCCCAGAATGGATAGTCACCGACCCGGTCCACCAATCCGGCGCGTAGCGGATTGGCGATCAGGTAGCGAGCCACGCTGCGCAGATCGTCTTCATTGCGCAAGCCGCGGTCGTGGTAGGCCCGCGCCCAAACTGCGGCGGGCACCCCGCGCTGCTGATTGACCGCACGCGTGCTTGCTGCCTTCATGCATGACACCGTCCGCGCCAGCGGAGTGACGTCCCCCAGCTGTACCAGCCAGTGAACATGGTCCGGCATCAGCACCCAGGCAAGTAAGGTGGCATCTTCTGGCTGCGCGGCGATGAACGCGCGGCACGCTGACGCGGCAAGCTGAAAATCGTCGAACACACGTCGCCGCTGGACAGTTGTCACGGTGAGTAGATAGCAGCACTTTGCGAGCGAGCACCGGCCACGACGTCGTGCACGATGTCCTGCGGAGATGGGGCTGATCATCGATGCATGCTGGCCCGCCCACGCAAATCCTTGCATCGGGGTCGGGCGCTCGCTTCAGTGAGGAAACCCCGATCGTAGGAGCGCGCTTGCGCGCGATGGGGGATTGCCCGGAAAGCTCCATCGCGCGCGAGCGCGCTCCTACCTTGTTGCCTTTACGGCTGCACCACCGTGATCGTCGCCGGGGTGGTGCGGCCCACGCCACGCAACTCCGGCCGATACATGTCTTCCACCAGTGACGGCGGCACGGTGTAGGTGCCCGGCGTTACCGCGCGCACCAGGTAATACACCTGCGCCTTGCTGCCCGACGACAGCGCCAGCGCGGCCACATAACGGTCGTCGCGGAACTCTTCGTGCTTGACGTCGGCGGCACTGGAACGCTCGCTGACGCCGATACCGTCCACCACCACGTCGGCCCATTGCTTGGCATCGCCGAGATTGAAATTCTCGATTTCCAGGCCGGCCGGCAACAGATCGGTGAGCAACGCATCGGGCATCGATTCGTTGGCGGTGATGGTGACGCGCACGATCAGTGCCTCGCCTTCCTTCAGTGCACGCGGCGTCCACGGCTTGCCGTCGGTGGTGTACCAGCTGCGCTCCACACTGAGGTGGCGCGTGTCTGCTTCCGGTGCAGTGCGCGGGATGCCGGCCACTTCCAGACTGGCATACATCGGCGCTTCGCCCTGCGGTGCGAACTGCACGCCGCGGGCCAGCGCCGCACTGTCGAAGCTGCGGCCGAACACGCGGGCCGGTGCGATCTGCTGCACCTCATCGCCGACGGTCAAACTGCCCGAGACCTGCTTGCCCTGCCCCACCATCAACGCCTTGCCCAGCCGCGCCAGCGCAATCTGCTCCTGCGTGCTCAGCCACAACACTCCGCCAGCGCGGCGTGCATCCAGTGCCTGCCCCAGGGCCACCACGCGGGTGTCGTACTCGGGCTTGGACAAGCCACGTTCGTGCAGCAACGCCATCATCAAGGCATCGTCGCGCACCACACTGCCGTAATCGCTCAGATAGCGCGGACGCTCGGCGCTGTCCTTGGCAAACCCGGCCTTGATCGCCGCGTCACCGCGCTTGGTGTCGCCCTGCAGCGACAACGCCGCGCCCAGATGCACCAGCGACAGGCCAGTCAACGCCTTGTCGCGCTGGTTGTCGTACAGCGCGCGCAGCGTGCCCAGCGGGGCGCGGTTGACGCGTGCCAACACGTAACCCGACCACGCCTGGTTGGCGAACTTCAGGTTGTCGCGACGGTCCTGCCCATAGAACTCGTTGCCGCCGGAGAGCAGATCTTCGCTCAGGCGATTGAGTGCCTTCTGCAGCACGTTATCGGGCACCGCAAAGCCGGCGTCCTTGGCGTCGAGCAGGAACTCGGCGATGTAGGGGGTCAGGCCCGGATTGACGTAGCCGTCGTCGCCCCACATCGAAAAATGCCCGCTGGCGATCTGCATCGACGCCAGGCGGCCGAACGCGCCTTCCATGCGCTCGCGGCGCGTGGCCGCATCCAGCCCCTTGGTGCCCAGCGCCTTGGCGGTGGCCTCGTCGAGCAACAGCGCTGCATAGCCCTTGCTGGTGGTCTGCTCGGCGCAGCCGTACGGGTAATCCAGCGCGCCCTGCATGGCGCTGGCGAACGGAATCGGCGGCAGCGGGCTGACCACCATGCGCGCAGTCACCGAGCCGGCCATCAGGCCGTCGGCAAAGCTGCTGTCCAGGGTGATCGGCGCCAGCGGGTCGAGCACGCGCGTCTGCGTGCGCAACACCTGCGGCCACCCGGCACGCACCGGCAGCTCGTAGTTGCGGTCGGCCTTGAAGCCATTGCCGTCCACGCGCACGCGCACCTTGGCCACGCTATAGCCTTCGGTGGCGGTGAGCGGGAAGCTCAGCGTCTGCTTGGCATCCACGCCCAGCTTGATGCTGCGCGCCGCCTCGGCAATGGCCAGCGGGCCGATGCCGTCCACACGCACGTTGAACTCACCCGGCTTGCCGGTAAAGTTCTGCACGTCCAGCGTCACCGTGCTGCGGTCGCCCGGCGCCATCACGCGCGGCATGCTGGCTTCGGCCAGGATGGGCGCACGCACCACCGTTTCCATATCGCGATTGCCGTAACGCGTGTCCGAATACACCAGCGCCGACACCCGCAAGGTGCCATTGAAATCCGGCACCGGCAGTTGCACGCGCGCATTACCCTTGGCATCGAGCGTCACCGACCCGGAGAACAGGTCCACGGTCTGCACGCGGGCGGTCGGGCGTTTGGCCTGCGGCAGCGCTTCCAACGCCATGTCGCCACCGAACTTGAGCTTGCCGCTGGCACCTTCGAAACTTTCGATCACGCGGCCATAAATGTCATAGGCATCGGTGCCCAGGCGACGTTGCGCGAAGAACTGCGCGTTGGCATCGGGCACCGGGAAGCGGGTGATGTTGAGGATGCCGACGTCCACCGCCGAGATGGTGACGTGCGCCGCCTTGCCCGCCAGTTCCGGCACGCTCACCGTCACCGGCAACGATTGTTCGGGACGCATCTGCTTGGGCGCGGACAATCCCACCGCCACGCGCCGCGCCTTGCGATCCATCGGCACATGCGCCACGCCCACCGCACGCGCGGGGGTGATCTTGCTGGGCGCGGTACCGCCACGGAACACCAGCGCGGTGACGTAGACGTCATGGCGCTCCCAGGCTTCTGTGACCGGAATTTCGAACGTGCTGCCCGGCTTGACGTCGATGTCCTGCACGTACAGCAGCTTGTCGCTTTCCACCAGCAGCACGCCCTTGCCGGCGTGCGGCGGAGTCAGCGTGACCTTGAGCGTGTCACCGGCGCGGTAGCCGGTCTTGTCCAGCGCCAGCTTGACCTTGTCCGGACGCGCATCCAGGCCGCGGTTTTCGTCGTTCCAGCTCCAACCGGCGCGGAACGGGTAACGCGTGGTCAGCCCGGTGGCCGGGTCGAACACGTCCAGGCGGTACTCGCCCCACTCCACCGGGAAATCGAGCTTGGCGTTGGCGCTGCCCACATCGAGCGTGCGCGTGTCCTTGTTCTCGAAGCGGCGGGTGAAGTCGTAATCCCAGTGGTTGTCGTTGTAGTTCCAGTGGTAGTCGCGCAGCTCGCGCACCAGCGTGGCTTTCAGGCCCTTGGCCGGCTGCGGTTTGCCGTCGGCATCCACGCGGGTGAGTTCGAAGCGCGCGTTGCCGTTGGCATCGGCGCCGTCTTCGTCGTCAAACAACGGGCGCACGCCAACCAGCGCTTTGGCCGGCCACAGCACGCGCTTGACCGTGCGCGTCACCGTGCGTCCGCCGGTTTCGTACACGCTACCGGAGACCACTGCGGCGATCGTGCTGACCGGCTTGGCTTCGCTGGGCAGCGCGATGTCTTCGCGCAGGATGCCGTCGCTACCGAACTCGGTATCGATCACGTCCTTGGCTTCGCGCGGCAGCTCCAGGGTGGGGTCGCCGAAGAACCAGCCCGGCAACGACTCCAGCGGATGCTGCTCGACGCTGACCGCAAGTTTGGCGGTGAAACGGTTGCCATCGGCCGGCGCGCCATACAGATACGCGGCAGTGGCCACCAGCTTGAACGGCTGGCCGGCACTCAAGGTCTTTTGCGCGGCATCCAGGTCCAGCTTCATGCGCTCGGGCAGGAACTCTTCCACGCGCACGGTCATGCCCTGCACTGCATCCTTACTGGCCGGGTCGGTACGGAACTCCACCTGCCAGCGGCCGGTCGCGGCATCGGCAGGAATCTGCTGGGTGAATTCGAAGTAGCCCTGCTCGCCGGGCTGCAGTTTGGTTTCGCGGAAGGTCTTGCCGTCCGGCTGCTTGAGGCGCAGGAAGACCGGTTGCCCGCCCTTGGAAGGCCCGTTGGTGGGCTTGCCATCGTTGTCGCGCAGGATCGCCGACACACGCATGGTTTCGCCGGGGCGATACAGATCGCGGCCGGCCCAGGCGAACACGTCAAACCAGGCACTCTGGCGCCCAGCCACCGCGAATTCGCTCAGATCCAGCGCCGGCTGGTTGAACGGCAGCAACGAGACATCGGTCTTGCTGCGCGCCACCAGCACGTGGCCGGCATCGAGCGTGTAGTTGAGCAGCGCATTGCCGTTGCCGTCGGTGGCGCCCTTGAGGAACAGCTCGCCCTTGGCATCGAGGATGCGCACTTCCACGTTCTTGAGCGGCTCGCCGCTCTGCAACGAGGCGGTGTGCACGAACAACTTGTCCTTGTAGGCGCGCGTGTGCAGGCCGATGTCGCTGACGGTGAAGAACGCGGTCTCTTGTTCGTTCTCGAAGCTGCCGGCGCGCTTCATCACCGCAAAGTACAGGCCAGGCTCCTGCAGCTCCTTGATGTCCTGCGTCGGCAGGTAGGTCAGCACGCGCTCGTTCTGCTTGCCGCCCAGGATGAACCGGTTGACGTACACCGGGTCGGCCAGCTTGGACAGCGGTTGTTTGTCGTTGTACTCGCTCTCAAGCTCCCAGCTGCCACGACGGCCGCCGCGCTGGAACTGCTGGAAGAACGCCGGCAGCGACTTCTCGCGCACGCGCAGAAATTCCACGTCCACTTCCGGCACGTTGACCGACACCACCGGCAGGCCGCGGCTTTCGCGCGCCGGCAACACACTGCCTTGCGAAGCGAACCCGACCACCGGCTTGAGTTCGCCCGTATAGACCTTCTGCTTGAGCGGCTTGCCCAGGCGGCTGCCATCGGCGGCCAGCAGATTGGCGTCGACCAGCACCGTGTAGTCCTTGGCGGCTTCCACGTACGGGTAGCGCAGCGTCTTGCCGTCGTCGGACAGCGACCAGCTGCTGTCGCCGGTGCCGACCTTTTCTTCGAAGCGCACCAGCGCATCGAAATCCTGCGTACCCACCAGCGGACGCGAGAATTCCAGCGCCAGCGACAGGCCGTCGCCGGTCTGGTCGGGATAGGCGCGCGCGAGCGCAAACCCGGTAATCGCCTGCTTGTCGGCCTTGATCGCCTCGCCACTGGCGGTGGGCAGCTGCCCGCTTTCGTTGCGTTTGCACGCCACCCCGCCGATCGCCACGGTCAGCAGTACCACCCATAGCAGCATGCGCCGCGCGCCAAACCACTTCATCCCTGATTGCTGCCTGTCCATTCGCGCTACCCCATGACTGAGGCGGCCAGTATAGCGACGTGCTTCACGCCACCGATGTCGGATGTGTGGACGGTCGTGAACTTGCCGATGGGCGGTGATCGTGTGCGGCTGTGTGCATGCCGCGCTGGCACCGGCGCGCCGGAGCTGAGGTGAGCCCAGTGGTTTGACGCCGGTCTATTGCAGGGCCGCTGAACTGCGCTGTGGCTGCAGAGTCCTTGGCCGCCCACCGTCGCGGGACACGCCGCAAGTACTTCGATGTGAGCTCTTATGCGGCATCCATGCCGCGTAAGGTCCCACGACGGTGGGGCGGCCAAGGACCAGTCGAGATGGTCGTTGTGCAGGGTTGCAAGCAATGCATGGTGTGCTTCTGACTCGCTAACTCACCTGCAGTTCTGCGCCCCTCACCAGCAAGCCGCAATTCACAAGACCACCAGCTTTTTACTCAACTACCGACCAACTTCCGGGTGCGGTGTCCTCGCCGCTTGCGGGACCGTGTGGCGGCATGGATGCCGCCACCTCGCCTCCACGGACGGATGTACGGCGTGTCCCGCGAGCGGTGAGGGCACCGCGCCTTCGACCAACCAGGCGTTTGACTGCATCCCAAAAGTGCAGCCAACAAAACCACTGCGCTCACCGCCAGGCAGGCGCTAACTCCGTTTGCTCGCTGCTCTTCAGAGCAGCGAGCAAAACGTAACGACCAGTCGTCAGGCAGGTGTGGACGGCGCACTCAGCACCGGAATGCACACGTGATACATGCCGCACCGAGCACCGGCCGCGCCCGCCTGACGGTTGCGCAGTCCTTTTGTTCGCTGCTCTCAGTGCAACTGCAACACCGTGCGCGTGTACAGGTCGATCAACGCCGGCTTGTCCGCGCGCAGGCAGGCCTGCACGTTCGGCGTGCCCGGCACCTCGCGCGTATAGCCTTGCGCATCGACGTCCAGATGCAGCGGCGTGGTCGGGCACAGTTCGGGGCGCAGCAACCAAGCCACCGGCACGGCATCGAACAAGGTCGGCGTTGCGCTCGCCCAGGGCTGGTCGGTGTTGCGCCATTGGTAGTAAAGCTGGGTGAGCGCGTCGGTCAGGCCATCGCCGTGCGCAAACAGCGCGATACGCTCGGGTTCCTCCAGGGTGATCTGGGTGGCATCCAGCGGCAGCAGGACGATTGGCACGCCGGCCGCGAACACGCGCTGCGCGGCCGCCACATCGGAAACGATGTTGTACTCGGCGGCCGGCGCGCTGGCCGGGCGATACGCGGACTTGCCGTAGCCCACCCGCACCGACCCGCCCATTGCCACGATGCGCTTGAGCTTGGCAAAGCCCACCGGGTCGCGTTGCTGCGCCAGTGCGGCATCGGTCATCGGGCCCAGCACCAGCAAGGTGACCTCACCCGGATAGCGCTGCGCCTGCTGCAGGATCATCGTCGCTGCATCGGGCAAGCCGCTCGGCAGCTGTCCTTTCGCGGCCCAGTTCGCCTGACTGAAGGCAATCGTGCTGGTGGTGCGCTTGCCCACCGCCAACGGGATGTCGCTGCGCCCGGCCTGCTGCAACAAACGCTGCAACAGCTGTGCACGCAGTGTGGTATCCCCCCACGCCGATGCAATGCCCAGCACCTGCACCTGCACCTGCACCTGTGGTCGACGCAACAGCAGTGCCAGCGCGAACGCATCGTCGATGTCGTCGCCGATATCGGTGGAGACCACCACCTTGTCGGCCGGCGCAGGCGCAGCCGTGCCCTGCATCGCCGCGGCGGGGGTCTGCGCCCACGCGGCGGCGCAGAGGCACCACATCGCCAGCATGCTCCAGGTGCGTTGCCATCTGTGTTGCATCTATTTCTCCTGCTGCAAAAAAAAACCGCCGGCATGCTCGCCGGCGGTTCGCGTTCTACCGTACAACGATGCCGATCAGAAGTTGGCGCGGAACTGGGCGCCAACGATGCGCGGGTCGTTGATGAAGCCGGTGAGGTTGTTGAAATCGATCGCACCGGTCACGCGGATCTGGTTGGTGCAGTTGCGGCAGAACACCGACACCTCGTACGCACCGGCGCCCCAGTTGTACCCGATCTTGGCACCGCCTTCGACCAGCGGCTGGCCGGTGAATTCCTTGGAGTCGTACAGGAAGAAATTCACTTCGCTGCGGTAGGACCAGTCGGTGTAGAAGAACAGCTCGCCGTCGTTGCCCATCGGGATGCCGTAACGCAGCGTGGCATTGGCCATCCACTTGGACGCCTGCGGCAGGTCATTACCGTCGATCAGCGCGCGGCCGGCCGCATTTAGCGGGTCGGTCACGGTGCAGGTGCGGCACACGCCCACCGACAGGTTCGGGTCGTCGATGCGAGTCCAGTTATAGGCGCCACCGGCGGTGACGCGCAGGTTCTGGGTGATCAACGCTTCGAAATCGAACTCGGCGCCACGTGCCTTGGTCTTGTCGGCGTTGAGCAGACGCACATCGTTGGAGGCGCCGCCTACTGCGGTGAGCTGCTGGTTCTTCACCCGGAAATCGTAGATGTCGAAGCTCAGGCGCGCGCGGTTGTCGAACAGATCCGACTTGATGCCGATCTCGAACGAATCCACCGTCTCCGGCTCGGCAACGGTCAGCGGCGCGGTGCCCGAGGGCACGCCGAAGCTGGCGCCGCGGAAGCCGCGTGCGGCACGTGCATACACGTTGACGTCGTCGTTGATGGAGAACGTCGCGGCCAAATCGCCGGTGACCTTGGAGTTGTCGGTTTCGCCGCTGGACGGTTCGACCAGCGTGACGCGATCCAGCGCCAGCACGTCGAAGGTCTTCTTGTCGTAGGTGTAGCGGATGCCGGCGCGCAGGTTCAGGCGATCGGTGGCCGCGTAGTTCAACGAGCCGAACGCCGCCCACGAGGTATTGCGCTGGCGGGTGAGCTGGTAGCTGGCCAGATCGCCGCCGCTGAAGGTGTTGTAGGTGTAGTTTTCGCCTTCCACATCGTCGTGGAAGTAGTAAAGGCCGGCCTGCCAGTTGAGCGGGCCTTCGTACTGCGATTCGGCGCGCAGTTCCTGGCTGTACTGGTCCAGGCTCTTGATGCCGCCGGCGGTTTCCACCGGGAACGGAATCGCGCCCGGGCCGGACGGCGGTGCGAACACCGCGCCGAAGCCGCCGTCGATGTCACCACGGCTGTAGTACTTGCCGATGCCCTCATAGGCGGTGATCGAGTGCAGCGCGATGTCGCCCAGGTCCCAGGTTAGGTTGGCGCTGCCGCCATAGGTCTGCAGTTCCTGGGTGTTGGCGCCGTCGATGAAGGATTTTTCGGCGTCGAAGCCATCCACCAGCTGATTGGTGCCGGGCTGGATGATGTTGGCGCGGAACAGGCGCGCGGTGCCGTCCAGATGGCGCGCATGCGCGTTGAACAATGCGCTGAAATCGTCGCTGGCCTGGTACAGCAACTGCAGGCGCACGGCCGAGTCGGTATAGCCTTCCAGATCGCGGCCGTCGCGGTTTTCGACCCAGTCGTCGCGGCGCTGGCCCAGGGTGGACAGACGCGCTGCCCAATGCTCGCCCATCGCGATGCTCAGGCCGCTTTCCAGCGTCATGGTGCCGTAGGTGCCATAGGACAGGCTGGCGTAGCCGTCGTTGGAGCCGATAGTCGGCTTGACCGAGTTGAACTTGACCACGCCGGCCGGCGTATTACGGCCGAACAAGGTGCCCTGCGGGCCACGCAATACTTCCAGGCCTTCCAGATCGAAGATCGGGAAGCCCTTCAGGAAGGCGTTTTCCTGCACCACGTCGTCATAGATCAGCGACACCGGCTGCGAGGCGTAGGTATTGAAGTCGGTGTTGCCGTAGCCGCGGATGTACACACGCGGGAACACACGGCCGTTGGACGATTCGATATTCAGGCTCGGCGCCTTGCCGGCCAGCACGCGGATGTCCGAGCCGCTGGTGGAAATGGCGTCCAGAAATTCCGGGCGCAACACGCTGGCCGACACCGGCACATCCTTGGAGTCTTCGGAGCGACGCTCGACCGTGACCTTGACCGCATCCAGACGCACGACACCGTCGGCGCTGGGCGCCTGCTGGGCGGCGGCGTAGAGCGGCAGAAGGGAAACGACGGCAACGGCAAGCGCGCTGATCTTGAGCGACCGGCTGGCTGACATGGGAAGACTCCGAATTCGGTTGGCGGAGCGGCCTGATTTCCATGCCGCGTTGCAACAGAATTAACACGATTTACACAAATTTGGCAGAGCCCGTGCGAAAAAGTTTTCATAATTAGAAATGGCGTTCTAATTAATGCAACACCCCAGTGCAATTTGTGCGCTGGAGCGTTGTGTGTCTCAGCGAGCGGTGCTCAGCACATGGGCCGCATGAACAGGCTTGGCTGCACTAGACCCGGCGACGGCATACGTCGCGGCGCACGCGTGAGCCCCACGAAAACCCGTACGACGACTGCCCCCGCACCGTTTGACGAGCGCGTAGATAAGCGCCATGGACCGCCCGCGGGTTTCTAAACCGGCGTGGATGCGCCCGCTCCGCCCGCCATCGGAGACATCTACCCACGCACATCCGTTTTCCGTTCACTCGACCTTGGCAACATCACCCGGCACGCGCACCCAACCTTCCATCAGCACGCGCGCACTGCGGCTCATCAGCGCCTTGGTCACCTGCCACTGCCCGTCCACCAGTGTCGCCTCCGCACCGACACGCAAGGTGCCGGACGGATGGCCGAAACGCACTGCCGAGCGCGTCGCACCGCCTGCGGCCAGATTGACCAGGGTGCCGGGCACCGCCGCTGCGGTCCCGATAGCGACGGCGGCAGTGCCCATCATCGCGTGGTGCAACTTGCCCATCGACATCGCACGCACCAGCAGATCGATCTCGCCAGCAAGCACCGGCTTGCCACTGGAGGCGGTGTAGTCGGCGGGCGGCGCAACGAAGGCGACCTTGGGGGTGTGCTGGCGCGTGGCGGCTTCGTCGATGCTGGCAATCAACCCCATCCGCACCGCGCCATGTGCGCGCAGTGTTTCGAACATGGCCAGCGCACGCGGATCGCCATTGATCGCGTCCTGCAACTCGGTGCCGGTGTAGCCCAGGTCATGCGCGTTGACGAAAATGGTCGGGATGCCGGCATTGATCAGCGTGGCGGCGATCGTGCCCAGGCCAGGAATCTCCAGCTGATCGATCAGCTTGCCGGTGGGAAACATCGCACCGCCCTCGCCTTCGGCCGCATCGGCGGGGTCGAGAAATTCCAATTGCACTTCGGCGGCGGGAAAGGTCACCCCATCCAGCTCGAAATCGCCGGTTTCCTGCACCTGACCGTCGCTCATCGGCACGTGCGCCACGATGGTCTTACCGATATTGGCCTGCCAGATCCGCACCGTCGCCACACCATCGTGCGGCACCCGCGCCGCATCGACCAGGCCATTGGCGATCGCAAACGGCCCCACCGCCGCCGACAGGTTGCCGCAGTTGCCGCTCCAATCCACGAACGCGCTGTCGATGGACACCTGCCCGAACAAATAGTCCACATCGTGCCCGTCGCGCGCACTGGCAGAGACGATCACGCTCTTGCTGGTACTGGACGTGGCCCCGCCCATGCCATCGATCTGCTTGGCATACGGATCGGGGCTGCCGATCACCCGCAGCAACAACGCATCGCGCGCTGGCCCCGGCTGTTGTGCGGCAACCGGCAGATCCTGCAGGCGAAAAAACACGCCTTTGCTGGTGCCACCGCGCAGGTAGGTGGCGGGGATGCGGAGTTGGGGAACAAATGACATGGAAGGTCCTTGAAAGCAACGAAGTAGCGAGACAGTCAGCGCAACGCGGACCAGTATCGCCTTGCATGGCTAGCGCAGACGAGAGCGTGGCTGACGCCCGATCCGTTTTTCGACGTTCAGAACGGCAGCGAACATTGCGCCTGCTCACCCAAGCCGACAGCAGGACGCAATGGCCATTGCGCGATGGGCGTGTAGCGATACGGCGCTCCCCCAGCTTCGACAAGCAGCAAGGTGTCGCTGTACCAGACGATCGCCGGAATACGCGCGTCCAGCTTTGTGGGCGCCTTGTAGCTGATCGTGATATGCGGGGTATGTCCGCCTCCAGGCGGTAGCCGCTCTGCCTGCAGCGCCATGGCAACCGCCTGAAGCAGCGCGGTGAATTCGGAAGGCGCGCCATATGCCCGAAACGCGCAATGCAACGGACCTGCGCCGGAGGTGGTGATGCGATTCAAGCGCAACGTCACTGCGGCGGCATCGACGCGGCTCCCAGCGCGCAGCATGGCCGCACGCGCATCCACGCCCTCATATCTGTCACTCAGCGATTGATGCCAATTACACACTTCGAAGAGCGTCCCCCCAAGTGCCGTGTCAAAGCCATGAGCAGCAACCGCGCCAGACATCAAGTCAAGCACGTCCGGCGGCGGCTTCAACATAAAAATCAATCGTGGTGTCGAAGACATAGCGATGCCTACGCCACCTTGCTCGCTTCCAGAAAATCCTGTGCAAACCGTTGCAACACGCCGCCGGCTTCATAGATCGCCACTTCTTCCGCAGTATCCAGACGGCAGATCACCGGCACCTGCAGCTGCTCGCCGTTGCGGCGATGGATCGATAACGTCAGCGTTGCGCCTGGCGCGCGCTCGCCCATCACGTCGAATGTTTCGCTGCCGTCGATACCTAGTGTCTTGCGATCGGTCCCCGGCTTGAATTCCAGCGGCAATACGCCCATGCCGATCAGGTTGGTACGATGGATCCGCTCGAAGCCTTCGGCCACGATCGCTTCCACGCCCGCCAGCCGTACGCCCTTGGCCGCCCAGTCGCGCGACGAGCCCTGCCCGTAATCGGCGCCGGCAATGATGACCAACGGCTGCTTGCGCGTCATATAGGTTTCGATCGCTTCCCACATGCGCACGACCTGCCCGTCCGGCTCCAGCCGTGCCAGCGAACCGGCGGTGACCTGCCCATCCACCACGGCCATTTCGTTGACCAACTTCGGGTTGGCGAAGGTGGCGCGTTGCGCGGTGAGGTGGTCGCCGCGATGGGTAGCGTAAGAATTGAAGTCTTCTTCCGGCACGCCCATTTGCGCCAGGTATTCGCCGGCCGCACTGCTGGCCATGATGGCGTTGGAGGGAGACAGGTGATCGGTGGTGATGTTGTCGCCCAGCACCGCCAGCGCGCGCATGCCATGCAGCGTGCGTACACCGGCCAACGCGCCCTCCCAATACGGCGGACGGCGAATATAGGTGCTGGTCGGGCGCCAGTCGTACAGCGGGCTCACGCGTGCGCCCTGCCCGACGCTGCGCTTGAACATCGGGTCGTAGACGCTGCGGAAATGCTCCGGCTTGACGCTGCGCGCCACCACCGCATCGATCTCCGCATCGCTCGGCCACAGATCCTTCAGCGTGATCGGTGTGCCATCCGCATCGATGCCAAGCACATCCTTTTCGATATCGAAGCGCACCGTTCCTGCGATGGCATAGGCGATCACCAGCGGCGGCGAGGCGAGAAAGGCCTGCTTGGCATACGGATGGATGCGCCCATCGAAATTGCGATTGCCCGACAACACCGCCGTCGCATACAGGTCGCGGTCGATGATCTCCTGTTGGATCACCGGGTCCAGCGCGCCGCTCATGCCATTGCAGGTGGTGCAGGCGAACGCCACGATGCCGAAGCCCAGTTGCTCCAGCTCGCTCAGCAAGCCGGCCTCTTCCAGATACAGCTGCACCGCCTTGGAGCCGGGCGCCAGCGAACTTTTCACCCAAGGTTTGCGGGTCAGGCCACGCGCATTGGCGTTGCGTGCCAGCAGGCCAGCCGCGATGACGTTGCGTGGATTGGAGGTGTTGGTGCACGAGGTGATCGCCGCGATGATCACTGCACCATCGGGCATCTGCCCTGGCACGTCTTCCCACGCAGCGGCGATGCCGCGGTTTGCCAGCTCGGTGGTCGCCACCCGCTTGTGCGGGTTGGACGGGCCGGCCATGTTGCGCACCACGCTCGACAAGTCGAACTGCAGCACGCGCTCGTACTGCGCGGTGACCAGAGCGTCGGCCCACAAGCCGGTAAGCCGTGCGTAGGTTTCCACCAGCGCAATCTGTGCATCCTCGCGACCGGTCAGCTGCAGGTAGTCGATGGTCTGCTGGTCGATGTAGAACATCGCCGCGGTCGCGCCGAATTCTGGCGTCATATTGGAGATGGTGGCGCGGTCGCCGATGGTCAACGCGCTGGCGCCGGCACCGTAAAACTCCAGATACGCGCCGACCACGCGCTGCTGGCGCAGGAATTCGGTCAAGGCCAGCACGATGTCGGTGGCGGTGATGCCCGGCGCCGGCCGGCCCAACAACTCCACGCCGATGATGTCGGGCAACCGCATCCACGACGCACGCCCCAACATCACGGTCTCCGCTTCCAGCCCGCCCACACCCACGGCGATCACACCCAACGCATCCACGTGCGGCGTATGACTGTCGGTGCCCACGCAGGTATCCGGAAACGCCACGCCATCCAGTGTGTGGATCACCGGCGACATCTTCTCCAGATTGATCTGATGCATGATCCCGTTGCCCGGCGGAATCACTTCCATGTTCTCGAACGCACGCTTGGTCCATTCGATGAAGTGAAAGCGATCGGCATTGCGGCGATCTTCCACGCTGCGATTCTTGGCAAAGGCCTGCTTGTCGAAACCGGCGTATTCCACTGCCAGCGAGTGATCGACGATCAACTGCACCGGCACCACCGGATTGACCTGCGCCGGGTCGCCGCCCTGCTCGGCGATGGCATCACGCAAGCCGGCCAGATCCACCAGCGCGGTCTGCCCCAGGATGTCGTGGCAGACCACACGCGCCGGAAACCACGGGAAATCCAGGTCGCGCTTGCGCTCGATCAGCTGGCGCAGGTAGGCCTCCAGCATCTGCGGCTCGGCGCGCCGCACCAGGTTTTCGGCATGCACGCGCGCGGTGTATGGCAGCGTTGCATACGCGCCCGGCTGCAACGCATCCACTGCGGCGCGTGCATCGAAATACTCCAACGAGGTGCCCGGCAAGGGCTTGCGGTACTGGCTGTTCATGGCTGGCGATATCACAAGGCGGGCGAGGTTTCTTGCGGTTGCGGTACTGCTATTGCGTTGCTATTGCGGTGCTGCTATCCGGCGCCGCTGCTAATGCGGCGCGGTTGCGGTGCTGCTATTGCGTTGCTGTTGCGGTGCTGCTATCCGGCGCCGCTGCTACTGCAGCGCGGCTGCGGCGCCCTTCTCCCGCAAGCGGGAGAAGGTGCCCGAAGGGCGGATGAGGGCCAGCGCCGCCCACACAGTCAGGCGCGCTGATCCAACGGCACGAAGACCTGATCTTCCGGCCCGGTGTAGTTGGCCGACGGGCGAATGATCTTGCCGTCCACGCGCTGCTCGATGATGTGCGCGCTCCAACCGGCCGTGCGTGCCAGCACGAACAGCGGCGTAAACATCGCAGTCGGCACGCCCATCATGTGGTAGCTCACCGCACTGAACCAATCCAGGTTGGGGAACATCTTCTTGATGTCCCACATCACCGTTTCCAGGCGCTCGGCGATGTCGTACATCTTGCGGCTACCCTGCGCATCGGACAGCTCGCGCGCCACGTCCTTGATCACCTTGTTACGCGGGTCGGACACCGTGTACACCGGGTGGCCGAAGCCGATTACCACTTCCTTGCGCTCCACGCGCGCCTTGATATCGGCTTCCGCTTCATCCGGGGTGTCGTAGCGCTTCTGTATTTCGAAGGCCACTTCGTTGGCGCCGCCGTGCTTGGGTCCGCGCAGCGCGCCGATGCCACCGGCGATGGCGCTGTACATATCGCTGCCGGTGCCGGCGATCACCCGGCATGCAAACGTGGACGCGTTGAACTCATGCTCGGCATACAGGATCAGGCTGGTGTGCATTGCACGCACCCATGAATCCTTCGGCGCAAACCCGTGCAGCAGATGCAGGAAATGCCCACCGATCGAATCGTCATCGGTTTCCACTTCGATGCGCTTGCCGTTGTGGCTGTAGTGATACCAATACAGCAGCATCGAGCCCAACGACGCCATCAGCTTGTCGGCGATGTCGCGCGCGCCCGGATGGTTATGGTCGTCTTTTTCTGGCTGCAGGCAGCCCAGCACCGAGACGCCGGTGCGCATCACATCCATCGGGTGTGCCGACGGCGGCAGTTGCTCCAGCGCCGCTTTCACTGCAGCCGGCACGCCACGCAGCGACCGCAACTTGGCCTTGTAACCGCGTAATTCGCCGCTATTGGGCAACTTGCCGTGCACTAGCAGGTACGCAATTTCCTCGAACTCGCTGGTGGTTGCCAGATCCAGAATGTCGTAACCGCGATAGTGCAGATCGTTGCCGCTGCGCCCCACGGTGCACAGCGCGGTGTTGCCTGCAGCAGTACCGGACAGGGCAACGGATTTTTTCGGCTTGAAACCGGGAATGGTGGTGTCGTTCATGCGATGAGCTCCCAAGCTGTGGCGTGTTGCGGTGTCACGGAGGAGTGACCAGGTGGACGCAGCAAGCGGCGATCATGCGCCTTTGCGTGCAAACAGTGCATCCAGGCGTTGTTCGTAGTCGTGGTAGCCGATGCGTTCGTACAGTTCTTCGCGCGTCTGCATGGTTTCCAGTACCGCTTGTTGATGGCCATCGCGCCGGATCGCGGTGTAGACATCCTCGGCGGCCTTGTTGGCCGCACGAAATGCCGACAGCGGAAACAACTGGATCGCCACGCCGGCAGCGGCCAGTTGGTCGCGCGTAAACAGCGGCGTCTTGCCGAACTCGGTGATGTTGGCCAGCACCGGCACGCCCACCGCATCGACAAAGCGCTTGTAGGTGTCCAGGTCGTAGGCGGCCTCGGCAAAGATGCCATCGGCGCCCGCTTCCACGCAGGCGATGGCGCGCTCGATCGCCGCGTCCACGCCTTCCATCTGGATGGCATCGGTCCGCGCGATCAGAAAGAACGCCGGGTCGGTCTTGGCATCGGCCGCCGCCTTGACCCGATCCACCATCTCGCCCTGACTGACGATCTCCTTGCCAGGTCGATGCCCGCAGCGCTTGGCGCCGACCTGGTCTTCGATATGGCAACCGGCCGCGCCCGCCTTGATCAGCGATTTGATGGTGCGCTCGATGTTGAACGCGCTCGGCCCGAAGCCGGTGTCCACGTCCACCAGCAGCGGCAACCCGCACACATCGGTAATGCGGCGCACATCGATCAGCACATCTTCCAACGTATTGATGCCCAGGTCCGGCAGCCCCAACGAACCCGCCGCCACGCCGCCGCCAGAGAGATAGATGGCCTGATACCCCGCACGCTGGGCCAGCAGCGCATGGTTGGCATTGATCGCACCGATGACCTGCAGCGGCGACTCGGCGGCCAGCGCCGCGCGGAAGCGGGTACCGGCGGAAGAAATGGGCGAGGACGTCATGGCGATTCCTGGGATGGGATAACGGATAGTTCGCAAACCCTGTGCCAATCGCAAGCGCTTGATTACACTGAGCACCGCCAGCGAATCGTTGCGAATATGTAACACGTGGCGCAACATGAAACACCAATGGAACACGCCAAACCCGATGCGTAACCCCTCCCCGGCCGACCCGGCAGACACATCGCCACCGGTGATCTGGACCGTCAGCGTGTCGCGACTGACCGGCCTGCTTGCCGATGTCATCCCCGAATTCGACCAGCGCGCGCGGATCGAGCAGATCAACCTTGGCTTTGCCGACGCCGTGGACGTCATCGGCCAGCGTCTGCGCCGCGAGCGCTGCGACGTTTTGGTCGCTGGCGGCTCCAACGCCGCCTACCTGCGCAGCCGGCTCGCGTTGCCGCTGGCTCCGATCCAGGCCACCGGCTTCGACCTGATGGAGGCGTTGGCGCGTGCGCGCCGCATCGCGCCACGCATCGGCGTGGTGACCCATGCCAGCGACGTTCCCTCGTTCCACGCCTTCCAGCACAGCTTCGACCTGGACATCGAACATCGCCGCTTCGTCACTGCCGAAGACGCGCGCGACTGCATTGCCGACCTGCGCGCCGGTGGTATCCAGGTCATCGTGGGTACCGGCATGGCGATCGATTTCGCCGAGCAGGCCGGCCTGCCCGGCGTGCTGCTGTATTCGGCAGATTCGGTCCGTCACGCACTGGAAAACGCCATCGCATTAGGCACTGCTTCCAGCCAGGAACGCCCAACCGCCCGCAGCAACGCACGACGGACACGCCGCAGCGACGCGCTGCTCGGCGACGACGCGGCAATGGTGCACGTCCGCGAGCTGGTGCAGCTGTATGCGCCGCACGCGGGCACCGTGTTGATCAGCGGCCAGACTGGGACCGGCAAGGAGTTGGTCGCCCGACAACTGCATGCCGGCAGTCGCCGGCGTGGCCGCTTTGTCGCGATCAATTGCGGCGCTATCACCGAATCGCTGCTGGAAGCGGAATTGTTCGGCTACAGCGATGGCGCTTTCACCGGCGCACGTCGCGGCGGCCACACCGGCCTGATCGAAGCCGCGCAGGACGGCACGTTGTTTCTAGACGAAATCGGCGAATTGCCGATGCCGCTACAGACGCGCCTGCTCCGCGTGCTGGAAGAGCGCGAAGTGCTGCGCGTCGGCGCCACCGTGCCAGTTTCAGTGGATGTGCGCGTGGTCGCTGCCAGCCTGCAGGATCTGCATTCCCTGGTCGAACAAGGGCGCTTTCGCCGCGACCTGTTCTATCGCTTGAACGCACTACGCATCGCACTGCCGCCGTTACGCCACCGCCCCGACGACATTGCGATGCTGCTGACGCATTATTTCCAGCAACTGGGCAGCATCGCATCGCCATTGTCGCCAGCAGCGCTGCAACGGCTGCAACAGCATGCATGGCCGGGCAATGTGCGCGAACTACGCAACCTCGTTGAACGCTTATGCATTCACTGGAAGGCACAAGCGCACGACCACCTGAGCCTGGAACAACTCCAGCGCTGGGCGCCGGAAATAGTCGATACACCGCTCGCCAACCGCGACGCGACACCTGAGCACACCGATCTGACGAGCTCCCGTTTGCAGTTCACCGCTGCTGCGGTCCGCGCGGCACTCGATGGCGCCAATGGCAATCGCGCTGTCGCTGCCCAGACACTAGGCATATCACGTACTACGCTGTGGCGCTGGATGCGCGACGGTCACTAAGCGAAGCACATGCGGCGCTGTGCTGGATGGCGTGACCGCCATCACTTGCGCTCGCACATCGAACCGGAACCGTATCACGCTTCAGTTTCGCTCGTGCGCACAGCGATACATCACCGAAGCGATTGATGCCGACGGCGACCGCATGCGTTGAACGCAACGCCTTATGCTCGATTGGCCCATGGCATCGCAACAGCACTCAAGATGCATGCCACCGCCTTGGGCGATCGCACGATTACACCAGGAGGGTAGCTGTGAAAACACGTATTTTCCTCAACGGGAATGCCGTCAGCGAGACACCGATCGACATCGCCAGAAAAACGCTGCAGGCACTGAGGGCAGACATTGCCGACCTTGGTCTCTCGCTTCCACCAACATGGCAGTTCCTGAAAATGGACGATGCGTTGCCGGTTGAGTCGGAGCGAGGCATCCTCGCCAGCCTGATCGCCATCGACGGCAAGATCACGATCGCGGCATTGCCGAACGCCAAGACCTCGGCAAAACCGGCCAGAAGCTCGGCCAAGCCAAGCACCGCTTCCAAAGCAACCACGCCAGCAATCTCGCCCCGTGCAGGCAAGCAGACAGACGCCGACAGCAGCAGTCGCAGCCCATCCAGCCAGGCAGGGCCGAACGCGCCCACAACGGGCAAGCCGGCACCCACTTCAAGCAAGCCAACGAGCGCACCGACTTCCGGAGGCCGTGGCGCATCCACACCACCGGCACCCGCAGCAAGTCCCACGTCAACGCCTTCGCCGGCAAACAAGGTCGGCAAGCAAGCATTCGTGGTTGACGCGCCGAAGCCCTTGGAGGGCAAGCTGGAGGCAGATCCGTTCAAGTCCTTCGAAGAGCTATGGAAGGCCGCTCTGCAAGGCGGCGAGGTGATCAAGAGCCCTAGCGGTACCCATACCGCTTTTTCGGTGTTCGACGCTGCACGCCGGCGGGGGAAGTTCCCATTGTTGGTGATGGCCGATAACGCCTTGTCGCTCAAGGACGATGCCATTGCGTTAAGGTTGCCGCATGACCCTGACGCCGACAGCGCCGCAGTCAATCAGGCACTGCAAGCCAGTATTCGAATCAATGTGCGCAGCGAAGACATCAAGGATGCCTGGGCCAGCGAGTCCTTGCTGTTGCGCGACCTGCACGGCTCATCGGCGTTCAAGCTGGTTTACTCTGCGGGCGCCGAAGGCAGCGTGGATGGTGTCATGGTCGGTGGGGAAGACCACTTCTCGTACCAGAGTAGCAACCGGCAGCTGACCAAGCAGCGAGAGCGCTCGGTGCATGTATCGTCCGTGCGCCGGGTGACCAAGGCATCGATCACCCTTCCGCGCGAACTGATCCATGTGTCTGCGGATATTCAGTCCGTTTTCGAGAATGCACTGGACACCCTCGATGCAAGTGCAAATTTCGCTGATCAACGCCCGCAAGATCCAGAACAAGTCTTTGAAAACGTATTACGTGTGCTTGGCTCCAAGGGCGCCATGATTCCCAGGACGTATTTACTTGGCGGGCAGATCACCATCAAGGACCAGATGCAGAGCGACCAAACGCTGACCTCTATCGAGGATGAAAAGAAAGTCACCTTCGAGCAGGAGGTCGCCGCCGAGGCCAAGCAGGCAGGCGTCAAGGTCAACGCGCAAACCCAAGTCGGCAATACAGAAAAAAAAGGATCAGCCAACAGCAACAGCAAGCAGAGCGCAAGCAGGCGATTGCATATGATCGGTGGCGCTGCAGGACTGGCGGAGTCGCCTGCGGAGTGGATCAAGTCGCTGGAGGATCCGACAAACTGGGACATCATCGGATACGACAATTGCCTGCCCGTGTGGGAGTTTTTCGATGCTCCACTACGTGAGCGCTGGAGAAAGTTTGCAAATCGCTTCAGGCAACTCCTGGAAGCGGAGATCAAAAAGGAATATGCAAAGCACGACAATCTGATCAACCTGCTCAAAGATCGCGCTCGACTACAGGAACGCGGTCCCGATTCGATCCGGGCCTCATTCGGCATTGCCAACCTTCCCGGGAGCAGCACGGCCGAGGAGATGCCCTGGCAGGTCAGCGAGGATTGGAAGTTCACCAGCCTTTCCTCTGGCCAAGCCGTGCAACTCAATCAGGATGAAGTCATCACCTACATCTCGATCTTTACCGCCTTCTCTCCACCTGGCACCTGGGAGGTCACCTCTGGCGGCCTGATGGAAAGCGAACTGCGCATGAGCTTCAAGCAGGAGTCTTTGCGCGGCATGTCGTGGCATGTGGACGTGCAGAGGGCCAAGCGCTCCGCCATCGAGATAGCACCCCGGTTTCATGCAATCAACGCCCTCTACCAAGCGATGATCGCCTCACCAAAGTAGCCTCGCATGCGCCAGCAGCAGATGACGCTGCTGGCGCTGGAGTCGGTGGATTCGGCCCCGGGGCTCGAACCACGACCGCAGTGATGCATCCACGCTCCGCTAGTACTGCAATGGGCAACACATCCATGCCGTTTACAACGATCAAACCCACATCGCATTCATGAAAAGGGCCAAACGTGACACTGAGGTGTCTGCGAGCGGCCTGAATTATTGGAGAGACTGTCGACCACGCATGTAGCGATCACTTGATCCGCGTGTACTCGGTATCGCCCGTGCTCAATCGACCCGTCGCCTCGTCGATCGCATAGTTGACCGTGCCGCTGCCGCTGGACACCTGCAGCACACCCTTGGTCAGCAGCGCCGGATAATTTCGGGTCCTCACGCCACTACCGAACAGCTCCGGCGTGGTATCGCGAATGATGAAGCTCTCGCCATTGTGCTCGATGCTCAGCACATTCTTCTGCGACTTCACATTGACCCACTTGCCCACGTACTGCTCGCCAACATCGCGCGCGCACCCGGCCAACAACAACATCGCAACCAGCGCACTTCCAAGCAGCGTCTTCATCGCCACTCCATCTAGATCCGGGGCCTTGCAGGATGGCAAGTCCCTGTCGAGCTCGCAAGGCACCGACCCTAGCGAAAAGTGCTTACGTGCACCGCTTCTCGAAATGCAATGCAGCGCCACTACCAAATGTGAGACAGCGACCCTGGCACACGGATTCATCACTGGCGCAATCGATTAACCGCAGCGTCCAAGCCATGCAGATGGCGAGTCCTGATCGAACGCGCAAGAAACGCTAAATCGCGATGTCTCGCGCCAACGCGAACCACTGCAAAGCATGCATGCCGCTGAGTGAGTGGCAGTGGCTACCGAGTGCTGCATAAGAATGAGGGCTGCGGCGCTATCGCATCACCCATCCATGTAGCCGCTACGACATTGCGGCAAAGAAAAAAACCGGCTTCCGCCGGTTTTCATCTGACTCTGAATTCATGGTGGGCGGTACAAGGTTCGAACTTGTGACCCTTGCCGTGTGAAGGCAATGCTCTACCGCTGAGCTAACCGCCCGGTGACGCGAGCCGCACATTATAGGGCAGCTGCAGCAATCGTCAACAGCCGCGTTCGACCCGGTGGGTGCCTACTGAAAACCACGGCAGTTTGCAGACGCCGGCCTCATCCCGCCAGCCGACGGCGCTGCCCCTCTCTGCCCGGCATCACGCACGTTAACTGGCTGGACTTAGCGCCAAGCCGATCACTTGCCTGGCTCCTGATGGCTCATTCCCACCATGACAGGAGTCTCACCTACACCGCAGTCAGCGCACTGCGATCAGTGGCAACCCTGCCGGTGTAGTTGTGCGGCGGCCGGCCGCATGTCCAACAACAACCGCATCACATCGTATGCGTCGGCTTATCCGAGGTGGTCAGGCCGGCCAGCAGGGTTTCGATCTTGTTGCGCACCGCCTCGCCTTCCGGGCCGTCCGGAAACTGCACGCCGATGCCGGCGGCGCGGTTGCCCTGCGCGCCCGCAGGCGTGGTCCAGATCACCTTGCCGGCCACCGGCAGGCGCTCGCTGGAATCGGGCAGGGTCAGCAGCAGGAAAACTTCATCGCCCAGCATGTAGCGCTTGGGCGTGGGCACGAAGATGCCGCCGCCTTTCACGAACGGCATGTACGCGCTGTAGAGCGCCGGCTTGTCTTTCAACGCCAGCGACAAAATGCCTTGGCGTGCATTCATTGCACTCATCGAGTTCCCCTAGAACGTGCCTGGTGCGCTCCCTCGCGCCAGGCCAGCAGCAATTCCGTCACTGCCAGGTCGGCGCGGACGGTGGTGCGCAGCAGGTCGCGTGTGCGATTGGCGGCGTCGAACCAGGTCGCCAGCTTGTGCAACCGCGATGGATCGGTCAAGCCGGCCGAGGCCTGCGCCAACGCCAGGTCGGCGGCATGCCGCAGACGCTGATCAGCCTGGCCGTCGTTGGTCCAGCGCTGCGCAACCTCCACCGCACCGGCGCGGCCGCTGGCGATCTGCTCCAGGTCCTGCGCCACCGCGCGACGCACCGTCAGGCCATCCTCGCGCAACCACTGTGCGGCCAGCCCGGGGTGGCCGCGTGCAGCGTCCAGGGCATCCTGCGCGGCACGCTCGCTGATGCCTTGTGCCAGCAACCAGTCCAGCGCTTCGTGCGCGGGCGGCAGCTTGAATTCCAGACGCTGGCAACGGCTGCGGATGGTGGCCGGCAAACGCGCCGGCTGCGCGCTGATCAGCCACAGGTAGCGGCCCGGCGAAGGCTCTTCCAGGGTCTTGAGCAAGGCGTTGCAGGCAGCGCGATTGATCGCATCGGCCGGGTCGACGATCACCACCTGGGCGATGCCGTACTGCGGCGTCAGCGACAGCTTTTGCGACACCTCGCGCACCTGCTCGATGACGATTTCCGTGCGCAGCTTGTCGCCGGTGCGATTGGGAATGAACGAGATCAGCTGCAGATCTGGATGGGTGCCGGCGGCGATCAATTGCCGCGTGCGCTGCGCCAACGCCGGGTCCGGCGAGCTGGCCAGCACGTGCTCGGCCAGCGCCAACGCCACGCCGCGCTTGCCCAACCCTTCCGGGCCGCAAATCAGCAGCCCGTGTCCGAGCCGGCCGGCGTCCAGCGCTGCCACCGTCTGGTCGAAGGCGCGCTGCTGCCAGGGCGAAAACACGGCGGTCATGGCGTGGGCTCCGGTTGCGGCATGTTCGGCAGGCGGCGACGCTGCAGGTAGCGCGCCACCGCCGCGTTATGGTCGGCCAGGGTGGCCGAAAACGCATGCGCGCCGGTACCGTCGCCAACAGCCACGAAATACAGCGCATCACCGGGTGCCGGGCGCACCGCTGCCAGCAGCGCCTCGCGGCCGGGCATGGCGATCGGCGTGGGGGTCAGGCCGGTGCGGGTGTAGGTGTTGTAAGGGGTATCGGTGGTCAGGTCGCGACGGCGGATGTTGCCGTCGTAGCTGCTGCCGATGCCGTAGATCACGGTGGGGTCGGTCTGCAGCTTCATGCCCAGCTGCAGGCGACGCAGGAACACCCCGGCGATCAACGGCCGCTCGCTGCCCAGCGCGGTTTCCTTTTCGATGATGGACGCCAGGATCAGCGCCTGCTCTGGCGAGGTCAGCGGCAAGTTGGCGGCGCGCTGCTCCCAGGCCTGCGCCAGCGCCTTGTCCATCGCCGCATGGGCGCGTTTGAGCACATCCAGATCGCTGTCGCCGCGTTGATACAGATAGGTCTCCGGCAGGAAGCGGCCTTCCGGATGCTGATTGGCAACACCTACCCGCGCCATCAACGCAGCGTCATCCAGGGTGCCGATGGTCTGCTGCAATGGCGTGGCGGTGGCCAGCGCGGCGCGCAACTGACGGAAATTCCAGCCTTCCACGATCGTGAAACGGTATTGGATCACCCGCCCCTGGCGCATGCGACCGAGCAATTCGCGCGGCGACAGGGCCGGCGCCAACGCGTACTCGCCCACCTTGAGTTTGCCGGCCGCATCGACCTGGCGCGCCAGCAGCTGCCATTCCAGATCGGTGCCTTGCGCGATGCCGGCCTCGCGCAATTTGCGCAAGGTGGCCCTGAGCGAATCGCCCGGCGCAATCACCACGCTGGGCGCCGTGGCGCTCACCGGCGTCTGCGCGAAGTGCAGGTAATGCCGCCATGCCACCAGCGCGGCAATCGCCAGCAGCGCTACGAGCAGCAATGCTGTGCCCAGCACGGCCAGACATCCGCGTTTGCCAGTCACCGCCACACCCACCTCGTCATTGCCCTAGCGCCGCGCAGGATACCGCGCGCCGGTGATGTCCCGTTGAAGCGCTCATGTCGGCTCGATCGCACGCAGCACGCCCCGTGCCTTGGCGCGGGTTTCGTCCAGCTCGCGTTGCGGGTCCGAGTCCACCACGATGCCGGCGCCGGTGCGGAAGCGCACCTGCGTTCCAGCCACCTCCGCGGTGCGGATCAGGATGTTCAGATCCATGTCGCCGTCGCGGTTGAGCCAGCCGAACGCGCCGGTGTAAGCGCCCCGCGCGGTCTGTTCAAGCTCGGCGATGATCTGCATGCAGCGCACCTTCGGGCAACCGGTAATCGTGCCACCCGGGAACACCGCCGCGATCACCTCGCCCGGCGTGACCCCGGCGCGCAGACGGCCACGCACGTTGCTGACGATGTGATGCACGTGGGCATAGCTTTCCACCGCCATCAGCTCATCCACCTCGACCGTGCCGGGCACGCAGATCCGTCCCAGGTCGTTGCGCTCCAGGTCGATCAGCATCACGTGCTCGGCGCGCTCTTTCGGGTGGCCGACCAGCTCGCGGATGCGCGCCGCATCGTCGTCGCCGGCAAAGCGCGCGCGCGTTCCGGCGATGGGGCGGGTCTGCACCGTATCGCCGTGCACCGACACCAGCCGCTCGGGCGAGGAGCTCACCACCGCGCGCCCGGCCGCCACAAATACGCCGGCGAACGGCGCGGGATTGGCCGAACGCAACCGGGCGTGCAGCGCCGCCGGATCCACCGCCGCGGCAAAGCGTGCATTCCAGGCGCGCGAGATATTGGCCTGGAACACATCGCCCGCACGCAGGTAATCGAGCACCCGCTGCACCGCGTCGGTAAAGCGCTCGGGCACGTCTTCGTCCACCGCAACCGGCCCGACCCAGGCCGGCAACGGCGGCAGCACAGCGCAGGCGGCTATGTCGTCGTCGATGCGATTTAGCAGATCCTCGCGTCCCGGTTCGGCCAGCGCGATGCAGCGCCCGTCCACGCGATCGCGCAACACCGCTGCCGGCGCACGCAAGGCGAGCGCGCTCGGCAGGCGGTCGGTCCGCGCAGGCAGCTGCAGGATCGGCTCGACCTGCGCGGCCAATTCGTAGTCCAGCAATACCGCCCAGCCGCCACGAAACGGCAATGCGCTGGTCGCATCGCGCGGCACCCGTTCGGCGTGCCAGGCGGCATCCAGCGCGTCCAAAAAATTGCATTCGAGCGCTTGACCATCGCCATCGCGCGTCACGCCATCCGGATCCAGCCGCAGGCTGGCGCCATCTGCCAGCAACAGCACATCCCAGCGCCCATGCTCGGTACCGGAGGCAGTGGATTCCAGCAACGCCGGGTACCGCTGCGGCGCCAACCGATGCAGCGCCAGCAAGTCGATGTCCGCGTGCAGTGATCGGGTGAGCGTCATCGGTCCGGGGGGGCGTGAGATGCGAAAGCGCGCCGCCTTCTAAAAGGCAGCGCGCGCGATGCGTGGATCAGGATTAGGTCAAGCCAACATTGTCCGGTTGGCCGCACGAACGCAGTGCGCGCGGCGGCCAAGGACTGTTGCGTGACGCGCCGTGCGAGCGCGCAGACGCGCCGACTCAGACGCGCTTGAACACCAGTGTGCCGTTGGTGCCGCCAAAGCCGAAGCCGTTGGACATCACCGCATCCACCTGGACTTCGCGCGCCACGTTCGGCACGTAATCCAGGTCGCAGCCGTCGCTGGGCTCTTCCAGGTTGATGGTCGGCGGGATGATGCCGGTGTGCAGCGCCATCACCGAGAAGATCGCTTCCACACCGCCGGCCGCGCCGAGCAGGTGGCCGGTCATCGACTTGGTCGAGCTGACCATGGTCTTGTAGGCGTGGTCGCCCAGCGCGCGCTTCATCGCCAGCGTTTCGGCCAGATCGCCCAGCGGCGTGGAGGTGCCGTGCGCGTTGAGGTAACCGATCTGCTCGGGGTTGAGCTTGGCATCGCGCATCGCGGCCACCATGCTGCGCGCCGCGCCTTCGCCGTCTTCGCTGGGGGCGGTCATGTGGAACGCGTCCGAGCTGGCGCCGAAGCCGACCAGCTCGGCATAGATGCGCGCGCCACGCGCCTTGGCGTGTTCGTACTCTTCCAGCACCAGCACGCCGGCGCCGTCGCCCAGCACGAAGCCGTCGCGCTGCTTGTCCCAGGGACGCGATGCAGCGGTGGGGTCGTCGTTACGGGTGGACATCGCCTTCATCGCGCAGAACCCGCCCACCGAACTCGGCGAGGACCCGCGCTCGGCACCGCCGGCCAGCATCACGTCGGCATCGCCGTACTGGATCATGCGCATCGCCGTACCAATCGAGTGATTGGACGTAGCGCAAGCCGACACGGCCGAGAACGTAGGGCCCTTCAGGCCTTTGATCAGGCTGACCTGGCCCGGCAACATGTTGATGATGGTGCTGGGCACATAGAACGGCGAAATCTTGCGCGCGCCGCCCTCATGAAATTTGATGGTCTGCTCTTCGATACCGAGCAGCCCGCCGATGCCGGAGCCGAGAATGGCGCCAACGCGTTCGGCATTGCTTTCGTCGATGACCAGGCCGGAATCGTCCAGCGCCATGAACGAAGCGCCGACACCGTAGTGGATGAACGAATCCATCTTTTTGACGTCCTTGGCGGACACAAAAAGCGTGGGGTCGAAATTCTTGATTTCGCCGGCGATCTTGGTGGTGAACTGCGACGCATCGATCTGCGTGATCGGGCCAATGCCTGAGCGCCCGTGGATGATCCCATCCCAGCTGCTGGCCAGATCATTGCCCAGCGGCGACACCATGCCCATGCCGGTAACGACAACACGACGACTCATTGCAGATCTCCTCACCACGGAACGGACGGTGCTTGCGGTTTGCGGGTGACGCTTGAAAAACACAGGGCCGCATCAGCGGCCCCATGGAATGTCTGACGCAGCAGCGGCGTAATGCACGCCACCGCAGTCAGGAACAACGCATCAGCTCTTGACGTGAGCCTTGACGTAGTCGATCGCCTGCTGGACCGACGTGATCTTCTCGGCCTCTTCGTCCGGGATCTCGCACTCGAACTCTTCTTCCAGCGCCATCACCAACTCGACGGTGTCCAGCGAGTCGGCACCCAGGTCATCGACGAACGATGCGCTGGTGGTGACTTCCTCTTCCTTGACGCCGAGTTGTTCGACGACGATTTTCTTGACGCGTTCTTCGATGGTGCTCATTGGGGATATCGCTCCAGCTGGAGTAGTGGTGGTACGAAAAAAACGCCATCGCCGCTGCGATGGCCGCGTTGGATAGTGTAGTGGAAGCGCCCGAGCCTTGCATTGCATCACAAGTCCCGGCCGATCAGCCACTTAGCGCCTCCCGGCGACGCACGCTCACGGCATGTACATGCCACCGTTGACGTGCAGGGTCTCGCCGGTGATATAGCGGGCGGTCGGGCCGGCCAGGAACGCCACCGCGTTGGCGATGTCCTCCGGCGCACCCAGGTGACCGAGCGCGATCTGCTGCAGCAAGGCGGCCTTGGCCTCCTCCGGCAACGCCTTGGTCATGTCGGTATCGATGAAACCGGGCGCCACCACATTCACGGTAATCCCGCGCGAACCGATTTCCTTGGCCAGCGACTTGGAGAACGCGATGATGCCGGCCTTGGCCGCGGCGTAGTTGGTCTGCCCCGGATTGCCGGTCACACCGACCACCGAGGCGATATTGATGATGCGGCCCTTGCGCGCCTTCATCATGCCGCGCATCACCGCCTTGGAGGTGCGGAACACGCTGGTCAAATTGGTGTCGATGATGGCTTGCCAGTCGTCGTCCTTCATCCGCATCAACAGGTTGTCGCGGGTGATGCCGGCGTTGTTGACCAGAATCGAGATGGCGCCGAATTCCTTGCCGATCGCCTCGATCAGGCCATCGACCGCCGCCCCATCGGTGACGTTGAGTTCGCGACCGTGGCCGCCATGGGCCGCCAGCCGCTCGCCGATGGCCGTGGCACCGGAGGCCGAGGTGGCGGTACCGATCACGGTGGCGCCCTGGGCGGCCAAGGTATCGGCAATGGCCGCGCCGATTCCGCGACTGGCGCCGGTGACGAGGGCGATTTCGCCCTGCAGAGGCTTGCTCATGACTACTGTTCCTCGAAGGGGGACGCTGCGATCAGTGCCGCAAGCGTCGAGGGATGCCGGTACCACCGGCATGTGCGTCGGATCAGTGCACCCACGCGTCGAGCGCGCCGGCGTAATCGGCTGGCGTGGCCAGCGGGCGGGCGTCCAGGCTCTTGTCGATGCGCTTGATCAGCCCGCTCAACACCTTGCCCGGGCCGCATTCGGCGATCTTGGTGATGCCCTGGGCCGCCAGCGCCTGCACGCAGCCGGTCCACTGCACCGGCAGGTAGAGCTGCTCGACCAAGGCCTGGCGAATTGCCGCGCTGCCCTCGTGCACGCGCGCATCGACGTTCTGCACCACCGGAATCTGCGGAGCGTGCCAGGCCAACCCGGCCATCGCTTCGCCGAGCTGATTCGCGGCATCGCGCATCAGCGGAGTGTGCGACGGCACGCTCACCGCCAGCTTGACCGCCTTGCGCACGCCGCGCTCGGCCAGCAAGGCCAGCGCACGATCCACCGCCGCCGCATCGCCGCCGATCACGATCTGCCCGGGCGAATTGAAGTTGGCCGGCACCACCACCTGGCTGCCTGCCGCCTCGGCGCAGACTTCCAGCACCAGGGCGTCTTCGGCACCCAACACAGCCGCCATCGCACCGACACCGGCCGGCGCTGCGGCCTGCATGAACTGCCCGCGTAACCGCACCAGATGCGCGCCGTCATGCAGCGACAAGGCACCAGAAGCGACCAACGCGGTGTATTCGCCCAGGCTGTGCCCAGCCAACACAGCCGGGCGCGCGCCACGCTGCGCAGTCCACAGCCGCCACACCGCCACGCCCGCCGCCAGCAGCGCCGGCTGGGTGTACTCGGTGCGGTTGAGCATTTCTTCCGGGCCGCCCTGGGACAGCGCCCAGAGGTCGACACCAGCACCCTCCGAGGCTTCGGCAAACGTTTCGCGAATCTGCGGATGCAATTCGGACAGTTCGGCCAGCATCCCCAAAGACTGCGACCCCTGACCGGGGAAAACGAAGGCGAGAGTGGATTCAGTCACGCGCGGCTGCCAGCAAAAATCGAGCCGGGATGATACGTGCGAAATCGCTCTAGCGTCTGTACTGCCGCGTATGCAGCCCGGCCTACGGCAACACTTGGCCGGGCAGGAACAACCGCCGCCGCAGGCCGAGATGGCCATCGGTAAACCGGTCCAGGCAGACCGGCTAATACCAGCGTCAAAGCAAACACACTGCTCAAGTCGGCCCCTGGATTGCGTGCGGCAGAGGCTTGCAGAGTGCCCCAACGATGGTCGCGCATGGGCGTATCGGCATCGCAAGGCTGCCTCAAAACAAGCGAGCGTTGTCGCTTGGGATCAGCACAGTTTGGTTGCAGCCAAGCCAACTCGCGGAACATTGACTGGATACGCATGCACCTCGCCGATCCGCCGCACATGCAGGACCGCGCGCGGAATTGCCGCCACGGCGCGACCCAGGACGCACGGCACCCAAGCCCCAGCAGCATGCGAAGAAAATGGAAAGATGAAGAGACCGAGCGAGACCGGCCGATTGCAGCGGCAATGCGGCTTAAGGCCGGAGCACGGTCCAGCGATCACAGCGCGTTTAACGTCGGTTCTGCAGGACGCATCGCCCTGACAGCGCAGACCCTGTCCGCCGAGGCGGCAGGGCCTGCGGAACTCAGTAGCGCAGCAGCGCCGAGCCCCAGGTAAATCCACCACCGAACGCTTCCAGCAGCAGCAATTGGCCACGCTGCACGCGACCCGAGCGGACCGCTTCGTCCAGTGCCAGCGGCACCGAGGCCGACGAGGTGTTGCCGTGGCGATCCACGGTGACAACCACCTGCTCCATCGGCAGATCCAGCCGCTTGGCGGTGGCTTCGATGATGCGCAGATTGGCCTGATGCGGAATCAGCCAATCCAGGTCGTGCTTGTCGTAGCCGTTGGCCGCCAGGGTCTCATCGACCACCGAATCCAGCGCCTTGACCGCATATTTGAAGACGTCGTTGCCCTTCATCAGCAACGTACCGCCACCATTCTTGCCTTCGCCGAAACCGACCGATACGCCCACCGGGTCCCACAGCAGCTCTTTCTTGCTGCCGTCGGCATGCAGATGGGTGCTGAGGATGCCGGTCTCTTCGTCGGCCTTGAGGATCACCGCGCCGGCACCGTCGCCGAACAGCACGCAAGTGGTGCGGTCGGTCCAGTCGACGATACGGGTCAGCGTTTCCGCACCTACCACCAGCACGGTCTTTGCATCGCCGCTGCGCACGAACTTGTCGGCCACGCTGAGCGCGTAGACAAAGCCCGAGCAGGCGGCATTGACGTCCATCGCTCCGCAACCGACGTTGCCCAACCGCGCCTGCAGCAGGCAGGCAGTGGACGGGAAGATAAGATCGGGCGTGGTGGTACCGATGACGATCAGATCGATCTCGTCGGCGGTGACGCCGGCCGCTTCCATCGCCTTCAGCGAGGCGAAATACGCCAGATCGCTGGTGGTCTGGTCGTCGGCGACGATGTGGCGCTCACGGATACCAGTGCGCGAGAAGATCCATTCATCGCTGGTGTCGACGATCTTGGACATGTCGTCGTTGGTCAACACCTTTTCGGGCAAATAGCTACCCGTGCCCGCGATTCTGGAATAGATCCGCTTGCTCATGCTGTTTCCTGGTGCAAGAGCCGCGGTGATTGGCGGCTCCGGAAGTATCGAGGGTCACCCGCCAACAAAACTGCGGCGGGCGCCACGGATCAATCTTCTTGGACGGCCGACGACTTGGTCGTGATCACCTTCTTGCCGCGGTAGTAACCGTCAGCGGTGATGTGGTGGCGCAGATGGATCTCGCCGCTGGTCGGATCGGTCGACAGCTGCTTGGCGGTGAGGGCATCGTGCGAACGACGCTGGCCGCGACGCGACGGGGTGACACGGGATTTCTGCACAGCCATGGGATTGCTCCAACTTTAGTTCGATAACTTGTCTGTTGAGTCGAACAGCACGCTCTACGCCCGCGTCGACCTGTCTTTCCGCCCTTAACAGCGGCGGTTACTGTTTCTTCAACGCTGCCAGCGCCGCGAACGGACTGGCCTTGTCTTGCTCTTCCTGGCTCGGCACCCACTCTGCCTCGACGGCCTCGCTGCCCGGCGCCATCGGCACCACTGGCACCGACAGCACCAGTTCGTCTTCCACCAGATCCACCGCCCGCAACATGCCGTCATCGGGCACCAGCAAGGCTTCGTAATCGAGTGGCAACGCGGACTCTTCGTCTTCGTTGCGGATCAGGCCGAGACGCTGCCTGATCTGCACCGGATACAGAAAACGCTGCAAGGTGCGCTGGCAGGCCAACGGCAGCTCGACATCGATGCTGAGTTCGACATAGGCGACCTTGAGCAGATCGTCCTGATCGAACTGAAGCGAATAAACACATTCGCCGTCGGTATCGACCAGACTCCCCTGCAAGCGGGTCATCGCAGATAGCGGGATGCGGCCATCGAAGCGCCTGCGCGCTGCGACCATCCGCCAAGCATCCAGCATTTCGGGTACGTTCGCGGACATAAGCCGCAGAATGTTAAAGACCCGCAGTAGCCATGTCAAATGCACCCATTCACATGTGCTGCGCGGCGTGCGGGCTGGCAGACTCCCCTGCCCCTCACTTTTCGGCGCCCATGATGCCACGCCTGATCCTTGCCTCCACCTCCGTCTACCGGCGCGAGCTGCTCGGCCGCCTGCAACTGGACTTCACCACCGCCCGCCCGGAGGTCGATGAGCAGGCGCTGCCGGGCGAGGCGCCGAGCGCGCTGGCCAGCCGCCTGGCTGCCGAAAAGGCCGCCGCAGTGGCCGCGCATGCGCCCGACGCCTGGGTCATCGGCTCGGACCAGGCCGCCGATCTGGACGGGCGCGCCCTGGGCAAACCGGGAACCCTGGACCAGGCCCGCGCGCAGCTAGGCGCCATGTCCGGGCGCGTGGTGCGCTTCCACACCGCCGTCAGCCTGATCGGCCCCGACCAGCACCTGCACGCGCTGGACGTGACCGAGGTACAGCTGCGCCCGCTGACACCGGTGGAGATCGAACGCTACCTGGTCGCCGAGCCCGCACTGGATTGCGCTGGCAGCTTCAAATGCGAAGGCCTAGGCATCAGCCTGTTCGATGCAATTCGCTCGGAAGACCCCACCGCGCTGGTCGGCCTGCCGCTGATCGCGCTGGCGCGACTGTTACGGCAGGCGGGGTTTGCGATTCCGTGAGGCCCGAATGGAGTGCGGCGACGCTGTTCAGGCGCATCGATCGAAAGTCGGCCGTGACAGTACAGACATCCAGCCACGAGGGTGCTGAAGCGGCAACTGAAGCCGCGCATGACCATACACAGCTGCCCGGCCGCACAACGCCTGGCCGCTTGCGCTACTGCGGGCGAGCGAGCGCGCAGAACTGGTAGGGGTATTGGGCTTGTCCGACATGCGAGGACAAGGTGCGGCAACGTGACGGATCCAGGGTGAGCCCATACGCAGCCAGGCGCTGCTGCGCGGACTCGCGCACCGCACGATCTGCAGCGGCGGTATCCAGCGCCTTGCCCTTGGGCACCTGCAGCACGCAGCGCCCCGGCGACACTTCCAGCTCCGCACGCAGACCGCGCGCGATCAACCAGCGCAACCGCGTGCACTGAGGCTGGATGTCCCAGCCAATCTGCTGCGCCCAGCCGTTCATGCGATCAATCCGCAATCGCTGCTTGTCGCGTGTCGCACCCAACATTGCATACAGCTGCGGCCGCTCGGCGATCAAGGACCTGACCCGCTCGCGGTACTGATCGGTCTCGGAAAGATTGGTCGCAACCCCGATATAGCGCGCCTGCTGCGGCAACAGTGGCACACGCCAGGACTGCGGCTCATCGCCGACCAGCAGCACCGTGGATGCCGCAGGATCGGCAAGCGCCGGTTGCTCGACCTGGAAACTGTCGCGCGCCCATGCCTCATGCCCCCAGTCCTTCCATCCAACCACCGCAACCAGCGCACACGCAGCGATCAACCACCCAGCCTTGCGATCTGCATTCACCGCGAAAGCGCACCGGCACACGACCCACAGCACCAATGGCGCAAGCAACTCCAGTACCAGCAGGTAGCGATGGATGCTGAAGACCGCTTGCCACAGCGCGTAGGCAATACCGAAGAACACCAACAGCACAACCGCTGCGCGATCGCGATTCGTTGCGGGTACGCGACGACGCAGCACGGTGCGTCCCGCGGCCATCAGCGCGACCGCATACAACACCGCCCACCCCGCCTGCACCAGACCGAGATCGCCGATGCGTTGCGGTTTGAGTGTAAACAGCAGCGGCCAGATCAGATGTTCGCCAATGCTGCGCGGCAACCAGCGAACATCGGCAATCGACACCGGCTGAGCCAGCGGCGACTTGAACACGCCGTTGAATTGCGGAAACAGCGGATTGCCCAGCTGTTGCCAGACCTGCCAGTACCAGGACCCGGCCGCGAGCAGCAAGGCGAGCACGGCGACACCGGCAAGCACACCCAACCCCAGAACCCGCGAGCGCATGCGTCCACCGTCGCAAAGCACCGCCGGCGCCAGGGCCAGCGCGTACAGCGCATTGGTGAGCTTGAGCGCGATTGCCAGACCGATCAGTGCGCCGGCGATGACCCATAACCACGTGACACGTCGGTCCTGCCGCGCGTTGGCCTGCGCCAACAGTACGACCGCCAACGACGCCAGCACCGGGATCGCGCTGGCGGTATCGCCCATGGTGTTGCCCAGTTCGGACAGGAACACCGCACTGCACATGCCGGCCAGCGCGTGAGCAGGACATTGCCGAGCCGGTGCCCTGGCCGATACGCGGCCTGCTGTTGATCGCGTCGCGCGCCGACCACCATGTCCAGCCGTTCGTCGATGAGCTTGCGCACCAGCGCCGGTGCGGCAGCCGCGTCGTAGGTCGCATCGCCATCCACCAGTACGTAGATGTCGGCTTCGACATCGGCAAATCCGCGCCGCACCACATTGCCCTTGCCTTGCAACGCAACGCGGCACACCTGCGCGCCCGCCGCCGCCGCGTTCGAAGCGGTGGCGTCGCTGGAATTGTTGTCCAGCACATGGATCACCGCCCCCGGCAACGCCGCGGCGAAATCGCCGACCACGTCGGCAACGGTTGCCGCCTCGTTATGGCACGGCACCAGCACAGCGATTCGAAACCCGGACGGATGTGCGGGATGGACAACGGGCAAGGCGTCAGTCATTGCGTGATCTAAGGTGCGGAAACGGTAACGGGCTGCTCCCACCAGTCCTCGACGCTGCCGTCGCGGCCGTGCAGGCGCAGTCCCAGCCAATGCGTGCCGGGCGGCAACGCGTGCGTGTCGAGCGTGGCGGAGAAGCCGACATTGGGGTGCTGCGGGTCGGTGGAAATCTTCCAGTACGGGCGGACGTCCATCGGGCTGCCGTAGTCGGCCTGCGCGACCGGGCGACCATCGAGCAGCAACTCCACATCGGCCAGGCCAACGCCGTCCTTGAACGCCCAACCGCGCACCTGGACCTGGCCAGCCACGCGCACATCCGGTAGCGGCGTATCGATCCAGGCCATCGCCGGGGCGATGCACGGCCCGGGCGCGCGTTGCGCCGGCAGTGCGAACAGCAGAAAACGTTGATACCCGTGATCGGTGGACACCACCGTGGGCGGTGGCAACGGCCCGACCATGTCGCAGATGGCGTGATAACGCTTGAGCAGATCGCGGTAACGCTGATCGCTGGGCGACAGCACCAGCAGACGCGGGCCATCGCGGCGTCCGTCGCTGAGCAGGCCCCATTGCTGCAATTGCGCGCTGCGCCCGTGCTTGTCGTTCAAGTCGGCGCGCAACACCTCGATCTGCGCATCGTGCAATTGAAATCCGAGTTCGGCGCCCACCTTGAAATTTTCTGCCAGCACGCGCGTGCCCGGCGGCATCTGCGCCAACTGGCGTTTGACCGCACGCGCCAGACCGTTCCAGCCGGCAAAATTGCGTGGGTAGTATTTTTCGCCAGCCGCATGCGCACGGATCGACGGCACCGAGACCGCCAGGTAATAGCCGTAGGCACCCAGTGTGCCGAGCAGCGCGATCAGCCAAGCGGCACGGCGCAGCGAATGCGGCCAGCGCATCAGGATCACCGGCACCGCCACCAGCAATGCGAAATAGCCAGGCAACGGCCAATGGAAGCTGATCCGTTCGGCATCGCTGAAGAAGCCGAGCACGAAGATCGCCACGGTCGAGATGCCGCCCAGCAAGCCGAAATAGCGCCATTGCGCACGCGACCCGCCGCCGGCACGCGTGCCGGCCAGACTGACCTTGACCATCGCCCAGGCCAGTAGCGGCGTCACCGCCACCGTCTGGATCAGCAAGAACCACAGCCCGCTGATCTGGAACCGCCACGGATGCCGGTCGACCAACTGGAAGCGCAGCCCGGCCTCGTCATGGTCGGTATTCCAGAACAGCAGCGGTAGCCAGCTCACCGCACCCACGGTCAGTGCCAGCCAGATGCGCGGGTCGCGCAGGACTGCGCGCCCCTGCGGAATGCACAGCAACGCGATGCAACCCATGCCGATCACACCGACGAAGCGGTAGTGGCTGAGCGCGCCGATGACCAGACCGATCGCCAGCTCCAACGCGCTGGTGGCATCGACCTCGCGCAGCAACCGTGCACCGGCATCCATGCACAACACTGCCGCCAGCGCCATCGGCACGTCCGGCACGGCCAGGATGCCGAGCGTGGCCGATAGCGGCATCAGCAGCGTCAAACTACCGGCCTGCCAGCCCAGCGTGGAGCCGAACCAGCGCGTGGCGATGTGCGCGATCAACCATGGCAGCAGCGCGGCGATGGCCAGAAACGGCAGCCGCAACGCCAGCAGATGGTGCCCGCCAACCTCCACACCCAGGCGCGCCAGCCAGGCAGTCATGCCCGGCAGATCCGAATAGGCCGCGGCCAGGTGCTGGCCTTCCTGCCAATAAAACGCTTCGTCCACGAACAACGGCAGCCGTGCGGCAATCAACAGCTTGACGGCCGTCGCCAGTGTCCACAGGATCACGAAAGTGCGATGTGCCCGTTGGTCCCCCTGCATTGCCCTGTGCACTCTTCTTTTCACCTACGGAATTGTGATGTCGACACCGCTGCGTTCCACGGAAATGCTAACCGATGCGCTGCGCCAATCGCTGCGGCGCGCGCAAGATCAGGTCAATTCGCTGTTGTTGGGCAAGGCGCAGGAAGTGCGATTGGCGTTCGTGGCGCTGCTGTCCGGGGGACATCTGTTGATCGAAGACCTGCCCGGCCTGGGCAAGACCACCCTGGCCCACGCCATGGCCTCCAGCCTGGGATTGGGCTTCCAGCGCGTGCAGTTCACCTCCGACCTGCTGCCGGCCGATGTGCTGGGCGTGTCGGTGTACGACGCGGCCTCGCGCCAGTTCCAGTTCCACCCCGGCCCGGTGTTCACCCATGTGCTGCTGGCCGACGAGATCAATCGCGCGCCGCCGCGCACGCAGAGCTCGCTACTGGAAGCCATGGCCGAACAACAGGTCACCCTGGACGGCGTGACGCATGCCTTGCCGGAACCGTTCTTCGTGATCGCCACGCAGAATCCGGTCGACCTGTCCGGCACGTTTCCGTTGCCGGATTCGCAGCTGGATCGCTTTCTGCTACGGCTCAGCCTGGGCTACCCCAGCGCCGATGCCGAGCGCGAGCTCCTGTCCGGGGTGGACCGACGCGAACTGATCGCCCAGGCCGCACCGCAGCTCAGCGATACCGAGGTGGTCGCGCTGCGTGCGGGGGTCAATCAGATCCACACTAGCGATGCCTTGATCGGCTACGTGCAGGCGCTGCTGCTGCGTAGCCGCCAGCACGCCGGGGTACGCGTGGGCCTGTCGCCACGTGCCGGCATCGCGCTGCTGCGCGCCGCCAAGGCGTATGCGCTGTTGCTCGGACGCGAGCATGTGCTGCCGGAAGACGTACAGGCGCTGTTCGTGGCCGTGGCCGGGCATCGGCTGGTGCCGGAAGCAGAATCGTCCTCCGGGCCGGCGCTGGCCAAGGCGCTGCTGCACAGCGTGCCGGTGGACTGACACACGTGCGTGCACCCTTGCGCGGCATCGGCCGCCGGCTCAGCCTGCTGGCCCGTCCGCGGGGAGCGGAAGCGTTGCCGATCGTGCTGGATCGGCGGCGTATCTATGTGTTGCCGACCCGCTTCGGGCTGTTCATCACCGGCTTGCTGTTGGCGATGCTGCTGGGCGCGTTGAACTACAACAACAACCCGGCGTTGCTGCTAGCCCTGCTGCTGGCCACTGCCGGGATCGCCAGCAGCATCATGGCGCATCTGCAGTTGTCGGCATTGCATATCGAAGCGGTCTCGGCCGAACCTGTGGTGGCCGGCGAGCCGCTGCGCATGCGGGTGTCGCTGGCACGTCGCGATACCCGCGTGCGGCGCGGGCTGCGGCTGGACCATCTGCAAAGCAGCGGTTCCTGTTCGCTGGTCGAGCACGAGATGGCCGACGTCGACCTGCTGGTGCCCACCACGCAGCGCGGCTGGCAGGACATCGAACGCATCCGGCTGTCGAGCACCCAGCCGCTGGGCCTGGTGCGGGCCTGGTCTTGGGTGTGGCCGGAAACCCCGCTACTGGCCTACCCCAAACCCGAGGACCACGGCCCCACGCTGCCCGACGGCGCCGGTTCGCCCAACCAGACCCGCCTGCACGCGCAAGGCGAAGAACTGCATCAGCTGCGCCCATATCGCGCCGGCGATGCGCCGCGCACGATTTCCTGGAAGCATTCGGCGCGTCGCGACACCTTGCTGGTGCGCGAATACGAACAGCCGCTGGGCATCGAAGTGACGCTCGACTGGCGCACGCTGCACGCGCTGCCGTACGAACGCCGCATCGCGCGGCTTGCCCGCTGGGTCAATCTGGCCGAGCGCGACGGGCGGCGTTATCGCCTGCTGCTGCCAGGCCAGCCACCACTGGGGCCTGCGCAAGGCCCGTCCCACCAGCACTTGTGCCTGCGCGCCCTGGCGCTGCTTCCTCATGACTGAGCCATCCCTCCCGATCAGCCAGCCCAGCCGCGGCTGGGTCCTGGCCACCAGCTGGCTGGCACTGGCGCCGTTATTGCTGCAGCTGCCCGGCCTGCTCGCTATCACCATTGCGGTAGCCGCGGTCCTGGTCGGCGTGCTGAGCTGGCGCGGCACCGTGATGGCGCCGGTGCGGGTATTGCTGGTGATCGCAATGCTGGCGGCGGTGTACTGGCAGATCGGCATGCGCTTCGGCCGCGATACCGGGTGTGCGGTGCTTGCCGCGATGCTGGCGATCAAGGCCTCCGAACTGCGCACCCTGCGCGATGCGCGCAGCCTGCTCGGCTTTGCCTTGTTCGCGCCGTTTGCGGCATTCCTGCTCGACCAGGGCCCGGCAACCATGGGCCTGGCGCTGCTGGCAGTGGTCAGCGCCTTGCTCAGCATGCAGCGGCTGGCCGACGAGGAGCATCGCACCCGCACACCTTCGCTACGCCCGCAGTTGCGCGGGATCGGCAAGCTGGTCGCCATCGGGG
Organism: Xanthomonas sp. WHRI 10204; assembly: GCF_040202875.1. NCBI lineage: Bacteria > Pseudomonadati > Pseudomonadota > Gammaproteobacteria > Lysobacterales > Lysobacteraceae > Xanthomonas > Xanthomonas sp. WHRI 10204. The sequence goes on from NZ_JBEGDW010000002.1 coordinate 936,454, forward strand.
TGCCACTGGCGCTGGCAACGTTCTGGTTGCTGCCGCGTCTGAGTTCACCGCTGTGGGGCGTGCCCGAGCGCGCATTGTCCCGGCCTGGACTCTCGGACAACATGTCGCCAGGCGAATGGATCGACCTGATGGCAGACGACAGCCCGGCCTTGCGCGTGCAATTCACCGGCAAGGCGCCACCGCCGCAGCAGCGCTACTGGCGTGGGCCGGTGATGTGGGATTTCGACGGCCGCACCTGGCAGCGCGCGCGCTGGACCGGTCGTGGCCAACCCGCGTCGGTCACCCCCGGACCGCAGACCTATCGTTATCGACTGGATTACGAGCCCACCGATCGTCGCCAGTTGGTGTCGCTGGACCTACCGACCCAGGGCGTGGCCGACGCCGAGCTGTCGCCCGATTACGAACTGTTCGCGCAGCGGCCATTGAGCGCACTGACCCGCTGGGAGTTGCAATCGGCGCCACCGGCACGTTTCGATACCGACCTGCCCGATCAGTTGCGCAAACGCGGATTGGCCCTGCCGCCCGGCTTCAATCCGCGCACCGTTGCGCTTGCCAGGCAATGGCGGGCCGACGCCGGCAACAACGACGATGCCGTGGTGCAGCGCGCACTGGGGTGGATCACCCGCGAATTCGCCTACACGCTGGATACGCCGCTGCTTGGCCGCAATAGCGTGGATGAATTCCTATTCCAGCAGAAAGCCGGGTTTTGCGAACACTTCAGCTCCTCGTTCGTGGTGCTAATGCGCGCCGCCGGCATCCCCGCGCGCGTGGTCACCGGCTATGCGGGTGGCACCTACAACGGGCTGGGCAACTACTGGGTGGTGCGCCGCATGGATGCGCATGCATGGACCGAGGTGTGGTTGGCCGGCCGCGGCTGGGTGCGTGTGGACCCCACTGCCGCCGTGGCGCCGGAACGCATCTACGACACGCTGGAAGATCGCCTGCAAACCGACGGCAACAACTTTGCCCAGCTCGGCACCTGGGCCGGCCTGGGCCAGGTCAGCGACTGGCTGCGGCGCGGCTGGAACGATCTGGTGCTGTCCTTCAATGCCGACCGCCAACAACGGCTGCTGCAGCCGTTTGGCATCGACCGCCTGGAGCCCACCCAACTGGCCGCCATCTTCGGCGTGTTCGCGGTCAGCGCGCTGGCGTGGATGAGCTGGTTGCTGGCGCGCGGCGAACGCGAACGCGACCCGCTGCTGCGCGCCTGGCACCGGCTGAGCCGGCGCTACGGCAAGCTGGGCCTTGCCCGCGAACTGCACGAACCGGCCATCGCCTGGGCGCAACGCGTCGCCCGCACCCACCCCGACACCACACTGTTGGCACTCAGCCAACGTTTCGCTGCCGCGCGCTACGCTGGCGCCGATTCGGACAGCGCCTCACTCCTCAAAGATCTGCAGCAGCATCGCCCGCGAACCGGAGTTTCCTCATGAGTACCCGCTTTCTTTTTCCCATTGTCGCCGTGCTCGGGCTCGCAGCCTGCGCCACCGCGCCCAAGCCGCTGCAAGGCCAATTCCCCACGGTCAGCCCGAGCGATTCCACTGCCAGCGCGCAGCTCGGCACATCGGTGCGCTGGGGCGGCAAGATCATCCAGACCAAGCCGAGCCAGGGCCAGACCTGCTTCGAGTTGATCTCGCGCCCGCTCAACGCCAGCGGCCGCCCGGACCGCAATGCCGTGGATGCCAGCGATGGCCGCTTCCTGGCCTGCCGCTCGGGCTTCTATGACCCGGCGGTGTTCGAACCTGGCCGCGAGGTCACCTTCATCGGCAAGATCGAAGGCTATGAGACCACCAAGATCGGCGAGTACGACTACAAGCTGCCCAAGGTGGCGGCAGATGTGGTCTACCTGTGGCCGGAAGTGCGCGACGTCGACGTGATTCAGGCGTACCCGTACGGCCCCTGGGGCGACCCGTGGGGTCCGCGCTGGGGCGGCGGTTGGGGCTGGGGCCGCGGCTGGTGGTGATCGGCTGCTGAGTCAACTGTGATGCAAACGCCGCTCATGAAGGAGCGGCGTTTTTGTTTGTGCGGGCAAGCCGCCGGCATTAGCGCGTTTTGCTGGATTCTTATTTCGCCATTTCGCCAGCCCCGGCGCTGCGCGGGTGCAACAAGCCCTGCTGGAACCGCGACTGCGCGGATGCTGGGAGCGCCGGCTTGTGTACATCGGCTCGCAACCGCAGCACTGGCGATTAGCGATTGGCGATGCTCACCCCTGGCCTGCCCTTTCCGCTCGAGAACCTGTTTGGTCACATCGTTGGCAAGGCCCAGCGCTTCCGTCAAGGCGTGCCGAAGCGGCCCAGCGGTGCACCGGCCAGCAGATGTAGATGGATATGAAACACCGTCTGCCCGGCATGCTCGCGGCAATTCATCACGATGCGGTAGCCGTCCTGCGCCAGGCCCTGCTCACGTGCATACGCGGCAGCGGCGAGCGCCAACTTGCCGACCAGCAACGCCTGCTCCGGCGGCACATCGTCCAGCGTGGGAATGGCGTGCAGCTTGGGAATGAAGAGCACATGCACCGGCGCCTGCGGCGCGATGTCTTCAAAGCCCAGCACCTCGTCGTCTTCGTAAACGATGGTGGCCGGGATTTCGCGACGGATGATCTTGCTGAAGATGGTGTCGGACATGGCTGGGGATTGGGGATTGGTCATTTGGGATTGGTAAGAGCTTACCGCGCGCGTGGTCTGGCAGCTTTTGTGCATCCTCGATCCCTGCCCCGCAGCAATCACCTCTTTTAGAGGGCCGGCGCCTCCGCCGTTTTTGTCAACGCGGTAGCTGGATGCTCCCAGCGGTCAGCCGGCTGGTGATTCGAGATTGGTGATTCGGGCTTCGTAGAATCTGAAGCGCGCAGCCAGGCCGCTTTGACCAATCCCAAATCCCGACTCCCCAATCCCCGCCCTCAAACAACCTCACTGCGGGTACCGAAGGCGTGCGATAGCGTCCCGCGATCCACATACTCCAGCTCGCCACCCAGCGGCATGCCTTGCGCGAGCCGGCTGGGGCGCACGCCATGCTGACGCGCCAACTGCGCCAGGTAATGCGCGGTGGCCTCGCCTTCCACCGTGGCGTTGGTGGCGATGATCATTTCGGTGATTTCACCGGCGGCCAGGCGTTCGCCGAGTTGGTCCAGCCCCAGCTCGCGCGGGCCGATACCATCCAGCGGCGACAGCCGTCCCTGCAGAATGAAATACACCCCGCGGTAGCCGGTAGCGTGCTCGATCGCCAAACGATCGGCTGGCGATTCCACCACGCACAGCTGCTGCCGGTCGCGGCTGGCATTGGCACAGATCGGGCAGATTTCCGCCTCGGTGAAGTCGCGGCATTGCACGCAATGGCCGACCTTTTCCACCGCGCTGGCAAGCGCCGTCGCCAGCCGCCGCCCACCCTCGCGCTCGCGTTCGAGCACGTGATAGGCCATACGCTGCGCCGATTTCTGGCCTACGCCCGGTAACACCCGGAGGGCTTCGATCAATTGTTCGAGTAAGGAGGACATTGGGTCGGGAATCGGAAATCGGGATTGGGGAATCGCAAAAGCTAAAGACAATCTCGGCCTTACGATTCCCGATTCCCCACTCCCGATTCCCCGCCTCTTAGAACGGCAACTTCATACCCGGCGGCAGCTGCATGCCGGCGGTAGCCGAACCCATGCGGTCCTTGGATTCGGCATCGATCTTGTTGGAGGCGTCATTGAAGGCGGCGGCGATCAGGTCCTCGGCCATTTCCTGGTCGGAGAGGATGCTGGGGTCGATCCGCACCTTGCGGCATTCCTTGGCGCCGGTCAGCGTCACGCTGACCATGCCGCCGCCGGCAGTGCCGGTGACTTCCAGCTTGGCCAGTTCTTCCTGGGCGCGCTGCAGGTTTTCCTGCATCTTCTGCGCCTGCTGCATCAATTGGGCAATGTTTCCACGCATGGTCGTTACTCGTCGTAAGGGCGGATGGAATCGGGAACGACCCGCGCGCCCTGCTGCTGGATCAGCTGCTGCACATTCGGGTCGTTCATGAAGGCGGTTTCGGCTGCGCTCTGGCGCTCGCCTTTCTGCCGGTTGGCGCGCTCATGCAAGGTCTCGACATCGGCGCGGCCGGTTTCGATCACGATGCGCGGCGTGTCTCCGAGGACCGGCGCCAGCGCCTGCGCCAGGTTGGCGATGGAGCGTTCGGAGTTGAGATATTCAAAGCCCGGCGCCAGCGCCAGCCGCAGCACGCCATCGCGATGGCCGATAAACGCTGCATTGGCCGCGAGCTGACGCGACGGGCCGTTCAACCCGCTACGCGTGACCAGCTCGAGCCACTGTTCGGCGTCGGCAATACGGCTGTCGTCGATCAGCGTGCTCGAATCGTTGCTGGGCGCCGATGCGGAGAGCGATGCTGAAGCTGGCGAAGATTCGGCAGACGCAGGACCAGCAGAGAACGTATCTGCAGCCGTCTCTGCCGGCACGGGAGCAGCGGCGGCAGCAAGCGCAGGCACAAGTTCGGGCACCGCCATGATCGGCGCCGCAACAGCGGCGTCCGGCGGCAACGCCATTGCGGATTCGGGTGCCAGCACAACCGCCGTATCGGACACGGACGCTGGCGCAGCATGCGTGCGCACCGGCGCATCGTCCACCGCCCACGGCGGCGTGTCGTCAGTGCGCGCAGCAGCGGACGAGCGACCATCGAGCGACGGCTCCGCCGCAGGAAGCACCACAACCGGAGCCGAGGCTGCGTCGGCTGATGCTGCCGTTGGTGTCGTTGGTGTTGGTGTAGGTGCCGATGTTGGGATTGGTGCCGATGTTGAAGCCGACGTTGCCGTAGCTACCGGCGCCGCAGCAACACCCACACCCGACGCCGCTTCAACCACCTCGACCGGCCTGACAGGCACTGCAGCCGCCGCTGTCACCGGTGCAGCCGCCTGCACGCCAGCAGCGGACGCGCGTGCGCCGCCACCTGCGCTGGCACCGCGGCCATCGTCGCTGCTTCCGGCCGGCACCGCCGCAGCGGGGCGAAACGCCAGCATGCGCAGCACGGCCATCTCGAAGCCGGCGCGCGGGCTCGGCGCCAGATACAGATCGCGGCGCCCGTTGAGCGCCATCTGGTACCACAGCTGCACCACTTCCGGCCGCAGCTGCGCGGCGAATGGGGTCGGGTCGATGCCGTCGCCGACAAACGCCACCGACGGCACCAGCTGCTGCACCTGCACGCGGTGCAAGGCCTCCGCCAGGGCTTCCAGCACGCCGCTCCAGTCCGGCGAAAATTCCGCAAGTGCGGCCACCACCTGCAGCAGGCGCGCACCATCGCCGTCGGCCAGGGACTGCAGCATCGCCCCGACCTGGGTGCGGTCCACCGTACCCAGCATCGTGCGCACCACTTCCTCGCGCAGCGCACCGCCGGCATAGGCGATCGCCTGATCCAGCAGCGACAAGCCATCGCGCAGGGAGCCATCGGCCGCCTTGGACAGCTGCACGATTGCCGACGGATCCGATTCGATCTCCTCGGCGGCCAGGATGCGGGTCATCTGCCCCTGAATCTGGTCCTCGTCCAAGCGCTTGAGATTGAACTGCAGGCAGCGCGACAACACCGTCACCGGCAGTTTTTGCGGGTCGGTGGTGGCGAGCAAGAATTTCACGTGTTCCGGTGGCTCTTCCAGGGTTTTGAGCAGCGCATTGAACGCCGCCTTGGAGAGCATGTGCACTTCGTCGATCAGGTAGACCTTGAACTTGCCGCGCGACGGCATGTACTGCGCGTTCTCGATCACTTCGCGCACATCGTCCACGCCGGTGTTGGAGGCGGCGTCGATTTCCAGCAGGTCGATATAGCGGCCGGCATCGATGTCCAGGCAGGCCGGACAGGTGCCGCACGGGTCGGCACTGGTGCCGGTCTCGCAGTTCAGCGACTTGGCGAAAATGCGCGCAATGGTGGTCTTGCCCACGCCGCGCGTGCCGGTGAACAAAAACGCGTGGTGCACGCGCCCGCTGTCGAGCGCGTTGGTGAGCGCGCGGACCACGTGTTCCTGGCCCACGAGTTCGGCAAAACGCTTCGGGCGCCACTTGCGGGCAAGAACGAGATAAGACATCGGGCAACCAGCTTGTTCTGAGCCGATATTGTGCCACGGCACGTCTCACCGACTGCGCCGGAAAGATTCAGCTTGTGGTACGGGCCGGCGACCGCTAGAATTTGCGGCCCTGTTAGACCCCGGTCGTACAGGTACGGAGAGGTGTCCGAGTGGTTGAAGGAGCACGCCTGGAAAGTGTGTAAGCGTCTAAACCGCGCTTCGGGGGTTCGAATCCCCCTCTCTCCGCCAGTTTCATGATTTGCGCAATGACACCACTGTCGCAAATCGCAGGGCCATGCCAGTGGCCCACGTCTTATGGTGGCCCCGTCGGTCCCTCGCGACGCTAGATCGAAAATCCCGCCAGGGCCGGAAGGCAGCAACGGTATCGATTGATGCGGGCGCCGAGGTCAACCGGCGGGGACACCACCCTACTTGTCTGTGCACGCGCTGGATCGACCTGGTCGATGCTTCAGGCGCACGTCATTGCCTGGATCGATAGCATCCGTCACGGAGCGTGCTGTACGCCACGCCACGCTCAAGATCTTCGCTTGCATTGCTGCCGCCCGTAACGACAGCGCCAGACATCTCCGCAACGGGAACGCAGTGCTCGACGCGTATCGATCGATGCGGGCGCCGAGATCAACCGTCGGAGACTCTCCTAACCTTCCTGCATGCCTCAGCGCGCGGACCATTGCCGTGCGCGCTTCAGCGTAGCTGCGGCAGCTTCTTAGGCCACACCAGCTAACTTTTGGAGCGGCATGATCGAACACGATGGCGCCCGCCAAACCGGCAGCCCCAGCAGGGCATCACGCCACCGCGCACACGCGGCTGAGGACCTCACTGCGACTCAGGATGCAACCAGCCCGCGTCACCTTCCAGGTAATGCTCGTGCTTCCAGATCGGCACGCGCGCCTTGACCTCGTCGATGATGTAGCGGCATGCGTCGAACGCGGCGCCTCGGTGCGCCGCACTGACGCCCACCCAGACCGCCATGTCGCCGATCTGCAGCTCGCCGACCCGATGCACGCAGTGCGCATGCACGATGGGGAACTGGCGCGTCGCTTCATCGAGCACGCGCTGACCTTCGGCCTGCGCCAGCGCGGCGTAGGCTTCGTAGCGCAACCCGGCAACGCCACGGCCTTCGTTGTGATTGCGCACCCAGCCTTCGAAACTGGCAAATGCACCGGCATGCGGATGCGCGGCGCCGGAACGCAACTGCTCCACCGGCAATGGCAGATCGGAAAGCGCAAAGATGGACACGATGTCATCGCTCACGCTCAACCTCCCGACACTGGCGGAATGAACACCACTTCGCTGCCATCGCGCAGCGCATCGTCCCAGCGCGCGAAGGCGCCGTCGACGGCAACGCGCAACTGCGCAGGCGTCCAGCGCAGGCCGTGCTGCGCATCGAGTTCGGCATACAGGCCACGCAGATCCGGCGCGCTGGATTGCACACGCTCGTCGGCGATCCCGGCCGCTTCGCGCAGACTGGCGAAATACAATACCGTCACCGTTGCCGTCATTGCGCCACTCCGATATCGCGCTTGCCGCCGCGCTTGGACACCAATTTGGTCGGCCCGATCGTCATGCCGTGCGATAACGCCTTGCACATGTCATAGACCGTCAGCGCCGCCACGCTGGCGCCGGTCAGCGCTTCCATCTCCACTCCGGTGCGATGCACACAGCGCACGGTGCAGTGAATCTCCAACACCTGCTCGCCTGCCCAGTCGATCTCGAAACGACAGCCATCGATCGGCAAGGGATGGCAGAACGGAATCAGCTCGTGCGTGCGTTTGACGGCCATGGTGCCGGCGATCACCGCCGTCTCGACGATGCCGCCCTTGGCGCTGCGCAGGCCGTTGGCGCGCAACTGCGCGGCGACGGACGCCGGAAACCGTACCCGGCTGGTCGCTGTGGCGCTGCGTGCGGTGACCGCCTTGTCCGAGACATCCACCATGGTGGGGAGCCCGGCATCATCCAGGTGGGTCAGGCGCGTGGAACGGGATTTTGCAGGCATGGGAAACGACACGGTGATAGGCAATCAGGATGCGGCATTGTCGGTGAATGGGGCGCCTTGATGAAACAGCCGCCGTGATCATCCGAGCCCCTGTGCCATAACGAGCTGCGCAACGCATGCCGTTCGAGCCCACCGCTGCCATCGACCGTGGGGCACCGCAGCTGCGCGAGATCCGGCGCTTGCAGAACGCACGCGAAGGCATCGGCGTGGCAACCGCCAACAGCGCCACTACATGCGGCGCGGCGATGACGTCGCGCCGCATGTAGTGGCGCGCGGACGCGGCGGACTTCCGGAATTCAGAATCGAGCCGTGCTTCCAGCGCCTGCGTGTCGTCCCGCACCCGTGGATCGAGCAAGCGCGGCTCCAGCACGCACCTGCCGCAGAAGCGTGCGCTCACTCATCCGCCGATCAAAAACATCTCGACCGGCTTGCCGCGACGCGGTTCCGATGATGCACGCACTTCACTGTAGCGGTCGCCACGCATGCTCCAGCGTTGACGCAAGTGTGTCGCCAACCCTTGCTCGCCGTCGGCCAACGCCGGCTTCAGATCGTGGCCCTGGCTGGCGAACAGGCAGGTGTACAGATGACCATCGGCCGACACGCGCGCGCGCTGGCAGTCGCCGCAAAACGGGACGCTGACCGAACTGACGAAACCCACCTCGCCCGCGCCGTCGACAAACGCATGACGTTGCGCGACTTCGCCGGTGTAATTGGCGTCCAGTGCCATCAGCGGCCAGCGTGCGTGAATGCGCGCGTGCAACTGCGCAGAGCTCACCACCGCATCCGGCGTCCAGCCGTTGCAACTGCCCACGTCCATGAATTCGATGAAGCGCAACACATGCCCGGTGCCGCGGAAGTGCTCCACCAGCGGCAGCACCTGATCTTCGTTGACGCCACGCTGCACCACGCAATTGATCTTCAACCGTTTGAAGCCGGCCTGTTCGGCGGCGGCAATGCCGGCCAGTACCTGCGCGATGTCGCCACGGTCGCCGCTCATGCGCTTGAACAGCGCCGGCTCGAGCGCGTCCATGCTCACCGTGATACGGCGCAACCCGGCCTGGCGCAGCGCGTTGGCCTGGCGCGCGAGCAAGGCGCCATTGGTGGTCAGCGCCAGATCCTCGATGCCGTCGATGGCGGTGAGTCGCGCAACCAAGGTCGGTAAATCGCGACGTAGCAACGGCTCGCCACCGGTCAGGCGCACCTTGGTGACGCCCACCGACACGAACGCCCGCACCAACGTTTCCAGCTGATCGAAGCTCAAACGCTGTTGCGCATCGAAGCCGTAATCGTCGGGAACGCGGTCGGCCGGCATGCAATAACCGCAGCGGAAATTGCAGGCTTCGATCACCGACAGGCGCAGATCGCGCAGCGGGCGACCGTAGCGGTCCTGCATCGGGGCACCGGTCAGGGTCGGCAGCAACAAGGCGCCCATCAGCGCACCGTTTCGGCGGTCGGGTCCGCCAGCGTCAGGTGTTGCCCGGGCACGGCGACCCGATGGCCGCGTGCACGCAGCACGTCGCCGTCGGCGTCGCTGGCGTAGTGGTACAGCAGCATGCGGCTCAACAGGTCCTGCGGGTATTCCCGCTCCAGATCATCCACGCCAGTATGCGACGGGTTGCCGTGAACACCGCAGTCATGCGCGATAAGCTCGTTGTCGTCCGCATAACGCTTCAGCATTTCCGGGATCGGCCGGGTGTCGCCGGTCCATACCAGCGCCCCTTTCAGACGCAGCCCGTAGGCCGTCTCCGGCCAGTGGTGGCGCACCGGGAACACCTCCAGCCGCACCCCGTCGTGCCAGAAGGCATCGCCGACCGGCACCAGCTGAAACGCATCCCAGAAGTTCGCCCCACCCTCGGCCAGCACGTTCGGGTAGTCGGCGATGCGCCGCTGCAGCAGCGGCACTACCGGCGCCGGCACATACAGGCGCGTGCGCCCGCGTCGCTCGGAGAAGTAGCTGTCGACGAAGACCCGCTCCAGCCCGCCAACATGGTCCAGATGCACATGGGTGATGAAAATGGCCTGCGGCAGGTGGCCGTAATGCGCTTGATAGGCGGTCAACCCCTCGCTGCCGCAATCGATGGTCAGCCACGGCGCGCCAGCACGCTCGAGCGTGGCCATCGGCGAACCAAGCGCCACCGCCGACGCATTGCCGACCCCCTGCACGCGCAACGCCCACTGCATCAGTAGCCCCGGCCCCAGGCCAGCTCGTAAGCGCGATGCAGCCGCTCGTAATCCTTGTCGACCTCTTCGCGGCTGCGATTGCCGCGCAGCTTCAGCAGCGACCGATGCAGCCGCTTGAGATTGCGCTCGCGCCAGCGCGTGGCAGGAATGCGCAGCACGCCACGGTCGAAATCGATCAGCCAACCATGCCCGCCGGCATCGAACAGGATGTTGTGCGCGTTGAGATCGGCGTGATCCAGGCCGGCGCGATGGAAACGCGCAATCAATTGCCCGGTCGCTTCCCACGGCGCGCCACGCCCGGCCACCTGCGCGTGATCGGCCAGCGAGCGCACCTCTTCCAGCCGCTCCATCAACAGTGCCGCGCGATAGCCCAGGCCTTCGCGCAGATAGCAGGCCGCCAGGGGGCGTGGCACTGGCAACTTGCGTGTGATCAGTTCGCGCATCAGCCGGAACTCGGCAAAACTGCGTGTGCGCCCCGCGCCTTTCCACAGATACCGGTCGCGACTGACGCGCGCGGCCATGCCGCCGCGCAGATACTGCCGCAACACACTGCGGCCGAACGGCGCATCCACAAACCAGGCACCGCCGCGCCCACCCTCGTCGACCGGCCGCGCCCTGTCGCCCCAGTGTTGCGGCGAAAACAGCTCGGCGTCGGCTTGCCGCAGCCGTTCGCGGTCGAACAGAATGGCGCCATAGCCGCGGCCCTCGCGGTACGGCGTCAGCGCTTCGGTGGCGTCGAAAGAAACCATCTATCGAGTCTAACAACACCATGGCTGTAACGCCTGCATCGCTGTGTTTGCTGCGCTTGTCCGCCCTGGGCGACGTAACCCATGTGGTGCCGCTGGTGCGCACGCTGCAGGCGGGTTTTCCGCAGACGCAGCTGCACTGGATCATCGACAAGGCCGGCCTGAAGCTACTCGACGGCCTGCCCGGCGTGCACTTCCATGCCTACGACAAACGCAGCGGCGTAGCGGGCATGCGCGCGCTACGCCAGGCGCTGGCTCCGCTGGGACGCTTTGACGCCTTGTTGCAGATGCAGGTGGCGTTGCGCGCCAATGTGCTGTCGGCATTCGTGCCGGCGCGCCGCCGCATCGGCTACGACCGCAGCCGCTCCAAGGATCTGCACGGCCTGTTCGTCAACGAACGCATTGCCGACCGCCCCGGCATCCACGTGCTCGACGCCATCGGCAGCTTCGCCGAGCCGCTGGGCCTGCGCCAGACCCAGGTGCGCTGGGACCTGCCGGTACCCGACGCTGCGCACGCCTGGGCGCGCGCGCAATGGGACGACGATGGCCGCCCGGTGCTGATGATTTCCCCGTGCTCCAGTCATGTGCGGCGCAACTGGTATCCCGACCGCCACGCCGCGCTTGCCGACCATGCGGCGGCCCAGGGCTGGCGCGTGGTGCTGTGCGGCGGCCGTAGCGAACTGGAACGCAGCACCGCCGATGCCATCGTGGCGAATACGCATGCCCCGGTGCTGGATCTGGTCGGCAAGGACACCCTCAAGCAGCTGCCTGCGCTGCTCGCCCGCGCCAACCTCGTGGTCACTCCGGATTCGGGACCAATGCATATCGCCAACGCGATGGGCAGCAAGGTGCTGGGATTGCATGCGGCCAGCAATCCACGACGCAGCGGCCCGTATTCGGACGTGCGCTATTGCGTGGACCGTTACGACGCGGCGGCGCGCAAGTTTCTGCACAAGCCGGCCGATCAGCTCAGCTGGGGCACCAAGATCGAGTTCGACGATGTGATGTCGCTGATTACCGTCGACGACGCGATTGCTGCGTTCGAGCTCTATCGGGCGAATCATCTCCGCTAAGGGCCGGCGACCGGATCTGTCCAAGTGATGGCCGGATCCGTCTGGCGAATGACGCGTCGCGCCGTTCTTCGTCCGCGCAAGGACTGAGTCACTTGGCAGCAAACCTTCAGGCCGATGCAGTCTGCATTGCTCAAGCCGTCTATCGCGATGAAAGACGGCCCTCGCATCAGTGCGCCGACTGGTACCGGCGCACTCGGCCCATCACTCCGCTCAGGCGCCAGTCGCGCGATAGTCCTGGTAGGACTTCTCTTCCACGTACGAAGACCCCAGCGCCAGGTTGATGTCCTTCTTGATCCGCGCGCGCTCGTCGTTTTCGATGTAGACGCTGCGCGCCAGCTGCACGAAGCTGTCGTCGAAGGTTTGCGCCTGCTCCTTGAGCCGGATGTCGTCTTCGATCACCCACAGCCGCTCGTTGACGGCCTTGAGCTCGGCGCGCAGCCGCACGATGTCGTGACCGGCAGCCGGATGCGCCATCCAGCTGGTTTCCAGCGCAGACAACTCGTTACGCACATTGGCCAGCTTGGCCGCATCGCGCATGCGCTCGGACTTGATCTGCAGGATCGCGATCTTGTCGAGCAGCTCACCAAAGGACACGGGCACCAGGATCTCGGACATGACAAGCCTCCAACGGGGATCGAACGGATTGTAGTCATCGCAACGACAACCGGCTGCGACACATAAACAAAAGCCCCCTTGCGGGGGCTGATGCGAATCTGGCGGAGAGGGAAGATTCACTCGGCACTACGTGCCTTCGCCCTGCGGGCGGCTTCGCCGTGCAGACAGCGCTGCTGCCTGTCGAACCCGGGGCTTCTCACCCCCCAATGACGCCGGCAAAACTCACGCGGCACTGGCACACCTTGTCGCCTCAATCTGGCGGAGAGGGGGGGATTCGAACCCCCGAGGCGCTATAAACGCCTGCCTGATTTCGAGTCAGGTACATTCAACCGCTCTGCCACCTCTCCAGATGGTCCCCAGTGTCCTGGGGCCGTGCATCATACGGGCACACGCGCCAGGCCACAAGCGGCCTGGACCAGCGCCGGGCGGCCCGGCCGCCGGCTCGGCGTGAACCGGCACTGCGACCGGCGCGATCGCCGTGTTGCTGCCGGCCGGTCGGGCCGCGATGATGGGCATGCATCTTCTCCCTGGCGACCCGGCCCCATGCTCGAATTCGGACACCTCACCCACGTCGGCCTGCGCCGTGACCTCAACGAGGACACCTATTACGGCGATAGCGAACTGGGGCTGTGGCTGGTGGCCGACGGCATGGGAGGGCACGCCTGCGGCGAGGTGGCCAGCGCGCTGGCACGCGAAACCATCGTGCGCGAAGTCCGCGCCGGCACCCCGCTCGCGCAGGCGGTGCGCATCGCCGACGAAGAGATCATCAAGACCTCGCGCCGCTGCAACGACACCTTGCCGATGGGCACCACCGTGGTCGCGGCACGCGTGCTGGGCCAGCGTTTCGAAGTGGCCTGGGTCGGCGACAGCCGTGCGTATCTGTGGCGCGACGGGCGGCTGGCGCAACTGAGCCAGGACCATAGTTACGTGCAGGAACTCATCGCCCAAGGCACGCTCACCAGCGAGCAGGCGCGCGCGCATCCGCATCGCAACGTGGTCACCCAGGCACTGGGCGTCACCGACCCGGCGCACCTCAACGTCGCCACCATGCAGGGCGAGCTCAAATCCGGCATGCAGCTGTTGCTGTGCAGCGACGGGCTGACCGAAGAAGTGGACGATGCGACGATTGCGGCGACCCTGTCGCAGGCCGATTGCAGCGCACAAGAATGCGTGGAATGCCTGGTCGCCGCGGCACTGGATGGCGGCGGCTCGGATAACATCACCGCGATCCTGGTGCGCAGCTACTGAGCAAGGCTGCGCAGCGTCGATGTCGGACGTCAGCCTTCGAGTCCACCGCAGACCTGCTGGCGCCCTGACCAAGCGCGGCACATGCCGTCGATGGCATGTACCGCAAGCAACGGGCGGCAGCGCCGCCACCGCCGACCTAGCCGGCGACTGCACTCTCTTCGACCGGCGCATCCCACAGCGCGCGGCCGGCCTTCTTTCGCAACTGCGCCAACCGCGCCTCGTGGGCCTGCGATTCCGACGCAGTCACCACCACGCGCGGGCGCGGCAGCAGCAATGCGGGGTCGAACGCGATCATGCCGCTGCCCTCATTGCTGTTCTGGCCGGCATCGGCGCTGGCAAAGCCGATCTCTTCCTGACCCGACGTCAGCGCGATATACACATCAGCCAGGATCTGCGCATCGAGCAAGGCCCCGTGCAACTGGCGATGCGCATTGTCCACGCCCAAGCGTTTGCACAGGGCATCGAGCGAATTGCGCTGCCCCGGGTAACGCTCGCGCGCCATCATCAAGGTATCGACCACGGTGGCGCGGTCGATGATGCGGCCGTAGCCATTGCCCAGCAGCGATAACTCGTTATCCAGAAAACCCAGATCGAACGCAGCGTTATGGATGATCAATTCCGCGCCGTCGATATAGGCGAGGAATTCCTCCACCACATCGCCGAATAACGGTTTGTCGGCCAGAAATTCCAGGGTCAGCCCGGTGACTTCCTGCGCACCCGGCTCGAAATCGCAATCCGGCTTCAGATAGCGATGAAAATTGTGGCCGCTCGGGCGCCGTTCCAGCAGCTCTACTGCACCGATTTCGACAACGCGGTTGCCCTTGCGCCATTCCAGGCCGGTGGTTTCTGTATCGAGAATGATCTGACGCATGAATCCTCTTACGCAGTTGCAGCGCCGCCGCGCTGGGCGATGGTGGCCTGATGACGGGCAAGCACGTCGACGCGCTCGTTGTCCGGGTCGCCATTGTGGCCTTTCACCCAGCGCCAATCGATGGTGTGGCGCTGGGTGGCCGCGTGCAGCCGCTCCCACAGTTCGCGATTCTTGACCGGATCGCCGCCAGCGGTTTTCCAGCCGCGTCGCACCCAGCCGGACATCCACTCGGTGATGCCCTGGCGCACGTACTGCGAATCGGTATGCAGCACGATCTGGCACGGCTCGGTGAGCGTTTCCAGCGCCATGATCGCGGCCATCAATTCCATGCGGTTGTTGGTGGACAGCGTTTCACCACCGGCCAATTCCTTTTCGCGGCCGTTGTAACGCAGCAGGGCCGCCCAACCGCCCGGCCCCGGATTGCCGAGGCACGAGCCATCGGTATGCACTTCAATTGATTTCATCAGCTTCCAGAGTTGTCGCGTACTAAGGTCAGATCGTAGCCACCGGTTGCGGCCAGCGTGTTGGCCGCGCAATCGGTGTCGGCGCAATCGGTGCGGAGGCGCGTTTTTCCACTTCGAGTAAATACACCGCGCGCCATGGGGCACGGCCAGGATCGGAGGAACCGCGCCCGGTCCGCCAGATCGGCCCGAGGTAGCGCTCGGTTTCCACGCACTGCAAGCCGGCCTGCTGCGCCAGCGATCGCCAGCGATCCGGGCGCAATGCCACCGGGCCGCGGCGCGCCCAATGAAACCGGTACGGGCTCAGCGGATTGAGCGTGAACAACCACAGCCGCCCGCCCGGCATCAACAGCCGCTCGCATTCGGCCAGAAACTCCGCCGCACCGCCAACCACCGCATGCTGCACCACGATGGCCTGCAGGCTTTCGGTGGGCAACGGAAACGGCATTGCGCACCGGGCATCGCCGGCAAAGCGTCCGGCACTGCGAAACAGGCGCAGCCCGCGGCCATCGAGCAACTCGCGTGGCGGCAACTCCTTGGTCGGCGCCACCCACAACCAGGGCTGGGATGGCCGCGTCTGCAGCGCCTCCAACGCCAGGCGGCGCTCGGACTGGAGCAGGCTGCGCCCCGCATCCGTATCAAACCAGGATGAGACGCCAGCTTGACGGGAGAATGGGGCGGCAGGCATGGTCCCAATTCTATGCGACTGACCGCCCTGCCCGCATTCGACGATAACTACATCTGGGCGCTGGTCGCCGCAGAGGGCCGTGCCGTCATTGTCGACCCGGGCCAGGCCGAGCCGGTGATCGCCGCCGCCGCGCGCGAAGGCTGGACGCCCAGCGCGGTGCTGCTCACCCACCATCATGCCGACCACATCGGCGGCGTGGCAGCGCTGCAGCAGCGTTGGCCCGAGCTCGAACTGTTCGGCCCGGACGACGAGCGCATCCCCGCAGACGCTCGCCGCGTCGGCCAAGGTGAGCGTGTGCGGCTGCTGGACACCCGCTTCGATGTGCTGGAGGTGCCCGGCCACACCCGCAGCCACATCGCCTTTGTGACAGACCGCCACCTGTTTAGTGGTGATACCCTGTTCAGCCTAGGCTGTGGGCGGATGTTCGAAGGTACCGCTCCTGAGATGTTCGACTCGTTGCAGCGCCTGGCCTCTCTGCCCGGCGAAACGCTTGTGTGTTGCGGCCACGAATACACCCTGGCCAACGCGGCCTTTGCGCTGCACGTCGATCCCACCAACGCTGCCTTGCAGCGCCGTCAACAGGAAGCCCAGGCCATGCGTCAAGCAGCCCGTCCTACCCTGCCGATTTCGCTCAAGAGTGAACTGGCCACCAATCCGTTCTTACGTACCAGCCGTTCCGAAATTCGCGCCGCAGTCGCACCGCGCGCAGCCGGCGCACTTTCCTCTGAAGTAGATGTTTTCGCCGAACTTCGGCGCTGGAAAGACGAATTTCGCGCATGAGGCGCCTGGTTCTGGCAGTGTTGGCCGCCTGCGCAGCCATCGCA
The DNA here is from genome assembly GCF_040202875.1 of Xanthomonas sp. WHRI 10204. NCBI lineage: Bacteria > Pseudomonadati > Pseudomonadota > Gammaproteobacteria > Lysobacterales > Lysobacteraceae > Xanthomonas > Xanthomonas sp. WHRI 10204. The sequence goes on from NZ_JBEGDW010000002.1 coordinate 953,203, forward strand.
CCGGCAGCCGCTTCGTCCAACGACGCAAGCCGCCTCACATCCGTCGACAGCACCGCTGTCGCGTCCAACGCGCCCAGCATGCGCAACGGGCGGGAGATCTTTTCGTCGTTCCTGGAAGGCCGCGCCGACCCGGGCTGCGACAGCGAGCATAGCGACACCCGCTGGGAACAGCATTTTTCGCGCGCCCCGGCCCGCCTGGCCGATGACGCGCAGGATGTCCTGCCGCTGTTCGGGTATGTGGTCGACGAACTGCGTGCCGCCGACATGCCCACAGAGTTCGCACTGATTCCGTTTGTCGAGAGCGGCTATCGCCCTGGCGCGCGTAACGGCAGCGGCCCGGCTGGCCTCTGGCAGTTCATCGCCACCACCGCGCGCAACCACCATGTGCCGGTCGGCGCGCAGTACGACGGCCGCCTGTCGGCAGTGGATTCCACCACCGCAGCGGTGCGTTATCTCAAAACGCTGTACGGCATGTTCGGCGGCGACTGGCGCCTGGCGCTGATGGCCTACAACGCCGGCGAGTACCGCGTCCTGCAGGCAATGCGCAGTGCCGGCATGAACGCGCAGAACGCGCGTCCGTCGGAGTTGCCGGGCATGTCCAAGGTCACTTACGACTATGTCGAAAAGCTGCATGCGCTGGCCTGCGTGCTAGATCACGCACAACAACAGGGCACGCTGCTGACCTCGCTGGATCGTCCAGTGCCGATATTGACCGAACATGCACTTCCGGCCGGTACCAGCCTCAATACGTGGGCCGGGCAACGTGCGATCGAGCCGCAGCTGTTGGCGCGCCTGAATCCTGCAGTGGCAAGCGCCCGTGCGGCACCCAAGGGTGTACATGTGTTGGCCCCTGTCGCGGCAGCGCAACCTGGTTCCAGCGGTGCAGTGGTCGCGCTCACCTCCGTGAACATGGACGCCGACACGGCTGGCCGTTCAACAGCGGTGGCCACCATCACACCTACCAAGGCATCCCGCTCTTCGCCCGCCCGCACCACTCACACCGTACGCAACGGCGAGTCTGCATGGGCCATCGCACGGCGCTACGGCATCACGGTCGCCACCCTGCTCGCCAGCAACGGCCTGGACAAGCAGGCCGTGTTGAAGCCGGGCATGGTGCTGTCGTTCAACGACACGCCCTGAGCAAGCCGCTTGATCAGCCGCGCCAGCGGCTGGTCATCACGAGCTTCGCTGTCTCGATAGCCGTCGCTTAAGAACACATCCAGGCTTCGAGAGCGCTTTGACCGCTGCTTCTGCATTGCATGGCATTGCGTGGGCCTGGATAGCGCGCTGGTCGACACAGCAACGTAGTGCATCGGTGAACGAGTTATCGGACTTCAGCTTCCTGCACTGATTTCAGCTGCCCGAACTTGAGAACGAGGCGCCCGCATGGTCCAAGAGCGGCTGGAGCAGCGCTGGCCGCATCTTCGCGGCCAACATCCAAGCCGCATGTCCACGACGAAAGCAACGCATCGCCTTACCGCTAAGAGCGGCTAAGAGAACGTGGCGCGTAATCATCAGGTGGGCGTGGACGGCGCACTCGGAACCTGAGCCTAGGAACAGGACACGCCACACCGCATAAAGGCCGTGCCCGTCTGGCAGCTACGCGGTGGCTTTTATTAGCCGCCCTTACCGCGCAGTGCATACCCAATCGCACATTGCGTGAGCCTTGACTACGTCCCACGTCGCATCGGTGGCACAACACGAACGCCACACCGCTGCACACCGTAAACAGCGCCCAAAGAAAAAGCCCGGTCGCCCGGGCTCGCTCTTTTCATCCGTCGACAACACGCCGTTACAGCTGTGTTTCTTCGATCTGAATCTTGTAACGCTTGCGCATCTCCTTGACGTAGGACTGCGCGGCGTTGTTGCCGTCGATCTGGCTCAGCTGCTCGCGCAGCATCGTCTGCTGCTCGGCCGGCATCTGCTTCAGGTCGCCCGGCGTGGCCTTGCTGATCACGAACACCGCAAAGCGGCCGCCATCCAGTTCAACCTTACCCACCGACGGCTTGCCCTCGGTCGGACGCGGCGCACTGAAGATTGCCCGATTTGCGGCCGGCGTCGGAATCGGCGCAGTGCGCGGCAGGCCCGGGATAGGCTGCACCTGCAGCTTCTCGCTCGCCGCCAGCGCCTGCAGGGTTTCACCCTTCTGCACGCGTGCCAGCAGCGCATCGGCAGCAGCAGCAGCCGCCTTCTCGGTACGGTCGGCATGTACTGCGGCGATCACCTTGTCGCGTACCTTGTCCAACGGCAACGCCTGCTCGGCGGTGTGGTTGGTCACGCGCAACATCACGCTGTGGTTCGGAGCGATGGTGATCGGATCGCTGACCGTGCCGTCCTGCACCAACGTTTCGGAGAACGCCGAACGCAGCACCGCCGGATTGGCCGCAATACCGCTGGCATTGGTGCGCGAGAACGGGCCGAGGGTCTGCAGCGGCACACCGACCTGCTTGGCCGCCGGCTCCAGCGCAGTCGGATTCTTGTAGACCTGATCCACCAACTTGCCGCTGATATCGGCATACGACTTGTCGGCATCGGCCTTGAGCTGCTCGGCAGCAAGCTGGTCACGCACCTGCTCGAACGACTTGCCCTGCCCGCCCTTGACCTCACGCAGCTGGATCACGTGATAGCCGAACTCGGTCTTGATCGGCCCGACCACATCGCCGGCCTTCATCGAAAACAGCGCGTCTTCGAACGGCTTGACCATGGTGCCCTTCTCGACCCAACCCAGATCGCCACCGGCATCCTTGGAGCCCGGATCCTGCGAATTGGCCTTGGCCAGCGCAGCGAAATCGGCGCCCGGCTGCTTGGCCTCCGTCGCGAGCTTGGCCGCCTTGGCTTCGGCAGCCTTTTGCGCAGCAGCATCGCTACCGGCGCTGATCAGGATGTGCGACGCCAACCGTTGATCCGGCTCGACAAAGCGCGCCTTCTCTTCTTCATAGCGCTTACGCAACGTCGCCTCGTCAGCTGCCGTGGCCGGCGGCATCGTGGCGGCATTGAGCTCGACGTATTCGATGCTCACGGTCTCCGGCTGACGGAAATCCTGCGTATGCGCGTCATACCACTGCTTGATCTGCGCATCGCTGACCGGCGCGGTATCGGCGGCCGGCGCCGGCAACATCGCCAACTCCACGTCGCGCGTTTCGCCCATCAGCTTGAGCAGGCGCTCGAACTCGGCCTTGGTTGCAAAACCCGATTCGGCGACGGCCTGCGGGATCACCGACTGCTGCAAGCTGTCGCGTACCAGCGCATCGAACTGCGCTGGGGTGCGCGGCGGTGTGCCTTGTGCGAGTGCGGCGCGGTACTGGTCAGGGCTGAACTTGCCATCGACCTGGAACGCCTGAATATTGGTGATGTAATCGCGCACCGTGGCATCGCCGATCACGATACCGGCATCTTCGGCACCCAGGCGAATCACTTGCTCGTCCACCAGCTGGTCGAGCACCTGCAGCTTGTTTTCGCGGGATTCGAAGGTGCGCGGGTCGAAGTTCTCGCCCTGACGCTGGCGCTCCTGCATGCGCGCCTGTTCGAAGCGCGCGCGGAAATCCTGCGTGCTGATTTCGTGGTGCTGCCACAGAAGCGAGATCGGCCACCAGGTCGGCGCAGATTTCCACCACGTCGGCGGCGCCTGCACCTTGGCCACATTGTTGGCGCCAATGCCGCCCAGGTAGCTGTTGTCGATGACGAACAGGAACGGAATCATCAGCAACCCCAGGATGGCGGTAGCGATCCAGCCTGACGTCTTGTCGCGAAGTTTCTGCAGCATTGGCAAATCACGGCCTGTGGGCGAGCCGGGCAGTGTAACCCGCTTAACGCCATGCACCCAGCCCGACGCCCGTCAGGTGCGGGTCAAGATGCAGAAAAGTGCAGTCGTGAATGGAAGAGACGTGAAGATCGCCGTACCTCACAGGCGCCATGGAGTCAGAGCATTGAGGTTACCGCCGCGCACAGCCTGCGCTCCATTCACCGCAGACCCATGCGCCATCGCGTCATGGGACAAGGTTCAAACGCTCCAAAAAAAAGCCCCCGGCACAAGGCCGAGGGCTTCGGTGTAACTGGCGGAGCGGACGGGACTCGAACCCGCGACCTCCGGCGTGACAGGCCAGCATTCTAACCAGCTGAACTACCGCTCCGCTTTAAACTTGGACATCTACCCCACGGCATTCGCATTGCAAATGCTGTGGAGAAAACGAAGCCCCCAATCGCTCAGGGGCTTCGGTGTAACTGGCGGAGCGGACGGGACTCGAACCCGCGACCTCCGGCGTGACAGGCCAGCATTCTAACCAG